>CAVOGM010000001.1:0-184824 GCA_963695465.1 uncultured Gammaproteobacteria bacterium
AGTCAGCTCATGACCGAAGCACGATGGTCCGATTGCCTGCCGCGAAGACGCGGTGCTCGGCGTGCCAGCGCACCGCGCGATTGAGCACGACACTCTCGAGGTCGTGGCCGATCTCGATCAGGTCGTCTGGACCCATGGTGTGGTCGACGCGCTCGACGCCCTGCTCGATGATCGGGCCCTCGTCGAGGTCCGGGGTGACGTAGTGCGCCGTGGCGCCGATGATCTTCACGCCCCGCTCATAGGCCTGGTGATACGGCTTGGCGCCCTTGAAACCCGGCAGGAATGAGTGATGGATATTGATGCACCGGCCGGCGAGCTGGCGGCACGTCTGGTCGGACAGGACCTGCATGTAGCGGGCCAGCACGAACAAGTCGCACTTCTCCCGTTCGAAGAGCGCCAGGAGCTGCGACTCCTGCTCCAGCTTGCGATCCTTGTCGACGGGAAAGTGGTGAAAGGGCAGGCCGTACCACTCGGCGAGACGCCGATGGGTTTCGTGATTGGAGACGACGCCGGCGATGTCAATGGGCAGCACGCCGATGCTCCAGCGATGCAGCAGGCTGTTGAGGCAATGCCCCTGTTTCGATACGGCAATCAGAGCCCGACACCTGGTCGTCGCATCGTGCAGTGACCAGTCCATCTGGAAGCGGTCTGCGACGGATTGAAACTGGCGAGCCAGTTCGTCACGCGCCGGCAGTCCGTCGCCGCGAAACGCGGTCCGCATGAAGGAGCGATCGGAGTACTCGTCGAGAAAGTGCGCGGCCTCGGTGATCAGGCCACTACGCTCCGCAACGAATCCGGTGATTGCGGCGACGACGCCCGTCGTGTCCGGGCAGGACATCGTCAGGATGTAGTTCTGGGTCGAATGTTCGAGGGTCATGATGATGCAAGAGCTCCGTAAGGCGGTTCGGCATGTCGGACGGGCGGTGCCGGATGGTTCAGTGAGTCGACGACGAGCGCAGTGCCGTTGAGCCAGTCGTCAAAGGCCCTTAGTCCCGGTGATCTTCAGGTCGAACTGGCGGCCGGCCCGGAGGCAGGCCTCGAACAGGTTCTGCGCGTGCGATCGATCGCAGGCAATGACAAAGCCGGGGCTCCGTCCTCTCAGGTTGATCAGCTGGACACGGATGCCATGAGAACTCGCTGCCAGGTAGACGGGACCCGCGATGTCGGGCCGCTCGACGTCGGCGGCCACCAGCCGCTGGACCACGTCCAGCGATTTCGGACCCCACAATCCCAGCAGGACCCAGCCGTCGGTCACGTCGGTATAGGCCGCATCCGGCCACTGCGGCTCCACGGGGCCGGTCAGGTCGAAGACGATCGCCTCACCCGGCTTCAGGCATCCGCACAAGGCCTGGCCGGTCCACATGGCCTGGCCCGGCTTCAGTGCGCCCAGCTTCTCGGCAGCCGGTCCCTGCACGACGGCCTTGGGACGATGACTCAGGTCGGTCAGGCCGACGCCACAAGCTCCCTCGGGCGGCTCGAAGCGGTCTACCACCGGCCAACCGGCCAGCTCTTCTTCCACGGGCTTCCCGGCCCAGTCAGGCAGAACGATTGCTCGCGTGCGCGTGATCACATCTTCATCCTCTCGCCGGCAGGATCGTAGAACGGCGGCTTCACGAAATCGGCCTCGACCTCCCGCCTTCGTGCCAGAGCCGGACCTTTCCGCCCTCGTGCCAGTCTTCGTGCCGGTCAACCAGCGCCAGCCCAATGGTCTTGCCGAGCAATGGGCTGTAGCGAATGCTGGTGACGCGGCCGAGCTGCAGGGGTCCGTTGACCACCAGGCAACCATCGGCGATCGGCGACCGGCCATCCAGGCTGAATGCAATGACCTGTTGCCGGAGATCCTGGTCCGTGTACAGGTCCAGCATGGGCTTGCCGACGGTCTCCGTCTTCTTGCGATTCAGGATCCAGCCGAAAGAGGCTTCGACAAGGGTGGTAAAGGCGTCGGTATCGATACCGGGCACCAGGTGTCCCTTCTCGAGCCGGCAGATGTTCAGCGCCTCGAGTCCAAACGGCCTCAGGCCGAAAGGTCTGCCCGCTTCCAGGAGTCGATTCCAGAGGAAGACGGCCTGGCTGGAGGGGCAGAGCATTTCGTAGCTCAGCTCGCCTACAAAGCCCATGCGCATGGCGATCACCTTGACCCCGGCAACCTCCAGCCTCGCCCAGTTCAGGAACGGCAGGGCCTCGTCGGAAACATCTCCGGCGGTCAGCGTGGAAAGTATTTCCCTCGCCCTGGGTCCGGCAAGATTGATGCTGGCCCTGGCGTCGGTCAGGTTCACCATCCAGACCTGCCAGTCTTCCTCGCGACGCCAGCGGGAGAACCATTCTTCGGTCAGGGGCGCGCGGCCGGTCGTGGTGGTCACAAGGTAATCGTGATCCGCCATCTTCAGCGCCACGCCATCGTCGATGAGTACGCCCGCCTGGTTGCAGGCCGCGTAGTACAGGATCTTGTCGGCGGCCGGGTTGTCGATTTTCCTGGTCATGATCCGGTTGAGGAGGTTTTCCGCATCCGGTCCGAAAACCCGGAACTTGCCGAGCATGGAAACGTCGCAGATGCCGGCCGCTTGATGGACGGCGAGGCTCTCCGCCTCCTGGTCGCCGAAGTCCATCACCCGCATCCAGGCGCCCATCCGGGCGGCATTGCCACCCTGTTCGAGCTGGACATGATGAAGCGGCGAGAGCTGCGGATGATCGTGGTGCCCGGCGGCCAGCGAGCCCAGGCTGATCGTCGCCAGCGGAGGCCTCGTGGTGGGCAGGTTTCGTGCCTCGAGTTCCGGCCGCTTCTTGGCCAGGAGATGCGCGAAATTCGCTTCGCACATGCCGCCCTGGCAGGTTCCCTGGGTCGCGGTCGTGTACCGCTTGCAGGTTTCGATGTTGTCGAACCCGTCGGCGATCGCCTGCTCGATGTTTGCCTCACTGACATCATGGCAATAGCAGACAAACGTCTTCTTCTTGTCCTTGTCGCTCGTCATCAGCGGCTGGAGAGCGACGGCGCTCACAGCTGATGCGTTGTCAGTGGCCCCTGCGGCCTGCTGGTCGACCGAAGTGACCCGCACACCGAGACTCTTCAAGGTCCTTGCAGCAGCGCTTCGGCCCTGCGCCTTGATCGCTTCGGGATCTTCGAGGCCGAGCAACCTGCCGGCGGCCTGGTAGGACGGCGGCAAGCCATCGGGCAGGTAGAAATTCAGCCCGGCGTCATAGATCATCCTGGCGCCAACCTGCCCCAGCAGCTTGTGCCGCGGATAACGACCGGACGACGCGACGATGGTGTCGCAACGCACCTCCTCGGTGCCGGGACCGTCGACGGCAGCCAGGGTGGCCCCCGTCACTCTCTTGCGACCGCGGGAGCCGGTGATCGTGTAGCCGCTCCAGATCCGGACGCCTTTCCCGGCAAGCTTCGATCTCAGGCCTTCATCCAGGCCGTCCTTGCGGTAGTCGACCAGGCCGGCCAGGCCGACCCCCTTGTCGAGCAGCTGCAGCGCCACCTCGGCCAGATGGTCCTCTCCGCCGGCCAGCAAGACCTGGCTGCCGGGTTTGATGCCCCAGAGATGGATCAGTCGCTGCGCCGCCTCGGGCAACATGATGCCGGGCCTGTCGTTATGCGCGAACACCATCGGCATCGAGCCGGTCCCGGTTGCGACGACGACAGCCCGCGGCCTGACGAGGTAGCTGCGTTCGACGAATCCTTCGCCGCTGCCGCATGACTGGACGCATACCGCCAGGCCGTCCGGGAAAATGGCCGACACGGTCGTGTGGGTGAGGACCTTGATGTTGCCGTTCTGCTCCACGCGGCGAACCGATTCCTGCGCCCGACGGTAGCCGGCTTCGCCCTGGAAGGCCTCGAAGCCACCCAGCTGCGGGTCCGCCTCGGCCAGGACGACCCTGATGCCGGCCTGCGCCGCGGTCAGGGCAGCCTCCATGCCGGCGAGTCCGCCACCGATCACCAGCACTTCCGGGGTCAGGTTCACGGCATCGAATTTCGCCTTGGTGGCCAGCGGCTTGACCTCGGCCATGCTGCCGGGCATCGCACGGATCGTTTCCTTGACCCGCTTCCAGAACCACTGGGGCTTGTAGAACATCTTGTAGTAGAAGCCGGCGGGCATCGCCCAGGAGAACGAGCCGGCCACCGCCTTGGGATCGAAGTCGACATTTCCCTGGGGCTCCACGACCATGCCTTCGGTGACGGACGTCTGGCAGGTCTTGACGTGCATTCGCCCGTCGACATTCATCGTGCAGCGGGAACATTGGCCGCTCAGGCACGACGGCGACCGGCGCCGGTGGTACTTGAACGAGCGCGAGAAGGTGTCGACCCCCGCGGCCAGCAGCGCGGCGGCGACGGTGTCCCCTTCGAACGCCTCGATGGACCGCCCCTGGTAGTAGATCTTCACCGGCCTGGTCCGGTCAAAGACCTGTGTCGGGCTGTCGGGCAGTCGGCCGGCCATGGGTCTATTCCTCGATGCTTCTGATTTCATGAGTGGCAATGTTGCGCCTGACCTTTATCCACTCCCTGCAGCCCATGGTGTGGAACCACCATTCGTCCTGGAATCCCGGCAGGTTGTCGTGGAAGAAAAGATGGTCGCACCACGCCTTCATGTCGGCGCCTGGATCGGGAGCGCGCTTGCACGCGCCTTCGAACTTGAATTCGTAGGGGTTGCGACCCCCGCAGTTGGGACAGTCAATGAGAAATGCCATGCGCCTTACCTGTCACAAGATGATTTCGCGAACCAGTCGCCTGTCGTAGAACCGGTCGAGCCCGAAATGCCTGATCTTCTCGGGCATTCGATCCGTGGCGATGTACTCGGCCGAGTACTTGCCCGACGCCGGGACGGACTTGAACCCGTAGTAGCCCCAGGCGATATCGAGCGACAGGCCGTCGATGCCGCATCCGCCCATGACTGGAGCGGAGTCCCCGGTGCAGTCGCACAGGCCCGACCAGGTCCGCACGATCCGGACGTGCGCCAGGTCGGGAAAGTACTCGACGATCTTCATCGCCCGGTCCACGGACTCTTCCCAGGTGGTGTAGGAGTTCCACGACTGGAAGTGGTCCAGGGGTCCGCCGAGGATGAGGTCGCCTTTCAGGGTCTGCTGGGTATAGAAATGCAGGCGCGGGGAGGCGACGTAGTAGTCGAGGAACGGCTCCATGATGTCGGTCGTCATCACCTGCATCGCAATGGTCGTTACCGGGAAGTTCATCCCGATCATCCGGCCGATTTCCGACGAGTAGCCGCCGACGGCGACGTGGACCTTGGCCGCCGCGATGCGGCCTGCGGTGGTCTCGACGCCGGTGACCTTGCCCGCCTCGATATTGATTCCGGTCACCTCGACCCCGACACAGATGTCGACACCGTATCGGGCGCAAGCCTTCGCATATCCCCAGACGGCCGCATCGTGGTGGACCGTTCCGCCTTCGGGGTGGAACTGGGCGCCGAAAATCGGCAGCGCCGGCTTGTCGCTGGTGTCCAGCGAAGGAACCATCTTCTTGAGTTCCTTCGGGCCCAGCATCTCGATCTTGATGCCCGCCCTGCGCTGGCTGTCGCTGAGCATGCGCATGGCGGCCAGTTCCATGTCGCTGTGGGCCAGCGCGATGAGCCCCTTCTTCTGGACCATCAGGTTCCAGTCCAGCTCGGCGCTCAGGCCGTCCCACATTTCCAGGCTCTCCTTGTAGAAGGGCAGGGTTTCGTGGGCGCGCTTGTTGGAACGGACCATTTCCGTGTTCCGGCCGGAGCCGCCAAATCCGAGATAGCGACGTTCCAGGACCGCAACGCGCTTGATGCCGTGATATCGGGCAAGGTAATAGGCCGCCGCGAGGCCGTGCAGGCCGCCGCCGATGATGACGACGTCGTAGCTCTTTTCCGGTTGCTTGAACTGCAGCGGTTTCTGCGTCTTGGCCATCGGCGTTCCTATGTGGATCCCGGGTTCGATGTCTGGATCTGTGCAACTGCCGCGACTGTGGCAGGGCGGCGGCGGTCAACCCGGGCGGGTTGCGTCCGCTTGATGATTACCATCGCTTGCCCCCCGCGAAATTCCTCGACCAGTCACGGCCGGATGACGGGCCCTCCCGCCCGTACGGAGAAACCGTGACACAAACTGCATCGCAAAGAAAATCAATTGTTTGAATACAATTCATTCACCTGAGTGATGATTGGCCGACGAGGTGATGGCACTTCACGCGCAGCGATCAGGCGGCGCAACGTGACGCTTGAAAACAATAATTAGTCACGGGATACCAATAGCCGGGACGGGTTTTCCACCAGAATCACGTCACCAGACCCGGCCGGGGAACGGCCACCAAACGATCGAACGGAGGCTGAAACATGTCCGTCGCTGAAAAACCGCTTGCCGACAAGGCCGCTGGTCCGCTTGCCGGAAAGATCGCCGGTGGACACCTGCTTGCCAAGGCCATGGCGGACAAGGGAATCAAGAGAATATTCTCGGTCTGTGGCGGCTTCATCAATCCCGCGTTCATGGGCTGTGAGCATTTCGGCATCGAGGTCATAGGCTGCCGGAATGAGCTCGAAGCGGGCTTCATGGCCGCGGCGATGGCAAGGCTGACCCGGGAACCCGCCGTTTGCCTGGCGGAACCCAGCGGCTTCACCAACTACGTTTCTGCGGTCGCCGAGGCGCACTACAGCGGCGATCCCGTCATCTTCGTCAGCGCCTCGGCCAATACGAACAACTTCGACAACGCCGGGTTCAAGGAAATGCCGCAGGCCGACGTCGTCAAGTGCATGACCAAGTACGCGATCGAGGTCAACGACCCCCAGCGGATCGGCTGGTTCTTCGACAAGGCCTATGACATCGCGATCAACCAGCCGACAGGGCCCGTGCAGCTCGCGATCCCGACCAACTTCCTGTTCTCCGGGCGCGTCGAGCTGGAGCAGCCCGCCGGGTCCCGGAAGTTCGACACGCGGCGGAAGAAAGTGCACAAGCCCGTGCCGAATCCCGAGGACATCGCCGAGCTGCTCGAGCTGACGAAGAAAGCGCGCAAGCCCGTCATCATCGCGGGCCCGGGCACCTGGTTCAGTCACGCGGAAGACGAACTGAAGTCGTTCTCCGCCCGCTACGGCATCCCGGTGTTTGTCCCGGTGACGCACCTGAAGCTGTACGACATGTCGCACCAGGCGAACATGGGCATCGTCGACTATCACCAGAACCCGTGCTCGCGACTGATTGGAGAAGAGGCGGACCTGGTGCTGCTGCTCGGCGGACGCCTGGACTTCCCCCTCAATTTCGGCGCGGCGCCGCTGTTCAATACCGAGCTCAAGATGATCGCGGTCAACCCGACCGCACGCGAACTCAGCAACAACATGCTGGTCGACATGCGCATCTGCAGCGACGTCCAGATGTTCCTGAAGGCGCTGGCGGCCGAGTCCAATGCCTTCAAGGTCGAGGACGAGTGGCTGGAGCGCGTCAGGCAGCGCCGGTTGGAGAGCTACGCGGAGCTCCGCCCGCTGTTGACCTCCGACGACCAGCCGATCCACCCGCTGCGGCTGTGCTACGACGCGCTGATGTCGCTCGGCGAAGACGACATCATCGTCATCGACGGCGGCGATGTCGCAGCCTGGTTTGAAACGGCAGTCGGCTTGTGGGCGCTGGAAGGACGCAAGATCAAGGGCATCGTCAGTCCGGGGCCGTGGGAGCAGATGGGCACCGGCCCGGCCTACGCGACCGCGGCAAAGATGACCTATCCCGGCTCGAACGTCGTGCTGGTGACCGGCGACGGCTCGCTGGGGCTGGCCCCGGGCCTGACGCCCCTGGAGACGTCGATCGATCACAATGCCCCGGTGACCATCCTGGTCGCCAACAACGCCCAGTGGGGAATGATCCAGGCGCAGCAAAAGGCCATGTGGGGGCAGGTGTCGGCCACCAGCCTGCGCGACGTCGATTACGCGGCGGTATTCGAGGGCGGCGGCGCGTATGCGGAGACCGTGACCGCGCCTGCCGAGATCAGGCCTGCGATAGAACGCGCGCTCAAGAAGAACGAGTCGATCTCGGCCCTGCTCGACGTCAAGACCGCGGGAGTCACCTCGCCGTTGACCCAGGGGCTGGTCGACATGAGGATCAAGACCTCCATCGAATAGCCCGGGCCCCGCCGTAGCAGCAGAAACCGGGATGCCGGAGACGGTACCGGATTGGAAAAGGTAAGCGACGATGAATGACGCAAAGAACCAGGCCCTGCCAGATCACCTGTGGCGCCCGATGACCCAGCACCGGGCCCTGCGCGGCGCGCAGCCCAACCGCATGGTCAGCGCCAAGGGTTGCTTCATCACGGACCAGAACGGAAACCGCTTCCTCGACGCGATCGCCGGGCTGTGGTGCGTGAATGTCGGCTACGGGCGCACCGAGCTGGCCGAGGTGGCCGGGCGCCAGATGGCCGAGCTGAACTACCTCGCGCCGATCATGACCAGCGCCCCGGTCGTGGCACTGGCCGAGAAACTCCAGCAGCTGCTGGGATTCGACAGCCACGTCTATTTTTCGTGCAGCGGATCGGAGGCGAACGAAGCCGCCTTCAAGATGGCGCGCCAGTACCACCTGCAGGCAGGCAACGGGGGCGAGCGACGCTTCAAGATCATCTCGCGCTACCGCGCCTACCATGGCAACACGATGGGCGCCATGGCAGCTACCGGGCAGGCCGAGCGCAAGGTGGGCTACGAGCCGGGTCCGGCTGGATTCATTCACGTCATGCCGCCCTATCCGTATCGCAGGCACTCCGAAGCTGACGGTCGAGGAACACGGCGAGGAGTGTGCGCATCAGCTCGAGGAGACCATCATTCACGAGGGAGCCGAGACGGTGGCGGCCTTCATCATGGAACCGCTGATCTCCGGCGGGGGCGTCCTGGTGCCGCCGGACAACTACATTCCCCGGGTCCGCGAAATCTGCGATCGCTACGGCGTCCTGCTGATCTTCGACGAGGTCGTGTCCGGCTTCGGTCGCCTGGGCACCATGTTCGGTTACGAGCACTGGAAGACCCAGGCGGATATCTACACCTTCGCGAAGGGCCTGGCGAGCGGCTACATACCGGTGGCCGCGACGGTGGTCAGGGAAAGCATCTTCGAGAAGTTCGACGGGGATCCGTCGGCGATGCAGCACTTCCGGCAGATCAACACCTTCGGCGGTCATCCGGTGGCGTCCGCAGTGGCGCTCAGGGCCATCCAGATCGTCGAGGACGAGCGGCTGCCGGAGAATGCGGCGAAGGTCGGCTCCTACATGCTGCGGCAGTTCCAGCAAGCGCTGGCAGATCATCCCTACGCGGGTGAGATTCGCGGCAAGGGCATGATCATGGGCATCGAACTGGTCGAGGACCGGGATACCAAGGTCCCGCTGGCGGACGGCGTGGTCATGCGCATTGTCGGCGACTGCGTCAGGAACGGCGTGCATTCTCGGGCGCAACAGCAACACGGTACCGGGGCGCTGCAACGTCCTGCTGATCGCGCCTCCGTTGATCCTCACCGAGAAGGAAGCGGACCAGATCGTGGCGACGGTCACGGCCGCCATGCAGAGGGCGCTGCAGTAACAGGCGGAGACACGGGCTAGCCGGTCTTTCGCCAGATCTTGAAGACGCCGACCGTCAGCAGGGGGATCATGTAGATGATCAGGTAGCCCCACGCCATGTTGCCGTAGCCCTTGGCGACCAGCGCCGTGATGCCAAAGCTCGCCAGGAGCAGGCTGACCAGCAGCACGGCGCCGGCCAGGACGGAGTGGGCCAGCGGGTCGCCCTTGCGGCCGCGCCGCTCCAGCAGCCAGGCGTCGAGCCGCTCGATCGACTCCTTGCAGCAGTCCCGCGCAGGTCTGGATGATCATGGCGAACAGGACGATGATGTACGCGACCATGAGCCACGGACTCGGCCAGCTTGCCGATCATGTAGTAGGTGGGCAGCTTCTCGCCCAGCGAGGCGGGATCGGCCATGAAGGTGAAGTGAAACACGAGCGCGGGAAATACGCCCAGAAGCCCCGCCGTGAACCCGCTGACGATGGCTTCGCCCCGCGTCTGGATGTCCCTGGCGGAGTACAGCAGCACCGGAACGACGCCCGTGCTGTAGAGCATGTACTGCAGGCCACGGGCCATCCAGTTGCCCTGTGAGGGGGCTTCACGAAATGTCAGTGCTATCGAGTCGTGAAACTGGATGAAGGTCATCGCGCTGTAGATGATCAGCACCAGGCAGAGCGCGATCATGCATATCGACATGGACTCTGCGAGAAGGGTCCGCCCGACATAGTTGAGCCCGATGACCGCGGCGAACATCAGGCCGACGCCCACGAGGGACGGCACGCCCAGCTGGTCATTGAGGACGCTGCCCGCAGCCGAGCCGTTCACGGCAAGGACGATCAGCAGCGAGACCACGAACAGGATTTCGAAGGCAATCCAGCCTGGACCGATCAGGGCCTTCAGGAATCCGCGGTACTCGTAAGTCTGCTCGAGCCGGGCCAGCTCGAAACTCAGGGCCAGGGTCAGGCCCCAGCCAAGGCCTGCCACGGCCAGCGCCAGCAGGCCCCCGACCGGACCGAGGCTGCTGATGAATTCGGCAGATTTCCGCTCCCGTGCCGTAGGCGCCGCCGAAGATCACGCTCTGGAAAACGGCGGCGGGAATGACGATGACGCGGACGAATCGGGAACTCATGCCAGCCACCATGATGCCGCTCCGGCGCGGACCCGGACCTATTGGGGGAGCCCAGATCCTAGCAAGTACCGCCCGATCAGATTGTGCTCAGGTGCCAGAAATTTGTTATTCTGTGACGACAGGTAACCAGCTTCGAGCGCCTTCTCGACCGTGGATACCTCGGTACGCGCCCGGACATGCAAGGATTCGGCGACCTGGTCGTGCAACTGGGCGCGGATCCGAAGGACATCCTGAAGCGTGCCGGACTGGATGCCGACGTCGTCGATCGACCGGACGAGTGGATCTCGTTCCGGTCGGTCGTCATCGCCTATGAATCTGGCTGCCACCGCCACCGGTTGCGGGAATTTCGGCATTCGGCTCTCCGAGCATCGCGACCTGTCCTTCCTGGGTCCGATCATCCTGATATTCAAATACTCCAAGGACCTGGAGCACGGCCTGACGTCCTGCATGAACTACATGCGCGCCCATAACACGGGTTATACGCCGGTCCTGGAGGTGGGGCGGGACACCGCAAGCTGGCAGCTGCAGAATGGACGACTGGCTTCGCGCCCATGCCAATCAATGGATAGAAGAGTCCTTGCTGACGGCAATCAAGGTCCCGCGTGTCTTTCTCGGCGAGGACTATCTGCCCAAGGCAGTTTATTGCCGGCATGCGACGGATCGAAGGCACTGATTACGAGAAATATTTCGGCACCCCGATAAGATTCCGGGCGCCTTTTGACGGGATCATTCTCGAGCCGCAAGGACCTGAAGTCCCGCAACCCGATCGATGACCAGCAGGTCTATGGTTTCCTGCTGGAATACCTGGATTCGCGCGTACTGGATGCCGACGAGGATCTCGCTGCGGCGGTTCGGTCACTGCTGATCAAGCTGATTCCGACCGGCAAATTCTCGGTCGACGTCCTCGCCGATCAGCTCGGCATGCACCGGCGCACGTTGCAGAGAAGGCTCAAGCTTGAGGGCCTGACCTACGCCGAACTCCTGGATGAATCCCGCTCGAAGATGGCGCGGGACTACCTGTCCACCAGAAACCTGCCGATGGGCAATCTCGCCTACATGCTTGGCTATGCCGACCAGAGCGCATTCAATCACGCGTTCCGCCGCTGGTACGGCATGACGCCAAGGCAGTGGCGCCGACAGATCGCCAAGTGACGGCACGTCGACTGGCGCGCGAGCCAGGCGTAGCTGCCCCCTCAGTTAAGTCGCCCAAAAACAATAAATAGTCATACGCTCACAATTCATGGTGAAACGCGACAGTAGGATATTAGCGCGTCCTCGAGATTGGCGCACCTTCAGCGCGCAAAGTCTCCGGGGATCGCCTGTAAGGATATTTGGGGGTTCCGGCAGCATTTACTCGCCGACGTCCCAGTCGATAACACTACTTCATCTCAGGATGTCACCAATGAAAACATTCAACACATCGTGGCTCTCACTGGGTCTCGTCGCATTGCCTCTCGCGACGGCGATGGCACAGGAGCAGGCCCGACTCGACGAGATCACGGTCACCGCGCAGAAGCGCGAACAGTCCGTCCAGGACACGCCGGTCGCCGTCACCGTTCTCACCGGCGAGACGCTGGTGAAGACTGGGCGTCGAAAGCGGCAACGACATCGCCCAGTACACGCCGGGTCTCGCCATCGCGCCGGTCCAGGGCGTCGGCAACGTGCCGAATATCTCCATTCGCGGTGTCGGCCTGAACGACTTCCGCGATTTCAACGAGAGCCCGTCGGCGGTCTACGTCGATGAGGTCTACAAGGGCGCCCTGGCGGGCCTCGACTTCGCCCTCTATGACCTGGACCGCGTGGAAGTCCTCAAGGGACCGCAGGGCACGCTGTTCGGGCGCAACGCGACCGGCGGCCTCGTCAGCTACCTGACCGCGCGGCCCACCGATACGTTCGAGGGATACGCGCGCCTGAGCGGTGGGTCCTTTGGCGACATCAAGGCAGAATTCGCGAGTCAGCGGTCCGCTGAGCGATTCGGTGGCGGGTCGGTTGTCCGTCCTCTACCACACGAATGACGGCGTGCGGCACAACGTCAATCCCGGACGGCAAGGACGGCGACCAGATCGACCTCGCCGCGGCGCGCGGCCAGCTGGATTTCAAGCTCTCGGATAGCGGTTCGCTGCTGCTGACGGCCGAGGCCGGCAGAACGACAACGCCGGCGGCAACCCCTACCGCTACGCGCCGGCGTGTTCGTCGAGAACGGCGCCCCTGTCGTGCCGACGGAAATTGACCAGGCGAACCGCGACATCGTCGTCGGCACCAGCGACCTGAACGACATCAACGTCAGCGCCGGTCTCAAGACCAACACCGACTTCAAGTCCGGCACGGCCCGCCTCGACCTGGGACTTCGGCGGTGTCGACCTCGTGTCCATCACCAACTACCAGGACTTCAACAAGCACCAGATCCAGGATTGCGACAGTGCACCTGTCCGACTTCTGCTTTACGGACTACACGACCAAGGTCAAGCAGTTCAGCCAGGAGCTGAGGCTGCAGGGCGAAGATCGACAAGCTGCTGTGGAATGCCGGCCTGTACTATTTCGACCTGAACAACAAGGGAACACAGAGCCTGTTCGGCCCTGATCGCCGGCACTGTTGCTTGCTCCGGTACCGATTCGACCACCACGACTTTCGACACCACGACGCACGTCGCTGGCGGCGTTCGGCCAGCTCGAGTACCGGATCACCGACGACGTCGCGCTGATCGGCGGTCTGCGCTATTCGGACGACAAGACGGACATGACGCAGGTCTTCCTGTTGACGGTTCCAGAGGATGCGCTGGGCTTCACCGGCGGCTTGCCTATCCCAAGGAAACGCAGAAGAAGAAGAACACGTCCTATACGGCGAAGGTCACCTGGGACGTCAGCGACGCCACGATGGTCTACGCCGGCATCGCCAACTCCTTCAAGGGCGGGACGTTCAACTCGGGATTCGGCCCGGTCCCCTGACCCGTCTACTCGGTCAAGCCGGAAGAACCTGACCAGTTTCGAGATGGGCTTCAAGTCGGAATCGAGCGACCGTCGCAACCGGCTGTCCGGCGCGGCCTTCTACTACGACTACAAGGACATGCAGGCCTTCCAGTTCGTGGGCCTGAACCAGCTGCTGTTCAATGCCGACGCGACGGTCAAGGGCGCAGAGCTCGAATGGACCGGCCTGCCGACCGACGCGCTGGAGATTTCGGCCGGCCTCAGCTACCTCGACACGAACGTGAAGGACGTCGCGGACTCCAACGGCGTGGTCAAGGACCGCGAGATGGTCCTGGCGCCGGAGTTCAGCCTGAATGCCATGGCGCGCTACACCTGGGGCCTGTCGGGCGGCAGCGCGCTGGCGGCGCAGGTCGATGGCAACTACAACACCTCGGTGTATTTCGACAACATCAATGCGCCCGGCACCAAGCAGGGGTCCGTCGCCCTGTTCAACGCGCGGCTGTCATGGAACAGTGCGGGCGACCGCTATGAAGTGGCGGCCTACGTCAAGAACCTGACTGACGAAGTGCCCCTGAACTACGCCTTCGACCTGTCCGGCCAGCTGGGCTACGTCGAGCAGTCCTATCATCCGCCGCGGACTTTCGGCGTTTCGGTGGGCATGAAGTTCTGATCGACAGCGGGACATTCGGCTCATGGCGTGACGCCGTGGCCAGCCGCTCGAACGCCGCCGTTGCTGCGATACCCTTGCAGCAACGGCGGCTTTTCTTGCCGATCCCCGAGCGGGAACGCGGTTGTGGTTGTGGGGATGAATGCGCCCATGGTCCGCCTTACCCGACCGCGGCCGCCGCCGAGGCGGCCTTCGCGCAGCATGTCGGTCCGGCCATGGCCAGGCTGATGAGGGCCCTGGGCACGAGCATCCACTATGGCGCGCGCGAAGGCGCCCGGGTGCAGGACGCCTACACGGGCAAGTGGTACTGGGACTGTCATCGCAACGGCTCGGTCTACAACCTCGGGCACCGCAACCCCGAAGTCCTGGCCGCGCTCGGCGAGGCGATGCGCCAGCTGGAAGTCGGCAACCTGTTCCTGTGCTCCGGCCACAAGGCGGTGGCGGCCGAGAAGCTGGTCGCCAGCACGGATGGCCTGCTGACCGGCGTCACCTATGCGGCCAGCGGCTCGGAGGCCAACGAGGTCGCGATCCGCGCCGCCCGCGGCTTTACCCGGCGCCGCAAGCTCGTCTCGCTCAAGGGCAGCTACCATGGCAGCAGCTGCTTCGCGATGGCGGCCGGCGACAATGCCCGAGGCCCACCAACGCTACCTGCTGGATTTCCCCGAGTTCGTCAAGGTGCCGTACAACGACGTCGCCGCGCTGCGCGCGGTCGTCGATGACGACACCTCCTGCGTGCTGCTCGAAGCCAGCCCGGCTCAGCTGGGATTCCCGGCACCCGAGCCCGGCTACTACGAGGCCGTCCGCAGGATCTGCGACGACAAGGGGGCCGTCTTCATCGTCGACGAAGTGCAGACCGGGCTCGGCGGGTCGGGCAGCTTCTGGCTGTGGCAGCAGCAGGGCATCGTCCCGGACATCGTCACCACGGCCAAGGGCCTTGGCGGCGGTATCGTCCCGAACGCCGCGGTGCTGATGGCGCCGGCCATCAAGGACTGGTTCCTGGATACCGGGTTCCCGCACATGTCGACCTTCGGCGGCAATGAACTGGGTTGCGTCGCCACCGCCGCGGTCTGCGACATCACCTCCCGCCCCGAATTTCGCGCGAACGTGCTGCGGCTGATCGAGCAGTTTCGCGAAGGCTTTGCCAATGCGCCGTTCCGCGTCAACCAGGTGGGGCTCTGCATGGGCCTGTTCTCGGAGACGATGAACTCCCATGAAATGACCCGCAGGCTCTTCGAGGCGGGCATCCTCGTCCTGCCGGCGGAATATGAACCGCAGGCAATCGAATTTCGCCCCATACTGATCCTGGATGAAGACCAGGCGGAAGCCATCATTGGCATCGTGCGGGACGTGCTGGGCTGATTCGCCTGGCGGGACCCCGGTGAGCTACAAGGCTCGAGTCCATCGACGCAACCTGGCTGCACCCGGTGCACTTCCCGGGCGGCATCATTGACCCGAAAGGAGACCCATAGAATGGAACGTGGCATGCAACGCAGCTGGATCCCGGGCCTGGCAGCCGCCAGCCTGCTGATGATGGCCTTCGCGACGCCGGTCGTGGCGGCCGAGGAGGAAACCTGGGACGGCCTGGCAAAGATCGAGGCCAGGCAGGTGCAGGTCGCCTATCTGCGGCGCGGCGCGGACTTTCGCGTTTATACCAGGGTGATCATCGACCCGCCGATCGTCGAGTTTCGAAAGAACTGGCAGCGCGATATCAACCGCAATGCCTTGACGTTGGGCGCGCGACTCAACTCCAGTGACGTGGAGAATATCCGGGCCGCTTTCGCCGATGGCTTTGACGAAATACTCGCGGCGGGGTTCGCCAAGGCCGGCTGGGAGGTCGGCGTCGCCGATGGCCCGGACGTGCTGCGGCTGACGCCGCTGCTGGTCAACGTGTATGTCAACGCACCGGACAAACCGACGGCCGCCAGGACCAATTCCTATACCGTCCGGGCCGGCGAAGCCACCGTGGCGCTCGAGATCCGCGACGCGCAGACGGGCCAGTTGCTGGGCCGCGTCGTCGACCGACGGCAGGCGTCAAGCCACGGCGACCTGCTGATGTTGACCAATCGCGTGACCAACCGTGCCGACTTCGAACGCCTGCTCAAGCGCTGGACGCAGATCTTCGTCGATGGGCTCGCCGAGTTGAAGCAGGCGTCACCGCTGGGCTTGCGCGCCGAGGATCAATAGCATCCGGGAAGAATGAATTGCCGGCGGCTCTGCGTGGAAACGACGAGCGGCCAGCCTGACCAGTCGAGAATTGCAATGAAAGCCATCAAGTCCACGCTCCTGACCGGTTTCCTGATCCTCCTGCCGCTGTTGCTGCTCTGGCTCGCCCTGGGCCAGATCTTCCAGCTGCTCGTCGCCCTGGTGGATCCGATCGTGCCGCTGTTGCCGAAGGCATTCTTCTCCGGAACGCATCTGCCGGGAGTTCTCTCGGCCGTGCTGTTGTTCATCGCCGCGGCGATCGTCGGCCTGATCGCCCGGTCCGCGCTCGCCGGTGTCGTCGGCGCGGCGTTCGAGCGCAGCGTGCTGGCGAAACTGCCGATGTACCCGATGCTCAAGTCCCTTTCCGAAAGCTTCCTCGACGTGAACTCGTCGAACTTCAGGCCGGCGCTGCTCATGGCGGACGACGGGTCGGCAGCACCTTGCTATGTCGTCGAAGAATGTGCGGACGGCTTGGTGGCAGTGCTGCTGCCCTGGAGCCCTACGTCGTTCGCCGGATTGGTCAAGCTCGTGCCCCGGCAGAGCCTGCGGCTGCTGCATTGCTCGCTCATGGATTTCTCCCGTGCATTGGGACTGATGGGCGTCGGCGTGAGCGGCTGCGTCCAGCAAGGGCCGCAAGACCGGGTTTCGACGTGACGGCGTTCGATGGGCGTCCGGTGCCGGCCGCCGCCGGTGGAAGCTGTTGATCGTTTGCGGGCCGGTTACCATTGCGACCTGAGGCTTGCCGGGATGGCTGACGTGGCGAAAAACAACTTCATCTACATGCTGGTCGCACTGCTGGTCTTCCTGTTGGCGCAGCCCATCGCCCTGGACGCGGGCCTGCTCCCGCCGGCGATCGCGCGGCTGGTCGCTTCCCTGTGCCTGTTCCTGATCGGCATCTGGAGCCTTCGCGGCATGGGCAAGTGGTTTGCCCCCGGACTGACGCTGGCCGCGATCGGCGTGTCGCTGGGCATTGCCACCCTGGTCATCGGCGAACCGCGCTACCAGCTTGCGATCATCCTGTCGTTGATGGGATTTCTGGGCCTGTCCGCCGTGGCGGCGATTCGCCAGGTCCTGTTCTACCTGCACAATGGCACAAACCGGCTGACCGGCGCGCTGTGCGTCTATCTTCTCCTGGGCACGATCTGGTCGCTGGCCTACGAGCTGGTCGAGTTCCTCGCGCCTGGATCGTTCAACATCGCCGCAGTCGGCATCCCACAGGATCACAGCACCCAGTGGCTGTACTACAGCTTCGTGACGCTCACCACGCTGGGCTACGGCGACATTACGCCCATTTCAAACACGGCGCGGGTGCTGACCTACACAGAGGCAATCGTCGGCGTTTCCTACCTGGCCGTGATGGTCGCGGGCCTGGTCGGGGCACACGTTGCTGAGGAGTCGGCGCGCGACAGGAAAGGGGACCGATAGCGGCGCAGGATTTCCCGGCCAACCAGATCAGGGATGCCCGGCCGGGTGGCCGGCGATTTCGCTGGAGGGCCATTCCCAG
The DNA here is from genome assembly GCA_963695465.1 of uncultured Gammaproteobacteria bacterium. Classification (GTDB taxonomy): domain Bacteria; phylum Pseudomonadota; class Gammaproteobacteria; order Steroidobacterales; family Steroidobacteraceae; genus SG8-30. The sequence goes on from CAVOGM010000001.1 coordinate 17,916, forward strand.
GGCAGGTACTCGAGGTCGGTGAGTTCGGTCCGGTCTTCGCCGACGATCAGCACCACGCGCAGGCCGTCGGTGTAGTAGGGGTCCTCGGTGTAGTTTCGGCGCGGCGCATCGCGGCCGGAATAGCCGACGCCCTCGACGTAGCCGAGGGCCCGCAGCGACCTCGAGCTGACCAGGTCCAGCGTCACGTAGAGCCGCGCTTCGTCGATGATCGGGTCGACCTTGTGCGTGACGATGGTCTTGCTCGAGAACTTCACGCCGATGTCGCGGCTGATCTGGCCGACCCAGACCTTCTGCCCATTCAACGTAACCGGCGCGCGCCACAGTCGCATGTGGTTGCGCTTGTCGACGCTGCCGCGCGCCTTCTGCAGCGCGATGTCCTGCGCACGATCGAACATGTACAGCGGCGACACCGGCGAGGTCCGGTAGTTCGACCCGAACATCGAGGACATGGCGGTTCGCCACTTGGTGTCGCCACGGATCGTCTCGGTGAGATCCCAGCCCTGGCGCACCAGTGCGGCGAGCACCTGCGGCCCGTCGCCGACCATCACCAGGTTTGCGGGATCACCCGGGCTCTTCTGGTCGCCTCCCAGCACGCAGCAGGGCAGTTCTTCCAGGTAGGTCCGGAACTCCGCGAGGTCCAGGTCGCGTACCGCGCCCTCCGGGTACAGCCGGTCGAAGTCGACGCGCATGAAGTCCGTTTCCAGCCCCGGCACCAGCTGCGCGAACTCGAAAGACCGGAGCGACGCCGGCGCCGAACAGGTCGATCGCGAACACCTTGGCGCCGGGATCGAGATTCGTATAGACGTAGCCCGAGACCGTGCTGTGCGGCGGAGCCACCAGCGGCACGTGGCGCTCGACGAAGGTGTCGATCCAGTCCTCGAATTTTCGTCCGTCCCTGCCCTTGAAACTCCAGGCTACCTCCGACGGCGCGAGGTAGTCAGGGTCGACGCTGAGCAGCAACAGGAAGAGATCCGTGTCCTCCCCGTTCTCGATCTCGAGCCAGACGGGCTGGATGTTCTTCCTTGGCCAGCGGCACGCCAAAGCTGGCCGCCGACTCGGCCGGGCTCAGCGCCACGGCGGAGACCCGGACCGCGCCCTCGACCCGGGTCTCGGCGCGCGCCCGGTAGTCCATCGACTCGGTCTGGCGGGGGGCAGAGGCACAGCCGGCCACCGCAAGCAGCACAACGAGGATCGCGATCCAGCCGGCCGCCGGCCGATGAGCGGGCCGCGGCGGAATCGTCGGCCACGGGTAAGCAGGCGTCTGGGTTTGCATCGATCGGATCCTCCCTCAGGTCCGGCGCATTGCCGGCAGGCGGTCAGCAGATCGGCTTGAGTCCATGTTCCTGGCGCACTCTCTGCACCTCGAGGATTCCGGACAGTGCTTCGGAACGGGCCATTTCACCGTGCCGCCATCGGGGTCGGTCGAGGCCAGCAATGGGTAAACCTTCTGCGCGGCGGCCGGCTCGCCCATCTCTTCGTTGGCGATTGCCTCGATGAACAGCGCGAACCGCTTACGCTCCGGACTCTGCTCGACTCCGTAGGCGGTACGTGCCTTGCCGATCGCTTTCTTGTGCTTGCACATCGCGAGCGCAGTCGCTGCCTCGTAGTTGGCGGACCCGATCCGGCTGGCAAGCGCCGCATCGGCCTCCGACCGTTCGCGCCGTTGCTCGATCTCCTGGTCGGCGCTGGCTCCGGCTGCGCCGCCTATGGCCGCACCGCTCGCCGCGCCGACGGCCGCGCTGGCTGCCATGTTCCCCAACACGTTGCCGCCCCAGAAGACGCTGCCAATTGCGCCGGCGACGGCGCCACCCAGCGCGCCCGACTTGGCACCGGAGGCGGCTCCCTCGCTGGCGAGCGACCCGCTGGCGCAGCCGGCGACCAGCGTAGCCGCCAGGCAGGCGGCAACCAGGGCCGGAAACTTGCTGAATTTGATCAAGGCGATACCTCGTGGCAGGGAAGAGCTCCCGCAAGCCAACGTCGCATCGGCAGGGCCTTCAAGTCAAGCGCGCTGGTGACAGGAAGGCGGCGCGACGGCCGGGGCTCGTCACCTCGTCCGGGTGGTCACCGCCCGCCGTAAACGGCACCATCGTCTTACCATCTCAGAAACGCCCCGGGCGCGGCATCGACGGGATCGATGGCATTCGCCCACCCCCCATCGACGGCATGCGTCCAGGGCTCGGTGGCCTTGCGATCGGATTCATCGGACGCGGGGGTCCTGACGACGGCGGTGGGCGCATGCCCGGCGGCCGGCTGCCATAGGGCGGATAAGGCCGTCCGTATATGGGGCCGTAATAGCCCCCGCCATAGCCACCGTAGTAGCTGCCCACGCCAACGGATCCGTAGACACTGGGAGATCCGCCATAGGGATAGCAGCCCGCTGCCAGCCATGCGGTCAGGACGGTGCCCGTGGCCATGATCGCCAGTCTGCGGAAGCGGGACTTCATTCGGTTGCCTCCTCGTAGTTCCAGGTCATCAACCCGACCACCGCTCCGGTGGGGTCGGCGATCACGGCAAGATCACCGCCCGGCACGTCGTCCCGGGGCGGCAGGAGCAGCGTTGCACCGAGCGATTGGGCCCGCGCCGCGGCGTCTGCGGCGTCCGCGACCCGCACAAAGGGCACCCAGATCGCCGGCCGGTCGTCATCCACCTTGCTGACACCGGCCCGGGCATAGCCGCCGGCCGACAGCAGCAGGTCATCATCCGAATTGACATCCCAGCGTGCAATCTTGTCGTAACCGCCGACAGCCGCGTAAAAGTCCGCGGAGCGCAGCGTGTCCTTGACGGCCAGCTGGATCCAGATCCAGTCGCCCAGGCGCGACTGGAAGTCGGCCGGATCCCCGCTGTCCGAGCGCGCAATGCCGAAAGGCGCGCCCGCGGGGTCGGAGAAGATCGCGAAGTCGCCGCGCCCGTTGACCTGGACAACCGGCATCAGCGTCTTGCCGCCCAGCGAAGCGATCTTCCTGGCCGAGGCCTTGGCATCGGGGACCGACAGGTAGGTGATCCAGATTCCAGCCGACACGTCGTCCTGCTGGCGCTTGCGTTGCACGAGGCCCGCCACCGGAATGCCGTCGTTTTCCGCCAGGTGGTAGGCACTGGCGCCGCTGCCGATCGTGCGCCATGTCCAGCCCAGCAAATCCGAGTAGAACTGCATCGCCTTCTTGTCGTCCTCGGCAAACAGGTCCGCCCAGACGAACTTGCCCGTAAGCTGAAGATGCGTAGGCGGGTCGGCCAGCGGCGGCAGGGGGGGTGGCTTGGCAGCATCGCCGGCCAGGGCGCCGTGACTGAACAGCGCCACCAGGCAAACGGCTGCGAATCGATTCATGGTCATCCGCGAGACCCTGAAGAAAGCGCTCGAATCGAGCCGTTTTGCGGGAAACGATACGCAATGGACAAGGCGGTTCATGAGATGCACCTGTGCAGGTCCCGGTAGGCATCATGCCGCTGCATGAGGTCGGGAGAATTCTTGAAGGCATCAACATTCTATGAACTCGATGCCCTCAGTAATTGCCAATCGGCGACATTTTGTACTCATTTGATGACTACCTCGCCTATGTTGCAGTGCGAAGCCGCACCAGGAAGAGATCGGCAACCTGTCCGGAATAGCCATTGGTGGAATGTCCGGCCAGGCCGCCGGAACATCCGGCATGCTGTCTGCGGGCTTTGCCTGGAGGCCAGTCGTGACCCAAGTGGCGTGTGTTCGATTCCAGTCATCATTGCTGCTGGCCCTGCTGGGGTTCGCGCTGTCCGCGCAGGCACAGCAGCTCGAGCCCGCGCCTTCGCGCCCAACCCGGTTGGCATCAATTTCGTTGCGATCGTCGCAGCAACTCGAGCCCCGCGCCTTCGCGGCCAACCCGGTCGGCATCAGTTTCGTTGCGCTGGGGGTCTCGAGGACCGAAGGCGGCGTGCTGCTCGATGCGTCTTCGCCGATCCAGGACTTCCAGATCAAGGTCACCGAGCCCGCCGTCGGCTACGGCAGGACCTTTGCAATGGGTAGTCGCGTCGCCAGCCTCGCGCTGGTGGTCCCCTATGCAGACGGCGTCGCCAGCGGGACGGTCGAGGGTGTTCCCGACTCGGTGCACCGCACAGGCTTTGGCGACCTGCAACTGCGCTTCACCACCAGCCTGCTCGCAGGCTCGGCCTTGGCGCCCGCCGAGTTCGCGCGCGACACACCGGACCGGACGTTCGGCGCAAGCCTCGTTGGTCATCGCGCCTACCGGCGAGTACATGAAGGACCGGCTGATCAACATCGGCACCAATCGCTGGGCGTTCAAGCCCGAGCTTGGCGGTTCGCGGCAGTGGGGACGCTGGAACCTGGAGGGTTCGATTGCAGCCTGGTTCTTCACCGACAACAGCGACTTCGTCGAGGGGCCGAAGCAACAGGACCCGATCGGCGCGATCCAGGGGCACGTCAGCTACACGTTCAAGCCGCGCCTGTGGCTCGCGGCGAGCCTGACCTGGTACGCGGGCGGGCGCTCGCTGGTCGCCGGCCAGTCGCAGGACGATACCCAGAACAGTACGAGGGGAGGGCTGACGCTGTCGCTGCCGGTCGGTTCCAGGCAGTCCATAAAGCTCTTGTGGCAGACCGGCATTTCGACCCGTATCGGCGGCGGCGACTTCGACACCTTCGGGTTCGCCTGGCAGTACGCCTGGCTGGACTGATCCCGGTGAGGCACGGCACCGCGCGGATTGACGATCCTCGACGATGCCCGATGGTCAACCAACGAGGGTGCGTCTATGCTGCCCCCGGGATCATGTCCGGACGTCAGCATGCTCGTTTCCGGACGATTGTTGCGCGGGGTCATGGAAGGGGGACTCGCCATGCGACATGGAACTTCCACACCTGAGCCGATGCACGCGTGGCGTTTGGGGCTGGTCGTGGTACTGGCGGCGAGCCTGATAGGTTGCGGCATCATCCAGCGCCTGACCGGCGAGGATGCCCGCAAGCAGGCGCGCATCGAGGACGCCAAGGAGCGGAATCAGACGCTGCAGCTCAAGGTCATGCGCTTCGCCGACCAGTACGTAGAACGCGTGGTCCGGCGGGCCGACCAGCTGGTCGACGATTTCGGAGAGCAGCTCAGGACCGAGCACGAGATGGAGGATCTTCAAGCCCGAATCGCCCGGGAAGAGTTCAGCCAGGCCACCGCGGCCTTCCAGATCGCGGCCGGAACCAATCCGGTGGCCAACGTCGTGGACATGGTGACCCTGGTGTCGCTCACTCGACGGATCGTCGAATACAACTGGGTCCCGCGATACGGCAAGCCCGCGAACGCCCTGCTGCACACCTACAGGTCGCTGGAAAAGCAGGCGTGGCACCTGGCCGACGACTTTGCCACCGAGGAAGAGAAAGCCGACTTCGACCGGCAACTGCAGGCCTGGTACGAGGAGAATCCGCGACTCGAGTCGGCGGCCTATATCCGCTTCACCGATGTGGCGAGCATGAGTCTCGGCAAGAGGGAGAAGGGCGTCTCGGCGGGCCTGCTCGGAATCGTGGGCCTGGATCCGATGGCGGGCGTCGATCCGGCCATTCGTGAGGTCGAGCAGTCGCGCATCCTGGCTGAGCGCGCCCTCTACTACGCACAACGGGTGCCTGTCCTGATCGACCTCCAGCTGCGCCAGACGCTCGCCCGCGCCGGGAACAGCGATTATGCGCGCGAGACCCTGCAGACCATCGAACAGGTCGGGCGACTGTCTGAGTCGCTGGCTTCGTTTACCGCGGACCTGCCAGGCATTGTCGCCCGCGAGCGCGAAGCCGCGGTGTCGCAGTTCATGACCGAGCTGCAGAGCCAGCAGCGCGAGATGCTCGGGCTGACGCGGGAGCTGCGCGGCGCGCTCGATTCCGGCACCCTCACCGCCCAGTCGCTCGACGCGCTGGTGAATTCCGTCGACAAGCTGATGAAGCGCTTCGAGCCCGATCCGAATGCGCCCAGGCCGACCGAGCCGGCCCGTCCGTTCGACATCAACGAATACAGCCGAACCATCGCTGAACTCGCCGTCACCGCCCGCGAGTTCCAGGTCCTGGTACAGAATGTTGACGCGTTGACGCCGAATGTTCTCGACCGTGTCGACCTGCTGGCCGGGCGCGCCCAGGGGCTCGTCGACTACGCGTTCTGGCGGGTGCTGGTCCTGGTCCTGGTGCTGGTCATGGCGCTGCTCGCGGCGGCTGTCCTGTACCGGCTGATCAGCAATCGCGTCGGCCGCCCGTCGTCGACAGGATGAGCCGGCGGCCGGGGCGCTGCGGCAGGAAAGCTGCTGATCGGCGCACAACCCGGCGGCACGCGTTCTGGAGTGTCTGCGTAGCGCGTTGCGGGCACGCTGCCGTCAGCACTGGCATGCATGGACAGGACGACGCGCACGAAAGCAATATCTCGTGCCGAGCCGGTCTAGACTGGCGTTCGCCCATCCGGCCGGGACGGGCGATACCTTGACCGGCCTGAATCCTTGGGACGCGGATGCCCCCAAGCCGTGGCGACGCCGGTCCATCCGAGACCGACTTGGGAGAGATCCAGGAAACCGACCGCGCTGATTCCAGCCACGGCCATGTGCGGCACTGCGGGACTGGCCGCCGCACAGGATACGCCCGGTGTCATGCCGAAACCGGGCGCGGTCTATTCGTCCTACCCCGAACAGGACTTTCCCGACCAGGTGTCGTCGGCGATACGCACCTGCACACTGCGTTCTCGCCCGACGCGGGTCTGATCGGTGCGAGGCTTACGCCGGACGACGCCTACCGCTTCGCCCGGGGCGAGACGGTGACCACCTCCACCGGGCTGCGCGCACGCCTGGGACGACCCCTCGACTTTCTCGTGGTGACGGACCATGCCGAGAATCTCGGCCTGCCGTGGCCATCACCGACCGCGACAAGAAACTGCTCGAGACAGAGTTCGGTCGCAGGATCCTCGACATCACGGCACCTGGTACGCTCGAGAGCAATTTCGAGGGCTACGAGTGCTGGGAACTCGCGTCGCAGACGGGCAAGGATCCGCTCGCTGGCACCGATTTTGGCAAGACCAGGTGGGCCAGAGTGACCGAGGCGGCCGAGCGGGCCAACGCCCGGGCGCGTTCACTGCGCTGGTCGGCTTCGAGCGGACCTCCGGCACGAACGGCGTGAACCTGCACCGGAACATAATCTTCAGTGGCGGCAAGGACACGACCGACAAGCTCGTCACCATCTCCGCCTAGCGATACCGAGGACCACGAGCGGCTCTGGGACTGGATGGAAAAGTCGAAAGGAGACCGGCGTTCGGCTTCTCGCCATCCCGCACAACGGCAACCTTTCGAACGGGCTGATGTTTGACGATGTGACCTTCGAGGGCCGCGCTCTCGACCGCGCGTACGCGCAGCGCCGCATGCGCTGGGAGCCGGTCTACGAGGTCACGCAGATGAAGGGCGACGGCGAGACGCATCCCAGGCTCTCGCCCAGGGACCAGTTCGCCGATTTCTACACCTGGGACAAGGGCAGCTTCGGGCCCGACCCCAAGACCCCCGACATGCTGCCGCGCGAATACGCACGCGAGGCCTACAAGCGCGGCCTCGCCTACGACGCCAGGCTCGGCTCGAACCCGTTCAAGTTCGGCATGATTGGCAGCACTGACTCGCATACTGGCCTGTCGACGGCCGAGGAAGACAACTACTACGGCAAGATCGTGGCGTTGGAGCCGACGGCCGACCCCATCCGCTTCAGTGAGCCGCTGGTCGGGCGGTTCTCGAAGAATGACAGCGACAAGACATTTGCGTGGCAGACGGCTGCCGCCGGGCTCGCCGCGGTCTGGGCGCGGGAGAATACCCGCGAGGCGATCTGGGACGCGCTCGCCCGCAAGGAGGTCTACGCCACGACCGGTACCCGGATGCTGGTCCGGGTGTTCGGCGGCTGGGACTTCGTCGCCAGCGATCTGGACCGGTCCAACTTCGCGAAATACGGCTACGACAAGGGCGTGCCCATGGGCGGTGACTTGCCGTGCCCCTGCCGGCGCCAGGCGCGGATCCTGATCCGCGCGTTGCGCGATCCCGAAGGCGCCAATGTCGATCGCGTGCAGGTGATCAAGGGCTGCGGGTCAGCGGATGGACGCATCGGTCGGAGAGTTCAACGACTGGCTGGAAACGGGCGATCGCAAGCCGACAGCGGCACGGACGTACCGCGCGCATCACGGGACTCCCCTGGACCGGAACGACGGAACGTGTTACCTGCATCTGGGCGCGTCGGGTCGTTACGCCGGAGCGGGCAACAATCGCTGACCGATCTGGGTCAAACTCCCGCTAGGTGTGGCACGGCGATCATTCGGCCCCGATCGCCTGCAGCTGCTGCGCGCCGCCTTCGAGTCGACGTGGTCGCGCCCGCCGACCGAGAAGGAGTTGACGGGGCTGATCGAGGACTACCTTCGTGAGGAGATCTACTATCGCGAGGCCCTGGCCCTGGGGCTGGACCGCGACGACATCGTCGTCCGCCAGCGCCTGCGCCTGAAGATGGAGTTCATCAGCGACGCCGCGGCCGACCGCCAGGCGCCGACCGATGCCGAACTGGCGGCCTGGCTCGCCGCGAATCCCGAGGCCTACCGCCGCGAGTCCCAGGTCGCCCTGCAGCAGGTGTTCCTTGGCGCCGCTCCTGCGCGCGAGGAGATCGACCGTGTGCTCGGGTCGCTGCGTGCCGCGCCGGATGGCGATTTTGCCGCGATGGGCAAGCGCACGTTGCTGCCCGGACAACTGGCCCTGTCCCCGCCGCTGGCCGTCGATCGCGTGTTCGGCCAAGGCTTCTTCAGGCTGCTGCGGGAACTTCCGCAGGGCGTCTGGAGCGGGCCGGTCACTTCGGGCTACGGCATCCACCTCGTGCGAGTCACCGGCAGCACGCCCGGCAGGATCCCCACTCTCGAAGAGGTTCGAGAGAGCGTGGCCAGGGACTGGTCGGCCGCCCGTGCGGCCGAAGCACGCAAGGATGTTTATGCACGACTGCGCAGCCGCTACGTCGTGCAGATTGCCGGCGCACGGTGTCGGACGAAGTACGTCCATGACGGGGGGGCCATCTCTACGTTGCTGGGGCTGTTCGCCGCCTTGATCCCGGGCGGCCAGCACAGGCCCATGCGCTCGAACCCGGCTACCTGGAGCTGAGAACCGCCGGGCCGGATCGATACGCCGTTGTCTGGAAGATTCCGGCGGTCGGCGGCCGCCCAATGCCGATCGCCGTCCGCCTGCCCTCAGTCTGCGACCAGGTGCGCCGGGCGAACTGCGCTGGGACGGCGCCGAATAAATCGCGCCTGGGTGGCCACTTGCTCCGGCGGAGTCGGCGGCGGGAGCACCCGCGTTCACCGCGCTACTACCACGGGGAGCTGGCTGCTGCGCGGTGAAGCGCGGCCAGATCGCCAGCACCTATTTCGGCTGGGCGGTGGGCATACGCATCGAAGCGTTGGCTATGCTCGTCGCGTCATCCCCGTGGGTCGCTGGGGAGCACCTGAGTTCACCCTGCGCTACTCCCATGTGGACCTGGATGATGCCCCGGTGCTGGGCGGCAAGTTTGACATGACCTATCTCGGCGTGAACTGGTGGGCAAACCGCCAGTTGAAACTGGGTTTCGGCTGGAGCCGCACCTGGCTCAGGCGCTTCAGACAGACTGGCGTCACCGACGGCTTTCTCACGCGCCTGCAGTGGATATTCTGAGGCCGTAGCCGTCGTGACTACAGGCGACCAGGCGGCTGCTCCGCCTCGATCACCCGATCCGGTGCTCCCCGTTCCAGCCCCTCGCGCAGCATCCGCACGTGCTGCTTGAGCAGGTAGCTCATCTGGGCAAATGCATTGGGCAGGCGCATTTGCGTCACGCGGCTGTCGAGGGCAGCAAGACGTGCCATGAGACCGTCGCGCTGCGCCCCGGACGGCGCCGACTGCAGTTCACGCTCGATCCACTTGAGTTCGCCGTAGAGACGGTAGATGCGGCGCCGCATCTGCCACTGGTACAGCTTTGGCAGCCCGGTGGCGAGGGGATAGAGGATACCAACCAGCGGGATCAGCAGCAGCAGCAGCCTCTGCACTACCTCCGCCATCCAGAAGGGCAGCTGTCGCTGCAGCAATGACGGTCCGTTCCTGTAGTAGTGTCTAGCGTCCGGACTGAGCGGCAGGTCGACCTCTTCCGCGGCAGGAAACTGTCCCGCTGACTGGAAGATGCCCGGCCGGCCGTGCGTCTCCGTGGCCGCCTCCACCAGCAGGTATTGCAGCGCCGGATGCATGCTCCTGCGCACCACGAGGTTGGCCTTGAACGCTACCAGGACGACGTCCTCGGGCGGCCGGTTGAGAGCAAGGCTGGCGACGCCCATCGGCAGCTTCAGCATGGTGAGAAACGGGTACAGAGCCACGTAGGCATCGGCACGCGAGAAGCTCACCAGGCGAACGTGCGGCGCTAGCAGCAGTCTCTGCACCGCTGGCGCCTCCCATGCAGCGGTCAGGATTGCGGCATCGATCTTTCCGGCGGCGAGGCTGTCCGCAGCCTCGGCTGGTGTCAGGTCCAGCAGCTCGAGAGCCGTGGTGTCCACGCCGTTGAGCTCGAACAAATCGAGCGCGACGTCGCGACTGCCGCTGCCATACGGCCCGATCGATATCCGCGGACCCGGCAGGTCGTCTATGGATGCAGACGATGTGTCGCAACGGCAGAAGAACCAGACTGGCTCGTAGAAGACGGTGCCGAGTGAGACCAGGTCATCTGCCGCTGATCGGGTCATGGTACCGCCGAGGACGAAGGCTGCGTCGACGCCCGAACCAGGGTCACGCAGCAGTTCGCCGTTTTGACGCGAACCCGCGGTGGTCTGGACCCGCAACTCGACCCCTTGGCGGGCGAGGATCTCGCCGTAGTCCCTGGCAAAGGTATCGTAGGGTCCCCCTCGAGCACCGCCGGCCATGACCAGGGACCGTTCGGGCAGCGGTTTCCACAGCATCAGCATGACGCCGATACCGACCACCCCAAGCGCCACCGCGACGAGGATGATAATCAGGCGATGACGGCCCGGAGGGTGTTCGTCACTCCTGCCCATGTTCAGCCTCGTGTTGCCTGGCCCATCGCGTCCGGATCGCTGCAAGTCCGCGGCGACACCTTGACGGCTCGATGTTCGAAGCGTGCGCCCCCGATCCGCCTGGCACGAGGAATATTGCGCAGGGCACTCACGACCTGCCGATCGCATGCATACCCGGCGCCCTGTCCGTGCACGCCACCAGCGGCGCAAGCCATTGGTTGTCGCACATTATCAAAGAACTGTCCTGGGAGGACAATGTTGATGAGAAGCGAACGCTTAGACTTTATGCTAGCGCCGGTGCCGAGTGCGGCACATGAGTCGTTTCCCGGTTTGGGATCCCACGCGTCGGATGCGCGATGGGAACGAAGCATGGGACGATCTCGCCCATATGGATCGGCCTTGGGCGGCGTAGGCGGGACGGGGGGAATGGCAATAGCTAGAACATTTCGGCTGGCCGCTGGTGCAGCGCTATGTTGCCTCGGTTCCGTCCGCCCTGCCCGTTGCACGTCAATCCGCTTTGGCGTCGCCTGAAATTCCAAAGGCTCCTGATAACCATGCCACAGACCATTTCGCTTCATGCCCGGCTGCTCCCGGTGATCCTGATTCTTGCGGCCCTTGGCGTGAGCGGCTGTGGCGATGCCGAACCGCCCGCCGCACAGCCCCTGGAGGTCGCGGTCCTCCAGGTCCAGCCGGCCGACGTGCCGATCTATCTGGAGATGGTGGGCCAGACCCTCGGCTCGGTGGATATCCCCATCCGCGCGCGGGTGGACGGTGTCCTCGAGGAAATGCACTTTCTCGAGGGCCGGCCGGTCACCAAGGGCCAGCTGCTCTACGTGATCGACCCGACGCCTTTTCAGTCGCGCGTGGTCGAGGCACAGGGCCGGCTGGCGGAGGCGCGAACCCGGCGTGCCAAGGCAAACAGCGACCTCGAGCGCATCCGGCCCCTGGCCGAGATGGACGCGGTCAGCAAGCAGGACCTCGACGGCGCCGTGGCCCAGTCCGAGGCCGCCCAGGGCGCCTTGCAGGCGGCGCAGGCCCAGGTGGAACAGGCCAGGATCGAGCTCAGCTATAGCCGCATCCATGCGCCGGTGGACGGGCTGATCGGGATCACCCGGGCCAATGTCGGGGAGTATGTCGGCCGCTCGCCCAACCCGGTCGTGCTGAACGTCGTGTCCCGGATCGACCCGATCCGCGTGAAATTTGCCATCAACGAACGCGAGTACCTCCGCTTCAGTCGCGAGTTCGCTTCCGGCATGCATGCGCTGGAAGACAGCGAGAGCAGTGCGCGCGCGCTTCAACTGCTCCTGGCCGACGGCACCGAGCACAAGTACGCTGGCCACGTAGTCAGCTTCGATGCGGCGATCGACCCGACCACCGGCACGCTGCAGCTGGAGGCCGATTTTCCCAACCCCGAGCGACTCGTGCTGCCCGGCCAGTTTGCCCGGGTTCGCGGCGTGGTCGAAGAGCGCAAGGCGGGGCTCGCCGTGCCGCAGAGCGCGGTCATGGAAACCCAGGGGCTGTTCCAGCTCGCCGTGGTCGGTGCCGACGGGGTGGTCGAACTGCGCCGCGTGGAAATGGGGCCGCGCCTCGACAAGCTGTGGATAGTGGATTCGGGCCTCGAGCCGGGCGAAACGATCGCGCTCGAGGGCCTGCAGAGACTGCGCACCGGGATGAAGGTGGTCCCGAAGGCAGCGCCGGCCCCCGTCACCGGACAGGACGACTGACCCGTGGCTGAGTTCTTCGTTAACCGGCCGATCGTCGCCATGGTGATTGCGATCATCATGGTGATCATCGGCGGCGTTGCGCTGGGGTCCTTGCCGATCGCCCAGTATCCCGAGATCACCCCACCGATGGTCTCCGTCACGGCCAGCTACACCGGCGCCAACGCCATCAACGTCGAGCAGTCGGTCGCCACGCCCATTGAGCAGAAGGTCAATGGCGTGGAGAACATGATCTACATGAAGTCCACCAACTCCAGCGACGGCTCGATGAAGCTGGACGTGTCCTTCGAAGTGGGCACGGACCTCGACAACGCCAACGTGCTGACGCAGAACCGGGTATCCGAGGCCCAGGCGTTGCTGCCCGAGGAGGTGAAGCGGCTCGGCGTGACGGTCAAGAAGCAGCTGTCGTTCCCGCTGCTGCTGGTCTCGCTGATCTCGCCGAACGGCACCTATGACGCCAACTTCCTGACCAATTACGCGACCATCAACGTTCTCGACGCGCTGTCGCGCATCCAGGGAGTGGGTTCGGCGACGGTCGTCGGCGGTTCGGCCTTCGAGTACGCCATGCGGGTGTGGGTCCGGCCGGACCAGCTGGCCAAGCTCGGCATCACGGTGCCGGACATCACCAATGCCATACGCCAGCAGAACGTGCTGATCCCCGCCGGCAAGATCGGCGGTCCGCCGGCGCCGGAGGGCACCGAGTTCACCTATACGGTGCAGACGCCCGGCCGGCTGGTCACGGCGGAGGAGTTCGGCAACGTCGTCGTGCGCTCGAATCCGGACGGCTCGCAGGTCTTCCTGCGCGACGTGGCGCGCGTCGAGCTCGGCACCCAGAGCTATGTCGTCTCGGCCCGGCTCAACCAGGCGCCGACGGCCGCGCTGACCATCTACCAGCTACCCGATGCCAACGGCCTGGACGTCGCCAAGCAAGTCGTCGCCGAGATGGACCGGCTCAAGCAGCGCTTTCCCGAGGACCTCGACTACGTGCTCTCCCTGGATACGACGCGGCCCATCGAGGCCGGCATCCGGGAGATCGTCATCACGCTGTTCGAGGCGGTGGCGCTGGTCATCCTGGTGGTCTACATCTTCCTGCAGAACGCCCGCTCGACGCTGATTCCGACCCTGGCGGTGCCGGTCTCCCTGATCGGCACCTTCGCGGTCTTCCCGCTGCTGGGATTCTCCATCAACACGCTGTCGCTGCTGGGGCTCGTGCTGGCGATCGGCATCGTGGTCGACGACGCGATCGTGGTGGTCGAGGCGGTCGCGGTAAAGATGGAAAAGGGCATGACGGCCAAGGATGCCACGATCGCGGCCATGCGCGAGGTCTCGGCGCCGATCATCGCCACGTCGCTGTCGCTGATCGCGGTGTTCGTGCCGGTGGCCATCATGGGCGGCATTACGGGCCGTCTGTACCAGCAGTTCGCGATCACCATCGCCGTCGCCGTCGCCATTTCCTCGATCAACGCGCTGACGTTGAGCCCGGCGCTGGCCGCGACGCTGCTCAAGCCGCCGGGCGAGCAGAAGAGCACCTTCGACCGTTTCTTCCAGGCCTTCAACCGTCGCTTCGAGCAGGCCACCGACAAGTTCATGGTCTACACGGCCTTCTTCACCGACCGCCTGTCCCGGGCGGGCTTGCTGGTCGCAGCGCTCGTCGTTGGCCTCGTCGTGCTCTTTGCAGTATTGCCCGGCGGATTCGTGCCCGAGGAAGACCAGGGCTACATCGTCGCCGCCATGCAGCTGCCGGATGCCGCGTCGCTCGAGCGGACCGAGCAGGTCATGGGCGAGATCGAGAAGATCATCGCCGAGTTCGATGCGATCGAAAGTGCCACCGCAGTGAGCGGCTTCAGCGCGCTGACCTCGACGACCCAGTCCAACGCCGGTTTCATATTCATACAGCTGAAGGACTGGGACGATCGCCCGGATGAGCGCGACAACGCGCAGAATCTCGTCCGCCGGCTGAACGAGCAGTTCGCCGCACGGATCACCGGCGGCATCGCCTTCGCGTTCGGTCCGCCCGCCATTCCGGGTCTCGGAACCGGCTCGGGGTTCAGCATGATGCTCCAGGACCTGGGGCGGCAACACTCCCGAGTACCTGGCCGAGCAGGCTGGAAAGTTCATCGAGGCGGCCACGGCGCGTCCGGAGATCGCCAACGTCGGTACGCTCTACCGGGCCAGCGTGCCGCAGGTGTTCCTGGACGTCGACAAGCCGAAGGCCCTCAAGCTCGGCGTGCCGCTGGCCGACGTCAACACCTCCATCGGCGCGTTCCTCGGCGGCGCCTACGTCAACGACTTCAACCGCTTCGGCCGCCTGTACAAGGTCTACGTCCAGGCCGAGCCGGAGTATCGCGGCACCGAGAATGGCATCCGCAGCTTCTACGTGCGCAACGGCGAGGGCGGCATGGTGCCGCTGTCGACGCTAGTGACCACCGAACGAACGCAGGGCGCCGAGTTTACGACTCGCTTCAACCTGTTCCGCTCGGCGGAACTGACCGGCCAGCCAGCGGCCGGCTACAGTTCGGCCCAGGCGCTCGACGCGCTCGAGGAAGTGGCGGCGGAGACACTGCCTTCCGACATGGGCTACGCCTGGTCCGACATGTCCTACCAGGAGAAGGCCGCGGCGGGCGCGGGCGCTGCGGTCTTCGTCATGGCCCTGGTGTTCGTGTTCCTGATCCTCGCCGCGCAGTACGAGAGCTGGTCGCTGCCGCTCTCCGTGATGCTCGGCACGCCCGATCGCCGTCTTCGGCGCCATCGCGGGCCTCTGGATTGCCAGGCTGTTCAGCGAGAGCTACGTCAACAACGTCTTTGCGCAGATCGGCCTGGTCATGCTGATCGGCATGGCCGCCAAGAACGCCATCCTGATCGTCGAGTTCGCGAACCAGGAAATGCAGGCCGGCAAGGGCGCCGTACAGGCCGCCATGGATGCGGCGAAGTCGCGCTTCCGTCCGATCCTGATGACGGCCTTCTCGTTCATCCTCGGCGTCCTGCCGCTGCTCGTTGCCACCGGCGCCGGCGCCGAGGCGCGCAAGGTCATGGGCATGACCGTGTTCAGCGGCATGCTGGTGGCCACGATCGTCGGCGTGCTGGTAGTCCCGGCCATGTTCGTGTTCGTCGAGAAGTACATCGGGCGGCGGGCACCGGTCGCGACAGGGGCATTACCTTGAAGCGCTATGGTCGTTCAAGCCTCGTCTTGCTGCTTGCGCTCAGCGGCTGCGCCATGGGCCCGGATTACCAGCGTCCGGAGGTCGACGCGCCCGCGGCCTACATCCAGCCAGTGGAAGAGGGCGAAAGCCTTGCCAACACACCCTGGTGGGACCTGTTCCAGGACCCCGAACTGCAGTCCCTCATCCGCATTGCCCTCGAGCAGAACCAGGACCTCGGCATCGCGGCGGCCCGGATCGACGAGTTTCGCGCGGTTCTCGGCGTCACGCGGGCGGACCAGTTCCCGAGCCTGGGCGTCGGTGCGACCGCCGTGCGTGCCCAGGGAAGTGACAAGGTGTTTCCCGGCAACCTCGTCGACGGCACCTTCGACAACTATCGGCTCAGTGCAGACGTGTTTTTCGAGGTGGACCTGTTCGGCCGGCTGCGCCGCTCCACCGAATCGGCAAGGGCACAGCTGCTGGCCACAGAGGAAGCAAGGCGCAGCGTTACCATCAGCCTGGTGGCGAGCGTCGCCAGCACCTACATGTTGCTTCGTGACCTTGACGCGCAGCTCGAGATCTCGCGGCGGACCGAGCAGGCGCGGGAGAAGAGTCTCGCGATCATCCAGGCACGGTTCGACAAGGGAACCGTGCCACGGATCGACCTGAACCAGGCACAGATCGAGCTGGCCGTGGCCAGCGCCGCGGTCTCCGCCTCCGAGCGCGCGGTGGCACAGACCGAGCACGCGCTGAGCCTGCTGCTCGGCCGGAACCCGGGGCCGGTGGTGCGTGGCCTGCCGCTGCAGCAACAGGCGATGCCGCCGGACATTCCGGTGGGGCTGCCCTCGGAACTGCTGCAACGCCGACCCGACGTGCTGTCGACGGAGGCCCTGCTGGCGGCGCAGACGGCCCGGATCGGCGTGGCCGAGGCCGCCCGCTGGCCGTCGTTGTCATTGACCGGGGCGCTCGGATTCGAAAGCGGCGATCTCTCGGATCTCACCGCCAGCGGCTCGGATTTCTGGAACCTGGGTGCGGGGCTCCTGGCGCCGGTTTTCAACGCCGGCCGCAACAAGAATCGGGTCGAGGTCGAGCGGGCACGCACCGAGCAGGCGCGCCTCGCCTACCAGCAGACCGTCCTGCGTGCATTTGCGGAAGTGGAAGACGCGCTGGTGGCCGTACGCACCTACCGCGACGAGCACGCTGCCCGCAGTCGCCAGGTCGAGGCGGCACGCAGCGCCGCGCGTCTGTCCCGGGCCCGCTACGACGGCGGTGTAACCAGCTACCTCGAGGTGCTGGATACGGAACGATCGCTGTTTTCGGCGGAGCTGACCGAGTCGCAGACCCTGCGCCTGTATTTCGATTCCGTGATCCGCCTGTACAAGGCGCTTGGCGGCGGGTGGAACCCCGAGCCCTGAGCAGGCGGCCCCCATCGAGCCGGGGGGCATTTTGCGGACCCAGGCGTCGCTTGCCGGCCGCGGGGATCAGCGGACGCGATAGACGTATAGCTCGTGAATCTCGCGGTCGTAGCCTGGGTAGAGTCCCCTGGGCATGCCCAGGACGATGCGCTTGCCCCGGTTGCTGAGAACCACCATCTCGCCCGTCGCCGGGTCGAAATCGAGCCCCTCGATCTCGCCGGCACGGCGGAAGTCGTCGAAGGCCTTGACGCGTACCGCCTCGCCGGCGGCGGCAAGGGGATCCGCAGCCACCCTCCAGAGCCCGTCGGGCTCGTCAGCCTCCGCGTCGCCGTCGTCCGCCGTGATGTAGAGAAAACCGCCGTGGGCGACGATGCCCTGCGGGGCCGGCGGTACCGGATCGAGCCGCATCTTGCCGCCGTAGCGGCCGGTGGAGAGTTGGTAGCGGTAGACGCGGGTGCCGTCCATCCAGTCGGTCATCCAGATCGTGTCGTTCGCAGGATCGACGGCGACCCCGCTGACCTCCTGCTGGCCCGACTCGGCATTCCAGTCGATCGAACGCCGGTACTCCAGCGTGCTGGCGTCGTACACCGCGATCCGGATGTTGCTGGCGACGCCGTCGTGGAAATTTTCGATGCCGGCGTAGAGTTCACCGTCGTGGACACTGATGTCGCCAATGTGGTTGGCCTCCGCGGCCATGCCGTCGAAGGGTGTTTCGTTGGCGACCAGCAGCGTTCCCTGCTTGTCGTAGACGTAGAGCGCCGTGCTGCCGCTCACGAAGTACAGCTTGCCGTCCGTCGCGACGCCCTGGCGTCCCTGCACCTCGATCACCCGAAGCAACTCGAACGCGGGGTCGCTCGCCTCGCAGGCCATGACCGGCAGCAGCGAGAGCGCGGCCAACGACAGTCCTCGATGCATCGTCACGCCTCCTGGAAACCGGGAGCAGGAATCCCGCGGTGAGCGATTGCGTTGCAGCCGGAACCCGATCGTGGGCCAAAGACCGTGCCGCCAACCACCGTTCGAATCAGTAGATCCGGCCGCCGATCGAAATGCTGCCGCCCATGCGCGGACCGCCGTGATAGTAGCCCCCGCCCCCGTAGGAACTGATGCCGATGCTGCCGTATATCTGCGGATCGTCACAGCTGGCAAGACCCAGGCACAAGACGGCGATCGAGCCTGCCCTCAGGATCCTGACGATCGTCTTCTTCATTTGCTGTTCTCCGCCAATTTCTGAATCGGCCACGTCTGTAGTGCGATGCCGGCCCCCGACGGATCGGCGATGAAAGCGACCCTTCCACCCACGTCACGGGCCTGCGCTTCCACCAGTACCCGGCCGCCCAGCGCCTCCACCCGAGCGGTAATCGCGTCCGGGTCGTCCACCCATACGTACGAGATCCATACCGGGGGAACGTCGCCAAATGGATTCTGCATGATCCCGGCCCGCGGCCGATCGCCGGCAACCAGCACGCGATAGCCCTGGTCGCGGGCATCGTCGTTCGCGCCGTAATCACGGTGACCGATACCCGTCACCTGCCGATAGAAATCTGTCGACTGGTCGACTTCCGTGGTCCACAGCTCGTCCCACAGGAAATCTTCCTTCACTGCTTCCACGTCGGCAGGGTCGCCGTCCCGGGTTTGCAGAAGGGCGAAAAGGGCTCCCTTGGGATCCGCCACGACGGCGATCCGGCCCCGCTTCTCCAGTTCGGTCGGCGGCGCGAAGACGCGGCCCCCATGGGCCTTCACGGCATCGACAGCCTTGTCGACATCCGGCACCGACATCGACACGACCCACTGGGAGATTTCCTTGTCATTTCCCAGCTTGTTGGCATCGACCATGCCACCGATAAGCCGCCCCTTGTTTCGAATCAGCGAATAGGCACTGTCGTCGCCGAATCCGAGCCTGGCGCCAACAGGCTGGAACTCCCAGCCGAACAGCTCGTGATAAAAGCGCTGCGATTCGGCCGGCGTATCGGAGATCAGGTCATGCCAGACGATCTTGCCTGGAAGCCGGCTGCCCGTCGGCGCTTCGGTGATGGACGGCAGATCGGGTTGCAGGGTTGCGCAACCGACAAAAGTCGCTGCGCAAGCGCCGATCAGCCATGTCGCTGACTTTCTCAAGACCTACCCCTGACTGGATGACGTGGTGTACCGGCAGCTGCGCACAACCCCGCCTCACTTACCCGCGGTGGCAGGATCCTCTGCGGGAAGCAGCGCCCGCGCGCGGGCAACGGCCTCATCCCCGGGGTTCGACAACCGGAATGGACTGCTGGATCTGCAGCTCCACCAGGGTCTCGACCCGCGAGTCGATCTGCAGGAAACGCATCAGCTTGGCGGCTGGCAGCACCTTCCGGAACTTCGCCACATAGCTGTCCTCCAGCTTGTGGAGCTTCTTGTCATACGCGAGCGAACGGTCGACGAGGTCCTTGGCGGTCGCATCGTCGACGTTCGGATACTTGTCGGCATAGTCCATGATGATCTTCAGCCGGGTGTCGCCGAGTTCCGCCCGCTTCGTATTGAACTCGCGGTACAGGGGCCAGAACGCGTCCGATTCCGCGGGCGCCAGCGTCAGGTTGGCGGCCATGAGGGCCTCCCGGTTGGCGCGAAGTTCGGCCCGCGCAGCCTCGACGTAGGCGCTGACCTTTGCCCGATCGACCTCCTCCTGCGCCTGGACCAGCCCCGGCGAAGCCGCCAGCATCGTCGCTGCGAGGAAGGCCGCGGTGGCTGCGCGTGCGCGGCGGAAAGACTGCGTCATGATTCATTGCTCCATGTTCTCTTTGAGGTTCGTCCCGAACTGCGTACTGGCGATCACGATTACATGCTGCCCGGCGCGGCCGGCAGCGGGGCCATCAGCTCCTGGGCGAGCGCGTCGATCACCGGGCCCGGGTTCTGCAGCGTCTTCTTCTGGATCCGGCCCTCGGCAGTCGCACTCCAGGCCAGGATCTTTTTCTCCCGATCCACGAGATCGATCGAGACAGTACCCTGCTTGTAGTTGACCGTCGTCACCTGAGGGCTGCTCATCCCGTAGTAGAACGGATCGCGGTAGCCGTAGTAGCCCATCGAGTAGGGGCTGCCGTGCATCGAGCTCCGGTGTGGAGCGGACTTCCTGCTTGTCCTGGACATTGGCGAAGAAATTGAGCAGCAGGTCCGGGTTATCCTGTGTGTAGGTGTAGCCCTTGCTCTCCATCACTCGCCGGGTCGCCTCCTTCATCCTGGAGGTGAACAGGGATTCATAGCCCGCTTTGTCCGTGGCGAGCTGGGGGAAGAAGCCGAAGGTCTTGTAGGTCCCGAACTGCGCCGCCGGGTTGGTGTCGCGCCGGATATCGGGTCCGGAGGCGCAGGCCGCCAGCAAGGCCGTTGCCTGCTGCGGCCAGTACCCAGTTGCGTAGCGGTGCGTTCAGCGGGTTCACGCTTGTCCTGCCTTCCTCGAAAATTGCGCGTCAACGCTCGTCAGAAGCGCCAGCCGTACCGGACGTTGATGGATTTCAGCCGGGTATTCGCGACGTCCCCGCCAAAGTCCAGCTCGTAGACGGTGTAGTCCGCACGGATGAACGAGCCGCCCCTGAACTCGTATCGCAGGCCCAGGCTCCCGCCGTAAGTGAAATCGGTCTCGGAGAAGGTCCGGTAGTAACCCTGGCAGATGTATCCCCAATACGGATGCCACCAGCAACCGGTGACGGGTGGGCCCTTCGCTACATTCGAATCGAGGTTGGTCCAGCCCAGGCCAAGCTCGACGAACGGCGTGAACGGGCCGTCCAGGAAATTGAACGTGCCCTTGAACCGGAAGTCGAATTGCGACAGCGTGTGGTTGATCCGTTGACTGCTGGTGGGATCATCCGCGTCGACGATGATCGCGGTGTAATCGGGGCGTAGGAAATTGAACGCCGCGCCCAGCGCCAGCTTGTTCGTAAGGTTGTAATCGAGACCCATCGTAAAGCCGAGCGCGGTCTTTATATCCAGCGACGAGCCGCCGTTGCCGGCCGATTTCTGGCCATCCTGGTAGATTCCGCCCAAAGTGAAATCCCAGCTATTCGCCCTGCTGCCGCTACCACCGTAGCTCTGGGCAAATGTTACCGAAGGCACTGCCAGCAGCAGGACTATCGCAAGCGTCGATTCCGCGCATCTTTCTTTCATTCCTGTCAAAGAAGTACCGGGCCGGGCCCGGATTGTAGATGGTTCGTTCGACTATTTCGCCTTGTGGTGTGCACCGCTTTGGCGCGCGGCCAGCTCTTCCTTGAGGATCGGGGCGCTTAACGAGCAGGCCTGGATGCCGATCGCGGTGACCAGCTCCAGCACCGCCATGATCTCCTCCTTCGTGGCGCCCTGATCGAGCGCCCCGCGGATGTGTCGGCGCACCCCCGGCTCGTAAAGATGCGTGCAGGACGCATTGACCGCGAGGAAGATCAGCTCGATGGTCTTCCGGTCGAGTACGCCGGAGCGCATGGGCAGCGTGCCCATGTCCATGAACTTCTCGGTCCACTGCGGATCGAGTTCCGCGAACTCGTCCCAGGCCTCGTTCCAGTTGCCGCTCCGGCGCAATTGATCCGTTATCGGTGTGCCGCTCATATCGCCCTCCCGGCCGAATGGGGCAGTCATGTTATCTGCTCGTCTCTGTCAATAATTGTCCAAGCAGGACAAGTCTTTGATAATTGGTGACAACCCTGTGATACCGGAAGGGCAGCGCGGGAGCGCAAAGCCTGTCAGAGATTCCGGCACACACGCTTCAGCTGGGCGCGCAGCCATCGGTGTGCGTGGTGCTTTTCGCGGCTTTCATGCCACACCATGTAGATCGGGATCGGCCTGACATCCAGCGGCAGTGGCGCCATGACAAGGCCGAACTTGTCCGGCGTACAACTCGGCGATCCGGCGAGGTGCGACGCCAATCAGCCTTGAGCCTGACAGAACTGCAGGCAGCGCCAGCCAGTTGTTGATGGTGACGCGGACATCGAGGCGCCGGCCGATCGTTGCCATGAGCGCGCCTATTTCATCGATTCGTGCGTCGCCTTCACGGGCAGCGCGACCGACATGCCCACTGGCGGCGAATTCCTCGAGTGAAATAGTTGCGTTCGGCGCTGAAGGATCCGCGTTCATGAGGACGACGCGCGTTTCCTCGAACAGTACTTCGCACCTGAACTCCGGGCCGGCCAAAGGCACGTAGTCGATCAGCAGGTCGATATCTCCGAAGCGCAGGGGCTTCTCCATTTCGGACGAAAGTCCCGTTGTGGCCTTGATCGACGTGCCGGGTGCACGCTCCTCGATTGTCGCTATGAGCTTTGGCAGGATGACTACTTCGTAATAGTCCATCCCCGCAATCGAAAATGACTGGAGACGGCCCGCCCTCAGTCCCGGCGTCGTTTCCAGGCCGGTTTCAAGAAGATTGAGCGCCTGGCGGACGATTGGCGCGAGTTCAACGGCCACCGGCGTGGGATGAATGCCGCGCCCGTCACGCACAAAAAGGTCGTCTTTCGCGACGCGGCGCAGCCGGTTCAGCGCATTGCTCATCGCCGGCTGGCTCATGCACATGCGGGCCGCGGCGCGCGTGAGATTGCCTTCGGCGAAGATCGCGTCGAATACTGCGAGGAGGTTCAGGTCGAGTCTTTGCGGGCGCATCTGTGTACTTTAAGACCGGATCGGGTTCAGAGGATCCACTGCAGCAGGCCCCGCCGGATCCCGGCAGGTGCCCGGACGTCCCGGCCATTACCAGCGCAGGTCGTCGGGAACGACGAAGTCCTTGTAGGGATCGTCCTCGTCGACGGCCGCCGGCGCGTCGCTGAAGGCGATGACGACGCGCTCGTCGCGCTCGCGGATCCGTTCTGCGACCTCCGCGGGCACCAGCGCCGAGCGGCCTTCGTGGCGGACGATGCCCAGTTCGCCGCGCGTCAGGCGGGCGCGCAGTTCCGGGTTCAGGGCGATGCGCCGGATCTTCTTGCCGGCGACGAAGTTGAAGTAGTCGAACTGCTCGCCCTCCAGCGGCGGCAGCCGGTGCTGGTCGATCAGCTGCCGGATCTCGGCGTGGCGAGCCTTGGCGTCGGCCTTTTCGGCACGCTGCCGGTTGAGCTCGCGGTCGCGGGCCAGCTTGGCGGCCCGGGCCTGTTCCGCGGCGCGCCGTTGCTCGTCGGTCTGGGCCGGCTTCTCGCCCTTGGCCTGCCGGTATTGCTGCCGGTGCTGCTTCTGCTCGACCTGGGTCGCTTGTTTCTTGGTGACCAGTCCCGCCTTAAGCAGCTGGTCGCGCAGGGAATCAGCTCATCTCTCGACCTTCGGGGAAGCGCCCCGTTCAAGGCCGGGTAGTTTACGGAAAGATGCGCGCGCCGGTGCGTTCGCATCGAGGGTCCGCCTCGCATTGTTTCCTTAAGGCCGGCTACGGGCAGCCACAGCGCAATCGGCGAAAGAGCCTAGAGAAAGCGCCGCGCCAGCGGACCATACTCGCTTGGGGGACCGCGTAAGGGCTTGGACGCGGTCCAGGGTGTTTTCAGTCAGGCACGCCCCGCCGCCCGGGCCCTACGCCTCCGACAATGGACTGAAGGAGGTTCGTCATGAGGAAATTGTTCATTGCATTGACAGCCATCGGCGCGGTGTTCCTTGCCGCGCCGGTGCTGGCGCAGGTTGCTATCACACCGGAGGCGGCCGCCGGGCTTGCCTTCATGCGCGAGGAGGAAAAACTGGCCCATGACGTGTACGCCCTGTTCGCGGCACAGTACGACGGCAATGCGCCGGGCGCGAAGATCTTCGGCCGGATCGCGGAGTCCGAGACCCGGCATACGGCGGCCGTGCTGAAGCTGCTGAACACCTACGGCCTGGTGGACCCGGCGCAGCCGGAGCCGGCGTGTTCCTGGACGAGGACCTGCAGGCGCTGTACACGACACTCGTCGCCGTCGGCCAGCAGGGCCAGGTCGAGGCACTCGGCGTCGGCGTCCTGATCGAGCAGAAGGACATGACCGACATCGTCGAGGCGATCGAGATCAGCGTCGCCTACCCCGACATCGTCCAGGTCTACTCCAACCTGCTGAGCGGCTCGGAGAGCCACCTGGCGGCATTCCTGAAGGCCCTGGACCGGCCGGCGGAGGCGGCCGGCGGCAAGTAATGAGGTGCTGAAGGCCCTATCCGCGCCAACCCCGCCGGGTTAGCCTTGCGCACCGGCGGGGGTGGCGCGTTTCCCTGTCGCATACGAATGTGAGGGGGAAGCCATGACCGACACCCGCGGCGGGGCCGCCACAGCACCCGCCAAGAAGAGCGTCGTCGCCGAACTCGCCGAGCTGCCGCGCGCGTTCTGGATGGTCAACGTCATGGAGATGTTCGAGCGGCTCGCCTACTACGGCGTGCGCGTCGTCATCCCCATCTACATCGCCCAGGCCGACGAGATCGGCGGGCTGCACTTCAGCCAGACCGACAAGGGCCTCATCTTCATGCTGTGGGCGCTGGTGCAGACCGGCGTGCCGGTGTTCTCCGGCGGCTTCGCCGACCGCTACGGCTACAAGCGGACCATCGCGGTGTCCATCGCCATCAAGGTCGTCGGCTACCTGCTGATGGCGACCCAGCGCGAGTTCTGGCCGTTCACGATCGGCTGCCTGGTGCTGGCTTTCGGCACCGCCATCTTCAAGCCGGGCCTGCAGGGCACGCTGCTGCGCACGCTGAAGAAGGAGAACTCGTCGATCGGCTGGGGCACTTTCTACATGCTGGTGAACATCGGCGGCTTCCTCGGGCCGCCGCTGGCGCACTTCCTCTACGGCTAGTCCTGGCCGGCGGTGTTCTACGGCTGCGCGGTGATCGTGTCGCTGAACTTCCTGATGCTGTTGACCTACCCGACCATGACCGCTGGCGGCGACCAGAGCGGCGGCGTGCTGCAAGGTGGCCGCGACGACGTTCCGCAACCTGGCGCAGCCGCGGCTGGCGACCTTCATCCTGATCATGTCGGGCTTCTGGCTGATGTTCATGCAGCTGTTCGACATGCTGCCGAACTTCATCGTCGACTGGGTGGACAGCTCCAGCATCGTCACCGCGCTGCACCTGCCGGCGATGTTCACCACGGAGACCTCACGCGGCACGATGATCGCCCAGGAGTGGATGATCAACGCCAACTCCGGGCTCATCATCCTGGGCGTGGTCTGGGTGTCGCACCTGGTGGCGCGCATGCGGCGCGTGCACTCGATCTTCCTGGGCATCACCGTCTCGTCGGTCGGCCTGGTGGCGGCCGGCTTCACGATGTCGCGGCTATCTGTGCATCCTCGGCATCCTGTGCTTCTCGGTGGGCGAGATGCTGGCCTCGCCGAAGATGAACGATTACCTGGGCGTGATCGCGCCGGAGGGGCAGAAGGCGCTGTACATGGGCTACGCGAACATGCCGGTCGCCATCGGCTGGGCCTTCGGGTCATTCATGGGCGGGCACATCTACGAGCGCATGGGCGACAAGGCCAACCTGGCGCTGCACTACCTGTCGGAACACGGCCTGGCCGAAGGCGTCGACCGCACGCAGGCGATGGAAAGCCTGCAGCAGGCGCTGCAGCTCGACGCCAGGCAGGCGACCGAGTTGCTGTGGCACACCTATCACCCCTACCAGCTGTGGTATCCGTTCGCCGCGATCGGCATCGCCTCGGCCATCGGCATCTTCTTCTACGCGCGCTGGGTGAAGAAGTACGAGGCCGCCGACGTCTGACGGGACCGGGCTTTCGGCGGCTGGCCGTCCGGATCAGCCGGGCTTGTCGGGGTCCGCATGCTGCCTGAACCACGCCAGGCAAGCGTTCCACATCTCCGGCGTGTACTCGTGCCGGATGCCGGCATGCAGGCTGACGCGAATCCGCTCCGGGGAGGCGGCATAGGGGCCGGCCAGCAGCGCTTCACGAAACCGCTGCGCGCCGTCGGGCGGCACGTGATCGTCGTCCGCGCCGCACTCGAAGGTCATCGCCGGCTGGTGCGCGTATGCCGCTGGGCGCGTCAGCGGATTGATGCGGTCGTACAACCATTGCGCGTAAGCGTCGGGCTTGCCCGGGCCGACCAGCTTGCCTTCGGCGTGCATGCCGGGCCGCTGCCAGTCTGGCGTGGCGCAGATGGCGGCCACACAACCGATGCGCGGATCGAGGCCCGCGGCCGCCACCACGATGTCGCCACCCGCTGAATAGCCGCCGAGGTAGAAAGGCGGCTCGATCCCGAACTCTTCGGCCGCCCAGTCGAGTATGCGCAGGGTCTCCAGCGCCGAGTTGCCGTAGATCGGCCAGGCCACCTGCGGGAAGTTCTCGATCATGCGCGGATAGAACGCCGCCATGCTCTCTGGCGCCCGCGTGCCGCGCTGCCAGGAATCGAAGCTGATCGCCGTGAAGCCCGCGTCCGCGAGCGCGTCCAGTTCGCGACCCGACGCGTTCATGCCGGCGATGCCGCCGGACAGCCACAGCGCGAGACGCGCTGTTTGCGGTTCCTTGCGGGGCGTAACCCACATCACCGGAATGTGCTCGACCTGCGTCGATCCGCGCCGCGGCCTGGCGGCCGGCTTTGCCTCGACCGCGGGCGGTGCGGGAGTCGGCGTCGGCGCGGGCACGGGCCGCGGCGCCTGCTTGGGCGGCGTCAGCAATCGGGAGAACAGGTCGCGTCGGCTGAATGTCATACGGCGAGGATCGTCGCATTCGGGAGGCTTGGCAAGACGGCTGCCGTGCCGGGCTGTCCGGCTTGTCCAGTACAAAACGGCTTTTTTCTGGCGAATTTCGTCGATTCCTGCGAAACCAGCCGGCGCCTCGTCCCGAATTGCCCCGTGAGCCCAGCGGCGTTGAAGACGCGCCATGGGACGCAACATGGATACAAAACCTGGAGGGATAGAACGATGAAGGGAATTCGAATTGCTGCCGCAGCCACCGCAACCGTGGCCGCACTGTCACTCGCGGGCGTGGCGTCGGCCAAGAGCCCGGTGCCGGGCAAGCCCGGCGACCAGAACATCGTGGAAATCGCCGCCGGCGTGAATGCCGCCAACGGGGAGTTCAGCTACCTGCTCGGCGCGGTCGGCTGTCTCACCGACGACCAGGGCAACAACCCGGTCGTGGCGTTGCTGACCGGCAGCGACAAGTACACGCTGTTTGCGCCCACCGACGATGCGTTCAAGGCCCTGCAGCGGGCGCTTGGTGTCGAGGCGGGCAGCGAGGCACCCGAGGTGACCTGCACCCTGGGTGACGCGACCGTGCTGGACGTGCTCGCCTATCACGTCACTGAAGGCCGGCATTTCTCCAACAGCGTCTTCAACCGGAAGAATACGAAGATGATCGAGATGCTGAATGGACAGTACGTGGTGTCGAACCCGGACGCGACGCTCAACGATGTCGCCGGCCAGTCCGTCGGCGTCGTGTTGCAGCCCGGCCTGTTCAACATCAACGCCAGCAACGGCGTCATTCATGTCGTGGACACCGTGCTGCTGCCTTTCGCTCCCTGACGACGTCACGACGATCGATCGAAAGCCGTCCCTTCCGGGGCGGCTTTCATTTTTGTGCCGGCATGCGAGCGCGGGACGCCTGTCAGATCGCGTAGTGCAATATCGCCACGAAGTGGCAGCCTGTGCCGGCCACCACGAACAGGTGCCAGACGAGGTGCCCGTAGCGCATGTTCTTCTTCAGGTAGAAGTAGACGCCGCTGGTGTAGGCGATGCCGCCGGCGAACAGCCATATCAGGCCGGCCAGGGGAAGGCTTTCCCACAGCGGTTTCGCGGCAATGATGATCAGCCAGCCCATGCCGACGTAGACGGCGGTTGAAATGCCGTGCCAGCGGATGCCGGCGAACACCTTCAGCAGAACGCCCAGCGCCGCCAGGCCCCAGACCAGCCCGAACAGCGTCCAGCCCCAGCCGCCCTTCAGCACGCCCAGGGTGAACGGCGTGTAGGTGCCCGCGATCAGCAGGTAGATGGCCGCGTGATCCAGCACGTGGAAGGCGTTCTTGGTCCGGCCCGGTGGCAACGCGTGATAGATGGTCGAGGACAGGTACAGCAGCGCCATCGAGGCGGCAAAGACGCTCACGGCGACGACATCCGCGAGCGTGCCGCGGCGAACCGCCGTCGCGATCAGCAGTGGCGCGCCGGCCACGGCCAGCACGAACCCCAGCCCGTGGCTGACGCTGTTGGCGACTTCTTCGCGCCGGGATTCCTGGTATTCGGGGGACGTCATGCGGGTGGGGTGGACCGGTAGCAAGCTCTACGGAAATCGTAACACCGCCGGCCGCCCCGCCCACCGGTGATCTGACAGGTTGCCCGAGCCCGGCTGGGTCGTGCTCCCGGCCCGGGCAGCCGGGGCAGGAAGCACCGGTATCCGCGGCCTGAGACCTGCCGCCAGGCCCCGGCAAGTTGCTGATTTTTGTGACATACCTCTGGTTTTTCGGCAAGCCGCCCCGCCTTTAGGGAGCTTTGACTAACCCGGATCGGCAGGCTGCCATTGTGCAATGCGATAGGAGGAATCAGTGAGGTCCTGACGGCCGCGGCGAGGTGCTAAGAAGCCGACGCGGTCGGGAAGCGCATGGACACATGGACGGCCATTCAGGAGGCACCATGAACGGGTTGATTGGAATCGAAATCGTCTGTGCAGTGCTCGGTATCCTGGGAATATTCGAACTTCTCATGTCCGGGCGCCGGCGATGACAGGGACCCGGGTCGCCCGGGACCAGCGCCTTTCGCCAGCAGCCATTCGCCGATCTCGGTGCAGCCCGCGATCGGCCGGTGGCCAAATCCCTGCAATCGACTGAAATACAACGAGAATCCGCGACCTCGCGTGCCGCAGGCACGCCTGGCGGCAGGTTGCTCGGCCCGGGATCCGGCGCCTAGGCGTCCGCGCGCCGCTTGCCCTTTGGATACCCGACCGTCTGCGACAGCAGCACCTGCTGGTCGTGGTCGAGCCCGAGCGCGTCGGCGACGGCCTCACGGTCGATCCAGGCGCGGATCACGGTGGCCAGGCCGCTGCTCGCCGCGAACAGGTACACGTTCTGGGCGATCGCGCCGGCGGATGCCGAGGCGTAGCTCTCACGCAGGGCGACCGGGATCATCCGCATGCGGCGGTGGTCGGCGACGTAGACGAGGTCCAGCGGCGCTTCGTCCACGAAGTCCTGGTAGCCGGTGATGCGCCTCAGGTCGCTGGCGGCAACCCGTTGCAGCGAGTGCGATTTCGCGTCGTAGCGATAGGCGCCCGCGGGCAGCGCCACATAGACGTCGACTTCCTGGGAATTGATCGCCGAGGGTGCCGTGCGTCCGCCATCGGTCCGGTTCATGCCAAAGGCTGCCCACAGCAGGCTGGACAGCAGGGGCAGCGGCAGCGCATCGGGTGCGAACTTGCGCGACGAGTGGCGGGTCGCCAGCGCCCGCATCAGCGGCATGCCCCCGCGCTGGTCGGGCGCCGGAAGTTCGATGGTCGAGGCGGCGTCGCCCTGTGACGGTCGCGGCCGCAGCTGCCCCATCACGCCGAGCGCGAGCTTGGTGAGCGTGGTCATTGCGAAGTTCCTTTTCGCAGCCTGTGAATCAGGCCATGTCCATCACGGACAGCATGGATCCGCAAAGCGGGTCGGGCAATAGCGGCATTCGAAAGGGATTCCCGGCAGCCGGGACCCAGCCCGCGCGCAGATTTCGCGACTCAGGTGGCCGCCCGCCGCCTGAGCCAGGCCCGCGCCGAGCATGCTATGGTCCGCCGACTGCGGCTCCGACTGCTACGGCCGACAAGAGCCCGGATTGCCAAGAGCCATTGCCATCAGGGGGGAAACTGATGCTTCCATTTCATCGGATCATGCGGTGCGGGTCGTCATTCGCGCTGGCGGTCGTGGCCGCCGGACTGCTGGGGGTGGGTCATGCCGCCGCACAAGAGGCCGTGGTCCCGACGGCCGAACTGGACGCGCTGCTCGCGCAAAATACCCACGCCATGAAGGTCGACGGCAGGAAGATCTCGGGACCCGGTGCCGACTGGCTTCGTGCCCGGGCGGCGGAGGCGAGCTTCTTCCTGTTCGGCGAGCAGCATGCCACCGCCGATATCGCCCTGTTCGCCGCCGGCCTGTTCGAGCAGGTCCACGAACTGGGTTATGAAGTCGCCGCCGTGGAACTCGGACGTCGCGAGACGCCGCTGATGGAAGCGATGATGCGGCAGGATGGCGGCGGGACCTTTGCACGATACGCCGGCGAGCCCGCCCATCGCATGGCCTTCGCGTTCTTCTCCTGGAAGGAAGAGGCGGAATTCGCCCTGACGGTCCTGCGCCTGTCGAAGCGCACCTCCAATGCGATCTGGGGGCTTGACCAGGAGTTCGTCTTCGGCGGGCCCGTGCTCGTGGCGGAACTCGCGCGCCTGGCGACGACCGACGAGCAGCGCGCCGCCGTGGACGCAGCGCGACAGGCCGTTGCGCAGGATCCGGCTGCGCTCGGTGCAGGCGAGGACGCGCCGTGGCAGCGCCTCGACCAGGCCTTTGCCGACAACCCGGAGGGCAGGGCGATAACTGCCGGGATCCTCGTGTCGCGGCGAATCTACAAGCCGTTCACGGGCGGTGGCGGCAGCACCTATCTCGCCAACGACGAGCGCGAGCGCTTGATGAAGACGAACCTGCACGCGCAGTTGATGGCGACGAGGAAGGAGTCGGGTGGCTGGCCGAAGGTGTTCATGAAATTCGGGTCCAATCACCTGGGCTACGGCCACTCACCGACCCACGTGCTGTCGCTCGGAACCTTCGTCCACGAGATTGCCACGGCGCACGGCGGCACGAGCTTCAACCTGATGGTCGACTGCGCGGGAGGAGAGGGGACGAGTCCGCAGACTGGCGCCGCGGAGCACTGCGAAAGCGAGTTGCTCGATTCGAACAGCGACCTGGGCAGATACGTCAGCCGGGACGCGCCGACCCTGATCGACCTGCGCCCGCTACGGTCGAACAGGCGGCTCTGGAAGGACTGGGACGCCGTCTCACAGCGATTGATCGATGCCTACGACGCGTACCTGGCGCTGCCGAACGTGAAACCGGCGACCTGGATTTCAACGGGCACCGCGGCCGGGGACGCCGCCCACTGAGGGCCGTTTCGCGAAGCCGTTCCGTAATTAGGGAGCATTGCCCAGCAACGGCTGGCATGCTCCGGCATCGCAATCGGGCAGGAGCAAGCCGGCATGCGCACCATCCACCGACAGCAGCTCGCCGACCTGCAGGGCGCCTCGCGCCTGGCCTTCGATGCCACGCTGGGCATCACGGGCCTGGTCGAGACCATGCACCACACCATCCAGTTGCGTCCCGGCCCGCTCGGCGAGGCCCGCGGCGCCGGCAAGACGCGTGGCATTACCGGCTTCGTGTATCGCTGCGTGCGCGGGGCCACCGGCCTCATTGGCGCCGGCCTCGATGCGGCGCTGACGCCCGTCGTCTCGTTGCTGCCGGAAGGCGTGTCGTCGCCTGAGCGCGACGCCGCGGTCTCCGCCCTCAACGGCGTGTACGGCGACCATCTGGCGCGCACGGGCAACCCGCTGGCGATCGACATGAACCTGCGCTACCAGGGCCGGCGCCTGGACCTGGCCGAACCCCGTGCCTTGCACGAGGACGTGCATCGGCGCGGCGACAAGCCCCGCCTGCTGCTGATGGTCCATGGGCTGTGCCTGAACGAACGGCACTGGCTGCGCGACGGCCACGACCATGGCGCCGCGCTGGCCGACGAGCTCGGCTTCGTGCCGCTCTACCTGCACTACAACAGTGGCCTGCCGGTGGCGGCCAACGGCCGCGCGCTGGCAGCGTTGCTGGAACGACTGTTCGCCGATTGGCCGGGCGCGGCGCCGGAGCTGGCGATCGTCGGCCACAGCATGGGCGGGCTCGTGGCGCGCAGCGCCTGCCATCACGCACGCAAGGCTCGCCATGCGTGGCCCGGTCGACTCCGCGATTGCGTGTTCCTGGGCACGCCGCACCACGGCGCGCCGCTCGAGCGCGCCGGACACCGGCTCGACCAGGTGATGGACCTGAGCCCCTACGTCGCTCCGTTCACGCGCCTGGGCAAGGCACGCAGTGCGGGCATCACCGACCTGCGCCACGGCAACATCACGGCGAAACCCGGGCAGTGCGTGCCGCTGCCGGAGCGGGTGCGTTGTCACGTCGCGGCCGCGACGCTGTGCGCAAAGCGTGGCCCGCTCGCCGATCGCCTGCTCGGCGACGGGCTGGTGCCGCTGAACAGCGCGCTGGGCGTGCATACGGACCCGGCGCGCGAGCTGGCCATCCCGCGCGGCCGGCGCTGGATCGGCTACGGCCTCAGTCACCTCGACCTGCTCAGCGATGCCGGGGTATATGCGCAGCTGGCTGAGTGGCTTCGGGGCCGGACCCCGGCGGTCACGATTCAATCTTGATGGGTGAACTGCAACCAGCGTGAGCCCGGGGACGCCGGGGATTGACCCGCCCGCCGCGCGGGAGCAGGGTGGCGTACGGCGATATCGAACCGAGTCCTGTCGATGCAACAAAACATGATCCTGCTTCCCGTGCTGGTCCAGGTGCTGCTCACCCTTCTCGTGTATGTGGCGCTGGCGGTGGCCAAGGCCCGGGCGCTGCGGGCCGGGCTCGTCGATCTCGACCGCAGGGCACTTCACGACGACGCGTGGCCGGAGAGCGTCATCAAGATCAATAACGACGTCCGCAATCAGTTCGAGGTTCCGGTTCTCTTCTATGTGCTCACGGTCATCTTGTGGCAGCTCAACGAGACGGGCCTCCTGGTTCAGTTCCTGGCCTGGTCGTTCGTCGCCAGCAGGATCGTCCATGCCTACATCCACGTCGGCTCCAACTACGTGCCGGCAAGGCGCAAGGTCTTCATGTTCGGGTGGGCGGTCGTGCTGGTGATGGCCGGCGTCGCGATCCTTGCGGTGATTGCGCCGTAAGACCCCCCTGTGCCGCGTCTGCCGCTATAGTGGAAGGCGATGACCCCCGAACAACTCGATGAATTCCGTGCCGCGCTCATTCGCCTGAAGCTCGAGCTCGAGCAACACGAGGCCAGCGCGGCGGACTCTGCCGAGCCCGTTGAGCTCGACCAGGCGAGCGTCGGCCGGCTGTCGCGCATCGATGCCCTGCAGGGGCAGCAGATGGCGCTGGAGACCAGCCGCCGGCGCCAGCACCAGGTGGCCCGTGCAGAAGGCGCGCTGCGCCGCATGGATGCCGGCGAGTACGGCAACTGCTTCAAGTGCGGCAAGCCCATCGACCTGCGCCGGCTGGCGGCCGACCCGACCCAGACGCGCTGCACCCAATGCGTGGACGAGTGATACCCCGCACGAGGTGACGAATTGACCCTCCGCCGCCACGCAGGTGGCGGCACCTGGCCCCTGGAGTCCCAGATCCATGTTGACCGTTCATCACCTTGAAACCTCGCGCTCGCAGCGCATCCTCTGGCTGCTCGAGGAACTCGGCGTTCCCTACGAGATCAAGCTGTACCGCCGCAACAAGGCCACGCGTCTCGCGCCGCCGGAGCTGAAGAAAATTCATCCGCTCGGCAAGTCGCCGGTGATCACCGACGACGGTGAAGTGATCGCCGAGTCGGGCGCGATCATCGAATACCTGGTGGAGAAATACGGCCCCCTCGCGAAGGGCGAGCTGGCCGGGCTGCAGCCGCCGCCGGGCACGCCGGAGGCCCGCCAGTGCCGCTTCTGGATGCACTATGCGGAAGGCTCGCTGATGAACTGGCTGGTCATGAAGCTGGTGTTCGTGACGATCCCGACGCAACCCATGCCGTTCCTGGTTCGACCGATCGCGCGGGCGCTGTGCGGCAAGGTCCAGGCGCAACTCATCGATCCCAACCTGGTGACCGCGTCGGAGTTCATCGAAGAGCACCTGGGCCGGAACCGCTGGTTTGCGGGGTCCGAGCTCAGCATGGCCGACTTCCAGATGAGTTTCGCCGTGGAAGCGCTGCTGTCGCGCGCGGCAGGCGAGGGAAACCATCCGCACCTGGACGCGTATCGTGAACGCCTGCATGCCCGCCCTGCGTATCAGCGCGCAGTGGCAAAAGGCGGCCCGACCCTGATGGCGCCGTGATCGCGCCTCACTAACGCACCGACTGACTTTCGATCCGCAGCAAGGCTTGATCTCCATGCGCCGCCTCGAACTCGTCTCCTACGGTCCGCTGCCCGACGCCGTCCGCTTCGCCGAGGCGCCGCTGCCGGCGATCGGCGACGACGACGTGCTGGTCAAGGTCCAGGCCGCGGCCTTGAACCCGATCGACTACAAGGTCATCCACGGCACCCTGCGCGCGGTGATGCCGCTGCAGTTTCCCGCGCCGCTGGGCTTCGACTGCGCCGGCCGCATCGAGGCAGTGGGCGCCCGGGTCGCCGACTTCGCGCCGGGCGACGCGGTCTATGTTCGCGCGTCGCGCCAGCGCATGGGCAGCCTCGCCGAGTACCTCGCCGTCGAGGCCCGCTTCGTCGCGCGTGCCCCGGAGCGACTGACCGCCGTCGAAGCGGCGTCGATTCCGCTGGTGGCCCTGACCACCGTCCAGGGGCTGGTGGATCGCGCGCACGCGCGGCCCGGCCAGCGCGTGCTCATTCACGCCGGCTCCGGCGGGCTGGGCACGTTCGCGGTGCAGTACGCCAAGCACGAGCTGGGTCTGCACGTCACGACCACGACCAGCAGCCGGAACGTCGACTGGGTCGCCGGGCTCGGCGCCGACACCGTGATCGCCTACGACCAGCAGGACTACAAGGCCCTGCCTGCGCGCTACGACATCGTCTTCGACACGCTGGGTGGCGCGACGACAGCGGATTCGTTCAAGGTCCTGCGGCGCGGCGGCACGGTGGTCAGCGTGGCCGGCCCACCGGACTGGTCGTTCGCGCGCCAGGTCGGCGCGAGCGTGCCGCTGGCCGCCGCGATGTGGGCGAAGGGCCTGCCGATGGAACTGCGCGCGCGGCTGCAGGGCGGTCGCTACTTCCGTTACCTGACCGAGTCCGACGGCGCGCAGCTGCGACAGATCGCCGGGGTGATCGAGGCCGGCAAGGTGAAGCCCATCATCGACCGCGTGTTTGCATTCGATGAGGCCGTCGAGGCGCTGCAGTACCTGGTGGCCGGCCGGGCAAAGGGCAAGGTCGTCGTTGCCGTGGGGGAATAGGCGAACTGGCCTATAGCCGCAACGCCTTCGCCACCAGCGCGTCCTGCCAGCGATCCGGCAGCCGCGCGATCCATCGCCGGATCCCGGCGCCCGTGCCCATGAGGTAACGGGTCTTCGGCCTCGACGCCGTAAAGGCGTGGACGACGGCGCGGGTCACGACCTCGGGCGGCGCCGCATCCCGCTGGGCACGCGCGGCCACCCTGCGCAGGGCGGCGAGCAGCGGGCCGTAGTCCGCCAGGGCCTGCGGCGACAGGGTCTGCTGCAAGGCGTCGCCGTCGGTCACGCCCTTCTGCCAGATGTCGGTGCGGATCGGGCCGGGCTCGAGCAGCGAGACTTCGATGCCCCACGGGCGCAGCTCGCGACGCAGCGAGTCGCTGAATGCTTCCATGGCGTGCTTGGACACGGCGTACGGCCCCAGGGCGGGCAGGGCCATGAACCCGGCGACCGAGCCGGTGTTCACGATCCGCCCGCGCGCGCGGCGCAGCAGCGGAATGAACGCCTGGGTCACCGCGACCTGGCCGACGACGTTCACCTCGAGCTGGCGACGAAGCTCATCCAGGCCGAGGTGCTCGAAGGGGCAGTTCACGGTGATGCCGGCGTTGTTGAACAGGCCCCACAGGCCGTCTTCGCCCACGGCCTGGCCGACGTGCTCGGCCGCGGCCGCGATCTGGCCGGCGTTGGTGACGTCCAGCGTCAGCGTGTCGAGCCGGTCAACGCCGCCGGCGGGCGCGGCATCCCGCAGCCGGGCGGCCGCGGCCTCGTCGCGCACGCCCGCGAACACCCGGAAGCCTGCGTCGAGCAGCGCCAGCACGGCGGCCCTGCCGATGCCCGTGGACGCGCCAGTGACGACGATGGATCTGGCGGGCGCGGTCATCAGGCGTCTCCTGGGCGAGCGGCGTCGCGGGCCTGCGGCAATGCCGGTGCCAGCGACCTTACGCGGATTCCATGTGGAATCCGGGCGTGGACTGCGACAGCGCCGTCTCCTCGTCGGTCATGTCCTCCGCGATGCCCTCGAACAGCGGCGAGGACAGGTAGCGCTCGCCGGTGTCCGGCAGCATGCAGCAGGATCACCGATGCCCGGGCGCGGCCTTCTCGGCCATCTGCATGGCGACGGCGAAGCGTGGCGCCGCCGGAGATGCCGGTGAAGATGCCTTCCTTCTGGGCGAGCTTGCGCGACCACTCGATGCCGTCCGGCCCGGCCACGGGAATCAGCTCGTCGTAGCAGGTGCTTGTCGATCGCTTCCTGCAGCACGTAGGGAATGAAGTCCGGCGTCCAGCCCTGGATCGGATGCGGCTGCGAAGGCCGGGTGGCTTGCGGCCGGGGCGTGCTCCGCGCCGCGCTCCTGCGCGATGCCGCTGCCGATGAGCTGCGCGTTGGCCGGCTCGCTGAGGATGATCTTCGTCTCCGGGCGTTCCTTGCGCAGCACGCGGGCGACGCCCGTGACGCGTGCCGCCGGTGCCGTAGCCGGTGACCCAGTAGTCGAGCCGCTCGCCGTCGAAGTCGGCGAGGATCTCACGGCCGGTCGTGTTCTCGTGGATCTTCGCGTTGTCGGCGCGTCTCGAACTGCCGGGCGAGGAACCAGCCGTTGGCGTCGGCCAGCTCCCTGGCCTTCTGGTACATGCCGAAGCCCTTCTCGGCGCGCGGCGTCAGCACCACCTTGGCGCCGAGGAAGCGCATCAGCTTGCGCCGCTCGATGGAGAAGCTGTCGGCCATGGTGACGACCAGCGGATAGCCCTTGGCCGCGCACACCATGGCCAGGCCGATGCCGGTGTTGCCGCTGGTCGCCTCGACCACGGTCTGGCCGGGCTTCAGGTCGCCGCGGCGCTCGGCCTCCTCGATGATGCTGATCGCCAGGCGGTCCTTCACCGACGCCGGCCGGATTGAAGAACTCGGCCTTCACGTAGAGGCGGACGTGGTCCGGCGCGAGATGGTTGATGCGGATGCACGGCGTGTCGCCGATCGTGTCGACCACGCTCTCGTACAGGCGGCCGCGGCCGGTCGTGGTGCGTGAAGCAGGCTTGGTCATGAGCAATCCCCTCGTCGTGAATCAAGATGAGGCCGCATGGCGGCGGCCCGCGAACCCCGCAACAGTATGTCCCGATGACGGGGCGAGCGCCAAATGGGGACCGTCTGGCGGCCGTGACCGCCAGGCCCGGCCTTGCCAACATCCACGATTCCAGGCAAATGGCGCCGGATCATCCTGAGCCATCGAGCAGGCCCGGACCCGTGGATTCCGGGTGGAGCCCTGTCGGGCCGGCCTGCATCCGGGAGGAATCCTCATGCGGTCACAGATGCTTGGCGTGGTCGTTTCCGGGGTAGCGGCGCTCGTCCTGGGGGCATGCGGCGGCAGCGGTCGGCGGCGGTGATGGCGGGAGTAACGGTAGTTCCACGACCCCAACCGCCGTCACCATCATTGCGGGCAATAACCAAACGGCCGCCGCCGGCACCGAGTTGCCCACGGCGTTGAGCGTGTCCGTGACCAACGCGTCCGGACAGCCGGTCGCCGGCGTCACCGTGGCCTGGGCCGTCATCGCGGGTGGCGGATCCCTGGCGCCGGCGAGCAGCACGACCAGTGCCGCGGGCACCGCGAGCACCCGCTGGACCCTGGGAGCGGCAGCGGGCGCGAACCGTGCGACCGCGACGGTCGCCGCGCTTCCGGCCGTGACCTTCGACGCGACCGCGACGGCCGTGTCCGGGACGACGGCCAGCGTCACCGTGACCAGCCCGACCCCGACCCCGTACGAAGGCGACACGGTGCAGCTCACCGCGGTAGCGAAGGACCAGGCCGGAAACGTGCTGGCCGGCAAGGTGGCGAGCTGGTCCAGTTCCGACCCGACCCTCGCGCCGGTGTCGACGGCGGGCCTGCTGAACACCTGGCGCACCGGGCAGGTGACAGTCACCGCCACGATCGACGGCGTCACCGGCCAGCTGGCCCTGACGCTGACGCCTGTGCTGGCGACCGCGACGCTGGGCGCGCGGGAAATCGTCATCGACTGGACCACCGATCGCTGCGAGGACCTCGACGTGCCGGACGGCCCGGCCCGCTTTGTCAGGGCCCAGGACAACAGCCTGGTGCTGTTCTCCGGCAATGCGCCGCGCTACTACGTCAGCCGGGGCGCGGGCTTCGGTTCGCTGGCGCGGGACTGTATCCAGCCCGTCCTGGTCTCCCGGGACGTGCCCACGCCGGAGTCCTACGAGAACTGGGAGTGGCCCTGGGCCATCTATCGCGACGGCGCCACCTGGCACGCCCTGGTGCACAACGAGTTTCATGACGCCGTGGCGGCGACCTGCCGCCCGGGCGATTCGTCGCCCGGCAACCCGTGCTGGTACAACTCGATCACCCATGCGGTGTCGACGGACGGCGCGCAGACGTTCACCAAGCCGCTGGCCCCGGCGCATGTCGTCGCACCGGCGCCGAATGCCTGGGTCGCGCCGCTGCCTGGCGAGGTGCCCGTGGGCAATGGCACGGTGGAGGGCTACTTCAACCCCAGCAACATCGTGCACGCGAGCGATGGCTACTACTATTCGTTCCTGATGGCGATCCCGACCCGGAACTGGACCGAGGCGCAGGGCCTGTGCGTCTTTCGTACCAACACGCTGGCCGACCCGTCGAGCTGGCGCGCCTGGGACGGCAGCGGATTCAACCTGCGCATGACCAGCCCGTATGTAACGGGCGGCCCGGCCACGGTGTGCAGCTTCCTGGACACGGTGATGACCCAGGGACAGGTGGAATACAACACCTACCTGGAACGCTACATGTACGTGTCCGTATCCCAGGGGCCCTTCGATGTCGGCGGTCGCGGGGTCTGCGGCTTCTTCTATGCGCTCTCGGCGGACCTCGTTCACTGGAGCAGGCACCAGCTGCTGGTCGAAGCGCAACTCCCGTGGTGCCCTGCGGACCTGCAGCAACCGGGCGTGCTGGACCCGCAGACCGTGCTCTATCCGTCGATCGTCGATCACAGCGACACGACCGTCAATTTCGAGCGGACGGGCCGCACGCCGTACCTGTACTACACTCGCTTCAACGCCGGGCTGGACCGGGACCTGGTCCGGGTGCCGCTGACGATCACGCGGCAGAACTGAGGCTGACGGGGAGTATCTAACCTTGCGACGTTTTTTTTGCTTTAGCAGCGTGATGCTCGCCGTCCTGCTGGCGATGCCGGCGCCCGGCGCCGAAGACCCGGCCGCGCCGGCGGCGGCGATCGTTCCGGACTGCGATGCGCCCGCCGAGCGGAGCGAGGCGATCGAGCTGTTCTGCCGCGGCATGCGCCGGGGTGATGAGGGCGACACGGACGGCGCCATTGCCGACCTGGAGCGCGCCCTGGCGTTGCAGCCGGACCTGCTGGTCGCCCAGGTCCCGCTCGGCACCGCCTACTACCACGCCGGGCAGTACGAGCGGGCCATCGCGGCGCTCGACATCGCGGTGGCACAGCTGCCGCCGAACTACGCGGTGCTGGCGAATCGCTCCGGCGCGTACCTGCGTTCCGGCAACCTGGCCGCCGCGCGCGCCGACATCGATCGCGCGCTGACGCTGAGTCCGGACGACCCGCAGCTGCTGGAGAACCGGGTCGTCATCGCCCGGCTGACGGGCGACTTCCAGACCGTCATCGACGATGCCAGCTGGCTGATCGATCACCTGCCGCCCGAGGCGAGCTGGCTGCTGGATCGCGGCAAGGCGCTGGGCGCCGAGTCGCGGCTCGAGGAGTCGCTGATGGACCTGACGCGCGCCGCGCAGATGGATCCGTCCGCCGACACGTTTTACTACCGGGGCGTCACCTATTACTTCATGGCCTACTACCAGGCGGCGCTTGCGGACTTCAACCAGGTGCTGACGCTGGATCCCGGCTTCGAGCCCGCCTATCTCAAGCGCTGCTCGACGCAATACCAGCTGAAGCAGTTCCAGGCGGGCCTGGAAGATTGCGACGAGTATGTCGCGCGGCGGCCCGACGCCTTCGACGGGCACTACACCCGCGGCATCCTGCGCAGTCGCGCCGGCGACCAGGAAGGCGCGCTGGCCGACTATCGCCGGGCCATCGAGCTGGCCGACGACCCGGCCGATGCCGTGAATGCCTGGTACGGCGTCGGGATCACGAACGAGCGCGCCGGTAACAAGAAGGCGGCGCGCGAGGCGTACCGGCAGACGCTGACGATCGACCCGGACTACCGGCTGGCCCAGGAGGCGCTGAAGCGCCTCGGCAAGTGATCCGGCATCGCGCTGCCGGCGCGCATCAGGCCACGAGGAGTCGCCGATCAGGGCTGGACGGCGGGTTGTTCCTCTATCGCCGACTCGTCTTCGCGTAGCGGTGTTACGCGCTTGAAGACCAGCCAGCCAAGGCCCGACTCCGCGCTCTTGTCACACACTTCGGCGATGTGTGGCAGGACCCGTTCGAAGTAGGCCAGCAGCTGCTCCGGCTTCGAGGTCACGACGATCAGCTTGTCGTAGTGTTCGTCGCGGACGGTGTAGTCGAGGCCTTGCAGCGCATCGTCCATGTCTGCCGCGGCCAGCAGATAGAGCGGATGGATGTCGGAAGTGCCTCCGCAGACGGCGAGCGCGTTGTCCTCGACGCGCACCAGGAAATGCCGGTGCAACGGGACGAGATCGGTCGAACGCATCTCGGCCAGCAGCTGGCCTGCGACTGGGATGAAGCAGATTCGATTGCTGATGGTTTGCGGGGGATTGTCGTGGTCGGTCTGCAGCAGCGTTGCCCGGGCCTCCCGACAACCCGCGACGTCGTAGGCCTCGGCGACGAATTGCAGCGCGACGTAGCCGACTTCCTCGAGACTGGTCATGACCCAGAGGCCCGACAGGTCCGGCACCGCCGGCATCGTGTCCGGTGCATGGGACTCGAGGCTGTGGACGCTGACCACGTCGGTACAGCCACCGAGTCCGAGCACGGCCGCCAGGACCAGGCCGACGACGCCCGTGAACCGACCAACCAAAAAGCCCCGTTGCTGATTTTTCATCGCCCACTCCCCGAAGCGCTTCGCTGCGTGGATTTTCCCGCTGTCTTGCGGCCGGCCGCATCGGGGGAATCGGCAGCCTTGCGGGCTTTCAGTGCGCTTGGGCGGGTGGCATCGATGCGAGCCAGGCATCGATCGCCGGCAACCGCTGTTCGCGGACCTGGATACGGTAGTGGATGTTTTCCACCGTGGCGTCGGCGTCGCGCCGCGAGCCTGTGGCAATGTACTGCTTGGCGAAGGCGTTCATCTTGCCGGGCATCGCCGGGTCGTGCGACGTGCCGGCCAGCGAGGGGTAGAAGCGAATCTGCTCGTTCGGGTCGATCCGCGCGTCCACCTGCGCCTTGTGCGCCGCGGCGAAGTCGAAGGCCAGGTCCGGATGCTCGACGGCAACGGTACGAATCATCGAGCCGCTGACCGTGACGCCCGGTTCGTCGGTCAGCGCCAGGTCGAGCGCCCGCCGGGCCAGCGCCGGGTCGCGGCTCATCGACAGCAGCACGTACAGCTCGTCCCTGACCATCGGCGTCTTCTCGGCGCGGGCCGCGGCGTGCAGGCGCTGCCAGCTGGACGCATCGGCGTTCAGGGCCACCACCCGCAGCAGCGTGCGGCGCAGCGCCGCCGGCAGGGCGGCCGGGTCCTGCTCCTGCGCCGCGAAGCGACGGCGGGCCTCCCGAACGACCCCGGGGTCGGCCAGCACGCCGAGCGTGTCGAGCAGCTTCAGGCGCAGGATGCCGACCGGGTCGGGCTCGCCGGGGCCGGGTTCCCAGCCCACGCGAGCCAGCACCGGCTGCAGCACGCCGATGGCGAACTGGCGGTAGCGGTCCTGCCGGGCGGCTTCGCCGCGGTAGTAGC
The DNA here is from genome assembly GCA_963695465.1 of uncultured Gammaproteobacteria bacterium. GTDB lineage: Bacteria > Pseudomonadota > Gammaproteobacteria > Steroidobacterales > Steroidobacteraceae > SG8-30. The sequence continues at coordinate 60,004 of CAVOGM010000001.1, forward strand.
GGTCCAGCGTCGCCAGGTCCTCGGCGATGTCCTGCCAGAGCTGCGGATCGGCCTCGGCCGGCGCGGCCTGCACCAGGCCCAGGAAGTCCGAGGCCGGCTGCAGGCCGGCCAGGCCCAGCGCCCAGGTGTCGGCCAGCACGCCGAGCTGGTCGATCGGCGCCAGCTGGCTGAAGCTGCCCTCGATCGCCGCAAACGCCTCCGCGCCGTACAGCGTGCGGTAGTAGCCGCGCTGGCCCGCGTTGACGATGAGCACGCCGCAACCGGGGACCTCGACCTCGGCGCGGGGCCCGGCAACCAGCGTGCGCACCGGCGCGCCGCCCAGCGTCTGCGCGATCACCGGCACGCGCCAGGACAAGGGCTTCTTGTCCGGCCGGTCGCGCGTGAACTCGCCCTGGCTCAGGGTCAGCGCGGTGTTGCCATCGGTGCATTGGGCCGCGTCCACCTGGATCAGCGGCACGCCCGGCTGCAGGGTGAAGTCGCGCGCGATGTCGACGATCGGCTGGCCGGAAGCGTCCTGCACGGCGCGCCACAGGTCGTCCGAGACGGTGTTGCCGTAGGCGTGCTTGTTAATGTAGGCGCGCACGCCGTCGCGCCACCGCTCGGGGCCGGCGTAGTCCTCGAGCATGCCGAGCACGACCCGGCCCTTGCTGTAGGTGATGGCGTCGAACGCCAGGCGGGCCTGCTGGACCGTCTCGATGCGTTGCACGACGGGATGGGTGGTGGCCATGGCGTCGCGGTTCATCGCGCGCTCCCGCGCCGCCACCGACCGCAGCGCGGTGTTCCATTCCGGGTGCAGGTCCTGGGTGACGCGTGCGCCCATCCACGATGCGAACCCCTCGTTCAGCCACAGGTCGTCCCACCAGCTCATGGTCACCAGGTCGCCGAACCACATGTGCGCCATCTCATGGGCCTGCACCGCGAACACCCGTTGCTTGTCGGCCAGGGTCGAGATGCTCGGGTCGAGCAGCAGCGTGTGCTCGAAGGTGAAGATCGCCCCCCAGTTTTCCATCGCGCCGAAGAACTGGCTGCGGCCCGGTGCGGCAACGTTGTCCAGCTTCGGCAGGGGATAGGGCGTGCCGAAGTAGTCGTTGAGGTAGTCGAGCGTGACCTGGGCCGAGTCCAGCGCGAAGGCAGCCTGCGACAGCAGGCCGCGCTGCGCGACCACGCCCAGCTCGGTCGCGCCCGAGGTGGCGGTGGCGCGCTCGAAGTCGCCGAGCGCGAAGAACAGCAGGTAGGAGGACATCCGCGGCGAGGGCCGGAACGTCACCCGCGCCAGGCCTTCGCCGGCCTCCTCGGTGCCGGCCACGGGCATGCCGCTCACCGCCATGTCGGACGACGGCACGGTGGCGGTCAGCCTGAAGACGGCCTTGTAGGCCGGCTCGTCCCAGCACGGGAGGAAGCGCCGCGCATCGGCGTCCTCGAACTGTGTGAACAGCGCGCGCTTGGTGCCCGTCGCCGTCTCGTAGTCGATGGCGAACAGGCCGGCGGCCTGGGTGCCGATCTTGCCCGAATACGCCATGGCCAGGCGGTAGGCGCCCGGCGGCACCGGTTCGGCAAAGGTGAAGGTGGCGGTCTGCTGGTGGGCGTCCACGGACACCCGCGGCGCGGGCAGGGCCGTGCCATCCGCGGCAGTCAGTACCACCGAGGAAAATTCCAGGTCGAGCGCGTTCAGCGTGATGCGGCGGGTGGGCTGCAGCACGTCCAGGGCGACCGTCACCGCGCCGTCGAAGGTCAGCGTCTCCGGGTGCGGCGTGACGGCGACGTCGTAATAGTGGGGCACGACGCCACGGGGCAGCTGGGTGGTGACCAGTTCGACCGCGGTTGCGGCCAGGGACAGGCTCGCCAGGGCAAAGGCCGTCGCGGAAACCAGAATGCGTCGAAACATGTCATCCCCCAAGCCAGGGCGGGTCGGCGCCGGCCCGATCTTCGTTCAGGCGACTACCGGTAAGACACTGTATTCCCGCGCGACCTTCGTTGCAGAGGGTCGTCGATCCGGCGGGAAGTCTAGTGGGAATTGTCCTTGAGCGGCACCTGGTCGTGCCGGGCGAGATCAGGGCATTGCGCAGAGGCGCAGTCCTGGACTCACCGTTTGGAGCGGCGCTCGACGGGGATCAGGACTTCGTTGCGGCGCAGGAACCAGGGCATGAACGGCGGGTTGTAGCGCGCCAGGATGGGCGCCCCGGTTTCGACCAGGCCGCGCGCCTTGATCAACTGGTGCAGTTCCTGCTCGTGCTCGAGATAGCGTTCCTCGGTCCAGCGCCCCGAATAGCGCAGGCAGGCGGCGAGCCGGGCCGGGACCTCGCGGATCTTTACCGTCGGATCAGTGGGGGTGGGGACCGTCTCGCGGGTGTATTGCGACGGCACCATGAAAGCGACGCGATAGCCGTCCTGGTCGGGGACCTGCGAGACCGGCGCCGTCATGGCGATCTTCTCGCCGCCGGATTGAGTTACCGGGGCCGTCATCTGGATCCTGGCCTGAGCCGTGTTGGCGCCGCTGATGTAGGCGAACAGGCGCCGGAAGGCGATGTTGCCGGCCTCCGTGAAGCCGGCCTCGACCCGCGTTTCGGCGACCAGGTAGGGGGAATACTCGCGCAGCTCGAAACTGCCGTCCTGCTCGATCACGCGATAGCCGGGTTCCTCGATAGCCATGGCGGTGGGACTGGCGAGCACGGCAACGACGGCTGCGAACCCGGCGACACGCGGTGCCTGCACGGTGGGTGGCTCCTGTGGGGGCGTTGTCTGGATTCTACCCCCTTGGGATCCCGGTGACCCTCTGTGCCAGCCGACTTGCGGACTGAAAATCCGCGTGTCGATGGTTCGATTCCGTCCCTGGCCACCACTTCTAACTTCTTGAATTGCATGCCGCTTCCGACGCGGCGGGGCGACCATCGCGCGCCATCCGGGGTGACCATGCGGACTTCTGGATATTGGGTCGGTCATCCGGCAGCCGAGCTGCGAACCGCAGTTACTCGTTCGCCCAGCAACACTCCCGCAACGGCATCTTGCGTCCCGGGACTGGGCGTTGAAAATCTCAATCGCAATCCGGCGGCGGGAATTACGGTCGCATCGAGTTAACTTGGCAATACCTCAATTTGGCAGTACCAGAGGAAGACGACGGCCTGTCGCAGCCGCCGCCTTCCTCGCAGATTCATCACAACCCGTGCTGCGGGCATGCTCCGATATTGCAGCGCTCGCTGGTTTTTCGCCATTGGCGCCTGGCAAGCTGGGTCATCCTGTAGCGCAGTTGCCGCTGTAACCGGCCCAGGCCTGAATTGAGGGCCACGCCCCCCAGGGTAGCCAGCATCATGATAAGCGGAGTCATGACAAAGCCCTCGAATGGGGTTATGACATCGCTGTTCAAGGCCGGCAGGGCAGCGGCCAGCAACAAGACGACAAGTCCGGCGGACAGGCTGCGGCTGGCTAGCGTCATGGCATTCATCATGTTCTCTCTTGGTATTTAGATCGGTGGTCTATGCTCGTGCGCCTAACCGGGCAGCACGCCTGAGAGCGTTTCTGCTCCGGCACCGCACTGGCACTCCGGGGTGCAGGTCGCACCGGGTCGGCATTGGCAGGCCGGTCCGCACGTGCACTGAGGCCCGCATGCGCAGTTGTGGCCTGGGCTCCCGGCGTCGCTGGTGACGGCTGACTTCAAACCATGGTTGTTGGCTATAGAGCTCACTTGTTTCTCCGGTGGATTAAGGATTGGACGAGTGAGACTCTATCCATCCGGACCGGCAGGCAATTGAACGAAACGGCTATTCTGGTCGAACGCTTGCCGGTGCAATTCCGAACATCCGCCTGAAGGTGCGCGAGAAGTGTGCCGAGTCGGCGAAGCCCCCGACATAGGCGCTGTCAGTCAGACTGCTACCGGCAACATAGGCGGCGAGTGAACATTCGAGACGAAGCCACAACAGGTACGCCCGGAAACCGACCCCCATCTCGGCCATGAACAGGTGGCGAAATCGGTCTGGGGAAAGATGAGCCGAGGCGGCCATTTCATCAAGGGGAATAGGGCCGTTCAGTCGTTCGCGTATCAGTTCCACGGCCCGTGCAATTCTCTTGTCGGGCGGATGCCTTGGCGTGTCGGTGGTGCCGGCCAGTGTCGCGATCGCAGCACGTGCAAGGGCGATCATGTCTGCATCGGTCGCCCGTCGTCCGTATGCGGAGACTAGCGCTGCAATTTCCAGGTCAAGCAATCCGGACGGAAGCGCAACGATGCCCTCGTTGCGATAGCGCATTTGTAACTTGCGCCCTTCTTGTGATTCCGGCGCTACGAAAAGCTGCCCGACAAGCTCTCCGCGTGCCTCAAATGCATGGGGGTGATGCGCCGGAACCAGGGCCGCAGTGTAGTTTGTCCAGCGTCCCGAGGGACCCTTGAGTCGCACTTTACCGCCAGGGAACGGCAGGGCGATCTGGACCGCGTGATGGGCGTGCAGACCAGTCGGTTCGCCCGCGAGACCGATCCAGAGACTGCCGCCGCGCCATATCATGATGCGGCCGGTTGCAGAGGACTTCATGTGACGTCTCGTATCATGAGCCACCCCTCGACCGCAGATCGACTCCCGGTTGCAGGTACCGCTGAACAAGCGCCCGGTAAAGTGTAAATCACGACGTTTGCGCGAAAGCAGCCAAGTAAGCGGGCCGTACCTCAGGTGCCGTCGCGCGGTGCGCCCTGGCCCCAGGGGGACACCCCACCGCAGTGCAACAAGGCATCGGCCAGCGAGCCCGGGCAAGCGCCTCTCGAGCCAGACTGCTGAGATGCAACCTGGACGGCGTGGTATTTTCCGCTCAACTGGCGTGGCGAACCAGAGCCCAGGCGCCTGGCCCGTTTTCCCAGGCCGCCAAGAGTCGGAATACGGACCCGTCGCAGTGGAGTGTGGCTGATGAATCCTGTGCAGAGCGCCGCCTTCAGGATGGAAATCAATCTTGCGAAGAAGTTAATCGCGCAAGGCAGCTTGCCGGCCGCCGTTTCTCACCTCGAGCGCGCACACATCCTGGGCCAGGAGTTTGTCGTCCCCCATTTCATGTCCCACTGGTTGATGTTGACCGTAGAATTTCGGCGAAGGCGAGGCGTGGCAGTGATTGGGCAGGTCATGCGCATCATTCTGGGAACGTTGGGGTCGGCCGTCGGGGTTGTTCCCGTCGGCAATTCCGGGGGCACCGATGTCAGCATGTTCAAGCGGATGGCCATAGCGCCCGAGTTGCAGCGCCTCATCGATGGCGTTCCGGTCGCACCGCGCCTCGACCCAGGTACCGGAGCACAGTGATGGCGTTCCTGGTCGGGGCGGTCCTGGCGCTTTCGGTCGGACTGTTTGCCACCTACGTCGGCCTGGACCGCGATCGGGCTTTCTATCCGACGGTGACAATTGTCATTGCATCGTATTACGCGTTGTTTGCAGTGATGGGTGGCTCTCTTGACGCGCTGCTGATTGAATCCATTGTCATCGTCGGGTTTCTGGTTGCGTCGATTGCAGGATTCAAATCGTCGCTGTGGCTGGTGGTCGCGGCGCTGGCAGCGCACGGGCTGTTCGACTTTGTCCACGGCAGCTTCATCACAAACCCGGGGGTACCGGTCTGGTGGCCTTCGTTCTGCCTTTCCTACGACGTCGTGGCGGCCGGATATCTTGCATGGCTCCTGTTGCGGTCAAGGGAAAGTGTCCCAGTCTCCTGAAGACTTGTGGCAACGGGTATTGCCAAGCCAACTCTACGGCGCCGCAGTTCCCATCATCCCGTTGCCATCAGGTCGCCACTGCCGGTGGCTGAGGTTGAATCGATGGTAGAGCCAGACCACGTATTGAATGATGGCGAACGGAAGCCGGTGTCGCTTGTAGAGACTGGCCGATGGGTTCATGTGGGAAGGGTTGCCTACGACCGCTTGACTTGACAGCACCCCGCGGAGTTGATGGAGTGCCGCGTCTTGCGGGAGGTCGGTCGATGCGCGCAAGGTATCTGGCGTCGGTGATGGGCATACTTCTGACGGCTGGGCAGCCGCGCATCGCGATGTCCGCGGTGCTGGAGCAGCACGGGCTGACGTTGAGGGTTCCCGCAAGTCCAGCCCTCGTCCTGTGGATCGATGCCACGTTCAAGCCCTTGTTGCCATTGCAGATCCCGATCGCTGGAAAGACCACGGCCGACCGGCGAATCTTCGTCGATGCCGACGCCGAATCGAGCATACGTCGACTCGTCATCGTCCATTACGAGACGGTAAATCCCGGCGCGAAGTTCTCGTTTGTCTATCCGGCCAAGCCACCTGCTGAGTTTGGTGCCCAGACGTTCCAGTTCTTCGCTTACGTGCATGACGATGAACAGGCGGCGGTGAAATCTCTCGACGCCGAGGCCGGAATCACGCGCGCGTTCCTGGTTGAACAGGGATTCCGGGTTCCGCGGCTCTTTCGACTGGCGCGCCTGGCGCGTGTCGCGGACCGCGATGGACAGAGTGAAGTGATCGTGTTCTACATTGAAAATGCCGATGCGGACTTTGCACCCGGGCCGCTGCCGGGCGCCGACGAGGATGGCGATCTCATGCTAGATGCAGCGTCGAAGGAAGCGATTCTCGAGCGGTTGAGATCCGCGGTGCATCCGGTGCCGCAACGCTGATTCGGGGTCGCATCGCGCCAGACTTCCAGTTCGCGAGCCGTCGTCGTCTATTGCCAGCTGGGTTCGTTCCGGCCACATGGTTTACACCTCATTCCAAACGGTACTGCCAAGTTAACTCTCCGCGGCTGTGGTCGTCCCCCTGCTGGTTTGCCGTCAAATCGCCGCTGCCCTGTCCCAGGACGCAAAGGCGCCTTGACGAAGCGCCCGGTAGTGAGCCGCTGCGATCAGGTGGCGGCCCAGGTTGAAGAGGTTCGAGACGGCGGCGTGGACATCGACGAACCGTTGCGCCTGAAGCGAGGATTTAAACCGCCTCATTCCCCGCTCCCGGACCCGGGTCGGTTGATGCGACAGCTCGGCCCGATTGTTCGCGTACCGACGGGTATCGTGCAGGGTTCCCGGTAGCAGCTTGCGGCGGGCCACCGCATAGCTGCCCAACTTGTCCGTCACGATCGCTCGCGGCTCTTGACCGAGGCGCTTCAGCAGGTGCCTGAAGAAGCGCTCGGCGGCTGTCGCGTCCCGTCGTTCCTGGAGCAGCACGTCGACGACTTCACCGTCTTGGTCGACGGCGCGCCATAGATACCGCTGCCGACCCTGGATCCGGACGAAGGCTTCGTCCATGAAGAGCGAGTCACCGTAGCCGCAGCGCCCGCGCCGCAGCCGGCTCGCGTACTGAGGTCCAAACTTGTTGCGCCAGAGGCGGATCGACTCGTGGCTGACGAGGACCCCTCGCCGAGCCAGGAGGTCCTCGATGTCTCGATGGCTGAGGTTGAAGCGATGGTGGAGCCGGGCTGCATGCTGAATGATGGCGGGCGGGAATCGGTGTCATTGGTAGAGATCGGCCGCTTGGGTCATGCGGGAATGTTTACTCAAGCCCACTTGACTCGACAGTACCAGCCTCAGGCCTCGATCCGCCGTTCGGTCACCACACCGGTCAAGGTTTCGTCGCCCAGCGAGAGGTAAAGCGTCCGCTCGGAGACGGCCAGGTCGAAATCCATGCGCCGGTCGAGCCGCGCGACCAGCGCGGCAAGGAATTCCCGATCCACCGCTTGTATTCGCAGCGTTCCCGCACGGTGTATGCGCTCGCCGGCGAGCCGGGAGAGCAGCTGCTCCACATCGCGGTGCACGTACACGGCGACATCCGGCGCCGCTTTCGCGGCCTTGTGCAACCGGGCCGCATCCGGTGCGCCGACTTCGATCCAGGACTTAAGCGCGCCAGTCAGGTCGCGCACGGAGATAGCCGGCTCGTCCGGATCGGACAGGCCCTTCGAGAAGGCAATGCCCTCCGTGTACTCGAGACAGTAGGCGAGCAGGCGTGTCACCAGGTACTCGGCAGACTCCGACGGATGACGCGCGGCCCGGATGGTCAAGGTCTCGTAGACGCCGCGATCCGCATCGGCCAGGCGGACCTCGAACACGTACATCGTTGCACTCAGCGCCAAGTGTCACCTAAATGCGATTCGCGGGACAGGCCGCACCATACCTTGTCAGGTACTGACCAGATAACTACTTTCGCTCTGAAAAGCAGTTATCCGATGCTACGGACGACTCAAACCGGCGCTGCAGTGGGCGCTGTCGTCGAGCTATAGGGCCATCCGCGCCAGAGTGAGTGGCGTCGGCCCACGCCTGCGAGTTAACTTGTCAATACCTAACGGAGTCGTATCGGCAACACTTCGCTCGTTGTTGCCGTGCGATGAGGCCGGATGTTGACGTCTCTGGCATCCGTCGGGTCGGGTTCGACTGACCGGACCGCCTTCGTGAGACTGGAAAGACCCGGCCCCGTGTCGGGTTTTTCCTGGGCGCTGCATTCCCGGCAGGCCAGCGATGGAGCCTAGCCCTTTGGTTTAGTGGCAGGGATTCCGATAGTGAGCTCTGGCACCAATCCGTCTGATGCCACGACCCCGTCCGCAACATTGACGCGAATGACACGGCCAAATGTGATCTTCCCCTTTTTGTCGCGGTCCCACTCGACCAAATGCTGTTCCTCGGCTATCAGCGCAAAGGCGCGGGCGATGAGGCGCAGCTCCTCGCCTGCCCGCTGCGCATAGTGGCTGGCAATCGCGTAGCCGACCAGACCGCCCACCACCATTCCGAGGATAGTCATAGACACGGTTAGGAGGACTTGCGGATCCATGATGGCTCCCTTGGGGCCGTTGGCGGCCTGGCTCACGTGGGGGCCTAGGATAGCGGTTCGCTGGCCCAGGCGGGCTATCGGCTGGCAGGCTATGGGTGGGTGCCCTCCCGAGTAGAATTGCCGTATGTCCGACGCGTTAACCGGATTCCTGTGGCTGTTGGCGATGCTGGTGGTCGCGCTCGTCGGCGCGTGGCTGCTCGTGGATGTCCTGTTCGGGAAGCGGCCCTGAACTGACCCACGGACTCGTCATGCAATCCAGCAGGAACCCGGCGGTGTCCCGCTGGGGCGGTGCCTTTTGCGAGGTGACCCTCGGCATGGCCGAGATCATCACCCGCCCTGGGCGTCAGGGGAGGGCGAGAAAGTGCCCTCTTTGGCTAGAAAGTCACGCCCGCCGGGTCCGCCTATGGAAACCCAATTGGTCCCCGCTACCGCCTTCAAGAACCCCGGCTTCGCGCCGGGGTTTCTTCTTTTTGCTGATGTCCGCTCCTGGCTGGTAACGGGCACTTGGGTCGTGCCCATGCGCCTCTAGCTCTTTTTGAGAATTTTTCGTAGGGAACCAAAAAGTCTTCTCATCAATTCGGCTGCGGTTAGAAACAGGCCCAGACCAAGCAGGACTAGACCAATTAGCACTGCGTAAGAGGCAGCATCAGAATTGCCAAATAAAGTGTCCGAAAATACAAACAACAGACAGCCAATGACTATAGAAAACACTCCCACAACAAAATTGACTATGCATCTGACCTCACAACCGTAGTCGTTGTCTTGTGCCAATAGTGTAAGAATCGCAATAGCCCAACCGCCATTGGCCTGCTGGTTAGTTGGCAAGTCGGGCGGGCCATGAACACCGGCTCGTGGCAGTTCATCCGCAGTGCCGATGTTTGCTTCTGGCCGTGAACAGACCTGGCGACTGAGCCGGTGGGGTCGTTTCGAGACGGCTGTGAACGACCGCGGATTCAACTGATCGATGCAACACCTGGACTCTCTATGTCGAGGGAAGGACGTTGCAGCTGCGCAGACGAGCCAGGATTCACCACCTGCAAGCCGACAAGGCATTGATGCGGACAGGCCTTCAGTGCGGATTCTGGCACTCGGCGAGGTCATCCTCCGTCAGCCCGAGATCCTTGGCTGCTGATGCGAGATCTTCCGCAGTCGCGTTGGCCGTGTAGACATCACCCATGACACTGGTCACATCGGCGCCCCCGAATTGTGAGGCGGCCCGTCCGACAGCACTCATCAGGCTTCCCAGGCCCCGCTTTTTCTTCTTGGCCGCTTCGGCTTCCCGCAATTTCTCCGCAAGGCAGGCCTGCTGCGCCTTCTTTAGGTCTGACTGCGCTGGTTCGCCAGTGGCTGCGGGCGCTGGCGCTGCCGCTGCCGCGCTGGAGGTCGCCAACGCGGTGGCGCCGGCTGGAATCGGCAGCGCCTGGCCGGCAATGGAGACGGACTGCGACTGCATCGACTGCAACGCGGCGTCGTCCGGGTTCACGATGATTCGATGGATGATCGTTTGCATCTCGACTCCACCGCCGGCCGCCATGTTGCGGATCATGTCGAGTTGCGGCCCCATCTGCTTCATCACCATCTGACGCTGTGCTTCCGGCATCTGTGCGAGCTGCGCATCCATTTCGGCTAGCTTCTTGCTGGCTTCGCGCATCTCCTGCTGCTGCTCCGGGCTCATCAGGCCCGTCATGCGCAGCACCTGCCGATAGGGTTCGTACATCGTGCTGCCCGAGACCCTGCGGTAGTCGGTGTTCAGGCTCTCCAGAACGATAGGGCGGGACTCCCCCGCTGACGTTGCGACACCCTCCATCTTCGAGCGCAGCGGCACATACTCCGTCGCATCGATCCACACACTGGCGTCGTCCAATACATATGTCTGGCCGTCGACCTCCTGCATCTGGTTCATGTCTTCCGCGCGGAGATGGAAAGCCTGACGGCCGTCGATCGTTTCAGTCCCGATCAGTCTGGCCTTGTTGGTGAACGCCGCCATGCTTTGCGCGTCCTCGCTCGCGCTGCGCGCCGCGTCGGCCGCCAGGCGTTCCTCGGCTTCGCCCATGTCGCGCGCGATCGGCGCCATGCCCGTCATCATCGCCCCAGGGTCCGGCGAGACCCACGGATCGGCTCCGGCACCCATGCCCTTGAACAGACCAGGCGGCAATCCCGCTTGTTCGAGTCCTTTCTCCGTTTCGGAAGAGAGTCCGGCCCCGGTCATCTCCAGGCCCTTGGCGTATTCGGTCATCATGGTCTTTGTGTCTGCGCCGGTGCCTCCACCGCTCGTCGCGGCGCCTAACGGAGCAGCGCGAAAACTGGGTTGCGTCTTGCCGTCTGCGCCCGGCGCGTCGAATCGCTCGTAGACGAGCGTCGCGCGATTACCCATGATGCTCTTGTCGACCGCGTATCGGTCTACGCCCGCCCAGCGCTGGGCCTGCTTCTCACGAACCTCGGCCAGGATCGATTGGGCATCTTCAGCCAAGGCCTGCGTGCCGAACGCGGCCAGACATACAATGACAATTCCGAGATGGCGCTGCATGGTGTCTTCCTCCCCAAAAGACTCATTGCGGATCGATTAGGACCGCGGCAGCCGGCCCGGCACGATTCTTTGACCGTACCAGTTGCCAAGCACATGTCAAACACATCGTATTGTTGAGCCCCTGATTGAAGGGGTGCACCCTGCGCCCGGGTACCGGGCGCGGTCTTGCCGAAAGAAAGAAGTCCTCCTCGACTCCCTGGCGCTTATTGGGGGATGGCCGGGTGGCTGGTTCGCACGGATCGGTGTCCGGGCCGTCTGAAAATCCGCGTGTCGGCGGTTCACTGGCTGGCGGCAGTATTCCGGGTCGCGGTGGACAGGTCTCGTCTGAGGGCTGATTATTCGCTGACCATTGGGTGAACCGATGCTGTAGGGGGGCTAGCCAGGTGAACAGGGCTTCCACTGGAGGCGTGTATCGATTTGCCGCCTGTGAACTCGACCTGCGTCGGCGCGAGTTGCGCCGCAACGGAAGGCCGGTGACAACCCAGCCCAAGGTGTTCGATTTGATCGCCTACCTGGCCGAGCACCGGGACCGCGTCGTCGGCAAGGCCGAGATCCAGGACGCGATATGGCCCGGTGTTGTCGTGACCGAGACCTCGCTCACCCAGGCGATCCGCAAGGCGCGCCGCGCGCTGGGTGATGAGACCAACCAGCAAGGAATCATCCGAACGATCCACGGCCACGGATACCGATTCGTCGCCGCAATCGATTTACTGGATGTCGGCGAGCGGGCCGGAACAGCACCCGCAAATATGCAATCGCATCCGGCTGCTGCATCCCCGCAAGCGGTGGGTACGACAGATCTGCCGCATCAAATAATGCTGACGCCAAAGGAAGACTCGCGCCCGGTCGTCGCCGTGTTGCCCTTCCGGAACATGTCCGATCAGGAAGACCAGGAATATTTTTCGGATGCCGTCACGCAGGACATCATCACCCACCTGACGCGGCACCGCTGGCTGAATGTGCTGGCTCGCAACACGATGTTCGGTTACAGGCGTCATGGGGGTGACGTGCGGCAATTGGAAGCTGAGCTGGGCGCGCAATACGTTGTTGCGGGGAGCGTGCGGCGTGCGGGCGGCCGGATTCGCGTCACCGTGGAACTGATCGAAGCGAAGTCAGGCGCGCAGAAGTGGTCAGAGCGTTACGACCGTGATCTCGAGGATGTGTTCGAGGTTCAGGACGAAATCACGTCGATGGTCGTGGCAAGGCTCGAGCCCGAGATCGGCTTTGCCGAACGCCAGCGCGTAATCCGCGGTGGCCACACGGACCTGCAGGCTTGGGATAGTTTCCACCTCGGCGTCGCTCACTTCTTCCGATTCACAGCCGCAGACAACGTCGAAGCCCAGCGACTGCTGCAGCGCAGCCGTGAACTCGACCCGGGTTTCGGCGAAGCACATGCCTGGTGGGCCTACGCAACGGTTCTGGGCATGGTGTACTGGGATACGGACCCAAGTTCATTGCTGCTGGACGAAGCGCTTGCCGCGACGCAGCGCGCCCTTGAGATCGACGACCAGAACGCTGTCTTTTACGCACTCAAGGCTCGCGTCCAGCTGGCGCGTGGTGAGTACGAAAGCGCCCGTCGCGAAAATGAAATCGCAATCAGCCTCAACTCAACCTTCGCGGCCGCTCACTGCGGCCTCGCAGATACGCTCGCCTACCAGGGCCGGTACGACGAAGCCATCCGTCGTTTCGAGCTGGCAATCAACATGAGCCCGAACGATCCCCAGCGCTGGGCCTTCCTGACGTACGGTGCGCTGACGCTGATATTCAAGCACGACTTCGACGCCGCCGTCGCATGGGCCGAGCGGGCGCGGGAGATTCCGAACTGCCAGTACTGGACCATGGCCCACAAGGCGGTCGCGCTGGCCTATCTCGGACGAGACGCGGAGGCACGGACTGCGATGCAAGAAGTGCTTGCAGCCTGCCCGCAGTTCTCCATTCCATTTGCGCGGCGGAAGCTTTTCTATCTCAAGTCAAGGGAACAGCTTGAAATGTACATCTCAGGGCTGGAGATAGCCGGGGCGCCGGTCTGATTCCGTCCACGAACAGGAATAGATTCCTGTCGTTGCCGTCGAACGCCGGTCGCGATGCCCAGAGCAGTTCGGCACAGGTTCGGTCTAGATCGCCCCAACTCCTTGACTTGCGTGCCCCCTCGGCCCCCGTTCGGTGCAAAGCTCGGTCGACGGGGCTCGGAATCGGCTCGGTCGGGGTAAAGACTTGCCAATCATTGGTGGCACGTGTAACCGTTCCATATGACAGCAATACGGAGGAGTAAGTTATGCGCATTGCAGTGATGGCCCTGGCGGTGGGCCTGATGAGTGTTCCGCTGGCGCCGGCCTGGGGCCAAGAGGGGGAAGAGGCAGCCGGAGCCCTGACCGATCAGGAGTTTAGCGAAGCCCAGGCGATCCTTGCCGATTTTGCCGACGACTACGCCCGCGATCACATGGCGATCGACGTGACCTTCGGGATCAAGCTCGACGACCGTTTCTGGACGGTTTCGGTCGAGCGCAAGGAGGTCGCGACCCCGCGCGGGCGGCTCACCGACCACGCTTTCGGGCCGCACAAGGTCACGCTCAGCGAAGGCGAGCCTGCCGATCCGACCTGGTATTTCGAGATCGCCGACATGAATGTGCTGCGCATGATCGCTTCGGGCCAGGTCAACGCCGGCACCGCTGCGATGCAGAGCTTCGGCAGCGACGAAGTGGGGGTCGAGACGCGCGACATGGAAGGCTTCAAGTCCACCTCGGGCGATGAGGCCGATCTGTATCTCGTGTTATCGCACTTCTTCACCAAGGGCAAGCCGGAGGTGACCCGGTTCGGGCGCGATACTTCGCTCGAAACCCACGGCGCGATGGCGACCTCCCTGCACACAATGAAGGGTTTCCGCGTCGCTTTCTTCAGCATCGGCCCGCAGGAGACGGTCAACGCCGATCCGCAGCTGTCGTTCGGCCAGATGCCCAACCTGTTCATTGTCACCAGCGGCAAGGGCACGCTGTTGACCGACAATGGCCCGATGGTGCTGGAAAAGGGCATGAGCGTGTTCGTGCCGCAATTCGTCAAGCACGAGATAGTCAACGATGGCGACGAGCCGCTCGAAGGCGTGCTGGTGCTCTATGGAGACAATTCCGACTTCGCCTTTGGCACCTCCTACCCGAGCTTCCAGCAGGACCTCAACGAGTTCTACCGCCAGTACGAATTCCGCAAGGAGCAGCCGAAGAAAGACTGACGCGACACCGATGGGGTGAGCGGCCTCGCTGGTTCTTCCAGCGGGCCGTTTTGGCGCTACCCGCCGGCGATGGCACCGACAATAAAGAAGGGCGTATCGCCGCTGGCTATCGTCTGGGGTAGCAGCTCGTTGGGTGGCCTGTGGGTCACGTCCTGCCCATCCGCGAAGAAACGGATCATCGGACGGCGCTCGAGCGTGACATGGTCGCGTACCGTGCCGCGCAGCATGGGATAGCGGGCCTCGAGCGCATCCAGCACGCTGCGCTGGGTGACCGGGCCGTCAACGGCCACCGTGACCTCGCGGTCGCAGCGCGCCAGGGTCTGCAGGTGGTGCGGCAGGAGTACGCGGATCACGGTAGCGTCTGCACCTCGATCGACAGCACGGGTGGCAGGTGGCGCGCCAGTGTCTTCCAGGTATCGCCGCTGTCGATGGAGGCATACACCTGACCGCCGGTCGTACCGAAATAGACGCCGCAGGGGTCGGCGGCGTCCACGTCCATGGCGTCGCGTAACACGTTAACGTAGCAGTGCCGCTGCGGCAGGCCCTTGGTGAGCGGCTGCCAGTCCTGTCCACCTGTCCGGCTGCGATAGACGCGCAGCCTGCCACCGGGCGGGTAGTGCAGCGAATCGCTCAGGATGGGTATGACGTAGATCGTCTCCCGGTCGTGCGCATGCACGGCAATGGGAAAGCCAAAGTCACTGGGCAGGTTGCCGCTCACCTCGCGCCAGGTCTCGCCGCCATCGTCACTGCGCATGACGTCCCAGTGCTTCTGCATGTAGATCGTGCTGGGGTTCGACGGATGAATGACGATGCGGTGCACGCAGTGCCCTACCTCGGCGGTCGGGTCGGGCATGTAGTCGGAGTGCAGTCCGTGATTGATGGGCCTCCATGTCTGGCCGTTGTCGTCGGAACGAAACGCCCCTGCGGCCGAGATCGCACAATAGATCCGACCTCTGCGCAGAGGATCGAGCACGACGGTGTGCAGGCACATTCCCCCGGCGCCGGGGGCCCACTGTGGCGCGGTCGCATGACCGCGAAGACCGGCGAGCTCGTGCCAGCTCGTACCGCCGTCGGTGCTCTTGAACAACGCTGCATCCTCGACGCCGGCATAGCAGGTGTCCGCGTCGTCGAGCGAGGGTTCCAGGTGCCAGACCCGCTTGAACTCCCAGGGGCGCTGGCTGCCGTCATAGAACTGGTGCGTCGTCAGCGGCTTGCCCGTCGCCGCTGATGTGTCGTAGGCGAACATGTTGCTCTTGCCTTGAAGAGCGGGCTCGGCAGGAACCGAGCCGGTCCCCGCAGCGGAGCCGGGCTGAAACCACGTCCGCCCGCCGTCGTCCGAGCGCTGGATGACCTGCCCGAACCAGCCCGAAGACTGCGACGCATAGAGCCGGTCCGGGTCGGCCGGCGAGCCCTTCAGGTGGTAGATTTCCCAGCCCGCGAAGTGCGGCCCGGCGATCGACCATCTGCGGCGGTCGCTGTCGGAGGTGAATACAAAGGCACCCTTGCGTGTGCCAACGAGCAGGCGGATGGCAGTCATCTTCAATCCCCCCCGGGTTGGTTGACTGGCATGGATCCGGCGCCGCATGCGTCGCGTCCGGCGGGACGCAGCAGTCGAGCGACACTACGGAAGTCTACGCCCTTTCGGGATGCCGTGAAACGAGCCTTCAGGTGCGGCGCAACAACAAGAAGGCCGCTACTGGTCTTCAGCCCCGAACCAGGAATTTCGGCCTCCCTCATGGCCGCGAGGCTCGCTTACGGACCATCCGTCGCGTGCGGTGGCAGGCCCCTGACTTCGATCAGGTAATGCGGGTCGCCCACAGACTCATGCAGATTGCCGATCCGGGGTGCGCTCTCCGGTGCATGCATGGCATCCTGGCTACCGCTCTCCCGTTCCCCGCAATGCATTCTGGTGCGTAGCATCCGGCTGGTGTCGCTGTCTCGTGGCGCCTGGAGAGGGCTCGCCCGGATGCCCGCGGATTCCGTGCCGGCTAACCAGCGAAGACGAAGGCGTCCATCGACAGCATGCCGTGGGCGATGCCGCCGTCCACGACCTGCCAGTCTCGCTGCGCCGGTGCAGCGCCGGCGGCCACCAGCAGCGGCCAGAAGTGCTCTGTGCTGGGATGAGCGCGCGCGGCATGTGGCGCGTCGGTCAGTGTGCGACGCAGCCGCGCGCTGTCACCGGCGGTGATTGCCGCGCGCACCCAGTCGACAAACTCGGTCACGTACTGCTCGTCGTTGCCGTGACGGCTGCGGAACTCGTGCAGGTTGTGGGTCAGGCTGCCTGAGCCGACGATCAGCACGCCCTCTTCGGCCAGCGGCGCCAGCGCCTCGCCGAAGGCCCAGGCGGAATCGGCATCCAGCCGCGACGGCAGCGATACCTGGAATGCCGGCACGCCGGCTTGCGGAAACAGGTGCAGCAGCGGCACCCAGGCACCATGGTCCAGGCCGCGGGCTTCGTCGGCCTGCGCAGTCCAGCCGGCCGCGTTCAGGATCTGGAGGGCCCGCTGCGCCAGCTGCGGATGACCGGGCGCCGGATAGTCGATGCGGTACAGCGCGGGGTCGAAGCCGCCGAAGTCGTGGATTGTCTGCGGTTGCGCGGCGACGCCCACGCGCGGACCGGGCGTCATCCAGTGTGGCGAGACGACGAGCACGGCCTCGGGCCGCGGCAGCGTACGGCCGAGGGCCGCCAGTCGAGGCCCGGCCTGGCCGGGCTCGAGCGCGAAAGTCGGCGCACCGTGCGAGACGAACAGGCTCGGAAGGCGGAGCATCAGCGTCCTCCATCGCTGCGAGCGGCCAGCGCGACGTCGGCCGAGTGGCGCCCGCCGCCGCTGAATAGCAGGGAGACCGATGCCGCGAACAGCGCAAGCGCGTACTCATAGCCGCCCTTGTCGAGGAAGAATCCCTGGCCGATGTGCACGGCGAAGATCGCGATCAGCATCGCGAAGGCCAGTGCCGCCGCGGCCGGTCGCACCAGCAGGCCGAACACCAGCGCCAGTCCGCCGAAGAACTCGACCCCGCCAGCCAGCAGCGCCATCAGGTAGCCTGGGTGGAGGCCGACCGACTCGAAGAACTGGCCGGTGCCCCCGAGGCCGTATCCGCCAAACCAGCCGAACAGCTTCTGCGCGCCGTGCGCCGCGAAGATGATGCCCACCGGCACGCGCAGCGCCAGCGCGCCTGCGCCAGCGTTGCTGGCGAGCATGCGGTTGAAGAAGGTGTTGCCCATATAAGTCTCCTGCGAGTAGGTAAAAATTCCAGGCCTTGCCGATCCACGTCGAGGCGATGTCAGCGCCCAGACCGGGGCCTTGGCCCGGGTGGATAGCGATACCTTAGAAGTTAATAAATCGGAGATAAACGAGTCAGTGAGGGTTTGTTTGTCCCGGAATATGGGACAATAAACGACAGTGGATCGATTCAAGGAAATGCAGGCATTCGCTGCCGTCGCCGACGCAGGCAGCTTCGTGCGCGCTGCCGAAGCGCTACAGGTGTCGAAGACCGCCGTGTCGCGGCTGATCGGCGACCTCGAGGCGCGGCTCGGGGTGCGGCTGTTGCATCGCACGACACGCCGCCTGTCGCTGACGGCCGAGGGCGAGGTGTTCCACGCGCGCTGCAAGGAGCTCACGGCCGACGTCGAGGAGGCCGAGGCGGAAGTGACGGCGCGCGCCGGCGAGGCGGTCGGGCAGCTGCGGCTGAATGTGCCTGTGAGTTTCGGGCTGATGCACCTGGCGCCGCTGTGGCCTGCTTTCCTCCAGCACCACCCCAAGGTCACGCTGGATGTAACGTTGGCCGACCGCATCATCGACCTCGTCGACGAGGGCTATGACCTGGCGGTTCGCATCGCGCAGCTTCCGGCCTCGTCCCTGGTAAGCCGAAAGCTAGCGTCAACGAGGCTGGTGCTGTGCGCATCGCCCGAATACCTGCGCCGCCATGGCCAACCGTCGCATCCCGCGGACATCGCGCGTCACACCGTCTTCACCTACACGCTGCTGGCCACCGGCGACACGTGGAACTTCCAAGGACCCGACGGGCCGGTCGAAGTAAAGGTGACGCCGCGCCTGCGCAGCAACAATGGCGACACCTGCTGCGCGGCGGCTTTGCAGCACCAGGGCATCGTGTTGCAACCCTCGTTCATGGTCAGCCACCACCTTCGCGCGGGCGCCCTGGTCGAAGTCGTGCCACGGTACCGCTCACTCGAGCTCGGCGTCTATGCGGTCTACGCCAGTCGTCGACACGTCACGCCCAAGGTGCGCGTGGCGATTGACTTTCTGGTCGAGGCGTTCCGTATCTGCCCGTGGTGAGTCCTGGTGGAGTCAAGGTCCTTTGGGGATGACACAGGAATCGAAGCCGACGGTCGCCTCCTCAAAATCGTGTATCGGCCGTCAGGTGCAAGCGTGCCTGACCGCCGAGCGCGCGCCCGGATCGATACGCTTCCACGCCTGCTCGTGAAAGAAGAATGCGATGGTGTTGACGATCGGCTCGATCAGGCCGATGCCGGTGGCGACAGCCACCGAGCCCGTCAGCGCATAGGCCACCCCGAATGCCACGGTGAAGTGCAGCGCTGCAAAGGAGGCAGTCTTCATCAGGTCGCGGGTCATGGTCGCACCCTCGTTCCGGTTGCAATGGGCCTGGATGCAGAATGGGCTCTTGTTACATAGACATCAATAGAACATCAACACGATAACAATAGATACTATCTATTGGCTTACCCGGGCCCGGCTTGCGGCGACATGTGCTCCACCGCAGCCGGCCGTCAGGCTGCTGCGGGCGTTTGCGATGGCTCGTTGGCCACGAGCACGATCTTGCCTGTTACGCCGCCTTTCTCAAGCAACTCCTGAGCGCGTCTTGCCTCGACAAGACAGAACCTCTGCTCGATGAACGGCTGGATGGCCTGCTGTTGCAGGAGGTCGATCAGGGCGAGGAAATCCTGCCGGTCCGGTTTGTGTGGTCCGCCTACGAACCGGAGCAGAAATTCCGCGGTTTGCGACAAGGGCGAGGCTCAATCACAATTTAACTGGGTTCCCTTATTTGGCATCGCCCAATTCCGCGCCATCGACAGGGTTCTTTAGCCATTCAGCAATATCCTGCGCGATGGCCTTTGTGCACCGGCCTATGATTGAACAAGTTCCCTTGAAGCCACCGAAGGCTCCGCCGGTTGAGAATCGTTTGGCGCGAAATGATGCAGCGTCCTGACCATTTTCCTTCAGGGTCCCCGTTACTGTCATCCACTTGGGACCGGACCATGCACCGCCACCCGCAGCGTAAACCTCCGTGATCATCATGCTGAGGTACCGTGTCTGCTCCGGTCCGGCGGAGACTTCTACGTTCGGTGCGGACTCAGCCAGAAACGCAGACACCTTCTCACCGAGTTGGCATTCATCTCTTACCGCCGCAGGCACATTGGTGTTTTCAGCGAATGGTACGACTTTGGGTATGTGAATCACTTCATCTGCCGCGGATGCAGCCAGGGAGAAGCATAGTGCCGCGACAAACAGGCTGAGTCCTATTGAGGTCGAGTTGAAAAGTGACAGATTGAATCGCATGGGGCCCCCCCGCGAAGATACAGACACCGAAGTTCTGAGAAGCCGAGTGTACGCGGCTTCTGGCCTTCAGTCGCCACCATGGCACGGCGATGTCGCAGTAGTGGGGCACGACACCGCGGGCCGTTCCATCGACCCGCGCAGCGTGTCCCGGGAGCGGAGGGTGGAGCAGCCCGGATGGCGCCTAGAAGCGCCAGGTCACGCCGATGGCCGGCCCGCTCAAGACCAGCGACTTGACGGGCGTGCTGGACCCCAGGTCGTAGTCCAGGTAGCGCCACGCGGCGGTGAGTTCGCCCCAGTTGTACGTGTAGCCGACGCCGGTCATCGCCTGCCAGGTCAGGTCGGAACTGCCAGTGCCGATGTCGAGGTAGTACGGCACGAACCACTTGCCATTGGCGCCGAAGCTGGCCCGCCCCTTGATGCCGACGATGCCGTCCCAGACGCTGTCACTGACGCGACTCGTGCCGGCGGACCCGGGCAGCGGCAACGCGCCGATGTCGCCGTTGAGCTGCCATTTCAGCGTCTCTTCCAGGTCCAACAGGCGCGCGCCTGCAAACACGGTCAGTGAACGCCCGGGTTCGTCGATGAAACGGTACGTCCCGACGGTGGTCCACAACCAGCCGGTTACGTTCAGATCCAGATCGGCTGTCACGCTGACCGGCAAGTCCTCGCCGCCAATGGCTACCTGTCGCGTGTTCGACTTGTCCGCGCCGAGGTCCAGGTAGATAACGTCGGTGGCCATGCCCCAGCGACCCTTGCGCAGCTCAACCGTGCTCATGAACGTAAAATTCAAGGCCTTCAAAATGTCCTGGCCGCTGACGTCGATCGATCCGCTGCCGCTGTCTCCTGGCAGAGAAGGAAACGACGTGTCGCCGCTCAGGCTCGGCAACCATGCGTATAGCGTAACTTCCCACTGCCAGTCGTCGCTGCTCTCTTCGGCCTGCGCCACCATGGGGGCCATAATCGCTACAGCAATCAAGGCGACCCAAAGGCGGGACGAGGGAATCCAATGAGTGTTCATTTATGCGGCTCCGGGGCAGGCCCGCAAGCCGCCCGTTCATGAAATCGTGTCGCTCTCACGCCCGTGATCGCGTACGGCACATTGTAATCCACGGCACTGCCGAGTTGATCGGCGGTACGTAACAATCGCAGGATGAAACAGGCAGCACTCCTGTACAAACGGCGCCGATGTCCTCCTGAGGTCATGCAGTACGCCGTCCGGCCCGACTAACCGTAACGCCAGGGGGCCCTCGCGTCGTGGGACGGGGCGGTGCCGATTTGACTGCAATCAGCTTGCGCCGTTGCGCTCGCGCCGACAAGGCAACGGGCCGGGACGGACATACACGTTCACCGACGAGAGCGCCGACGCCTTTGGCAACAGAGCGACATGCGATGCGGAGGTCCTCGTCCCGCACGACCAGAGGCACGCCTCGACGACGCCCTGGCAGGGGATGCGCCCGGTCTGCATGTGCGCGACAGGCCAGACGCCTGGCTTGGTTGCCGCGGGTACCCGGCGGTCGCATCGGGTTGCTCCTGCCGGCGCGCATCGCGACAATGAGCGGCCGCCGCTCTTTGGCGCACCCCAGATATCCTTTCAGGAGACTGCCTGATGCACGCCCTATCCCGATTGGCCGGCCCTGTCGTGGCCATGCTGACGCTCGTTGTTGGTGCGGCTGACGCCCGCTGAGCGCGAAGGGCACAGCCATGGTGGACGGCGGGAAGGCGGGTAGGGCAGACGCTTCGCTCGGTTGCCGAAGGCAACCCGGGAGCCGCTGGGGCGGCGGGACCTGGGCGAGGACATAAATGAACAAGAAGACGGGCGGGAGTGATCTAGAGCATCTTGCGATCGAGCTGGAGGCCCATCCCGACTATCGGGTGCTCAGAAAGCTGGATACCTCCATCGAATATCCGGCGCTCTCGGCGCCCGATGTCAGTCGGGCGGTGATTCTCGACACCGAAACCACGGGGTTGGAGCACGGCACCGACAAGGTGATCGAGCTCGGGCTCGTCGTGTTCGAGTACGGGCGGGAAACCGGAGCGATCGGCCGGGTGCTGTCGTCCTACAACGGGCTCGAGGATCCGGGTATGGCGGTGCCGCCGGCGTCGACCGCGGTGCATGGCATCACGGATGAGATGGTGGCGGGGAAACGGTTTGATGAAGGCGCCATCCAGCAGGCGATGGACAGGGTGGCGATCGTCATCGCCCACAACGCAGGGTTCGACCGGAGGTTTGTGGAGGAGCGGTTTCCGGCGTTTGCCTCGCTGCCGTGGGGGTGTTCGTTCAGGGAGATTCCCTGGGACGAGACCGGGATTGGTTCGGCAAAGCTCGAGTACCTGGCCTACCAGTACGGCTTCTTCTACGACGGGCATCGGGCGGAGATGGATTGCCGGGCGCTGTTGGAGATCCTCAGAAGGCCTTTGGGCAGTGTCTGGCGCCATGAAGAATCCGGTTCGAATCTGACTGGAAACACGGTGAGGGAATCTGCAGGAATAGCCGCACCGACGGCGCTCAAGGCGCTGCTCGATCGGGCGCGGGAGCCATCCTACAGGGTGTGGGCGACGGGCTCGCCGTTTGAGACGAAGGACATCCTCAAGGCGCGGCAGTACCGCTGGGATGCGGATGAGCGCTGCTGGTGGCGGGAGCTGGGGGTCGAGGACCTGGACGGTGAGCTCGCCTGGCTCAAGACGGGCGTCTATGCCGGACGTGCCGCTGCGCTGGATGTCGACGTACTCGACGCCAGGGTCAGGTATTCGGGACGGGTGGGGAAACGGGAGCGGCGAGTCCTGTGAGGCCCGCTCGGGAAACAACCTGGATTGGAGTTGACCCGGCTTGAGCCATTGATCTCAATTCGCTACCCAACCCCTTTCCAGAACGGCTGGGCCTGCTTTTGTGGGCGTCTCTTCCAGATGTGCTGGGCACTAGTTCAGTGGAACGAGATCGGGACCCAACCTTTGTATGGGTTCGTCGGCGAATAGGACCCGCAGCGGCAAGCCCTTCATGTCCTGCCACTTCGATTGCTCCATGAGCCACCGCTTGACGAATTCTGCAAGCGTCTGCCGTGCCTCGCGGCGTTGCATGTCGACATACATCGGGCTCAGCGCCTTGGCGGCGAGCCTGTCGGTAATTTGCCGTTCGGTGCTCTCCAGGGCCTCAGTTCCGGTAAATAGCGACCAGGTGCCCGACGCATACTTTTCCATCTTGCTCAGATCGACGGCCACTGGCAGCGACGGCTCCAACCGGGGCGCGATGACTACGAATTCCTTTCCCTTCTCCAGGATCTTCCATTCCGCCGCCAGACGTATTCGATAGGTGTAGAACGCCGGCACCCGGATCCGCGTAATCGTGGGGTCGAAGGACATTCCGAGGATCTCATGCGGTACCTGGCCGTCGAAAGTTTCGTCCACCTTGACGGTGGCCAGCTCGAGCCAACCACCAGGCGTTCGAACAACGACGATGTTCTCGGCAACCGGTGACGAAACCGCAATGGGTGACGGTTTCGTGTAACTGCGGTAGGCGATGACGCCGCCTGCAGCGCTCAAGATCGCCACCAGCACAAGGCCTATGCCAGATTTGTACTTCACTGGTTCACCTCCGTTAGCGTCATGCCCTGCGTGGGAGCTACCACTACCGCGGGTCCAATGGTGACGATAGTCGTCGGGACGATAGCCTGCACCAGGCCCCGTATCCAGATGACACCATCCATCTCAATGGCTCGCAGCAATTCATCATCCGCCGGGCTCTGCGGCTGAAGCAACCCGACAATCCGCAACAGTGGCCCAGTTTCCCGCACCCGAGCAGCCATAAGGCTCTTCGCATGCCACAAGCAGGGCAACGATTCGTCCGCGTGCACGCTGCCGTGTCAAATCTCTTCAACCTGGACCGCCACTTGGTGGCAGCCGGCCCTTATCGGTGGTTGCGCCAGGGAGCCTTTGCGTCCTGGGGCAGGGCAGTGGCAATCTGATGGCAATCCGGCAGGGGCACTGCGGGCGTGGGGGGTTGACTTGGCAGTACCCCCATCCCGGGACTCTTCTACAATCGCGGCTGGCTGGGCGTTCGAAGCCAGCCGACGCCGAGGGCTGCCGGGCGTCTCGGCTATCAGGCACATCGAATAGGGGGCATCGATGGACAGGATCGCGGAAATGATAGACGTCAAGGAATTGATGACGAACCTCGTTGCATTCGTGCCGAGAGTCGGCGCGGCGCTGCTGGTGTTGGTCTCTTTCTGGCTGGTCTATCGGGTCAGCCGGCTGGCGCTTCGCGCCGCCCTGCATAAGGCGGACTTCCACGAGGCGTTGATCCAGCTGATGGTCGACAACCTGTACCGCTATGCGGTCATGGTTGTCAGTCTCGTGATGGCGGCCGATCAGCTCGGCATCAACGTGGGCGCTGCGCTGGCGGGCCTCGGTGTGGCGGGCCTCGCTCTGGGTTTCGCGGCCCAGGACTCGGTGGCCAACGTGATTTCGGGGATCATGATCTTCTGGGACAAGCCTTTCGTCGTCGGCGACTGGATCAGGACCGAGGGAAATTATGGGAGGGTCGTCGAGATCACGCTGCGCAGCACACGGATGCAGACGAACCGCAACACCTATGTGGTCATCCCGAACAAGACGGTCATCGACGCGGTGCTGGAGAACTACAGCAAGCATGGCGAACTGCGGATCGACGTCCCCATCGGCATCGCCTACAAGGAGGACATCGGCCGAGCCCGCGAGGTCCTGCTTGAAGCGGTGCGAGCGCTTCCCGACGTGATGGCGACGCCGCCGCCAGACGTCGTCGTCGAGTCGCTGGGGGACTCCAGCGTCAATCTGCTCGTCCGCGTATGGCTCGAGACGGCGGAGGGGCTGCAGCGCGCGACGTCTGCTGTCGTCGAGGCCTCCAAGGTGGCCCTGGACGGCGCGGGAATCCAGATTCCATTCCCGCACCTGCAGTTGTTCATCGACGACGTCGAAGAACGGGTGATCAAGAAGGTGGTGCAGCTGCGCCCGCTCGCGGGCGGGGGAGCCGCCTAGGAGCGACCCGATTCCATATGGCCCGCGGCGTTGCTGGCACAAGTGGCAGAGCTGGCCGGCGACCAAGGAGCTCTGTTCGCGAGATTGTAGTTACGTTGCAGTATTGGGATTGTTGACGGAAGTACACACAGGATGAAGCCCCGGCCTCGCGCCGGGGCTTTTCCTTGATACCTGGAGTGAATGGCGCGCGGCAAGGTCTGCTGACGGTCTGCCATGCCGGCCAGCAGCCAGGCGGTGCTGGCGTTCCGGACCGAAAGCGTCACGTGCGCGGCCCGAGCTCCGAAATCCCTGCCGCTAATGCTCTACTCTGTCGAGCCGCCTTGTCTGCGAGCGCCTGGCGCTGACGGAGGAACCAGTCACTGTGGCGGAACGGCAGCCAGACTTGGTCGACATCGAGAGCCAGCGGATCAAACCAACCGCTTTCACGAGCCTTCGTAAGGGCTGCGTCCGCGCCAGCCGGATCATCGCGGAGGGCGGCCAGCAGCGCCCAGTGATAGTTGATCGCCGGGACCCTCAGGCCGGCGCTCTCGGCACGGTCTAGCCGGGTCGACAGATCGTCAAGTTCAGCCCGGTAATCGAGTCCGCGTGCCTTGCGCAGAGCGATCCAGTTGGCAAGCTGCGGCGGGCCGAACCGCGTCGGGAACCAGGAATTGAAGATCAACTCGCGGTCTGCTGGCCCCTCAAGTGCGCTTGCATAGTCGGCCAACGCGCCGTTGACATCGCCAGTCAGTGCTCGCGCGTGCGCACGCGCGACGGTCTGCCACGGTGCTTGGGCAGCCTCACGTCCCGGACCCTCTAGCCAGGCAAGTGCGTCCTTGAAGCGGCCCGCACTCCAGAACACCGTCAGCAGCGTATCGACGTAAACGGGCGCTTCGGGAAGGGCTGGTCGTGTGCTGTCGAACAAGGACTGTGCCTCGGCTGTCTCACCCATCGCGGCCAGTGCCTGCGCAGCTGCCAGCGGCAGGTACAGGATGTACGCCTTGTCTGTTGATTGGCCGCGGCGGTAATCGAGCACTGCAGCTGCAGGATTGCCAAAGGCCTGTTCAATTCGCGTGCGCATCCCGGCCGAACTGTGTGTCACCCCTCGCAGATTGATCGCCGCCTGCAGTGTCTCCAGGGCTTGATCGCGTTGCCCAAGCATCAGATAGTCCGTGGACATGCTCCAGATCGGTCCCCACATCAATGGATTGAGGGCGACGGCTCGCCGCCGCAGCGCAAGGGATTCGCGAGGGCGACCCAGGTAGCCCAGGACATTGGCGCGGGCCCAGACTGCACGCGGGTCATTCGGCGCAAGTTCAAGCGCCCGGAGCGATGCCCCGAGGGCTGCCGACGCTCGCCACTGGTTGGTCTTGATTGTGCAAGCGACGACGAGCGCATCGACGAGATCGGGGTCGATTTCGAGCGCCCGGTCCACGGCCTGCTGAGCGCCTTCCATAGCCTCCTGAAAGCCAGCTTCACCAAATGAGTACTGGTGCCGCCGAGCGCTGGCCAGTGCAGCCCACCCGAGCGCGAATTCCGGGTCCTCGGCCACGGCGCGTTCCAGCAATCTCAGGTTTTCCGCCCGGCCTGCCGAGTCCAGGTTGGCCAGGGTCTTGGACTCCAAATAGAGTGCCTGAGCTGTGGCAGAAGCCCGAATCACGGGGTCGAGGCGACCCCTCGTGGTACCTGGCAGCAATTCGACCTGGAGCGCCGCCAGGACCGGTCCAAGTATTGCCGCAAGCGTCGCGCGTGGCTCGTTGTATTCCTGCTTCCACTCGGCAGTTCCGTCACTTCCTCGAAGCAATTCAAGTTCGAGCGAGACTCGTTCTCCCTGTTGTGCCAGTCGTCCGCGCAGCAAGTACTCGGTTCCCAGCAGGGTTGAGATTGCCATCGGGTCCGCTTCGCGCTCGACGGCGACGCGCGCCGACTCGAGTTCCGTCGGTTCAAATTCCGGTACGCGGGCAAGGGCTTCGGCCAGCATATCCGTGAGACCACGCGCAAGCACTGTGTCCGCGCTGGTCTCCGGGACGATTGGCAACAACGCCAGGCGGGCC
This sequence comes from uncultured Gammaproteobacteria bacterium, assembly GCA_963695465.1. GTDB lineage: Bacteria > Pseudomonadota > Gammaproteobacteria > Steroidobacterales > Steroidobacteraceae > SG8-30. The sequence goes on from CAVOGM010000001.1 coordinate 87,059, forward strand.
TTAATGTTCGGGCTGGGTGCAACAGACTCCGTCGAAGATCCATGATGGAATCGCCATGACAGGACAGCGATGGCGATCGCCAGCAACACGCCCGAGACGATGACAATTCGCGGCCAGCGCTCTGTCCCCGTCGTTTCGGCTTCATCCTTTGCGGACTGCGCACCGGATCGCGACTGGTTATCAGGGTGCCCGGTTGCCGCTTCCTCCGTGGATTCGTCACTTGGATCCGCAGCCTCTTTCCCCGCGTTATCGTGCTGCCATCGGGACCCTGCCGGAAGGCCAATGAAACTGTACCCGACCCCGTGCACCGTTCGGATCAGGTGCGGGTGGTCGGCATCGTCGCCAAACGACCGGCGCAACATAGCGATGACCCTATTGAGCACCGCAGGTGTGACGAAACGGTGACCCCAGACCGAGTCAAGTAGTCGGTTGCGTTCGATCGCAACATGGGGTTCGCGCAGCAGCGCCAGGAGGACCGCGTAAGCCTTTGGCTCGAGTTGTACCTCGACATCACCCCTGAAGACGCGGTGGGCGCGGGTATCGACGCGGATGTCGTCGAACCGGTACTCGGGTGGATCCGTCGGGTCCCGGCTACTCAATGGCCAATCCTCGAGCGTCGCATCTTCGCAAAGATAGCAGAGCCAGATTGCCGAAACACGACGCTGCGGCGCTGACGGTGTCCATATAAGTCCTTGATTCTATACCCGCCTCATAAACCTCACGGTCGCCTTATGCGAACACAACACCACCCTCGCCGCGGCCTCAAGCACGGGACCCGCGGCCTCGGCAATGCTGGCTCCGCCACGTTTTGGCACGACGGTGCCGCAACAAACCAGTAATCCAAGGAGAGGCAAATGTACTTAACAACCCGCAATATCATCGCTGCAATCCTGCTGACGTTCGCTGGATCAGCTAATGCGACCGACGTAATTGGCCACTTGACTTGGGATTGCGACCGAGCCGGTGCGCCTAGTCTCCAGGAGGTCAAGCTGCTCTTTAATACCCCGAGCAACTATCGCGCTTCGCTACTGCGGGAGCGGCTTGTAAACCGCCTGCGCGCGGAGTGCCAGACAGGGACCAGCCGCCTCCAGGTCGTACTGAACCCACTGCCCGCCGCCACGGAACCGCGCCTGGTCGCCGCATTGGACCTGCACGCAAGGGCTGGTCGAGAATCCGCGACACACTGAGCGTCTCGAGCAGGACAGGGACGAGATGTCGGCGCCCCTGCTCACGAAATCCGAGACTGCCGGGCCGGCCATGCCGCAAGGCGTGGCCGGGGCCGGCAGGGCCTCGCCGGCGCCGGCACTCCTGGCGTTTCGCCGTCAATCTGCGCGAAGCCAAAATGGCAAGCATGCCCTCTGGTCTGCCTTGGGCGTTCGTTCAGCCGACGAGCAATGGCATTGAGCTTGTTCTGACTAATATTTGACAGATCCATCCCTTTTGGGAAGTACTGCCGCAGTAGGCCGTTGGTGTTTTCGTTGGAGCCACGCTGCCACGGCTGCTGCGGATCGCAGAAGTAGACCTGGATATCGGTCGCCAGCGAGAAGCGACGGTGCTGGGCCATCTCCGAGCCGCGGTCCCAGGTCAATGACTTGTAGAGCTCCCGGGGGAGCTTGTGAGCTTGCTTGATCAGCGCATCGACCACCGTCTCACTGTCCTTGCTCGCGACCTTTACCAGCATCACGTAACGCGTCTGGCGCTCGACCAAGGTCGCGATCTGGCTGTTGTGGCTACCAAAGAACAGATCGCCTTCCCAGTGACCGGGCACCGCCCGGTCCTCGGCCTCGGCCGGCCATCACACCGCGCGAGATCTCTTCGCGCTCGGCCAGGGTCAAGGCTCGCCGGGAACGGCGGCGCCGCGGCGGTTGAAGGCCACCGGTCCTCGACAGAATGCCGCCGATCGCCGAATGGTGACGGTCAAAGAGCAGCGCAATCTTGTTCAGCGACTCGCCCTGTCGCCAGCGCTCCCACATCAACGCCTTGTCGGTCTCGGTGTACTTAATCCTCGTCCGGTACCCCATCTGCAACCTCCTCCTCTCCACACTGAGAGTCTAGGTGTTGCATCGACCAGTTGAATCCGCAGCCGTTAGCAGACATTAGCTGCCGCCCAAGTTCGCAGGATTTCAGATTTTCAGTTTTCCGCAGCGCACCCGGCGGAGCCTCTCGTCGGTGCGCCGTGCGCGCTCACCGCGCCCCCGGCGCCGGGCGGTCCAGCGGGGCCCTCAGCAGCCGAGTCTGGGATCGCCGCCTGGCCCCGTGATCGGGCAAGCTAGTGGGCGGCGACGGCGCAATCCCCGGGGACAACTCTCGGTCACTGTGTTCGGTGCTGGTTCGGTTCGGCGATCGAGCAAAAAATGTTAACGAGAAATCCCTTACGGGTCTTCGGCCTGCGGACCGGGGCATTTGATCTTCGTCGCACTGAAGATCCGCGTGCATTGCGTCACGCTCACTTCAGTCCCGATACGCCTGTGTCGAGAAATGCGATCGCTCTACTTATCTCCTGATGCGGCGGACTGTCGTGGCCCATGGCAGGAACGACAACGAGTTGGATATCGGCCACGCCCGCGTCCCGATACTGACGATATACACGCTTCGTTGGCTTGAGTGCCTGGTCTCGCTCGCCTGTCAGGAAGACATAGCGGTTGGATCGCATCGCCTCCAATTGCTGGGCTTTATCGACCTCCCAGGGCTCTACGCCGCAGATGAAGAATCCACCGTCAAACGTCTTGGCATAATCTGTCGCGATCATGCTGGCCATCTTGCCGCCGCCCGAAAGGCCCGCGACGTAGATACGTTCTTCATCCAGTGCGTAATCCTTCTGGATCGCGTATAGCGCCAGAATCGCGGTCAGCGCGCGGCGGGGAGCCAGGACGCGGTTGCCCGAATCGTTGGCGCTGATCCAGATAAGATTGTGCTCGTCCATGACGCCAGCCCAGCCTGGGGGTTGCGAGCCGGACTGACTTGGGCTCACGTATACGACGATGCCCGGCGGCGAGTCGGTGCTATAGGTGTCCGGTACGTAGACTTCCCAGCTGATCGTTTCATTGACAGGAATCACCGATGCCACCTTTTGGGCAGCTTTTCCGAGCAGCTCGCCCGGGGACAGGGTGATCGCAAACGCGCCTGTCCGCGGAGGGTCGGGCTCAGCGGGGATTGCGGAGATCGGGGAGATCCCCAGAACCATGAGGGCGAGCAATGCTGTGCGCTTGATCATTGTCAGGTACGAGACAATAGCACCGGACGCCGGTGGACTGCGGCTGCTAATGGCTGCTTGCCGCGGATCACGCGCTCGTAATCATCTAGGTTCGCATCACGATTCACCTGGGTACTCCACCTGGCCGGGAACAGACCTGGCGACTAACCGGGTTCGGTCGTTCCGAGAGGTCCACTAACGACCCATCTCGGACATCATGTCGCGACGCAGCAACGTGGCCGTTAACGACCCTTTTCAGACGTTTGCCAGTATCCGCCTCCCGGCCCGCAATCAAAATCGATTGGAGTTCTACTTCAGGTAGCGACGGATGACGTCGAGCAGGGCTTGCGTATCGCGATCACGAGCGGGCCCCATGTGCTCGCGAACGTGACCTTCGAGCACGGTCGACATCAACCCATTCGCGGCCCCGCGGATGGCGGCAAGCTGTTGTAGGATCTCGGCGCATTCCTGCTCCTGTTGCAGGGCGCGTTCGACGGCTTCGACCTGCCCTTTCAGGCGCCGCACTCGGGCCAGCAACTGGGCCTGGCTTCTGACGGTGTGGCCCATAGCGTCACCCCTCGGCGTGTATACTCTGGGGGAGTATACACTTGCGGAGATTTCATGTATCCCTTGGCCGAACCGGCTCACAGCCACATATTTGATACGCGCAACCCGCTGGCGGAACGACGCACTCGCCAGGTCATGTGGCTGACTGCTGCGATGATGGTCGTCGAGATCATTGCGGGCACCATCTTCGGGTCGATGGCGCTGCTGGCCGATGGCTGGCATATGAGCTCGCACGCATTGGCGCTCGGTGTGTCGGCTGGTGCTTACGCACTGGCACGGCGTCATGCGCACGACGGTCGATTTTCATTCGGCACATGGAAGATTGAAGTTCTGGGTGGATACACCAGCGCCGTCTTCTTGCTGGGCGTGGCTGCCTATATGGGATTTGAGTCGGTTAGCCGACTGATCAGCCCGGCGAGGATCAGCTTCGATGAGGCGATTCCCATTGCAGTAGTCGGTCTGATCGTGAACATCGTCTCTGCCTGGTTGCTCTCCGCGGGCGCAAACGGTCACCATCATGACGAATTGCACGCACATGATCACGCCCACCACCATGACCTGAATCTTCGTTCCGCCTATCTGCACGTTGTGGCCGATGCGGCCACCTCGGTTCTGGCAATAGCTGCCCTCATCGGCGGCAAATACTTCGGAGCCGCTTGGCTGGACCCGGTGATGGGAATAGCCGGCACCGTGCTCGTCGCACGCTGGGCGTTCGGCCTTTTGCGCGATACCGGGCGCGTCCTGCTCGATGCCGAGATGGACGCACCAGTTGTCGAGGAGGTGCGTGAGGTTGTCGGTTCATTGCCCCAGCCGGCAATACTGCGCGACTTGCACGTCTGGCGGGTCGGCAAGGGTAAGTACGCTTGCATCGTGAGCCTCGCGGCGGAGGTCTCTTTGACCGCCGAAGACGTACGCCGTCGACTCGCAATCCACGAAGAACTCGTCCATGTCACGGTCGAGGTTTCGCCATTACCAAGCTAGCTATAGGCGCAGCCCCGGTTTACCGCTCGGCATTGCCTATGTCTGCTCCTGGCCGGTAGCTGCCGGTCAGGCTGAAGGCCGATTCAGGGGTGGGCGACCAGCAGAGAAGATCCTTAACGAACATCCTGCTGCAATGGCGCCATCCTGCGGCGACCCGCCAGCGAGGTCACTATCCTGTCACAATTTGCTGCTGTTTCCTGATTGACGCCAGGCCCTGATCGACACGAACAAGAGCGCCAGAAAAGTGACTGGCAAGAGCAGGTAGATCAGGAGAGCTTGGTAGATCGGCAGGAGAGGACTCTCTTGTGACCTCAGGATCAAGAACACGGTGTAAGCCGCATAGCAGGCAAGGAACAGCGCGCCTTCGCCTCTGCTGATCACGCTGCCGCTGAAGAAAATCGGCAGACACAGCAGCGCTACCGCCACCATGACAGGAAGATCAAACGCAAGGGCCGTGGGTGACACCACTAGAGGGCTCGGGGCAATCAGGCCAGAAACGCCCAGCACACCAAGGATGTTGAAAAGGTTACTCCCGATGACATTGCCGACGGCGATGTCTCGATGACCTCTGATGGCGGCCATCACCGATGTCGCCACCTCGGGCATCGATGTTCCCGCCGCAACGATGGTGAGGCCGATGATCAGCTCGTTCACACCCAAAGTCCTTGCGAAGTCGATCGCCGCATTCACCAGCCAATCGGAGCCCAGCACAAGCAAGCCCAGGCCGATCAGGATCAGCGCGGTCTGGGCCGTCCAGTGACTGTCCCAGCCCCCAGCGCCCTGAGAGCTGACTTCACTCTTGCCCTGTGTCGCAGCCTCGGCTCGAGATCGGGCAACAAGGAACACCGTGTAGGCGAGTAACAAGGCGACCAGCACAGTCGCATCAAGTCTCCCGACAGCGCCGTCCAGCGCGACCGCGAGGAGCAGCACCGACATGAGGATCATCACGGGCGCTTCCTGCCGAACAACCTGGCGAGCGACTACGAGCGGCGTGATGAGCGCAGACACGCCGAGGATGAACAGCACGTTGAATATATTGCTGCCAACGACGTTACCGAGCGCCAGGTCGCCCTGGCCACGCCAGGACGATTGAACAGAGACCGCCAGTTCCGGGGAGCTGGTGCCGAATGCAACGATTGTCAGGCCGATCACAAGCGGGGTTAGGCCGGCGGCAACGGCCAATTTGGAGGCGCCTCGTACCAGAGCCTCCGCTCCTACGACCAGCAATACAAGGCCCAAGAGAAACTGCAGGACTGTAAGCACATGAAGCCTCAGGGCGCCAAGCAGCCAGGGACGCGCGTCCCATTCTATCAGTGGGCCATTGCTGGTTGCTTCAGGAGCGGAAGTGATCGGCGTCGAAGACAACCTGCAGGACAATCTGGCGAGGGGTGGCGCTTGCGGATGGCAGGTGTCTGTGCTGCGGGGCTGTGACGGCTATCCAGGCGGGCGGAGCGGCAGTTGGTGGCCGGTCGCAGACCTTGCGGCTGAGCCGGTGGGGTCGTTCCGAGAGGGCAGCTAACGACCCTTAACCGACATGCTGCCGCAGCGCAGCGCAGTGTCTGCTAACGGTTGCGGATTCATACTGGTCGATGCAACACCTAGACTCGCGGTGCCGAGGGGAGGATGTTGCAGATGGGAAGTACCGGACGAGGATTCACTACACGGAAGCCGACAAGGCACTGATGTGGGAACGCTGGCGACAAGGCGAGTCGCTGAACGCGATCGGCCGCCTCTTTGATCGGCCTCATACGACCGTTCAGCACATGCTGGCAAGGACTGGCGGCATTCGCCCGTCACCGCGGCGCCGCTCCCGGCTGGCCCTGACGCTGGCGGAACGTGAGGAGATCTCCCGCGGTGTGATGGCTGGCCTGTCAGCGCGCAGCATCGCGGTCTCGCTAGACCGGGCGGTGAGTACCGTAAGCCGGGAGATCGACCGTAACGGTGGCCGGCAAGCGTATCGGGCCAGTACTGCCGATGAGGCCGCACGGGACCGGAGCCGCCGGCCGAAGCGCTGTAAACTGGCAGCCCAGCCTGCACTGGCGCGCCTGGTGGCGCAGAAGCTGCAGCTCGAGTGGTCGCCCTACCAGATCGCCGGGTGGCTGAAGCGTAGCTATCCGGACGATGAGAGTCGCCAGGTGTCCCACGAGACCATCTACCGCACCCTCTTCATCCAGGCCCGTGGGGCGCTGAAAAAGGAGCTGTTGCAGCATCTGCGGCGCAGCCGGGGGATGCGACGCTCGCGGCATCACACGATGAAGACCCCCGACCATGGCCGGATCACCGACACGGTCTCGATCCGGGAGCGGCCAGCCGAGGCCGAGGACCGGGCCGTGCCCGGGCACTGGGAGGGGGATCTGTTTTGCGGCAGTCACAACAGCCAGATCGCCACCCTGGTCGAGCGCCAGACCCGCTACGTGATCCTGGCGAAGGTGCCCAGCAAGGACACCGAGACGGTGGTCAACGCGCTCATCAAGCAGGCTCGCAAGCTGCCGCGGGAGCTGTATCGCTCACTGACCTGAGACCGGGGCAAGGAGATGGCCGATCACAAGCGGTTCTCGCTGGCGACCGATATCCAGGTCCACTTCTGCGATCCGCAGCAGCCGTGGCAACGTGGCTCCAACGAAAACACCAACGGTCTGCTAAGGCAGTACCTCCCCAAGGGGATGGATCTCACGACCGTTCATCAGAACACGCTCAACGCCATCGCCAGACGACTGAACGAGCGACCCAGGGAAACACTCAACTTCGAAACACCCGCCGAACGCTTTGGCCAATGCGTTGCGTCGATCGGTTGAATCCGCAACCCAAAGCGGACGTCAGTGCAGCTTGCCAACTCGACAGGCTGCCCGAGTCGTCCCTACTTCATGGGCTGCACGTCAAGAGCAACCTTGTTGATCTTGCCGGTGAACCGAGTCTCCGCGCCGATGCCAATGCCTTCGGCCACCGGCGTCTGGTTGTCGATGCCGACATCGGCGGTCTCGTCGGCCGAGAAGATGTTCGGCTGCGTCTTGTCGACGCGGCCCTCGGCGACCGGCTTGCCGTTCACCAGCAGGGTGGCCTTGCCGCCCTTGCCGACGCCGCCGCCGTCGTAGGCGAAGTCCAGCGTCACCGTCGCCGCTCCGGCAGGCAGCGCCTCCGGCGCGGTGACGCTGTAACGCGCCAGGCCAAGGAAATTGTATGTATAGGCCGGCTTGCCGTCCTTCATGTACAGCGACCAGCCGCCAAAGCGCCCGCCCTGTGACAGGATCGCGCCGTTGGCGCCGCCCTCCGGCACTTCGATCTCGGCAGTGATCTTGCTGGAGCGGTTCTTGATGTTCATGAAAGTGTTCTCCAACATGCCCTGCATGCCTTCGTACAAGATCAGGTTGGTGCGATCGCCAAGCAGGTCCGGCCGGCCGGCCAAGGTCGGGTTGGTGCGCTCGATCGTGCGGTCGTCGATCGGCAGCACGTGGTACTTCTCCGCCTCCGTCATGAACAGCGCCTGCATCGTCTTCAGCTTCGCCGGCTGCCTTGCCGCCAGGTCGTCGGTCAGGCTGAAGTCATTCTTCACGTCATACAGCTCCCACACATCGCTCGTCAGCGGTCGCAGGTTACTGGTCTGCCACGGTGCACGGTGGATGGTGCGCGCCAGCCAGCCGTCGTGGTAGATCGCGCGGTTGCCGAACATCTCAAAGTACTGCGTCGTATGCCGCTCCGGCGCCTTCGAATTGTTGAAGGTGTAGACCAAGCTAGTGCCTTCGATCGGCATTTGAACCACGCCATTGACGCTCTTCGGTTCCGGCAGGCCGGCAGCCTCTAGCACCGTCGGCGCAACGTCGATGACGTGCGAGAACTGGCTGCGCATGCCGCCCTTGTCCTTGATGCCCTTCGGCCAGTGAATGATCGTGCCGTTGCGCGTGCCGCCGAAGTCGGATGCGACCTGCTTGGTCCACTGGAACGGCGTGTCGAAGGCCACCGCCCAGCCAGCGGCCATGTGCGGGAAGGTTTCCGGGCCGCCCCACTTGTCTATCAGCGGGATCAGGTCTTCGACCTTCTCCTCGACGCCGTTGAAATAGGTCATCTCGTTGTACATGCCGACGAAGCCGCCTTCGGCGCTGGTACCGTTGTCGCCAGCAATGTAGATGAACAGCGTGTTGTCAAATTCGTCAATCTCCTTCAGCGCCTGCACGAATCGGCCGACTTCGTGGTCGGTCTGCTCCAGGAAGCCGGCGAAGACTTCGGCTTGGCGCGCGAACAGGCGCCGGTGTTCGGCGGGCAGCGCATCCCAGGCCTTGATGTCGTCGGGCCGCTTCGCCAGTTTCGTGCCGGCCGGCACCACACCCATTTGCAGTTGCCGCTGCAGAGTCTCGGCACGGGTGGCATCCCAGCCCTTGTCGAACTGACCCTTGTACTTGTCGGCCCACTCCTTCGGCACATGGTGCGGCGCATGTACCGCGCCGGTTGCGTAGTAGACGAAGAAGGGCTTGTCCGGCGTCATTGACTGCTGCGCCTTGACCCAGTTGATGGCCTGGTTTGTCATGTCGACGGTGAAGTGGTAGTCCTTCATCTTCGGCGGGTCGACCTTGATCACGCCATCGTAGATCAGCGGGTACCACTGGTCGGTCTCGCCGCCGATGAAGCCGTAAAACTTGTCAAAGCCCTGCCGTGTGGGCCAGCGGTCGAACGGGCCCGACACGCTGGTCTCCCACGCCGCGGTTTCGTGCCACTTGCCGAAGGCGCCGGTGCTGTAGCCGTTCAGCCGCAGCATTTCTGCCAGCGGCGCGACACTGTTCGGGATCTGTCCGGTATTTCCGGGGAAGGCCGTCGCGGTCTCCATGATCGAGCCGGCATTGGCGGAGTGGTGGTTGCGGCCAGACTTGAGGGCAACTCGCGTCGGTGAGCACAGCGCGGTAGTGTGGAAATTGTTGAAGCGCAAGCCGCCCTGGGCGAGCCGATCCAGCGTTGGCGTGCGGATGGGACCGCCGAACGTGCTGGGCCCGCCGAAGCCGACGTCGTCGATCAGCACGATCACCACGTTGGGCGCGCCCTTGGGCGCCGTGACCTCGAACCGCTGCGGTGGCTTGACATTTCGCGCGTCGAGTTCTGTATAGGTCGGCCGTTTGGGCTCCGCGATCGGAAGGGTCGTGCGATCCAACTCTTCTGCTGAAGAAGCGATGCCGATAAGGGACGAGAAAACGCCTGCAACTGCGACGGCGACCATGTTTGCGGATTTCAATATCGACTCCTCGTCTTGACGTACTGCTTCAGCGCGGCTTGGCACCACGCACCATTCGATACCGACAGGTGACACGTCGGGCCGGCAGAGTACCATAGCGTGGGGAACCGGACGGTTTGCACGTGTCGGCTCCCTTCTCGCAGCGTCTGCTTTCGGAAGAAGCGAGCACTGACAGCTTCTGGCCGTTAGCCGCCATCGACGTGGCAGCGGCCTGATCCCGCGCCTGAGGTCTGTTACCGACCCTGAACCGACATGCTGCCGCATTGCAGCAGCGCCATAGCTCGAGACGACGAGCCGCGTTAACCAGCGCTTCCACTTTCGCGTATTGCAGGCGTTCTCGTTAGTGCTAGCGTGAAAGTCGCGGGGTCGACGACTCGCCGGTCGTGACGGGTCCAGCCCCGCAATCAAGGAGCAATCCCATGAAGAGCAAGTTTCTGGCGCCGTTGGCGGCAGGTCTCATGCTTACCGCGCCAACATCCGATGCAGCTGATGATGGAGCCAAGACTGCAACACCAGCGACACACGAGCAGAGGATCATGGCGAGCGCCGATGGTGGGGTATGCCGTCCATTTGGCGAGGGCTATCGTTGCCGTTCTTTCGTGGCCGTCGAGAGCTGGTCTCCAACGGGCGGTTACACTGAGACCCGCGCCTCGATCGACCAGTCCAGCTCGAGCCCAACTGGATACCGATATCGTCACCTCGAGTGTCCGATCGAACGCAACGCGCTGCGGGTGACGCCGAACCAGGCTTCGGTTCAGGTCCTCATGGACTCAGCCTCACCGCTATGCAGCAACTACGGTGAGATCGTCACGTTCGATCCTTGGAGCCAGGAGCCTTGGCTATTCGAAGGACCGGTGGTCCTCGAGGCGGACTTGCTGGGTCCGCGTTACGAGGATCAGCAGGTCACCAACCATTCGTGGAAGGACAACGAACTCGGTACGTCCTGGCGCGATCACTGTCAGGGCGGCTCCGCGTATGGAATGACCGCTGGCGGCATGAACATCGCGGGGGTCTACTTCCCGTTTGGTCCTGAGGACACATCGGGTCAGTTCTACTTCCAGAAGTGCGGAATGAATTCGAAGTAGGCGGTGGTGCCGACCGGACGTAAGGCCGGGCAATGCCGCCAGCTTTACAGTTGATGTGCTTACTCTGAGAGGCCCCGGCTACGCGCCGGGGCTTCTCTTTCTGACCCGTGTCCGTTCCTGGCCGCCAACAGACCTGGTGACTGAGCCTGTGGTGTTGTTCCGAGAGGGCTGTTACCGACCCATCTCGGACATCCTGTCGCAGCGCAACACGGTGGCTGCCCACGACCCGAAATGAAAACTCTGGCGCAGCGCGACATGGCTGCGATGAACAACGCAAAGCGGAAGTCCGCTGCGCAGCCATGCCGCTAGGTCATCACACCAAATCGTCAAGGTTCAAGTTACGAACCCCGATGTGGGATCGAACGCTAGGACCCGAGAAACTTTGCCCAACGCTCGGCCGCATCGCGGTCGAATGAACGAGTCTCGATGCATGACTCGACGAACGTGGTAAAGCCTGGATTGAACTGCGTCGGGCGAGCTGACCAACAAGCCCGCATACCAGGCATCGAGATCCACCAGACGACTGTTTTCTCCCAGCGATCCCATACGTGCGGCGGCAGAGTCCCGCGTCGCGCTTCGTCGAACATGAATTCAAAGGTGCCAAATAGTTCGTAGAAAGCCCAGGTGAACTGAATACGCTCTTCCCGCGTGAGGGAACTCGTGTCACGCACACCCTTGCTAAAGGTTCGTGAGGCGGTGGAGTCCACGCTCAGGCGCGACTGCATCGCAGCCAGTCGGTCAAGCGCCCTGGCGTAGTTTTGGGATCGCAGCGACTGGGTGTGCCGCCGGACCTGAGAAGCAAGGTTGAACATGGCCACGACGACGGCCAACGTCGCTGCAAAGGTACTAACGGCCTGCAATGTGCTTGGATTCATGACTGCTTCCCCCCGGCAATTGCCTTCCGAGCCGTGTACCACAGAAACGTCGGCTCGACTATCCTTGGCCGGTTGCCGTTGAGCGGAGGAGCGCAGCCCAGGCCGGCAGGATGGTGTCACGGTTCCAGTTGTATGTGAGTGTCCGCTACTGGCCGTTAACAGACCTGGCGACTGAGCCGGCGCGGTCGTTCCGAGAGGGCTGCTAACGACCCAATGTATGGACTCCTCTCAAGAGCGTTTTGGTCAACACTCAACCTAGATCCCTAGGTGGGAGGAGTCCATACATTGGGTCGGAGGCGTCTTTCGGAGGCTACAGCATCGACAGACGGCGATCGCCCCGCGCGGACATGCACGGGCCGTTCGCCTGAAACTATACCTGGCGGGTCTTCCCTAGCCTGCACCGGCGGCATTCAACTGTCTCGATACCTCCCCCGCCAAAGCTGAATGATTCCCTGATGACGTGGAAATCATGAAATCCCAGCCAGCATAGAATTCTGCCGAACAGCCGATTTGGCATGTGCCTTCCTTCCCGTGCGCGTGGAATCTCTCTGTATTCGAAGTGATTATCTTCCTTCTACCTAAGGGGCGCTGGGAACCGGCGCTGATGACCGTTGAGGGTCGCTAGCAGCCGCTCTGCTGCGCTGCGAGATGATGTCTGTTCTGGGTCGCTAACGGACCCTTCGACGCGATTGGGGACGGGTCTCCCGGCTAATGTCTGTTTCCGGCGGTGACCTCAACCGGTCAGCGCAACACGTTGCCTTTGAGACGGAGGTGGAGTGTCATGCGACAGCGACGGAAGCGACGGCTCTTTACAGCGGCGGAGAGTGCCGAGATCTGGGATCGGTGGCGCAAGGGTGAAGGACTTAGGTCCATTGGCCGGGTGTTTGGCAAGACTTCCTCCTCGATTTTCAACCATCTGCAGCCATCCGGCGGCATCCGGCCGTCGCCGCGGCGACGGTCCCGGCTGGCGCTGACCCTGGGCGAGCGGGAGGAGGTTTCCCGGGGCCTGGTGAACGGCCATTCGCTGCGCTGGATCGCCGCTGGGCTGGGCCGGGCGCCCTCGACGGTGAGCCGGGAGGTGGCCCGCAACGGCGGCCCGGGCCCGTACCGAGCCGAGGCGTCGGATCGGCAGGCCTGGCGTCGAGCACTGCGCCCCAAGGCGTGTAAGCTGGCCACACACCCGCACCTGCGGCGCATCGTGGCCACGCAGCTCAGGCACAACTGGTCGCCGCAGCAGATCGCCGGGTGGCTGAAGAGTACCCACCCCGAGGATGAGGCGTTCTGGGTGTCGCACGAGACGATCTATCGCAGCTTGTTCGTGCAGGCTCGTGGCGTGCTTAAAAGGGCGCTGATCGAGCACCTGCGCACCCACCGCCCGATCCGCCGCTCGCGGCATGCCACGGCCAAGGCGGACCTGCGCGGACGGATTCCGGACATGGTGTCGATCAGCGAACGGCCCGCTGAGATTGAGGACCGGGCCGTGCCGGGGCACTGGGAAGGTGACCTGCTGAGCGGCTCGAAGAACAGCTACATCGTGACGCTGGTCGAGCGGCACAGCCGCTACGTGATGCTCGCCAAGATCCCGAGCCGCGACACGAACACGGTCATCACGGCACTGATCAAGCAGTCGAAGAAGCTACCCGACGAGTTATACAAGTCGCTGACCTGGGACCGCGGCTCGGAGATGGCCCAGCTCCGTCGCTTCTCGCTGGCGACCGATATCCAGGTCTACTTCTGCGATCCGCAGCAGCCGTGGCAGCGTGGCTCCAACGAAAACACCAACGGCCTACTGCGGCAGTACTTTCCAAAAGGGATGGATCTGTCAAATATTAGTCAGAACAAGCTCAATGCCATTGCTCGTCGGCTGAACGAACGCCCAAGGCAGACCCTCGGCTTCGAGACACCGGCAGAACGTTTTGGCCAATGTGTTGCGTCGACCGATTGAATCGGCAGCCGTTAGCAGACCTGGTCGGGGTAGCGGCCGGGTCGTTCCCGGAGAGCTGCTAACGACCCGAGGCAGACATGGCACGGCCCCTCGTCGGAGTTTCTGTCTGCACCGCCACCGCCGCCATCCCGTCTCAGCCCTGGCCCAACTGGCCGGCATCTGCCGCTGAGGCCAGGCGCGTATCGCGGCTCGCAACCACCACGACTTCCGGCAACATCGGGATCGGGGCCTTCGCCAGCAGCTCCACCTGGGTGCGCTGACCGGTGACCACGATCTCGGGCAGCGTGACCTCGGCCATCTGCATGACGTTGATTGGGGTCAATTCGCCGACTTCGACGGCGCCCTGGGGCAGCGCGCCGAGATGGCCCTGGTCGAGGGTCAAGCCCGTGAAGGCCACGACCGCCACCGCCGCCATCGTGCTGACCGTCCGCCGCGTGTTCTCAGTAAGCATCGTGAACATGACCTTCTTCCTTTCCTTTGCTGCCGGCCCGTCGCCGGCTTTTCTGAACCTTGCACATCGACCTGATTCAGTGATGTGCTCCTCTGGTGTTGTAGTGAACTATAACACTGATCTGATTACAAGCCCTATTTGGGTTTTTTCTTACAGCGACCTGGGCGATTCTTTTTAAAACAATGGCTTACGCTCGTCCTGGAGCGGTCGCCAGTCGCTTCATGAGGCGCTTGGGCGCCTTTAAAGCCCAAAAACGCGCAACGACTAGAACACCTGCCGCCTGCTTCGGACGTTGGCAAGGGGTGAACAAGCGCGGTCCCGCGCCGGGGTTTCTTCTTCTGGAGGGTGTCCGCTTCTGGCCGTTAACAGACCTGGCGACTGAGCCGGCGCGGTCGTTCCGAGAGGGCTGCTAACGACCCCCAGCGGACCTCTCCCGACCGTCTTATGTAAGGGCGCGGAAGAAATCTATTGACGCCGATCTCCCGGCCGGCGCATGTTCGGCTCGTAATAAGAACAATTCGCAACGGCGGGACTCGGGGGGGTGTCCGCCGAGAATAGCGCTGCTGCGTACAGGCCAAGCCTGACGCCTTGTTTCATTCTGACGAACCATTAATGCGAGGCGTTCCGCCGGGACGCAGGGGAGGGTTACATGAGCGAAAAACATATGGTGGCGGCATCGTCCACCGGACGAAGCGGAGTCACATTCAAGCGAACCAAGACAAATGTGGGGGAGCGGGTCATGTCAAATATCTTGTTGCGAACGGTGTGCGGCATCCTGATGGTCAGCGGCAGTCTGGCGCTAAGCGGGACCGCGGAGGCTGAGTCGACCGTGATTCCGGCCGCGGGGCCGGTGTTCGGCCTCGCGACGGCACCGGACGGCAGCGTCTTTGTCACGGATGTGGGATCCGGCGTGCAGGAGTACCGGAATGGAGCCTTTCGTCCCATTGCGCAGCTGCCTGGAGCGACGGATGTGGCCGCCATCGGTCGCGGAGACCTGTTCGTGATCACGAGTGGCGGATTTGGGGGCGACGGTAGGCTGTATCGAGTCGCACGAGGCTCAGTCAGGGAAATCGCTGATCTCGGCGCGTTTGAGGCTACCGTCAATCCGGACGGCGCCGAAATTAATCCGAACCCGTTCGATGTCACCGTGCTGGACGGCGGCCACGTGCTCGTCACCGATGCAGGAGGCAACTCACTGTTGATTGTCGATCAACGCGGAAATATCGATTGGGTGGCGACCCTGCCAGCCGAACTCGTGTCGACCGCCAACATCAAGTCGCTGCTGGATTGCCCTGGCTCAGGCGCGCCGCAGTGTGGACTTCCACCAATGATTCCGGCGCAAGCAGTCGCGACGAGCATCGCGATTGGACCGGACGGCGCGTACTACGTCAGTGAACTGAAGGGCTTCCCCGCCCCGACTGGCGAATCGCGGGTATGGAGGATCGATCCGTTGGCAAGCCACGCTCAATGCGGCAGCAGCCCCGCTTGCAGCGTCGTTCTGGACGGCTTCACGTCGATCATCGATTTGACGTTCGGACCTGATGGAACGCTCTACGTCGTGGAACTCGACGAGAGCAGCTGGTTCGCGCTGGATCTGCCGCCCGGCAAGGCGACAGGCGGGACGGTCAACGCTTGCAACGTCGCTACGGCGAGCTGCACGCAAGTTGCCACCGGCCTCTTCATGGCGACGGCCGCGACGGTGGACAAGAAAGGTAAAATTTCCGTCGTGACCAACGGGCTCATACCTGGAGCGGCGACGCTCTCGACACTGCCCTGAGCAACACACACGACCAGGCGTGGCAGAACCCCGCTTGGCGGGGTTTCTGCTTTCAGCGACTGTCCGCTCCTGGCCGAATCAACTGGCCGTTAACAGACATGGCGATTGAGTCGGTCGGGTCGTGCCGCGAGGGCTGCTAACGACCCATCTCGGACATCATGCCGCGACGCAGCAAAGCGGCTGCTACCGACCCGTAACAGACATCTTGGTGCGCCGCGTCAAACATTGTGTCTGACATCGCCTGGCGAATGGCTTCGGGTCGCATGATGTCCTCCGTGCATCTGCAGATTGTAGAGACACGGTGGCGCTATACGCAGCGTGCTGCCTCACCTGGCGCTGCACGTCGGGACATTCGGATTGTCGTGAAATCTGTGTTGGTCTAGCCTGAAACGACATCACGGGCCGCGTCGTTGCAACTTTGTTACATAACCTGCGGCCTGAGGAGGGCCGAGAAATGAACACAAAGGGACGACGCACAACCTGGATAGGAGCCTTTCTTGCTCTATCGCTGCCCGCTGTAGCGGCCGCCGGAATGCTTGATTTCGACTTCGACAGCAGCGATTTCGGCGATCCAACGACGCTTGAAAATGACTTCTGGGGTCTGCGCATGGGCGGGCCTATTAGCGCGGTGCTGTTTTCAGAGTCCGTCGATGGTTGCGAGGTGAGCGAGTCGCTTGTCGAGGGCATGACCGGAACAGGATTTTTCAATGATCCATACGACATCGACGCAGTCGTGATTCGCGACCGCGAGTGGGTGTCGGAGGAGTGTGACGGAGAGTTCACGCTGGTTGAGGATACCTACGACTGGTATGCCGAGGACGATGACGGCAACGTCTGGTATCTCGGCGAGGAGACGACGGCATGGGATGACGAGGAAGACTGTCTGACGACTGCAGGTTCATGGAAGGCAGGCGACGACGGCGCAATGCCCGGCGTCATCATGCTGGCGCATCCTGAACCGGGCGTGTCCTACTTTCAGGAGTACTACGAAGAAGAGGCAGAAGATCAGGCCAAGGTGCTTCGGCTCAATGCCATCGTGTCAGTCGACTACGAGGACAGCACCTATCTTGAGTGCTTGCAGACGAAGGAATACACGGCACTGGCGCCAGGCGAAGTCGAGCACAAGTTTTACTGCCGGCTCAGTCACGGTGGCGTCGGCCTGACGCTGATCAATGAACTCAAGGGTAAGACCAAGCGGGTCGAATACGTAGGAACGGACCTGCCCGAAGGCGATTTCCCGGAAGACTTCCCGACCGAAGAGGCCTGTACTGAGTAACAGCGTACAGAACGAGCCGCCTGAAGCCCCGGCCCCGAGTCGGGGTTTCTCTTTGACGCCCCGATGTCTCGTCCTGGCCGTCAGCAGACCCGGCGACTGAGCCGGTGCGGTCGTTCCGAGAGGGCTGCTAACGACCTTAGGCGACATTTTGCCGCGCGGCGGCCAACATGGCGACCGCCGATCCATCCCAGCCTGTTGAAACTGGCCGATCCGGAATACACCAAATCGACTGCCGACGACCCGTCGCCAATACCACGCGGCTCGCCGCAGGGGCTTCTTTCCAGATCGGCTAGCTGGCCACAGCGCCTGTTCTCTCAGACCGTAGCGCTCGTGCGGCCTACAGGTTGGTGCGGCGACAAAGCCGTCGGTAAGTTTATGAGCGCATAACAGACGGTTATTTTTCACGCCTGCGATCCACCGCTAGGCTGATTGAGAGTGGGCGACCAACGATGGCAAGAAGAGGGGCGTGACATTGGCAACATCAACTACGGATCAGTTTCTGGCGAACAACGCTCGCTATGCCCAGGGTGAAGCGGTGCATACTTCCGCTCACCCAGGCAAGCAGGCAATTCAACCTTCAAAGCGCGTCGCTGTAGTCGCCTGCATGGATGCTCGCATCGATGTAGAGGACTTATTGGGGCTGCAGACAGGCGAAGCGCATGTCATCCGCAACGCCGGTGGCGTAGTCACCGAAGATGCTATTCGATCCCTCATCATCTCGCACCATCTGCTAAACACGAGGGAGATCATCCTGATCCATCACACTCGTTGCGGCATGCTGGCGTTCACAGACGATCTTCTGAAGGCCGGTCTGGAAGGCGACTCTGCTGCAGTGCAGTTGCTGAGTAGCGCGACTGGCCGGAATTTCACCAGCCCGGCAACGTCCTCAGCCAGCCCTGCGGCGTTTCATTCGTTTCGTGGGCCATTGGAGCCGCTTGATTCCACGCGCAACGCCAAGAATATCGAGCGCCTCGAATGGGATGTTCGTCGCGGTATTGCCGCGATCCTAAACCATCCCTGGCTGCCTGCGGCGGGCCCCGATTCCGTAACCGTGCGCGGCTTTATCTTTGATGTCGACACCGGTCAGCTCGAGGAGGTGTCGTATCCTGGTCCGGTAGGCTCGGTCGGCTGACAATTGGAGGCATTATCAAGTGGAAGCCGACCCTGACCAGACCCCGGCCTCGCGCCGGGGTTTCTGCTTTCACGGAACGGCAGTTGTTGGCCGTTAACAGACCTGGCGACTGAGCCGGCGCGGTCGTTCCGAGAGGGCTGCTAACGACCCTTTGCGGAAGTTCGGCGCGCTACAAAGCGGACGTTTAACGTCTGAATTAACCCGCGCCGCGAGGCGACGTCGGCTTGAATGAAATGTTATGCGTCTTCAATTGAATCGCCGTGCCGGCTTGAAGAGTGGAACGCCAAGGTAATGATTGTCGGGAAAATGAAACCCTTAAGGTAGGAGAGCGGGTGCCTACCTTCGGTGAAATCGACGGGCAAATTCCCAAAATGCGCCCAATACTGCGTTGCCACAAGCCCGCTGATACTGAACCACAT
The DNA here is from genome assembly GCA_963695465.1 of uncultured Gammaproteobacteria bacterium. Taxonomy (GTDB): domain Bacteria; phylum Pseudomonadota; class Gammaproteobacteria; order Steroidobacterales; family Steroidobacteraceae; genus SG8-30. The sequence continues at coordinate 105,975 of CAVOGM010000001.1, forward strand.
CCCCCACAATGCCCAGCGCACGCCAAAGACAACGAGCAGTAAACTCATGGTGATAAGCACACGAAAGACCGACTGCACATTGTCGAAGAGCGTATGTGCACTGTTGCTGGTGCCTACATACATTTCGTAAAGCGTGAGGCTGTGGTAGAAGATCAGCAGTCCGGCGAGAGCAAAGATGATCAAACGCCGGACTAACAAAAGGCTGCTCGTCTGCATTACAGGTGGTGTGGTCATCTCGGCTCTCCATTTAATGGCGTGTATTAAACAGGAGGCCACCATGACTCCTCTATTCGCTTCGGTCGATTTCCTGCCTCCTCGATGATCAAGGCTGATTCGAGATCTAGGCGCGTCTCCAGTTCTTGTCGCATGACCATGAACTGAACGCCATGCATGTCGGTTCAATTCCCCGATGTCGGTGTAGTCTTCTATTTGGGCATGCTCGCGCACTTCGCACTGCCGGACACGCGGCCCAGTCGGGCTAGCAATCTGGGCTCGATGCCCAAGGACCGCTTCTGGCCGGAAGCAGTCGTTGACCGAGGGCTGGCCCGATCCCGCCCCGGAGGTCCGTTGCCGACCCACAATGGACATGCGTGGCGAGGTTGCGCACTCCCGGTGACGCAGCCGCGATGATGTGGGAAAGAGCCGAGCGCAGAGCGACGCAACCGGTCAGTGCCTCTCTAGGCGACCCGCCCGAAGAACTGTCGCACCGTCTTCATGTAGAGATCGCGCTGTTCTACAAACGCCATGTGCGACGCATCGGGTATCACGCGCACCTCTGAGCCGGACGTTAGGCTGCTGAAGTGCCTGCAGGCCGCCGGTGTTGCCTCGTCGTACTCGCCACAGGTGTACAGGGTCGGTGCCACGATGTCCTTGAGTTTGCCGCTTGCGTCGTAATCCTTGAGCGTTCCCGTCGCATTGAACTCCGTGTTGCCCCACATCGCGACGTAGAGTTCGAGGTTGGCCAGTTCAAAGGATTTGTTCACGTAGTCTGGCCACGGATCGAGCCGGCAGAGATGACGCCGATAGAATGCCATCACCGCGTCCTGATAAGCCTGGCTGTCGGTGGTCCCGGCCTTCTCATTGTCGTTCAGCACCTTGCGCACTTCGGCCGGAAGCTGATTGCGGTACTCGGTGTTGTCGGCTATCCAGCGCTTCGTTCTGATCAAAGGGCTTGCAAGCACGAGACCGGCCAGTCCCTTGGGCTGTCTCATGGCGTATTCCGCGGCGACCGTCCCACCCCAGGAGCTGCCGAGAATGAACAGCCTGTGAAGCCCCAACGCCTCCCGGACCGAGTCGACTTCGGAGATAAACCGCTCCACAGTCCAGTTGGCAGAATTACCCGGCCGCTCGGAGTTCCCGCTGTCGAGCTGGTCGTAGAAGATCACTGGTCGATCACTGGCCAGGTCGGTCAACGGCAACAGATAATGGTGGGAGAAACCCGGGCCGCCGTGGATCACTAGCAATGGCGTACTGTCGACGTGCTCGCTGCCGTTCATGCGGTACCAGACACGCCCGCCCTTTACCGGAATGTATCCTGCACGTTGTGGATCAGAGCAGGCCTTGGCGGCACGTCCCGCGAGCAACCCTCCAAGGACACTTGCGCCGACCACACCCGAGACATATTTGAGCGCGGTCCGCCGACTCATCGTTTGCATCGTCCGTCTCTCCTCCAGGGATTGGGTCCTGATAGATCGACAACCAGGTTGTGACGTATAGTGCCGCGTTATTGGCACGAGTGCCCAGTTCGCCAGCGTGGCTGGCCCCGGCCGGTCGGCTCCTGCTTCAAATGCCCGGGTCACCCCACGGCGATGCCCAGATGCTTCCCTAAGAACTACCAATAACCACCGATATTGCAGACGGCGGCGGGCAGGCACGCCGGGGTTTCCTTCTTCGGCGTGATGTCTCCTCTTGGCCGTTAACAGACCTCACCGACGGCCGGCGCCAGTTCGCTGGGGCCAGGCGACCAGTCTTAACGCGTTGAACTTGAATCGGTATGTGGCGTCGCGGGGGGCTATCGCGCGCCAGCCGGATCGATCATCGGACTTCCGGATACTGGGTCAGCCGCCGGCCACCTGTAGGGCGTAGTCGTCCGCGTCGTACCAGCCACGCGATGACCGGACCTTCAGGTCTTCGTCGAGATCCCATTCCTCCCAGCCACGCACCTTCAGCGGGTTGCCCGTCTTCGCGTCGTGGCCAGTAAAGGTCCAGACATAGACGGCGTGCGAGCCGGCGCAGCGGATCTCGTCGCAGGTCAACGACAGGTCGGGAACGTCCGCGTAGAAGCCGGCTGCCATCTCGGCAACCCGGGACCGCCCCCGCCACGGCTCGCCGCGGTTGATGACGATCTCGCCATCTTCCGCGTAGAACGAAGCGACCTTGTCTGCGGACTTCGAATTCCAGGCCTCGGTATAGTCCCGCGCCAACCTGGCGACGGCTTTCGGGTCAGGTCGCATGGTGGTGCCCTCCTGGGTTTCCTGGCCGGCGAACGACTGAAAGCCTGCGGCGCTGGCAAGCGTGAAACAGGTCAGTTTGAGAAGACTGCGGCGATTCATTGCAGACCATGATGTTGGCGGGAGTTGCGCCGTAGATTAATGAAGCAGGCGAAGGAATGACAATTCGCATGTGGGCGGTTTGCCGGACATCGCAGACCAGGCCAGGTCGCGGTCAGTCCCCCGATAGCCACTCCAGGATGAGGCGGTTCACCTCGTCGGGCCTTTCCATGTGCGCCCAGTGACCCGCTCCTGCGATTCGCTCGACGCGCAGGCCGGCCGGGAAATCACGCTCCAGCATGGTGTAGTCATAGAGCCGGTTATCCATGCAACCGTCGTCTGCGCCGGCAATGGCCAGGGTCCGCACCGGTACGTCGCCCAGGCTGTTGATCGGCGACCTGGCCAGCCCGAGCAGAATGGGCGGCGAGACGTTCAGGCGGTAGTAGGACAGCATCGCTTCCTTGACCCCGGGCGCTTCGAACGTCTCGCGAAGTGCCGACCAGGTCTCTGCGGACAGATCAAGCCCGGGCGACCAGGACTTCCACAAGCGCCGGAGCAGGGCCCAGTCGGACCGCTGAATCGCGTGCTCGGGCAGCGCGGGAAGCTGAAAGAACATCATGTACCAGGACTTCAGCAGCTGCGCCGGCACCTTCCTGATGCCGATGCCTGTGAATCGTGCCGGGTGAGGAATGCCGAGTGTCGTCAGCGAGTGGAAACGTGTTGGCGCCCTGGCGCAGGCGACATAGGCCATGACCGCTCCCCAGTCATGGCCGACGAGATGGGCCTTGTCTTCGCCCAGGTGGTCGATCCAGGCGATCACGTCGGCCGCCAGTTCCTCGATCCGGTAGTCGCCGCCCTCCGGCTGTGAACTGGGCTCGTAACCGCGGATCGTCGGCGCGATGACGCGATAGCCAGCCGCAACCAGCGCGGCAAACTGGTGCTGAAACGTAAGCGCATTGTCGGGAAAGCCGTGCACGCACAGCACAAGCGGTCCGTCACCGGCCGCGTAGGCCGTGAAGCGCAGATCGCCCCGCTCGAGAATGACGATCTCCACACCCACGGCCGTCATGATCGTTCAGGTGATCGGCCAGGCTCGCCGCACGCGGCGATCAGCTGGGCATCCGGACGTAGAAAGGCACCTTGCCGAAATCGGCAAAGCCCAGGCGCTTGTAGACGGCGTAGCCGGCCTCGGACGACTGCAGGATGCCGACGCCGTAACCCTGTTTCGCGGCGAGGCGCAGTGGCTCGGCGGTGGCATACGCGCCCAGCCCCTTGCCGCGTTCCTCGGGAAGGGTGGATACGCAGTAGATCCCGGCTATGCCATCGCCCAGGTAACAGGCCGAGGTAGCGACGATCATGCCGTTCCTGCGGACCGCGTAGAACTGCGCCGGCGAATCCGGCGAGTTGTCCGCTTCGGGGGAGGCGGGCGAGAAGCATCGCGCGGCGACGGGCGGCAGCGCGAAGCCGATGGCCATCTGCCTGACCCATTCCTCGCCCTCAGGCCCGCCGCCAATCCGCGCGAATTCATAGCCCGCCGGGAGCGTCGTCGGCTCGAGGCTGACGATGTCGACGCCCATGGCGGGTACGCTGCCGGCCGCGAAGCCGTGCTCGACCAGGTAGGCGCCGATGTCGGACGGTACGTCTATCCCCGGAAACGCCGCCGCCGCCGGCATCCCGCTGGCGATGAGCGGCTCGACGGCGGTGCGCGCCGATGCCAGGTTCGCGGAAGGGCTGATGAAGGCCATGTTGGCGAACGGATGGGGCTCGCCGGTCATCAGCCTGAAGAACGACGGCTCCGCGACGGCATGCTCGCCACGCGCCAGCGCGCGGCAGGTGATGTCCCAGTGCTCGCCGATCGCGCGGCCGACCTTCGTGCCCATTTCCGAAAGCGATGGATAAGGCGTCACCGAGGTCTCCAGGTTCCCCGATCAGGCGGGCCGAAGCATATCATTGGCAAGGTGATCCTCGGCGCCCGAGGCAGGAACGAAAGAGGGCCTCTTGCGAGGCCCTCTCTGCTTCAGGCGACGCCGTGCGCCGCAGAAGATCCCGGTCGGTTACTGGGCCGGGCCAGAATCAGTTGATCTATTGCAACGCGCGATAGGCGACGCGGTCGCCGCCAAAGGTTCCTATCCAGAGCTCGCCGCCCACTGGCAGCCCCATCGTGATGTTGCTGAAATTCTTGCTGGCCGGTCCGCTTGCGAGAGTCCTGCTTTGCATCGACTGAGGGTCGATAGTCAATACGGCAAAGGGGCGGGGACAGCTTGCGAATTTCGCAAGGTCAAATTCCTCCGACTGTGGAACGTCGCCGCAGACTGGATCAAGTACGTTCAGTCCAGCGGTAATCAGGCTTCCATCACTCGTCATGTGCAGATTATCGGGGACGATCGCAAACGGCTTGCTGCTGCGCAACAGCCGCGCGGGATTGCTGTTCGAGTAAGCGGTAACCGTGAGCAGCCCGGACGATACGACATAGAACTCCTGTCCATCGGCGGACACCTCGATGCCATTCGCATAAGGCAGGTCGGTGCCCTGGACCGGGGCAAAGCCAGTGTAACCCGGGGACCATTCGTAGACCCCGCCAGTCAGCTTTCCAGCGAGCGCGTCGCTGATGGATATGCCGGTACGCAGCGGAATGGTCACAAGCAGGGAGCCGTTGGCAAGAGACGCGACGCTATTGGCTTCCATGCTGTCCGGGGTCAGGATGCATCCCGTCCACGTCAGTTCTGGTATCTCACCGTTTGCGTTGACATCAAATACTTCGATGGCCTCGCGTTCTCCATGACCTACGACATACAGCGTCGAGTGCCCGTCCGCGCCGCGCCGAATACTCAAGCCATGCGTGACAAAATTATTCGGGTCCGGTGAGCCCGGACAGGCGCCATACATTTCCATGTCCTGCTGAGCACGTGGCGCGCGAGCCGGATAGAGTTCGGCCCAGGTCTTCTGTTGTGAGTCGATCAGGTAGATCGCGGCATCCTTGGCAAAACCGCTCGCCATGATCCATTTTGTATCGGGAACAAGAACGAGGTCTTCAGCGCTTTTCGGGCCACAAACAAACGCATACTCCCCTGATGCAGCGCATTCATTGTCTGCAGCGCCGGCAAGCGGGCATGAAAGTAACAACAGCAGCGTAAGCGGCAGAAGTCTGGAATCTGCGAACGCGAAACCGGATTTTTTCATTGTGTTTAACTCTGTAAATTGGCCTGTGTCATGAAAGCCAGCTGCGGCACACAGGCGGGCCAGGTCTGCAGGAGCATGACGTCGGCTCCGGAGTATATAGCAGACATCGAGCGCGCCGAGGCCGGGCACAAGAATGCCTGGAACAAGCCTGGGAATTCAATTTCATGGTAGAAAGAGCAGGCTTCCGAAATCCTCAATTTGACCAGCGATGGCGGCCTGGCGTCAGGCTGCAGTGGAGGTTTCGGCAGAATGGGCGCCGGAAATCGCGGGGAGATGCGCGGCCCGTGATGGTCGTGAGAACTGTGCACCTGGGGAGCAAGGCATGAACTGGTATCTGGAAGCCATCAGGAAGTACGCGGTGTTTACGGGGCGCTCGCGGCGCTCGGAGTACTGGTACTTCGTGCTGTTCAACGCCCTGATCATCATCGCGCTGACAGTCGTGGATGTCACCATGGGCCTGTACAGCATCAAGGGCGACGTGGGCCTGCTGAGCGGGATCTACTCGCTGGCGATTTTCATTCCCAGTTTCGCGGTGACGGTACGCCGGTTGCACGACACCGATCGATCGGGGTGGTGGGTGCTGCTGGCGCTAATCCCGATTGTGGGCGTGATCGTATTGATCGTCTTCTTCGCGACTGACGGGACGCCGGGATCGAACCGGTTCGGAGAGAATCCGAAGCAGGCTGAGGCGGTGGCATAGAGCGCAACCGGAAAATCCGCGTGTCGATGGTTCGATTGCGTCTCCGGCGACCACTGCTGACTGCGGCTTGAGGCGACGTGCCTCTGTGCGTCACTGTCGGCTGGCGCAGGGTCGCTGACTGGCTTTCAGGCGAATTTGCAGTCAACCTGCGGCAGAGTGTGGTGGCTCGACGTCGCTGGTGTACTATGCCGAGCACGCGGGCAGCAGGTGCCCGCCTCAATAGGGGGAAGTGTTCAAGTGAAATTAATCAGAAAGACGTTGTGTGTCATGGCGCTCGGTGCCGCCTCGATGGTGATGGCTGCCGGGGCGTCGGCCCAGGAATGGCCGCTGGAGTTGGGCGATTACTGGGATGTCGCCGGGATCCATCTCAAGGACGGCGGCTCGCTGAAGTACGCCCAGTGGCTGGCGAGCGAGTGGAGAGCGGACCAGGAATTCGCGAAGTCGAAAGGCTGGATCAAGGACTACAAGCTCATCTCGAACGTATACCCGCGTGCCGGCGAACCGGACATGTACCTGGTCACGATCACTGAAAGCGTCGTCTCCGGCGCCGAGGGCCGCAACCGTGCCAAGGAATACCAGGCATGGAAGAAGAAATCCATTGCCCAGATGCAGGAAGAGAGCGGCAACCGTGCGGAGTACCGGGAGGTCATGAGCAGCTCCCTGTTGCAGGAAATGACCTTTACCAAGTAGTCCTCAGCGACTGCTTGTGGAGACTCGGAAGCCCCGGCCCTGTGCCGGGGTTTCCTTTTGCGGTCGACTCGAGTGGCGCGATCGCAGGCGTCCAAAAATCCCACGGTGCCGCGCGGAGATCCGTCTGCTGCGGCGTCACCGGCGGCGAGCTTTCGCCGCTCGCGCAACCTCGTAGAGATAGTCGGCGTACATCACCGCCTGCTGTTCAAAGCCGGCGACCTTGGGATCGCTGCTGTCGATCAGCAGCCATTCGTCGGGTGCGTGTGCGCCGCCGCCACGGCCGACGCCGAAATGGCCCGCAGCCATCTTGAGTGGCGGCCCGGTGAAGACGACGCCCGGCCAGCTGCCGGCACGGCGCGGGAACAGGCTGTGCTCGATCCCGGCTTTCGCAAGTGTCGCAGCGGCGGCCTGTACGATGACGCTGTCCTCGGGTGACTCGGTCGGGCTGTAGCCGCCGCTGACGATCACCTCGATGTCACCGAATCCGCGTCTGGCAAGGTGCGCCTTCAGTTTCTCCACCGCTTCTTCCCTGGTCATGTCGGGAACCAGCCGAAGGTCGAGCTTGGCCTCGGCGCGGCCGGGTAGCACTGTCTTGCCGCCGGGCCCGGTATAGCCGCTCACCAGGCCCTGGATATTGACCGTCGGCTGCGAGGTGAGCCGATAGGCGCTGTCCAGGAAGCTCTCGTCGTTGATCCATCGGCGCACGCCGTACAGCTTCTTGACGCTCTCTTCATCCCTGGAGAGGTCGGCCGCGATCAGTTCCTTCTGTCGCGGCGTGAGGGCGCGGACGTTCTCGAACCAGCCGTCGATCGCCGGGGTGAACCCGTCGTCGGAAACCAGCGTGTCGAGGGCCTTGACCAGGTGCCATGCTGGGCTGTCTACGCGGGCCATCTGGCTCGAGTGGATGTCCTTGGCCGGACCCCGGCCCCATTTCTCGCCACTCGACACGAGCTGGATTTCGACGACGCCCTTTGCACCCAGGTCGATCGAGACCGAGCCGTCGCGTGACTGACCCGCCGACGGCATCACCACGCCGACGGCGCGCTGGAGCGCCGCCTTGACCTCGGGGTCGTCGCGCATGGCCTCGAAGTGGGTCGAGCCGATTTCCTCTTCACCCTCCGCGACCAGGACGAGGTTCACCGGCAGCTTGACGCCCGCCTTCCTGAACCCGGCCAGCGCAGTAAGAAAGGCCATCTCCGGACCTTTCTGGTTGGAGGCACCCCGGCCGACGAGAGCCTTGCCTTCCCCGGGTCGGTCGACGATCTTCCCCTCGAGCGGCGGCGAGGACCACTCGGCAGGGTCGAAGTGCTTGACGTCATACATGAAATAGACGGCGAGCGTGTCCTTCGCCCCCGCGTCGAGCGTCGCGAAGACGCCCGGCACGCCGCCGGTCTCCACGATGCGCGCCTGGTCGAAGCCCGCATCCAGCGCCAGCTGGCGCATGTACTCCGCACCTCGCGGCGTGTTGAGGCCCATGTTGGCGATGGTCGGCAGCGCGATCCACTCCCGCAGCCGTTCGACCGCCGCATCCCGGTCGGCGTTGATCGCCGCGACGACCTTCTCGCGGCCTGGATTATCCCGCGCCGTCGCGGTCGAGCCGATGGCTGCAAGTGCCAGGACCAGCGCGGTCGCGGCGCCGAGAATGAACTGCCGATTGAGCCGCATCGCTTGCTCCCTCTTTCGGTGATCCCTCAGCTGGCAGACTGCGCGGGGTCGGCGCGGAAGTCCAGCGGCTGCCGCGACTAACCCGGCCGGACGTCACCCGGTGGTGGCCGGTGGAGAAAGAGTCCCCTGACAGGCGGCGATAGAAAAGTGCGACGCAGCAGCGCGATTGACAGCGGCTATCCGGCGGTGAAACGTTCCAGCGCAGTCGGGACCTGGTCCAGGGTGGTCAGCACCGCCAGTCGGGGGTGCGAGGTGTCCAGCTCGGCGTGCTCGAGGTCCCAGGTGATGTGGTAGGGCACGTGGACGCCCCAGCCGCCCAGGGCGAGCACCGGCGCGATGTCCGACTTGAGCGAGTTGCCCACCATCGCGAAGGCCTCCGCTGGCACCTCGAATTCGCGCAACAGCCGGGCGTAGCTGTGCTCGTCCTTTTCGCTGACGATCTCGATGCGGTGGAACAGGTCGGCCAGTCCGGACTCCGCCACCTTGCGTTCCTGGTGAAACAGGTCTCCCTTCGTGATCATCACGACGCGATACCGGGCTGCGACCGCCGCGACGGCCTTGCGAACGCCGGGCAGGAGTTCGACGGGCTGTCGGAGGATGCCTTTGCCGAGGTCGACGATGCGATGGATGTCGGCCCCCGTGATGCGCGCGTCGGTCAACGCGACCGCCGTCTCCACCATGGACAGCGTCATGCCCTTGGCGCCATAGCCGAACAGCTGGATGTTCACGCGTTCGGTGTTGAGCAGCCGGTCGTGGACCCGGACGTCGCTGACATCGATGTAGTTGCCGAGGATCTTCTCGAACTCCGCATGGGCGCCCTGGAAGTAAATCTCGCTGTTCCAGAGGGTGTCGTCGGCATCGAAGCCGACCATCTGCAAGGACGAAGGGAGGCGAGTCGTCATGTCGGTGCCTGCCTCTGGAAGCGCTTGATCGCGTCGATACGGGTCGGTGCCAAGGTATACGGCGGGGGAATCTAGCACAGTCTCCAGGCAGGTTCGGCGAAAGGCCGGCACCCGGAGAGTCAGCGCGTCGATGATTCGCGGGCTGGCGCGGGCCGGGCCAGAATGTATCCAGTTCTTCGCGCCCCAGTCCGGGATTCGCCGGTTCAGTTTCAGGTGCGCCGCGTGGTTTGGTCGCGCTGCCTGATGGTGTTATCGTGTCGTGGGGATATCAGGGGGGGGCAGACCATGAGACTTCAGGTCATGGCCGGGCGATGTGCCCGCGATGCGCACGACGGAAGAATCAAGACACGAGCCGAAGCTCGTCAGGCGTCACCAATATTACTCGTCCTGGTCATGGCGGCCGCCGTGTGGCTGGGCGCCTGCGGCAAGCGGGTGCCGGGGCACGGTGACGGTGCGCCGGCACAGGATGCGTCAGGCGTATCGCCCGCGGCGAACGTGCTGGAGCTTCGCGCGGTCGGTATGCGATTCGAGGGTCCCGATGAGATTCCGTCGGGCTGGGTCACGGTCCGCCTCAACAACCTCTCTGGCATGGTGCACTTCGCCATGATCGAGCGGCTTCCGGAGGAGGCTACCGTCGAACGGATGCATGCAGAGGTCACGCCAGCGTTCCAGCGCGGCCTGGAGGCCCTCAATGCGGGGGACGCCGATGCGGCCAACGCCGCCTTCGGAGCGCTTCCGGAGTGGTATGGCAAAGTCGTTTACTTCGGGGGACCGGGCCTCGTATCCGGTGGCGGGACCGCGGAAACGACTCTGTTCCTGGAACCGGGCCGCTACGTGGTGGAGTGTTACGTCAAGACGAACGGAATCTTCCACAGCTACAGTGCGGAATCCGGGCAGCTCGGCATGCTGCACGGGTTGACGGTCACGGAAGCGGCGAGCGACGCCAAGGAGCCCGTTCCGAATGTCACGCTCGCCGTCTCGAGCCAGGGCTTCGAAATCGTGGAGGGCGAGCTCGACCGCGGTCCCAACGTCGTCAAGGTGATGTTTCGCGACCAGCAGACCTATCCAAATTTCGTGGGTCACGACGTGCATGTGGTCCGGCTTGGCGAGGGCGTCGATGTCGGGGCGGTTGGCGCTTGGATGGACTGGAGGACGGCCGACGGTCTCCAGACCCCGGCCCCTGCGGTATTCCTGGGCGGCATGAACGACATGCCTGCCGGGTCGGCGGCGTACTTCACGGTCGACCTGGCGCCGGGCGAGTACGCGTTCGTCGCCGAAGTACCGAATCCGGTCGATTACGGCCTGCTGCTGCCGTTCACCATCGAATAGTCGCGGCGCCGCCGCGTACATCGGCCGGGTCAGCACCGGGCCGCGGAATCCGCGGCCCGGTGCCGTGCGCAGCAGCAGGCTACTTCTTGCTGTACGTAGACTTGTAGGTGCCGATGGAGCCTTCGGCATAGACTTCGGTGCGGACCCAGGTGCCGGCGGTTTTCGCGTTCTTCAGAGAACCGTAGCCTTCCACCCAGCCGAAGGAACCGCAGAGGTCCGGGCACGTCGCTGTGCCGATCTCGTCGGCTTTCCACCACCACGTACCGCCGTCGCCGCTGGCCTGCGTCGAGAAGCAGACGCCGCTGGCCGACAGGACCTTGCCTTCCTTGGAAACCACGAACCTGCCGGTGCAGTTGGATTCCGCGTTGTTGATCGGGTCATCCGCCTGGTCGGACTTGGCCAGCTGGTAGTAGTGGGACACGGTTATCGTGCGACCGTCTGGAAGGGTCGTGTTGTACGACTTGCCGCTGTGGGTCGTGTAGAAGCCGCTCGACTCGGCCGCGGACGCGCCGGCTGACACGACCAGCATGGCAGCCGCAGCGATCCATATATTGTGCTTCATCATGATATTTCCCCTCTCTTGAGATCGGGCCCCGTGTGGGCCCTTTCACCTGCCAGCCTACACCATCGCGGCTCTTCCCCGGCGCCAGGGCATCGGTTTTCGGAGCCTCGCCTTTTGCGCGCGGCGTGACGCGCCACCGGGGCGAAGCTGACGGTTTGAGGCCGCCGGAATGAAAGAGGGCCTCTTGCGAGGCCCTCTCTGCTTCGAGGCGGACGCGAAGAAGAAACTCAGGACTTCGCGTACCAGGACTTCACGCCGGCATGGTCGCGCGCGGCATCGTGCACGCCGATGAGCCTGGGGTAGTCGGCAAAGATCGTGGCGGGAATGTAGTCGACCTTGCCGCCGATGAACCAGCGCACCGCCATGTAGAGCTTCAGATCCACGACCTGGATCTTGTCGCCGCCGAAGAACGGCGTGCCGGTAATGTTCTTTTCCGCCGCCTTCGCCCACGCTGGCATGAAATCCGCCACGAGCGCCTCGCGCGTGGCCTTCTTCTCGGGCTCCGGCATGCGGATGGTCGGTGCGACGACCGATCGCAGGGTCTCCACGTGCTGCATCATGCCTTCGTGGCGCGCCGCCTCGAAGTCGTCGGCGGGGTGCAGGCCGTGGCGACGGCCGATCAGCACGAGGATGGCGTTGGAGTGCGCCAGCGCCGGCTTGCCGGGCAACTCGAGGACCGGCAGGCTGCCGTAGGGCATCTGCTCCTTCATCGCGGGCCAGTCGGCGCCCTTGATGCGCACGTCGTCGAAATCGATGCCCGCCAGGTGCAGTGCGAGGCGGCATTCTTCGCCGCGACTCACCGGCGCGTCAAAGTAGATCAGCCTGGGCTTGGTCACGCTATTCCCCCTGAAAATGGGCCCGTGCGGGCCCTTGATGGTGCAGAGCCTACACCAACGCCAGCCATCGGTGCCGGGCCGTAATCGCCGTCGCCGGCGCTGTCGTGGCATAGTGCATTCAACTGGCGTCGCGATGGAGGGATTCCATGGAAGGCCTGGATCGCCGAACCTTCCTGATGCTGGCCGTTGCCTCGGGCGGCAGTCTGGTCATCGGGTTCCGCGGTGCCGCCGCGGACGGCCAGACGGATGGGCAGGCGGCCGCGACGGAGCTGCACCCACTGATTCGCATCGCCCCCGACAATCGCATCACTATCTTTGCCAAGAACCCGGAGATCGGCCAGGGCGTCCGGACCTCACTGCCGATGGTCGTGGCTGAGGAACTCGAGGTGGACTGGGAACAGGTCGAGGTGGTCCAGGCGCCGCTGGACGATCGGCTGGAGAACCAGTTCGCCGGCGGCAGCCTGGGCTTGCTGTTCGGCTTCAAGCCGCTCAGTGAGGCCGGCGCAGCGGCCCGGATGATGCTGGTGGCGGCTGCGGCCGCGCGCTGGCAGGTCGAACCGTCCGCGTGCGTCGCCCGCTCGGGACGGGTGCTGGGACCCGGCGATCGCAGCTTGAGCTACGGCGAGCTGGCGGCCGAGGCGGCGCAGCGGCCGGTGCCCATGGACATTCCGCTCAAGTCACGAAACGACTACCGGATCGTCGGCACGGCGCGCCGGGACGTGGATGGACCCCGGATCGTTCGCGGCGAGCCGCTGTATGCCCTTGACGTGCGGGTGCCCGGCGCCCTGACGGCTGTGATCGCCCGGGCGCCCAGCTGGGGCGCCACGCTGGGCAGCGTCGATACGGCGCGGGCGCGCCGGGTCAACGGGGTCGTCGATGTCGTCGTCATCGATCCGGCCGCAGCAGGTGGCCGACTGATTGCACCGAATCTGCCCGGGCTGCGCCCCGGGGTAGCCGTCCTGGCCACCGATACCTGGTCCGCGCAGCTGGGCCGCGATGCGCTGGAGATCGAGTGGGACTTGTCTCAGGCCAGCGTCGAGAACACCGCGGACATCCTCGCCGCCTTCCATCGGGCACTGGCCGGCGAGCCGACTGTCGTGCCACGCAGCGACGGCGATTTCGACGCGGCGTTGGCCGCCGCGAACCAGGCGCACACGGCGGTCTACGAGTTGCCATTCCTTGCGCACGTGCCCATGGAGCCGCTGAACGCAACCGCCTCCGTTGCAGGCGGGCATTGCGAGCTCTGGGTCGGCACCCAGAATCCCGAAGACCTGCGCAAGAGTGTCGAGCAGGTCCTGGGCCTGCCGCCGGAGCAGATCGAGATTCACATCATGCGTTCAGGCGGCGGCTTCGGCCGACGCTACTACCCCGACTTCGCGATCGAGGCAGCCTGGTTGTCCCGCGCCGCGGGCCGGCCGGTGAAGGTCATCTGGACCCGCGAGGACGACATCCGCTACGACTTCTATCGGCCCGCCGCGGCATTCAGCCTGCAGGCCGGCCTCGATGCCGCAGGCAAGGTCACCGCCTGGCGCACGCGGTTGGCCAACGCCTCGCGCAGCACCTGCCTGGGTCGCGACGACGCGCCGAACGGCACGGAGCTGGATGAATACGCCTTCCCGTCGGGGTTCGTGCCCAACCTGCGATTGGAGTACTGCAGCGTCGCCTCCCAGGCACCGATCGGCCAATGGCGCGGCGTCGCCGACACCAAGACGATGTTCGCGGTGTCGAGCTTCATCGACGAGCTTGCCGCCCGGGCCGGGAGGGATCCCATCGACTACTTCCTGCAGTTCATCGGACCCGATCGCCGGCAGCCGGTCGTCGGCGACTATGCGCTGGATGTCGCGCGCATCCGCGCCGTGACGCGACACGTGGCGGAGATGTGCGGGTGGGGTGCGCCGTTTCCCAGGGGCGTCGGCCGGGGCTTCGCGGCGGGCTACTGCAATACCGCGTTCATCGCCCAGGTCGTCGAGGTGAAGGTCGCCGCAGACGGCGCGCTGGACGTTACCAGGGTGTGGGCGGCGGTCGATTGCGGGCCGGTAATCAACCCCAGCGGAGCGCGCGGCCAGGTCGAGGGCGGCATCATCGATGCGCTGGGCGCCGCCCTGCGCTGCTCCGTGGATGTGTCCGCCGGCATCGCGGTGTCGGATAACTTCGACACCTACCCAATCGCGCGTATCGGCGATGCGCCGGACATCGCAGTGGACTTCATCGGCACGGACGCCCGCGTCCGAGGCCTGGGCGAATGCGGCGTCCCGCCGCTGGCGCCGGCCCTGTGCAATGCGATCTTCGCCGCCACGGGCCTGCGCATTCGGCGCCTGCCCATAGGCGACCAGTTGCGCACCGGCAAGAAAGACACTCAGGGTGAATTCAGTTGAAACACGAACCAGGACCGCTGAAGGCACGGGTTTCGCAGCGCGACGCGGCGGCACTCTACGACAAGCTGGCCGGGCTCTACGACGTCTGGGGGTACCTGACGGAGTCCCGGGCGAGAAGCCGCGCCCTCGAGCTGGCCGACGTAAAGCCCGGGCAGCATGTCCTGGAGGTCGCGGTCGGGACCGGGCTTGCGTTCGCGGACCTGGTCCGCAGCAACCCGTCCGGGCGCAACGTCGGCATCGACATCTCCCGGGGCATGCTGGTGAAAGCCCAGCGGCGTCTCGAGAAGGCCGGCCTGTCGAACTACGAGATTTCCATCGGCAGCGCGATGGCCATACCGGAAGCGGTGGACTCGTTCGACGTGCTGGTCAACAACTACATGTTCGACCTGCTGGACGAGGATGCGTGGACCGCTGTGCTGGCGGAATTTGACCGCGTCCTGAAGCCGGACGGACGATTGGTCCTGGTCGACATGACCGACGGCGAGGGGCGCGGCAGCGGCATCTACCAGCGGCTGTATGAATGGTCGCCGCGACTCATGGGTGGCTGCCGCGGCGTTCGACTCGCCGAGCCGCTGCGACGCTACGGGTTCGTCGTGCAGCGGCGCGAGTACTACCAGCAGTGCCTGTTCCCCTCGGAGATCATCCTGGCGAACAAGCACGGCGCCGCATCGGGAGCCAGGGCGAACCCGGGGTAACGAACACCGGTTCTGCGCGTTGCCCCGGGTTATGCGCCGTTACCGCTCCTCCTGGCTACGGCCCTTCGACTTCCCGCGCGCGTCCTGCTTCGGTGCCTGCTGCCGCTTGGCTTCGCGAGCCGGGGCGGGCGTGACCGGGCCTGCTGCCTGCGGGGGACGGGCGCTGGCCTGTCGCGAACTGTTGTTCGTGGCGGCCGCCGGCGCCTGGGGCGAGCGCGTCGTCGCGCGCGGGTTCACGCGTGGGGGCGCCGCATCGCGGCTGGCGCGTTCGGCCCGCGCGCGGTCAGGGGCCGGGTTCGGCGTGCGCGGTGCCGTAATCGGGGCGGGCACGGTGCGCGCGGGTGGCGTACGCACGGCAGGGAAGCCGGGACGAGTCGGCGTGCTCACGACGCGGGCCGACGAGCGTTCATCGCGGTGCTGGTTTGCTGCGCGGCTCGCCGGCGGCGGCGTTGTGGTACGCGCGACCCGCGGCGTCGGGGTGGTGGCGACCGTTCGCGGTGGCGACACCGGAACACGCTGCATACTGCGCGTGTTGGTTCCCTGGGTTCGCTGCGCCGTGTCGGCAGCCGGTGTGCGGCGGTCGTCGGTGCGGACGCTGGAGCGTCCGTCGCGGCCGGTCACCGGCGAGCGCGGGTCGTCCTGGTTGCGGGTCTGCCAGGCTGGGCGTGTCGAAGACGACAGCGAGGACGTCACCGGCGCCGCGAGCGCCGACCGGTGGCGGTCCGGCGTCAGGTCGTTGCGGTCCGCGCGAACGTATCGGTCCTGGCGGTCGGAGTGTCGATCGGGATACGAGCGCCGGCGATCGTCGGGCCGCCAGACGTTGTCGTGATGATCCCGCGTTACGTAACGCCTGGGCTCGTAATGCCGGACGTAGTGGCGATCGTAGTAGCGGTGGCCGTAGTACGGGTGCTGGGCGTAATGGCGAGGATAGACGTACACGTAATGCGTGTGCCAGTTGAGGATAAAGGCGGTCGTCACGCCCCAGAAGAAGCCGGAGCTGAACGAATAGCCGGATGCATACGGGTAGTTATAGACCGGGTAGCCGTAGGGGTAGTAACGGACCACGGGCGTCGAGTAGTAGGTTACGACGCGCGCAGGCTCGTAGTAGGGAACGTAGATGACCTGCGGGTTGGCCGGCGCGATGGCGATGGCGCCACCGTCGTCGCTGACGGTCTGGTAGTTGTCGCTCTGCAGGTTGCCGGCGGAGCGCGTCAGCGCACGGAATTGCTGGATGGCCTCGAGCAGGTCCATCTGCTGGTAGACGAAGGCCTCGCCGAGGTTCGCGGTCCAGTCCAGGTTCGTATCCATCATCCGCAGCACTTCGGGGTAGTTGAGCAGTGCGATGACGGAGTCGTCCCACACATCGTCCGGCCTGAGCGACGGGTCTTGCTCGCGGGCGTCGAGGAAGCGTGCCGCCTGCACCACCTGCAGCGGGTAGGCCGAGGCGGGCAGCACGATACTGACCAGGTCATCCACATACAGTGCGATCGGACCGACGAGCGTCTGGAGTTCGGCCGCGCTGAACGGCGGCGGCGCCGCCGGGGCCGGCACGCTCTGGGCGCGGGCGCCGGTCGCGGCCAGCAGGGCGGCCACAAGCAGGGCCGGCCAGAGGCGGCCGATCCGGATGTTGCCGGCGGTGCTGAACAGGTTCGTCGCCATGATCCACCTCCATCTGCTCCGGTGTTGGAGCACGGACTGCACGATCTTCGCCACTACCCTAACGCCGCGTACCTGAACGCCAGCTTACCGTGGCCGGCCTCCCGGCCGGGGCTGCTACAACCGTCTGATTCTTATTGTTATTAGAGCTTGTCGCCGGGCGGCAGTTTGCGGCGATTCCCGCCGGAAATGCGGGCGCAGTCCTCGCCGGCGGGATCGGGTGGCCGAAGGCCGCCGGCCTCCAGACCCGCGGGTCCCGCATTTGGGCACCCGGGTCCGCCGGGGTAGAATCGCGGTCCGCGCCGGAGGGGCGTGGGCCCTGGCGAAAGCCACGCGCGAACCAGGAAAGGGACTCTATTGATGCCCGTGCGGGACGCCATCGACTGGATTGCGCGCTTTTCGATGAAGCGCGGCGCATGGATCGCACTTGCGGTCACCGCGCTGCTGCTGGAAGCGTCAGCGCTCTTCTACCAGTACGGGCTCCACCTGAACCCGTGTGTCATGTGCATTTACATACGCATGGCCGTGCTGGGCCTGGTGGTGGCCGGGCTGCTGGGGGCGATCGCCCCCAGCAGGCCCGTGGTCCAGTTCCTCGGGTTTGCCGCCTGGGGTCTGGCCGCCGGCGAAGGCCTGGTGCTGTCGCGCGAACTCATCGCCATCCAGGCGGCGGATCCATTTTCGTTCACCGCCGTGTGTTCGTTCCTGCCCAGGTTCCCGAGTTGGCTGCCGCTGCACGAGTGGTTCCCGGCGTTCTTCATGCCGACCGGCAATTGCACGGACGACGTCTGGCACTGGCTGGGCCTGAGCATGGCGCAGTGGATGCAGGGCATTTTCATCGCCTACCTCGTGGTGCTGGTGATCGTGGTGGTGGCGAGGCTGGCCGGCGCAACCAGGGGGGAGAACGCATGAACTGGTATCTCGAGGCGCTCCGCAAGTACGCGGTGTTCGACGGCCGCGCGCGACGAATGGAATACTGGATGTTCGTGCTGTTCAACTGCCTGATCGTCGTGGTGCTGTCGGTCGTGGATACCGTGGTGGGTATTTTCAGCCTGGGCAATTCCATCGGGGCGCTGACCGGCCTGTACTGGCTGGTGGTGCTGGTCCCGAGCATCGCAGTGACCGTGCGCCGGCTCCACGACACCGACCGCTCGGGATGGTGGGCCCTGCTGGCATTGCTTCCGCTGCTGGGCACCATTGTGCTGTTCGTGTTCTGCGTGCTTGACGGCACCCCGGGCGCCAACCGGTTTGGCGAGAATCCCAAGGCCGTGGTGTGAGCCGTCGTTTCACTGGGGCGAGATCACGCAAGTCATTGCGCGACGCCTTGCCGGGGGAGCAGCGACGGGTCGCATGAACCTGCGGCCCGCAACAAGAGCGGATTTCTCCGCCGTCCTGGCCCTGAACGAGCAGTCGGTCCAGTTCCTGAGTCCGCTCTCCGCCCAGCGCCTGGCTCAGCTGCACGCCGCGTCCGCGCTGCATTGCGTTGTCGAACAGGACAGCCGCGTGATCGCCTTCCTGCTCGCGTTCCGGGAAGGCGCCGACTACGACAGCATCAACTACGCGTGGTTTGCCCAACGCTACCCGCGCTTCCTGTACATCGACCGGGTGGTGGTCGCGCTGGATGCGCAGGCCCACGGCGCGGGCTCGGCGCTGTATGAGCATGCGTTCTGGCACGCGACGCAGGCCGGCGTGCCGATCCTGGCCTGCGAGTTCGACCTCGAGCCTGCCAACCTGGTCTCCGAACGGTTCCATGCGAAGTTCGGTTTCCAGGAAGTAGGCCGCCAGTCGGTGGCCGGTGGCAGGAAGCGGGTATCGCTGCAGACGGCCGACGTACGACCCGGTACGGAGGCCTGAGTCAGACGATCGAGGCAATCCTGATCGCGGATGACGCCGTGCCTTGGACATCCCCCGATCGCTGTGTGATGCTCGAGTCGGCGTAGAGGTCATGATCGAATGAGCCGGGCATTCGTCAAGGAATCGGACGGGGACGAAGGCGAGGCGCTGCCGGAGCTGCGCGTCAGCGAGCATCGCAATCTGGTCACGCCCGCCGGACTCGGGCAGATCGAGGCCAACGTCGAACGGCTGCAGGCCGTGCTGTCCGCAGCACGCGCGGCCGAGGATCGCGCGGCGGTCGCACGCGTCCAGCGGGACCTGCGGTACTGGAGCGCGCGGCTGCGCAGCGCGGAGGTAGTGCCGTTGCCCGGTGCGGCCGAAGTGGTCCGGTTCGGGTCCGCGGTCGTCCTGCAGGATCCGTCCGGCCGACACATCGACTACCAGGTCGTCGGCGAGGATGAAGCCGACCCGGCACACGGCAGGATTTCCTATGTCTCGCCCATCGCCAGGCGGCTGATCGGCGCGTCCGTCGGCGATACGGTGGCATTGGCAGAGGGCGAGGCCGAGATCCTCGAGGTCCGCTAGCACGCTATCGACGCGAAACCCGAGGCACGCGGAGCATGATGTCCCCTACGGTCGTCTTTGCGCTTCTCAGCCTGGTCTGTGCGGGCGCGAACGACGTGGTCTTCAAGCGCTACGCGGGCAAGGACCGCTCGCGCGGCGCCTATGTCTTCGGCATCGGCCTCGTCTGGGCCGTCCTGCAGGCGGCCTTCATCGCCGGCACCGGCATTGGGCTCGACCTGTCCGGGACGACGCTGGTTTACGGTGCGGCAGCCGGCGTGCTACTGACCGCCTCCAACCTGTGCCTGCTGGAAAGCCTGACGCACATCGACGCGAGCCTCGGCTCCACTATCTATCGGCTCAACACGATTGGCGTGGTGATCCTGTCGGTGCTGCTCCTGCACGAGACGCTGGCCTGGCTGGCGCTGCTGGGTGTACTGCTGGGCATCGCAGCGGTTTTCCTGCTTTACCAGCGAAACGGCCATGGCGAGGCGACCGGGCACCGCTTCGCGCTGTTCTTCGGCCTGGCGGTGCTGGCGTCGATCTGTCGCGCGACCTACGGCGTCGTGTCCAAGGCGGGGCTCGCGGCCGGCGCGACGCTGCAGACGATGCTGGTCATCGCCGCAGTCTGCTGGATCGTCGGCGGCGCCGGCTATGCGCTGTTGCGCGAGAAGCGCCTGCGGATGACGCGCAAGAAGGTCGCTTATTCGTTCGTGTCCGGCGTGCTCGTGTTCCTGATCGTCAACTTCCTGCTGCTGGCCATCGAGCACGGGCAGGCGAGCATCGCCATCCCGATCGCCAACATGAGCTTCGTCGTGGCGCTCTTGCTGTCCGTCCGGCTCGGCATGGAGCGGCTGACCGGCCGCAAGCTCGCCGCCGTGGCCCTGTCCATCGGCTCGCTGTTGCTGCTGTCGCTGGCGCAGTAGCGGCTGGCAACGGCGCCGGAAAAAAGAGGCCCCGGCTTGCCGCCGGGGCCTCGTGCAGGACGCAACGCTGATTAGCGTGGCGCGTTCAGCTTGATCACGACCAGTTCCGGATCCCGCCGGATGTCGCCTTCCTTGAAGGGCAGCTTGACCCAACCGGACTTCGAGAACAGCTTGGTCATGTCCGCGTAATGCGGATTCTCCGGATCGGTGGACTCCGAGTAGGTCACGATGGCGCGCGCGTCCGGGCCTTGCGGCGTGAAGGTCACCGCCTGGATGTAGCTCGAGCCATGGAAGATCGGTGTGTAGCCGACCCCCGGAATCAGCCCGCCGGGGCTGATTGCGTTGTAGACGCCAGAGGTCCCCGATCCGCCGTGGATCGGGATGGATTCGCCATTACGGACGTCGAACTGGACGGTGCCCCAGGGTGCGTCGAGCGCGATGCCGTTGTCGGCAAAGTACTGTGCCGACTTGGCCAGGTCGCTCATGAGCCG
Source organism: uncultured Gammaproteobacteria bacterium (assembly GCA_963695465.1). Taxonomy (GTDB): domain Bacteria; phylum Pseudomonadota; class Gammaproteobacteria; order Steroidobacterales; family Steroidobacteraceae; genus SG8-30. The sequence goes on from CAVOGM010000001.1 coordinate 126,862, forward strand.
CGAACGGACCGCGGCGCTGGCCAGGTTGACGCTGCGCGGTGTGTTAACCGGATCGGCGGGGTCGAAGGGCACCGCGTACAGTCCCGGCGCCGAGCGCGCCCGGTTCCAGAAGTCGGTCCACAGGTGCGTGCCGACGCTGGTGATCTTGTTGCGGCCATCCCAGCCGGCCAGCACGTCGCAGGCCTCGGTGACGTCCACGGTCACGCCGCCGAGGTCGACCACGTGGCTTTCCTCGGCACAGAGCGTGAGGACGCCGTCGAGCATGATGTCCGCACTGTAGTGACGATTGCCGAAGAGCACATCCTGCAGCCACTGCCGGCCAAAGCCGTTGCCGGGCAGGCCGTCCGTGCCCGCGAGCCTGTCGCGTACCTGCGTGATGCCGAGGCGCGTACGGAAGCCCTGGGCCTTGCCTTCATCGGTACCGATGAGTGGCGAATAGCCCTCCAGCCGCGCCTCGGGGTTGGCGAGCCAGTAGCTGTCGTTCGAGTTCTGGGCGTAGTCGCGGCGCACGATGCTCGGCAGATTGCCGGCGCCGAAGATGCCAGGTACCGGTGCGTCGGCATCGGTCCCGGGGTCGCAGGCCGAGGTCGACCCGTCGAGCGTGTAGATCCGCGCGCCGTAGGAGAGCGTCTGGGCCACCACGGTGTTGGCGCAGGCGCCCAGCCTGGCGGCCGTGACGTTCGGGACCACCGTGATGTCGCCGTAGAAGGCGTTGCCGGCGCTGTCGGCCGCGAGGGTATTGACCCAGGGCAGTGCGACGTACTTGCTCTGGGCCTGCTTCAGCTCGTAGACGCTGCGCGCCGTACCCATGTCGCGATACAGCTCGAAGGCGCGGGTATTCTCCAGGTTCACGTCGGTGAGGGCGTAGGCGAACTTGTCGGTCCATGCGGCGTACGGCGGCACGATCAGCGCCGGTCCGAACTGCGTCTGGTAGAAAGTGTGCGGCACCGGCACGACGGTTCCGGGTCCGACCAGCACGTCGACACTGACCGTCTCCGGCTGCATGGGCACGACCTGGCCGTCGTACAGGTAGGCCGTCGCGTTGCCCGGGGCGAGCCGGAGTTCACGCAGCACGAAACGCCGCGCGGTCGAGACCGTGTGGCTCCAGGCGACGTCGCGGTTGAAGCCGATGTTGACCATCGGGAAACCGTAGATCGACGCCCCCATCACGTCGTAGCGACCGGGGATGGTGAGGTGCACGGCATAGAAGCGCTCGATGCCGAACCACGGGAAGTGCGGGTTGCCGAGCAGGGCGCCGCTGCCGCCCGTCAACTCGCTGCCGAGTGCCAGCCCGTTGCTGCCGAAGCGCTCGGGCCGGAAGTCGGGGGGCTCGGCGGCGGCGAGCAGGGCGTCGCTGTGCGCCGCCCGCATCTGCCTCATCGCAACGCCAAGACGAGCCTCGGCTTCGGCCGTTGCCGGCTCGACGGCGGACGCTGGAGCCGCCGTCGCCGCCGCAAGCGGTGGGCTGGGCGGGCTGGCGCCGACGATCGCCGCGGCAAAGTTGCCGGTGCCGGCGCGCACCATGAGCTTGCGCAGCATCTTGTACACGTCCTGGCCGCTGATCGGCCGGACCCACTCGGCGCCGCGGCAATCGGCTGCGCCGGCATTCGCGCCCTGCTCGCGCAGGTAGAGGTTGTAGCCGGCCGCGTAGCCCTGCAGCAGGTCGCGCGTGTCGAAGGCGAGGGAGTTCCATGCCGGATTGACCCGCGTGTCGGCGTTGATCATGGCGTAGACCCAGTCGGAGATCAGGTTGCCGCTGCCCGCGCCCGGGCCGAAGTATCTTGACTGCGTGCCGGTCGCGACCAGGACGTCGCGCGCCAGGATGCAGAAGTTGTCCTGCGCGAAGGCATATCCGTAGCCGTAGCCCAGGCTGCCCCAGTCCGTGGCCTGGATATGCGGGATGCCGTAAGCGGTGCGCAGTATCTGCACCTCGTAGCGGTTCTTGGTCTGGCTGTTGCCGCTCTTGCCGGCGGCGACCGCCGAACCGGAAGCAAGGACCAGCGCGGCGCTGCAAAGCGCCACGAACATGGAGTGGATACGCATGGCAAATTCCCCTTGTCTTCTGAGCTCCCTTCCCGCGGGGCTTGGGTACCCCGACTCGTTTTAGATCCTTAGCCTAGTCCTGTTCTCCAGGGATGGGAAATGCGACCACAGGGCGGCTGTCCTCGCCGAGGCCTGCGACTATCACGGATGCTCTGCGTCACGAGCAGGTGTATGGGTCTTCGATCGCGCTTCGGCGCGGATCGACAATAAGTAAGATTCAGGACAGGGGAAGCACATGAAGAAGTTCGTGGTTTTCGTCGCTTTGCTGGCGGCCGCGCAGGCCGTTTCTGCGAAGGTCGACGCAGTGAAATCCAACCCCGCCGCCGACGAGTTTGCCGTGCAGGTCGTCTCGTCTGCGGCACACCAGGTGACCGGTGGCGATGCGCGGCTGCACATCCAGGTGCCCCGCACCGTTCCGCTGCACCAGGCCGAGGTCTGGGTCAACGGTGTGGACCAGCGCAGCCGTTTCGACGTCGTGCCCGGTACCCGCATGCTGACCGGCGTCGTCGGCGGGCTGGTCCTGGGCGACAACACCGTCATCGTGAAAGCGAACGGTAAAGGCAAGGGGCGGCCTGCGGCCGTGAGCCTTACGCTCACCAACTACCCGATCACGGGTCCGGTCTTCTCCGGCCCGCACCAGTATCCTTTCGTCTGCACGACGATGACCCAGGGGCTGGGCCAGCCGATCCCCGACGATCCCGTGACCGGGACGAAATCGTTCGACGCGGCCGGCAACCTGGCCGGCTACAGCCGCGACTGCTCCGCGCCGACACTGGTGACGTTTACCTACCGGAGCCAGTCGGGGGCGTGGAAGAACTACACGCCGGGCATGGCGCGCCCGGACGACATGGCGCAGACGACCACGACCGACGGCAAGACGGTGGACTTCATCGTTCGCCAGGAACGCGGCACGATCAACCGCTTCATCTACAGCGTCGCCATGCTGGCGCCGTTCGACCGGGGTCCCGGGGACCTCGGGCGCGGCGCCTGGAACGGCAAGGTGGTCTACCGCTTCGACGGCGGCGTGGCCATCGGTCACAGCCAGGGCAACCTCAGCAGCTCCGGCGCGCTCTACGACATGCCGCTGGGGCGCGGCTACGCGGTCCTGTACTCGTCCGGCACGCGCACCAGCACGCACTACAACATGCAGCTCGGTGGCGAGACCGCGCTGATGGTCAAGGAACGGTTCGTCGAGCTCTACGACGTGCCCGACTACACCGTGACCATCGGCGGGTCCGGGGGCGCCATCCAGCAGTACCTCTACGCCCAGAATCACCCTGGCCTCATGGACGCCGCCATCCCGCAGTACTCCTACCCGGACATGGTCAGCCAGGCCGTGCACGTTGGCGACTGCGAGCTGCTTGAATTCGTCATGGACGTGGTCGACGGCGCGAACCCGCGCTGGCAGACCTGGACCAACCGCTCGCTCTTCGAGGGCCTGAACGCGAGCAATACCCTGCCGAATCCCTACACGGGCGGCCAGCCCGGCCTGACGGAGTGCATCGAAGGCTGGCGGGGACTGTCGCCGCTCGCGCTGAATCCCAACTACGGCTCCGCTTCGAACCAGCAGCTGTTCGAGCCACAGTCGGCGATCGCCGCCACCGAGTGGAGCCATTTCGGCGACATCGTCAACATCGTCGGGGTCGACACGGACGGCTACGCCCGCAACTACTGGGACAACGTCGGCGTCCAGTACGGGCTGCAGTCGGTGGCCAGCGGTGCCATCACGCCGCTCGAGTTCCTGACGTTCAACAGCGTCATCGGCGGCTGGAAGAACGAGCCCGACATGGCGCAGGAAGGTTGCCCGTTCTACCCGCCCGGTTGCGCGGACTTCACGCGGTGGGACCCGTGGAGCGCACGCAACCAGGCGTTCAGCGTCAATCCTTTGCTGCCGGCGCCGCGCCAGCAGGGCAACGTCGACGCCATGCACGCCGTGTACGAGGCGGGGCTGGTGTTCCGCGGCGACATCGACATCCCGATCATCGACTGGCGCAACTACCTGGAGGACGAGCTGAACATGCACAACACGCAGCAGTCCTTCGCCTCGCGCAAGCGCATGCTGAATGCCGACGACGACGCGAGCAACCAGGTCGTCTGGTTCACGGACGTCGTGGAATCCTCGCCGATCTTCGACCAGACCCCCGAGGCACTCGCGGTCATCGACCAATGGATGGCCAATATCCGGGCGAACCCGGCCGGCGGCGCGGCGGGCAACAAGCCGGTGGACGCCACCGACCGCTGCTTCGACGAGAACGGCGTGGAGATCGCGCGCGGCCCGGGTGTCTGGAACGGCATCATCGACTCGGAGGCTCCCGGTGCCTGCACGCAGAAGTTCAAGATCCACAGCACCTCGCGCCGGGTGGCCGGAGGGCCCTTCGAGCAGAGCATCTTCAAGTGCCAGCTGATGCCGGTGAGCGACGCGATTGCACGCGGCTTCTACGGCGTGTGGTCGCCAAGCCTGCAGGAAGCGGCGATGCTGCAGGCCATCTTCCCGTCCGGCGTCTGCGACTACAGCAAGCCCGACGTGGGCCTGCCGGCTGGGTGGTAGCCGGTCTGCCGGCCCGGACGGCGCATCGAGTCGCCTGATCCGGCAACGCCCCTGGAGCCCCCGCATCCGCGGGGGCTCTTTCTTTTCGACGGTCTGGTTCAGTAGCGTACCGGCGCCGGGGTCCCTCAGCGCAGCGGCCGCGGCGCGGAAAACGTGCCTGGCGCAGCGGGTGACTGCAGCATCACCTGGCAGCCGCTCCTCGCCGGCAAACCCGACCAGGTCGATCGCGCCGTCGCCGTTCAGGTCGCCCGCCGCGACGCGGCTGACCGCGACGGGCATGTCGTGGACGGTGGTCGGCGCAAACATGCCGCCGCCCGCCTGCGTGAACAGGTTGATGCGTGATTCCACACTGGACGGCGAGCCGACCGGAAAGAATCCACCGACGGCCGCGTCCGGCCGGCCGTCACGATTGAGGTCGGCGAAGACCGCGTCGTCCAGCCCGCGCACGCCGCCGAGCGGCGTGTCGGCCTTGGCCGTGAAGGTGCCCGGCGCCACGGTCTGCCGCAGCACCGTCAAGGTGGCCTTGTAGCTGCTGCTGTAGGGCGTCAGGTAGACCAGCAGGTCCTGCGCGCCGTCGCCGTCGTAATCGTCGACGGCCATGCGCACGACATTCAACCCAGTCTGCGATGCCAGCGTCGCCATGGAGCCCAGGTCGCCATTCGGCAGCTGCGGCCAGTAGCCCAGGGCGATGGTCGGAGGATTGACGCCGCCGCCCGCTGTCAGGACCGGCCCGGCCAGGTCCGGGCGTCCGTCCTGGTTGAGGTCTCCGGCTATCATGTGTGAGCCGCGGCCGGGCATGGCCAGCGTCACGCCCGGCTGGAATTCGCCGGGCCTCGAGGGATCCTGGTAGAGGATCAGGGCTGCCGCGTCGTCCCCGGCGCCGGGCAGCGCGATGTCCAATGCGCCGTCGCCGTTCAGGTCGGCCACTGCCGCATTGTAGCTGCGGACGTTTGCGGACAGCTGGACGGGAACCTTGAATTGCCCGCGATTGTTCGCGTCCTGCAGCAGCATCCAGGCGGTGTGCGCGCTCGGGTCGGTGATGACCAGGTCTGGCGCCGCGTCGCCGTCGATGTCCGCAATGACGAAATGCCATGGGTAGTAGCCCACGAGGTGAACTTCGGCCGCGGCGAACGCACCCGGCGTCCGCTGCCGATAGACGAGCAGGCGCCCCTGCCGGTTGGTCTCGCTGGTGGACAGCTGCTCGAGGGTCAGCACGTCCGTGCGTCCATCGCCGTCGATGTCGACGACGGCCACGTCGGTCGCCACGGTTAGCGGAAACAGCCAGTCCAGGTCGTCGCCACCACCGAGGCTGATGCCGTTACCGCCGCAAGCGGCCAGACCGATGGCGAGAAAAAACCCTGATATGAGACGCGTATACACGGAGCCTCCTGTTGCGCCCAGGCTCGCGCGTCATCCCTGGCGCGCAGGCGCCGATGGGTTCGTCTGCCGATTGTCTGCCACTGTTGGCGGCTGGCAATACGTGGATGTGGAGATATTGCCGGCCGCCCCCGCGCTGGTTGGTAGACTCGATCGAGACACGGCCTGGGGGGGCAAGACATGGCGAACAGCACGGCAGTCGGTTCGGTAGAGGAGCTTTGGCGGTTCCCGGTCAAGTCCATGCAGGGCGAACGGCTCCAGCAGGCAGAGCTGACCGATCAGGGACTGGTGGGCGACCGGTCCTTCGGGCTCATCGACGTTGCGACCGGGAAGGTCGCCAGTGCCAAGAACCGGCAGGACTTTCCAGGCCTGCTGGGCTTGCGGGCGACGTTCGTCGAGGAGCCGCAGGCAGGCCGTGAACCGCCCGCCGTGCGGATCGAGCTGCCGGACGGAACGGCGGTGACCAGCGACTCGGGCGATGCCGACCGCGTGCTGTCCGCGTGGTTCAAGCGCGAAGTCACGCTGGGGCGGGCCGCCCCGGTGCAGGCCACACCGCGCAAGAGCCGCTCCGACATCGAAGGCCTGGTGCCGGCCGATTCGCTCCTCGATGCCTTTCCAGTGTCGTTGATCACGACCTCGACCCTTTCCAGGCTGTGCGACCTGCAGCCCGGAAGCCGCTTCGATCCGCGGCGATTTCGCATGAACCTGGTCCTGGGTACCGGGGAGCCGGGGTTCCTGGAGAACGGCTGGGTGGGACGGGCGCTGGGCGTCGGCGACGGGCTCCGGCTTGGCATCACCATGCTGGATCCGCGCTGCGTGATGACCACGCTGCCGCAGGACGACCTGCCGCAGGATGCCGATATCCTGCGCACGCTCACCCAGCACAACCGCCACCAGGTCGCCGATCTCGGCCGGCTTCCCTGCGCCGGGGTCTACGCGGTGGTCACGACGCCGGGAACGATTCGGGTCGGCGATCGCGCGGAACTCGGTTGAGCAAGACCGGATCCGGCGCACCAGGTGCGCCGGCCAACCCGCCGAAGTTCCCGCCTGCGCACGATGACTCGCGCGATAAGCGTCCCGTCAGTCAAACTGTGTGCCCTGGAATCCCGGACAAGGTGGCGTGAGATGAAGGTCCTCGTACTGGCGTGCGTGTTGACGCTGGCTTGTGTGCCGGCGCAGGCGGAATCCGATGCGGAGGCCGCGTTTCGCGCCGCCAAGGCCTGGACCGTTCGTATCCAGGTGGAGCGCACGGTGTCATTCGTCGAGGACGAACCCGGGGCGTTCCAGGGCGCGGGCTTCGTGGTCGACGCCACCCGCGGCTGGATCCTGACCAACGCCCATGTCGCCGGCCGCTCGCCGACCAGCCTCAAGGTGGCGTTCGAGGGCGGCAAGCTGATCCCGGCGGAGCGCGTATACGTGGACCCATACCTCGACGTGGCCGTGATCAGCTACATGCCGGCGCGGCTGAAGAAAGCGCCGCCGGAGCCAACCCTCGAATGCAACGCCGTGCCGCCGGTCGGCCATCCGGTCGGCGCCTTCGGTCACCCGTGGGGATTTCGCTTCACCGGCACGCGCGGCATCGCCTCGGCCGTCAGCTCGCGTTTCGGGGCCGACATGCTGCAGACCGACGCGCCGATCAACGCCGGTAATTCCGGCGGACCGCTGCTCAGCCTGGAGACGGGCCGGGTGATCGGCATCAGCGCGGCCAAGATCGCCGATGCGGAGGTGGAGGGGCTCTCCTTCGCGGTGCCGATGCCCTATGCCTGCACGATCGTGAATCTCCTGAAGGCGCGCCAGGATCCGTCGCCGCCGGTCGGCCGCATCGACTTCGCGATCGACGAGAACGACGAACGCTCGCTGTATGTGGCGAATACCCGGTTGGAAACCTCAGGTATCGACCTGCAGGTGGGCGACGAGATCGTCGCGGTGGGGGAGCGTCCGGTGCAGACGCCGACGCAGTTCATCGATGCCGCCCGCGGGCACCTGGACGACCTGGTGCTCACGGTCCGCCGCGACGACCGGCAGGTCCGGGTACGCGGCCGGATCCCGGCGGCGGCGAAAGTCATCGAGCGCCGCGGCCTGTGGATCGACGGGGCGCTGTTCGCGCCGGTGGGTGATTTCTACGCGGGCTGGCTGAAGGACGGCAAGGGCCTGATGGTGCATCACGTCGAGGAGACGTCGGAGGCGGCCTCCGTCGGCCTGCAGTATTTCGACGTCATCGAGCGCGCCAACGGCAAGCCGGTGAACACGCTCGACGAGCTGGAGCAGGTGGTCGTCGAGGCGGTTTCGCGGAAACGGCCGATCGAGCTGTTGTTGATCCGGGTGATGACCGAGGGCGACCGGCTGTTCGAGTACGAGCGGCGATACCTGAGCGCGGAGGACGTCGGCCGGGTAGGCGGGCCGCAGACCTACGATTGAGGCGGCACCTGCCCCCGGGTATTCGCCTGGCCCGCTTGCCAGGCGATACGCTTCAACCCAGACTGCTGTGAGCGTGAACACGAGCGAACTCCTGCAGGCCGCCCGCCTCAACCGCGACTGCTTCTGCATCGGCGCGGACCTGGCGGCGCTGGGCGCCTGGCTGCGCGGGGACCTGGCCAGGCGCGGCTACGACTGGAGCGTCGTCGAGACGCATCCGCACCTGTTCTCGGAACTCGCGGTGTTCGTCTCGCGCAAGCACGTCCAGCGCATGCAGCACCTGATTTCGGCATTGGAGTCGGTCGTCGCGAACCCGGGTTACGTCGCCACCGCGCTGGCGCAAGCGCCGCCGATCGCCCGGATCGCGCCGGCGCCGCGCGGCGTCTTCTTCGGCTACGACTTCCACATTGGCGAGGACGATCCCGGGGCGGATCGCGACCCGCAGCTCATCGAGATCAACACCAATGCCGGCGGCGCGCTGCTCAACGTCGAGCTCGGCCGCGCCCAGCGCGCGTGCTGCGAGGCGGTGGAGCATCTGCTGACGGGACCGGGTGACGTGAGCACGCTCGAGGCGGATATCGTCGCGATGTTTCGCAACGAGTGGCGGCTGGCGCGCGGCGATGCGCCCCTCGGGCGGATCGCCATCGTCGATGACGCACCCGCTGCGCAGTACCTCTATCCGGAGTTCCTGCTGTTTGCGGGGCTGTTCGAGATGCACGACATGCAGGCGGCGATCGTCGATGCCGCCGCGCTCGAATGGGACGGCGTCGCGCTACGGCACGAAGGCCAGCGCATCGACCTGGTCTACAATCGTGTCACGGATTTCTATCTCGAGGAGCCACGGCACGCGGCGCTGCGCGAGGCGTACCTCGCCGGCGCGGTCGTCCTGACGCCGCACCCGCGCGCGCATGCCTTGTACGCCGACAAGCGCAATCTCGCGCTGCTGACCGATGCCGACCGGTTGCGCCAGTGGGGTGTGCCGCAGGATGCGATCGATACCTTGCTGGCGGGCATCCCGGTCACGCGCGTGGTCGAGGCGGCCGACGCGGAGTCACTTTGGGCGCGACGCAAGAGCCTGTTCTTCAAGCCGGCCTGCGGCTTCGGCAGCCGCGGCTCCTATCGCGGCGACAAGCTCACGCGGAAGGTCTTTGCGGAGATCCTGGCCGGTAATTACGTTGCGCAGGCGTTGGTGCCGCCGAGCGAGCGCCTGGCCCGCGAGGGCGACATGCCACGGGCGCTCAAGCTCGACCTGCGAAATTACGTCTACGATGGCAACGTCCAGCTGGTCGCCGCGCGCCTGTACCAGGGCCAGACGACCAACTTCCGCACGGCCGGCGGTGGATTTGCGCCGGTGTTCTATCCGCCGGCGTAGAGGGCGTCGTTCCGGCGTCAGGGCGGGCTGGCGCGTCGCCAGGCGACCACCCCGCCTCGCAGCAACAGTTCGCGTGCCCTGAATGCGCGCACGTCCTGTCCGGGATCAGTCGGCAGTCCGGTTGCGCTCCGCCGCGCCCGGCCCGTAGCGGAATGGCACCACTGGATCTCCCGTGCGGCGGCCGCCAGGTCGCGGCGACACGCTTGCCAGCAGCTCCTGCAGCAGTTTCGGGCTGCGCCGTGCAAACCCGGGGACCTCGGCGGCATCCATCGGCCGCGCAATCAGGAAGCCCTGCCCATACACCGGGCCGCAGCCGGACAGCCAGGCCAGTTGTTCGGCCCGCTCGATACCCTCGACCGTGACCGCGAAGCCGAGGTTGTGGCAGACGCCGATGATCGAACGCGCGAGGGACTCGGCCTGCCGGCTGGCCGGGGCGTCGACGACCAGGCTCTTGTCGATCTTGACGCGCCGCAGGGGCAGGCTCGACAGCGAGGTCAGCGAGGAGTAACCGGTGCCGAAGTCATCGAGCGCGAGGCCGAGTCCGCCGTCGCGCATGCGCTGCAGGGCTTCCACGGTGGATGCCGACGTCTGGAAAGCCGTTTCGGTGAGCTCCAGCTCGATGGCGTCGGCAGGCAACGCATGGCGCCTGAGCATTTCCGTCAATCGTTCCACGAAGCGATTGTCGAGCAGCTGGTGCACCGACACGTTGATCGCGACACGGGCGTCGTCGAAACCGCTGCTGCGCCAGCCGGCGACCGCGGCCGCGGCGGTCTCGAGGGCCCATTCTCCGATTTCTATGATGAGACCGGACTGCTCGGCGATGGCAATGAACTCGCTCGCCGGGATGAGCGGGCCATCGGTCCGCTTCCAGCGCAGCAGCGCCTCGACGACATCGGTGTTGCCGTCGGTTAGCGAGATCTGCGGCTGGAATACCAGCGCCAGTTCGCCCGCGGAAACGGCACGGCGCAGCGACTGCTCGATGGCGAAGCGCTCTTCCGTGCCCTCGAGCATGGCATGCGAGAAGGTCGATATGCGATTGCGGCCGAGCGCCTTGGCGCGAAACAGTGCCGCATCGGCTGCGCGGATGAGGTCGGAGGCGTCGCTCGCATGATCCGGGAGCCGCGCGACGCCGATGCTCACACTGACGAGAATGTCGCGCCCGCCCAGGCTGAGCGGCGCGCGGAAGGCATTGACGATGCGCTCCGGCATGTTCTTGGCCGCCGCGGACGATCCGGCGTCTTCCAGGAAGACCACGAACTCGTCGCCGCCAAGACGGGCGATGAAGCGACGCTCGCCCGCCAGCAGGCGGAGGCGCTCGGCGACGCCGCGCAGCAACATGTCGCCGAAGCTGTGGCCGAAGTTGTCGTTGATGACCTTGAAATTGTCGATGTCGAGCGCGATCAGCACGATGCTGCCGCCGTGCTTTGCGACATCACGCACGGCGCGGCGCAGGTGGTTGAAGGCATAGCGGCGATTGGGCAGCCCGCTCAGCGGATCATGGTTGGCGAGATAGCTCAGCCTCCGCGTGCGCGCCCGCACACGGTCCTCAAGTTTTTGCTGATGGCGGGCCACGCTCTTGTTGGCCTCCTCGAGCTGCTCTGCCATCTGGTTGAAGGCCTGGCCGAGCTCGTCGAGCTCGCGCGATCCGCCGTGGGGCACCCGCACCGACTGCCCGCCGCCCGCCAGGTCGCGGGTGGCGCGGATCAGGCGCCGGACCGGGCGCGTGACGGCGAGCATGGTCAGCAGCGACGCCAGCAGCGTCACACCCAGCGCCAGATAGGTCAGCCGGCGGATGGCGAGCTCGGCGGAACGCGTTGCGTCCACCGCGCTCCCGGCCGACTCGGCTACCGCGCGACTCGCCGGCGCCGCGAGGGCCGCGTCAAGCCGTAGCGGCAGCTGCAGGCCGGATTCGGTGAAGCGGCCCCGCAGCGTCTCGATCGCCGTGTCCTGCCGGAGGACGGCCTTGTGCAGCATCTCGGCGCTGCCGAGGTCCTCCTCGACGAGCTCGAGCCAGGCCCGGCCTGGTGACTTGCCAAGCTCCTCGCTGTGCTCCGTCACGGTTGCGCGCAGGCTGCGTGTCGCGGTGCGCAGGGCCGTGTCTTCCGCTTCCGTTCCGGAGACCAGGTAGTCGTTGAAAGCGGTGCGTACCCGGCTGAGCTCGAGTTCGAGTTCCGCGTACGCCCGGCGCGCCAGGGCAGGGTCGGGAAGCCGTACGTCAATGGTGTATGCCGTCGTGATGCGCCGGGTCAGTTGATCGAGCGCGTCGCGAAGGCTGTTCAGGGCGGTCTGGCGTTGCGCGCCGAGGTCGATCAGTGACCAGCCGAGGCGAGTGTGTTCCTGGGCCTCGGTCCTGAATCGGGCGATCTCGGCCGCCGCACTCGGCTGCAGCGTCGCATAGCTGTCAAGGGTGGCCAGCAACGCTTCTTCCGCTTCGGTGACCGTCGTCCGACTGGCGTCTGTCGGCGTCCGGACCTCGGCCAGCACGGCCCGGTCGAATGCGGCCACGCGATAAGTCAGCGCGTCGGCGATCCGTGACAGCGGGACCTGCGCCGTCTGCGTGCGCCGCAGTGTCTCGATTGCGGCGTGCATGTCGCGCTGTGCCGCCGCCTGGCCGAGCAGCAGGACCAGGGCGATCGCCGCGAAGCTCAGCCCGAGCCGGGCGGCCAGGCTGAGGCGGAAGAACGCGCGGAGGCGACCAGGCGGTGAGTCCGTCATAGGCGCACTGTAAGCCCGCGCAAGCATTCCGCCAAACAAGGGGTGTCACATTTCCCGGACTGCCGGGGGCCCCTGCTGAGCTACGGCGCCGGCGAACCCGGCGGGAACAGCCACTGCTCACCCTGATAGACGATGACTCGCCGCTCGCCGTCGGTATCGGGGCTGTACGGGCGAAGCGAGACGGTGCTGGCGGTCGCAGGTTCGTCGCGATTGCGTCCCGTGGACTGGCCCGGCTTGATGCACCTCAGGAATTCGCCGCCCAGCTCCGCGACCGTCACCTGTCCTGACTTCACAATCCAGTTCCGCGGTGAGGCCCCGGTCGAACAGGCCCGACGAGAAGCGCAGCGTATGACGCCCGGGTACCAGCGCCAACGCGCGCATCGGTCGCAGCCTGTAGAGGCACTTCTCCAGGGACTGACCCCAGAAGACCCCGTACCGCCCTCCGGATTCGCGGCACTCTTCCGGCGAGGCCGGGGAGCGAAGCGGCATCACGTCCCTGGCCAGCAGCAAGCCTTGCCGCGTGCCCTCATCCACATACACACTGGCGGCGGAGAAACAGATTTCCAGGTCGTCCGCCTCGTCGAGGCGAGCACCGTCGCAGCCCACCAGGAGGGTGCAGGCCGGTGCCATGGTGTGCCCGGCGAGGGCCCGCAAATAGTGATCGAGCGACACGGACAAGGTGTCCGGTGTCTCGTGCACGAATTCCAGGTCGCCTGCATGCACGATCAGCGTGGGTTGATCGGGCATCGCAGCCTGCACGTATTCGGACGCCTTGGCGGCTACGGAGCCCTCGGCGTCGTAGCTCACCAGCGTATAGACCTGGAGCTTGTCGCTGAAAGACGGCAAGGGCACGGGGTACGGCGCGAAAATCACCGCCATGTTCCGCTGCTTGCCTTCGAGGCGATACACCTCGATGCCAAGCAGCTCGTTGGTCAGCCAGGGTTCGCCGAGCAGCGCATGGACGTCGGCCCTGTTGGACCTCCCCGGCACGATCCCCGCGGCCTGGGCCGCGACCCACTCGGGGTCGATCGTCGGCTTGCCAACCGGCACATCCGTGGCGCAGCCCGTGAGGCCCAGTGCCAGGACGGCCGGTGGAACGAGCGCGCGGAGGCGCATACGGAGCCTCGAGGGTTACGGACGACGGAAAAGCCCGGGAACCTGGGATCCGATTATTGCCAGCCCTGGGCCGGGGCCGCGTAGGTAGTTTGTGAAAGGAGGCGGGCGGCTCAGCCTTCGGCGGGTGGCGGCGTTTCTTCCTCTTTCTTCTGCTGGCGGCGCTGCTGCTTTTCTTCGCGCTTCTTCTTCGCGGCCAGTTCTCGCTGCTTCTTCTGGAATGAATAGTTGGGTTTGGCCATGAACTCTCCGCGTGCTATCGATGGGTGAAGGGTACAAGGATAATCGATTGGGGATGATGCGGCTTGGCGGCGTTCCAGAACTGCGCCGCCTTTTTCGATTAGCATGCTGGCCCAGAACACGTGGAGGCCCGCATGGCCAAGCTCTTGCTGACATTCCTGGTCATCTTCGTCGTCATCGTCGGATCCACGCTCGTTGGCCGGTGGCGGAAGCGCAAATAGCCGCCAGGGCCCGCACCCCGCGGCCATGAGCGAGTACATCGACTTTCTCAAGGAGCAATTCGCCTCGTTCGGGGCGATCGAGGCACGCCGCATGTTCGGCGGCTGGGGGATCTACTACCAGGGCCTGATGTTCGCGCTGGTGATCGCCGACACCCTCTATCTGAAGGCGGATCACGAGCTGGCCCCGCGGTTCCGGGCGCTCGGCCTGGAGCCGTTCCAGTACCCGCGGCGCGAGCGGCTGGTCGCGTTGTCGTTCTACCAGGCGCCGGAGGAGATCTACGACGACCCGGATGAAGCGAAACGCTGGGCCGGCCTGGCCTACGAGGCGGCGCTGCGGGTTTCGAAGCAGCGAGCGGCCAGCAAGCGCGGTACAGCGCGCGGGCGCTAAGGCGGGGCGCTGCCGCAATTCGAGGAGCTACGCCGATGGATCCGTGGGCCCCGTGCCGGACCCGGATACGGCCTCGAGAACGGCCTTGTGCGCCATCCTCGACACCAGGACGAGGACGACCATGACGACGGCCAGACCGCCGATGATCATCGCGTCATGCAGGTACACGGCCTGCCTGCCTCCGCCCGCAAGGTGCGCGACATGCCTGCCTGCGTAGCCGAAGTACACTTCGATGAGCAGGTGCGGGACGATCGCCAGGCAGGCGAGCATGAAGCCGGTGAACCGCACGCCGGCCGCACCCAGCAGATAACTGGTGGTCGCGGGATTCAGCGGCGTCAGCCGCAGCAGCACCTGCAGTCGCAGTTCCTGGCGGCTTACCGCGCGTTCGATCGCAGCCAGCGAAGGCTGGGTCGATAGCGCGCGTTCGACGCGGGCCCGTACCAGCCATCGCGCCAGCGCGTACTGCAACGCAGCGGCCAGCAAGGCGGCCAGGGTCGACAACGCGATGCCCCATGCGAACCCGAACAGGGCGCCGGCCGCGATCGACAGCACGGATTCGGGGAACAGCAAGGTCGTCGCCGCCACGTACAGTGCGACGAACGCGACGATGCCCCAGGGGCCGAGGCCGGAGATCCAGGTCTCGATCGCCGCCAGGTGGATCCTGATCTCATCCCCGGCAATGACGATGGCGACCACCAGCAGCAGCGCCACGCCGACGTAGGTCAGCGTGTACTTGCGGTCGGCGGCCGCCAGCAACCTGTCAGGGTTCGTGGGGGTCTTCATCTCTTCCACCCGGGGGCACTGTCGTCGATTCCATGCGATCGGGCCATCCGGGCTTACGGGTACGACTTCCCCGCGGCGGCCCCGATGCGGTCCGCCCGGAGGAGGTCAGGAATTTCCACGATGCCGGCGGCTCAAAACCGGCGAGGCTGCAAGAAACAGATAGGAATATCAGTCATCTGGGTCCTCTTCGGGACCGCCCCTGAGGGATACCCCTATTTCTCGTTGCAGTGCACAAATCCGGGTGTCGATTCGTTAGAATCCCGGGCCTCAAGGCTGCGGCGCACATGACTCCCAACGTCAAGCTCAAAGCTGAGTACCCTCGGACGACCGACGCGCCGCGCGCGGCCCTGGAATCGCTCGCGCGGGAACTCGGCATGCCGTTCGAGCAGGTCGAGCGCGTCTACCGGGAGGAGTCCCGGGCCGTCGAAGCCGGCGCGCGCATCAGGAACTTCGTGCCCGTCATCGTCGCCAGCCGAGTCCGCAGCGAGCTTCGCCGGCAACAGCGCAGTTCCTGACTCACCAACGGATTTCCCGATTTTCGCGGCAGGGACGGGAGATGTCCCCATTTCTTCCCGACATGCCTCCCGCCAGGGAATGGCGATCAAGTAGACTGTCCCCGATGAACGAGGAAGACCCGCCGCCGGTGGCCGTGCCGTACACCGAGTTGTCCGACGACGCCCTGCGCGGCGTGATCGAGTCCTTCGTGCTGCGCGAGGGCACCGACTACGGTGCGCGGGACGTCTCGCTCGAGGACAAGGTCGCTCAGGTCCTGCGCCAGCTCGAACGTGGCGAGGCGCGCATCATGTTCGACCCGGCCAGCGAGTCGATCACCATCGTCGTCGTGCCTCAGCGCGAGCGCCGCGGCGCCTGATTCGGGCCCGCCCCCGTCGGACCCACCTCTTTCGCGACGCCGGCCAGCGGTCAGGATTTCGCCAATAATTC
This sequence comes from uncultured Gammaproteobacteria bacterium, assembly GCA_963695465.1. Taxonomy (GTDB): domain Bacteria; phylum Pseudomonadota; class Gammaproteobacteria; order Steroidobacterales; family Steroidobacteraceae; genus SG8-30. Next base: position 143,019 of record CAVOGM010000001.1, read on the forward strand.
AGACGTTCGGCGCAAATAGCCGCATTATCGCTACAAGATTGCTTCATTTAGACGCAAATGGCCGCAGGTTCCGGGTGAATCGGCGCCGGCGGTGGACGTCATGGCGTGCCCAGGGTGCACAGGGAGCGGATCTGCCCTCGATTGGCCAAAGGGGGAGGGGGTTCACGGTCTGGTAACGGCTCTGCCGGGATAGTCGTTCCGTCAGGAGCGGAGATTCGAGGAGCACCCCATGCCCCGGACCTTTGGCGCCGTTGCCGCGGTGGCCCTTGCCGTCGCCCTTCCGGTTCACGCGGATGGGCAGCCGGGCGACGAGGCTGACAACCCACCGCTGGCCGTGGCCGACCGCACCCCCAAGCCGCCAGCCGTGGTCACGATTCCCCGGAAAACCCAGAACGATTGGCTGCACGCCCTGACGCACAAGGCGGAAGGCGCCCGGGCCGCGCTCGAGGGATACACGCTGGTGGTCACGTCGGGTGATTCCAAGGTCAAGACCTTCACCCACGACGACCTGGAGAAGTCCCTCCAGTCCCAAAAGGCCGCCGGCGACGAACTTCCTGAGGCGGCCCGAACCCAATCGGCCGCCCCGGAGAAGCCGTAGCGCCGATCTGAGAGCCCGGCCCCTGGGCGGGGCCGTCGCAGGGGAAACGGACCCCCGGCCGAGCACGCCTCGGCCCGCCAAGCCACATCCCGCCTTGCGGCCGCCAGCATTTATAGTATGCGTCCCCGTTTGACCGCATTCCGCGAAGGGCCGGGTGGCCCGGCAACGCGCCCGTTCGCGAGGAGACGCCATGATCAAGCCGATTCGCCTGTTCACCGTCCTGTTCCTGACCATCGACCGGGCGCTGGACGTGAGGGCTTGATGTTGCCTTCAAGGTCCGGATGCCCAGTGGCGCCACGGTGAAATACACCCAGCGCGAGACGGAACACGAGGTCACGCTGTCGCCGCAGGCGCCGGCGACGGCCAGCGTCATCTGGCTGCACGGCCTGGGCGCCGACGGCTTGGACTTCGTGCCCCTCGTCAGCGAGCTTGGCCTGCCCGACAGCACGCCGGTACGTTTCATCTTTCCGCATGCGCCGGTGCGGCCGGTCACGGTCAATGCCGGCTACGAGATGCGCGCGTGGTACGACATCGTCTCGTTCACGCCGGAAGGACGCGCCGACGCGGCCGGGCTGGCCGAGGCGTCGCAGCGGGTGGCGAACTACATCCGCGACGAGGCGAACGCTGGCGTGCCGACCTCGCGGGTCGTGCTGGCCGGATTCTCGCAGGGCGGCGCGGTGGCGCTCAGCGCCGGGCTGCGCTACCCGCAGCGGCTGGCCGGCATCCTGGCGATGTCCACCTACCTGCCTTTTCCGGAGACGCTGCCGGCCGAGAAGTCCGCCGGGAACGCGCAGGTTCCAATACTGATGTGCCACGGCCGCGAGGACCCCATGGTCAAGCTGTGGATGGGCACCGAGTCGCGCGACCTGCTGGGCTCGCAGGGCTACGGGGTGGAATGGCACGACTACCCGATGCAGCACGAGCTCTGCATCGAGGAGCTGGCAGACGTGTCGCGCTGGCTGCGCGCTCGCCTGGGCTGAAACCGAAGCGCCCACCTGACCTGTTCAGGCATACAGGTCGTGTCCTGGACCACCCCCGGGCGTAGGCTAGACTCGTGGATCCGGGGCCTCCCGACGGCCCCGAAACCCTCGGCCCGCCACCGGTTTGGGCGCACGGGGCCATCGCCAAGGACAACGATCAAGATGACTCAACAGGACATGCAGGACGCGGGGACGGAACGGCTGCTGCTGGCACCGGAAACCCGGGTCACCTGCCCGAAGTGCGAGCACGAGTTCAGCCTGGCCGAGGGCTTCGCGAAGCAGTCACTCGAGCAGCTCGAACAGGCGAGCGTCGGCGCGCTGGCGGCATTGCAGGCCGAGGCGCGGACCAAGGCGCGCGCGCTGGAGAGGCAGGCGGCGGACCTGCGCGCCAGGGAACTGGAAGACACGCTCAAGGAGCGGGACGCGGAACTGGCCAAGGCGGCGGAGGAGCGCAAGCGCATCGCCGCCCGCGAGAAGGCGATCGCCGAGCAGGAAGCGGGCCTGGCGGCACGCGTGGAGAAGGAGGCAGCAGCCCGTGCCCAGGCGATCGCGGGTGAGGCCCAGGCCGAGCTCGTGGAACAGCTCGCGGCGCAGGCGAAGCAGCTCGAGGGCTTCCGCAATGCCGAGATGAAGCTGCGCAAGGAGCGGGCGGAGCTGGAGGCGAAGCAGGTGCAGCTCGAACTCGACGTCCAGCGCAAGCTGGACGAGGAGCGTAAGCAGATCGCGGATACCGCACGCCTGGCAGAGGCCGAGAAGGCCAAGCTCAAGGAAGCAGACTTGCAGAAGAAACTCGACGACATGCGCGAGCAGGTCGAGGAAATGAAGCGCAAGGCCGAGCAGGGCTCGCAGCAGTCACAGGGCGAAGTGCTGGAACTGTTGCTCGAGGAGCAGATCGGCCAGGCCTTCCCGCTGGACGTCATCGAAGAGGTGAAGAAGGGCGCGCGCGGCGGCGATGTCGTGCACCGGGTCATGACCCGTTCCGAGCAGCAGGCCGGGTTGATCCTGTGGGAGGCCAAGCGCGCCCAGAACTGGAGCCCGCAATGGCCCACCAAGCTGAAGGACGACATGCGCGAGGTCGGCGCGGACCTCGGCGTGCTGGTCGCGACCTCATTGCCGCGGGAATTTGTCGACGGCCAGCAGTTCGGGCCGCATGAGGACATCTGGGTGACCACCCCGGCCATGGCCCTGCAGGTGGCGGGGCTGCTGCGGGCGCTGGTCGAGAACGTCCACAAGCAGAAGCTGATCGTGGCCAATCGTGGCGAGAAGGCCGAGGCGGTCTACGACTACCTGACGAGCCCGGCCTTCGCGCAGAAATGGAAGAAGGTCTACGACGTGTTCCAGGCCATGAAGAAGGAACTGGACTCGGAACGGACCACGGCCACCCAGCGCTGGAAACGGCGTGAGAAGCAGATGCAACAAGCGGTGCTGACGCTGGCCGGCGTGGCGGGCGACATCCAGGGGCTGGCGCAGCAGGCGCTGCCGCAGCTGGAACTGGAGCCTGCGGCGCTGGAAGGGCCGGAAGAAGAAGACGAGGACGCCTGACGCGCTGCAACAAACCGAAAGGCCGTCTTCCTGCCCGGCCATGCCGGGCCTGGCGGCGCACCGATTACGGCCTTTATGTGAAAACGCCCGCATCTTGATCGCCTCCGGGCCTAGCCTCGAACTCAACAAGAACGACAATCAGGGGAGCCCGGCCCATGAAGGCAGGTCGGCCGGCGGGGTCGCGTCACGCGGCTCGCGTCCGCATGCTTGAGGCGCTCGTCGACGAGTTGCTCAACAACTCGCTCGTCCTCTACCTGGTCGCCTTCGCGGCGCACCGGACCTGGCTGCTGCTGAACTCGGACGTATTGCAGCTGCTTCGACGCCTGCATTAGTCGCGACACGGGCCCGGCGAAGCTTCGCCTGGCGCGATGCCGCCGCGGGCGCCCGGGTGTATGCTGGCTGTCCTGACCGTTTCAGCCGGAGTGTCACCGTGACACAGACCAGCCGCGCCGCCTCCGCGGCCGAACTCCGCCGCCTGACGTCCCCCTTCGCCATCGCCGACGACCGCAAGGCCGCGCTGCAGCTGGCCAACACGCTGCTGCCGTTTATTGCCCTGTGGGTAATCATGGCGTTGACGCTCGAGACCAGTGGCGGCTGGTCGTTGCTGCTGACGCTGCCGGCTGCCGGCCTGTACGTGCGCCTGTTCATCATCCAGCACGACTGCGGTCACGGCTCGTTCTTCACGCGCCAGCGCTCAATCGCGTCGTCGGCGCCGTGATCGGCCTGATGACCCTCGTTCCCGTTCGGCTACTGGAAGAAGACCCACGCGCATTCATCACGACACCTCGGGCGACCTGGACCGGCGCGAGTTCGGCGACATCGAGACGCTGACGGTTGCGCGAGTACCTCAGGCTCGCTCGCGCGCCGGGCAGCTGGCCTACCGGCTGTACCGCAGCATGCCGGTGCTGCTTCGGCGTCGGACCGTTCTACCAGTTCGTCGTCAAGCATCGCTTTCCGTTCGACCTGCCGCGCGGCTGGAAGAAGGAATGGGCGAGCGTGATCTACGAACAACATCGCCCTCGTGCTCGTCGTGGGCGCGTTGTGCTGGGCCCTCGGCTGGAGGACCTGTCCTGGCCGTGCAGATGCCGATCGTCGCTGATCGCCGGCGCTGCCGGGCGTCTGGCTGTTCTACGTGCAGCACCAGTTCGAGGACACCTACTGGGCGCGTCACGGGCGCTGGGAGCCGACGGCGGCGGCCATGCAGGGCAGCTCGTTCTACGACCTGCCGCCGGTGCTGCACTGGTTCACCGGCAACATCGGCTACCACCACATCCATCATCTCGACGAGCGAGATCCCGAACTACCGCCTGCGCGAATGCTTCGAATCCAGCCGCGCTGCTGCAGAACGCGCAACGGCTGACGCTGCGTACCAGCCTGCGTTGTGCGCAGCCTCAAGCTGTGGGACGAGCAGCAAAACCGGCTGGTGGGGTTCCCGGCCCCGAAGGCCGCTTGATCATCAAGCCCGATTCACGCGCCGACGTCGACCGATGTGGCGCCTGATCCGCATCGCGATCCTCCTGACCATCCTGGCCTTCGTCGGGCTGGGCGCGCTGGTCGATCGCTGGCGCACGACCGACTGGGACAATACGTTGTGGGTCGGCGTGTTTCCGGTGAATGCGGATGGCAGCGCGTCCACGGAGCGCTACATCAGCGCACTGACACCGGCTGAGTTCGGCGACATCGAGTCCTTCTTCGGCCGCGAGGCGAGGCGCTACGGCATCGCGCTGGACCGGCCGGTGCACGTCGAGCTCTATCCGCAGCTGGCCGAGGCGCCGCCCGAGCTGGACCCCGGCGCGAGCCTGCCTGGCCGGATCCTCTGGAGCCTGCGCGCACGGTATTACGCCTGGCGCGTTGCCAGCGACTCGCTGGCCGACATCGAGATCTTCGTGCTGTACCACGACCCGGAACATACCTATGCCGTGCCTCACTCGCTCGGCCTGCAGAAGGGACTGTTCGGCATCGTTCACGCCTACGCGGACCGCCGATCGGATGCGACCAACGCCGTCGTCGTCGCGCACGAGGTGATGCATACCTTCGGCGCCAGCGACAAGTACGACTTGAAGAGCACGCTGCCGATCTTCCCGCAGGGCTACGCGGACCCGGTTGCCGAGCCTCGCTACCCGCAAGCCGCGGCCGAGATCATGGCCGGACGCATCGCCCTGGCGCCGGATGAGGCCGTGATGCCGGCAAGCCTGGCCGATGTCGTCGTCGGGCCCGAAACGGCGGCCGAGGTCAACTGGACCGGGCACTAGATCCGATCTACGGAAAGGCACGACGCGTCGCCGCCGCGATCGTTGTCAAATAGTACTGATTCACGGGACGAATGGACTCGTCGCCCCGCGTCTATCAGGAGGACTGACATGAATCCTCGCCTGGCTACACTGGTAATGGCCGCCGCACTCGTGGCGACTGGCGCGACTGCGCAGGTCAATGAGGTGCCGATGAAAGGCGCCGGCAACGATTGGGTCAAGGAGCTGAAGCTGAAGGGCCGCATGGACTGGGAGTGGATCGAGACTTATTCCCAGGAGGTTTACTTCGCGACACGGCAGGATTTCAAGCGCGACGGCGACCTCGTGACCATGTGGACCCGCATCGAATATCGTGAGCCGCAGGATCCCATCGCGCATCGCAGCACGGCCAGCCGCGACGTATGGGACTGCAAGGCGCACCGCAAGGCCAACGTGAACACGGTCTTCTACCGCTGGAACAACCTCGACGACAACGAGCCGCAGACGGCGGTGGCGGGGCTGCGCGACTGGGAAGTCGTAGAGCCGGATTCGCTTGGCGACACGCTCATGGAGTTCGCCTGCAGCCTTGGCAAGGAATAGACCAGGTAAGGGCCGGCGCTGCCCTCGATTGGTCATGCAGGGCGTAACGACTTAGTATCGGGCTTTAGCCGAGAAGCGAGGCCGGGGCCATGGACTGGGATGCCGTGTTCCTGTCGCGACTGCAATTCGCTTTCACGATATCGTTCCACATCATTTTCCCGAGCTTCACCATCGGGCTGGCGAGTTACCTCGCCGTGCTCGAGGCGCTGTGGCTCAAGACCGACAAGGAAGTCTTCCGGAACCTCTACCTCTTCTGGGTGAAGATCTTTGCGCTGGCCTTCGGCATGGGCGTGGTCTCCGGCGTGGTGATGAGCTACCAGTTCGGGACGAACTGGTCCGCCTTCGCCGACCAGACGGGCAGCGTGCTGGGCCCGTTGCTGAGCTACGAGGTGCTGACGGCTTTCTTCCTGGAGGCGTCGTTCCTCGGGATCATGCTGTATGGCTGGGACAAGGTCGGCCGCCGGCTGCACTTCGTGGCGACGGCCTGCGTCGCGGTCGGCACGCTGTTTTCCGCGTTCTGGATCATCTCCGCCAACAGCTGGATGCAGACGCCGGCCGGATTCGAGGTCCGCGACGGACTGTTCCATGCGGTGGACTGGGTGGAAGTGATCTTCAATCCCTCGTTCCCGTCGCGCCTGATGCACGTCGTTGCCGCGGCATACCTGACGACCGGCTTTGCGGTGGTCGGCGCCGCGGGCTGGCTCTGGCTGCGCGGCCGCGATGATGCCGAGACGCAGGTCATGCGGCGCATGGGCATCGGCATGATCGTCCTGTTGGCGCCGCTGCAGATGCTGATCGGGCACGAGAGCGGCATCGTCGCCGAGGAGTACCAGCCAGCCAAGGTCGCGGCCATGGAGGGCTGGTGGCAGACGCGCGCCGGCCAGCCCAGCCTGCTGTTCGCGCTGCCCGACCAGGAGGGCGAGCGCAACCGGTTCGAAGTCGGCATTCCGCGCCTCGGTAGCTGGGTGGTGGCTGGCGACATGGATGCCGAGCTGCAAGGCCTGGATGCGTTCGCGCCCGAAGACCGGCCGCCGGTGGCCCTGGGTGTTCTGGGGCTTCCGCGTCATGGTCGGGCTCGGGCTCGCCATGATCGGCCATCGGCGTGTGGGGCACCTGGCTCTGGTGGCGGGGCGGACTCGAGAAGTCGCGCCTGTTCCAGTCGCCTGGCAGTCGCCATGGCGCCCGCCGGGTTCATCGCGGTGCTGGCCGGCTGGATCTCCGCGGAGGTCGGGCGCCAGCCGTGGGTCGTCCATGGCGTTCTGCGCACCGCCGATGCGGTCTCGCCGGTATCCGGCGGGCAGGTCGCCTCGTCGCTGCTGGTATTCATGACGGTGTACGCCATCGTCTTCAGTGTCGGGACGCTGTACATCCTGAGGCTGGTCACGCGGGGACCGGGAAGCGGGGAGAAACCCATGGAACGGGGTCACCAGGCAGCGAGCAATCCGCTGGCGGGCGTGATCGACGACACCGAGCCGACGAGGGGAATGCCATGACTCTCGACCTGCCAATGATCTGGGCGGTGATCATCGCTGTCGCCGTGTTCCTGTACGTGGTGCTCGACGGCTTCGACCTGGGCGTCGGCATCCTGTTTCCCTTCACCAGCGATTCGGAGCGCGACGTCATGGTCGCGTCGATCGCGCCGGTGTGGGACGGCAACGAGACCTGGCTCGTGCTGGGCGGCGGCGGCCTGTTCGCGGCCTTTCCGCTGGCCTACGCGACACTGATGCCGGCCATGTACCTGCCGATCGGCTTCATGCTCACCGCGCTGATCTTCCGCGGCGTGGCGTTCGAATTCCGAGGCAAGGCGGGCAAACGCGGCAAGCCGTTCTGGACGGCGGCATTCGCCGGCGGCTCGCTGGTCGCGGCGCTGTCGCAAGGCCTGGTGCTGGGCGGCTTCCTGCAGGGCATTACGGTGGAGGGCCGCAGTTTCGCGGGTGGTCACTGGGACTGGCTCTCGCCCTTCAGCCTGCTGGTGGCGGTGTCGCTGGCCGTCGGTTATGCGCTGCTCGGCGCCTGCTGGCTGATCCTGAAGACGGAGGGTGAACTGAACGCAAAGGCGCGTCTCTGGTCCCGCCAGCTGACCGTCGGCGTCGGCTTCGCCATGTTTGCGGTGAGCCTGGCCATGCTGTCAGTCAATCCGAGCGTGGCGGCACGCTGGGGTGTGTCCATGACCTCCATCGACTGGTTGACCTTCGTGACGGTCGCGCCACTGCCGGTTCTCGCCGGCGTGTCGATCGCCGTGTGCTGGTGGCATGCGGGCCAGGCGGAGTCTGAGCGGGTGCCGATACTCGCGGCCGTCGGCATCTTCATCACCGGATTCATTGGGCTCGCGCTCAGCACCTACCCCAACATCATTCCCTACGACATCACCATTCGCGAGGCGGCCGCGGCGGACAATGCGCTGGTGCTGATGCTGGTCGGCGTGGCGGTGATGCTGCCGGTGATCCTGGGCTACACGGCCTACGTGTACTGGGTGTTCCGCGGCAAGGCGACGGCGGATGCCGCCCATCACTGATTCGGCGCGGCGACATGACGAAGCGCCAGGTTCGCTCGGCCGGCGGTTGGCGTGGTTCGCGGCGCTGTGGCTGGCCGGCCTGGGCGTGACCGCGGCCCTCGCCTACGGCTTGCGGGCGCTGCTGTTCCTGTGACCGGGCCTGCGCGGGGTGCGCGCCGACCGGCGGGTCGATGTTGCGGATGCACAGCCTTGGCAGGGCGGCTATCTTGGGCCCGTCCAGAAACCGACAGGCTGAAAATGAATACGCTTTTTGCATCCCTCGACCTTGCCCACGGTCCTTCCCTCAAGAACCGATTCGTGCTGGCGCCGCTGACCAACTGCCAGAGCCACGAGGACGGCATGTTGTCGGACGACGAATTCCGCTGGCTGACGATGCGCGCACAGGGCGGCTTTGCGCTCACCATGACCTGCGCCTCGCACGTCAACGCGCACGGCCAGGGCTTCCCCGGCCAGCTCGGTAACTTTTCCGATGCGCATCTTCCGGGGCTCACACGGCTGGCTTCGGCGATCAAGGCGGCCGGCAGCGTTGCCATTACGCAGTTGCATCACGCGGGCATGCGCTCGCCGCCGGACCTGATCAAGGTCCAGCCGGTCTGTCCGTCCGACAACGAGGAGACCGGCGCGCGGGCCATGACGCTCGCGGAGGTCGAGCAGGCCAGGCAGGACTTCATCGCGGGAGCGTTGCGCGCGAAACGTGCCGGCTTCGACGGCGTCGAGATCCACGGCGCCCACGGCTACCTGCTGTGCCAGTTCCTCAGCGCCGAGACCAACCAGCGAACGGACCAGTACGGCGGCCCGCTTGAAAATCGTTCGCGCCTGCTGTTCGACATCGTCGACGGGGTGCGCGCGCAATGCGGCCAGGACTTCATCGTCGGCGTGCGCCTGTCGCCGGAGCGCTTCGGCATGAAGCTGATGGAAGCCCGTTCGGTCGCCCAGCGACTGATGCACGAAGGAAAGATCGACTTCCTCGACATGTCGTTGTGGGACGTGTTCAAGGAACCCGAGGAGGAGGAGTTTCGCGGCCGCAGCCTGCTGTCATGGTTCACGGATCTCGAGCGGGGTTCGGTCCGCCTCGGCGCTGCCGGCAAGATGATGGGCGGCACGGATGCAGAGAAGTGCGTGGCGGCCGGTGTCGATTTCGTGGTCATCGGCCGTGCGGCGATCCTGCACCACGACTTTCCGGAGAAGGTCGCGAGCGATCCGGAATTCCACACCATCGCGACGCCGGTGTCGGTCGACTATCTGCGCAAGGAAGGCCTCGGCCCGGCGCTGGTCGACTACATGCGCCGATGGAAAGGATTCGTGGCGGACTGAATTCGACGACGGCCTGGAGAGATCGATGAGCGAGACAGCGCAGACGGTGTTCATCACCGGCGCCAACACCGGCATCGGTGCCGGCCTGGCGCGGGCCTTCCACGCGCGCGGCGCCACGGTGATTGCCAGCGGCCGCAGTCGCGCGGGCCTCGAAGCGCTGGCCGGCGACTGTCCCGGCATGGAAGTCGAGATGCTGGACGTCGCCGACACTGGCGCGATCGCGGCCTGCGCCGGGCGCATCGCGGCGCGTCATCCGGACCTGGACCTCCTGATCAACAACGCCGGCGTGCAGAAGCTGCTCTCCTTCGCGGACGAGGAACTCATCGCTGCGCAGGACCTCGATGCCGAGATCGACATCAACCTGCGCGGCCTGATCCACGTGACGAACGCCTTCCTGCCGTTGCTGAAGCGCCAGCCGTCGGCGCGGCTCGTACAGGTGAGCTCTGCGCTGGCTTTCGTGCCGCTGGTGGCGGCGCCCATCTACTCAGCTTCCAAGGCCGCGGTGCGCGCCTTTACCGTGGCGCTGCGCGAGCAATTGAGCGGCAGCAGCGTGCAGGTCATCGAGCTGATTCCGCCGGCGGTGAAGACGGAACTTCACCGCGGCCAGACGCGACGTCAGATCAGGCAGATGTCGCTGCAGGACTTCGTGACTGCGGCAATGCGTGGGCTCGACTCCGGCCAGGACGAAATCGCTGTCGGACTGGCCAAGGCGGCCCGGCTCGGATCGCGCGTGGCGCCAGGCAGGCTGTTGAAGGTCGTCAACAGACCGGCGTGAGAGCAGGCTGCGGGGCTGCACTCGCCAGTCGTTGCCGGGCGCGGTGTCGCCCATCCCGCCACCGTCCGGCCATGCGTTCCCAGGTATTTCGCGCAGGCGCTTACGCTATTGCGGGAGCGTTCACCGCAGATTTTGGCGTTTTTTTGTCAAGATTTAGTCAATCGTCGCGATGCGGCGACACAGGCTGTTTGGAGCCCCGGCCATCGCGGGTGGAAGATGCCATCACACCCGCGTCCGGGTTCGCATGTAGCCGTCACTGCCCTGGACGCGATCTGATGTTGAGGTCGGCGCCGGTTACGCGCCTGTTGGGGGGAATAGTCATGGCCAGTCGTATCGTGCACTTGCAGGTCATCGCGCTGTTCATCTGTGGCGCTTGCGGAATTCTTGCCTCCACTAGCGCGGAGGCCACCTCGGGCCATCTTGCGGCGTTCAACGCCGCGTATCCGGGCTCTACCACCGGTAGTAGTGCATGGAGTTCCTCTCCCTCGAACGCCTCATGCATGACCTGCCACGGCATCGGTGCCTCGGGAGGTCCGAGTTTCGGGAGCTTCAACCGATATGGTGCCGCTCTCTCCGCCCTGGGCAGCGGCCGCCCGATCGCGGAGCGCCTTGCGTCAGTCCAGGGCAACGACTCCGACGGCGAAGGTCATACCAACCTCGAGGAGATCAACGCCAACGCCCAGCCTGGCTGGTGCACGGCGGCTGCGCCCGGTTGCAACAACAATGGCTTCGCCGCGCCGTCGAGCGTTGCGCTGCTCGATCCTGCGGCCGCGAACCAGGTTCCGACCGCCAACCCGGGTGGCCCCTATAGCGCGACCGTCGGGACGCCGGTGAACTTCGACGGGTCGGGCTCGATCGATCCGGACGGTTCCATCGCGTCCTACGCCTGGACCTTCGGCGATGGCAGTTCGGGGAGCGGCATCCGGCCCAGTGCGACCTACGCAAATGCCGGCAGTTTCACGGTGACGCTGACGGTTACCGATGACCGGGGGGCAAGCAGCCAACCGGTCACCACCACCGTGACGGTCAACGTAGGCCAGCAGCCACCCACGGCGAGCCCTGGCGGCCCCTATGCCGGCACGATCAACCAGCAGGTGGCATTCGACGGCACCGGCTCCAGCGATCCAGACGGGTCGGTGGTGTCCTATGCATGGATGTTTGGCGACGGCAACTCGGGAACAGGTCCGACGCCGACGCACATCTATACGACGGGTGGCGCCTTCACTGTCACGCTGACCGTGACCGATAACGATAACCTGAACGATGCCAGCACGACGACGGCCAACATCACCGATGGTTCGGGCGTGCAGCCGCCGGTGGCCAATGCCGGCGGACCCTATGCGGGCAACACGGGCATTGGTATTCAGCTGGACGGATCCGGGTCTGTCGATCCGGACGGCACGATCGCGGCGTACGACTGGGATTTCGGCGACGGCAGCCGCGCCAGTGGGGCCCGACCGGTGCATGCCTACGCTGCCGCGGGACTCTACACCGTGACGCTGGTCGTCACGGACAATGTCGGACAGCAAGGCACTGCGAGCACGACGGCGGATGTGACCGATGCACCCAATCGCGCGCCGGTGGCCGATCCAGGCGGGCCCTACAGTGCCGAGCCAGGAACGCCGGTGTCGTTCGACGGCTCCGGCTCGTCGGATGCCGACGGGACCGTCGCGTCCTATGCCTGGGATTTCGGCGATGGAAACGTGGGTTCGGGCAGCGCAACGACGCACGCATACTCTGCTGCCGGCACCTACACGGTCACCTTGACCGTCACCGATGACCTGGGCATGGACAGCGCGGCGGCTTCAACGCAGGCGACGATCCGGCAAGTGACCGGGGGCGCGGCACTGTATGACGAGAACTGCGCTGCCTGCCATGGCGATCCCTGGGGCGGGCCGGCAGTCGACACGGATCTGGCGGGAACGAAGCGAGTCGCCGGCGCACGCGCCTGCAGCATCGAGGGCGCAATATTCGGCACGAGCGTCTTCCCGGATGGCGTGCCGGACATGGTTGGCTTTGGTAACCAGCAGCTCAGTCCCGACGAGGTCGCCGCCATTGCGGACTACCTGGGTTCACGTGACGTCGGGGGTGAGCAGCGCTACATCGCTGCCTGCGCGGGTTGCCATGGCAACGATGCCCGCGGCGGACGCGTGGACGAAAGTGTTGTCGGCGAGAACGCGGAAGAGATCGGCTCGGCGATTCGCGAGGAGCGCACGATGCAGTTCCTCTCGTGCCTGCCACCGTCCGACCTGGAGCTCATGGGCGCTTTCCTGGCCGGCGGTGGCGCCGGTTGGTGCGGTGAGCGCGAAGACGACTGCGATGACGACGGGCGCAGAGACGATGTGGACGATGACGACGACAACGACGGCATGCCCGACGACTACGAGGAGTCCAAGGGGTTCAATCCGCGCGACCCGGCCGACGCGAAACAGGACGCCGACCGTGACGGCAAGACGAATGTCGCGGAGTATCGCGCCGGGACGGATCCGCTCGATCCGTCGTCCACACCTCAGCGATTCCTCGGGCGGCGTGGGCAGCGTCGGCGCGGCATCACTGCTGGGGTTGCTGTTGATATGGCTGGCTGGACAGCGGCGCAGGCCTGTGGCGCCAGCCACGCAGGTCAAGAGGCACAGATCGAGCTGAAGGCCGGCCCGGGAGTCAGGTTCCGCAGCCATCCGCTGCGGAACCGGGCGCTGCTTGCGGGCTCCGGCTTCGCCGGCGCCGGCGTCACTCCTTCCAGTAAGCCGCCCGGTGCGGGAACACCCAGCGGACGCCGCCGCGCGGGTCCTCGGTGTCGCCGTCATAGCGCGGGATCAGGTGCAGGTGCAGGTGCCGCACCGTCTGGCCGGCAGCAGGACCGTCGTTGATGCCGATGTTGTAGCCGGCCGGTGCATGCTCCGCGTCGAGTTGCTGCTTCGCCTGCGCAAGCAGGCTCATGACTGCCAGCTGCTCTTCCGGCGTGGCGTCGAACCACGAGGCGACGTGCCGCCTGGGGACGACGAGCGTGTGGCCTGGAGAGACCGGAAAACCGTCGCGAATGACGACCGCCAGCTCATTGGTGGCGACAATGCGCTCGTCGGCGAGCGTGCAGAAAGGGCAGGGTGTGCTCATGGCGGCGCGAGGATACACCCGCTCCGGGCCGGACCGCTAACTGCGGGAAACCACAGGCCCGCCGCCGCGGCCGCCCGGCACCGCGGTCGGTGTCTGGCACCGTCGGTGTCTGGCACTGTCGGTGTCTGGCACTGTCGGTGTCTGGCACCGTCTTCGGTGCCTGACACCTCTTACCTGACACCTCTACCCGACACCTCTTACCTGACACCTCCTACCCGACACCTCCTACCCGACACCTCTTACCGTCCGCGTGGCTCAGTCCTTCTGGTAGGTACCGATGAGTTCGAAGCGCGCCAGCACGTGCCCTTGCATGGCTCTCTCGAGTTCCGCCTTGGTCGGCTCGCCGAGGTCGGGCAGCACCGTGTCTAGCGCATACAACTTGTGGAAATAACGGTGCCGGCCGATGGGCGGGCAGGGCCCGCCGTAGCCCGTGCGTCCCCAGTCGTTCTTGCCCTCGCGGGTTCCTGCCGGCAACTCGCCGGGTCTCACCGCCTGTTTCAAGCCGCCGGCGCCAGTGGGCAGGTTGTACAGCACCCAGTGCACCCAGGTCCGCTTCGGTGCGGCCGGGTCGGGGGCATCCGGGTCGTCGACGATCAGCGCCAGGCTCCCGGCGCCCTCCGGGATGCCGCTCCACGCCAGGGGCACGGAGATGTCGTCGCCCTGGCAGGTGTGCTGCCGCGGAATCGTTCCGTTGTGGGTAAACGCCGAGGAGGTCAGCGCAAGTGCCATGATCGTCTCCAGCATGTTCTGTCCTGGCGAAGTTGTTGGATCAGGATCCGATCATAGAGCGCGGGGAGTAGTGCAAGGATCGGGGTTTGGCGAGATAGTCCGAACCCCGGCCAGCATTTGGCGGTCCAATGACTGGAGATCCGGACTCACTCTGAAACAGGAGACGTCATGCGCTTGCAACCTGCTGCACTAGCCATCGCTGCCGGCACTCTATGGGGCGGAGCGATTCTCATGATCGCCGTGGTGGAATTCTTCTCGCCCAGCTACGGTCGCGCGTTCCTTGAATTGGCGGCGTCCATTTATCCGGGCTACGATGCCGGGCGCTCAGTCGGCCAGGTCCTGCTCGGCGCGGGCTACGGGTTCGTCGACGGCGCGGTCGGCGGCTGGCTGCTGGCCTGGGTGTACAACCTGGTAGCGAGAGGTTCGCAGACCCCGCGTGGATGATGATCCAGGCGACGAGCCGGGAGGGGGAATTCGCTTGGATACTCAAGAACTGGAATACGTAGGCTTCTGGCCCAGGGTCGGCGCCAGCGTCATCGACTCGCTGCTGGTAACCGTGATCCTGTTGCCATTGCTCACCAGGGTCTTTGGTGTCGAGAAGTCGGCCGATGACCTGCTGGGTCTGCTGTCCCAGAGCGGCGGAAGCCTCTTCCTCCAGCTGCTGCAGCCAGATGGCACCGTGGACTTTCTCGTTTCCTGGGTGCTGCCGGCCCTTGCCGTCATCATTTTCTGGAAGTACCGGCAGGCGACTCCGGGAAAGATGGCCATCTCGGCCCGGATCGTCGATGCGAAGACTGGCGGCGCGCCGACCACCCAGCAGTTGATCGTGCGTTACCTGGGATATTTCGTCTCGACCATTCCGCTCGGGCTCGGCCTGCTTTGGGTGGCTTTCGACCCCCGCAAGCAGGGCTGGCACGACAAGATGGCCGGGACCGTGGTCGTTCGACCGCGGAACCGGGGTCCGGCGGCGGTCAGCTTCGACCCGCCGAAGTAGGTTTCGATGGCAGGTCCAGGGCCATGGCAGCCGGAGTGACCCGTGAAGCCAATCATTCAGCCGGGATTCAGCGCCGCGGGAGCTACAATGGCTCCAGGATGATTGCAGGCCCGGGGCCGTGTCGCTGAACGAAGACGGTCCTGAATGGTCAAATTACCTGGTTGATCGTAGGGTGGCCGGCTGTGTGCCGAGGCACCCTTTTGTTGATGGGAGGAGACTTATCGTGTCGCGCAAGATCTTGTTACCTGTATTGATGCTGCCGGCCGCCCTTGCGGTACTGGTCCTTTCCGGTTGCGGCAAGTCGCCCGCGCCGCCGGCTGCGGAGCCGGAAAAGGCTGCCGCCGAGACTGCGCAGCCCGCGCCGGCCCAGGACGCCGCGGCGGCCGAGCTGGCCGCCAAGGAAGAGGATCTGGCCAAGCGCGAAGCCGACGTGGCACTCAAGGAGCGTGAGGCAGAGGTCGCCCGACGTGAGGCCGAGCTTGCCGCCAAGGAAAGCGCAGCCAGGAAACAGGCCGCCGCGAAGACGGCCGTAGCCAAGCCCGCGACGACCACGACTGCTGCGGCGCCCGCGCCTGCCAAGACGGCCGCACCGCCGAAGCCAATCGTCGTCCCGGCGGGCACGGCGTTGTCCGCCGAGTTGATCACGCCGTTGTCCACCAAGACGGCCCGCAAGGGCGACCGCTTCCAGGCGAAGCTCAGCGCGCCGGTCATGGTCGATGGCCAGACAGCTGTGCCGGCCGGGGCGCTGGTCGAGGGCTATGTCGTCGAGAAGGTGTCCGGCAGCAAGGAGATCGGCGCGATACCCTCCCTGACCCTGACCTTCGACAAGCTTGTGCCGACGCCTGACTACAGCGTCGCCATTTCCGGCCAGCTGGTGCAGGCCGGCAAGAGCGAGGCCGGTGCGGACACCGCCAAGATCGCGGGTGGCGCCATTGCGGGGGCCATCATTGGCCATCAGGTCAACAAGGACAAGGGCAGCATCATCGGCGGGGTGCTCGGCGCCGCCGCCGGCACCGCCGCGGCCAAGAATACCGGCGCGGAGGTCGAGCTGCCGGCCGGTACCCCGGTCGGCTTCGTGCTCAACTCGGCGGTGGAAGTGAAGCCTTAACAGGCTGGGCGGTTGTTGACGGGGCTGCGGTCGGGCGTTCGTCGCCTGCCGCAGCCCTTTTCATTTCCGGCATACCGTGCCCCCGGCGGGTTCGCATCAATAGTGCGGCGGGACCTCGTGCGGGTCCTTCTTGTCCTCGGTCTCGCCCCGGATGTCTTCCAGCTGCTCCTTCAGTTGCTGGTTGCGCAACGCCAGCCGGTCCAGGTCCTGTTGCTGGCGGACCACGACGTCGCTCAGCTCCTGCAAGCCGCGCTCGAGGTGGGCGATCTTGATTTCCAGTGCCTCGAAGCGGTCGGTGTCGGTCATCGGCGTCCTTCCCGGGGGTGCTGGCGGTTGCTGCAAGCGTAGCGGCTGGCGCGCCACAAGGAAAACGCCCGCCCGGCCTGCCACCATCGTCGCCAATGACCCGCCGCCGCGCTCCTGCAATAATGCAGGCGCAAGGTCACCCAGCCCGTCGCGGGCGTCACTGGAGAGCCTCATGAGCAAGGGACAGGACAAGAAGAAGGAAACCAAGAAGAAACCGCAAAAGTCGCTTGCCGAGAAGCGCGCAGCCAAGAAGGAAAAGCGTCAGAACCGAGGCTGATCCCGGGGACTCGTCACGGCTCGTGCTGGTTGGCGTAAGCCGCAAACGCGCCGTACTGCTGGCCGATCACCGTGTCGACGACCGGCATGAACGCGTCCAGCTTGTGCGAGGCGTCACCGCTGAGGCGATAGGTCACGGTGACCTCGGCGCCCTGCTCGTTCGCCTGCAGGCTGACCGTCAGCACGCCGGTCACGGCCATGTCCTGCAGCGGGCCCAGCGAGCCGCGCATCCTCAGCAGCCGCCCCGGGACGGCCATGACGACCCGCGCGTGCTCGGCGCTGCCGCCGCCCCAGATTTCGCAGTAGCAGCCCCCGGCGACCGGTTGCAGGCCGAGGTTTCCCCGGCTTCCCGACCAGGTATGGTCCTCGGGCCACCATCGCTCCGGGTGAATGAGCGACTGCCAGGCTTCGGCCGGCGTGGCGCGAACCTGGAAATGATGCTCGATCAGGGCACCGTCGGGAGCGGACCGTACGACCTCGGCGTAGATGGGCAGCGGCAGCAAGGCGATGCAGAGAGCCAGGCGTGGCAGGTGATGCATGAGTCTTCCCTTCAGAGCAGCGACGTGGCGCCGCGGCCTGCCAGCCGCATGCACTTGACCGCCGTCTTGAAGTCCGTGTCGAGGTGCTGAACGCGTTCGGGCTTGACCAGGGATACCGCGCCCGACCAGGGGTCCGGCGAGCCGGGCAGGTACACGACCACCCACTCATCGTGCCGCTCGACCTCGAACGCAATCTGGGACTGGTCGTCAAAGTGCACCAGGACCGTCTTCAGGATCTTGTCGGCGGTCTCGACGCCCAGGCTTTCGCTCATCGACTTGATGAAGGTGTAGCGGGGAAACAGTTCCAGCAACATGCGGTCGATAGTCTGTTGCAGGCGGTGGCTGCGGCCCCGGGTGGCCAGGAGCCCGGCGAGATAGCAGACGCCGACCAGCAACACGATGGCGAGCAGGTCGATCACGGCAACGGCGCCGATATGGTCGATGCCCAGCTGGGCCGCAATCGGCTGGGCGATGCTGCGCATCAGGGCGAGAGCCTTGCCGCCGATGACGATGACGACGACGAAAGGGACCAGGAAGACCAGGCCGCCCAGTGCGGTAGTGCTGAAGGCGTTGCGCTTGCTTTTCATGGCGGCGGTCCTCTTGTCCACGTTTCGGCACGATGGTGACGTACCGGTCGCCGGCCGGCATCATCCGTGCATGATCCTGCCGGCATGAGTAGCGTATCAACTGATATGACGCAGGACAGGAGGAAACGCCGCAGGAAGGCCGGCCGGCCGCCGTTGCCCGCGGACCGGCCACTCAGGCCGCTGGGCGACGCTGCGCTGCAAACGCGATTCGACTCAGCGCTCGCGATCGGCGACGGCCTCGAGGCCGCGCACTGCGTCCACGAGCGGTGGATGCGGGGCGCATTTCCCGCGCACATCGAGGCGGACCTGGCGCGCCTGTGGGAGGCAGCGGCCGACAGCGTTCCCGAGTGGATGCCCATGCGCTACGTCGACTGGCTGCCGAAGGCCTACGAGGTCGCGGCCCGCTGCCGGGCGACAGGCAAGGGCCGGACCCACATCTACCTGGTGCTGCTCGACTATGCGGACAGTCGCCCGGACCCCTACGGCGTCTACGTCGGCATGAGCAAGTACCGGGCGGCGCAGCGCTTCGACCAGCACAAGGCGGGCATTCGTGCCGCCGGCAGCGTGCTGAAACGCGGGCTCGAGGTGCTGACCGGCCCGGTCCTGCACCTGCAGTTCATCCCGCGCGCCGAGGCGGCGCGCATCGAGGTGGAACTCGCCGAAGCGTTGCGGGCGGAGGGCCTGTTCGTGAAAGGTGGCCACTGACCCCCTGGGTCACCGCCTGAGCCAGCCCCACGGTTACCTTCCCCTGCAACAACGCAGGAGGAGGATGGTCATGTGGCAGGCGAGGATCGAGCGTTTCGGGACCCTGTTCGAGGCGGGCGTGCTGGGGTTCGGCGTGCTCTGGGCGCTGTGGGCGGTGGCGCTTGCCTAGCCGCCCAGCGCCGCGCGGCGCTGACGCCAGGCTTCGCGGGTCTGGCCCCAGACCTGGACCTCGAGGTTCTCGTAAGGGGGCGGCAGCTTTGCGCGACGGAGGCGCTCGGAGCCGAGTCGAAGGGCCAGCGCCCAGGAGCGTTGGTTCTCGTCGTCGATGCAGTGGATGACCTCGGTCCAGCCGAGCACGTCGAAGGCGTAGTCCATGGAAGCCACGGCGGCCTCGAAGGCAAAGCCGTGGCCCTCCGCCTCATAGGCCAGCGACCAGCCGACCTCCGTGCCCGGCCAGCCCTCGGGCTGCCACGGACCGGCGCGGCCGATCCAGCGTCCGCTGGCCTTTTCGATCAGCGAGAACATCCCGAAGCCGAGCATGGCCCATGATCCGGCCATGGTCGTGAAGCCGCGCCAGGAGGTCGAGCGCGCCTGCGGCCCTCCCAGGAACTTCATGCCACGGGGATCAGCCGTGGCCGCGGCCCAGGCGTCGAAGTCCTCCAGCCGCGGCGTGCGCAGGATCAGGCGGGCCGTCTCGAGCCTGACGTCAGGCAGCATATTCATCCCCCCAGGGTGCCGGACGGGGACAGTTTACCGATTTCGCAGCAGGCGTAGATCACCGGCGCTCTCAGGATAGGCGCAGTTCGAGATCGGTAGACCGCCCCCGAATCGTTAGCTGCCGAACAGCGCTTTTGAAAGTCGTGGATGCGCGGCGAAGCGCACCAGGAACGGCAGTTCCTGCCGGCCGGCCTTGGCGCGCACGATCTCGGCCAGCTCCCGCCGTTGGGCTGGCCGCCAGCGCGAGACACCCGGTAGTGACGCGATCAGCGGTGCCCAGCGCCGCCAGGCGAGGCGCTCGTCACGACTGAAATTGGCCAGCGACTTCAGTCCCGTGACAGCCAGCGCGGAGCGTTCAGCCGCCGCAAGCGCGTCCTCGCCGCCGCCGCGCCGCGCAAGCCAGACAACGGCGCGTTCGTACGCCGAACCCAGGGGCGGCAGGCCGCGATGTGCCGCGGCGTCGAGATCGAAGAACAGGTGCGACTCGGCGAGCTTGCCGAGCGTACGCGCCGAGGATCGATGGCGCGGGTTGATGCGCATGCGTGCCAGTTCCACGCGCATGATGCGCCGGGCCGCAGTCGACTGCGGGCGGAAGCCGAGCTTCTGGTAGAACCACCACGCACCGGTCTCGATGCCTTCCTCATTGCCCTGTCCAAGCTGGTAGGGCTCGATGCTGAACGACTCGACCCCAAACAGGTGGCGAATGGACGATAGCAGCCGGCCGAACACATAGGCGGCCTCGCCGCCGCGGAAGGTCTCGAACGTATTGAAGGACACCGCGGCCCAGGGCCCCAGCGCGTCGACCTGGACGTAGCCGATGGGCACGCCGTTCTTCAGCATCAGGCAGCCGTACACGGCGGGCAGCAGGAAGCGCCGCTCCGGCCGGACGCCACAGAAGGCGAACGCCAGGCCGTCGCCGTCGTCCACCATCCGCACGTCGCGCGGATCGCCATGCTCGAACGCCGCCAGGTCGCGTGCGCGCGTGATCATCGACTCGCGGGCCAGTTCGATCAGCGCCGCGCCGTCGCGCCGCGACAGCTGGCGCAGGCCGCGAGGCGGTACGTTCATCGCCGCACGCAGGTCCGGGCGGGTCCGTCTCAGCCCGATGGCCTGGAGGGCGCGCGGTGCCGAAGGGAAGAAAGCGCGGCTGCGGGATGGTGTGTCGCGACCGGGCTCGCAGCACGTAGGGTGCATCGATCGCGTCGGCGAAGCTCTCGCGGGTGAAGCCGTCGCCGGGCATGCGCGCCAGCCGCTCGACGAGCCAGGCGGCATCGCTGCGCCGCCCCCGCAGGCGATCGATCGCGGCAAACGGCGGCAGCGCTGCGCTGCCCAGCCACTCGGAGGCCACGGCGGCGGCCACCAGCGGCAGCGCCTTGGCGATCCGCCCGGCAGCCTCCGCATCATCGCGTTCGAGGGAAAGCTGATCCGGCCAGCGCCGGGCCAGCCAGAGCGCGGTCGACCAGTAGAACCGATAGTGGATGGCAGTGCCGGCGATCCCGGTGTCGGCCAGCCTGTCGCGATGAGTGATCAGGTCCGGCCGCCGGTCGAATCGCTCGAGCATCCGCGTCACCTGCGCCAGCACCCTGGCGTCGTCGGGGTAGGCGCGCAGGAAACACAGGGCCTCGTGCAGGCGCTCCACCTGGCCGGCGGTGCGCAGGCGTGAACGGGAAAGGCGCCGCAGTACGCCGAGCTTGGCGGTCGCGGCGCCTTCCTCGTAGACGGCCTTCAGTCGTTCGAGCCGGCGGAGATCGCTTGCGGACATGGGATGCCTCCGCCGGCGATCCTAGCAGGGAGTCGGCGTTCGCGCGCCTCCAGCGGCTTCATCCCGAACAACGGCCGAAGCACGCGGCTGCGGCGGATCATGAACTCGTGCAGCAGCGCGCAGCCGCCGATCGTGGCGACGACCACCAGTACCGGTTCGGCGACCGGGCCGAGGGCCAGCTGCGACAGCCCGTAGCCGGCCACGACGGTGATCGTCTGGTGCAGCACGTACCAGGGGTAGACGGCGTCGTTGGCATAGCGCAGCCAAGGAAACGGCCGGTTCAGGTACTGGTGGGCGAATCCCAGGATGGTGACGATCCAGGTCCAGCGGTTCAGGTAGGTGACCACCAGCATTGCGAACTCCTGGGTGCCGGTCGGTTCGTCGGGGAGGATCTCGGCCAGGAACATGAACATGGCAAAGCTGGCCAGCGCCACTGCCAGTACGCGCCTGCGCAGCCGGGCGAGTTCGCCCCACAGGCCGGAGTCGGTCCCGATCAGGTAGCCGATGAAGAAGAAGGTGAAGTACTGCGAGTGCGCGTACCAGTCGCTGACCAGCGAGTAGTTCATGTACGGGAAGTGCGGGAACACGAGGAGGCCCGAGGCCATCAGCGGGAGCAGCGGCAGGACGACGATCCAGGGGCCGCGCAGCGCCTGGAAGCGGCGGCGCAGGCCGGCACCCGGGCCGTCGAAGAAGCGCATCAGCGGAATGGCGACCAGCGTGTAGGCGAGCAGGTAGGGCAGGTACCAGAGGTGGTTCCAGGTGACGCCGATATGGGAACCCGCGAAGGCGCCTTCCGGCCAGGGCTGGAAGGTGAAGTAGTGCCACAGGAAGGCGAGGTAGCCAGGCTCGGTTGCGCCGTTGCCGAGGGCCTCGAGGTAGGCCTGCGGCGGAATGATGACCGCCATGCCGAACAGCAGCGGGATGCCGAGCCGCGACAGGCGCGAGCGCGCCAGTTGCCCGTCGGTGGTCCGGCGCCGGAGGAAGTTGAGCGCCAGGCCGGAGACCAGGAACACCAGCTGCATCCGCCACTGGTGGCTGAGTGTCATCGGCCACTCGAGCCAGCCGGCGATGTGTTCGGACTTCACGTGCCAGTCCCAGGGCGTGTAGAACATGCCGACATGGAACAGGATCAGCAGGCCGAAAACGCACACGCGCAGTGCGTCGATGTCGTGGCGGCGGGCCGGGATGGCGGGGGTCGGGTTCATGGCGGATTCCTCCTGGTTCCTGCCTCCCAGACTGAGGAACGGGGCCTGCAGCGGCCAGCGCGAAGTGACCGGCTGACCCGATACCGGGGTGAACGGCGGGCTGACGGGGACGAAATGAAACTGAATCAAGGCGTTATGGGTATGATTTGCGCGAGCCCTGGGACGAACGGCGGTCCCGAGGGACGAATGGGGAGGCGCGGCGCATGACCCTGGAGCGCTATCTGCGGCACCGGCGAGCCTTCGAGGCCGGATGGTGGGCGCTCTTCTTCCTGGTGAACTTCGTCGCCAATACGGTCGTCGTCTGGCTGGACCTCGAGAAGATGGGGTTCGACGTGCCGCGCTGGAAGCCGGTCGTCTGGGAAGGCACGTCCTTCCTGGTCATTGCCCTGATGATTCCTGTCCTGCTGGCTTTCGACCGTCGCTTCCCCATCGTCCGTGGATCGGTGGGACGGGGGGTCATCGCGCATACGCTGTTCACAGTGCCGTGGTCCCTGATGCACGTCGGCGGCATGGTGCTGTTACGCAAGCTCGCCTACATGACGATGGGGGCCTCCTATCGCTTCGGTGAGTTGCCCAGCGAGCTGTTCTACGAGTACCTGAAGGACTTTCGCGGTTACGCAGGCTTCATCGCGCTGATCTACCTGTATCGCTTCATGCTGCGCCGGGCACAGGGCGAAGCGCAGTTCCTCGCGGAAGGGGCGGAGGACGCCGTGACCACGCCGCAGCCGGTCACCGACCGTTTCCTCGTCAAGAAACTGGGGCGAGAGTTCCTGGTCAAGGTGGCCGACATCGACTGGATCGAGGCTTCCGGCAACTACGTCAACCTGCGCGTCGGCACGAGGGCCTATCCGCTGCGCGAAACGATGTCGGGCATCGAATCCCGCCTCGCCGACGCCGGCTTCATGCGCGTGCACCGGTCCGCCATCGTCAACCTCGATCGCGTCCAGGAAATCATCCCGTTTGACACGGGCGACGGCGAAGCGCGGCTTGCCGGCGACCTGCGTGTGCCGGTGAGCCGGCGTTTTCGCAAGGAGCTGCGCGAGCGGCTGGGCTGAGCGTTGGCGCTGGCGGTTGTTGCAACGAGGTCGAAGCATGCGTGACCACGGCTTCTACCTGCGCTGGATCGGCGCCAACTGCCTCGGCGAGGCGTTCGGCCTGGGCACGACATTCGTCCTCGGGGTGCTGATCGCACCTGCGCTCGGCGGCGACACCAGCACGGCCACCGTGCTGGTGGGAGCTGTCGCCGCGGTCTTGCTGGGCACTCTGCTGGAGGGCGTCGTCGTCGGATTCTTCCAGGCGCAGGCGCTGCACCGGCGACTGCCAACGCTGGCGCGCCGCGCCTGGATCGTCGCGACCGCCATTGGCGCAGGCCTGGCCTGGCTGCTCGGCATGATCCCGAGCACGATCATGTCCCTGATTGACCGCGGTGCGTCCGCAGCGGCCGGCCCGCCGGCGGAACCCTCCACGCTGATGCAGTTGGGTCTGGCGGTCCTGCTCGGACTCGTGTTGGGGCCGATACTCGCCGCGGCCCAGTTACGTGTGCTGCGCGCGCAGGTATCGCATGCTGGCCGCTGGATCTGGGCCAATGCGCTGGCCTGGGCGCTCGGCATGCCGGTCATCTTTGCGGGCATGGACCGGCTGCCCTGGGAATCGGGCGGGCCGCGACTCTACGCCGGCCTGTTCCTGGTGACGGCGGTGGCAGGCGCGCTGGTCGGGGGCGTTCACGGCCGTGTATTGCTGGGCATGCTGCCGCGGCCAGGCTGATCGCCGCAAGCGCCCGCCTCAGCCGATGAAGGTAGCGAACCCGGCCAGGAACCTCCTGAGTCGTTCGCGGACTTCCTCGTCGACCAGGCGGTGTTCGGCGTCGAGCGCTTTGTGTACCGCGGAGACGTAAAGCGGGGATCCGAACCAGGGCCTGGCGCCGAGCACGCGCAAGACTGGCAGCCACGCCGCCTGCGACATGATCGTGCCGAAACGGCCAGGGGAGGCGCCCATGACCGCAACGGGCTTGCCGCCAAAAACGCGCGGGAGGTCGTTGGCAGGCC
The DNA here is from genome assembly GCA_963695465.1 of uncultured Gammaproteobacteria bacterium. Taxonomy (GTDB): domain Bacteria; phylum Pseudomonadota; class Gammaproteobacteria; order Steroidobacterales; family Steroidobacteraceae; genus SG8-30. The sequence continues at coordinate 167,655 of CAVOGM010000001.1, forward strand.
GGGACAACCAGTCGATGGCGTTCTTGAACACGCCCGGAATGGAGTTGTTGTACTCGGGCGTGACAAGCAGCAGGCCGTCCGCAGCGGCGATCAATTCCTTCAGTTGGGCCACCGTGGGCGGGATGCCCGCCGCGGCCTCCAGGTCGCCGTCGTAAAGCGGGATGCCGCGGATGCTGCCCGCCTCGATGGACATGCCCTCCGGCGCGAGTTCGATCGCGGCGTTCAGCAGCGCACTGTTGTAGGACGCCTTCCTCAGGCTGCCGCTCAGTCCGATCAGGTGAGTCATTCAGTCAATCTCCCGATGCCATGTTCCGACCTGCTGCCGATACCGCGCGCAGGGCGCCGGCCGTGTGGCGATGAAAATACACCGGGCAGGATCTCGAACTGGCGGCGTGCGGCGCATGGTGGGCGAATTCTGCCGCATAGGCGGCGCTGCGTCAGGGACTTCCCGCGCAGCGGCGTATCTGGCCTCAGCTTCGCGGCGGCGGCGTTCCGTGGCAGGATGGAATGCCACCGGAATGTCGAGGCGGCAACCGGGCCGTCTGTCCGGTCTGCGCCGGGATCGCGGCCTGAAAGGGGATGCCATGCGCCTGAGTGACCCAAGGACGCTGCACGCATTGATGCTGTACCTGCTGCCGGTGCTGGTCGCCTGGGCCGGCTGGGGCGCGGGTGCGGCGCTCGTGGCGGTGCTGCTGGTGGCGGTCGCGGGCATCGCCATCCGCCTGCGCGCCACGATGAATCCATCCTCCGCGCGGCCGCGGCTGCACACGATTTCCTACTCACACTACGTCGAGAAGGTGCGCTGGTGCCTGGACCGGGCGCAGGTCGACTACGAGGAGGTGCCGAGCATCGGCATTCTCGGCGTGCTGCTGCTGGGGCGGACCGTGCCGGTGCTCGAATTGCCGGCCTCGCGCACCAGCGTCGGCAACTCGGCGGAGATATTGCGACTGTTGTGGGGAATGCACGGCCGCGATCCGTCGGGAAATGCGGCCTTCCTGGAGCCGACAGAGGAGGCGGTGGCGCTGGAGGAGCACCTCGACCGGGCGCTCGGGGAGCAGGTCCGGCGCTGGGCTTACCAGCAACTCTTCATGGACCCGGCCCTGACCCTGCAGAGCTGGGGCGTCGGCGAGCCGGCCGTACCTGCGTGGCAACGCGCGCTGCTGCGGCCATTGCGGCCGCTCCTGAAGGCGGCCGTCAGGCGGATGCTGCGCGTGAATGCGACTTCTGCGGCGCGGGCGCTGGAAAAGACCAAGGCAGTCTTCGACGAGGTCGACGCGCGCCTCGCCGACGGTCGCCGCTACCTGCTCGGCGACCACCTGAGCTTCGCGGACATCACCTTCGCGAGCCTTGGGGCGCTGGCGGTCCTGCCCGGCAATTACGGCGGTGCTGCGCTGGCGACCCATTTTCCGGCCGTGGAGACCTTGCCGTCGCCCTGGCGCGAGGAAGTCCTGGCCTTCCGGCAGCGACCGGCCGGGCAGTTCATCCTGCGCATGTATGGCGAGGAGCGATCGGTGGCGGGCTCGGCCGGCGCACCGGCGCCGGCTGCGTGAAACCGCGGCGCCTGCGCGACGGGTGACAGCGTTCAATCGACTCTGTGTGGAGGGTGGACTGTGAGCGACGACACGAATCCGGTTTGTAACCTTGACGATGCACCGGAGATCACCGAAAGCCACGCGGGCTGGGCGTCGACCTACAAGGTGCTGACACCGAACATGCGCAAGCGGGGCGGGTCGCTCGGCGTTTGCCACATGCGCATCCCGCCGGGTCATGCCGCGGTGCCGTTCCATTACCACCTGCGGGAAGACGAGGTGTTCTACGTGCTCGCCGGCCGCGGCGTATTGCGCTATGGCGAGGAGCTGATCGACATCGGGCCCGGCGACTGCGTTGCCTGCCCGGCAGGGACCCGGATCGCCCACCAGATCGCGAATCCCCACGATGAGGACCTCGTATATCTCGCGATGGGACCCCACGATCCGCACGAGGTGTGCGGCTATCCGGACAGCGGCAAGATCTTCGTCCGGGCCGAGAGCACGGTTGGCTATCTGAAGCCGGCCGATTACATGGATGGCGAGCCCGACCGCCCGAGGATCCTCGACCTGATAGACCAGCGCGGCAAGTCATGACGGCGGTCGAGGTCACCCTGCGCGAGATCACGGCGACACGCTGGGCACGATCCTGAATCTCAAGGTCGCTGCGTCGCAGCAGGGCTTCGTGGCGGCAACGCGAAGTCCGTTGCGCAGGCGCACTCGTGCTGCTGGCCCACATCGTGCCTGGCGAGGGCAGTCCGGGTCCCTTCTACCGGAAGCCCGGTTCTTCCTTTGCCGGTGAGGTGGACGAGGGCGGGCACGTCATGCAGCTCGTCCCGTAGCGGCGCTCACAATCGAATCCAGGCTGAATGCGCCGAGGCTCGCCGTCCCTAGCGTCGCTGGCTGACTACATTGAGCGTCATCGGCACGACCCCGTGCCCGTTGCGTACGCGCTCCTCTCCTGCCACCACGAAGCCGAAGCGCTCGTAGACCGGTATGGCGTCAGGATTCGAGTCGACCGTGAACCGCCCGGGGTTGCCGCTGCGCAGGCAGATGTCGCGGGCGTGTTCCCAGAGTGTGCGGCCGATGCCGCTGCGTTTCACGCTTGTGTCGACGCACAAGTGATACAGGTGGGCGTTGTTCAGCATCGCCGTGATGCCGACAATCCGGCCGGACAGTTCGGCGACGTAGTAGCGGTAGGCACTACTGCCCATCTTTCCGGCGATGGCCGCGGGAGTATTCATTGCCAGGAAGTACCGGCGCCCTTCATCCGGGCCATCGGCAAAAATCGTCTCTTGTGCGACGCGGCTCACCAGCTCCGAGATGGCCGGTGCGTCCGCGATCGTCGCAGCCCGAATTGTCGTTGGCACTTCAATCCCCCTCGCAGGACTCAGGCGTCCTGCCCGAAGTTCCGGTGCCAGGCACCGGTCAGCCGGGCTTCCGAGTCCAGCGCATGCGCGATGGCATGCAGTCGCCCGGTATTATTCTTGAACCATTCGCGTCCAGGACGCCAGCGTGTCATGACCGCTATGTAGATGTCGATTGCCGAGAATCGCGATCCGAGGAACCAGGGCTCCCCCGCCGCGGTTTCAACGATACGCCACAGTCGCCGGGCATAGTCGTCCACGGCCGCACGGAAGGGAGCCCGGGCCGCCTCCACGGTAACGAACCGCGACGGATCGTCGGCGTAGGTGAAGGTGGGGTAGACATTGGTCGCAAGGAACACCAGCCAGCGCAGGAAGGCGCCGCGAGCGGGCTCGGCCGGCGCCGGAACGAAATCCGTGCGGTGCGTCAGGTCCGCCAGATAGAGGGTAATGGCGGCGCTCTCGGTGAGCACCTCGCCGCCTGGCAACCGCAACGTGGGGACCTGGGCCACCGGGTTGATCCGGGCAAGGGCGGCGCGTGCCTCGACCGAGCCGAGCAGGTCGCCGACTTCCTCGCGCTGGTATTCGAGCCCGTACCAGTCGAGCTGTGCCTCGATCAGCACCGAGCCCCAGCCGTCGCGCGCGTAAAGGGTGAGCATGGGCCGGAATGTACCATCCCCGGCGAGCGGGAGGTGCCAGGCACGTGCCTGGCACCTCTGACGAATTCAGGGCAGCGCTACCGGATGACCGGCATCCGCCCGGCCCAGGATTCCGCCGGCGCGGCGCGGCCTGTAACGAACAATCGGTAAACTGTCCCGGATCTCCCGGTCAGGCCTTGGTCGGGATATTGGCGTTCAACCGGAACAGGTTCATCGGGTCGTACTGGGCCTTCAGTGCGACCAGACGCTCGTAGTTGCCGCCAAAATTGGCGCGGAGCGAGGCACTGCTCGCCTCACCCGCGAGGTTGTTGTAGAACCCATCGGTGATCGGCTCGAGTTGCTTCCAGCTGGCACGCATCGCAGCCAGGCGCTCCTCGTTTTCCGCGGGGTCTTTCCAGCCCCCGATCAGGCCAAGCCACAGCACCGCATTGCGGTTCGCGTAGGCCGTCGCATTCTGCGCCACGCGACCGTATGCCCCGCCCATCTGGTCGAGTAACAGGAAGAAGCGGCCATTGGCGCTTCTTGCGACGTCGAGGATCAGGTCGATACCGGCCTCGTCGATGGACGAGAGGAAGCCGTTCTTGGCGTAGTAGTTGAGGCCCCAGGGAGTTCCGCCGTCGCCTGCCGACTGCAGCGTCACGTACTTCATGGGCCCGACGGTGTCCTTCAACGGCTTGCCGAAGGAACGCAGGGCCTTGATGGCTGCTTCTCCTTTCGCATGGTCGCCGGACCAGCAAACCTCGACGTTGAAGACGCCGGTGCCGTCCGGTGAGGTAGCCAGTGCACCACTGATGTTGAGCTCATCGGGTGCCGCAAGCGCCTGCCCGACATAGAAACGCATCGCGTCACGCGCCTGGTCCAGCGGCCAGGTGATGTCGCCGGCGAGTACGACCGGGTCGACGGGGTGCAGGCGGTACTCGAAGGTCGTCACCACGCCGAAGTTGCCGCCGCCGCCACGCAAGCCCCAGTACAGGTCCGGATGCTCGGATTCCGTCACGTGCAGGAACCGCCCGTCCGCCGTGACGATGTCGAAGGAGGCGACGTTGTCGCAGGCAAGTCCGAAACGCCGTCCGAGGCGGCCGGTGCCACCGCCCAGGGTCAGGCCTGCCGCGCCGGTGTGGGAGACGGTTCCCGCCGTCGTCGCCAGCCCGAATACCTGGGTTTCGCGGTCCAGCTGGCCGAGCAGGGACCCGGCTTCGAGGTAGGCTCGTTTTGCCTCGGCATCGACCCGGCAGCCCTGCATGGGCGCGGTGTCGATCAAGATGCCGCCGTCGCAGGTGGACTTGCCGGAGAAGCTGTGTCCGCCACCGCGAACCGCCGTCAGCAACTGGTGCTCGCGCGCGAAATTCACGGCCTCGATGACGTCGGCCGCACCGGTGCAGCGCACGATCAGCGCCGGCCGCTTGTCGAACATGCCGTTCCAGACGCGCCTTGCAGCGTCGTAGGCGGTGCCGCCCGGCAGCAGCAGGTCGCCGCGCAGGCTCGCCGACAAGGCCTCGACCGAGGAACCCTTGAGCAGCACGTCGCCGCCGGCGAGCGTCCTGGCCGGCAGGTCGCCCAGGTCCTTGAGGCCTTCCGCCAGGCCGCGCATCGGCCAGCTGGCCGCGAGCGCGAGGCTCGAGCCCAGAAAATCCCTTCTCTTCATGATGTTCCCCCCCGGGTTGCGTTGGGGCAGCCAAGGGCCATCCCTGCGAGCGGCAACTCTACCGCAGGAATCCGGGGTGCGGGACGGTTTGCTCTGATCGGCCCGGGCCGGCGCTGAAAAAAAAGGTGCCAGGCACGTGCCTGTCACCTCTTTTTTCGCTGCGGTGCAGCAGGACGAGCTGCCAGCGAATTCGGGCAACGATACCGGACTCCTCGCCCACATGGAATACGCGATTCGCGGGGGCCGACGCTGCGGCCCGGGAGTAGTACCCTCGGGCCGTGGACGGTTAAATCGGAGGATGCGACCCATGCACGACGAACTGACAACGCTGCCCGGGGTCGGGCCCAGCATCGCCGCGGACTTGAGGCACCTCGGCGTGCACTCGGTCCGGGACCTCGCCGAGTCCGATCCCGAAAAGCTGTTTGCCCGATTGAGCGAGATCACGGGCCATGAGCAGGATCCCTGCGTGTTGTACACGTTCCGCTGCGCGGCCTACGCGGCGCGGACGTCCGAGCCGAGCGAAGACCTGTTGAAGTGGTGGAACTGGAAGGACCGCCAGCTGGAAAGCTAGCCCTCCGATTCCTCCCCCGCATTGCCGGCCGGCCGTCGCTGTCGACGCGGCGGCTGCGGTCGGCGCTCAGCGCGACCCATGAACAGCAACGACACCGAAGACGGACCGGCGCTGCCCGCAGCCGCGATCGTAGCCATCAACCAGGGGCGGATGATCGAGGCGATCAGGATCGTCCGCGAGAGCCGTGCCGGGCCTTGGCCTGAAGGAGGCCAAGGACCTCGTCGAGGCTACGCCGGGCGCGACCCGATGCTGAAGGCCCAGCTCGAGCAGCGGCGCGCGGCCGCGCGCGGCAAGCTCATCAAGGCCGTACTGTTCATCGACCTGCTGCTGGTGGTCGCGATCGTCTGGTACTTCTTCGGACGCTGAGCGGCTGCCTAGCCCCGCGGATAGCCGAGCGTCTTCAGCGACGCCTCGATTTCCTTGAGTACGGTCGGGTCGTCGATCGTCGCCGGCATGCTCCACTTGGCGCCGTCGGCGATCTTGACCATCGTGCCGCGCAGGATCTTGCCGGAGCGGGTCTTCGGCAGCCGGCTGCACCACCTTGGCCTGCTTGAAGGCGGCGACCGGCACCGATCTGCTCGCGCACGCGCGCGACCAGTTCGGCGACGATTTCCTTCTCCGCGACGCTCGACGCCCGCCTTCAGCACGATCAGGCCCAGCGGCATCTGGCCCTTCAGCTCGTCGTGCACGCCGATCACCGCGCACTCGGCCACGTCCGGGTGACCGGCGAGGACTTCCTCCATTGCGCCGGTGGACAGGCGGTGTCCGGCCACGTTGATGACGTCGTCGGTGCGGCTCATGATCCAGAGGTAGCCGTTCTCGTCCTTGATGCCCGCGTCGCCGGTCAGGTAGTGACCCGGGAACGCGGTCATGTAGGAGCTCATGAAGCGCTGGTCGTTGCCCCACAGCGTCGGCAGGCAGCCCGGCGGCAGCGGCAGCTTCAGCACGATGCTGCCCAGCTCGCCGGTCGGCGCTCGCTTGCCGTTCTCGTCCAGCACGCGCACGTCGTAGCCGGGCATGGCGACCGTCGGCGAGCCGGGCTTGATCTCCAGCTGCTCGATGCCGAGCGGGTTGGCGGCGATGGCCCAGCCGGTCTCGGTCTGCCACCAGTGGTCGACCACCGGCTTGTCCAGCATGCGTCCGCGCCCAGTTGAGCGTGTCCGGGTCGCAGCGCTCGCCCGCCAGGAACAGCGCGGTCATGCGCGACAGGTCGTACTTGTGCAGCAGCTTGCCCTCGGGATCCTCCTTGCGGATGGCGCGAAAGGCGGTCGGCGCCGTGAACAGCACCTTGACGCCGTGCTCGCAGATCACCCGCCAGAACGCGCCGGCGTCCGGGGTGCCGACCGGCTTGCCTTCGTACATGCACCGTGGTGCAGCCGCGCAGCAGCGGGCCGTAGACGATGTAGGAATGTCCGACCACCCAGCCGACGTCCGAGGCCGCCCAGTAGACGTCGCCCGGGTCGCAGCCGTAGATGTTGCCCATGGTCCAGTACAGCGCCACCGCGTGGCCGCCGTTGTCGCGCACGACGCCCTTGGGCTGGCCGGTGGTGCCGGAGGTATAGAGGATGTAGAGCGGATCGGTCGCGCCGACCGGCACGCAGTCCGCGGGCTCGCCTGCGCCATCGCGGCGTCCCAGTCGTGGTCGCGACCGGCGATCAGCGGCGCCTCGGCCTGCGGGCGCTGCTTGATCAGGCAGCCGTTCGGCTTGTGGCTGCTCAGCCGGATGGCCTCGTCGAGCAGCGGCTTGTAGGCGATGACCCGGTTCGGCTCGATGCCGCAGGAGGCGGCCAGGATCATCTTGGGCTGCGCGTCGTTGATGCGCGTGGCCAGCTCGGGGGCGGCGAAGCCGCCGAACACCACCGAGTGCACCGCGCCGATGCGCGCGCAGGCGAGCATGGCGATCGCGGCCTCGGGAATCATCGGCATGTAGATGAGGACGCGGTCACCCTTGCCGACGCCGTGCGGCGGCCAGCACGCCCGCAAGGCGCGGCGACCTCGTCGCGCAGCTCGGGGTAGCTGTAGCTGCGCTGCTCGCCCGTGATCGGGCTGTCGTAGATCAGCGCCGCGCGATCGCCGGCGCCCGCCTCGATGTGCCGGTCCAGGGCGTTGTAGCAGGTGTTGAGCTGGCCGCCGACGAACCAGCGTCCAACCGGACCCGACGCGAAGGGTCGAAGATCTTCTTCGGCGGCGAGTACCAGTCGATGTCACGGGCCGCTTCGCTCCAGAAGCCCTCAGGGTCGTCTATCGAACGCTGGTAGATGGAACGGTAGTCGGCCATGGCTCAGTCTCCTCGACCGCGCTGCCCCGATGGCGGCGGTCATTTGGGCCAAAGCTACCTGCCGGCCAGTAGGCTTTCGCCATTAGCCATTCCGACTAGGGGTATTTAACACTACCTTCACCGCCCGCCCGGCAAGTGCGGTGCACAATCGGCATTCGCAGCAGCGTGTCGGGCACTATTGTCCGGTCCGCGCCCTGCTAAGGTAGCGAACCCGGCACCGCCGCCTGCGGGAGCCCAGCGCTGCGCATTGCCGCGGCACATGTGGCCAGGCCCGTGGCGGCAGCTTCCTGGTCGACGCATCCTGGGGAGGAGAGCATCCGTGAGCGTTCCGCACATGCTGGTTCACGACCGTCGCGACAACGTCGGGGTGGTCGTCGTCGAGGGTGTCGAGGCGGGCACCGAGATGCTCTGTGTCGTGACCGAGGACGACTCGGACTTCACGATCATCGCGCGCCAGCCGATCCCGATCGGCCACAAGGTGGCGCTCGAGGACCTGCGGTCCGGCGATACGGTCATCAAGTACGGCCAGGATATCGGTCGCATGGTTGGTGACGCCGCCCGTGGCGAGCACGTCCACGTCCACAACCTCAAGACCAAGCGCTGGTAGGAGCGGAGACCGACATGAGCACCGGCAGGAAGATCTGGGCCTATCGTCGCGAGAATGGCCGCGTCGGCATCCGCAACCACGTCGCCATATTACCGGTCGACGACATTTCCAACGCGGCCTGCGAGGCGGTTGCCGCGCACATACACGGCACGATCGCCTTGCCGCACGCCTACGGGCGGCTGCAGTTCGGCGAGGACCTGGACCTGCATTTCCGCACGATGATCGGCACGGGTGCCAATCCCAATGTTGCGGCCTGCATCGTCATCGGCATCGAGCCGGCCTGGACACAGAAGATCGTCGACGGCATCGCGGCAACCGGCAAGCCGGTCGCAGGATTCTGGATCGAGAACAACGGCGACATCGCGACGGTTGCCGCGGCCTCGCGCAAGGCCAAGGAGTTCGTGCACGGAGCTTCGGAGCAGCTGCGCGTCGAGTGCGACCTGGCCGAGCTGTGGATCGCCGCCAAGTGCGGCGAATCCGACACGACCACCGGGCTGGCATCCTGCCCGACCGTCGGCAACATGTATGACAAGCTGATTCCGCAGGGCATCCATGGCTGCTTCGGCGAGACCACCGAACTCACCGGCGCCGAGCACCTGGCGGCTGCCCGTGCCGCGACACCCGAGGTGCACGACAAGTTCATGAGGACCTGGCAGGCCTACCAGGACGAGGTAATCGAGGCGCACAAGACGTCCGACCTCTCCGACAGCCAGCCGACCAAGGGCAACATCGCGGGTGGGCTGACCACGATCGAGGAAAAGGCGCTCGGCAACCTCGAGAAGATCGGCAAGACCGTCAGCTTCATCGACGTGCTGCAGCCCGCCGAGGCGCCCGCTCGCGGTCCGGGCCTGTATTTCATGGACACCTCGTCGGCGGCCGCCGAGTGCAACACGCTGCAGGCCGCGGCCGGCTACGTCCTGCACATCTTCCCGACCGGCCAGGGCAACGTGATCGGCAATCCGATCATGCCGGTAGTCAAGGTGAGCGGGAACCCGAGAACGGTGCGGTTGATGTCGGAGCACATCGACCTCGACGTGTCGGGGATAGTGCGCCGCGAGATCACCATCGACCAGGCGGGCGACGCGCTGATCGAGATGATCGTGCGCACCGCGAACGGCCGGATGACCTCTGCCGAGGCCCTGGGACATCGCGAGTTCGTGATGACCAAGCTTTATCGAAGCGCCTGAATCCGCGTGATGACGACGGGCCGGCCGCCTCACGATCGCTACGACCTGCTGGTGATCGGCGGCGGCATCAACGGTTGTGGAATCGCGCGCGATGCGGTGGGGCGGGGGCTGAGCGTGCTGCTGTGCGAGCAACACGACCTGGCCGGGCATACGTCCTCGGCCAGCACCAAGCTGATCCATGGCGGGCTGCGCTACCTCGAGTACTACGAGTTCGGGCTGGTGAGGAAGTCGCTGCAGGAACGCGAACTGCTGCTCGCGGCAGCGCCGCACATCATGTGGCCGATGCGTTTCATCCTGCCTCACGATTCGCACCTGCGTCCCGCCTGGCTGATCCGGCTGGGGCTGCTCCTTTACGATCACCTCGCTCGACGCAATCGCCTTGCCGGCTCGTGCGCGGTGGATCTGAGGACTCATCCCGCCGGCGCCGCCCTCGACCCGCGGTTTCGCCGCGGATTCGAGTATTCGGACGGTTGGGTCGATGACGCGCGGCTGGTCGTGTTGAACGCGCTGGACGCGAGCGAGCGCGGCGCCCGCGTGCTCACCAGGACGCGCTGCGAGGGCATCCGCCGTGAGGATGGCGAATGGCGCGTAACGCTCCAGGCCGCGGATGGCGCCCGCCACGATCTCCGGGCCCGGACCGTCGTCAACGCCACCGGCCCCTGGGCGTCACGCTTCCTGCGCGATCGCTCCCCGGTCAGCAGCGACAAGGGCGTGCGCCTGGTCCAGGGCAGCCACATCGTCGTGCCAGCGCTCTTCGACCATCCCTATGCCTACATCTTCCAGGGCCCGGACGGCCGGATCATCTTTGCGATCCCCTATGAGCACGACTACACGTTGATCGGCACCACGGACGTCGACCACGACGAGGATCCGGACGTGCCGGCACGCATCGACGCAGAGGAGGTCGCCTACCTCTGCGACATGACCAACCGCTACTTCCGCAGGCACATCACGCCCGGGGAAGTCGTATGGAGCTACTCGGGCCTGCGCCCACTGCTCGATGACCTCGAACCCGATGCGCCGGGCGTCACCCGCGACTACAGGCTCGAGCTCGATACTGCCGCTGCGCCCATCCTGACGGTGTTCGGCGGCAAGCTGACCACCTACCGAAGGCTCGCCGAGGAAGTGGTGGATCGCCTCACGCCGCTGCTGGGCGGCAGGCGACAGGCGTGGACCGCGGGTGTGCCGCTGCCGGGCGGCGACCTGCCGGACGGAAGCTTCGAGGCATTCCTGGGTCGGGTTGCCGGGCGCTGGCCGTGGTTGTCTCCAGCGCTGCGTCAGCGACTGGCACGGGCCTACGGCACGCGGCTGGAACGACTGCTCGACGGGGCGCAGGATGCGAGTGATCTCGGCGCCGAGGTTCTGCCCGGCCTGCACGAGCGGGAGATCGACTATCTCAGGCGCGAGGAGTGGGCGGTGACGGCCGAGGACATCCTCTGGCGGCGCAGCAAGCTCGGCCTCGGCCTGGCATCCGGGGCGGCGGAGCGCCTCGATGGGTGGCTTGCCGGCCATCCGGCCTGAGGCCGGCCCGGGGGCAGCCACCAGCCTTTGGTACGGAGTGCAAGAGTGTCACGCTATGTCCTAGCACTCGACCAGGGAACCACGAGTTCCAGGTCAATACTTTTCGATCACGGCGGCCACATCGTCGCCAGCGCCCAGCGCGAGTTCGCCCAGTACTTTCCAGAGCCGGGCTGGGTCGAGCACGACGCAGACGAGATCTGGGTGTCGCAGGCGGTCACCATCACCGAAGTGCTCGCGAAGGCCGAGGCCACGCCGGCGGACCTGGCCGCGGTGGGCATCACCAACCAGCGCGAGACGGTGGTGCTGTGGGACCGGGTCACCGGACACCCGCTGGCGCCGGCGATCGTCTGGCAGGACCGGCGCACCGCCGACCTGTGTGCCGCACTGAAGTCGGCGGGCCACGAGGCCCGTGTATCGGAGCGCACGGGCCTGCTGCTGGACCCCTATTTTTCAGCAACCAAGATCGCCTGGCTGCTGGATTCCATTCCCGGCGCGCGGGCCCGCGCCGAGCGTGGTCAGCTGTGCTTCGGCACCGTGGACAGCTGGCTGATCTGGAAGCTGTCCGGCCACCGCCTGCACGTCACGGACGTGACCAACGCGAGTCGGACACTGCTGCTGGACCTGCGAACCGGGCAGTGGGACGAGGACATGCTTGAGCTTTTCCGGGTGCCGCGCGCCTGCCTGCCGGAGGTGCTTCCGTCGTCGCTCGGCGTGGGCACCGCGGGCCCGCTGGAGGTTTCGATTGAAGGTGTCGCGGTGCCGCTCGGCGGCATAGCGGGCGACCAGCAGGCCGCGCTGTTCGGCCAGAACTGCCTGTACCCGGGCATGGCCAAGAACACCTATGGCACCGGCTGCTTCATGCTGATGAATACGGGCGATCAGCCATTGATGTCGAAAAACAGGCTGCTGACCACGGTTGCCTGGGATCGCGGCGGCCGGCGCTATGCACTGGAAGGCAGCGTCTTCGTCGCGGGTGCCGTCGTACAGTGGTTGCGTGACGGCCTCGGGCTGATCGAGCAGTCCGCCGACGTCGAGGCACTGGCCGCAACCGTTCCCGACAACGGCGGCATGTACCTGGTGCCGGCCTTCACCGGGCTCGGCAGCCCGCACTGGGATGCCTATGCCCGCGGGACCATGGTGGGCATGTCCCGCGGCACCACCCGCGGCCACGTTGCGCGCGCCGCGCTGGAATCCATTGCGTTCCAGAGCGCGGAGCTGCTGCAGGCCATGCAACAGGATGCGGGACAGAGACTGATCGAGCTGCGCGTGGACGGCGGCGCGACGGCCAACGACCTGCTGATGCAATTCCAGGCCGACCTGCTCGGCGTGCCGGTCGTGCGTCCGCGCGTCACCGAGACGACCGCGCTCGGGGCGGCTTACCTGGCGGGACTGGCGACGGGCTTCTGGTCCTCGGTCGGGGAACTGGAGGCTGGCTGGCAGGTGGAGCGCCAATTCGAGCCACAGATCGGGCGGGACCAGGCGGCCGGACGGATGCATGAGTGGTCACGGGCCGTCGATCGATCGCGGGGCTGGAGCCGGCCCGACTGAGCGACTAAGGTGCAGCCCTTCACCTGCGCTCGCTCGAGGGCTCCAACATGCTGACCGTCCTGGGTCGAACCAACTCCAGCAATGTCCAGAAGGTATTGTGGTGCCTCGAGGAACTGGGTGTTCCCTACCTGCGCGAGGATGTCGGCGGCGCCTTCGGCCGCAACAAGGAGGCCGAGTACCTCGCGATGAACCCGAATGGGCTCATACCGACCGTCGTGGACGAAGGTCGCTTCCTGTGGGAGTCGAACACCATCCTGCGTTACCTGGCGGCCAGCTACGACACCGGCGCGCTCTGGGAGCCGGATCCGGGCGGGCGGGCAGAGGGCGAGAAGTGGATGGACTGGCAGCTCACGCTGCTGGCGCCGTGCATGTCGCCGCTGTTCAAGCAACACGTCCGGGTGCCTGCCGGGGAGCGAGACCTGGGTCTGATCGAGCGCTCGCTCAAAGAGGCGACACGCGCCTTCGCCATTCTCGATGCCGCGCTGGCGAAGTCGCCCTGGCTCGGCGGCGAGCGTTTCACCGTCGCCGACATTCCCTGTGGCGTGCTGGCGTATCGCTGGATGAACCTGCCGATCGAACGTCCGGCGCTGCCCGCGCTGGCGGAATGGTATGCGCGATTGGCGGAGCGCGCGGCTTACCGGCATCAGGTGATGACGGGGATGTCGTGAAGGGCAAGCGGTGGTCGGTGAGTCGTGAGATACGTTATGTTTATGTGCCTGTTACTTGGTTCGGTTGGTCTTGCTAATAATAAAAGATCTGCTCTCAAGAACAAAAGTCCTCGTCTTCAATTGTCATAACCTAAACAAAATTGAAGTTGAACGTATCTTTCAGATTCTCACTCGTTCTCTTTTGAAGCAGAGTGAAATTATTCTCACAATTCTTTGCTTGCCACGTCTTTGTTGAACATGAAGCTCGCCATCGTCTTTTCCTCCCTTCTTGCCACTTCTTCCGCATTCGTGGCGCCTTCGGTGAAGAATCAGGCTCCGTCCGCCCTCGCCTCGGCTTTCGAGAACGAGGTTGGAGTAGTGGCCCCGACTGGATTTTTCGATCCTCTCGGCATTAGCGATAGCTGGGATGCCGAAACGTTTGCTCGGTACCAAAATGGCGAGATCAAGAACGGTCGCGTTGCCATGTTAGGTGTGCTCGGATACGTTGTCCCCGAGGTCTTCCGCTTCCCTGGTGAAATCTACCCCGGTCTCAAGTTTGATGATGTCCCTAACGGGTTGGCTGCTCTCAAGGTCATCCCTGGTTCGTTCTGGGTGACGTGGTTCTTCTGCATTGGTTGTGTTGATTTCCTCACCTACGAGAAGTACGGTTTCAACGAGTACCAACAAGATTTGGGTATGGACGAGGAGACCTTTGCCACACGCAAACAGAACGAGATTAGCAACGGCCGCCTTGCCATGCTTGCCTTTATGGAGCTACTTCGTCACGATATTACGATGGATGCTGGCGATCCAATGATTACTGGTCTCCCTTTCCTCTACAACTAGCTAGAGAATAAGAGTAGACTCACGGAGTTGAAATCCTGAAAAGGATCTCCTCCTTTCAATCAAACACGTTTGTACAAGCGCGCCGCCACCGTCAACATTGTCAACAGCTAGCATCACCTTTCCCATCTTAAAGCCACCATGCCATATCCCAAGAAACTAGGAACGGGGAAAGCTTAAAAATGAACAAAAGAGAACAACAAAGGACGACTAAATGCGCCGACACGAGATCACAAACGACAACTTATTGGTTCAAATACACGAATATCACACTTGCTACCGTCACTTCAACAGCAGAAGCAGCTAAAAATGCTGCTAAAGTGGTAGGATATGAAACCTGTGAGCGTTGGAGCGCTCACATCAATTTGACTAGTGAGAAGCATACGCCAGTGCATACATGCCAACAATGCATGACTAAGAAACGAGTTTTGTCATTGGAGGGAGTTCTTGCTCTTGAGTGACGGAAGCAACATCATCATCAGGTATGTAGTAAATCACCATCAAGCAAGCAATGCATCTTTGACTAAAGGGTGCCTCGACGGGGGCCACCATGCCGTCTTCAAAGAAGCAGAGAAGTATAAAAGCTATGCTTGAGAGAAAGAAGAACGAAGAAGACAGGAGGATGCACGGGGCGTCGCCGCTTTAATGCCAGCATACGAGCATGCCATTCAATGTTTCCTTACTCGCATCAAGCATCCAGATATGGATCTCTCCAGAGATAGATATCCTTTACTCTGCGTGGATGAGAGCTTTCTCAGGATTAGCATAATCGCGAGTGCACCAATCTCATGCTACAAGATCAAACCGGCGACAAGGGACGTCACCGAATTGGTACATGGTGCCTAGTTCAAAGCACTCGTCATGTCAATAAGAGGTGCCTCGAGATGAAATCTGGTACTGCAATGACTCCAATTTCACGTCGTATTGTAGCAAGGAAATGTCAGGCGTCCCACTGGTACGTTTGTCGATATCAGACCATTCTGACGGAATGAAATTATTGTACAGTCTGTCATTTTTACGAAGGAGATTCACAAGGAGCATTGTAAGAGACTGAGTTTGCAAGGCACATTTTGCACGAACGACTGTGCTGCAAAATGGCCATTGTACGAGGACCAACGACGCACTCACAAGACTGGTAGCGTAGCACGACATGAATATAGCTACTAGTATATATCATCATTATTGTTTATATAACTGTAGATGCACCGTCACCACGACACGTATTAAGAAGTTTCAGTCTGGTTATTCAGTCGCGACGCGCGTCCTACAGTCAATATACAAAACACAGGTTGCTTGTTTCCCATTGATCTTCCCACAGTATAGCTATCTTAATTGCAAAAAGTATTGTTGCATTGTAAGTATTACCAACTGCTTGGATCACGGACGGAATAGGGTTCAATCGTAGCATAAAGAGGAAATTCGACAGTAGCAGTATTGACAATTCTGACAACATTGCCGGTTCCAGGTGTTTCGACAATGGAGAAAAAGGGTCGTTCCAAGCCGTCTTCGGTATATAATTCCATAACCTACGATAATCAAGAAATAAAAATTGTGAGTTTAATAAAAACAATACAATATACATTTTTGCAAATTCTTCATATTGTTTGTACCTGCTTGTTATTATTGGGACCCTGCAATAGTTCCACTCGTGCATTCAGTGGCCGTCCATCCGTCCTCATGAAAATCGAGACACTTTCCACCATGGCATCAAAGGGCGTTGTATAGACGGCACCACCCTGAATGGTGCGTCCCATTTTTTGATTGCTTTCTAAAAAGGCACCGAGTCCAGCAGAACCATTGTCGGCTTCCACACAGGCATCGAGTGGGAATTCCAAATGTGCCGTGTTTCGAATCGACACTGTATTGGAACCTCGTGGAGTTGCAATAATGACATGAAAGGGACGAACCGAAGCATCTTCGGCATCGACACCCGTTCTCTCGGGAGAGCTTATCTACCATTAACAAGAGAAAAGGTTAGAATACGCCATAATATTTGAATAAGTAAGGACGACGACATCAACAAAGAACAACAACAACAACGACATACCTGGTCCTTGCCAGAGTTCCACTTCGGCATTAAGGGGTCGTCCTTCTGTCTTCATGAGCACTTGGATATTCAATACGAGGACTTTCAAACGACCACGTACGAAGAGATCCTCCCTGTACTTTAACGGGCCTGGAGTTATGCCAAGTGTCGTCCAGCTGTGATAGAGACGCCGAAACGGGAGGTTCCGCGAGAAGTGCTCCACCAATACCATAATCTTCTGCCGATGCTCTTCGAGAGAGATCTGTATTAATGACATCGGCACTTGATCGAGGATATCCTTCACCGGCATTGACTCGTTGAGGCATTCGTTCGGAAAACAATCGACTGCTGCTGTAGGTGGAGGCGGCGGGCTGAGAAATAAAGGCAGAGCAAGAGTGAATGCCAACGAGTTTAGAGTGCGGAACCGTGTATTTTCATTGTAAAAAGAGAGACGTTGTAGTAGTCGTAGTTTGCTGAGAAGGGGGTGTGACGATGGCTGCAACAAGGCAACACGATTTTGTGTGTGTGTGTGAACTCTTGGCATCAATTTTCGGGGAGCCCTCCATCACAGGAAAACGCAACGAATACTTCGACTCGTAACACGTCAGAATGAGGCAACAGAAAAGTATTCTCAAAATCGATAGTAAAGACGTCGTACCGTTTCAAAATCCGAAAAACAATACCATACTAAAGTGTTCGTTGATGTCATTGCGACATAAAGAAGGATAACGGAAACAAAGTGCGTCAT
>CAVOGM010000002.1:0-410520 GCA_963695465.1 uncultured Gammaproteobacteria bacterium
ACGATGAATCAGAAAGCCCTCGCCTCGACGACGCTCGCCGCAGCAATTCCGCCGGGATCGACGCTCGTGACGTCCCCGACCGAAATCGATCGCGCGCTCGACACGATGGCGCGTGAAATCGCCGCCGACCTTGCCTCGTTGCGCCCGATAGCCGTCACCATCATGAATGGCGGCCTGGTGTTCGCGGGGCAGCTCCTGACGCGGCTGCCCTTCGCGCTCGACTGCGACTACATCCACGTGCGCCGCTACGGCCGGCTGACGCATGGCGGCGAGCTGGAGTGGATTGCCGGACCGCATGTGGACGTCCGCGGCCGCACCGTGCTCTTGCTTGACGACATCCTCGACGAGGGCCGGACGCTTGCCGTGGTGAAGGAGGCGCTTCTCGCGCGCGGCGCAGCGGACATACGTATCGCCGCCTTCGCCCGCAAGGACCGTGGCGAGGCGCCGGCGATCGAGGCGGACTACGTTGGCGTTATCGTACCCAACCTGTTCGTGTTCGGCTTCGGCATGGACGTGGACGGGGCGTTTCGCAACCTGCCTGCCATCTATGCGCTGCCGGTGGAGGCGGGCGCTGCCTAGCCGGGGCGCCGGATCGGGGAGATCAGGGCCGCAGGCCGTGCGGCTCGATCCAGCCCGCCGCCCAGGCGATGAACAGAAGGACAAACAATGCGACTGACAGGCTGATGCGAACCGTAAGCGCACGCACCATGCTCTTGGTTTCACCCTTGCGGTCGTGGACCAGGTGGAACAACGCCGAGCCCAGGCTGGCGAGGATGGCGACCAGGATGACGACGACCAACAGCTTGAACGGTTGCACGAGCGGACTCCGCGAGGACCGGCGGTCGCCAGGCGCCGCCGCAGGTGCGGGAGTATAGCGTGCTCTCCAACCTGGCCCATCGGCGCTTCGCGCCCGCACTGCACTGGACGCTGCTCGCCGCTCTCGGCGTGGCGTTGTTCGTGTCGCTCGGCCGATGGCAGTTGCATCGCGCCGAGGAAAAGCGCGCCTTGTTCGCCGGCTTCGCCGCGGGATCGGGCGCGGCCGTGATGCTGCCCGAGAATTACCGCCCGATTGAGCGTTACCAGCGGGTGACGGCCAGCGGCCACTACGATTCGTCGCGGCAGTTCCTGCTCGACAACATGACCCGCGACGGCGTGCCCGGCTTTCATGTCCTGACGCCGCTGGTGCAGTACGACTCGCGCGTGGTGCTGGTGGACCGGGGCTTCGTGCCCCTGGCCGGCTCTCGCAGCGACCTGCCCGACCTGCGCGTGGATGAGAGGCAACGGACCGTCACGGGACGCGCCGACAACCTGCCGCAGGCCGCGGTGTCGCTCGCGGCCCCGCCGGCGACCGGTTGGCCGCGAATCGTCAGCTTCCCCCGGATGCCCGAGGTGGCGGAGGCCCTGTCCGCGCAGGCCTACCCGCAAGTGGTGCTGCTCGATGCCGACCAGCCGGATGGCTACCTGCGTGACTGGCGGCCGCCCGGCATGGCGCCGGATCGCCATGTCGCCTATGCGGTGCAATGGTTCGGCCTGGCGGCGACGGTGCTCGTGACCTGGGTCGTGCTCAGCTTCAAGGCCAGGGAGTCCGCGCCTTGAACCCAACCGAACACACGCGGCGGCGGGCACGGCTCGGCCTGATCGGGCTGGCCGCGCTGTTCTTCGTGCCTCTGGCCTTGTCGTTCTACCTTTACTACGGAACGAGCTGGCGGCCGGCAGGCACGACGCAGCATGGAGACTTGATTGAGCCAGCGAGGCCTTTGCCGGAAGTCGCACTAACGCTGGCAAACGGGACCCAGGCAGGCCCGGAGTTCCTGCGCGGCGAATGGCACCT
Source organism: uncultured Gammaproteobacteria bacterium (assembly GCA_963695465.1). Classification (GTDB taxonomy): domain Bacteria; phylum Pseudomonadota; class Gammaproteobacteria; order Steroidobacterales; family Steroidobacteraceae; genus SG8-30. The sequence continues at coordinate 1,832 of CAVOGM010000002.1, forward strand.
CGTCTACGTTGGGGGCGGCGACTGCGTCGCGGATTGCCAGACCGCGCTGGTCAAGATGCGGCAAGTCCGGCTCGCACTCGACAAGGACATGGACCGCGTGGGCCAGGTCTTCCTCTACCGCGGCGTCCTGGCGGCGACCGACTATCTTGCGCTCGAGCATCCGGGCCTGATTGCGGCCGGCCTGGACAGCGACGCGGGCGCCCGCCTCCTCGAAGCCTTTCCCGACCCGGGCACCGCTGTCACTTCGGGAAAACTCTATGTCGTCGATCCGCTCGGCAACCTCATGATGAGCTACCCCGGGGATGCGCCGCCGAAGTCCATCCTGACGGATCTCGAACGGCTGCTGAAACTCTCACATATCGGCTGAACGCACCGCAGCGCAACAGACGCGAGCAAGAACATGGCCCGAAGCAGAAAAATCACCTGGTTTCGCCGGATCGCAAGAATCGCCGCCGTGCTCGGCCTGATCGTCGTCGTGGTCGGCGCGTGGGTTCGCCTCACCGACGCTGGCCTGGGCTGTCCGGACTGGCCGGGCTGCTACGGTCACGTGTCAGCGGCGCAGGCGGCCGGCGATGCGGCAGCGATCAATGCCGCGAATCCCGACAGGCCCTTCGAATACCAGAAAGCGCTCAATGAGATGGTGCATCGCTATATCGCGAGCACGCTCGGCCTGCTGATCATCGGCCTGGTGGCCTTCTCCGTGTGGAACCGCCGAGATCCGGCGCAGCCGCGGGTGCTGCCGTGGATCCTGCTGGCGACGGTCCTGCTGCAGGGACTGCTCGGCATGTGGACCGTAACCCTGCTGCTCAAGCCCCTGATCGTCACGCTGCACCTGCTCGGCGGATTGACCACGGTTTCCCTGCTGTGGTGGCTGTCGCTCGAACCCGAGCACCGCGAGATCAAGGCCGCCGAGCGCAAGGTGCGGCGCCTCGCGATCGTGACGATGGTCTTCGTCGTTCTCCAGATCTCGCTCGGCGGGTGGACCAGCACCAACTATGCCGCCGCGGCCTGCACGGAATTCCCTAAGTGCCAGGAATCCTGGTGGCCGCAGATGGACTTCAAGAACGCCTTCCAGCTCTGGCGGGGCCTCGGCATCGACTATGAAGGGGGCGTTCTGGACGCGCCGGCACGCGTGGCGATCCACTACACACACCGACTCGGCGCGTACGTCGTGATTGTGCTGCTGATCACCCTCGGGCTCGCGGCCCGGCGTCGGGCCCAGACATTTCCGTTGCGGGCCGCCGGTTTCGGGGTACTGGTAGCGCTGACCCTGCAGATGCTGATCGGCATGAACCTGATCTGGCAGGGGTGGCCGCTCTGGCTGGGCACCGCCCACAACGCTGGGGCGGCCGTCACGGTGCTCGCCATGGTGACCCTGCTCAGGTACCTGACTCCCCAGAGCGCCTCCCGGCTGATCCGCTCCAGGGTCTGAGGCGCGAAGCCGGCGATCTCGAGCCCATCCAGCCCGATTGATGGCCTCTCGTCGGCCCGTTAGCCCTATCGTTTGATCAATTTGTTTCGTTTATGTCTATTGTCTTCGCCTATTGTTCAAGTTTATTGAATAATAAGCTTCATGGACCAGCTCGCCGCCATGAGAGCCTTCGCCCGCGTCGCCGAGCTCGGCTCGTTTTCCGCCGCGGCGGACGCCCTGGGCCTCTCCCGGGCGGCGGTCAGCACACAGATCGCGGCGCTCGAAAAGCGATTCGGAACCAGGCTGCTGCACCGGACCACGCGCAAGGTCGCCCTGACACGTGACGGCAGCCGCTTGCTGGAGCGCTGTCGGCCGGTGTTTCGGGAGCTGCAGGCTGCCGAAGACGAGTTGGATCCCTCCCGGGAACTGCCTGCTGGGCGCCTCAAGGTGCACCTCGTCGCGTCTCTCGGCAGGCAACTCCTGGTCCCGGCGCTGCCCGGCTTCCTCGCCCGCTACCCATCGCTCGAACTCGATGTGCATCTCAGCGACCGGATCGTCGACCCACCGGACGAGGGAATGGACGTCGCCATCCGTAGCGGGACCATCACGAACCCCGGCCTCCTCGCCCGCCGCGCGGCCGCCAGCCGGTGGATCACCTGCGCATCGCCCGGCTATCTGGACGGTCACGGCTGGCCGCACACGCCCACCGAGCTCCTGTCGCACCAGCTCATCGGCCACCGTGGACCCGCAACCGGGCTGCCGCACAGCTGGATCTTCCGCGAGGGGCGCCGTCAGCTGTCCCTGGAACCCCCGTGCCGCGCCACGCTGGACGATCCCGAGGCGCTGCTGGCGGCGGCCGTCCAGGGTGCCGGCATCATCCAGACCACGGACCTGCTGGCGGCGACGGCTCTCGAGGCACGCCAGCTCATCGTCCTTCTGCCCGGCACCGCCGTCCGGGGACCGCCCATATCGGTCATCTATCCGCAGGTCGGACAGGACGCCGCCAAGGTCCGGGCATTTGCGGAGTTCGCGGTCGAAGTCCTGGGGGGCTGGCAGCGACGCGTGGCCGGGGTGACCGGCCTGATGGACACGCCCTGAAGCCGTGCTGTGCTAGGATTCCGGCCCGTTTCGAACCAGCCACGGGCGGAAATCCTAACTTGAGCGCCACCGAACATTCAGTCCGCAATGAGGTCCTTCGCGGGACGCGAGCCCGGGACTACTTCCAGCTGACCAAGCCGAGGGTCGTCTCGCTGATCGTGTTCACCGCCGTCGTGGGCATGTTCCTCGCGACCCCGGGCCTGCCACCGTTCATGGCGGTCGTCTGGGGAACGCTTGGCATCGGGTTGGCCGCAGCCTCCGCGGCGGCCATCAATCAGGTCCTCGACGCCCGCATCGACGCCGAGATGGCCCGGACACGTCACCGGCCCTTGCCGCAGGGCGCCCTGCCGGAGTCCTATGCCCTCGCATTCGCCTTCGTGCTCGGCAGCGCCTCGATGCTCATCCTCGCGCTGCTGGTGAACGGCCTGACGGCGGTGCTGACCTTCTTTTCACTGATCGGCTACGCGATCCTCTACACCGTCTGGCTGAAGCGCGCCACACCGCAGAACATCGTCATCGGCGGCGCCGCGGGCGCCGCACCGCCAGTGCTGGGCTGGACCGCGGTGACCGGTTCGCTGCACCCGGACGCACTGCTGATGTTCCTGGTCATCTTCGCCTGGACGCCCCCGCACTTCTGGGCGCTGGCGATCGCCCGGCGCGACGAGTACGCGCGTGTCGGCATCCCCATGCTGCCGGTGACCCACGGCGTCGCATATACGAAGCAGTTCATCTGGCACTACACCGTGCTGCTGACGGTGATCACGGTGCTTCCCTACCTGAGCGGGATGAGCGGCCTGATCTACCTCGGGGCCGCACTGGCGCTCGACGCCGTTTTCCTGCGCTACGCCTGGCTGCTCAAGTGCACAGATCGTGGCGACCTGCCCATGCGCACGTTCAGGTACTCGATCCAGTACCTCGCCCTGTTGTTCGCCGCACTGCTCGTGGATCATTATCTGCCGATCCGGTTCTGAGCGGACCAGCCAAGGGGGGCCACCATGACGACCCTCGCAACGCGCATCCGGCGCCTGCGGCGCGACACTTCGGAGAAGGTCCTCTTCGCCAGTGTCGAGGCGCGGCCGGGTCGCGTGCTCGCGGCGCGCGCGGCGATCGTCTTCAGCCTGTTCGCCTTCGTGACTTTCGTGCTCTGGCTCGACCGCGACGGAATTCGCGACATGATCGACGGCAACCTGTCGTTCGTGGACCTGATCTATTTCGTGGTCGTCAGCCTGACCACCGTCGGCTACGGCGACATCGTGCCCGTGACCGAGCGCGCGCGGCTCATTGATGCGATCATCATCACGCCCGCGAGGTTGCTGGTCTGGCTGGTTTTCATCGGCACGGCGTTCGAGCTTTTCTTCCACAAGGGATTGGAGCGCATCCGTATGGCGCGACTGCAAAAGCAGCTCAAGGACCACGTCGTCATCTGCGGCTACGGCCACAGCGGACGCACCGCCGCCAGCGAGCTGGTCCACAGGGGAACGCCGCCCGACCAGATCGTGGTGGTGGACCAGAACGAGCACCTGCTGCAGGAAGCGGCGATCGAGGGCCATATCGGCCTGAGGGGCGACGCGACCATGGAGCGCGTCCTGCGCGATGCCGGCGTCGACCGCGCCAGTGCCGTCATTCTCTGCACCGGTCGCGACGATACCAATGCGCTGACCGTACTGACCGTGCGGCACCTGAACCGCGCCGCGCGCGTCATCGCCAGCGCACGCGAGGAGGAGAACGCGCCGTTGCTGCGCCAGGCCGGCGCGGATACCACGGTCTCGCCGTCGCAGATCTCGGGCTACCTGCTGGCGGACTCGGTCGGGCATCGCCACGTCAACGACTTCGTGCTCGACGTGCTGAGCTCGGGCGGCAGGCTGCTCCTCAACGAGCGTCCCGCCCGTGCGGAGGAGGTCGGCAAGCCGATCGGCGTCATCGGTCAGGCCATGGTGCTGCGCGCCTACCGTGACGGCAAGCCGGTCGGCTTCTGGGAGCCGGGTGGCGCCGCCATCCTCGCCGGCGACATGCTCATGGCGCTGGAGGTCCAGGCACCCGGCGAAGCCGGCAACGAGCGGGGCTGATGGATTTCCTGGCGATCGACTGGCACGCCGTCGCGGTCCTCGGGATCGCCGGCCTGACGTTCTGGTTGTTCGCCAGCGAACGCTTGCCCGTGCAGACGACGGCACTGCTGGCGGTGCTGGCCCTGATGCTGGTCTTCGGCGTCTTCCCGTATGCGGCGGACGGCCGTCAGCTCGGGCCCGAGGTTTTCCTGGCCGGCTTCGGCCACACCGCGCTGATCACGATCTGCTGCCTGATGGTGCTGGGACGGGGCCTGGTGACGACCGGCGCCCTGGAGCCCTTTGCGCGCGCGCTGGCCCGGCTGTGGAACTTCGCGCCGCAACTGGCCTTTCTTGCGATGCTGATCTTCTGCATGAGTGTCAGCGGCGTGATGAACAACACGCCGCTTATCGTGCTCCTGATGCCGGTACTGCTGTCGGTTGCCGCCCGCACGTCGATGAAGGCCTCGCACACGCTGCTGCCGATGAATTTCGCCGGGCTGATCGGCGGCATGGCGACGACCATCGGCACCTCGACCAACCTCCTGGTCGTCGACATCGCCGCCGACCTCGGCGTGCCCGCCTTCGGCTTGTTCGATTTCACGGGCATCGTGGCAATTGCCGCTGCCGTCGCACTCCCTTACCTCTGGATCGTCGTGCCACGCCTGTTGCCCACGACGGAGACGGGCATGAAGAGCGCCTCGCCGCTGGTCTTCGACGCGGTGCTGGACATCAGGAAGGGCAGCTACGCCGACGGTCGCGAGCTGCGCGTCGTGCTCAAGCGTGCCGGCAGCCTGCGGAGTCCTCAAGATACTGCGGGCCGGTCGTGAGCTGATGCGCCTGCCGACGCAGCATTTCCAGGCGGGCGACCGGCTGCTGGTCGCCGACACGGCCGAGCAGCTGCGCGAACACGCGGCGGTACTCGGCGCCGCACTGCGCTCGACCGCGCCGCGCGATCCGGGCGATCCGGCCGCGCAGAAATTTTCGCAGGTGCTGATCACCCAGGAATCGGAGTTCACCGGCACGTCGACCGGCGTCGCACGCTTCGTCAACGAGCACCGCCTCGCCGTCATCGGCGTGCACCGGCCCGGCCGCGAGGAAGTGCTCGACCCGGCGACCACCCTGCTGAAGCCGGGCGACGTGCTGCTGGTGCAGGGACCCAGCGACCGGGTGGAGCAGCTGAAGTCGGCGGCCGGCGTGATGGTGCTCGACGCCAGCCTGTCGCTGCCGCACTCGCGAATGGCTCCCGTCGCGCTGCTGATCATGGGCTTCGTCGTCGTTATCGCGGCGACCAAGTTATTGCCGATGGTGCTGGCGGCGGCGCTCGGTGTCGCGTTCATGCTGCTGACCGGCTGCCTGCGCTGGCAGGAGGCGACCGACGCGCTGTCCTCAAACGTGATCATGATCGTGGTCGCGAGCCTGGCGCTCGGGGAGGCGCTGAACGCGACCGGCACGATCGAGTTGACCGGCAGGCTGCTCGCGGCAGCCGGCAGCTACCTGCACCCGGTCGTGATCTTGGCCTCGCTGATGCTGTTCATGTCGATCATCACCAATTTCGTTTCCAACAACGCCGCCGCGATCATCGGCACGCCGGTCGCCGTGGCCATGGCGGCCTCGCTGGGCGTCGATCCGCGACCCTTCGTGCTGGCGGTGCTGTTCGGCTGCAACCTCAGCTACGCGACGCCGATGGGCTACCAGACGAACCTGCTGGTCATGGCCGCCGCCGGTTACCGCTTCAATGACTTCGTCCGCGCCGGCCTGCCGCTGGTGGTGCTGATGTGGGTGACGCTGACCTACCTGCTGGCGCTGCAGTACAAGATGATTTGATTGTGAGTGGTTAGTCGTGAGTTGTAAGAAAGCGGATAGCGGATAGCGGATGGCAGGAATCGCGGGAAGGGGCCGGCGTCCCCCGGCGAGCGAGTTTCGTTCTTCCGAGCGAGCGGGGGATTGCGGCCCCGCCCCGCGTGTCACGACTTACTGCTTACCAATCCAACTATTCTGACTATCCGCTATCCGCTATCCGCCCACCGCTCGATCGCCCACGAACGGATTCGATTTCCTCTCCTCGCCGAACGTCGACATCGGCCCATGGCCGGGCACGAAGCGGACGTCGTCGCCAAGCGGAAACAGGTTCTCGCGGATCGAGCGGATGAGCGTGGCGTGGTCGCCGCGAGGGAAGTCGGTGCGGCCGATCGAGCCGGCAAACAGCACGTCGCCCACGAAGGCCAGGCGCGCCTCGGGCTCGAAGAACACCACGTGTCCCGGTGTGTGACCCGGGCAATGGCGCACGTCGAGGGTCACGTCTCCCACCGTGACGGCGTCGCCCTGATCCAGCCAGCGCGTCGGCTCGAAACTCTCGGACCGGTCAAGGCCGAACATCGTTCCTTGTTGCGGCAGCTGCTCGATCCAGAAGCGATCGTCCGGATGCGGACCCTCGATGGGCAGCGAAAAGCGACGCGCCAGTTCGGCCACCGCGCCGGCATGGTCGATGTGGGCGTGGGTCAGCAGGATCTTCTCCAGCTTCACGCCGTTGGAGCCCACCACGGCCAGGACGCGATCGAGGTCGCCGCCCGGGTCGATGACGGCTCCCCGGCCGGTGACGTCGCACCAGATGACGGAGCAGTTCTGGGCGAAGGGCGTGACGGGAACGACGACTGCGCGCAGCGTCATGGGCGGCGGACCTCCCTGGGAAAAGCGCGAGTCTAGCGGCCCTCGCCTTCCTGCGGGACGGGTTCCGCGGCGACGCGCCGGAGCGCCGCCCCGACCCGGCGCGCGGTGCCCGCCACGGCGATGCCGCGCATGACCCAGGCAGTGGCCGGATGACGGCGAAACACGATCACGCCTACCACCGCCGCGGTCAGGATCAGGGGACTGCGGCGCAGCCGCTGGACTATCGCCACGGCACGGTCAAAAATCGACAGGGTGTTCCCGATGACCTCGGCGTCCAGCCTGAGCGTCTCCCGCTCGATGGCGCTGCGGGCCCTGAGCAGCTTGCGCCGCGACGCCAGTTCTTCGACCCGCGAGGTCAATGGTGCCCCCCGAGTGCCTCGCGGTCGCGCTTGATCTCCTCAATCGTCCCCTCGAGCAGTTTCGGGCGCGCGCGGGCCTTGGCGCGGACCACCAGCAGGGCGACCCCGGTCACCGCGACGAATCCCACCGCCGTCAGCGACGCCGCCAGCAGCCGGTGGTCCTCCCAGAACGCCACCACGACCAGGAAGGCCAGCATCAGCACCGTCAGGCCGGCGAAGAAGACGACCACGAACGTCCACAGCAGGATCTCCGCGACGCGGTGCAGTTCCTCCTCGATCTCGGTGGTGACCAGCTCCAGGCGCGTCTGGGTGATGGCCAGGAGCGTCTCGAGCATCCTGCGCACCGACGCGAACAGCCCCGCCGGCGGGTCGGCCCGCGGCCGGGTTTCGGGCTCCTCCTGCATCCGGGTCAACGGCGGCCGGCGAGCAGGCCGAGCATGAAGGCGACGCCCGCCGCGATGCCGATCGCGCCCCACGGATTTTCGTGGACATAGCGATCGGTGGTCCTGGCGGCCTCCTGCGGCGCGGGCGCGGACTTCGCCTTCGATCTCGCCGAGGCGTTCGCGGGCCTGGCGCACGGACTCCTCGGCCCGGTGACGAGCGTGCTCCACCTTTTCGCCCGCCTGGCCGGCGGTGGCCTTGAGCAGTGCCTCCGCATCGTCCACAACGACCCGCAGGTCCTCCATGAGCTGTGCCGCACTGGGCGCATGGGTCGACATCGTCGCACCTCCTGTTTGTTCCCCAGCCCCATCCTACCCTCGGTGAGCGGCGGCGCAATAGCGGGTTTGGTAGTGGCCAGGAGAAACCAAAGGCCGCTCCCGTGTTTGATTTCAAGTGCTTGCGGCTGTCTTTGGGGGGATCCCAGGTCTGCGGACGGGGACAGTTTACTGATCTCGTCGCCGCTGCGGCCCGTCTCTGGGTCCGGGAGACCGGTATTTCGAGATCAGTAAACTGTCCCCGAAAAGACCGAAAAGAAAATGCCAGGCACCTCGCGGTGCCTGGCATTCAGTTCGGGTAACTGCCGCCGGCGAACCGGCGGCCGTTACCTCTTCTTAGCCCAATCGTCGCTGTCGAGACAGCGCCCTAGAACTTGTACCAGGCGCTGAACGACACCTGGTTGCCTTTATAGTCGATATCGCTCGCCTCCAGTCCCGCGCTGGTCTTGCCCGCCAGGGTCACCTTGTCGTTCAGCCACTCGACGCCGAAGACGTACGGGCCCGACGAGTACATGACCGACGCCGCGATCATCTCGTTCTCGCTCCGCGCGCGGTTAACGGCGGTAGCGCCGGTCGGCGGCGCGATCGACGCGAACACGTCGTCGCTATCCGGCTTTTCCATGCCGTAGAACAGGTTGGCCGACCACTGCGGCGTGAACTTGACGCTGCCCTGCAGCCAGCCGCCCCAGCCGGAGATATCGGCGAACTGGGTGATCTGCCCGAACTGCTGGCCGATCGCCGTGCCCTGGTAGACGTTGCCGGCCAGGCTGAACTTACCGAAGGTTGCCTTGGCACCGACTTCGACTGCCGTACCGTCAAGGGTGTCCTTGGTGTAGCCGTAGCCGCATGCGCTCGTGCGCGAGCGGTATCGCCGACCAGGGTGCAGTCCTTCTGGTCGTAGTGACCGACGACGTAGAGGTTCAACGGGCCGGCAGTAAAATCGAGGCGCGCCTCGAACTGGGGCGTTCCCGATTCGCCAGCGCCGTTACCGAAGGTCGGCGAAGCATCGTTCCACGATCCGCGCATGGCGGCGAGGGTCAGCTTCGTGTTCTTGGAGAAGTTGTGGTACACGAACAGGCCGGGGAAGCGCCAGCCGACCATGCCCGCGGAACCGTAGCCCAGCGGGAACGCCACGTGGGTCGGCGAGACCGGGACGTTGCCGAAGAACGGCGACCAGGCCTGGCCGATACGAATTGTCGTATCGCCCTTGGTGACGTCGACGTAGGCGAGGCGCAGGCGCGGATTCGGCTGCTCGTCGGTGAAGGCGCCGCCGGTGAAGCCGCCGAAGAAGTCCATCTCCACCAAACCGCCGAACTTGGCGCCGTTCGCGACCTCAGGCCCCTTCCAGTCGAGGGTCAGGCGCGTGTTGCGCACGTCGCCGCCGTAGGTAATCTTGTCCGTGTCATATTCGCCCGTCGGGAATTCCGCGCTCTGGCCGTTGCCGAACGCGAAATTGGCGTCCTGCGCGTACAGGGACGCGATCACGAATCCCTTGACCGTCAGCGACCCCTTGTTGGCCGTGCTGACCGTGGGAGCCGGCGGCGGCGCTGCCGGCGTCGTTGCGGGAGCAGCCGTCGCCGCGGGCGCCGCCTGCTGGGTCGACATCTGTTGCACCAGCTTCTCGAGTTCGGCCACGCGGGCCTCTAGCGCCTTCTCAGCATCCGTTTGGGCCAGCGCAACGCCCGGCATCGCCAATACAGTGGCAACGGCGATGGCCGTTGCGGTTCGCTTGATCCTGGAATCCATGGTCAGACCTCCCCTTGTGGGCTGTGGGGCGAGAATGCGCCCCCGCCGCCTCGCGCCTCCATTGGCGAATGGTCTAAGACGCGCGTTGTGCCCACACAACAGCCGCCGTGGGGCGCACCCGCCGCCCGAGGTGGTAACCGCCTACGACCAACGTCCAATTCATGCGGGGGCGGGTGCGTAAAATGCTTGCGCATGGAATCAACTGGGCGTCCAGGCCGGGCGTCGCCGACGGGGGAAGAAACATGATGGTGAAGACCTATCCGGTGCCGGAGTCGTTTGCGGCGGGCGCCGTCGTCAAGGAAGTTGAATACAAGGCGATGTACGAGGAGTCGGTGCGCGACCCCGACGCCTTCTGGGCCAGGATCGCCAAGCGCATCGACTGGATGCGCTTCCCGACGAAGATCCGGAACGTCTCCTACGACCCGGACGATTTCCGCATTCGCTGGTTCGAGGACGGCGAGCTCAACGTGTCGGTCAACTGCCTCGACCGCCAGCTGGCGACCCGCGGCGACAAGACCGCGTTGTTGTTCGAAGGCGACGACCCCTCGGTTTCCTACGCCGTCACCTACCGCGAGCTGTACGAGCGGGTGTGCCGCTTCGCCAACGCGCTGCGCGCGCAGGGCGTGGCCAAGGGCGACGTGGTCACCATCTACATGCCGATGATCCCGGAGGCTGCGGTAGCGATGCTCGCCTGCGCCCGCATCGGCGCCATCCACTCCATCGTCTTCGGCGGCTTTTCGCCGGACTCGCTCGCCGGGCGCATCCGCGACTGCGACTCGAACCTGATCATCACGGCCGACGAGGGCGTGCGCGGCGGCAAGAAGATCCCGCTCAAGGCCAACGTCGACGCGGCGCTGGCCAAGCACGACCTGCCCTCCGTGAAGAAGGTCGTGGTCGTGCGCTACACCAAGACGCCCATCAACTGGGTCGAAGGCCGCGACGTCTGGTACGAGGACATCATCGCCGGCCAGCCCACCGAATGCGAACCTGAGCGCATGAACGCGGAAGACCCGCTGTTCATCCTCTACACCTCAGGCTCCACCGGCCAGCCGAAGGGCGTGCTGCACACGACCGGCGGCTACCTGGTGTACGCGAACTTCACCTTCTCGACAGTCTTCGACTACCACGAGGACGACATCTTCTGGTGCACGGCCGACGTCGGCTGGGTGACCGGGCACAGCTACGTCGTCTACGGGCCGCTGTCGGCCGGCGCGACCAGCGCTGATGTTCGAAGGCGTGCCCAACTATCCGAGCATGAGCCGCTTCTGGGAGGCGGTCGACAAGCACAAGGTAACGATCTTCTACACCGCGCCAACGGCGATCCGCGCGCTGATGCGCGACGGCGACGCGCCGGTGAAGAAATGCTCGCGCAAGAGCCTGCAGGCTGCTGGGCACGGTCGGCGAGCCGATCAATCCCGAGGCCTGGGAGTGGTACTACCACGTGGTCGGCGACGAGCGCTGCCCGATCGTGGACACCTGGTGGCAGACCGAGACCGGCGGCATCCTGATCTCGCCGCTGGCCGGCGCGACACCGCTCAAGCCGGGCTCGGCGACCCGCCCGCTGCCGGGCGTGCAGCCGGCCATCGTCGACGGCGAGGGCAAGCTGCTGGAGGGCGCGACCGAAGGCAACCTGGTCCTGCTGGACAGCTGGCCGGGGCAGATGCGCACCGTGTACGGCGACCACGAGCGCTTCATCCAGACCTATTTCACGACCTTCCGCGGGATGTACTTCACCGGCGACGGCGCGCGCCGCGACGAGGACGGCTACTACTGGATCACCGGCCGCGTCGACGACGTCATCAACGTGTCCGGCCATCGCATGGGCACGGCCGAGGTCGAAAGCGCCCTGGTCGCCCACCCGAAGGTGTCCGAGGCCGCCGTCGTCGGCTGCCCGCATGCCATCAAGGGCCAGGGCATCTACGCCTACGTCACCCTGATTTCCGGGGAAGAGCCGACCGAGGCGCTGCGCAAGGAACTGCGTGACTGGGTGCGCAACGAGATCGGCCCGATCGCCTCGCCGGACTTCATCCAGTGGGCACCCGGCCTGCCGAAGACGCGCTCCGGCAAGATCATGCGGCGTATCCTGCGCAAGATCGCGGCGAACGAGGCGGACCAGCTCGGCGACACGTCGACGCTGGCGGATCCCACGGTCGTGAAGGAACTGGTGGACCACCGGATGAACAAGGGCGGCTGATGCCCCTGGAAATCATCGTCGCGGACGACCACCCGCTGTTTCGGGAGGCGCTGAGGCACGCGCTCGGACGGGCGGTGCCCGACGCGACGGTAGTCGAGGCGGATACGGTGGCCGCGCTGCTCGACGAGGCCGAGCGGCATCCGGAAGCGGACCTGCTGCTGCTCGACCTGAACATGCCGGGCGCGAACGGCTTCAGCGCACTGGTGCAGATGCGGGCGCACCATCCGTCGCTGCCGGTCGTGATCATCTCAGCCAATGAGGACCCGGGCGTGATCCGCCGTTCGATCGCGCACGGCGCCGCCGGCTTCGTGCCCAAGTCCTCCACCGTGGAGGAAATGGTCGAGGCCCTGCGGGCCGTGCTGGACGGCGACGTCTGGATACCCGCGTCGGTGGACGCCGAGTCGCCGACGCTGGAAGGCCCCGAGGCCGATGTCGCGTCGCGGCTCGCGAGCCTGACGCCGCAGCAGTTTCGCGTTCTGACGATGCTGTCGGCGGGCCTGCTGAACAAGCAGATAGCCTACGAGCTCGGCGTGTCCGAGGCGACCGTCAAGGCGCACATGACCGCCATCATGCAGAAACTCGGTGCCACCAACCGGACCCAGGCGGTCGTGCTGTCGCAGCAACTGGCACTCGACCAGGTCGGGCTCGGCAGCCGGACGCCTCAGGTCGACGCGTCGACGGCCTGAGCCGCCGCGACGGAGGACCCTGCACCGGCCACCTTGCGGCGCGCAAAGGCCGCCAGCAGCGCGCGCAGCGCCGCCGGCTTGACCGGCTTGCGAAGCATCTCGAACCCACCCGCGCGGGCCCCGGCAACCACCTCCACGCTCGCGTTTGCGGTCACCAGCGCGCCCGGGCGGCCACCGTTCATCGCCGACAGCCTGCGAAGCGCATCGAGGCCGGTCTCGGACTCGCGCAGGTGGAAATCCGCCAGGATGACGTCTGGCCTTTCGTGCCTGACGAAATCCTCGGCTTCCGCTATGGTCCGGGCAGCCAGTACCTTTACGCCCCAGCGACCCAGCAACGCGGTCATGCCATCGAGGATGTCCAGTTCGTCATCGAGGCAGAGGACCGTCATGCCCTGCAGCGGGACGCCGCGGGTTCTCGGGTCGGGCACGCTGCGGTGCACCGCGGGCGCGATGCTGCGCGGCGTGCGGATAGCGAACACGCTGCCATGCCCAGGCCTGGAGCTTACGACCAGCCGGTGATCGAGGATCCGCGCAATCCGGTCGCAGATCGACAGCCCGAGTCCGACGCCCTTCTCGCCCCAGGGCGATGGCTGCTCCAGCCGGCGGAACTCCTCGAAGATCAGCGCCAGCGCGTCCGACGGCACACCCGGGCCGGTGTCCCACACCTGGAACTCCACATCGGTCCCGCGGCGACGGCACCCGACCAGCACGCCGCCGTGGCGCGTGTAGCGCAAGGCGTTGGCAATGAAGTTCTGCAGCACACGCTTGAGCATGCGCGGGTCGGTGCGAACGGCCAGGCACGTCGGCATGACGGTCAGTTCCAGGCCGCGGTCCGCGGCCAGTGGCGCAAACTGCTCAGCCAGCGACTCCAGCAGGTCGGCCGCCGCGACGTCCTTGACCTCAGGCTGCACGGCACCGGCGTCGAGCTTGGAAATGTCGAGCAGCGCGTCCACCAGTTCCTCAGCCGCGCGCAATGACGTGTCCACGCGTTCCGCCAGGCTGGCGGCCTCTCCATCTTTCAGGTCGCGGGATCGCAACGCCGAGACGAACAGCCTGGCGGCGTTCATCGGCTGCAACAGGTCGTGGCTGGCCGCCGCGACGAACTTGGTCTTGCTGTGGTTCGCCTGCTCGGCCTCGAGCTTTGCCTGCCTGAGCTGCTCGGTGCGCTCCTCCACCCTCATCTCCAGGGTTTCTGCGATCTCGCGCAGCTCGCTCTCGACCTTCTTGTAGTCCGTGACGTCCGTGAACGTCGACACCATGCCGCCATCGGCCATCGGCTGGACACGCGTCTCGACGACGCGCCCGTCCGGCCGGCGCCGCTCCGAAACATGCGGCGAGCCGCTGCGCAGGTGCGCCATACGCCGCCTTGTCAGCCGGACGGGATCGCCGGCGCCGCAGAGGCCGCGCTCGGCGTTCAGCTGGATCGCCTCATTGATCTGCATGCCGACGTAGAGAAATCCCGGCGGGTACTCGAACAGCGTCTCGTAGCGCTGGTTCCAGGCGACCAGGCGCAGGTCGCGGTCGACCATGCTGATGGCCTGGGCCATGTTGTCCATCATGGCCTCGAGCAGCCCCCGATTGAGCCTGAGCTTCTCGGTCGTTTCGTCCAGCAGTGCGACGACCTGGTCGAGCTTGAGGCCTGCGCCCCTGAGCGTGCTGGTGAGCATCATCCGCGCGGAGGCGGAACCGATCGCGCCGGCGAGCTCGCGCTCGACGGCCTGCACCAGGCCAAGGTCGGCGCGGTTTTCGACTGCCAGCTCCTTGCCGGTGTCCCGCGCGTACTGCGCCAGCAGCTGCGCCGACGCGCGCGGGCCGACGATGTGCTCGGCGAGCGTCATGAGGTCGCCGACCGTGGTGCTGCCCGGCAACGGCGCGTCCCGCGATCCCCGGCTGGCGTCCGCGGGGGCCAGGAACGCGGCCGCCTGCAGCTGTGCGCCCAGGCTCGGCCGGTATCGCAGCGAAAAGGCCGACCAGCGCCAGCACGTTGCCTATCAGCGACCAGAAGACCCCATGGGACAACACGTCGGGCGCGGTCCAGCCAAACAGCGCCTGCGGCGCCAGGAACGACCAGCCGAAAGGTCCATGCTCGATCCAGGCCGGGACGACCCCGTCAATCGCCAGCAGGCTCGGCAGCAGCAGGGTGTACATCCACAGGAAGTAGCCGACGATGAGTCCCGCCAGGATTCCCGCCCGGCTCGCCCGCTGCCAGTACAGCGCCGCCACCAGTGTCGGCGCGAACTGCGCGACCGCCGCGAAGGACAGCAGCCCGATCGACGCGAGGCTGGGCGCCGACGGCACTGCGCGGTAGTAGATGTAGGCCAGCAGCAGCACGCCGACGATGGCCGCCCGTCGAACCCAGAGCACCAGGCGAGTGGTGGCCCGGCGGCCGGTCGCAGCTTCCGCCCGGTAGCGCCAGACCAGCGGCAGCAGGAGATCGTTACTGACCATGGTCGCAAGCGCGACGCAGGCGACGATGACCATGCCGGTTGCGGCGGAGAAGCCGCCGACGTAGGCGACCAGTGCGAGCGACTCGTGGCCAGCCTGCAGCGGCAGCCAGAGCACGAAGCTGTCGCTCGCCACCCCGGGCCCTGCGGTGGCGAGGCCGAGCGCGGCGATCGGCACGACCAGGGCGCTGATCAACACCAGGTAGCCGGGGAACATCCAGCGCGCCTTGGACAGGTCGCGCGGATCCGTGCACTCGACGACCCCGACCTGGAACTGACGGGGAAGGCAGAAGATCGCCGTGAAGGCGAGCAGCATCTGGGTGACGAAGCCCGTGAACAGCTCGTTCTGGACCGGCAGCGACCTCGCCGCGGCCACGTACTCCATGGGTCCGCCGAGCGACATCAGCGCGAACACGCCGATCGCGATGAAGGCCAGCAGCTTCACCAGGGACTCGACGGCTATCGCCAGCATCAGGCCCGGATGATGCTCGGCCGCGTCGACGCCGCGCGTGCCGAAGAGGATTGCAAACAGGGCGAGCATGACCGCCACGTAGAACGCGCTGTCGTTGAACCACGCACCGCCAAGCCCGCCCGCGGGTGAGCCGGTCAGCACCTCGATGCTCATCGCGACCGCCTTCAGCTGCAGCGCGACATAGGGCACGGCGGCGGTCAGGGCGACCAGCGTGATCGCGGCGGCGATCCTCGAGGACTTGCCGAAGCGCGACGCGATCAGGTCCGCGATGGACGTCACGTTGTGGCGCTTGGCGATGCGCACCAGGCGCTCGAACAACGGCATGCCGAAAACGAACAGCAGGATCGGTCCGATGTAGATCGGCAGGTAGGACGCGCCGTCGCGGGCGGCGCTGCCGACCGCGCCGTAGAAGGTCCAGCTCGAGCAGTACACCGCGAGCGCAAGGCTGTAGACGATGGGTCGTAGCGCCGCCTTCGAGGGATAGGTCGTGTTGCGGTCGCCAAACCAGGCAACCGCGAACAGCCCGCCGACATAGGCGAGCGACACGAGCAGGAGCCCCCAACCTGGGACCATCTCTCCCCCTCAACGACCTGACACGGCCTGTTGTCTTCAGTCCAAACCCGCACCAGTGTGCCGCAAATTCGGCGGGGGATGGAACTCGCGGATACACGCCCGGCTGGCAGGCATTAAACTCGGCCGTCCCAGTTCGCAGCGAGACCGCGCATGAACCGCCGCCCCGTCGCCGCCTTTCTCCTGGTCGGACTTGCCGCCGGCACGCTCACGGCCGCCTGCGCAGAGGTCTCTCGCGAGGACGCACATCTTACGCTGGCCACCTGGAACGCCGAATGGCTGATGCAGCCCGAAACCTTCGACCAGCTCGCCGGGCCGTGCCTGGCGCGGGGCGCGCGCGCCGGGGGCGACGAACGCAGCATTCCCTGCGACCTGATCCCGAACAGGCGCTGGAGCGATGCTGATCTCGAGCGGCTCAGCCAGTTCGCGGCCGAGATTCCCGTCGATGTTTTTGCGCTGCAGGAAACGGATGGACCCGCTGCGGCGGCCCGGGTGCTGCCGCGCATGGCTTTCTGCTTCACGGGCCGCAAGCACGTGCAGAACGTCGGCTTCGCCATCCGGCCAGGCATCCCCTATCGGTGCAATCCCGATTACCGCGAGCTCGGCCTGCCGGAGAACGACGTTCGCTGGGGCGCCGACATGACCCTTTACCCGGGCACGCCGCGCGAGATCCGGCTGCTGGCCGTGCACCTCAAGTCGAGTTGCAATCGCGACCCGCTGACCAGCGACTCGCCCGCCTGCCGCACGCTCCAGCGCCAGGTGCCCGTGCTCGAGGCATGGATCGATGCCCGCGCCCGGGAGGGCAAGCCATTCGTGGTGCTGGGCGACTTCAACCGGCGCTTCGACCAGGAGGTCGCCCCGGGACGCGACCCGGCCGGGAGGACCATCGCCATGTGGCCCGAGCTGGACGATGGCGACCCGGCGGAAGCCGACCTGGTGGACCCGGACGTCGCCGCCCCCAAAGACGCCTGCCGTCAGCAGGATCCCGTTCGTCCGGCCATTGACCACATCCTGCTCAGCGCCACCGCCGCCCGGGCATTGGTTCCCGGCTCCTATCGGATGTGGACTTACCCGCGCGGCGCACCCGGCCCGCGCTGGCCGGATCACTGCGTCCGCAGCGTGACGCTGGACCTCGGCTCGCTCGGACGCTGAACCCGTTCCGGGCTGCTATCCTCGATTCAGTCATTCCGGCGACTGGAGTCCGCTCATGGCCTACGACCCGAACAACGTCTTCGCGCGGATCCTGCGCGGCGAGATTCCCTGCCACAAGGTCTACGAAGACGACGACACGCTGGCGTTCATGGACATCATGCCGCAGACGGAGGGCCACACCCTCGTGATACCGAGGGCGCCGGGCGAGAGCATCCTCGACCTCCCCGAGGAGGCGCTGGCCGCAACGATCCGCACCACCCGGAGAGTTGCAACCGCGGTCAAGCTGGCCTTCGACCCGCCAGGCATCATGATCGCGCAATTGAATGGGGCGCCCGCCGGACAGAGCGTTTTTCACCTGCACTTCCACGTGGTCCCGAGGTACGCAGGCAAGGATTTCCGGATGGCGGCCGGCGAAATGGCGGATCCGAAGCTGCTCGCCGAGCACGCCGCGCGTATTCGCGCGCACCTTTGACCGACTCCGCCCGAGTGGGCGGGAAGCCTCTTCAACCGGCCGGCGCCGGTGGTGGATCATGCGGACTAGTGCGACGCCCCCGGCGCGACCGCCGGGGGATTCCAGCCTTCGTCGAGGCGCTCAGTGCGCCGCAGCGGGCTCGACCGGACGACTGGCCTCAGCCCAGCCGAGGTAGTCGCCCTCGAGGTGATACAGGCGCTTGAAGCCGGCTTTCTCGAGCATATCCAGCGCGAGCCCGGCCCGCTTGCCGCTGCGGCAGTAGACCACCACGTCGCGGTCGCGGTCCGCCTCCAGCTCCGGGAGACGAGCCTCGAGCTCGTCGTGCGAGATGTTGATCGCCCCGGGAACATGGCCCTCGGCGAACTCCTTCGGCGTGCGCACGTCGAGCACGACGAGCGCCTCGTCGCCGCCGGCCATGCGCGCAAGCAGCGCGTCGCCGCCGATCCCGGGCGCTTCGCCCGCGAAAGCGACCACCGAAAGGAGCACCGCAAACGCGGTCACGAGAGCCTTGATCATGTGCTGTCCTCTTCCCGGCGGATCACACCAGGACGAAGGTGACCCGCATCCGTACCTTGTAAAGGGTGATCTTGCCGTCTTCGACGACCACTTCCTGGTCCGCGAGCCACGCGCCGCTGATGTTCTTCAGCGTCTTGTTCGCCCGCTCGATTCCACCCGCCAAGGCGTCCTGGAAGCTCTTGGTCGACGTGGCCGTAATCTCTGTGACTTTCGCGACTGTCATGGGTTCAACCTCCGTGTGTGAGGCCACCCGCGACGGTGATCGCATCAGCCCCGCGGGGCCTCTCCTGATCGAGCCTTCATCCTACTCCGAATCCGGACGCAAGCCCTTGAACCTGCGGCAATCCGCAGGCGCAAGCCGTACTTCACCGGGCCGTGGCGGGGCGCTCAGCCCTTCGGGCTGGCGCCCAGGTTGGAGGCATGCAGGTGCAGGATCCGCCAGCCCTCCAGCGTCTGCCGGCCCAGGGCGGTGCGTCGCCCACGCGACCCCTCGATGCCGACGATGAAGGTCGCCAGCGCGTGGCTGGGTCCCGTGGCGCGAACCGACATTTCTTTTGGCACGAAACCGACAAACGGGGACGTCTTTCCACGCCGTCGCCAGGCGGCGAACAGGCCGCGAAACCGCGCGATGATCGCCTCACGACCCTCGACCAACCCGGATGGCTCCCGGAACGGGAAGTACATCGATGCCTCGGGATCGAAGCAGCCGGTCAGCGCGGCTTCGTCGCCGGCATCCACCGCCTCGAGGAAACGGCCGATCGTGGCGGCGAAGCCCTCCGGCGCCGCCGCGTTGGACCCTGGCGGCTGCCATAACTCGATCCGTGTGCCATCCGGATCCATTGCCCAGCCGAAACGGCCGTATTCATCTTCGTGCACGCCGTCCGCCACGCTCTCGCCCGCCGACCGCAGGGTATTCAGGACGCCGTCAAGGTCGTCGACCCGGAAGTTGATCATGAACGGCCGTGAACTCGGGTCGAAGTAATGGGTCGCCTGCGGGAAGACGCCCCATACGCTGTAGCCCGTCACGTCTGGATTCATCGCCTCGCGCCATTCGAAACTGGCGCCGAAGTCCTCCACGTCGATGCCGAGCCGCGTCCGATACCACTCGCGCAGCCCGACCGGATCGTCCGTCTTGACGAAGACGCCGCCGAGGCCCGTCACTCTTCCCATGGTCCTCTCCCCGCACTGAACTATCCGGCTCGCTTATGATGCCAGCGGGAGCCACGCCGTGTACGGCGCGGCCATGCAAACGCCGGAGACAATCCATGCTGAGGAAACTTTGGAACGCGCTGGTGCGCGGCCTGGTCGTCGTGCTGCCGATCGCACTGACATTCTGGTTGCTGTGGTGGCTCGGCACCTCGATCGAGGCCGTGCTGCACCGCGCTATCGTGCTCGTGGTGCCGGAGCAGCACTATCGACCCGGCATGGGCATCGTCACGGCGCTCGTCCTGCTGATCGCGGCCGGCGTCCTGGTGAACGCCTTCATCGTCCGCCGGCTGCTGGCGGCCTGGGAACGCCTCATGGACCGCATTCCCATCGTCAAGAGCGTTTATGGGGCCGCTCGCGACTTCGTGAGGCTGCTGCCGGCCGGGGGCGAACGCAGCGAGTTGCGGCGGGTGGTGCTCGGGCGCTTCGGCGACGCCGTGGCCATCGGCTTCGTTACCCGGGACGACGGCGGCGAGCTGGGCCTGGGACCCGCAACCGAGGGAACCATCGCGGTCTACTTCCCGATGAGCTACCAGATCGGCGGCTATACCTTGTTGCTGCCGCGCGATCGTGTCGAGCCGCTCGACATCCCCATCGAGACCGCCATGCGACTGGTCCTCACCGGCGGAATGTCGGGGGCGCCCGCGAAGCAGTGAGCCCCGGCCTCGCGGTTGCGGCGGCGCGCAGGCGGAGCGTCACCTCCAGCGGATAGTGGTCCGAGCCGATGTACGGGCCGGTGGTGAATTCCGTCACGGCGAGACCCGCACCGGCCAGGCAGTGGTCGATCTGCATGTAAAGCGGCGGAAACCACGCCGGCCAGGTCGGGTGATAGCCGCGACCCGCCGCGCAATCGGCCAGGCCGGCCTGCGCCAGCAAAGCGGGGAAGACCGGCGAGAAGGCCGTGATGTTGAGGTCGCCGAGCAGCAATACCGGGCCCGGTGTTGCCCGCGCCGTGTCCGCCAGCATCGACAACTCGCGGTTGCGGCTCGCTGCGATCTCCGCGCCCAGGGGCCAGTTGGTGTGGGCCCCGATGATCGCCACCGGCCCGGCGCCGGCATCGACGAAGAAAACCACGGCCATGGCGCCGGTCGCTGACAGCGGCACCGTGTGCAAGCCGAGCAGCGGCTTGCGGCTGGCGACAAATACCTCGCCCGCATACGCCTGGTAGGGGAGCCGGTCCGCCAGTGTGCGCAGGGCCTCGCTCCATTCCGGCGTAACCTCGAGGAACACCGCGACGTCGGGCTGCGCCCTGCGGACGTACTCCAGCAGCGGGTCGTGGTCGCCGTTGCGGAAGTAGACGTTGGCCAGCAGCGCCTTGATCCCGGGGCCGTCGCCACCGGACGGGCCACCCGGCGGCGCGTAGTAGTAGTGCATGAGGGGCACGGCGTTGACGACCGCAAGCACCAGCGCCGCGAGACCGATGCCCGGGCGCCGCAGCGCCAGCAGGCACGCCCCGCCGATCGCCAGGCAGAGCGCGTATTGCGGCCGGAAATGCGCGAACAGCTCGAGCCACCAGGCCAGGTATCCGAGCGAACCGAAGGTTCCCGCGATCGCCGCGAGCGCCACGACGAGCGTCAGTGCCCCGGTTGCGCGCTGCCGGTGGCGCGTGGTCACACGCGCCCGGCGATCCGCAGCGGTGCCCATCGGGGCGTTCGAGCATGGCTTCTTGATTCCGATCCCACGCCGTATCCTAGCGCTCTCTGGCACGTCTGGCGCGAGGGGATGGGGCAATGGCGCGCAGGAATATCGCGGGAAATTCGCCCTGGGAGCCGCTGGTCGGCTACTCGCGCGCGGTCAGGGTCGGGCCGCACGTGTGGGTCTCGGGAACCACCGCAACGGATGACTCGGGATCCCTGGTCGGCGCGGGCGAGCCCGGTACCCAGGCGCGCCAGGCCCTCGAGAACATTCGTCGGGCGCTGGAGGCCGCCGGTGCCAGCGTTACACAGGTGGTTCGCACCCGGATGTATGTCACCGATATCGACGACTGGCCGGCGATCGCCGCCGCGCATGCGGAATTCTTCGGCACCGTGAGGCCCGCGGCAACGATGGTCGAGGTGAGCCGCCTGGTCTCGCCGGAAATGCGGGTCGAAATCGAGGCCGAGGCTTACGTCGACGGCTGAAGGATCAGGCGCAAGCGGCCTCGGCGCGAAGGCGGCTCTGGGAATAGAGCAGCTCGACGTGGCGGATACCGGAGGTGCGGCGCGCAACCCGCCTGACCGCCTGGACGAGACGCAACAGCAGGTGCTGGTCCGCCCGCGGGCCTCCCGCGGCATATTCCTCTGCGACGACGAGGTGCATGACCGTTATCCGCTCGAAGCTGTCGCGCGTGTAGAGGATCAACCCCACCGGCCTGTTCTGGCCGTCGCGACGTTCCACCGCGAACAGGCACTGGACCTCCACCGGGCCGGCGACGCGCACCTTCAGGCCGTTCGCCCCAGGCACGATCTCCGGCGCGCCATAGCGCGCGATGGCATCGACGATCCCTGGACGCACCTTGTCCTGCTGCCGGTTGAAGAACAACAGCGACTCGAGCTGGAGATGATTCTCCGGCGGAAGGCTCGAAAGGAAGACGATGTCTCGCACAACCTTGCTCTGGGCGACCATGCATTTCCCCTGCGATCCTGCCGCGACCCGGACCCGGGCCGCCTGGGCATTCACTGCAACAGAGCCCTCGGCTCCGCGCGCAGGCAACATACGCCCGCCTTTGCGCGCTTGTCGAGCTTCACATATTGCCCCGCCCGGGGCCCTGCCGCGGCCCATGCGGCGAATCGGCAACACAGGGCTGCAGCTGCAATCGAGACCCAGTCTCACCCGGCATAAGGCCCGGAAAAACAATAAATTTTTGATGCCGTTCACACGGCTTGGCCCCAAAACGAGACCTGTGTCCCGTCCGCCACGGCAGAATTTGTCAAACAATCGCGCGTGGGGCTGCAAACCGCCTGAATCCATCCTGCGGACAACAATTGCGCTAACCCCGGAATGACTTGCGGAGCGACCCTTGGCCCCGAACCCGATGAATTCAGGCGCAGAACGGCCGGCGGATTTCCAACCCGTATCGAACCAGGCCGTGGAGGCCGCTGCCACGACCAACGTCATCGTCCTGGCCGAGGACGTGACGCTACTGGAACTGATGAAGCACTCGCTGGAGGGAAGACAGCGGGTATGGCGCGCCGACGACGCGTTGCATGCCGCCGACCTGCTGGTCGCGGCGCATTCCGGGATCCTGTTCATCGACGCTGCGCTGATGGGCAACGAGACCCCGACGCTGGTCGATAAGCTCCACGAGCAGTTTCCGGACTTTCCGATCGTCGTCACCGGCCGGCGGGACGACGAGATCGAGCTCGGCGAACGGATTTCCACAGGCGCCGTGTTCCGCTTCCTGCACAAGCCTGTCTCGGCCGACCGGGTCAGGAATTTCATCGACGCCGCCGCGCGGCGCAGCGGCGAACAACCCTCCCGGGAACCCGCCGCTGAGAGCACGTCGCCTTCAGCGCCCTCGCGCGCGCTCAGCGCCGTCCGCTCGATCAACCTGCCGCGGATCCGGGTCAATCCGGCGACAGCACGCCGCGTGCTGCGGATCCTGGCCTCGATTTCCGTCGTGGCGCTCATCGCCTGGGGCTTGGTCTTCCTCATCCAGCAGAAGCCCTGGGAGCACATCTCGCTGCCCGATTTCTCCAGCCCCGTGCCGGCTGAAAGTCAGGCGCCGCGGCCGGCCACGAACGACGCCGACTCCAGGCTTGCCCGCGCTCTCGGCGCGGCGGCGATTGCGCTGGGCCAGGGCCGCCTGGTCGAACCGGAAGGGCAGAATGCCCTCGATCTCTATCGCAGCGTGCTGCGGGCGTATCCCGGCAATGTCGAAGCGCGCGAAGGACTCGCCAAGGTCGCCGACGAGTTGCTGGCTCGCGTCGAACAGGCGCTGCTTGCCGAGGATCTGCCGGCAGCGGCAGCCGCCCTCGACGCCGCGCGCGGCGCCGATCCGACAAACCCGCGCCTGGAGTTCTTCTCCGCGCAACTGGTGCGGGAACGCAATCGCGTCAATACCGCCGCCGTCGCGGTGGCAGCGGGGGGCGACGCCGCCGAGCGCGCGCAGGACGAGCGTATCGCCAGGCTGCTGACACACGCCGACCAGCGGATGAAGGAGGGCAAGCTGGTCGGCGGTATCGACAGCGCGGAGGCCTACATCCTCGATGCACGCGAAGCCAGGCCCGAGGATGCCGGCGTCCAGCAGGCGCTGAACGCCTTGTCCGGTCGCATGTTGCTTGCCGCGAGCGAAGCCATGCACCAGGACGATATGGCGACGGCGACCGGCTGGCTGGACCGTGCAGAGTCGCTGGGTGTCGATGGCAAGGCCGTGGCGCGCCTGCGGGCCGAGATCGCCGCGGCCCGCCTTGCCAGCGTCCATGAGGACCGTTCGCGCTTGCTGGCGCTCGCCAACCAGCGCATCGCCCAGGGCCGCCTGCTCGAGCCCGCCGGCGACTCGGCCCGCCACTACACCGATCTGTTGCGGGCAGCAGACCCGGGCTATGACGGCCTCGCGGAGACCCAGGCCCTGCTTGCGGCGCGATTGCTCGAGGAGGCGAGGCGCCTGTCAGCCGACGGGCGGCCTGCGGAAGCCGGCAAGCTGCTCGCTGCCGCGGAGAGCTCGGGAGGCCGGGAGGCCGACATCGCAGAAACCCGGGCCGTGCTGGCCGAGGCCCGCTCCGGGGGGCCAGCGGTGCAGGAAATCCTGCCGGAAAGCGCGCTGACCAAGCTGGAACATCGCGCCGCCGTGTATCCCGCAGCCGCCGCGGCGCGCGGTGTGGAGGGCTGGGTCGCCGTGCAGTTTACGGTCGCGACCGACGGTTCGACCCGCGACGCCGTCATCACCGGATCAAGCCCTGCCGGCGTGTTCGAGGACTCGGTGCTCGACGCCGTCCGGGCCTGGCGTTACGAGCCCGGGATCGTGGCGGGCAAGCCGATCGAGCAGCGGGTGGGGCTTCGGGTCAGGTTCAAACTCGCGAACCGCTGAGGCGAATCTCAGCTTCCCGGCGAATCCGCCGGCGGGCGCATTGCCTCATGGTGACGCCCGAGCGCCACGGACACCAGGACCCAGGCGGTGGCCACGGCGGCGCCCAGCCAGGCGATTCCTGACAGGCCGAGCGCGAAAGGCCCGGATCACCGCCTCGTGGGCCGAGGCGGAAATCGCGTCGCCGCCACGGTAGACGACTGTGTCGATGAAGTTCTTCGCCTTGTACTTGGTCTCGCGGTCCACCGTCGTGAACAGCATCTCGCGGCAGGGTCGCGTCACGGCGTACTCCCCCGCCCGGCGCGCGACCAGCACGGCCACCAGCGTGACGAGCGCCGGCTGGATGGCCAGCAGCACGAAGCCCGCGACCATCATCAGGGGGATGGATGGCAGCATGACCGCCACTCCGAAACGCGCGGTCAGGCGCCCCACCGCCAGCAGCTGCAGCACGACGGCCAGCAGATTGACCACGAGGTCGATGCGGCCGAGGAACGCCGTTCGCTCGCTGCCGTCGGGGTAGAAGCTGGCCAGCAGCTCGGCCTGCTGCAGGTAGAGGAAAGTCGACACCGTCACCAGCAGGAACACGAAGACGCCGATCCCGGCCAGGTAGCCCGAGCGACCGACCAGGAGCGCGCCGGCAAACGGATTGCCGCCGATCGGGCGGCTCTCGCTCATCGCGCTGGACCGCGAACGGCCGGTGCTCCAGCGCATCAGGTAACGCATGGGAAGCAGCGTGGTGCCGAGCAGAGCCGCCGACACCAGCAGCAGATTGACGTCGCCCACCGCGGTCGCCAGGAACGCGGTCGTCCCGGATCCGGTGATGGCGCCGGTGCTCGCCCCGCCGGCGATGAAGGCGAATAGTCGCTTGGCCTGCTCGCGATCGAACAGGTCCGCCATGAAGCTCCAGAACACGGAAACGACGAACAGGTTGAAGACGCTGACCCAGACGAAGAACACCCGCGCGGTCCAGACGTTGTCCAGCTCGACGCGAAACACGACCCAGAAGGCGAGCAGGTTCAGGATGAAGAAGCCATAGGTCCACGGCAGGAACACTGCGCGGCGGTAGCGGCCGCAGAGCCAGCCGAACAGCGGCATCGCCGCGAGCATCGTCAGGAAGGTGAACCAGAACAGGTTGTCCAGCGAACGGACGCCGCCCGCGATGCCCATGCTGTCCCGCAGGGGCCGCAGGATGTAGTAGGCGGTGAACAGGAGAAAGTTGTAGGCGAAGGCGGCGCCGAGGGCCGGAATCTCGTAGGGCCGCAGCTTGATGAGGCGAGCGAGCAGCGCAGCAAGGGTCTCGCTTCGCATCACGCTCCCTCGGCGGCGCCGGCCTGGTCGAGCAGGAACGCGTACTCCTCGGCAATTTCGCGATAGCGCTGGAACCTGCCCGACTTGCCGCCGTGGCCGGCCTCCATGTTGGTCCGGAACAGCAGCGGATTGTCGTCGGTCTTGACGCGCCGGAGCTTCGCCACCCATTTTGCGGGCTCGAAATACTGAACCTGGCTGTCCCACAGGCCCGTGATCACCAGCATCGCCGGATAGTCCTGTGGCGAGACCTTGTCGTAGGGCGAATACGACAGCATGTGGTGATAGTCACGCTCCAGCCTGGGGTCCCCCCACTCCACATACTCCAGCGTCGTCAGCGGCAGGTCCTCGTCCAGCATGGTGGTGACGACGTCCACGAACGGCACGTGCGTGACAATGCCGCGGTAGTCGCCCGGCGCCGCATTGGCGACGGCAGCCATCAACAGCCCGCCCGCGCTGCCGCCAGAGGCGAAGACGCGCGCCGGGTCAGCGTAGCCTTCGCGTACCAGGAAGCGCGTGACGTCGACGAAGTCGTTGAAGCTGTTGTACTTGTTGAGCAGCTTGCCCTCGTCGTACCAGCGCCTCCCCATCTCCTGGCCGCCGCGAACGTGGGCGATGGCGTAGACGAAGCCGCGGTCGAGCAGGGACAGCCGGGCGGAAGAGAACTCGGGATCCATCGACAGCCCGTAGGCGCCGTAGCCGTACTGCAACAGCGGTGCGCTGCCGTTGGGCTCGAAACCCTTGCGATAGACGATCGACACCGGCACCTGCGCGCCGTCGCGCGCCGTCGCCCATCGATACTCCGTCGCATAGTTCGACGGTTCGAAAGGGCCGAGGACCGGCTCCCGCTTCAGCAACTGCTTGCGCCCGGTGTCCACGTCGTAGTCGTAGGTGGAACGGGGCGTCGTCAGCGACGTGTACGTGTAGCGGACCAGGCCCGTGTCCAGCTCGAGGTTCGCGCCCAGTTCCGCCACGAACGCCGGTTCGTCTGAACCGATGAAGGAATCCTCGCCACCCGACCAGGGCCGGATGCGGACCTTGAGCAACCCGCCGGAGCGCTCGTTGATCGCCATGAAACGATTGAAAACGCTGAAGTCCTCGACCGCAGCGTCGTCGCGGTGCGCCATCAGCTCGTTCCAGGCCCCGCGGTCGGCCTCGCTGCCCACCGGCACGTCGACGATGCGGAAGTTGGGCGCCCGCCAGTTGCTGCGGATGATCCAGCGCCCCGCAAAGTGATCCGGGAAGTACTCGTGCCCATCCTCCTTGGCGAGCATCAGCTTGAAACCGAGCGCCGGGTCGTCCGCGCTCGCGTAGCGCACTTCCGTCGCGTCGTGGCCGCCGCCGAAGATCAGCAGGTACTTCTCGTCCTTGGTGTGGTCGACCGTCAGGTACAGGCTCAGGTCCTCAAGCTCGTAGATGAGCGGGTCATCCGCCGGCGGCGTCCCGAGCACGTGCCTGCGAACGCGATACGGCAGCAGGGTCTCGGGATGCTTCTCGACGTACAGCACCGTACGGCCGTCGGCGGCCCAGACCACGCCCGGGTCGACGTGCTCGACGACGTCCGGCAGCAGCTCTGCCGTTTCGAGGTCCTTGAACCGCAGCCTGTACTGGCGTCGTCCGACGCGGTCCTCCGTGTAGGCGATCAGGCGGTTTCCGGGCGCCACCGCGATGCTGCCGATCTCGAAGAACTCGGATCCCGCCGCCAGCGCGTTTCCGTCCAGCATGACTTTCTCGTCTGCCTCGAGGCTCTCCTTGCGGCGCGCGTAGACCGGGTACTCGCCACCTTCCTCGTAGCGCGTGTAGTACCAGAAGCCGCGCTTGCGGTAAGGAACGCTGGAGTCGTCCTGCTTGATGCGCGCGACGATTTCCCCGTAGATGCGGTCCTCCAGCGGCTTCACGTGCGCGAGCATCGCGGCCGTGTAGGCGTTCTCGGCCTCGAGGTAAGCGATGACATCCTGGTCGGTCCGGGTATCGTCGCGAAGCCAGTAGTAGTCGTCCGTCCGCGTTCCATGGGGCGAGACGACGGCCCGCGGCCTCGCTGCAGCGATCGGCGGCGTCAGCTTTGCTTTTCTTTCATTACGCATCGAAACCGCCTGAAGAATGGGTTCCACGAGTCAATTCCGCGGGCGAGGAGTGCGTCGCCATCCCCGGTCGCGACTGGGCAGCGACCCCCGGCACTTCCTGCGCGCTGTCCATCGCCGGCTCAGGCACCGGCCAGTTCGGCCCCGAGGCGATCACCGGACATGAAGGCCGCCTCCACGCGCGCGTCGAGACACCAGTCCCCGCAGAGACCGATTCCGGCGCTGCGATCAAGCAGGCAGGCCTCGCCTAGCGGCGCGCCCACGCGCGCGTAACGCCAGCGATGCGCTTCGAGCGCCGCGACCGGCGGCAGCACCAGCGACAGCCTTTCGGCCAGCCGCCCAAGCAGCGCCGACCGGATCCGGGACGCATCGTCCTCGAGGTGCTCGCGCGACCACGCGGAGTCCGCGTGCAGCACCCAGGCGTCGAGGCCGCCTCGCCGCGGCTTCGAGTTGTTGCGCGCGAACCATGGCAGCACCGGATCGGGCGACCAGCAGGCATCGACGGGCACGTCGACGCGCCGCTCGAAGGCGGCCATGACTGCCCAGCAGGGGTCCATCCTTACGGCAGCCGCCGCTTCGGCCAGAGGCGAGTGACCGCCTGCCAGGGCCGCTGCCTGCGGTGCCGGCGTCGCTATCACGATAAAGTCAAAACCGTCGAAGTCGGTTCCGCGATCGTCGGTCAAGGTCCACGTCGATGACTGGCGCGACAGCTTCAGGATGCGCGCCCCGGGCACGACATCAAGCTCCCGGGCCATCCAGCGCGGGAGCGCCGAGATTCCTGGCACGCCGACCCACAGGTCGCGCTCTTCCTGCTCGCCGCCGGGCCAGCGCGGACACCACCTCTCCACCTGCCCGGCCATGCGCGCCTGTTCAACCAGGCGCTCGAATCCAGGATCGCGCACGGTGAAGTACTGCGCGCCGTGGTCCCAGGCCGCCAGTTCCTCGCGGCGCGTGGCCATCCTGCCGCCCACCGCGCGCCCCTTGTCGAAAACCGTCACGGCCAGTCCCGCATCGGCGAGGCGTCGCGCGCAGGCAAGGCCGGCGACACCGGCGCCGATGACGGCAAATCTTCGTGGAGTCATTGCTACCTGCAGGGACGGCCTCGCGAGGTCTGGATTCTACGGCCGCGCAGCCCGGACTGCAGCGGCATCCCGCGCATCCCCCCGGCCGCCCCCTCAAAACACGCTCGGGGACATGGTAGCCTTCCGGTTCGTGTACGGGACTTCCCCGGAGTCATTGCGCGCCCACCATGTGGACAC
The DNA here is from genome assembly GCA_963695465.1 of uncultured Gammaproteobacteria bacterium. Classification (GTDB taxonomy): domain Bacteria; phylum Pseudomonadota; class Gammaproteobacteria; order Steroidobacterales; family Steroidobacteraceae; genus SG8-30. Next base: position 31,236 of record CAVOGM010000002.1, read on the forward strand.
TCACCCGACCGCTCCTGCTGATCGCCTGTTGTCTTGCCGGCTGCGCGTCGACGTCGGCGTCGTACCCTGCCGGGGCGGATTCGCGAATGGCCGCGTATGCCGACAGCGTGCCCTGCTGCGAGGACCCGGCCGCGTTCGCCTATGCCCAGCTGCCCGAAGCGGGGACGGTTGACGTCGTGATCGGCCGGGCGAGCCCGGCGTTCGAGTTCCAGAGCGGGCTCAGCCGTTTTGCCGCGTTCCGCCTGCCCGTTGGCAATACGGCTTTTCGCGTGCACGTGAAGAGCTTTTTCGACGGCCCCGATTCGCCGGAGGGCAGCGTCTTCTATCCGGTGCTGGCGATGATGGACGAATGGTTCATCGTCACCCGCGTTTCGAACCTGGAAAACCTCCGGCTCGAACAGGCACTGGCAACGCCAGCAGGCGCAAGCGGCCTGGCAGTCAGCGCTCCGTTCGACCCGAGCGTCAGCCCGGAGCGCTACCTGGTGGTGTTCACCCCGGCGGCGTTACTGGGCGCGGAGCCTGCCGAGCATCGCGACGGCGATCTGCTGACCGCACCGTCGATGGGCTGGATGGAGCGCAAGGGCCAGGCCCTGGTGACACCTTCGCCCTTCGGGCGGATCAGCATCACGATTGCACCTCTGGCCCCTCCGGGTGCCGGCTAGGGGCTGAAGCCGCCCCGCGCTCACCCCCGGACGCGGCGAAGAAAGTGCCGGCGCGACCAGGCTTCCCAGCCGATGAACAGCGAAACGCCGATGACGAACGGCACCAGCTCGTAGACCAGGCGATAGGCAAGCACCGCGCCCAGCAGCGCATCCGCCGGAACCTCCCGCAGCATCAGCAGCAACATGGACTCGAAGACCCCCAGCCCCGCCGGCACGCTGGACAGCAGTCCGGCCAGCACCGCCAGCACGTAGACCGCCGCGAAGGGAACAAAGCCGATGGAGGTGCCGTCGGGCAACAGCACATAGAGCACTGCGATCGCCGAAACGGCGTCCACCACGCCGAGCCCGTACTGCACGGCGGTCATGCGTGGCGTCGGCAATTCCAGGTCAAACCAGCGCAGGCGTATCGGACCGCGGCGCTTCATCACGACGGCGACATAGGCAAGATGCGCGACGATCAGGGCCCCGCCAATCAGCCCTGCCGTGCCGGCATCGATCGGCAGCAGGCGGGCGGCCTCCGTCGAGTCGGCAATCAGCGAGATTCCGCAAAGCAGGCCGAGGCCGGCGGCATAGGGCATCGCCGAGAGCAGGACGACCTTGCCGACGTCGAAGGTCGACAGCCCGGCCGCGGCGTAGGAACGGTAGCGGATAGCGCCCCCCGACAGCGCGCCGAAGCCGACCGCGTGACCGATGGGATAGGCCGCCAGCGCCGTCAGGAACGGCCAACGATCCGGCAGACCGGACCTGATGTAGCGCAGCATCGCGACCTCGTAGACCGCCAGCGACAGCAACGCAAGCGACGTGAATGCCGCGGCCAGCCACAGGCCAGTCGCCGGGATTGCGGCAAATCTCTCTGCGACGTCAGCAATGTCGATGCCGCGGAAGGCGCGGTACAACACGACGCCTGCAGCGACGATGATGATTCCGGACACCAGCGCCGGCAGCGTACGCGTCAGGTTCCTCGAAAAAGCCATCGATCACCGGGCCAGAATACTGGCACCGAGTATGGCATCGGCCACGCTATCGGCCACTGGATTTCCGGAGACACGGCCGCGACGAGCGGGCCATGCGATCACCCGCTCGCTCATCCCCCGGCCGGCTCGCGCCAGACCACGTAGAACGCGCCGCGCAGCTGTCCGGCCTCGAAGCCGGTCGCCTCGTCCCGCGGATACTTCTCGGCAAGCGCCTCCGCAACGCCGGGCGCCAGCGCCCGACCGTGGCACCCGAGGCATAGCGGAGCGGTCATGATGGGTTTCATCCAGCGGCGTTCGAGCCCGCCGGCCGACTCGACGGTCTGGGTGAACTCCAGGGAAGCAGGACTCGCACCCGCGGCGAGCTGCGTCACAAAGGATTCGAGCACGGACCGCTGCCAGTCAAGCGGGGCATTCGCCGGGTTTCGCAGCTTCAGCGCCGTGCGGCCGACCTGCGCCCCCGTTTCCCGCGCCAATTCCGCCGCGATGACCGGCGCGCGCTCACGACACACCCCGATGGCCTCGACGGGCGACGACTGCAGTGCACTCGCGAGCTCTCCGGCCAGCCGGCCTCCCAGCTGCCCGGCCGTATCGCGACTGGCGACGATCCAGCTCTCCGTGTCGGCGGAGTCCGCGTGCGCCGCCACGAGCAGCAGCAGGATCGCGACTCCGCCCGTCAAGGTTCGCATCATCATGACTCCCCTGATCGGCTCCCCTCATGCTGCACGGCGGCCGCGCCAGCGGTCCATCCGCGCTGTCCGCAGCATTGCTCGAGCCCTCGCCCGCATTCGTCGTCACGCTGCCTCGGTTGCGGACGTGCTCAGGCAGGTCGGCCCGCAGCGGATTCGCCACCTGCGAGGAATGCAGCGACGGACTCGACCACCACGGAATCGGCCAGCAGGTCGCGGTGGCCGAGTCCCGACGTGTAGAGGAACCTGGCCCGCGGCCACACGGGCTCCAGGAGCTGGGCCTCTTCCACGGCAATCACGTCGTCCTGTCGGTCATGGACCACCAGCGCCTCAACCTCCTCGCCAAGACGAAGGCCTATTGGGTCGAGCTCCGCAGCCGGTCGGCCGGCATGCGCGTCGAACCAGCGGTCAAGCGCTTGCCGCGCCGGCTGCTGCAGGCCCATCCGCTCTGCATAGTCGGCGATGAACCGGCTCGGTCGCGAAGGGCTGCCGATCATCACCAGCCGGCGCGTGTCCAGACCGAGCTCGAGCGAGATCGCAGCAGCGGCACCGCCCAGCGAGTGCCCGAGGACGGCGTGGATCTCCGGAAAGCCCGCCGCCGCAACAAGCAGTGAATCCGCCAGCAGGCGCGGCGTCGCGCGTTTGCCAGGCGAACTTCCGTGGCCCGGCGCGTCGAGCGCCACGAGCCTGCAGCGACGCGCCACCAGTGCCGCAGCGATGCGCCCGAATTGGGTCGGCCTGCCCCGCCAGCCGTGCTGCGCGAGCACGATCGGCCCGGTTTCACCCCAGGCGAGCGCCCGCAGCCCACCATTCAGGGTCACCGCACGCGGCGCAACCAGGGGCGGTTCGAGTTCCCAGGGCTGTGGCGGATTGCGCCCGCCCGGCCGCGTCAGCAACTCCGCGGCGGCGCGAGCCGCCAGGCCGGGCGCAACCCGGCCGAGCAGCCCGAAGGCTCGCGGCAGCCACGCGGGAATCTCGTCAGCCATAAAGACAGGGAGCCGGCACGATCAACCGTGCCGGCCCCACTTCTCGGCGGGTTCGCCGCGCGAAGCTATTTGTCGGCAGGCGTGTCAGCCGCCGTGGCCTCGACAGGCGCCACGCCCATCGCGGGCACGTCGTCGGGTCCCGGCGGGCCCATGCTCGCGTCGGTCGCCTCTTCCTGCGCGACGCTCGCCCCCTCACAACCCTCGTAGCCATCCACGAAATCGATCGTCAGGTCGCCGGCCGCCTGGATATCCACGACGCACTTGTAGGTGTCCGACCTCAGCGGGGCGCTGAATTCCCACTTGCCCGGGGCCAACGGCAGCGTCTCGCCGGTGCCGTTGCACATCGGCGCGCCGTTTTCATCGGTTGGCCCAGTCGTCCCGATCTCGGTGACGATCATCTTGTCGTTGGCATACTTGTTCGCCGCCCCGCTCAGCGCGACCGGGGTGATGCGGACCGGCACCGTCTCGCACGCGCCGCCCATCGAGACGGTCTTGACGGTGATCGTGCCCCGAATCAGGGGCAGATCGTCGTTGGCACTGCCACCGCAGCCCGCCAGCACCAGCGCCATCGACGCCGCAGCCAGCAGCCCGCCGTGGAATCCATTGGAAAGTTTCATTTCGGAATCGCTCCCACTGTAAATCGACCTGTACGCGAACGGCGGAGGCATGAAAACCTCCGCCATCGCGAAAAAACCTGTCAGGTTTTGCCAGTGCGGGGCCGTTCCGTCAAGGGCCGGCTCTCGCCCGTGCTGCGCATCGGCTGCGCCAGCGGTGCAGCATTGCCTGCTCATCGAAGCCGCATGACGCCTGTTGTGCCCTTTCCGCACACAAAGTGCAGCAAAACCTTTCGTCAGATTCTACCAAAATCATGGACTTATAGGCGGTGGTCACAAAATTTGCAGCATTTCAACGGGCCAGGGCCTGACGCCTGCCGCGGCCTGGGACCTGGGTCGACGCCCCCGGGGACATGGTGCGGACGCAGCGACCTGGCCCAGCCGGTTTCCCCGACCGGCCTTCAGTCGCGCCCGCGGCGCCGGGTTCCCGCCGCCGGCCAGCAACGCTCGAGCTCCCAGAGCACCGGGGTAAAGCCCCGCCTGACCAGTACCCCGGCGCCTACCGGCCGGAAACTCCTGTTCAGGCGCTGCCGATACCAGCTCGACGACCGGAGGTGCACGCCGCTGTCGGTCCTCGACTGGTCCGCCGTCGAGCGCCAGTCCTCCAGGGTCAGCGCGCTCAGGTACGCCGCTCCCCGGCTGATCCTGCCGAGATTCGCGAGCGCCCTGGCCGCCGTCCGGTCGTCGAGGTATTGGAGGACGTCATGGCAGATCACCAGATCGAAGGGGGTTTTGGGGCGGTATTCCTCCAGGCCCTGGCATATCCAGCCATGCCGCCGGGACAGGTACTCGCTGACCTCCAGCCCGACATAGGCGGCTCGCGGGAAGAAACGCCGCACCGACTCGCGCATGTGGCCGAGGCCGCAGCCGGCATCGAGGACACGGGTGACCTTGAAGCCGAGGTACGCCGTGTAGGCGCAAACGAAGTCTCCCAGGCGCCGCTGCTCGGCACGTGTCGTCACGCGCGTCGAGGGATCGCGGTAGTAGCGACGGTAGAAATCAGCGTCGAACCGCAAGCGCTGCGCTCCTGGGGCCATCGTCGCCATCATCCCATGGCCCCGCTTCGACCGGCAGTTGGTTGGCTGCCATCGCCCCGCATGAGCGGGAATCAAGTGAGCGGCCTCGGGGCGCCGCCAGAACCCCCGGACCGGCCGCCAGGGCGCCTGGGTGCACCGGGGCGCCGGCCGCTCGGGATCGTTGCGCTGCGGGCGTCCTGAGGGACCCACAGGAGCCCTCAGCAGGCTCGGGGTGTCACGAGGCCGCCCGTCCCCGGGAGAACGGGACGAAAAGACACCCATCCGGAAGCGGCGAATTCGTAGGTAAATCCCCGGTTTTCCAGAGTTTTTTCTACGCAGACCATACCGGTACCGGGGTCGGTTTCGTCACCCGGATGGCAGGAAGCCGTGAACCACGACGACGACAGGCGGGCGAAGGGTCCCGACGGCCCGGGTAGGGTCGCCGAGGCCATGAACCGCGTTCTTGCCGCCGAGCGATCAGCGCTCGCGGAGGTGAACGTTTGCCGCACCGAGTCAGAGAAGTCGCTGGAGGCGGCCCGGCATGAAGCGCGCGCCGTCCTGGAGCGGGCCGAACGGGTGGCCCGCGAGATTCACGCGCGAACCGAGCGGCTCGCGACCGTTCGCGCAAGGCGCATGGTCGAGGCGGCGCATGATGCCGAAGCGAGCCCGGACTGGGAGAAGCTGCTGGCAGCCGCCGTAGGACGGCTGGCCTCGCGCATGACCGGTGGATCCGATGCGTGACTCGAGCCAGATCGCCTACGCGCAGGCGCGGGTGCAGGCCCGCTTCAGCAATCGCCCCACCGAGGCTTTCTGGCGGGAACTCGAGGCCGGTCGCGAGCTGCTGCACCTGATCGAATTCGTGCGGCCGAGCGCGCTCGGCGCGGCCGTGGGGTCCGTTTCCGCGGCGGTTGACGGACACGCGATCGAGGCCCGGCTGAGGGATCACTGGTCCGCCGCCTGCGCCGAAGTCGCCGTCTGGTACCCGCCGGCCTGGCGCCCAGCGATGCGGTGGCTGGCCTGGCTGCCCTGGATCGCGGGCCTGGAGTCGCTCGCCCGGGATCGGCCGGCGCCGGACTGGATGCAAGACGCCGCGCTGTTCGACGAGCTTGCGGGCGAATCGATCGAAGCGCGTGCCGACCGGCTGCTCGATGGACCGCTGGCGGCACTCGCCGGCGCCTTCGGCTCAGGGCTAAACCTCGCCGTGGCGTGGCATGCGCAGTGGCGGGACCAATGGCCTCCCGCAAACCCGCGTCTGCTGCGCGGCCTGGATCAGCTCGACGCGACGCTTGGATACTTCCTGCCGGGGTCGGCGGAGCTGGACGCTGCGCCGTTCGACGCGGCCGTCGACATGGCGGAAGCGACCACCAAGCGTGTTTTTCGCCGGTTCGCAGGCACGCCGGTTGCCGGCTTGTCGCTGCTGGTGCTGCTGGCACTCGATCACGCGCGACTGCGCGCCGCCCTCGTCGGCGCGTGCTGGTTCGGGCTGGCGAGGGCCGCATGAAACTACGACCCTCCGCAGCCCGCTGGTTCGAACTGCTCACCGACCGTGAGAACCTCGGCCGCGTGCTCAGCTGCCTCGCCGACACGGCCGCCGTGCAGCTCGAGGCCTACAGCAGCGTCGACGCCACCGCTGCGTTGCCCGACTACGCCCGGGTTCTGGAAGGCTACCGCCAACTGGCCCGGCGTTACCGTGCCTACTGGCCCTCGGTTCGGGTCGATGCCGCCGCCGCCGCCGAGCGATCGGTCGACAGCATGCAGGCAGATCTCGAGCGGCTTGAGGCCTGGGCCGTCGAGGCCGACCCCGTCATCGAGGCATTGCAGGCGCTCGACGGGGAACAGGCCGGCGTGCGCGAACTCGCCGTGCTGCTCGAGCGGGGGGCCGACGAGTTTCCAGATCTTGCCCTGCTCTCGGGCTGCGGCCCGACCCTCGAGGCGCGGCTGTATGCGCTGGAGGACGGTTCGCCCATCGCCATGCCGCCGGGCGTGCTGCACATCGTCACGCAGGCCGCGACGGGCCGTTACCTGCTGGCGCTGGGACCCGCCGGGGAGATGTCCGGACTCGATGCGCACCTGGCGGCCGCCAAAGCGCGGCCGATCGATCTACCCCGCGACCTGCCGGCCGACCGGACCGCCGCGGCGCACAAGCTGCTGGCGCGGGTCGAGCAGACCGGGCAAGCCATGCAGGAGAAGCGCGAGCAGCTCGATGCACTGGCGGGGAAGTACGCATTGCCAGCCGTCCTGGCGGAGTTCGCCTTCCTCGACTGGCTGGTATCGCACGTACCCCAGCTGCCTGCGACGGAAAATTTCGCGTGGGTCACGGGCTGGACCAGCGACCTGGACGGCGAGGCACTGACCGCCGCACTGGAGAGGACCGGACTGCCGGGACTGCTGCACTTCCCCGAGCCGCCGCGCAACTTCGACGCACCGATCGTACTGGCCAACAAGGGCTGGGCTCGTCCCTTCGAGCTGTTCGTGCGCCTGCTCGGGACGCCGGGCGCCACGGAGGCGGATCCGAGCGCGCTGGTCGCGCTGATCGCACCGCTGCTCTTCGGGTTCATGTTCGGCGACGTTGGCCAGGGTGCCGTGCTGCTTGCGGCCGGACTGGTGTTCCGTCGCCGTTACCCGGCGCTCGGGCTGCTCATTCCCGGCGGTCTCGCGGCAATCGCCTTCGGCTTCGCCTTTGGCAGCCTGTTCGCCCGCGAGGACATCCTGCCCGCCTTGTGGCTCCGGCCGCTCGAGTCGCCGTTGACGGTGCTCGCGACAAGCGTCGGCATCGGCGTCGCGATCATCACGCTGGGCCTCGTCATGGACGGCCTGGAGCACGCGTGGCGCGGGGCGGCCCGCAGCTGGTGGCTGGCCCGCGCCGGGATGGCCGCGCTCTACCTCGGCCTGGTCAGCGCGCCGTTCCTGCCGGCGGGCAGGCTGGTCGCACTCGCGGGCCTGGTCTGGTTCCTGGCGGGCTCCGCCATCGTCGCAAGAAGCCCGATGGGCGCGGCTCACGCCCTGGCCGAGCTGATCGAGACCGGACTGCAGCTGGTGGTGAACACGGTTTCCTTCGCTCGCGTCGGCGCCTTTGCGCTCGCGCATGCAGGCTTGTCAGCCGCCGTCATCGGCGTCGGTCAGTCCACAGGCGGCGCGATCGGATTCTGGGTAGCGCTCGTGTTCGGCAACCTGCTGATCCTCGCGCTCGAGGGCCTGGTGGTCAGCATCCAGACCACGCGGCTGGTGTTGTTCGAGTTCTTCATTCGATTCCTGCGTGGCGAGGGCCGGCCGTTCAAGCCACTGCCGCCGCCGCAGGGCAGGGAATCCACGCATGAATAGGAGGCGATCATGAAACTCTCTACCGCGGCCGTGATTGTGGCTGCGCTGCTTGCCGCCTGCCTGGCCGGCGGTGCGACGATCCTGGGCCTGGTTGCGCCGGCCGCCGGCGCGGCCGAGGCCGGCGCCGCGTCGACCGACCCCGAGCTGATTCGCTGGGCGTTCGCCTCCGCCGCCGCCGCCGCCGCCCTGTCGGCACTGGCGGCGGGATATGCCGTCGCGCAGGTAGGAACCGCCGCCGTCGGCGCGCTCGCCGAGAAGCCGGAACTGTTCGGACGGATGCTGGTCCTGGTCGGCCTGGCCGAGGGAATCGCCATCTACGGCTTGATCGTCGCGGTGCTGATCTTCAACCGGGTGGGATGACATGGAAGAAGTGGTTTTCATCGGCGATGAATTGACCGCGACCGGGTTTCGCCTTGCGGGTGCAACGGCCCTGGTCGTGCCGCCGGAAGAGGCCGCAACGGCGCTGCGGACCGCGCGCGAGGGAGCCTCGCTCGTGTTGCTTGCCGCCAGCCACGCCCACGGCGTTGGCGCCGCGGAACTGGACGAGGCACTGACGTCGGCGCATCCGCTGACTGTCCTGGTAGACGACCTGCTCGAGCGCGTGGCGCCGCCCGACATGGAGCAGCTGATGCGGCGCGCGCTCGGCGTGGAGGTCTCGTGAGCGAGGTGGTGGACCTGCAGGTCTATTCGCTGCTGGCTCGCCTGAACCAGGATCAGGACGTGGCCTGCCGCAAGCTTCGCGATGCGGCGGCCGCGCAAGCCGCGCAGCTGGTTGCCGAGGCGCAAAGCCGCGCGCGCCTTCGGCTCAAGGCAGCGGTGCTGGAGAAGCGGCGCAGGGTCGAGGAGCACTGCCGCAAGGTCCGGGTCAAGCTCGAGACCCGCCGCCGCGAAGAGCAATTCGCCGAGCTCGGCAAACGGCTTGCAGACGGACTGGCCATGCTCCCCGGCGCGCTGGCCGAACGTTGGGCCAACGAGGAATCACGCAATGCCTGGTGCCGGATGGTGCTGGACGGAGCCGCCTCCGCGATGCGCCGCGGCGCATGGCGGATGGAGATCGCACCCGGCCTGCCGCCTGCGGAGCGCACCGAGCTCGCCAGCCTCGCGGCCGCGCTGGCCGGTAGTGAAGTGGACATGGAGGAAATTGAGGCGCTGCGCGCCGGCCTCGCCATGGTGCATGACGGTGTCCGGTTCGACGGCACGGTCGCGGGCCTCCTGGCCAATGGCACACGCGTGCAGGCCGCGCTACTGGCCGAACTCGGCGCCGGGGACCGGTCACAGTGAGCAAGGCCGTCATCCGCTGGGCGTCCGGCCCCGTGATACGCGCCAGGACGGACGACGTATTCCACTCCTATGAAGCGCTGGCCGTGGGCGAAGCGGGCCTGCTGGGCGAGGTCATCCAGTTGAGCGGCGACGAGATCGTCGCCCAGGTCTACGAGGACACGACCGGCCTTCGGCCGGGGGACCCGGTGACGGGCACGGGCGCGCCGCTGTCCGTGCGGCTGGGCCCGGGATTGCTGGGCGGGATTTTCGACGGGCTGCTCAGGCCGCTCGCCGGCCTCGAGGATTTTCGCCTCGTCGCCGGCGCGGGCCCGCAGCAGGCCCAGCGTTTTCACTTCAAGCCCCTGGTCGGGGAAGGCGACGTTCTTTCGGCCGGACAGCCTTTTGGCCGGCTGGCGGGAGCGCGCGAGCAGCCATGCCAGGCACCACCGGGTCTCGCCGGCAAGGTCCTCGGCATCGTCGGCGCCGGTGAATACACCGACGAGGAAACCCTGTGTGAACTTGAGGACATCGCGGGGAATAGCCACTCGCTCGCAATGACGCACACCTGGCCGGTGCGCACGCCCCGGCCCTGCCGCGAGCGCCGCGCGCCTAACGCGCCGATGATCACCGGGCAGCGGGTCATCGACACGCTGTTCCCGGTCGCGCGCGGCAGCAGGGCCGCGCTGCCCGGCGGCTTCGGCACCGGCAAGACGATCCTGCAGGAGGCGCTGGCCAAGTGGTGCGACGCCGACGTGATCGTCTACGTCGGCTGCGGCGAGCGCGGCAATGAGATGGCCGAGGTGCTGGATGAATTCCCGGGCCTGGAGGACCCGCGCACCGGCCGGCCTTTGATGGAGCGTGCGGTGATCATCGCCAACACCTCCAACATGCCGGTTGCGGCGCGCGAGGCCAGCATCTACACGGCCATCACGGTCGCGGAATACTTCCGCGACCAGGGACAGCATGTTGCGCTGATGGCCGACTCCACCAGTCGCTGGGCGGAGGCACTGCGCGAGGTCTCCGGCCGCCTGGGCGAACTGCCGGGCGAGGCCGGCTACCCCGCCTACCTGAGCGCCCGGCTCGCCGGCTTCTACGAGCGCGCGGCGCGGGTGAAGACCCTCGGCGGCGAGGAGGGCTCGGTCACCGTGATCGGTGCGGTCAGCCCGCCGGCGGGCGATTTCTCCGAGCCGGTCACGCTGCACACCAAGCGCTTCGTGCGCTGCTTCTGGGCGCTGGACCCGGAGCGCGCCCACGCTCGCTTCTATCCGGCCATCCACCCGCTCACCTCCTACAGCGAGGACGCGCAACGCGTGGCGCCCTGGTGGCAGGCCCACGGGAACAGTGAGTGGGCGAAGCACCGCGAGCGGCTGCTGACGCTGCTCGAGCAGCAGGCCAGGCTCGAGCGCATGGCGCGGATCGTCGGCAAGGATGCGCTGCCGGCGGCACAGCAGGTCACGCTCACCTGCGCCGAACTGGTCAACGAGGCGCTGCTGAGGCAGTCGTCGTTCTCAGAGGTGGACCGGTACTGCTCACCCGAGCGGCAGGCGGCGATGCTGCGCGTGGTCATCCACTGCATCGACCGGGCCCAGCAGGCGGTCGAGGCCGGCATCGAGCCGGGGCGGATCGCCGCGCTGCCCGTGCTGGTCACGCTGGCGCGCATGGGCGAGGAATTCGGCGAGGACCGCGATCGAGGCGATCGAGACCCTGTGGAACGAGATCGACACGGCGTTCCACGGGCTCGGGGAGGCCAGCGATGGCGTTCACTGAGCTCAGCGTCAGCGGCGCAGCCCGCAGGCTGGAGGGACCCCTGCTGTTCCTGGAGAGGACCATTCGCGTCGGGCTCAATTCCGCGGTCGAGGTCATTGGTCCGGACGGCGTCGCGCGCGTCGGTCGCGTGGCGCTGGTCGACGACGAGCGAATGGTCATCGAGGTGCTCGAATCGACCTCTGGCCTCGGCCTGGGCGATACGCGGGTGCGGGTTCGCAACGAGCCCCTGACCTTCGGCGTCGGGCCCGGCATGCTGGGCCGCATATTCAACAGCATCGGGATGCCGGTGGACGGAGGCCCGCCCATTCCTGCACGGGAATACCTGCCGGTGAGCGGCTGGTCGATCAACCCGGCCGCCCGCGCGCTGCCGCGGGACTTCATCGAGACGGGCATCTCGACGATCGACCTGATGAACAGCCTCGTGCGCGGGCAGAAGCTGCCGCTGTTCTCGGGCGGCGGCCTGCCGCACGACCGGATGGCGACCGAGATCGCACAGCGGGCGCGGCTGCTCGGCGGCGAGGGCGGCGGCTTCGCCGTCGTGTTCGTCGGCATCGGCGTGTCCCACGACACCGCCGCCTCGTTCCGCGCGGCCATGGAGGAAAGCGGGGCGATAGCGCGCACCGTCATGTTCCTGAACCGCGCCGACGAGCCGAGCGCGCAGCGCCTGCTGACGCCGCGCTACGCCCTGACCGCGGCGGAGTACCTCGCCTTCATCACGGGACTGCACGTACTCGTGGTGATGACCGACATGACCAATTACTGCGAGGCGCTGCGCGAGGTCTCCGCAAGCCACGGCGAGGTGCCGAGCCGCAAGGGCTATCCGGGTTACATGTACTCGGACCTGGCCTCGATCTACGAGCGCGCAGGCTGCATCCGCGGGCTGCCCGGGACGCTGACGCAGCTGCCGATCCTGACGATGCCCGCCGACGACATCGGGCACCCGATCCCGGATCTCACCGGCTACATCACCGAGGGCCAGATCGTGCTCGACCGCGAGCTCGACCGGCACGGCATCTATCCGCCGGTGCGCGCGTTGCCGAGCCTGTCGCGCCTGATGTCGTCAGGCACCGGCAAGGGCTACACGCACGAGGACCACCCGGCCCTGGCCAACCAGCTGTTCGCCGCCTATGCCCGCGCGACACGCGTACGCGTACTGGCCAGCGTCATGGGCGCCGAGGGACTGACGGAGGTGGACAGGCGCTTCCTGCAGTTCGGCGACCTGTTCGAAAACGAACTGGTCGCACAGCAGTCCGGCAGGACGCTCGAGGAGAGCATGCGCATCGGCTGGAAGCTGCTGGGCTCCCTGCCCGCAGCCGAGTTGACGCGGCTGTCCAGGAAGCAGGTCGAGCGCTGCCTTGGGGCGACGGATGGCTGACCGCACGCCGACCGCGACGCGCATCAGCTTTCTCGAACTGAGCGACGAGCGCCGCATGGTTCGCGAGGGGCATGCGCTGCTCGACGAGAAGCGGATGCTGCTGGCGGCCGAGATCCTGGCCGGTCTCCGGCGCTACCGCGAGCTGCGCGCCGGCTGGCTGGCGGGACTTGCCCGGGCCCGGCAGGCGCTGGCGGCGGCGACCCGCCGCCATGGCTTCGACAACCTGACCGTGCATCCGGCGCGGCTCGGCGCGTTTGCGGCTGTGTCCCTGCGCCAGCACCGGCTGCTCGGCCTGCCGCTGCTGGAGGCCGAGCTGGAGCTGGCTGAGGCGGAACCCGAGTTTCCTCCGGCCGAAACCTCGCCCGAAGTCGCCGCCTGCATCGAAAGCTTCCAGGCGCTGGCCACCCAGGCCGCGACCCTGGCCGGCCTCGCCGTATCGCTCAGGATCATGGCCCGGGACTACGTCCGCACCGAAAGGCGTGCCCGCGCGCTCGAGAACGTGATCCTGCCGGAAATCGACGCCGACATCCGTTTCGTGGAGGCCCAGCTGGAGTCCATCGACCAGGAAGAGTCCATCCGGGTCCGGGAAGCCCGCCAGACCGCCGCACCCGGCTGAAACCTGTTCGGTTCCGGCCAGCTACCGGGGTCCGGCCCCCATTCGTCTCACTCGTCGTTGACCGACGAGCCGAAGCGGTAGCTGAACGACACGCCGATGACGTTGACCGAATACTCGTACGGATCCGGGCTCATGCTGAGCAGGTTCGACAGGGTCGCTGGCTCCACGCCCGCGATCTGCCAGTCGCTGGACTTGTAGTCCTCCCAGGTCCAGGCGGCCCCGACCCGCAGGCGTTCGTTGATGTCGTAGCCGGCGCTCAGCCGCACGGAGTTCAGCTCGGTCTGCAACTGCGGGAAGGGCCCCGCCGCCGTCGGCGGATAGCTGACCGCGGTGTCGATCGCGCCCTGCGACTTCGCGTAGGTGTAATCGATGGCCATGTCGACCTTGCCGGCCACCTTCTTCCAGACCACCCCGCCGCCGGCCGTGGTGAACTCGTCCTCGTGGTTGACCTGCCACGAGCGCGACGAGGTCGGGAAGACCTCCTCGCCGGCCTGCTCGGTCGCGATGTTCTGGTAGCTGCCGGAGACGTACACCGAGGCCTTCTCCCCGACCGGCATGGACACGGTCCCCGCGTAGCGATAGTCGCGCCCCGATAGCAGGCCCAGCGGCGACTGCCGGTAGGCGTCGAAGGCGTAGCTGCCTTCCATCGCGATGGCCAGCTTCCACGGCGACCAGCCAAGGCGCAGTTCGGCAAAGTCGCTGTCGCGATCGGTCTGATTGAACTTCCGCAGCAGCGGATTCTCGGGTAGCGGCCCCGAGATCACCGAATAGTCGCCGGCCTTGATGTTGGCGTTGCCGTAGCGGCCATTCAGCTCGAGGGAGCCCCAAGGTCGAATCCGGACCTCGACGTAGCTGCGTTCCTCCTTGGTCTGGTCCGTCGCCTGGTTACGGCGGTCGAGCTTGTCGCTTTCCGCGCCGGCGCCGACGGACAACCAGTCGAAGACCCTGGCTTCGCCATAGCCGTCGACGCGGGTTCGTTCGTAGCCATAGCGTCGCGTGCTTGCAGGACCACCGATGGCCGAGTCACTTTCAACGTAACCGGTGGTGACGAAGTCCGCCGTGCCGTCGTCGCGCTCGTCGTAGCGGTAGCCGACATGGGCGCGCAGCCGCGAATGGGGCTTCACGGACAGCGTGGCGCGATAGTGGCTGGTGCTGACGTCGCCGCTCAGGTCCTGGCGCGGCAGTACGGCCGTGGCGTCGAGCGCCGCGCTGGTCGAGAAGGGCAGGAAGTCCTCGGTCTGGTCCATCGTGCCTTCGGCCAGCCGATAGCTCAGCGCAGTATTCCACCAGGGCAGCAGGAAATTGCCGTCGAGCGCAAAAGTCTGCGCCTTGTTGTCGGGTGCGCCTGCCTTGCGGCCCTGTACGGTATCGGCTGCGGCCGGCAGATAAGGATTGTCGAAGGTCAGCGCCGACACGGAATTGTCGTAGGACGAGCCGTACCAGGACAGTTTCACGAAGCCGCTCTTCCAGCGATACGTGGCGCCGAACTCGACCTGGTCGTGAGCAGAGTCGACGGGCTCGGGATATTGCAGCGAGAGGAACAGGAAGTTGGCAGAACCTAGCTTGCTGCCCTCGATTTCCTGCCGGCTGTAGTCCGCGGTGAACTTGAGGTTGGAGCCGAGCAGGTAGGCGAGCCCGGCACCAATGGTGGTCCGGTCCGTGCCGATGTCGACCGGCGACAGCGACCCCGCCAGCGCGGTCATCCCGGCCGTCGAGCCGGAACGCACCCAGTCCGCGGGCAGGGCCAGCGTGTCCTTGCCCGAGCGCGCATAGGGCGTCACGGTCGTGTCCCAGACACGATGTGGCAGCTCGTCGTAATACAGCGTGCCTTCGACGACACCTTCCCGTCCAGCGACGAATTTCGCCTCGCGTGTGTCGAGGCCGAGATCCTTGAGGTCGTAGCGGTAATAGGTCCCCGACTCGGTGCGGCTGCCGCCGCGTGCGCTCACGTCTGCGTAGGCGCCCTTCTCGTCCAGGCCGTTGTACTCGCCGAATTTTGCCGAGTCCTCGTCGACATACAGGGCACCCAGTGTGGCCTTGGCTTCGTAGTCCTTCTGGAAGGGGCAGGATTCGCAGGCCCAACCCGAGGTATCGACGCCAGCCGCGTTGTCGGCCTGGGCGGTGGCGGCCATGAGCACGGTGCCAACAGCGGCCGCGAGCATCAGTTTTTCATTGCGCATGATTGTCTTGCCTTCCTAGCGCGTCAGCCACGTGCCAGAGGGATGGTTGCTGCCATGAACCTGCGAATGGCAGTTGGCGCAGCCGCTGCCGAGCAGGTAGACGGAAGGATTACTGCTGCCGGGTACGCCGCCTGGCAGGCCCGGCACGGACGGATGGCCCTGCGCCCCGTGGCACTGCTGGCAGAGGAACGGCGGGCGCTGCTTGAGCATCCCCGCCTGCGCCGAGCCATGCGGCTTGTGGCACAGCGTGCAGTCTTCGCTCACCGGCTGGTGTTCCCAGAGGAACGGGCCGCGCTTGTCGGCGTGACAGGTGTAGCAGGTCTCGTTGATCGTATCGCGCTTCAGCGAGGCGTCGGCCAGGCTGCCGTGCGGCGAGTGGCAGGACGAGCAGGCCATCTGCCCTTCGTGCACCGGGTGCGCAAAAGGCAGCAGCGAATCGGCCACCTGCAGCTGGTGACATGTCTTGCAGACCTCGACCTGCGTCGCCTTGGCGCGGACCGGGTCTCGCGGATCGTGGGCCTTGTGGCAGTCCGCGCAACCGACGCCATTGTCGTTGTGTACCGCGACGTGCCAGTTGCCGAGGTTCGAGTTGTGGCAGCCGAGGCACATCGTGTTCTGTTCGGCGATCGTCGAGGCCTTGCCGCGGCCGAACTGCACGACCGGCGTGCGCTCCTCGCCCTTCTTCGGCCGCTTGGTGTGCGCGCCGCCCGGGCCATGACAGGCCTCGCATTGCAGCTGCCCGTGACCGAACGGGGTTCGCGGGTCGCCAGGCTGCGCGTGCCGGGTGCGAAAGACGCCCATGACCGCCGGGTCGCCGCCATGGCAATTCAGGCAGGTGTCCGCCCCGTTCTTGCTGTAGCTCGGCGCCTCGTCGGCCTGCTTGTCCTCAGCCAGCGCCACCGTTGCCTGCATGCAGCCCAGTGCGAGTAGCGCCAGCGCGAGCGACCCAAGTCGTCTTGTCATATCGGTCCCCAATCTCCAACAAAACGGCGGCCGGCAGAGCCAACCGCCTCAAGTACCGGGTCTTGAGACAGCGGGTGGCAGGTGCCCACCTGCCGCCCGCCGCAGTCAGCGGTTGTACTGGAAGTTATCGACGCCGTGCAACACACCAATGTCATTGGGCTTGCCCTTGCCGTGACATTCGTCGCAGGTCTCGACGTTTCCGGATATCAGCGTGCCGTCGACCTGCTCGACCAGCTGCACGACCGGCTGGTCGGCTTCCGTACCCAGCTCGTTGATCGACGCCCCCTCGTACCACATGTGCACCGCGATAGCCGCTCTGTCATGGCAGCCCGAGCACACCGCCCTGTTTGGCGAAATGTTGATGTCGAGCTCCGGGTTGGCGATGTCCGCGCCGTTGATGAGCGTCGATGCCAGCACCTCGCCCTGTACGACCGGGTAGAACGTGTCGGCTTCGTGGCAACCCTCGCAGTTGTTGAGCTTGCCGGGGTAAGCCGTAATACCGGTCAGGTCGTGGCCGCAGGAGTTGTACTTGCCCGCATGGATGGCGTGGATCATGTATTTCATGTCCAGCACGCCGGGCGCCGGGATGGGATTGCCCGCGGCATCGAACTCCGGGCAGGAACGGTCCGGGCCGTGACACGACAGGCAGACGAAGCCGGCGTCGTTGTTGGCCGCGTAGGTGCCGCCATGCGCCGAATTGCCGACCTTCTTGTGGCAATCGTTGCAATTGTCGAAGTTGACGACAGAACGGCGCTTCGTGGCGGTCGCATCGGTGATTGCAAACGGCCTGCCCGCCGCGTCCACGTAGACATAGGCGTTGATCGGACCGCCCGTCAGCGGATCCGTATCCACCTGCAACGCCGGACGGGCCACCAGGAAGACCGTGCCTGAGCCGGTGATCTTGGCTGCCGGAACCGGCACGTCGGCCCTCTTCGTGAACGTGCCGTTATTGTTGTCGGTCACGCCGCCGGCCAGAAAGTCGATGGTCGTCGCGTAGCCGGGCTCGGGGTGGCCGTTGCGGTCGACCGCGGCGCTGAGGTAGTTGTTGTAGTCCTGGTTCGACCAGTTCACCTTGGCCTGCAGCCGCGTGCTGGTGGCGCCCGGCAGGCCGGCAAACGGACCGGCGGGATCCAGGATGTCATAGGCCGCGCCGGATTCCGGATTGCTGACCCGGATGGTCGCCACGGCATACTCGCCAGGCGAGACCTTGCCCGCCGTCGCACCGGGGGAACCGTCCTCGAGCACGCCCTCGACGCTCACGATTTCCAGCCTGAACCGCGAAGAGAACTTGAGCTGCCTGTTCTCGTGCACCTTCGCGACCTGCAGCCGACCATTGTAGAGGGTGGTGTCCGGGCCGTGGCACTCGATGCACTGGTCGTCGGTGGCCACGCCGGCTGCGTGATTCTCGCCGGTGACGAAATTCACGCTGTCGTGGCAGCTTCCGCAGGCTGCAGCGTTCGGCACCGTCGTCCAGTTGCCGGCCTGCGGCGTCTGCGGATTGCTGTCGTCATGGCAGGTCTGGCAGTTGCTGACAGCCTGCGGGAACTCGATGCCCTCGCCCCATTCCCCCTTGCCGGCATGGATCTGGTGGATCATGTAGGGAAAGTACGCCGCCCCGCCGCCAAGGTCCGGCGTGTGGCAGAGCACGCAGTACTGTATCTCCCTGCGGTTGCTGTGGCCTTCGAGGTCGTCGTGACAGCTGTTGCAGGTCTTGGTGGCCACGATCTCGCGGCTCTCGATGCCCGTGGTGGCGCCGTCGGCCGGCCGCCACGTGTAGACGCCGTTGCCGGCCTCGGGCGTGCTCAGCTGCAGACCGACGCGCGTGGTCCTCGACGCCACATAGCGCGTATCCGCCGGGACGTCCGTGCTGAATGTGTAGGTGTAGCTACCGTCGCCGTGGTCGACCAGCGTGCCGAGGTTGTTGCTCGTACTCCGCTCGTACGCCAGTTGTACCCAGGTGCTCGACTGTCCGCCGCTCACGGGGGGCAGCAGCTGGGACAGCACGAAGCGAAAACCATTGCCCGGCAGTGTCGCGCCTGGGTACGGCACGCCAATCCGGTCTTCCAGCTTGAATTCCACGACCGGCGCCGAGGCGATCGAAACGCCCGTGATCGTCGGCAGGATGATGTTGGCCGGCGCCGCTGGCACCTCCGGAGTCCCGCCGGGGCCGGTGGGTCCCGTCCCGCCCGGACCCTGCGGTGCCTGGGCGCCGCTCCCGCCACTGCAGCCGGCAAAGCCGACCGCCAACATGGCCGCGACCGCTAAGGTCGCCAACTGACCGATGTTGTTCTTGCCGATTGTCAACACGCGGGCATCTCCCTGATTGCTGGCCGTATTGTGCGCTACGGCACGCGCCTCGTCACCACCGGGTCCCCGTGGAAAACAACGATTATGTAGCTTGTCGCCGCTGTCGGCGGGACTCGAAAGGTGGCGGTTTCGCCATTCCGGGACAGTTTACTGAATTCGCCCCCCTCGAGATGCCGTCAGGCTCCCACGAGCGGATTCAGTAAACTGTCCCGGATCTTCTAGCGCTGCGCCCAGCGCGCAATGCGTTCGAGCGCCACCGCGGCGGGCTCGACGTCCTCATCCTGCTCGAGCTCCGCGTGGATGTGCGCCCGCATCTTCTCGCGAAACACGTTCACCGACTCGAAGAAAGCCGACATCATCAGCACCCATAGGTACATTCCACGCTCGGTCAGCCGATAGCCGTCGGCTTCCTCGACCACCGCGCCGGCCAGCTTCAAGGCCGCCATCTCCGCCGCCATCGCGCCGGCAAACCGCCCACCGAAGCGCTGCTCCAGCCAGGCATGATCCATTCGCAGGCCGAACAGCCGCAACAGCATCTCGTAGCGCATCTGTTCGCGCTCGCTCATGGCCCGTCGCTGGGTAATGGCCGGCAGGCCGCGGCCGATGCGGTCAGCGTAGGCGTGCAGCGAGAAGGTCGTTGCATACATCGCGCCGCCGATGTAGCTGAACGAGCCGCTGCCGACGCCGACGTAGTCCGTCGCGTCGGCGATGTATTCGTCCACGCCGCCACCCGCATCGCGCGAGAAGCACCATGCCGAAGAGGCCCTGAAGGCGGGGCGCAGCCGCGCGAGGATCCGCCGGTAGTAGTCGCGCACGCGCCGACGGTCGAGCCTGCCCATGTGTGCGGTCATCTTTCGCCGGACCGCATCGGAGGTCATCAGCGGGTAGAAGGACGCCTGGTTGGCCGCGCTGCCCAAGACGGCTTCCAGGTCCGCTTCGAGAATTTGGGGTGTCTGGTGCGGCAGGTTGAAGATCATGTCGACGTTCAGCGTCTCGAACCGCCCGCGCGCCCGCTCCAGGTTGGCCAGGATCACTTGCCGGCTGCCGTACTTGTCGTAGCGCTCCATCTCCTTCAGCAGGTCGTCATCGAAACTCTGCACACCCACCGACAGGCGGTTGACGCCGCGCGACTGCAGCATGGCCAGGATGTCCTCCGTCAGGTCGGAGGGATTGGTTTCCACGGAAATCTCGCGTATCGGAAACGAGGCGCGGATCAGGTCGAGGGTCGAGGCGAGTTCGCCGGGCGCGACCGTCGGCGTACCGCCGCCGACGTAGACGCCGGTGAACCGGAAGCCGGCGTCGCGGTAGGTCTCGATCTCGCGACGCAGGGCGAGAAAATAGCGTGACGCCTTCTGCTCGCGGTATTCGACCCGGTGGAACGAGCAGAAAGGACAGAGCACGTGGCAGAACGGCACGTGCACGTAGAGGAAGGCCTCGCCACCCGAAGGCGGCGCCGGGACGCTGACGGGACCGGCGTCGAAGGCCATCGCCGAACGCGAGGTGCGGCGAAAGAACGGCAGGATGACGCGCTCGTAGAACATCTTGATGGGCTGCCCATCGCCCCTGCCGCGCTGCGGCCAGTCGTCGCAACGCCGTGAAAGGGCACAACAGGAATGTCCCTGTTTCCAGCCAAAAGGGGAATGAGGGCTGTCCCCATGCCCCAGCCTCGGGCGCGGCTCCGTCGGTCGAACGGGGGGCCGCCCGGGTGCTTACTCGACCGTGACGCTCTTGGCGAGGTTGCGGGGCTGGTCGACGTCGGTGCCCTTCAGCACGGCAACGTGATAGGCGAGCAGCTGCAGGGGAATCGTGTACACGGACGGCGCCTGGAAGTAGCTGATGTGCCTCGGCATCGTGATGACGTGCACGCCCTCCGAGGCTTCGATACCCGACTCGGGATCCGCGAACACGTACAGCTCGCCGCCACGTGCACGGACCTCCTGAAGGTTCGACTTCAGCTTCTCCAGCAGGTCGTTATTGGGCGCGACGGCGATGACCGGCATGTCGGCGTCCACCAGCGCCAGCGGGCCGTGCTTCAGCTCGCCCGCGGCATAGGCCTCCGCGTGGATGTAGGAGATCTCCTTGAGCTTGAGCGCGCCTTCCATCGCGATCGGGAACAACGCGCCGCGACCCAGGAACAGCGCGTGTTGCTTGTCCTTGAATCTTTCAGCCAGTTCCCTGATGTCGCCGTCCAGCGTCAGCGCCAGTTCGATCAGGCCCGGTATCTCGATCAGCCGGCTGACCAGCTGGTGCTCACGCTCGCGCGTGATGCCGTGGTGCTTGGCCAGCGCGACGACCAGCATGCCCAGCGCAGCCAGCTGGGTCGTGAACGCCTTGGTCGAGGCGACGCCGATCTCCGGCCCCGCACGGGTCAGCATCACCAGTTCCGACTCGCGGACCAGGGAGCTCTCGGGCGCATTGCAGATGGCAAGCGTCGACAGGTAGCCCTTCTCCTTCGCCAGGCGCAGGGCCGCCAGGGTGTCGGCGGTCTCGCCGGACTGCGAGATGGAAACGAACAGCGTGTTCTTGAGCACGACGGGCTGGCGGTAGCGGAACTCACTGGCGATATCGACCCAGCATGGCAGCCCGGCGATCTGCTCGATGAAATAGCGGGCCACGGCGCCGGCATGAAAACTCGTGCCACAGGCGACGATCTGCACCGCCTCGGTACGGCGCAGGACATCCATAGCCGCAGGCCCGAAGGCGGCCTCGAGCAGCTTGCCGCCCACCGCGCGCTCCTCCAGCGTCTGCGCGACGGCGCGCGGCTGTTCGTGGATTTCCTTCAGCATGTAGTGCGGATAGTCGCCACGCTCGACCGCGTCGGCCGCCAGCTCGCTGTCGCGCACCGGCCTGTCGACCGCGGCGCCACTGGCATCGACGACATTGACGCTCCGGCGATGGATTGCCGCCACGTCGCCCTCGTCGAGGAACATGAACCGCCGGGTCACGGGCAGCAGCGCCGAGACGTCGGAGGCGACGAAGTTCTCGTTCTCACCCAGGCCGATGACGACGGGGCAGCCGGCACGTGCCAGCACGATGGTGTCCGGATCCTTCTCGGAAACGACCGCGAGCGCGTAGGCGCCGTGCAACTCGCGCACGGTCTGCTGGACCGCTTTGAAAAGGTCGCCGTTGCCGGCCAGATGCAGGTCGATGCGGTGCGCGATGACCTCCGTGTCGGTCTCCGAACTGAACTGGTAGCCGCGGCGCTCGAGATCGGCGCGAAGTTCCTCGTGGTTCTCGATGATGCCGTTGTGGACGATCGCCACGCCGTCGCGGGAGATGTGTGGATGCGCGTTGCGCTCGCTCGGCACACCGTGGGTCGCCCAGCGTGTGTGCGCGATGCCGACATTGCCATGCGCCGGGCTCTCTTCGAGCGCGTCGCGCAGCTTCTGCACCTTGCCGACGGTGCGCAACCGCCTCATCTGCTGGCTGCCGTTCAGCACCGCCACGCCGGCCGAGTCGTAACCGCGGTACTCCAGGCGTTGCAAACCCTCGATCAGGATCGGGACGATGTCCCGGTCAGCAACCGCGCCTACGATGCCGCACATGGTGACCTGCCTTGGTCGACCGGCCACGGGCAATGGGCCACCCGCAGCCGTGATTGATAGACGAACCTTTTCATCGACTTACGGCCGCCCCGGGGAGGGACCCACGGGCCGGCTATTGCGCCATTCTAGTCCAAAACCGGCAGGTCCGATCCGGGGGGTATTTCACAGAATCCACAGCCCGGGCGTCCAGGTATCAGACGCTGCGGGTGGCGAGCTGCCGGGAAAGGCGAGCGCGCGGGCGCATGACCCGAAGAGGCAGCCTGGCGCAACCCTGGTCGGCCGGTCACCGCTTCGCTCGCTCGGCTCCGCTTCGCTCCGCAAACCAGACTCGCTCGCTACGGGTACCGGCCTCACTTGGCCGCGCCGCGCGTGTCGGCGCGAGCGCCTAGCCCGCAGCGAGGGTGGGGTTCCCCCGGCGAGCGACTGGCGGCTTTCGGAGCGAGCGGGGGAAGCCCCGCCCGAAGCAGGCGGGCTGCGAGAGCGGGCAGGGACGGACTGGGCCGACAGGCGAGCGCGCCGGCGGCAAGCCGGGCGCTACTTCTTGACCGGCCGCTTCCAGCCGTCGAGCGAGACCTGCTTGCTGCGCTCGATCGTCAACTTGCCGGCGGGCGCGTCCTTGGTGACGGTGGAGCCAGCCCCGATCGTGGCCTGCTCGCCGACCGTGACCGGCGCGACCAGCATCGCGCCCGAGCCGATGAACGCCCCGTCACCGATCACGGTCCGGTGCTTGTTGGCCCCATCGTAGTTGCATGTCACCGTGCCGGCGCCGACGTTCACCTTCACGCCGACGGTGGTGTCACCGAGGTAGGTCAGGTGGTTGGCCTTGCTGCCCTCGCCGATCTGGCTGTTCTTCACCTCGACGAAATTGCCGAGGTGCACGCCGTTCGCCAACCGGTTTCCTGGACGCATGCGAGCGAACGGACCGATGCTGCAGCCATCGCCGATGACACTCTGCTCAAGCACGCAATTGGCGTTCACGACGGTTCCGGCGCCTATCTCGCAGTCGCGAATGACGGCATTGGGGCCGATGCGCACCCGGTCGCCGAGCTTGACCCGACCTTCGAGGATCACGTTGACGTCGAGCTGCACGTCGCGGCCGTGTTCGACTTCACCGCGCACGTCGAGGCGCGCCGGGTCCACGACGGTGACGCCCGCGAGCATCAGCGCCTCCGCACGTAGCCGTCGATGTTCGGCCTCGACCTGGGCGAGTTGCAGCTTGTCGTTCACGCCGAGCACCTCCGCTGCGGATGGAGCCAGCACCGCCTCGACCCGCACGCCGTCCTTGACGGCCATCGCGACCACGTCGGTGAGGTAGTACTCGCCCTGCGCATTGTCGTTGGATAGTTGCGACAGCCAGCCCTTCAGCCGGCCCGCCCCCACGGCCATCAAGCCCGTGTTGACCTCGTCGACGGCCTGTTCCTTCCTGTTCGCGTCCTTCTGCTCGACGATCCTGTAGACGCTGCCGGCCGTGTCCCGCAGCACGCGGCCATAGCCCGCGGGATCCGCCAGCCTGACCGAGAGGATCGCCAGCTTGTCGCCGGCACATTCCAGCAGCTTGCCAAGGGTCGCCGCCCGCGTCAGCGGCACGTCGCCGTACAGCACGAGCACCGTATGATCGTCAGGGATGCCGGGCGCGGCCTGCATGACCGCGTGCCCGGTACCGTGTTGCTCGGCCTGCAGCACCCAGGTGACCGGCTGCCCGGCCAGCACTGCGCGCACCTGCTCGCCGCCGTGACCATAGACGACGTGGATGGCGGCCGGGTCGAGGTCCCGCGCACAGCGAATCACGTGCTCGAGCATCGGGCGGCCGGCCAGCGGCTGCAGGACCTTGGGCAGGTCGCTCTTCATGCGCTTGCCCTGGCCAGCGGCCAGGATCACGACGGATAACGGCATTCGGCAGGCCTCCGAGATCGGGGACAGTTTACCGATTTCGGTCCGCAGCGCCGCGCGCCGGCAGGGCAAGATGCCGAAATCGGTAAACTGTCCCCGAATTCCGCTGGCAGCTTGTTAGCCGCGCTTCAGCTTGCGCAGCTTCTCGATCGCCTTCAGCTGGGCCGCGGCGCGGGCCAGTTCGGCCTGGGCCTCCGCAACCTCGATGGCGCCGGTACGGTCCTTCAACGCTTCCTCAGCCCTTTGCTTGGCCGAAAGCGCAGCGGCTTCGTCCAGGTCCTTGGCGCGCGCCGCCGTGTCGGCCAGCACGGTCACCAGGTGCGGCTGGATCTCGAGCGCGCCACCGCCGATCCAGAACCACAGTTCCTCGCCGCCGCCCGCCGGCTTCACTCGTACTTCGCCGGCCTTGAGCGTCGTCAGCAGCGGCGCGTGGCGCGGCGCGATGCCGATTTCGCCCTGCGACGCCGGCACGAACACCATTTCGGCCGAGCCGGAATGGATCTGGCCCTCGGCGCTGACGATGTCTACGTGGATGGTGTTGGCCATGATTTTCCTCGGCAGGGCGGATAGCGGTTAGCGGATGGCGGATGGTGAAGATCGCGTCTTCAGCATGTCGTCGCCCGGCCTACTGCACTTTCTACCCTTTCCTTCTATCCGCTATCCGCTAGTCACTATCCGCTGCTTGCTCAAGTCAGCGTCTTCGCCTTCTCCACCGCCTCTTCGATCGTGCCGACCATGTAGAAAGCCTGCTCGGGCAGGTGGTCGTATTCGCCGGCGATGATGCCCTTGAAGCCGCGGATCGTCTCCTTCAGCGAGACGTACTTGCCCGGGCTGCCGGTGAACACCTCGGCGACGTGGAACGGCTGCGACAGGAAGCGCTGGATCTTGCGCGCGCGGTACACCGATGAGCTTGTCCTCTTCCGACAGCTCGTCCATGCCCAGGATCGCGATGATGTCCTGCAGTTCCTTGTAGCGCTGCAGGATCGCCTGCACACCGCGCGCGGTGTCGTAGTGTTCCTCGCCGATGACCAGCGGGTCGAGCTGGCGGCTGGTCGAATCCAGCGGGTCGACCGCGGGGTAGATGCCCAGCGAAGCGATCTGCCGGGACAGCACGACGGTCGCATCAAGGTGCGCGAAGGTGGTGGCTGGCGACGGGTCGGTCAGGTCGTCCGCCGGGACGTACACGGCCTGGATCGAGGTGATCGAGCCGGTCTTGGTGGAGGTGATGCGCTCCTGGAGCACGCCCATTTCCTCCGCCAGCGTCGGCTGGTAGCCCACCGCCGAGGGCATGCGGCCCAGCAGCGCGGACACCTCGGTGCCTGCCAGCGTGTAGCGGTAGATGTTGTCGATGAACAGCAGCACGTCGCGGCCCTTGCCCGAGGCCTGCTTCTGGTCGCGGAAGTACTCCGCCATGGTCAGGCCCGTCAGGCCGACGCGCAGGCGGCAGCCCGGCGGCTCGTTCATCTGGCCGTAGACCATCGCCACCTTGGAGTTGGGCAGGTTCTTGGCGTCGATGACGCCCGACTCCCTCATCTCATGGTAGAAGTCGTTGCCCTCGCGGGTGCGCTCGCCCACGCCGGCGAAAACCGAAAGGCCCGAGTGCGCCTTGGCGATATTGTTGATGAGCTCGAGCATGTTGACGGTCTTGCCGACGCCGGCACCACCGAACAGGCCGATCTTGCCGCCCTTGGCGAAGGGTACCAGCAGGTCGATGACCTTGATGCCGGTCTCGAGCAGGTCCTGGCCACCGGCCTGGTCCTCGTACGAAGGTGCGGGGCGGTGGATCGGCAGGAACTCCGTCGTCTGGATCGGGCCGACCTCGTCCTGCGGCTTGCCGAGGACGTCCATGATGCGGCCGAGCGTGCCGACACCGACCGGCACCATGATCGGCGCCCCGGTGCCGTTGACCGGCAGGCCGCGCTTGAGGCCCTCGGTCGAGCCCATCGCGATCGTGCGCACGATGCCGTCGCCGAGCTGCTGCTGCACCTCGAGCGTAATGTCCTGCTCCTCCAGCTTCAGCGCCTCGTAGATATGCGGGATGCCTTCCCGCGGGAATTCCACGTCGATCACCGAGCCGATGATTTGCACGATCTTGCCGGTTGCCATTCTTGAATCCTCTGCTTGTCCTGTCGGCCGGGGAGAAGCGGATGGCGGATAGCGGATAGCGGATGGTCCGAGAGACCTTGACCGCACCACCGTACCGACCTGACCGCCGCTGCCTCCTGTTCCGAACTATCCGCTATCCGCTATCCGCTAGACTGCCGCCGCACCGCCGACGATCTCCGAGATTTCCTTGGTGATCGCGGCCTGGCGGGCCTTGTTGTAGATGAGTTGCAGTTCCTCGATGAGGCTGCCCGCATTGTCCGTCGCACTCTTCATCGCCACCATGCGTGCCGCCATCTCGCAGCCGACGTTCTCGACCACGGCCTGGTAGGCCTGCGACTCCACGTAGCGCATCATGTAGCCGTCGAGCAGCTCCGACGCGCTCGGCTCGTAGATATAGTCCCAGCGCGCCTGCAGCTCCGACGCATCCACCGTCTCGGCCGGCAGCAGCACGCGTTCCTCGGCCTTCTGGGTCATCGTGTTGACGAAGTTGCTGCTGATCAGGGACACCCGGTCGATCTTGCCGTCGCGGTACATGTCCAGCATCGCCTTCACCGGCCCGATCAGGTCGGCCAGATGCGGCTTGTCGCCGAGATGCGCGACGCTGGCTGCGATCGGCAGCTTCAGCCGGCGGAAGAACTGCATGCTCTTGGAGCCGATCAGGCAGAGGTGGACCTCGCAGCCCTTGCTCTGCCACTCGCGCACGACCATGAGCGTCTGCTTGAAGACGTTGATGTTGAGCGACCCGCACAGCCCGCGGTCCGAACTGACCACGATGATGCCGACCGACTTGACCTCGCGCTCCACCAGGAACGGGTGGCGGTAGTCGGGGTTGGCGAGGCGGATGTGTCCGATGACCGTGCGGATCTTCTCCGCATAGGGTCGTGCCGCCCGCATGCGCTCCTGGGCGCGGCGCATCTTGCTCGCAGCGACCATTTCCATGGCCTTGGTGATCTTCTGCGTGCTCTTGATGCTCGCGATCTTGGTGCGGATTTCTTTTGCGCCGGCCATTTGATGTCATCAGCGGATGGCGGATAGCGGATGGCGGATGGCCGGATGGCCGTACCGCAAACCACTGTTCTCACCTCAACCCGCTAGCGCCTCCTCTTCTCTGCCTATCCGCTATCCGCCAGTCACTATCCGCTTCAGTAGGCTCCGGTCGCCACGAAGTCGTCGCAGCACTTCTTGAGCGCGGCGTCGACTTCCTTGGAGAGCTCCGGCTTCTCGTCGATCTGCTTCAACAGGTCGCCGTAGTTGGTCTTGGCGAAGGCCTGCAGGGCCATCTCGAAGTCGACCGTCTTCTTGCGGTCGACCTTGTCCATGTAGCCGCCGTTGACCGCGTAGAGGGACAGCGCCATCTCGGCGACCGACATCGGCGAGTACTGCGGCTGCTTCATCACCTCGGTCACCCGTACGCCGCGATCCAGCTGCCGGCGAGTAGCCTCGTCGAGGTCGGACGCGAACTGCGAGAACGCGGCGAGCTCGCGGTACTGCGCCAACGCCAGGCGGATGCCGCCACCGAGCTTCTTGATGATGTTGGTCTGTGCGGCGCCACCGACGCGGGACACCGAGACACCGGCGTTCATCGCCGGGCGGATGCCCGCGTTGAACAGGTCGGTCTCGAGGAAGATCTGGCCGTCGGTAATCGAGATGACGTTGGTCGGCACGAATGCGGTGACGTCGCCCGCCTGGGTCTCGATGATCGGCAGCCCGGTCAGCGATCCGGTGCGGCCCTTGATCTTGCCGCCGCTGATCTTCTCGACGTAGTCGGCCGAGACGCGCGCCGAGCGCTCCAGCAGACGCGAGTGCAGGTAGAACACGTCGCCCGGATAGGCCTCGCGACCCGGCGGACGGCGCAGCAGCAGCGAAATCTGGCGGTAGGCCCAGGCCTGCTTGGTCAGGTCGTCATAGACGATCAGGGCGTCCTCGCCGTTGTCCATGAAGAACTCGCCCATCGAGCAGCCGGAATAGGGGGCGATGTACTGCATCGATGCCGAGGACGAGGCCGACGCGGCGACGATGATGGTGTGCTCCATCGCCCCGTGCTCCTCGAGCTTGCGGACCACGTTGGCGATCGAGCTCTGCTTCTGGCCGATCGCGACGTAGATGCACTTAACGCCCGTGCCCTTCTGGTTGATGATCGCGTCGATCGCGAGCGCGGTCTTGCCGGTCTGGCGGTCGCCGATGATCAACTCGCGCTGACCGCGGCCGATCGGCACCATCGAGTCGATGGCCTTGAGGCCGGTCTGGACCGGCTGTGACACGCTCTGGCGCCAGATGACGCCCGGCGCCACGCGCTCGATCGGGCTGCGACCGGAAGCGTTGATCGGCCCCTTGCCGTCGATCGGGCTGCCGAGCGCGTCGACCACGCGGCCGAGCAGCTCGCGACCGACCGGCACTTCGAGGATTCGCCCCGTCGTCTTGACGGTGTCACCCTCGGAGATGTGCAGGTAGTCGCCGAGCACCACGGCGCCGACCGAGTCCTGCTCCAGGTTGAGCGCCAGGCCGAAAGTGTCGCCCGGGAACTCGAGCATCTCGCCGTAAGCGACGTCGGCGAGGCCGTGAACGCGGCAGATGCCGTCGGTCACGCTGACGACCGTGCCGACGTTGCGCGCCTCGGCCGCCGCGTCGAAGTTCTCGATGCGGGCCTTGATCAGGTCGCTGATTTCCGAAGCCTTGATGGACATGATCCTTTCCTTCGTTATGCAGTCATCGCCGAGGACAGCCGCTCGAGGCGCCCCTTCAGCGATCCGTCGATGACCAGGTCACCGGCGCGAACCACCGCGCCCCCGATTAGCGATGCGTCGATGCGCGTGCTGACACGAACCTCGCGACCGAGCCGGCGCTTGAGCGCCTGCACCAGCCTCTCGTGCTCCGCGGGCTCCACCTGCATGGCAGCAACCAGCTCCACGTCGACGACGTTCTCGACTTCCGCCCGCAGGATCTCGTACTGCGCCATGATTTCCGGCAGCAGGCCGAGCCGGCCATTGTGGGCCAGCGTCGCGATGTAGTTGCGCCCATTCTCGTCGGCGGCCAGGCCGGCCGCATCGGCGAACAGGCTGACCATGTCGTCCACGGTCACGTGCGGGCTGCCGAGCAGCCGGGCCACGCGCTCGTCCGCAGCCACCGCCGCACCCGAGGCCAGCAGGGCCGACCACTGGGGAAGCTGGTCGTGCTCGCGGGCGAACTCGAAAGCGGCTCGCGCGTAGGGCCTGGCGATTGTTGCCTTTTCAGCCATTGTCGCCTCCGCTCAGGCCCGCTCGATTTCGGCCGCAAGCTGCTCGAGCAGGTCCGCATGGACCCTGGCATCGACCTCGCGGCCCAGCAGCCGTTCGGCTCCGGCCAGTGCCAGCGTCGCGACGTCGCGGCGCAGGCCGTCGCGGGCCCGGCCCGCCTCGGACGCAACCTCGGCGCGCGCGGCGCTTACCAGCCTTTCGCCCTCGGCGACCGCGGTGTGCTTGGCCTCGTCGATCACCTCACCAGACCGCTTGTGGGCCTGGTCGACGACCTGGACGGCCTTGTCGCGAGCCTCGCGGACGATCTCGTTGGCCTTGGTCTTTGCCTCATCGAGGTCCTTCTGGCCGCGGTCGGCAGCGGCGAGGCCATCGGCAATCTTCTTCTGCCGTTCCTCGATCGCACCCAGCAGCGGCGGCCAGATGAACTTCCAGGTGAACCAGACGAGGACCAGGAATCCAACGGCCTGGCCAATGAGTGTCGCGTTGATATCCATGGCGACGTCCCCCGGACGTGTGAGTTCAGTCCCGGCTCAGCCGAAACGCGCGAGCAGCGGGTTGGCAAACGCGAAGAACATCGCGATGGCCACGCCGATCAGGAACGCCGCGTCGATCAGGCCCGCGAGCAGGAACATGCGGCCCTGCAGCGTCGGGATGAGTTCCGGCTGGCGTGCAGCGGACTCAAGGAACTTCGAGCCCATGATGCCGATGCCGACGCAGGCGCCGAACGCGCCGAGGCCGATGATGATGCCGAGGCTCAGCGCGGTGTAGGACTGAACCATCGCAATGTACTGTTCCATCGAAGCTCTCCCAGGTCAGGATCGAAAGTTGAAGGTCAGTGATGTTCGTGCGCCATCGCGATGTACACGACGGTCAGCACCATGAAAATAAAGGCTTGCAGCAGGATGATCAGGATGTGGAAGATTCCCCATCCCGCGGTCAGCAGCACCTGGCCGAGAAAGCCCAGCGCAAAGCCGAAAATGTTGCCGTCGTGCAGCGCGCCGCCCCAGGCGAAGCCGAGAAGCGCGATCAGCATGAACACGAGCTCGCCGGCGTACATGTTGCCGAACAGTCGCATGGCCAGCGACACCGGCTTGGACAGCAGCTCGACGATATTGAGCGCGAAATTGGGCAGCCACAGCAGCGGATGGGCGCCGAAGGGCGCCGTGAACAGCTCATGCATATAGCCGCCCGCACCCTTTGCCTTGAAGCTGTAGCCGATCACCAGCACCAGCACGGTGAGCGACATGGCGAAGGTGGTATTGGCATCCGCGGTCGGCAGTACGCGCCAGTAATGCGCACCGGCCGTGCCGGCAATCATGCCGGGTATGTCGATCGGGATCAGGTCCATCGTGTTCATGAAGATCACGAGGACGAAAATCGTCAGCGCCAGCGGCGCGAGGAAGCTGCGGTCGCCGTGGAAGACTTCCTTGATCTGGCCGTCGACGAATTCGACCACGAGCTCGATGAAGGCCTGGTACCTGCCGGGAACGCCCGAAGTGGCCTTGCGGGCGACCGAGCCGAACATCCACAGGAACGCGACGCCCAGGATCGCCGTCATGATCAGCGTATCGGCGTGAACGGACCAGAAGCCCTCGCCAACCGTCAGGTGGGTGAGATGGTGTGGAATGTATTCCGCGCTGGATCCGGCCATCTTTTAATTCCCGAGCCTCTTTCGAGCTCCCTACTCCCAGGTTCCCTTCAGCGTCGCGGCAACGGCAGTCGCGGCGCCGCCCAGTAACCAACGAACGTCGCCCCGTAGCCGGCGAGCAGCGCCACAGGAACTGCCCCTTCGGCGCCGAACGCCACGATCAGCAGCGCAATCGACAGCGCCACCTTGAGGAACTGCCCGAGGTAGAAACCCCAGGCGATCCTCGCCGCCGCCGCGCCTTCCGGATAACGGAAGATGGCAATCGCCATCAGCGCCGACGCCGCCGTACCGATGCCCCCGCCCCAGAGCGCGGACTTCGCAGCCGCAATCCCCCAGCCAACCGCCGTGACGGCTGCCACCGCCACCGTGATCGCCAGCTGGGCAACCACGACACGGAAAGCGGCTTTGCGCTCGGCCTGGACGCGTGTCAGTCGCAGGGTCGCGCTCCCGGGCAACAAAAAAGCCACTTCCGCGACGAACAGGCGCCCGAAGTGGCGACATATCTCTCTGAATGTCCCGGATCGGTCCGGGGCCTGCAAAGCCGCCGTATGTTAACGGTCTTTTTGCACTGCTTCAATGCCGTCGAAAACCGTGTTTTCCGCAAGACGGGTGCCAGGCACCGATCCGGGGCGCAGGCGGTCCCCATGCGGGGCGGCCCCGTCGGATCGGTGCCTGGCACCTTCTTACTGTATGTGCGCCAGTATCCCGTCGAGTTCATC
Organism: uncultured Gammaproteobacteria bacterium; assembly: GCA_963695465.1. GTDB lineage: Bacteria > Pseudomonadota > Gammaproteobacteria > Steroidobacterales > Steroidobacteraceae > SG8-30. The sequence continues at coordinate 63,104 of CAVOGM010000002.1, forward strand.
GAGGCTGTGGTAACTGATTACCAGCCTGCCCTTGCCGCTCGCCGCATGCCGGACCTCGACTTTCGCCCCCAGCTTTTCCGCCAGGTCGGTCTCGAGCCGGGCGATGTCCGGGTCCTTCCTGCCGCCATCGCGGTCGCCGGAGTCGCCACTCGGCTTGGCCAGCAACCGGCGGACCAGCGCCTCGGCCTCGCGCACCGACAGGCTCTTGTTCGCGATCAGCGCGCCGACCTCGGCCTGCTGGCGGCGGTTCTGCAGGCCCAGCAGCGCCCGCGCGTGCCCCATCTCGAGGGAACGCTGCTCGACCAGGGCCTTGACCTCGTCGGGCAGTTCCAGCAACCGCAGCAGGTTGCTGACGGCCGCCCGCGAGCGTCCCACGGCGTCCGCGGCTTCCTGGTGGGTGAGCTCGAACTCGCCGATCAGGCGTTCGAGCGCCCGGGCTTCCTCGAGCGGATTGAGGTTTTCCCGCTGGATGTTCTCGATCAGCGACATGGCCACGGCCGCTTCGTCCCCCACGCGGCGAATCACCGCCGGGACGGTGGCCAGGCCGGCCATCTGCGCGGCGCGCCAGCGACGCTCGCCGGCAACGATCTCGTAACGCTGCGAGGCGCCCGGCTCCGGCGCGGCCAGCGGCCTGACCACGATGGGCTGCACCACGCCCTGCGCGCGAATCGAATCGGCCAGTTCCGCCAGCGATTCCTCGCGCATGTCGAGCCGCGGCTGGTACTTGCCGCGCTGCAGCAGGTCCACCGGCACGTGGGCGAGTTCGTCGACGCCCGCCGGCTTGGTGGGTGCGCCGGCAGCCGGCCGCGCCGCAGCCTGGCCGAGGAGTGCCTCGAGGCCACGGCCCAGTCCTCTCTTCTTTTCAGCCATTTGCGCTCCCGCTCCGGTGAGCCTCGAAGTTTAGCGATCGCCGAGCCGAAATATCATGCTTCACCGCGACGGATCATCTCGCCGGCCAACGCCAGGTAGGCGAGCGCCCCGCGAGAATCCTTGTCGTGGAACATGACCGGGAGGCCGAAACTGGGCGCCTCGGCGAGGCGCACGTTGCGCGGGATGATCGTGCGGAAGACCTTGTCCCCGAAATGCTCTATCAGCTGCGCCGACACGTCGTTCGACAGGTTGTTGCGGGGGTCGAACATGGTCCGCAGGATGCCTTCGATCGTCAGCCGCGGGTTGACGCTCTCGCGGATCTGTTCGATCGTCGCCACCAGGCTCGACAACCCCTCGAGCGCGTAATACTCGCACTGCATCGGGATCAGCACCGAGTCCGCCGCCGTCAGGCCATTGAGAGTCAGGATGTTCAGGGCCGGCGGACAATCGATGACCATGACGTCGTAGCGGTCCCGGAGCGGCGCCAGGGCTTGTTCCAGCCGGTGCTCGCGCCCGACCGGCGCGTTCAGGAGCTGGACCTCGGCCGCCGTCAGGTCCTGGTTGCCGGGCAGCAGGTCGAAGCCGCCCGGATCGACGGGCACGATGACATCCGCCGCCGGCCAGTCACCCAGAAGGACGTCGCAGATCGACCGCTCGAGCAGGCGCTTGTCCACGCCGCAGCCCATGGTCGCGTTGCCCTGCGGGTCGAGATCGACCAGCAGCACGCGTCGCCGCGTGGCAGCGAGCGAGGCCGCCAGGTTGACGGCCGTCGTCGTCTTGCCGACGCCACCCTTCTGGTTTGCGACTGCGATGATGCGATGCATGGGGAGGCGCAGATTGCAGCAAAGCGCGACGGAAGGCAAAAGGAGATGCCGGGCACCTCTCAGGCCCGCGCCAGTTCCACCAGGTGGCGCTCGGCATCCAGTCCCGGCACCTCCAGGCGATGCACGGCGACGACACGCCAGGCCTTTGGCAGGCCCTGCAGCTCGGCCTCGGGAGGCTGCCCCTTCATGGCCAGCATGCGGCCGTCCGGGGCGCACAGGTGCCCCGCCAGCCTGACGAAATCCGACACCTTGCCGACCGCACGGCATATGACAGTGTCGAACGGGGCCGACGGCCTGTGGGCTTCCGACCGCGCATTGACCACCTCGACGTTGTCCAGGCCGGCCGCCACGGCCGCGTGCTGGACGAAGCGGGCCTTCTTGGTGGTGGACTCGATGAGTGCAAAACGTCGTTGCGGGTTGATCACGGCCAACGGCAGGCCCGGGAAGCCGGCTCCGGTGCCAACGTCCGCGATGCTGGAGCCATGAAGCCACCGCTGTACGGACAGCGAGTCCAGCAGGTGCTTGACTACCATGTCGCGCGGATCGCGGATCGCGGTGAGGTTGAAGCGGCGGTTCCAGGCTTCGAGTTCCCGGATCAACGCGAGCAACGAGTCCCGCTGGCCGGCGCTAAGGCTGAGCCCCATCGCCCTCGCGCCCGCCTCGAGGGAGTCGCGGATCGACGCGTCGGTCATGTGCGCCTCACTGGCCAGGATGGGTGCAGGATTCGTCGCGATAGATCCGCAGGCGGCGGATCTCGACGGCCCGATCGAACTCGAAGGTGGCGAAGATTTCCGTCACGACGGCTGCGCCGTGGGTCGGCAGGGTCTTGACGATCCCCATGGCGAGGGCCTCCCGCCCGGCCACGATCACCCTTTGCAGCTGTGGCTCGAAACTGGCCCCGTCCGCGGCGATGTGGCACCACAGGGCCTCGAGCGCGGCGCTGCCTTCGACAGGGGCGCCGCCGATGGGGTCCTCGAGCACCGCGTGCGGCGCGAACAGCCTTCGCCTGGCCTCAACATCGCCCGTTCGCCAGGTGTCGAAGTAACGTTCGACCCTTTCGACGATGGCCTGGCGCACGTCTCCACCACTCATGGCAGCCTCCCGGTCGCGCTACCGCATTGCGCGCGCTGTCGCGGTCAGGGGCGCCCCAGCGGTGCCGGCATTCCGCGGATTCAACCTGGCCGGTGGGCGGCAAGGCGACGGACGAGGTTTTCCACCTCGATCGCGCCTTCCTCGCTCCGCGCGGCCTCCAGCGGCGTCTTGCCGGCGAGCTCCGCGTTCGGCGTCATGAAGAACTGCTCGATCGAATCCTGATCTTCCCAGATGGACTCGACGAGTTCGATGATGCGCGCAACGGGTCCTGTCGCGGCGATCTTCTCTTCGCGGTACATACGGCCACCTCCGTGTCACCCTCAGGCAATCCTGACGACCGTCCTGCCCGTGACGCGCCCCGCGAGGTAGTCCGGGAAAGCGCCCGGCAGCTCGTCGAAGCCTATTGTACGCGTCACCAGCAGATCGAAGTGTCGCGGCTTCAGGTCCGTAGAAATACGCTTCCATACGACCAGGCGAACCTCGCGCGGCGTTGCCGAAGAGTTGATGCCGAGCAGGTTCACGCCGCGGAGGATGAAGGGCATGACGGTGGTTTCGAGCTTGTGGCTGCCGGCCAGCCCGATACTCGCGATGCTGCCCCAGAAGTCCATCGTGCGGGTCAGCCAGGTCAGCATCTCGCCACCGACGTTGTCGACGGCGCCGGCCCATTGCGACGCCTCCAGCGGCCGCTTGCCGAAATCGATCTCCTGGCGGCGGAGGATGTTTGCCGCGCCCAGGTCGCGCAGAAACTGGTCGCGCTCCGGCTTGCCGCTGACGGCCGTCACCTCGTATCCCCGTCCGGCGAGCATGTCCACGGCGATGGAGCCGACACCCCCGGTCGCGCCGGTCACGATCACCGGGCCCTTGCCGGGCGTCAGGCCGTTGTGTTCCATGCGGTGGATGGCCAGCGCCGCGGTGAAGCCGGCGGTGCCGAGCGCCATGACCTGCGCCAGGTCCAGTCCTTCCGGCAGCGGGATGACCGAGTCCGCGGCAACCCTCGCGTACTCGGCGTAGCCGCCGTCGAAGGTCTCGCTCAGGTTGCAGCCGGTCACCAGCACGGGCTGGCCCGGCGTGTACCGGTCATCGGTCGAAGACACGACCTCGCCTGACAGGTCGATCCCGCCGTTGAGCGGGTACTTGCGCAGGATCTTGCCGGCACCGGTCGCTGCCAGCGCATCCTTGTAGTTGATACTCGAATAGCGAACCTTGATCACGACCTCGCCGGGCGTGAGCTCGTCAACGGTCATTTGCTCGAAACGGGCGACGATCGCGCCGTCTACCTGGTGGATGCGGTATGCCTTGAAGCTGTTCATCGGTTCGTCCGGTTTACGCTGGTTGAATCGACAGCGTTGCGATCAGCCGCCGCCGTGTCAAGACGGGGCTCCACCGCGTGTCTGCCAGCGGTGTCTGGCACCGCGGGCACAACGCGTTTCCGAAGTCCGAGGTCGAAGGCGGTGCCTGACACCTCCTGTTCGGTAACGCGACCGCCATGGCGGCGCCCACTGGCTGCGGGCGGCGGATTCCCCCTTTCGCTCCGAAAGCCGACAGTCGCTGCAGGGGGACCCCGCCCTCGCCGCGGGCGCGCCAAGGTGGCTGCTCCGGGGTGCCCGGCTCCCACAGCGTTGCCTGGCGCCGGTCAGTTGCGGTCGAGCCAGACCTCGAGACCCTGCGCGTTGAGCTCGACGTCGTCGTCGATCAGCCGGTGTCGCTCGGCGACAGTCGCCCGGGTAGCCGTGGGCGTCCAGCCACGCCGACATCAGCGCGAACATCTCCGAGCGCAGGCGCGAAGCGCGATCCGGCTCGGTGGCCAGCGATCGGGCCGAGCTGCGCGAGTTCGTCCACGCGCCGCTTCAGGTCGTCGGCGAGGCGATCGAGCTGGAGCACCTGGCTGTAGTGGGTCAGGTACATCGCCACCGGCTCGTAGGCCATGAGCCGGTTGATCGACGCGCGCATCGCCACCGGGTCGAAGTGGACTGGCGTGGTCGTCGGAAAGATGAGTTCGCGCCCATCGACGTCGAAGTCGCGATAGGAGATGCCGAAGTTGTCGCCGGGAAAGATCCGGCGCGTGTCGAGGTCGACGACGCAGTAGTGGTGCAGCGCGTGGCCCGGCGTGTGGATGAGCTCCAGGTTCCGCCGGCCGACGGTGATGCGCTCGCCGTCGCCGGGCACGAACATGCGGTCCTCGGCAACCGGCACGATGTCCCCGTAGAGTTCCCGGTAGCGGGTCTCCCCGTAGACCGCTATCGAGCCGGCGATCAGTTTCGCCGGATCGACCAGGTGCCGGGCGCCCCGTGGGTGCGTGGCGCAACGGGCATTCGGCAGGTGGCGCATCAGCTCGCCCGCGCCACCGGCGTGGTCGAGGTGGACGTGAGTCGTCAGCACCCAGTCGACCTGGTCGCACCCGATACCGCGGGCGTCGAGCGCCGCGAGGAGATTTGGCACCGACAGCGTGGTGCCCGTGTCCACGAACGCCGCACGCCCGTGGTCCACCAGAAGGTGGCTGGCGTCAAGCTGCGGCCTGACATAGTCGGTGTCGATGGCCGTGATGCCGTCCGGGAAGTCCGTCAGCTTGCTTTCGATGTCCATGGCACGCGTCGCTCCTCGCGCCGCAAGTTAGCGGCCCGGCCTCCGCTCTGCAATGGGCGCAACCGATGCGGACAAAAAAGCCGGGCATGAGGCCCGGCTTCTCGGTCATTCCGCCGACATTGCGCTCAGCGCTTGCTCGGCGTACGCAATCCCTTCTGCGCGGAGAAGTAGGCAGCCAACGCCTTGACGTCGGCCTCCGTCAACTGCCCCGCGAAGCCGTTCATGATCGCGTTCTGCCGCTTGCCCGAACGGTAGTCACCCAGGGCACGCTCGATGTAGTCGGCATGCTGGCCGGCGAGAACCGGATATTCGGGCAGGATACCCACGCCGTCCGCGCCGTGGCAGGCCGCACAGGTCTGCGCCGCGGCCGGTGCCGTGCCGACGGTCGTGCCGCTGGAAACGACCACCTCATCCTGGAAGAAGGCGGCGATGTCTGCCTTGTCCTGCGCCGACAGCGTGCTGGCCAGGCCCTGCATCGTTGGATGCCAGCGCGCCCTGGCCTCGTACTCGCCTAACGCGGCGATGATGTACTCGGCGTGCTGCCCGCCGAGCTTCGGTACCGAATAGTTGGGATAGGCATTCTTGTAGTTGTCGATGCCGTGGCAGCCATGGCAGGTGTAGGCCAGCTGGCGGCCACGTGCCGGGTCGCCTTCCGCCTGTGCCTGCGGGGATGCGAACAACCCGAGCGACAGTGCTGCGGCTGCAAGGCCAAACGAGGCGGATCTCAATGCCATGACGTGTGTACCCCGGACATTTCCGGCCCCGGTTCTCGGGGCCGAGCGGTCGGCAATACTAAGGGCCGACAGCCGAAAATACCACCCGCCACTGCGGCCTCAAAGCGCGTCGGCGATGTCCTGGCGCAAGCCGTTGTCCTCGGGCTTCGTAGCCGGGGGGTAGCGCCCGCAAAGCCTGCCGTCGCGGCCGATGAGGAACTTCTCGAAATTCCACTCGATGTCCCCCGGGTGGCCGTTCGCCGCAGCGGTCAGCCAGGCATACAGCGGGTGCCGCCCGGGGCCGTTGACGTCGAGCTTCGAACTCATCGGAAAGGTAACGCCGTAGGTACTCGAGCAGAACGACTGGATCTGTTCCTCGGAGCCGGGCTCCTGCGCACCGAACTGGTTACAGGGGCAGCCGACCACGCTGAAACGTTCCCCCGCGAGTTCCTGGTGCAGGGCTTCGAGGCCCGCGTACTGGGGCGTCAGGCCGCAGCGGCTGGCGACGTTGACGACCAGCAGGACCCTGCCGCGCAGGGTTTCGAGCAGACCTGCTCCGCCGTCGAGACTGGTCACCGGGATGTCGAAGAAATCCTTCATGGCCCGCCCCCGTTAGCGCGGCGCAACGCGCCAGATCGTCTTCCCGGCATCGTCCGCCACGAGCAGCGAGCCGTCTCGAGCCACGGCTAGGCCGACGGGCCGGCCGTAGACCTCGCTGGCTGCCTCGTCCTTGATGAAGCCCGTCAGGAAGTCCTGCATCGCGCCGGATGGACGGCCGTCCTCGAAGGGCACGAAGACGACCCGGTAGCCTGCGAACTGCGACCGGTTCCACGACCCGCGCTGGCCGATGAACGCACCGCCCTGGAATCGTTCGGGAAAGGCTTGTGCCTTGTAGAAGGCCAGGCCGAGCGACGCCGTGTGGGCGCCCAGCGCAAGATCGGGCACGACAGCGCTGGCAACGAGATCCGGCCGCTCGCCCTGCTTGCGCGGGTCCTCGTGGCTGCCGAAATACGAATAGGGCCAGCCATAGAAGGCTCCCTTTCGAACTTCCGTGAGGTAGTCCGGCACGAGGTCATCACCGAGCATGTCGCGCTCGTTGACGACCGTCCAGAGCTTGCCGCGGGTCGGCTCGAAGCCCATGCCGACGGGGTTTCGCAACCCGGAGGCAAACACGCCGAGGTCGCTGCCGTCCCAGCGTGCGGACAGGATTGCCGCCCGGTGCGGCTGTTTCTCGTCTATCCGTTCCTCGTCGACGTTGGTCGCGGATCCGACGGCGACGTACAGCCGCTTCTCGTCCGGATCGGTGGCGAGATTGCGCGTCCAGTGGTTGTTGCGAGCGCCCGCCGGCAAGTCGAACAGCTTGCGCGGCGGTGTGTTGACCTGCGTCTGGCCGACGAGGAATGAATAGGACCATACCGCGTCGGTGCTGGCGACGTACAGCCGGTCGCGCCTGAGCAGCATGCCGAAGGGGCGGTCGAGACCCTCGATCAGGGTGAATCGCTGCTCCGCAGTGCCATCGCCGTCCGCGTCGCGCAACAGCGTGACGCGATTTGCAACGTCGGCCGACCTGGACCGGCGCGGTTCCGCCACCAGCACGTCGCCGTTCGGCAGGACCAGCAACCACCGCGGATTGTCGAGGTCCTGCGCATAGGCGGTGACCACGAATCCCGGCGGCGCGGTGGGCGTCTTGTTCGCCGGCCAGCCGACGACCTTGGAGACCTTCGACGCCGACGGCGTCGCGTAGGGGGCGGGCAGGTCGGGCGGCTGGGTCGCTGCCATCGCGCCGCAGGCAAGCAGCGCAGAGGCTGCCGCCGGAAGTCCTCGCATTGGTTTTCCCCTCCTGGTGCGCCACCGGAGGCGACGTTGCCATGATGCACGATACGGCGGGCTTCGCGCAGCCCCACCGAGATCACCCATCCCCGGTCGTCCCGCTGCGCCCTCAGCTATCCGCCTGCTGGTGGGCCTCGAGCAGCCACAGCTGCTTGTCCACTTCCTGCGACAGCCCCGTCAACAGGTCGGCCGTCCCCTCGTCGCCCAACTCGCCCGCCTGGTCGATGGACCCGCGGACGTTCCGGCCGAAAGCCGCCACGGCGTTCGCGAGCGCCTCCACATGAGCGGCCCCGGAAATGATCTCCGCGGGGTACGGGTCGAGCGACGTCCGGCGCGCAACGAGGGCGATTACACCATCGGCCGTGCCACCGAGCGCCGTGATCCGCTCCGCCATGTCATCGATGGGGGCGTCCAGCGCTCCAGCGAGTCCGTCGAAGAGCTCGTGCAGCGAAATGAAGTGCGGGCCCTTCACGTTCCAGTGCGCGTGCTTGGCGGACAGCTTCAGGTCCATGGCGTCGGCCAGGCGCGCATTGAGCAGGTCGGCAAGGCTGCGCCGATTCTGTTCCGGCAGATCGATTCGGGTCTTGTGCATGGTAGTTCCTCTCTTTTTTCCGCGACCATTATCAATAGATGATGTCACTTTAAAGAGGCACTACCAATCGACATTGGCTATCTGCCCGATAGGCGCCGGCAATGCTGCAGCGCGCTACTGCGTCGCGCCCGACAACGTTCTCAGCTCTACCGAGCCCGAACCGGTCTCGATTACCCCGCGCTCACCGCCGCCTCCGATGCGCACTGTCCGGCTACCGTCGTCATGACGGGTCACCTCCGCCCCCGGCACGTCGACGGTGACGCCGCCGGACCCGGTGTCGATGGCGACCTCCATCGCCGGCCACGCGGATGCGGCGATCGAAACGCTGCCGGAGCCCGCGTCGACCTTGAGTCGCCTCAGGCCCGACAGATCACCCGAAGCGCTCAGGCCGCCCGAGCCCGTATCGACGACCAGGCGCTCCAGCCCGGAGATGCCCGTGGCGGAGACCGCGCCCGAACCCGTGTCCGCTGCGAGCGATCCCTTGAAGTCCCGGACCGTCACGGACCCGGAACCGGTGTCGGCATCGATTTCGCCTTCACCGCCGTTGATACGGACGGAGCCGGAGCCGGTGTCCGCCTTGATCCGGCATCGACAGTCGCTGATGGTCACGGAACCGCTGCCGGTGTCCGCGCCGACGTCACCGGAATGACCGGAGACTTCCACCAGCCCGCTGCCGGAGTCCAGTTCCAGCTTGCCGCGGCCGTTGCTCGCGCTCAGCCGGCCCGGGCCGCTGTCGAGCTTCAGTTCACCGTTGAAGTCCTGCGCGGCAGTGTCGCCAAAGCGGTTGCGGACCTCGAGCTTCGCCTCCGCTGGCGCCTGCACCAGGATGTCGACACGCACCTGCACGCCCTTGTTCTTGTCGCCGGTGACCTCGCGCTTCTCCCCGAGGTACTCGGTCTTCGCGCCGCGGACCCACCAGCCTTCCGGCACCCCGGCGATGTAAATCGTCGGGAACTTCGCGTCCGGCAGGAGCACCTGCAGGCGGGAGGAAGACCCCGCATCCTGCACACTGAACTCCACTGCCCTGGCGATGATGTCAGCCTCCTGCGCGCTGGCGGCCTCGGCGGTCACCTTGACGCTGACGTGGAAGCCCGCCGCGGTTCCGCGCTCGATGGTCACGTCGCCCACGAGGTTGTCGATCTCGAGGCCGCCCGCGGAGTCATCCTTGAATTGCCAGGCCTGGGTTGCGGTCGAGGTCGCCGCCTCGGCGGACGCCGCGAGCACCAGCGCGGCCAGCAACGGGACGAACGGAAGCGCCAATTTCATGAAGGTATCTCCTTGTCGGGGGCCACGGCCGGCGTTCGACGGCAGTCGACAGACCGGGCAATCGTTACGGTTCTGATGCGCCGGCGGGACGAAGCGTTTAGATCGACTCGTCCCGGTAGCGGCGCACCCAGATCGCCGCCGCCAGCAGGGCGGCCGCTGCGACCAGCCCGATGATCATCCCCGGGGAGACGAGCAGTCCCGCAACGTTGCCGGCGATATCCATCGAGCGGACCGCCGCCTCCTTCAGGTGGTCGGCGTTGAACATGGCCTCGATCGGCGCCAGCGCCCGATACTTGATCAGCCCGATGACGTGAGAGGTACCAAAGGCGATTTTCTCGAGCATCGCCGCCGCGGCTGGCGGCAGCACCGCCCAGAGGAACGGGGATTTCGGCGCCCAGGCCGACGCCAGCAGCAGGTAGGCCACGAGCGGCGCGAACCACAGCGCACAGACGACTGCCAGCGCCAGCGCCCCGATGGCGCTGCCGCCCAGCACCTGGGGCATCCACATCAGCCCTGCCTGGCCGCCAATGAAGGCGAGCTTGATCGAGCCGCCGGCCGCCATGACCAGCTGGCCCGCGATGGATGCGACCGCCGCCACCGCCGGGATGACCACTGCGGCCACGACGAACTTGGACAGCACGGTCTCCGTGTCCGACAGCGGCAGCGACTTCCAGAACAGCACGCTGCGGTCCCGGCGGTCCGCATACAGCGAATCCAGCGCATAGAAGAAGCCGATGATGCCCACCACGAAGAACATCAGGGCGGCGACGGCCGCGTAGATGATGGCGAGCAGGCCCTGGCGCTTCTCCGGCGAGACCATGGCGAGCGCCTCGCCTGCCGACACGACGCGCGTTTCACCGCCGGCCGGGCCTTTGTCGAGCTTTTCGAGCCGCTCGAGCTTGTGGAGATCCTCCGCGCCGCGGATGGACGAAAGCTCGGCGATGTCCTCCTCGCTCAGCCCCGACTCGCCTGCCGACGTGCCGTCGAGCTCGATATCCGCGCTGACGCGGATGTCGCCGAGGAAGACGTTTCCCGTGACGGCCCCGACCAGCATGAGGGCGAGCACGATCGCAGGCGCGATCCAGATGGCGCGATGCTCCCAGAACTCGCGGCGCACCAGCCAAGCAAAGCGGTTCATGACCGGTCTCCCTGCATCAAGGCGACGAACAGGTCGGCAACGGAAGGCGCGCCGACCTCGCCGAGCTTCTCCAGCTCGGCGCGCGCGGCGCCGTCATAGATCATGTGGACGCGACCGAGACCCTGGCGGACCGCGATGGGCCCCAGGGCGCGGGCTTCCTCGACCCGGTCGGGCTTGACGGCCAGCTGCGCGTAGCGCTCCGCGACGTCGTCCATGGGCGCGTCGAGCACGATGCGCCCGCGGTTGATGAACATCAGGTCGGTGAGGATGTGCTCTACCTCCTCAACCTGGTGTGTGGTCACCAGGATGGTGCGCTGGCCGTCGAAATATTCGTTGAGCAACGTCTCGTAGAACTGCTTTCGCATCAGGATGTCGAGCCCGAGCGTGGGCTCGTCCAGCACCAGCAGTTTCGCGTCGATCGCCATCACCAGCGCGAGGTGCAGCTGGGTGATCATGCCCTTGGACAGCTCCCTGACGCGACTGGAACGCTTGATATCGGTGCGCGAGAGGAATTGGTCGCAGACCTCGCGACGAAAGCGCGGGTGCGTCGCGCCGACAAAGTCCACGACTTGCTGGACCCTGATCCAGCGCGGCAGGACGGCGACGTCGGCGATGAAGCAGACGTCCTGCATGATCTCGTGCCGATGCCGGTAGGGATCGCGGCCGAGGACCTTCAGGGATCCGTCGAAGCGGGTCAGGCCCAGGATCGCTTTCATCGCGGTCGTCTTGCCGGCACCGTTCGGTCCGATGAGTCCGACGATCTTCCCTTCCGGGATCTCGAAGTTCACGCCGTCGAGCGCGTGGGTCGAGCCGTAGACCTTCGACAGGCCCCGGGCTTCTATCAAGTTAGGCACCCGATTCCTCCTTGTCCGCGTCTGTGTCCACGCTCTGTGCACGGAGCGGCGCAAGCCTTGTGGGTTCCGCCGCCGGAGCGCTTTCGGCTGCTTGCAGCAGGTCCTTCATGTCGAAGCCGAGGCGCTGGATCCTCGCGCTGATGCGCGGCCATTCGTCCTCGAGGAAGCGTTGCCGCTCGTCCTTGGTCAGTACGCGTCGCGCACCCTCGCTGACGAACATGCCGCGCCCGCGGCGCTTCTCGACCAGTTGCTCGTCGACCAGCTGCTGGTAACCCTTCAGCACGGTCAACGGGTTCAGGCGATATTCCGCCGCGACGCTGCGTACCGAGGGCAGCGGATCGCCGTCGTTCAGGACGCCCTCGAGGATCATTGCCACGACCCGGTCCCGCAATTGGCGGTAGATGGGTTGGCTTTCGTTCCAGTTGGTTTCCATGGTGCGCCGTTGCTGGTTTAGCCTGCTACCGGACTACTTTAGCAGGACACTGGGGGTGGAAGCGCTGTTTGCGCCAGCCTGGTTGTCGTCAGCCGCGGCCAGGGCCGCCGCTGCCAGTGTCGGCAGGAGAGCCGGCTGCTGGGGCTTGGCGGCTGCGACCTGGCTGGCCGGGCGGCTGCGCGCTGCGGTAACCGTGATCCCGGGGAGCGTGACCGAGGCCATCTGCATGACATTGACCGCGGACAGCTCACCGACTTCCACGGTGCCCTGGGGCAGCGCCCCGAGGTGACCCTGGTCCAGGGTCAGGCCCGTGAACGCCACGACCGCCACCGCTGCCACCGCGCTAACCGTCCGCCGGGTGTTCTCAGTAACCATCGTGAACATGACCTTCTCCTTTCCTTTTGCTCTGGCGGCACTCCGGCCGCCGCTCTGCCTCAGCCCTGCGAAAGCTCGCTGGCGTCCGCCAGCAGCTCGGTCTGGCCGCGCGCTGCGGTAACCGTGATCTCAGGAAGCGTGACCGAGGCCATCTGCATGACATTGACCGCGGACAGCTCACCGACTTCCACGGTGCCCTGGGGCAGCGCTCCGAGGTGACCCTGGTCCAGGGTCAGGCCCGTGAACGCCACGACCGCCACCGCTGCCACCGCGCTAACCGTCCGCCGGGTGTTCTCAGTAACCATCGTGAACATGACCTTCTCCCTTTCCTTTGCTGCCGGCCCTTTGCCGGCTTTCCTGAACTCTGCACATCGACCTGATTCAGTGATGTGCTCCTCTGGTGTTGTAGTGAACTATAACACTGACAAGAATGCAAGCCCTTTTTGGCTCTTCCTGGTAGACCCCGTATCATTTCTTTATAAAACAATACGTTGCAACGATATCTCCGCTTCGAGCGGCCGGATTTCCGGGCCTTTCGACGGCTTTTTCGCCAGAATTTGCGCAACGGCCATAACACCTCCATGGCCAGTCGGGCGTTCAAAGGGGTATGAATGCGGGATTCGCCGAAAGGAAAGGCCGCCAGCCATGACCCAGGCCGGAGTCATCGCCCTTGCCGGGTGCCCCGCGCTGGCGCCGCGGCGGCTTGCGCGGGACGAAGCGTCCACTAAGCTCAGGGCCGTGAACGTGGAGCCGCTAGACGACGTCAAGCTGATGCTGCGATACGGCGCGGGCGACGCCACGGCGTTCGAGGAGCTCTATTCACGCCACCGTGCGCCGCTGTGGCGATTCGTCCTGCGCAACCTTCACGATGAAACCGCCACGGCGGACGTCTTCCAGGAAATCTGGACCCGCGTGATAGCCCACCGCGAGCGCTACACCGCGACGGCGAAATTCACGACCTGGCTGTACCGCATCGCGCACAACTGTTGTGTCGACCATTGGCGCCGCCGCGGACGCGCGGCGCGCCGGGAACACCCCGCCGGCGAGGACGTGCTCGTTTCCGCAGTCGACCGCGACGCGCCGACTCCCGACGAGGATGCCCAGAGCGAAGAGCGTGCAGCGGCGCTGCTGGCCGCCTTGCGGGTGCTGCCGGAGGAACAACGCACGGCGTTTCTCATGTATGTCGAGGGCGGTCTCGCGCTTCCCGAAATCGCCGCCGCCACCGGCGTCGGCGTCGAGACCGCCAAGAGCCGCCTGCGCTACGCGGTAGCCCGGCTGCGCGGCGCGCTAGCTTGAAGCCCGATGTGGCAAGAGATGTGAGCGACATGGCAGACGACGAACGCGAACTGACGGCAGAGCTCTGCAAGCTGGGCCGGATCCATGCGAGCGCGGCCAGCGAATCGCCGCCGGCAAAGGTGGACGCCACGATCCTGGCCCGATCCCGTGATGCCGTCCGCGCCGCACCACGAATCCGTCGCTGGTGGATTCCGGTAAGCGTCGCCGCAACCGCCGTGATCGCACTCTCGCTGGTCACGAGAATCCAGCACGAGTCCGCGACCGGGCTGCCGGAGAACTCTGTCGTAACGGCCAGGCAGCCGTCCGCCGAAGCCGTCAGCGCCGCCCCGGGCCCCGCCCTGATGCAGGACACCCCATCGCCGCCGGCGCTCGACGCCACAACCGCACCGGTTGAGGATGCCCCCCCTCTTGCAGCGGGTCCGGAAGCCGAGAAAAGGGGCATGCCACCGCGCCAGGCCATGCCGCGAATGAAATCCAGGCCGGAGGCGCCGCCCACCAGCGCGCAACCCGACACCGACGCTGCGCTGGCTGGCATGGCGATGGTCGAAGAATCCGACCCGGACAAGGTCGCCCCCTCCCCATCCGTTACTGCACCCGCGGCCGCAGCGGCCAGGACAGCCGAAAGGGCCGCCACGCCGGTCACGCCGGAGGCATGGCTCGAGAGGATCGAGGCGCTGGAAACGGCCGGCCGGCTGGAGGAGGCCGCAAGGGAGCGGACACTGCTCGAGGAGGCTTATCCGGGCTGGCTGGCGGCCCGGCCGGGACCGCATTAGCCACGATCTCCGCCCCGCAGACCCGATGCTAGACTCGCGGCGTTTTTCGGCAGCCGGCAGCTCGGCTGTTTCAGTTAGTCCAACGACCAGGGAATCAAGATGAAGAAGCCCGTTACCGTGACCATCACCGGCGGCGCAGGCCAGATCGGCTATGCGCTCGCTTTCCGCGTTGCCTCGGGGCAGATGCTCGGCGCCGACCAGCCCGTCAACCTGCACCTGCTCGAAATCACGCCGGCGCTCGCTGCGCTGAACGGCGTGGTCATGGAGCTTTCCGACTGCGCCTTCCCGACGCTCAACAAGATCGTCGCCACCGACGACCCCAAGGCCGCATTCAAGGACTGCGGCGTCGGCCTGCTCGTCGGCGCACGGCCGCGCGGCCCGGGCATGGAACGCAAGGACCTCCTGCTGGCCAATGCCCAGATCTTCTCGGCCCAGGGCAAGGCCATGAACGAAGTCGCCAGCCGCGACATCAAGGTTCTGGTCGTCGGCAATCCCGCCAACACCAATGCGCTGATCGCCTCGGCCAACGCGCCGGACATCGACCGCGCGAACTTCACTGCGATGACGCGGCTCGACCACAACCGCGCGCTGTCGCAGCTTGCCGCCAAGACCGGCGCGCACGTGACGGACATCCGGCACATGACCATCTGGGGCAACCACAGCGCCACCCAGTATCCCGACATTTCGCAGTGCACGGTGAGCGGCAAGCCGGCGAAATCGCTGGTGGACGACCAGTGGTATCGCGAGGTCTTCATTCCCACCGTACAGCAGCGCGGCGCAGCCATCATCAAGGCGCGTGGCGCGTCTTCCGCCGCCTCCGCGGCCTCGGCCGCCATCGACCACGTCCACGACTGGCTGCTCGGCACGCCGGCCGGCAACTGGGTGAGCATGGCGATCCCGTCGGACGGCAGCTACGGCATCGCCGAGGGCGTCATCTACTCCTACCCGGTGACCTGCTCAAACGGTCGTTATTCGATCGTGCAGGGCCTCGCCGTCGACGAGTTCAGCCGCGGCAAGATGGATGCAACCCACAAGGAGCTGCTCGAGGAACGCGACGGGGTGAAGGACCTGCTCTGAGCCTGTCCGTCACGCTGCTGCAGCTGCTGCCGCCACCGGGCCTGTTGCGGTGGCCGCTGGGCGTACTGCCGGAGCCGCTGCTCAGGCTCGGCGCGGCCCGGTTCATCGACCTCGTCCTGGCTGCCCCGTTGGCCGCGGGCGCGCTGGACGACCTGGCAGGCAGGCGGCTGGGCGTCGAGGCAACCGACCTCGACCAGCGCTGGATCGTCGCGGTCGGCCAGCGCAGCCTGGAAGTGCTGCCGCCCGCCACGCCTGCGGAGGCGATGGTTCGCGGCGAGGTGACCGACCTGATGCTGCTGGCGAGCCGCCTCGAGGATGCCGACACGCTGTTCTTCCACCGGCGCCTGCAGCTGACCGGCGATGTCGAGCTGGGCCTGACGGTGCGCAATCTCCTCGACCAGTTGCCCTGGGAATCGCTGCCGCGCCCGCTGCGCACGGCGCTTGAGGGCGGCGCGCGGCTTGCGCGCGCCGCGCGCGACGCCAGGCACCCAAGCCAGGCTAACGGGACGGGTTGACTTCTCCCATCCCGGGAGCGCCGTGCCAGTAGCCGTTCATCGACCCGACGCGTGGCGGTGCCGCCTTGCTGTCGACGGCTTCACGAAAGCGCGAAACGGTTTCCGCCATGCCCTCGGCCTGCGGATAGATCCGCAGCAGGTCGATGCCCGCCTCCTCGAGCTCCGCGATCTCCGGGCCCAGGTCGCAAAGACCCGACGACTGGACCTGCACGCCGTTGACGGTCAGGAACGGCTCGCCTTCGCGGGTCTCCAGCAGCAGGCCGTCGGGATAGTCGATGCAGCGAAAGCCGCAGTCGTCCTTGGCGAGATCGAGCGCACGGGCAGTGAAGCATCTTGCGGAGAACGCCAGCGGCAGGCGGCCCCAGGCAATCAACTCGAGTTCGGGCAGCGTGATGCCGGTAGCGCGGAACTCGTCGATCACCGCCCGGCCCTGCTCGACGCCCAGGACCAGGCGCTCGAGTCCATCCTCGCACAGCAGCCGCAGCGCGACGTGGTTGTACACATTCAGCATCGGGCCGCCGACAAAGGGCAGGCCGCGCTGCCGCAATAGTTGCACTGCCGACATGTCGTTGGCCTCGACCCGGAACCTGCCGTTGCCGGCCAGCCTGTCCAGCGTGGCGAGTTCCGATTCCGCTTCCAGCAGCGCCAGGCTCGAGAGCACGACCTCGCGGCCCTGGTCCGCGATTTCGGCGGCGAGCTGGAGCCAGTCGTCGGTACGCAGTTCGCGCCGCTTGCTGCAGACCGTTTCGCCCAGGTAGATCACGTCGAGCGGCCAGCGCGCGGCCTCGGCATAGAACGCCAGGATCCTGTCGCGCGGCCAGAAGTACTGAAGGGGGCCCAGGGTCAGGCGCATCGTCACGATCTCAGTGCCAGGACCGATGATAGGGACCGAGCGTGGTCTGCCGTCCCTCGGCGAGCCGTGCCAGGTCGCGCTGCCAGGACTCGTCGAGCCGCCATTCCGCGGGCTGGCGTTGCAGCCGGTCCAGCGCGGCGCGCCATACGCGAGTCACGGCCGTGACATAGGCCTGCCCGCGCTGGCGGCCCTCGATCTTGACGGCGGCCACGCCCGCGGCCTTCAGGCGCGGCAGGAGTTCGAGCGTATTCAGGCTGGTTGGCTCCTCGAGCGCATGCAGCACCTCGCCGCCGACGGCATATCGACCCTTGCAGACGGTCGGGTAGCCGGTGGGCTCTTCGGGTGCGAATCGATCGATCAGGCGGCCGTTCAGCCTGACGCTGCGAGTCCCGTCCGCCCCTTCCTCCCAGCGCACGAAACGCGGCGGCGAGCAGGCGCCATGCCGGTTGGGACCTTCGCCGGTGAGGTAGCTGGACAGCTGGCAGCGACCTTCGACCATGATGCACAGGCTGCCGAAAGCGAAGACCTCGACGGGCACCACGTCCTGCTGGCAGATCCGCTCGACTTGCTGGATCGACAGCACCCGGGGGAGGACTGCCCGCGCGATGCCGAAGCGTTCGCGGTAATAGCGCAGCGCGGCATGCGTCGTGGCGGAACCCTGCACGGAAAGATGCCTGGACAGGTCCGGATGGTGCCGGCAGGCGTAGTCCAGCACCCCCATGTCCGCACAGATGATCGCATCGGCGCCGTGTTCCGCGGCACGGTCAACCGCGGCCTGCCAACCGGCCAGTCGGGCCGGCCCGGGGTAGGTGTTCAGGGCGATGTAGACCTTGCGGCCCCGTGCATGGGCATAGGCGACGCCCGCGTCGAGGTCGGCCTCGGTGAAGTTGAGACCCGGGAAGGCGCGCGCATTGGTCTGGTCGCGAAAGCCGAGATAGACCGCGTCCGCGCCGCCGTCGACCGCGGCTTTCAGCGCCGGGAGATTTCCCGCCGGACACACGAGATACATGCGCGGATCCCCATGCAGGTTCCCGCGCATGATAGCGGTCGGCCGGTGTGGCGGATACCGGGCCTGCCGCGGTGATCCAGATGCGACGTTACGCCACCCGGTTTGCCGCCGCCTTCGCCTTCTCTACGTACATCGCCTCGTCCGCCCGGTGGATGAGGTCATCCGCGCTGGTCAGGCCGTCGCGACTGGCGAGGCAGCCGCCGACGCTGACCGTCAGCCGGACCTCGCCTGCACGGGTGCGGATGACCAGCGACTCGACGCGGTGGCGGAGCCTGTCCATGACCGCGGCAAGTTGCTCATCGTTCGCGTCCTGGATGACCAGCAGGAACTCGTCGCCGCCCATCCGGCAGGCGACGTCGCCGGGCCGCACGCTGTCCACGATCGCCGCAGCCAGCTTGCGCAGCACGACGTCCCCCATGGCGTGGCCGTAGCGGTCGTTGATCACCTTGAAATCGTCGACGTCGATGACGCAGACCGCCAGGCTCGAGTTGCGATGCGTCTTGTCGGCGAGCATCTGTTCGAGGAATGTCATCCCGCCGCGGCGGTTCCACAACCTCGTGAGTTCGTCGAGCAGCGCCTGCCGCCGGCTCGTGTCCAGCTTGTTGAGCAACTGCTGCTGCACCCCGCCGACTTCCGTCAGCAGCAGCTCGCGCTGCGCGAGTTCGCCGACATCCACGATGGCTTCCAGCAGTCCGGTCGTGATCTTGCGCGGCTCGGTGTCATAGGCGGCCACCGCGCCTATCGGGTTGCCAAAGCGATCCTTGATCGGGTGGAGGGCGGCGAAGCGAAAGCGCGGCGAGCCGGTCACCAGCGCGTGCGAACTCGTCCGCTCGTCCTTGAGCAGGTCCGCCACGGCAACCGGACCGTCCTTAGCCAGGAGCGCCGCCGCCAGGCTCCTGCCCGCCGGCAACTCGCTGACGTTCCAGCCGACGGCCGCCTTGAACCACTCGCCTTCACTGCTGAGGAAGCTGATCGCGGCAACCCGGGTGTCGAGGGCGCGGCGCGTCAATCGCGCCAGGCGGTTGAACCGGGCCTCGAGCGGCGTCTGGATCAGATCCTTCACCTGCATCTCCGCGAGCTGCAGGGTTTCGGTATGAATCAGTCGCTTCGTCCGTGTCGTCGACATCGTCCAGCCCCCAGATGCGCGTACCCGCGTGACTCACTTGAGTCGTGTCTCAGGTTATGACAAGCGCGCGGTCGACTGCGGAACTGCGTCACAGGTCACTGCGCCGGCACGGACCGTGCGGATCGAAAAGGCGAAGTCGCTCACGTTTGCGCGGGCCGGCCGACACGGCTCCTGAAATCAGCTGGTGTATGGCGCTGCAAGAAGGCCGGCCTGATCCTCGACTACAAGCTGTTCGTGAGCAATCGTAGGGGGCCGAACGACTGCGACCTCAACTTCGCCGAACTGTATCCATCGGCCGCGGCGGCGTTCGATTACTCCGCGGCGGACGACGCCAAGATGGACGAGATCGGCAAGGCTCACTGGGGGCAGTGGAGTGACGACGAGGCCAAGCAAATGCGCGACTCGCGCTTTACGATGCGCCGGTTCATCAGCAATATCGATGTCCGCGAGCTGGTGCTCAAGCCGATCAAGTAGAAGTTTCCCGCGCAGATGAAAGGAGCCGGCCTCGCGCCGGCTCTTTTTTTGCGGCGCAGCATGCGTTGCCCGACATCCGTGCGCCTGCGGGGAACGAACAGACCTGTGTGATCCGCAAGCCGCGCCATTAGGGTGTTCACCCTAATCCCGGCCTCCATTCTGGGCGCGGGGTCGGGGTAGGTTGCACGGCAGCGCGGTCGCGGCATGCGGTTGGCCTGCAAGGAGTCGAGCCATGGTGTCATTCATTCTCTTCCTGCTGTTCGTCGGCATCGTCTTGTGGGCGTCTTATCGCAAGGTCGGCCTGGCCGCGACGACGGTGCTGATCGGGGCGGTCCTCGCGGCCTATACGCTGGCAGGCACGGCAGCGCCATGGTGGAAGGCTGTCCTCTGGGCCGCGTACCTGCCGATCGTCCTGCTGAATGTCGCGCCGCTGCGCATCCGTTTCCTCAGCCGGCCCTTCTTCCGCGTCTACAAGAGGATGCTGCCGGCCATGTCCTCGACCGAGCGCGAGGCCCTCGAGGCCGGCACCGTCTGGTGGGACGGCGAGTTGTTCACGGGACACCCGGACTGGAGCAAGCTGCTCGGCGCCGCTGCGCCGAAACTCTCGGCGGAGGAACAGGCCTTCCTCGACGGGCCCTGCGAGGAACTCTGCCGCATGCTCGACGAGTGGGACATCACTCACCGTCGTGCGGACCTGCCGCCCGAGGTCTGGGGCTTCATCAAGAAGAACGGCTTCTTCGCGATGATCATCCCGAAGAAGTACGGCGGCCTGGAGTTTTCCGCCTATGCGCACTCCTGCGTGCTCGCCCGGATTTCGAGCCGGTCGCCGACCGCCTCGGCCACGGTCGCCGTGCCCAACTCGCTCGGACCGGCCGAGCTGCTGCTGCACTACGGCACCGAGGAGCAGAAGAATCATTACCTGCCGCGGCTCGCGCGCGGCGAGGACGTCCCCTGCTTCGGACTGACCGCGCCGCGCGCGGGCTCGGACGCCGCGTCGATTCCCGACACGGGCGTCGTCTGCAGGGGCAGCTACCAGGGCCGCGAGACGGTCGGCATCCGGCTCAATTTTTCCAAGCGATATATCACGCTGGCCCCGGTCGCCACGGTGGTGGGCCTCGCCTTCCGGCTGTTCGATCCCGGCAAACTGCTGGGCGAGGACAAGACGGACTACGGCATCACCGTTGCCCTCATTCCGAGCGAAACGCCGGGCCTGAAGCTCGGGCGGCGGCACTTCCCGCTCAACGTGCCGTTCCAGAACGGGCCCGTGGAGGGCAAGGACGTGTTCGTCCCGCTCGACGCCATCGTCGGCGGGCCGAAGATGGCCGGCCAGGGCTGGCGCATGCTGGTCGAGCAGCTGTCCGTGGGCCGCTGCATCTCGCTGCCGTCGAACTCCACCGGCGGCGCGAAAGGTGCGGTCTACTCCACCGGCGCCTATGCCCGCATCCGGCGCCAGTTCAACTCGCCGATCGGCAAGTTCGAGGGAGTTGAATCGGTCATCGCGCGCATGACGGGCATGACCTACATCATGGACGCCGGTCGTTCGGTCACGGCCGCCGCCATCGACGCCGGCGCGAGACCGGCGGTGCCCTCCGCCATCCTCAAGTACCACTGCACCGAGATGGGCCGCAGCATCGTCAGCGACGCCATGGATGTCCAGGGCGGCAAGGGCATCTGCCTGGGTCCGAAAAACTACCTTGGTCGCGGTTACCAGCTCGCACCCGTCGGCATCACTGTCGAAGGAGCCAACATCCTGACTCGCAACCTGATCATCTTCGGGCAGGGTGCCGTTCGCTGCCACCCGTGGGTACTGAAGGAGATGAACGCCGCGCGGGATCCCGACAAGGCTCGGGGCCTGAAGGATTTCGACCGCGCGCTCACGGGTCACATCGGCTACACCGTCGCCAACGCCGTCCGGTCGCTGTTGCGTGCCCTGACGCTGTCGCGGATCGTCAAGGCGCCGGTGGCCGGCCCGACCGCGCGCTACTACGAGCATATCAACCGCTTCAGCGCGTCCTTCGCATTCGCCACCGACGTCGCCATGCTGTCGCTCGGCGGCTACCTGAAGAAGAAGGAGAATCTCTCGGCGCGCCTCGGCGACGTTCTGTCCTGCATGTACCTCGCGTCGATGGTGCTCAAGCACTACGAGAACCAGGGTCGTCAGCAGGACGACCTGCCGCTGGTCGAGTACGCCTGCCGGATGCTGCTGTACCGCGCGCAGGAGCAGCTGCACAGCTTCCTGAGGAACTTCCCGGTGCGCTGGTTGGCGGGTTTCATGCGTCTGTTCATCTTCCCGCGCGGCCTGACCTACTCGGCGCCCGGCGACCGGCTTGGGCGCAAGGTGGCGGAGCTGGTCATGAGCCCGACCGAAGCGCGCGAGCGGCTTTGCAGCGGCGTGTACCGGACAGTGGAGCCGACGAATCACCTCGGCCTGGCGCAGCAGGCGATGGTGCTGACGGTCGCCGCCGAGCCCCTGCTGAAGCGGATTCGCGTCGAGGGTGAGAAGACCGGCCGCGTCTCCGCGCTCGACCTGCCTGGCCAGATCGCGGAGGCAGAGGCGGCCGGGATCCTCAGCCGCGAGGAGGCCGCACAGCTACGACGGTACGACCAGAAGGTGATGGAAATCATCAACGTGGATGACTTCGACCCGTCCGAGCTGGCCGCCGGGTCGGGCGCATCGCCCATGCCCGCGGTCAAGGCCCAGGTGGCCTGACCTTCCCAGAGGTGCCAGGCACGTGCCTGGCACCTCTTATGTCAAATTTCCCGCAACATTCCGAAGCCCTTGTTGCATTGCGGGAAACGCTAATGATAATCGTTCGCGCGTTGGGTTAGGATCTGCAACCCGGAGATCCTGGTATGACCACCCTGCCGCCAGAACATGTCCTCGCCCACCCCGTGGCCCTGTCCACGCTGAGAAAGGGCGACACCGCGATCGTCATCGGCGTCCGCGACGATCATCTCGACGTCGGCGACGAAGTGCGCTCGACCCTGGCGCAGCGCCTGCTCGAACTGGGCTTCATTCCTGGCGAAAGCCTGGAGGTCGTCGGTGTGATCTGGCCGGGGGACGACCCGATCGCCGTGCGGCTCGGCCGCAGCATGTTCGCGCTGCGCCAGCGCGAGGCTGCCGCCGTGATGGTCGCGCGGGCTAAAGATCCCCAGCCATGAGCGCCGAGGCTGCGGCGAGCGAGCTCAGGCTCGCGCTCGTCGGTGTGCCCAACAGCGGCAAGACTGCGCTGTTCAATCGGCTCACCGGCAGTCACCAGAAGGTGGCCAACTACGCTGGCGTGACGGTCGAGCGAAAAGAGGGCCGCTTCATCGGATCGAGCGGCCGGACCTACCGGCTGCTGGACCTGCCCGGCACCTACAGCCTGACGCCGACCTCGCTGGACGAAGCCATCACCCGCGATGCCGTGCTCGGCCGCCTGGCCGGCGAAAGGCCGCCCGAGATCGTCGTCTGCGTCGTCGATGCGACCAACCTGCGGCTCAACCTGCGGCTGGTGCTGGAACTGAAGCGGATTGGCGTGCCCATGGTCGTCGCCCTCAACATGAGCGACGTCGCGCGGGCGCGCGGCTTCCGTCTCGACGCTGCCGCGCTCGAACGCGAGGTCGGCGTGCCCGTGGTCGAGACGGTCGCCGTCGCCTCCGCCGGCGCGCGCGCGCTGATCAAAAGCCTCGAGGCACGCGAGCTTCCCGACGCCCCGCAGGCGCACCCGGACTATCGCGATCCGACGCCCGAGGAAGTGCTCGAGACCCAGCGCGACGCCAGGCGCATCCTCGGGACGATCGGTTACCGGGAGCCGGCCAGGCAACGGGTGCTGCAACGGCTCGACGCCATCGTCATGCATCCGATCCTCGGGCTCGCCGTGCTGGCGGCTCTGCTGTTCGCCGTCTTCCAGGCGGTGTTCAGCTGGGCGGCGTTGCCGATGTCGATGATCGACACCGGCGTGTCGTGGCTCGGCAATTTCCTGCATACGACCCTGCCACCCGGCCCGCTTCGCAGCCTGCTGGTCGACGGCATCATCGCCGGCGCCGGCAGCGTTCTGGTGTTCCTGCCGCAGATCCTGATCCTGTTCCTGTTCATCCTGGCGCTCGAGGAAAGCGGCTACCTGCCGCGGGCCGCCTACCTGCTCGACCGGGTCATGGGCAGCGTGGGCCTGTCGGGCCGCGCCTTCATCCCGCTGCTGTCGAGCTTCGCCTGCGCCATTCCCGGGATCATGGCGACCCGGACGATCCCGAACCTGCGCGATCGCATGGCGACCATCATGATCGCGCCGTTGATGACCTGTTCTGCCAGGTTGCCTGTGTATGCGTTGCTGATCGGCGCCTTCATCCCCGCCAGCAAGGTCGGGCCGTTCAACATGCAGGGCCTCGTGCTATTTTCGCTGTACGTGGCCGGCGTGTTGGCCGCCCTGCTGGTGGCCGTCGTGATGAAGTCGACGGCGCTGAAGACAAGCTACCACCCGCTGCTGCTGGAACTGCCCGAGTACCACTGGCCGAATCCGCGCAACCTGGCCATCGGCCTGTGGGAGCGGGCGCGGGTGTTCATCCGTCGCGTCGGCACCATCATCCTGGCCATGATGGTGCTGCTCTGGTTCCTCGGCAGCTACCCGGCCGCGCCGGCGGGCGCGCCCATGCCAGATATTTATTACAGCTTCGCCGGGATGATCGGCCGGGCGCTCGAGGTCGTACTGGCTCCGATCGGATTCAACTGGCAGATCTCGATCGCACTGGTGCCGGGGCTCGCGGCCCGCGAAGTCGCCGTCGGCGCGCTCGGCACCGTCTATTCGCTGGCCGCATCGGATGACTCCATCGCGGCAACGCTCACGCCGATGATCGCCGGGACGTGGAGCCTGGCCACGGCGCTGTCGCTGCTCGCCTGGTACGTGTTCGCGCCCCAATGCCTGTCTACCCTGATCGTGGTCCGCCGCGAGACGGCGAGCTGGCGCTACCCGCTGGCCATGGCTGGCTACCTGTTCGGGCTGGCCTACGTCGGCGCGTTCGTCACCTACCGCATCGCGCTCGCCTTGGGTGCCTGAGATGTGGCAATGGCTCGTCATCGCTCCGGCCGTCGCGCTCAGCGCGGCCTATGCAGCATGGAAGCTGCTGCCGGCGGCGAGCCGCCTGAGCCTGGCCCGCTGGCTGTCGCGGCAGGCCTCGCGCGGGCCTGCACCACTGGCGCGCCTGGGCGCGCGGCTCGAGCAGGCCGCGCTGCCCGCGGGCGGTTGCGACTCCTGTCCCGCTTCGCGCCTCGTTCCTCCGGGACCCGGTGACAAGGCGCGGCCACGGCGCTGACATCGCACCTTATACTTCTGGCTGCGGCCCTGTGACGCCCAGCCGGAGCACCGCAGCCCGATGAGCGCGCCCGAGACAACCGAAGTCATTTACGAGGTCGAGTGCAGGCTCGATCCGTCGGTCGTCGAGGCCTTCGACGCCTGGTTGCCGGAGCACGCCCGGCAGGTACTCGCCTGCGAGGGCTTCACCGCTGCGGAGATCCAGGCCCCGACCGAGGCTGCGCCAGGGCAGGCGGTCGTGCGACGCACGCAGTATCGGCTCAAGGATCAGGCCGCGCTCGAGCGTTACCTGGAGCAGGACGCACCGCGACTGCGAGCCGATGCCGCAGGCTTCGGCGACAAGGCGACCTTCACCCGCCGGGTGCTCTCGCCGCGAGCCGTCGCGGACCGGCTGCCGGAAGAGCCGTTCGCCTGCCTGAACTGCGGGGCTCCCGTCCCGGGGCGCTACTGCGCCGCCTGCGGCCAGTCGCGCGAGGTTCACGTGCTGTCCATGCACGAGGTCGTCGGCGACGTCACGCATTCCCTGCTGCATCTCGACTCGCGCGTATGGAACACGCTGCGCACGCTGGTCCTCAAGCCCGGCCAGCTCACCAATGAGTTCATCGCCGGCAGGCACCAGCGCTACCTGCCGCCGTTCCGGTTGTACCTCGTCATCAGCGTCCTGTTCTTCGCCCTGTCGGCGCTGCTGCCGGACGCACAGATGCTGCACGTGAATGCAGAGGGCGAAACGGTCATTGCCTACGGGTTCTCGCCCCCGCCCGCTGCGGACACGGCGGGCGCCGCCGATCCTGCCGCGGCGACGCGTGAGCGGGCGACCCATGAACTGCGCCAGGCTCTGGACGACGTGGCGATCGCGCCCGGCGCGCCCGAGGCCGTGGGTCACTCGACCGAACCGGTCGCCGGGACCGTGGGGGGCCAGGGTGGCCAGGCCGGCTGCAACATCAATATCCTGCCCGGGTTGCCGCGTCTCAATACGCTGCTGGGCGAGGCCTGCGTCAAGGCGCAGGCGGACAACGGCAGGCGGCTTGGCCAGGTGTTCCTGAGCGCCGTGCCAAAGCTGATGTTCGTGTTCCTGCCACTGATGGCCGGGGTCGCGATGCTGTTCTACTGGAAGCCGCGCCGGCTGTATGCGGAACATCTCGTGACGTTCCTGCATTCGCATGCCCTCATCTTCCTGGCACTCACCGCGCTGTCGGTCATCAACGCGATCATGCGGCTCGACCTGCCGCTGGTCGGGGTACTGGGCCTCGTGAACCTGGCGCTGATTCTGTACATTCCCTATTACGTCTTCCGCGCCATGCGCGTTGTCTACGGCGAGAGCCGCGTGCGAACGGCCGTCAAGTTCGCCGCGCTTTCGCTTTTGTACTTCACGCTGCTGGTAATCACCGTGGTGATCGGCGTCGTTTACTCGATGCTTTCGCTCTAGGGAGCGCCACCACGACGCAGGCAATGATCCACCATCGCGCCATCCTGCACGTTGACATGGACGCGTTTTATGCGTCGGTCGAGGCGCGTGACGACCCGTCGCTGGTCGACAAGCCGGTGATCGTCGGCGGGACGGGCGGGCGAGGCGTTGTCGCCGCGGCCAGCTACGAGGCGCGGCGCTTCGGCATTCATTCCGCGATGCCGCTGCGCGAGGCGCTGAAGCGCTGCCCGCACGCCGTCTGCATCCGTCCCAGGATGAAGCGCTACAAGGAAGTCTCGCAGCAGGTGTTCGCGATCTTCGGCGAATTCACCGACCAGGTGGAAGGGCTGTCGCTCGACGAGGCGTTCCTCGACGTGACCGCCAGTCGCGAGCTGTTCGGGACGCCGATCGACATGGCGCGCGAGATCAAGCGACGCATCTGCGAGCGGACTGGTGTTACCGCGTCGGTCGGTGTCTCCCACAACAAGCTTCTCGCGAAGCTCGCCTCGGAGATGGACAAGCCGGATGGCCTGACGGTGATCGGACCGGACGACGTGGAAGCGGTGCTGGACCCCCTACCGATCCGGCGCATGCACGGGATCGGCAGCAAGACGGCCGCGAGGGTCGAGGAACAGGGACTGTTCACGCTCGGACAGCTGCGGCGCGCACCGGAGTCGGTGCTCTGGCCGTTATTCGGGCGCGACACCCGCCGGATCCGCGAGCGCGCCGCAGGCGTCGACGACCGACCGGTCATCACGGACGCCGCGGAAAAGCAGATCAGCTCCGAGGAAACCTTCGACGAAGACATCCGCGACCATGGGAGGCTGTGCGCCGCGCTGGCGAACCTCGCCGAGCGGACGGCATCCAGGCTGCGCGCCAGGGAGCTCAAGGCGGGCCTGGTGATCGTCAAGATACGCAGACGCGATTTCGCGACCTTCACGCGGCAGCGCAGCTTCAGTCCTGCCACCCAGGAAACACGGCTCATCACGCAGCTCGCGACGGAGTTGCTGCGGGGCTGGTTCGATGAGCAACCTCGCGTCGCCCTGCGGCTACTCGGCGTCGGGGTCGGTCATCTCGCGCCCGCGCAACAGCTCGACCTGTTTGCCGTCGCGGAGGACCCGGGAAGCGGCAAACTCGACGAGGCCGTTGATGGCATTCGCGAGAAGTTCGGCGAAAAGTCCCTCAGGCGGGGCAGCTCGCTCGATTGAGACCAGCCTGCGTCGGGGGGGGCTACCTCTTCGGCACGATGAGAATCTTGCCCTCTCGCTCGCCGCGCGCGGCGGCGGCCACCGCTTCCTTGATTTCGCTGACGTCGTAGGTCGCCTGGATCGGGGCCTGCAACTTGCCCTCGGCGATCAGCCTGGCGATTTCGCCGAACACCGCGCCCCGCTTCTGCTCCGGCGTTTGCTGGAACCAGCTGGCGAGCCAGAAACCGCGCACGGTCAGGTCGTGGAACACGAAGGCGCTCGCCTCGATCGTGCAGGGCTCGCCGCTCATTCGGCCGTAGTTCACGAGGGTCGCCCCGTCGGACAGGCATTCGGCGAGTCGGCCGGTTGCCTTCCCGCCGACCGCATCGATAGCGAGACGGATCTTCGCCTTGCCGGTCGCCTCGGCGACCCGCTTCGCCAGGTCCTCGCCGTCGACCAGCACGACATCGCCGCCCGCTTGCTGCACGACCGCAGCCGCGTCCTCGCGCCTGACCACGTTGACGGTCCTGTAACCGCGGTGTTTGGCCAGCTGCACCAGGTACAGGCCAACGGCCGAATTGGCTGCATTCTGGATCACCCACTCGTCGGGCCCGGGTTTCACGAACTCACTCAGCAGCAGCGATGCCGTCGGCGGGTTGATGGTCATCATGGCGAGTTGTAGCGGATCCGCCCCGGCAGGCAGGGGCGCCAGGTGCGCGGCGTCCGCCACGATATGCGTCGACCAGCTGCCGCAGCCGACCGGCAGCAGCACGACCTGGCCGACCGCCGGCCCCTTGGTGTCCGGCCCCAGCTCCACGACGCGGCCCACGCCCTCTCCGCCGCCGACGGCCGGTAGTGGCGGCAGGCGGCCGTACAGGCCGGTCAGGGTGAGCAGGTCGGACGGGTTGATAGGCGCGGCGATCACTTCGAGCAAGGCCTGGCCCGCCTCGAGCTTTGGCGCCTCGAACTCCACCGCATGGATGACATCCTGCGGCACCGGACCGCGGGTCTCGTACTGGGCTCTGAGCATGGCAATGGCCTCCTGAAAACCACGCGCAGTGTATCGATCCAGGAGCACCGGTGCCCGGGACAGTTTGCTGAACCCATCCAGCCCATCAGCGGTCGGCCGCGCTCAATTCAGTAAACTGTCCCGGATTCGAGCTGTGTGCCTGGCACCCCGCACGTCCGGTTTGGCCGCAGGGCCAAGGTCGGGCAAACTGTCCGCCCTGAACCGCGGCAAAGTCGCATAGTAACGGCATGTACGAACGCTTCTTCGGGCTTACCGAGAAACCCTTCGCCATCACCCCGGATCCCCGCTACCTCTTTCTGAGCGAGCGGCACGCCGAGGCACTGGCGCACCTTGCCTACGGCATCCAGGAAGCAGGCGGCTTCGTGCAGCTGACCGGCGAGGTCGGCACCGGCAAGACGATGGTGGTCAGGAGCCTCCTGCAGCAGCTGCCTGCCAACTGCGACATGGCGCTGATCCTCAACCCGCGCATCACGCCGGCCGAGTTCCTGCTCGCCATCTGCGATGAGCTGCACGTGTCCGTTCCCGAAAAGCTCAGCTCCAGCGTCAAGGGCCTGGTCGACCTGCTGACCCGTTTCCTGCTCGACGCCCACTCCCACGGCCGCCGGGTGGTGGTCATGGTCGACGAGGCGCAGAACTTGAGCCCCGACGTCCTCGAGCAGGTGCGGCTGCTGACCAACCTCGAGACGGCCACCCAGAAGCTCCTGCAGATCATCCTGGTCGGTCAACCGGAGCTCCGCGAAGTGCTGGGCCGCTCGGACCTGCGCCAGCTGGCGCAGCGCATCACCGGGCGCTATCACCTGGAAGCGCTGACCCGGACGGAATCGATCGCCTACGTTCGCCACCGGCTGCGCGTCGCCGGGGCGACGACCGACGTGTTCACCGCCGGCGCACTGCGCGAGATCCACAGGCTCTCGGGCGGCATCCCGCGCATCATCAATGTCGTCTGCGACCGCTCGCTGCTGGGCGCGTTCACGCGCGAGGAACACCGCGTCAACGGCGAGCTCGTTCGCAAGGCCGCTTCCGAAGTCTACGGACGGCCGGTACTGGCCCCGTGGGTCCGCTGGTTCGCCCTGGCCGGTGGCGCAGCGGGCGCGACCTTGCTCGGCATCGCGATCTGGCAGGCGGTGCAGCACCCGGAGTCTCCCGCCGCCGCCCCACCGGTCGCGGCGGCGCCCGTTGAGCCCCCCCGACCACCGAGCCGGCGGCCAAGGCGGACCAGCCCTCTACCCCGGACCTGCGGTCGCTGCTGGCGCTCTCAGCAGACCGGACGACGACCGATGCGGCGTTCACCGAGTTACTGTCCTTATGGGGGGCGACGTACCAGCCGGGCGCCGGCCGTCCCTGCGACCAGGTCGCCGACCAGGGCCTGCAGTGCGTCGCGCAGATCGGGACCTTCGCACAGCTGAAGCTGATCAACCGGCCAGCCATCCTGTCGCTGACCGATTCTGCCGGATCCGAGCACCAGGTCGTCCTCGTCTCGCTCGATGGTGAACGGGCGCACATCGCACTCGGCGACACGCCCGGTGAAGTGAGCCTGGCCGAACTGGCGGACCAGTGGTTCGGTGAGTTCCTCGTCGTCTGGCGTCCCAGCATTCCGCTGGCCAAGCAGCTTCACGTCGGCATGCGCGGCGACGACGTGCGCTGGCTGCGCGAGGGCCTTTCGCTGCTGACTGGCACGCCGGTCGAAACCGGCGACCCCGACGTCTTCGATGCCGATCTCGAGCGACAGGTGGAAGACTTCCAGCGCAGCCGCCGACTCGTGGTCGACGGCATCGCCGGCGTGCAGACGCAACTGGTGCTGGAGTCCGCCATCGGCACCCCCGGCGCGCCGACGCTCGAAGCGAGCGGAGCCGGCGCATGAGTTTCATCCTCGACGCATTGCGCAAGTCCGAAAACGAGCGACAAAGGCAGGCCGGCCCCGGTATCGCCGAACTGCCCGTTGCCCGCGTCGCCTCGCGCGCACCCGTCATTCTGATTGCCGTTGGCGCGCTGCTGGCCGTCAACCTCGTCGTGGTGCTGTATTGGCTCCTGAAGGACGATGCGCCGGAAGTCGTGCACGAAGAACCCGTCGCCGCGCAGTCTTCAGCGACGACCGCAACGCCCACGCCCACGCCAGCCACGCTGGCACAGGATGGCGACCGCCCGGCACCCGCCGCCGTGGCGGCGCTACCCGCGCAGGATGCCGGACGCCCCGCGCCGGTGACGTCGCGCGAGGTCCGGCCGCTGGCAGCGGAGGTGGCGGCCGGCCCGCCGCCGGATGCCGCGCCGCCGCCGGCGCCGGATCCTTCGCTGTTGCCGACGGCCCCGCTACCGACTCAAGCTTATGGCTGGCCGCCGCGACAGCAAGCCGCCGCCGCCGGCTACGTGCCACGGATCGACACACTGCCGCCACAGGCCACCGCGGGCCTGCCGGAGCTGAATCTCGACCTGCACATCTACTCGACGGACCCGGCGCAACGAGCCGCATTCATCAACGGCGCCCGCTACCGTGCCGGCGACCAGCTGCCACAAGGTGTGGATGTCGTCGACATCACTCACGAAGGTGTGGTGCTGCGCTACCGAGGCCAGCAGTTCCTGTTGCCGCGCCATTAGGTCCAGCCGATGAGCGCAATCCTCGCTGATTCCGACGCACTCGACGGTACCCGCCTCGCGCTCACCCTGCGGGCGGGAATCCAGCGGTTGCTGTCGCGCGAGGAGATCATCAACAAGATCAACGTCTTTCCCGTGCCGGACGGCGATACCGGCACCAACCTCGCGCTCACGCTGCACGCCGTGCTGTTGAGCATGCGCAGCGAACCGGACACCCATGCCGGGCGGCTGCTCGTTCGCGTCGCCGACGCCGCGCTCGACGGCGCACGCGGCAATTCCGGCGCGATACTCGCGCAGTTCCTCCTGGGCGTGGGCGATCGCGCCGGCCACCTGGAGAGCCTGACCACGGAGGACTTCGCTGTCGCCGTCAGCGACGGCGCCAGCTATGCCCGCGAGGCGATGACCGAACCGCAGGAGGGAACCATCCTGACCGTGCTGTCGGACTTCGCCCATGAAGTGCGTGCCCAGGTGGTCTCGAACGGGGTCCGCAGCTTCCAGCGGCTGTTCACGGTCGCGCTCGAGAGGGCGCGACGATCGCTCGACGCCACGCGCACCCAGCTCGAAGTCCTGCGCAAGGCCAACGTGGTGGATGCCGGCGCGCTCGGCTTCGTCGAACTGCTGGCCGGCATGTCGGATTATCTCGACACGGGGCAGCTTTCCGAGAACGACGACACCATCCTCGTCCTGCACGAGGAGCATTCCTCGGCAGGCGAGCAGCAGGACCTGACGCACCGGTACTGCACCGAGTGCATGGTCTCGGGTTCGGAGGTGGATCGCCGCCACCTGCGCGAGCAGCTGGCCAGCATCGGCTCGAGCCTGGTCGTCGCGGGCACGTTCAGCAAGGTCAAGGTCCACGTCCACGTCAACGACCCGTCGGAGGTGTTCCGCATCGCGGCCCGTTTCGGCACGGTCAGCGGCGAGAAGACCGATGACATGGAAAGGCAGCAGGATGCCGCGCACCACGCCACGCGGCGCAGCGTCGCCATCGTCATCGACTCCGCGGCGGACCTGCCCGACGAGGCGATGGAGCGGCTCGATATCCACATGGTGCCGGTGCGCATTCATTTCGGCGCGCACAGCTACCTCGACAAGGTGAGCATGACGTCGGAGCAGTTCTTCCTCGAGCTCGCCACCAACCCGGAACATCCGAAGACATCGCAGCCGCCTCCCGGCGACTTCCGGCGCGCGTTCGAGTTCCTCGGCTCCCATTACGAGGGCGTGGTCTACATCGGCCTGACCTCGCGCGCGAGCGGCACCTTCCAGTCGGCCGAGGTCGCTGCGGAACGCAGCCGGACGCACGGCAGGATCCTCTGCATCGACTCGCTGAACGCGTCGCTCGGACAAGGACTGATCGCGACGCGGGCCGCCGCCTGCGCCGCCGCGGGCGGCGATCTTGCGGCCGTCGAGCGCGCGGCCCTCGATGCACGCGGGAAGACCACGGCCTACGCCTGCCTTTCGACGCTCGAGTACGCGGTGCGCGGCGGGCGCGTGCCGGCCTGGGCAAAGAAACTTGCTGACCTGCTGCGCGTCATGCCGCTGCTGGCAGTGCACCCCGACGGGCGGGTCTCGGTCGGCGGCATGCTGTTCGGCCGCAGCGACCTGACGCGCAAGTTCGCCCGCTTCGTTCGCAGGCGAATTGCCCGCGACAAGCGCTGGCGCCTGGCCGTGGGACACGCCAACGCCCCGGCCGACGCCGAGACCCTCCGCCAGATGATCATGCGCGGCCTTGAAAACATCGACGAGAGCTATGTCCAGCCGATCGGAACGGCGCTCGGCGCGCACGGCGGGCCGGGATGCCTGGTCGTGGCTCTGCAGGAAAACGGCAAGGACACGGAATGAAGCCCGAGACACTGGCCATCCACGCCGCCCGCTGCCCGGACCCGGCCTCGGGCGCGATCGCGCCGCCGATCAATCTTTCGACCACCTTCGAGCGCGCCGCCGACGGCAGCTATCCGAAAGGCTACTACTACGGCCGGACCGACAACCCGGCGCGGGGCGCACTGGAGCAGGCGATCGCCGCGCTCGAAGGCGGGGCCGGCGGCGCCTGCTTCGCCTCCGGCACTGCGGCGTCAATGGCGGCATTCAGCCTGCTGGCCCCGGGCGATCACGTCATTGCCCCGGCCGAGTGCTACCACGGCACCGGCAAGCAGCTGAAGGAACTGGTCGCGCGCATGGGCGTGTCAGTGTCCTTCGTCGAGACCGGTGACCTGCGCACCATGGAAGCCGCCTGGACGGACGCGACGCGGATGCTCTGGATCGAGACACCGTCGAACCCACGCCTCCTGCTCACCGACATCGCCGCCGCCGCGGCGATGGCGCATTCGCGCGGCGGACTGCTGGTTTGTGACAGCACTTTCGCGACGCCGGTCCTGCAGCAGCCGCTCGCCCTGGGGGCGGACATCTCCATGCACTCGACCACCAAGTTCCTGGCCGGACACAGCGACGTCATCGGCGGGGCGCTGGTCGTCCGCGAGACCGGGCAGGTGCTCGACCGGTTGCGCGATTACCAGGTGCAGGCTGGTGCGGTTCCGTCACCCTTCGACTGCTGGCTCACCCGCCGCAGCATGATGACCCTGCCGCACCGGGTGCGCGCCCAGTCAGCCAGCGCGCTGACGATCGCTCGGTTCCTGGCGTCACAGCCTCGCGTCGAGACAGTGTTCTATCCGGGCCTCCCGGGCCACCCGGGCCA
Source organism: uncultured Gammaproteobacteria bacterium (assembly GCA_963695465.1). Taxonomy (GTDB): domain Bacteria; phylum Pseudomonadota; class Gammaproteobacteria; order Steroidobacterales; family Steroidobacteraceae; genus SG8-30. Next base: position 96,985 of record CAVOGM010000002.1, read on the forward strand.
TGAACTGGCGGCTCGCCAGATGTCGGCCTTCGGCTCGATGATATCGGTCACCGTCCGCGGCAGCGCCGAGGACGCGCTCGCGGTCGCCGCGCGCGTGAGGCTGTTCACGCGGGCAACCAGCCTGGGAAGCGTTGAAAGCCTGATCGAACATCGCGCCTCGATGGAAGGCCCCGGCACGAGCACGCCCGCCAACCTGCTCAGGCTGTCCATCGGTCTCGAGCATCCCGACGACCTGATCGAAGACCTGACGCGTGCGCTCGGTTGATGCACGCATCGACCAGGCAATCGTTGATCCAGGCCATTGAGCGGGCGTTCGCCGTGTCGCCCGGCGATGCCGCGGCGGTCCTCGGCGCGCTGCAGCCGGTGGTCTGCCGGGGCGGCGACTGGCTGTTCCGCCAGGGAGACTCCGGCGAGTCGTTGTATCTGCTGGCCCGCGGCCGCCTGCAGGTCTGGATCGCGTCGGAGGAACACGGCGAGGCCCGGGAAACGCTGGTTGCCGAGGTTGCGCCGGGAGAAACCGTCGGCGAGATCAGCCTGCTGACGGGCGGACCGCGATCTGCCAGTCTTCGCGCCGTGCGCGACAGCCTGTTGCTGCGCATGGATGCCGAGGCCTTCGACCGCCTCGGCCGCGAGCAGCCGCAACTGGTCAGGCAGCTTGCCGGCGGCATCGCGATCCGGCTGCGCGACAGGACCGGCGGGGCCGCGAGTATTCGTCGCGACATCAAGACCATCGCCGTCCTGCCGCTCACCGGCATGCAACACGCCCAGGCGCTCGCCGCCAAGCTCGGCGCGGCGCTTGCAGAACGCGGGCCGATCCTGACTCTCTCGCCTGATCGGCTGGCCGAGCTCGGTGCGCCGCCCCTGCCGCGTGGGACCCATTCGGACGCCTCTGCCGCCATGACGGAGTGGCTCGGTGAACAGGAAGACCGGCATAGCTTCGTGCTCCTGGTCGCCGATGCCGCCGATTCGGCCTGGTCGAAGCTGGCGTTGCGGCACGCGGACCTCGTGCTGCTGGCAGCCGCGTCGTCGGCAGACCCGGCTACCCAGCCCTGGGAACGGGCGTTGCTGTCGGGACCCGGCGAGCCGGTCGCGCGGCGCGCATTGCTGCTCACGCATGAAGGTGGTACCGGGACGCTCTCCGGCACGGGGTCGTGGCTCGCCGGGCGCGACCTGAGCTACCACCTGCACCTCCGCTCGGGTGTACCGGCCGACCTGGCACGAATCGCCAGGGTGCTCGCAGGCGAAGCGCTGGGCCTGGTGCTTGGCGGTGGGGCGGCTCGCGGATTCGCACACATCGGCGCCTATCGCGCACTGGTGGAGGCTGGCGTGCCCATCGACTGGGTCGGTGGCGCGAGCATCGGCGCCGTCATGGGCGCGCCCATCGCACAGGGGCTGTCGCCGGAGGAGGTCGTCTCGACCGCGCGGCTGGCCTTCGTCAAGGGCAAGCCCTTCGGCGACGTGACCCTGCCCGTGCTGTCGCTGCTGCGAGGCCGCCGCATGGAACGGCTGATCGCCGAGCACCTGGCCGGCGACATCGAGGACCTGCCGGTGCCTTTCTTCTGCGTGTCCAGCAACCTCGGCCAAGGCACGCCCCACATCCACACTCGCGGCAGGCTGGTCACGGCATTACGCGCCAGCGTCTCGCTCCCCGGCGTGTTCCCACCAGCCGTGGTTGACGGGCAGCTGGCGATCGACGGGGGCATCCTGGACAACCTGCCCGTCGACGTGATGCTTCGTCAGCCGGTGGGCAAGGTTATCGCTGTGGACCTGACCTCGAGGCAATCCTACGAGGTCGAGTACGATGCCGCCCCGTCACCCTGGGCAGTGCTCGCGGGACGCTTCCTGCCGTTTGCGAAACGTCACCGGGTACCGAGCTTCATGTCGTTGATGCTGAAGGCGACGGAAATTGGAACGATGGCCGCCGTTCGCGCCTCCGGCGAGCGCGCGGACCTGCTGTTGCGGCCACCGGTCAGCGGGTTCAGCCTGACTGACGTGCTATCGTTCGACAGGATCGTAGAAGCGGGATACCAGTACACCCGACAGGCGCTCGAGGATTGGCCGTCCGGCTGACATTATTGACGGGGGATCGCATGGCATTGACTAAAGCGCGCGCCGCGAGGGCGCCTCGCGCCAACCGCAAGCTGCAGCTGACGCTGACGCTGGCCGCGTTGCTGGCTCTACAAGGCATCGCAATCCCGCCGGCCGTCTGCGCCCAGGACGCGGGCGGCGGTGTGGCGGCCCTCGGCAGGATCGAGCCACTCGGCGGCGTGATCCATATTGGCGCGCCGTCCACCCCCGATGCCGTCTCCGGCGGCATCCTGTCGAAGCTCCATGTCGCCCGTGGCCAGGATGTCACGGCCGGCCAGCTGCTGGCCGAGATCGACACCGTCGGCGTCGGCAAGGCCCGGGTTGCCGAGGCCGAAGCCGGCCTCGAAACCTCGCGCCGCGGCGCCAGGGCGGCTGCGAGCATCGCCGAGGAAGCATGCGTCATCGCCAGCGTGTCCGCCCGGACCTCGGGCCGCAAGACCGAGTTGCTCTCCCGCGGGCTGACCTCGAAGGAAGAGGCCGAGCAGGCGAAGGGCGACGCCGAGGCCGGCGCCGCCTCCTGCGCGGCGCGCAAGGCGGAAGCCAGCGTGGCGGATTCGCAGATTGCCTCGGCCGCGACAGTGCTTGCGCTGCGCCGCGCGGAGCTCGAGCGCGCCTACGTACGCGCCCCGTTCGATGGCCGCGTGCTCGACCTGAAAGCCAAGCCGGGCGAGCTGGTCGGGGCCGACGGCATCCTGGAACTCGGCCGCGTGAGCGAAATGTATGCGATCGCGGAGGTCTATGAGACGGACGTGCGCAAGGTTCGCGTCAACCAGCGGGCCCGTGTGAAGAGCAACGCGCTGGCGAAGGCCCTGACGGGCACCGTCACGCACATCCGGCCGCATGTCCACAAGATGGACGAGATCGGCACTGATCCGGCCGCGCGCAAGGACGCGCGGATCGTCGAGGTCGAGATCCGGCTCGACGACCCGGCCGCGGTGGCAAACCTGACCAACCTGCAGGTCGAAGTCGAGATAGGCCGCTGACCGGATGCTGAAGCTACGTCCAGGGGTCCCGCTCGGCTGGCGCCAGCTGTCGCACCGGCCGCTGCGGATGGCGGTCGCGGTAGCCGGCATCGCGTTCGCGGTGCTGCTGATCATGATGCAGCTCGGGTTCAGGGCCGCCCTGTTCGAGAGCACCCTGCGCTTCCATGAGCGATTCCGCTACGACATCGCGTTGTTCAGTCCCGACAGCGTCTTCATCGTCCGCCCGGCGCCATTCTCGATCCGCCGGCTCTACCAGGCGCTCGGTGTCGCCGAGGTGGCGGAGGTCACGCCCGTGTACATCTTCCCGGCCATCTGGAAGAACCCCTGGACGACCGAGAGGCGCAGCATCAACGCGGTGGGAGTCGACCCGGAGAAGGACGTGCTGGACACGCCGGGCTTCGCCGCCGGGCACTCAATGCTCCGCCAGCAGGACGTGGTCCTGTTCGACGCCGCGGCCCGGCCCGAGTTCGGCCCGGTCGGCGCCACGTTCCGGAAGGACGGGCCTTTCTCCACCGAGGTGAACGACCGGCAGGTCGAAGTCGTCGGCCTCGTCGACATCGGACCGTCCTTCGGCATCGACGGCACGGTGATCACGAGCGTGGACAACTGGCTGCGGTTGTTTCCGGACCGGCCCCGCAACGAAATCCAGCTCGGGCTGATCCGCCTGAAGGAAGGTGCCGACCCGGTGGCCGTCAGGGACGCATTGCGCGCCTACCTGCCCGGTGACGTGCTCGTCATGACCAAGCAGGACTTCGTCGCCCGCGAGCGCGCCTACTGGAACGGCGCGACGCCCATCGGCTACATCTTCGCCTTCGGCGCGATCATGGGTTTCGTGGTCGGGGCAATCGTCGTCTACCAGATCCTGTTCGCCGACGTCTCCGAGCACATCAACGAATACGGCACCCTGAGGGCGCTTGGCTACGGCAACGGCTTCGTTTCCGGCATCGTCATGCAGCAGGCCGCAATCCTCGCCGTCTTCGGCTACCTGCCAGGCGCCGTGGCCGCACACTTCCTCTATGGCGCGGCGGCGGCTGCCACCCGCCTGCCGTTGCACCTTACGGTCGACAGGGGTCTCGCGGTGCTCCTGCTGACGGTGCTGATGTGCCTGTTGTCGGGCTTCCTTGCGCTGCGAAAAGTCCGCAAGCTCGATCCCGCCGAGGTCTTCTGATGAGCGGTCCGCAACCGATCGTCATCGAGGGGCTCGACCACTACTACGGCAAGGGAAACCTTCGTCGACAGGTCCTGTTCGACATCACGACCAGCATTTCTCAGGGCGAGATCATCATCGTGACCGGTCCCTCGGGCTCCGGGAAGACGACGCTGCTGACACTGGTCGGCGCGCTACGCTCGGCGCACTCCGGAAGCATTCGCGTGCTCGACGAGGAGTTGAACGGCGCCAAGGGCGACCTGCTGGAAAAGGTCCGCAAGCGCATCGGCTTCATTTTCCAGCAGCACAACCTGCTCGGGGCGCTGACGGCCACGCAGAACGTCGAGCTGGGGCTTCGCGTCACCGGCCGGTACGGTCGCGCGGAGTTGAAGCGGCGCGCCGAGGCGATGCTCGAGGCCGTCGGCCTGGGTTCTCATGGGGGCAAGCTGCCTGAACAGATGTCCGGCGGACAACGCCAGCGGGTCGCCATCGCACGCGCTCTGGTCAGCGAACCGGCGATGGTGCTGGCCGACGAACCCACCGCCTCGCTCGACCGCGCTTCCGGCAGGGAGGTCGTCGATCGCATGCAGGTACTGGCCAAGGAGCACGGCACGACCATCCTGCTGGTTACGCACGACAACCGCATCCTCGACATCGCCGACCGGATCCTGCACCTGGAGGACGGGCGGCTGTCGACGTTCACCGACGCCGTCATCGCCAGCACGCAGCACCTGATGCACACGCTGGCGGAGACCAACAGCCGGCAGCCACTCGAAAAGATGGTCGAGGAGATGGACGAGCCGACCTTCCGCCGAACCCTGCAGGAGCTGACCGACCAGTCGCAGCGTTTCCTGGAGGCCACCGCCCTGGCGCGCGACGAGGCTTACCAGAGCATGCTCGAGCAGTCGCTGCGTGCGTTTACTCACCGCGTCGGGGAGCTGCTCAATGCCGAGCGAGCTTCGCTGTTCATGGTGGACCGCGCGGCCGGCCGGCTTGTATTGACGGTCGCGGACGACCTGCCGAAGTCCGGCGTAGTCGCCATCCCGCTGGGCAGTGGCATCGCCGGCGCGTCCGCCGCCTCGGGCGGCAGCGTCCGGGTCGACGACGCCTACGCCGACCCGCGCTTCAATCCCGATGTGGACCGGCAGACCGGGTTCCGAACCCGTTCCATCCTGTGCCTGCCGTTGCACAACACCCACGGCGAAATTTTCGCCGTCACGCAGCTGCTCAATCGTCGCGATGGCCGGCCCTTCGACGAGAACGACGAGCGTCGCTTTGCGGAGTTCGCCGCTTCGCTCGGGCTGCTGCTGGAGTCGCTAAAGGGTATGCGCCCGAACTGAGGCTCCGCCGGCACCGCGTTGGTGTCTGGCTCCGCTGGCACCGCGGTGAGATCTGACTCGACATCCAATGCGGTGCCTGACCCCTCTGCTTGCGTAACGGGGCACGACCTTGAGCGCTTGGCCCGCTGGCTTCGGGTGGGGCTTCCCCCGCTCGCTCCGAAAGCCGCCAGTCGCTCGCCGGGGGAACCCCGCCCTTGCCGTGGGCCAAGCGCTCGCCCTGCCACCCGTGGCGCGGTCGAGGGAGGGGTGGTCCCCGAGTGAGCGAGTTTCTGCCTTTCCGAGCGAACGAGGGCGAACCACCCCGATAGGCGACTGCGCAGCGACGCCGCCACAACTGCGCTGGCGGCACGCTACGCAAGAAGAGGGGTCAGGCACCTAATCAATTAAGGGCCTGGCCTTGGCGAATTGCCGGCGGCGCCTGACGATGCGATGTGGACCGGCATGCGGCGGCGACCCCAATTGCCGGCCGGGCCGTCGAACACCCCGGCGCAGACCGCGCTGCAGGCTCCGCAGTGGCCGTCGTCGGTCAGGTTGTACGCGCCGATCTCGTACCAGTCGCGTTCGATGACCAGCGCGCCACAGGCGTGGCAGTAGGTGCTGCCGCCCGCCGCGTCGTGAATGTTGCCCGTGTAGGCGTACCGCAGGCCGTTGCCCAGCGCGATCTTCCTTGCCCGCGCCAGCGTCTCCGGCGGCGTCGGCGGCAGGTCGCGCATCTTCCAGTCCGGGTGGAAGGCGCTGAAATGGATCGGCACGTCCTGGCCGAGCTTGTCGACAACCCATTTCGTCATGGTGTCGAGTTCCTCGTCCGAATCGTTGTGCCCGGGGATCAGGAGCGTCGTCAGCTCCAGCCAGACCTGCGTCTCGCGCCTGAGGTATTCCAGCGTTTCCAGCACTGGAGCCAGCTCGGCGCCGCAGACCTTGCGGTAGAAATCCTCTGTGAACGCCTTGAGGTCGACGTTGGCCGCGTCGATGTGACGGAAGAACTCCTCGCGCGGCCCGGCGCAGATGTAGCCCGCCGTGACCGCCACCGTCCTCAGGCCACGAGCGCGGCAGGCGTCCGCGACGTCGCCGGCATATTCCATGAAGATGATCGGGTCATTGTAGGTGAACGCGACGCTGCGGCAGCCGCAGGACAGCGCCGTATCCGCAATGTTCTCCGGCATTGCCCGGTCCATCAGCGTATCCATCTCGCGGGACTTCGACATGTCCCAGTTCTGGCAGAACTTGCAGGCGAGGTTGCAGCCCGCGGTTCCGAAAGAGAGCACCGCCGAGCCGGGCAGGAAGTGGTTGAGCGGCTTCTTCTCGATCGGGTCGACGCAGAAGCCGCTGGAACGCCCATAGGTATAGAGCTTGACGGCGCCGTCCTCCACGCCACGCACGAAACACAGCCCGCGCTGGCCGTCGTGCATGCTGCAGGCGCGCGGGCAGACGTCGCACTGGATGCGCCCGTCGTCGCGCCGGTGCCACCAGCGCGTCGCCATCGGCGCCTCTTCGGGGTAGCGGTTTCTCACGATTCGCCTTGCCGGCTGCGGCCGCTAGTTTCGATCATTAACGGGGCCTCCGGCGACCTCCGTCCGTCAGATAGATATCGGCGGCAGAGGCCACAATTTCAAGCGGAGTAGCCGCAATGACCTCGACAGATTCCGTCAGTCGCGCGCGACTTCCCGCAGTCGCCGGACTCTTTTATCCAGACGATCCGTACGAGCTGAGGGCGTTGGTGCAGCGCTATCTCGATGCGGCTCCACCCTCCGCCGCGCGGCCCAAGGCGATCATCGTGCCGCACGCCGGCTACGTCTACTCCGGGCGGGTCGCGGCCGCCGCCTATCGCAAGCTGGTCGGGCTGGACCCGCCGATCGAGCGCGTCGTCCTGGCGGGGCCCAGCCATCGCGTGCCGGTGGATGGCATAGCCATTCCCGACGTAGCGGCCTTCCAGACGCCCCTCGGGAGCGTGCCGCTGGACCTCGAAACGATCGGGCAGCTGCTCGAGCTGCCACATGTTTACTCCAGCAACCTGCCGCATCGCATGGAGCACAGCCTCGAGGTCCAGCTGCCGTTCCTGCAAATGACCCTGGGCGATTTCAGCGTCGTGCCGCTGGCGGTCGGCGACGCGGCACCCTCGGTCGTGGCGGATGTGCTCGAGGCCTGCTGGGGCGGGCCGGAAACGCTCGTCGTCATCAGCAGCGACCTGTCCCACTTCCGCGACTACGCCGCGGCACGGGCCATCGACAGTGACACCGCGCAGGCAATCGTCGGGCGAGCCGATAACCTGGACGACGAGCAGGCCTGTGGCTGCCGCCTGTTGAACGGCCTGATGCGGCTCGCGCGCCGGCGCGACCTCGAAGTCGAGGCCCTGGAGCTGCGCAACTCGGGCGACACTTCCGGTGACAGGTCGCGGGTTGTCGGCTACGGAGCCTTTGCGCTGTATGGCGATTGAGCTACCCGAACACGCTCTCCTGCCGCCACTGGCGCGCAGATCGATTGTCGACGGCCACGGACACGCGGGGCCGGTCCCGGTGCCGCAGTTCGAGACGCTACCGGCGCGGCTGCTCGAGCCAGGTGCGAGTTTCGTCACCCTGAAGCGGGCCGGCGAGCTGCGCGGTTGCCGCGGCCTGCTCGAGCCCATCCGGCCTCTGGCGCACGATGTCTGGCACAACGCCTGGGCCAGCGCCTATGACGACCCGCGTTTCCCGCCGGTCGGCACCAGCGAACTGCCGGAGCTCGACATCGAGGTATCCCTGCTCTCGGCGCTGGAGCGGGTGCTGGCGGAAACCCAGGAACAGCTGCTCGGCAGCCTGGAGTCCGGCCGTCACGGGGTCCTCATCGCGCTCGGCCCCCGGCGCGCGACGTTCCTGCCACAGGTATGGAAATCGCTGCCAGAGCCGTCTCGCTTCCTCGCCGAACTCAAGTCGAAGGCCGGCATTCCGCGCGACTACTGGTCGCCCGACATCGAGGCCTGGCGCTACACCACGCATTCCCTCGGTGAATCGGTGCCTGGCACCGGCTCCGGTGACTGACGCGCCAGGCGGGCTGCGCGCCCTTGGAAGGCAGTGACCGCCGGGTGGTAGCATGAAGCCCGGCCCACCTAGCGACGGATCTTTCAATGAGCGTTGACCCGCAGGCACCCCGGTGGATGCCCGGCCCGGCCGACCCTTTCTACCGTCGCGTGTTCGCACTGACTGCGGCAGCCCTGCTTGGCCTGGCCGTGTACCAGATCGTCAAGCCGTTCCTGGTGCCAATGGCCTGGGCCGCGATCCTCGCGCTGTTCCTTTTCCCGCTGCAGCGTCGGCTCACGGCCCTGTTGCGCGGCCGGGACGGCATCGCGGCGCTGCTGCTGACGCTGTTCACCCTGTTCCTCTTCGTCGGCCCCCTGTCCGGGCTCGCCATCACCTTTGCGACCCAGGCCGAGCACCTGCTGGCAATCATGACCGATGTCGTGAACCGGTTGCGGGAAGGCGGCGACGGCGGCGTTCTGGCCTCGGTGTCATTCCTGAGCGGGCTGTTCGAGTGGCTGGACCAGCACCTGTCCATCAGCACCAGCCAGATCCAGGGATGGGCGCTGGACGGTGCCAAGCGCCTGCTGCAGCAACTGGCGTCTTTCGGCGGCACCGCGTTCTTCAGCGCCGTCGGCACCGTGCTGTCCTTTACGGTGATGCTGTTCCTGTTGTTCTTCCTGCTGCGCGACGGTGAAGACATCGCCCGGGTCTCCATCGGGCTGATCCCGATGCGGCCGGATCGAAAGACGGTCCTCGTGTCACGCATGAACGAGGTCACCCGCGCGGTCGTCATGGGTACCGTCCTGACGGCGCTCGTGCAGGGCATTCTGCTCGGCGTCGGTTTCGCGATCGCGGGACTGCCGTCCCCGGTCGTCTTCGGCGTGATCGGTGCGGTGTTGTCGGTCGTGCCCTTCGGCGGCACGGCGCTCGTGTGGATACCGGGCGCGATCGCCCTGTTCCTGAAGGGAGACCCCGGCTGGGGCGTCTTCCTCGCCCTGTGGGGCGTCCTGCTCGTCTCCTCCGCCGACAACTTCCTCAAGCCGATGCTGATTGGCGGCAAGGCGGAGGTCCCGACGCTTGCCGTGTTCATCGGGGTGCTCGGCGGCCTTTCGGCCTTCGGCCTGGTCGGCATGTTCGCCGGACCAATCCTGATCGCTCTGGTCCTGGCGCTGATCAGGTTCGCGTCCGAAACCGCGCACCAGTAAGCCGCGACCGCGGACGGCCTGGCCGTCGTGGCGCATTCGCGGCGGTGCGCACGGGAAATGCGGAATGCCCCCGATTCGGAAACGGGGACGGCCCTCTTTTTCTGTAGAATGCGCGGCCCATGACCGTTTCCCATTCCCTCCTCGACGCGCTCAACGCGGCGCAACGTGCGGCCGTGAGCGCACCGCTCGCGCCGACGCTGGTGCTCGCGGGTGCCGGCAGCGGCAAGACCCGCGTGCTGACCCACCGCGCGGCCTGGCTGATCGAGGAAACGGGCCTTGCACCCCAGGGCCTGCTCGCCGTTACCTTCACCAACAAGGCGGCTGCCGAGATGCGCGGCCGCATCGAGTCGCTGCTCGACATCCCGGGCAGCGCGCTCTGGGTCGGCACCTTTCACGGCATCGCCCATCGCCTGCTGCGCCGGCACTGGCGCGAAGCGGGCCTGCCCCAGCACTTCCAGATCCTGGACAGCGACGACCAGCACCGCCTGGTCCGCAGGCTGCTCAAGGAACAGAACCTGGACGAGCAGCGCTGGATACCGCGCGAGGTGCAGGGCTTCATCAACCGCGAGAAGGACGAGGGTCGCAGGCCGAAGCACCTGCAGGACCGGGGCGACCCGACACGCCGCGAACTGATTCGCCTGTACGACCTGTACCAGCGGCGCTGCGACCAGCTGGGCGTCGTCGACTTCGCCGAACTGCTGTTGAGGAGCTTCGAGGTCATCCGCGACCAGCCGCAGCTGGCCGACTTCTACCAGCACCGGTTCCGGCACGTGCTGGTGGACGAGTTCCAGGACACCAACGGGGTCCAGTACGACTGGGTCAAGCTCATCTGCGGCAAGTCCGGCGTGCCCTTCGTCGTCGGCGACGACGACCAGTCCATCTACCGCTGGCGCGGCGCACGCGTGGAAAACATGGAGAATTTCCGCCGCGACTTCGGCGCCACTGTATTCAAGCTCGAGCAGAACTACCGCTCCACCAGCGTGATCCTCGGCGCGGCCAACGAGGTCATCCGCCGAAACGAGGACCGGCTGGGCAAGGAGCTGTGGACGGAGGCTCCCGGCGGCGAGCCCATACGGCTCTACGCGGCCTTCAACGAGCGTGACGAGGCGGATTTCGTCATCGAGCGCATCCGGGAACACGCTCGTGGCGGCCTGCCCCTTTCGGGCGCCGCCGTTCTCTACAGGTCGAACGCGCAGTCCCGCAGTTTCGAGGAGGCGCTGGTCGCCGCCCGCCTCCCGTACCGCGTCTACGGCGGGCTCAGGTTCTTCGAGCGGGCGGAGATCAAGGACGCGCTCGCCTACCTGCGCCTGACCCAGTCCCGCTCGGACGACGTTTCCTTCGAGCGCGTGGTCAACCTGCCCACGCGCGGCATCGGGCAGGCGACCCTGGACCGCGTGCGCGACCTGGCCCGCGCCAGGGCCCTGCCGCTCTGGGATGCGGCGCAGGCCGTCCTGCCGTCGCTGCCGACGCGGGCGGCGACCGCACTGAACAACTTCATCCAGCTGATCGACCGCCTGGCGGCAGAGATCGCCGGCCTCGAGTTGCACGAGCAGGTTCGCCTGGTCATCGAGGGCTCGGGGCTCCGCGATCACCATGCCAAGGAGCACGATACGCGCGGCGAGGCGCGCGTCGAGAACCTCGACGAGCTGGTCAACGCGGCGGAGGGTTTCCTGCCCGAGCCGGACGACGACCTGCCGCTGCTGTCGTCGTTCCTTGCCCACGCAACGCTCGAGTCCGGCGAGATGCAGGCCATGGACGGCCGCGACTGCGTGCAGCTGATGACGCTGCACAGCGCCAAGGGCCTCGAGTTCCCCACGGTCTTCGTGGTCGGTCTCGAGGAGGGGCTGTTCCCCTCGGAGCGATCGGCCGTCGACGTCGACAAGTTGCCGGAGGAAAGGCGGCTTTGCTACGTCGGCATCACCAGGGCGATGCAGCGGCTGTACCTCAGTCACGCCGAGAGCCGGCGAATCTACGGACGAACAGAGTACCGCGCGCCCTCGCGTTTCCTCGGCGAGATACCGGCCGCCCTGGTGGAGGAAGTACGGCCGCGGCTCGCCGTCACGCGACCGCTCTACGACCCCGATACCGCCCGGCATGCGGGGCACCGCCGCCATGCGCCGGCGCCCGCGGCCGGGCCATCCACCGCACCACGCAGGCCGGCCGCCGGTGAGGACCTGCCGATTCGCCTGGGCGCTCGCGTGCGCCACGCGAAATTCGGCGAAGGCGTGGTCATCCGCTACGAGGGTAACGGTGCGAACCAGCAGATCCAGGTCAATTTCGAGCGGGTCGGCCAGAAGTGGCTGATGTACGCCTACGCCAAGCTGGAGGCGATCTGAGCGGGAGCGGTGAGCGGATAGCGGATAGCGGATAGCGGATAGCGGATAGCGGATAGCGGATAGCGGATAGATCGTCGATCGGGCCGCTTGCCAGTGACAAGCCGGGATTTCCTTTCAGTCGGGGCTGGCAAGGTGGGCTGCCAGGCTCAGCCGATTGCGTCCTTACGCCCTGTTTCGGCACGGCTTTCCGCACCGGGCTCCTTCCGGCTAACCGCTATCCGCTAACCGCTAGCCGCTTTTTCCAATAGAATCCCCGCCGGGACCGCACAACGCAGACGCGAAACGGGGACCCTGTTGAAGATCATCATTCTCGGCGCCGGCCAGGTCGGTCGCACCGCTGCATACCAGCTGTCCCGCGAGCAGGCCAACGCCATCACGGTCGTCGATACCAACGACGAGGTCCTTCGGGACCTGCAGGACCGGCTCGACATCCGCACTGTCGTCGGCAATGCCGGGCATCCGTCCATCCTCGAGGCGGCCGGATGCGAGACTGCCGACATGATCGTCGCGCTGACCAACAGCGACGAGGTCAACATGATCGCCTGCCAAGTGGCCCATTCCCTGTTCGGCACACCGACCAAGATTGCGCGCATCCGGTCCTCGGATTACTCGCTTCGGCCCCAGCTGTTCGAGGAGGGAGGCCTGCACGTCGACGTCATGATCAGCCCGGAGCAGCTGGTGACCGACAACGTCAGCCGGCTGATCCGCTACCCCGGCGCGCTGCAGGTTCTCGATTTCGCCGACGGCCGCGTCCGCCTCATCGGCATGCGCGCCGTCAAGGGCGGCCAGCTCGTCGGCCACCAGTTGCTCGAGCTGCGCGACCATATCCCGAACCGGGACGTGCGGGTCGCTGCAATCTACCGCCGCGGCCGCAGCATCAAGCCCGAGGGCGACACCGTCATCGAGGAGGGTGACGAGGTGTTCTTCATCGCCGCGCGCAACGACATCCGCTCGATGATGAAGGAGTTGCGCACCGAGGAGGACCCGGTCAAGCGCGTGGTCATCGCCGGCGCCGGCAACATCGGCTTCCGTCTCGCGCGGGCGCTCGAGGAAAGGAACCAGGTCAAGCTCATCGAGCGCGACCCACGCCGCGCCCGTCGCGCCGCGGAGGTCCTGAGCCGCACGCTGGTGCTCTCCGGCGACGCGGCGGACGAGGAGCTGCTGCTGGAGGAGAACATCGACGACGCCGACGTCTTCGTGTCGCTGACCAACGCCGAGGAGGCCAACATCCTGTCGGCGATGCTGGCCAAGCGGCTCGGCGCGCATCGTGTCATGGCGCTGATCAACCGTCCGGCCTATGCAGAGCTGATGGAGGGCGGCACGATCGACGTCGCCATCTCGCCACAGACCATAACCATTGGAGCGCTCCTGGAGCACGTGCGGCGCGGCGACGTCGTGCGGGTTCATTCCCTGCGGCGCGGCGCCGCAGAGGCCATCGAGGCAGTCGTTCACGGCGACTCGCGCAGTTCGCCGGTCGTCGGCCGGACGATCGAGGACATTGCGTTGCCGCCGGGCACCACGCTCGGCGCGATCGTCCGCGGCGACGACGTCATCATGGCCCACCACGACACGGTCATCGAGGCGGACGACCACGTCATCCTGTTCCTGACCGATCGCCGCCATGTCGAGGCGGTCGGCAGGCTGTTCCAGGCCGGCGCGCGCCTGCGGCTGAACGAGCGGTACCCCGCCCATGCACCTGTCGATGGTCCAGCGCATCCTCGGCCTGATGCTTGCGCTGTTCAGCCTGCACGATGCTGCCGCCGGTCGGTGTCTCGCTGTATCTACGGCGACGGCCACGGTATCCGTTCGTCGACGCCTTCGTGTCGTCGGCGTCGTCGGCGCAGCGCTCTGATTTTCCGGTTCGCAAGGTGCAGCGCGACCTGCGCCTGCGGGACGGCTTCCTGGTCGTGGCGCTGTTCTGGATCGGCCTCGGGCTGGCGGGGGCGACGCCACTGCTGATCTCGGACGTCCCGGCGCTGTCTTTCACCGACGCGGTGTTCGAGGCCGTCTCGGGCTTCAGTACGACGGGCGCCACCGTCATCGTCGGCCTCGACTCGCTGCCGCGCTCGATCTTGTACTACCGCCAGCAGATCCAGTGGCTGGGCGGGATGAGCATCATCGTGCTCGCCGTCGCGCTACTGCCGATGCTTGGCATCGGCGGCATGTCGCTGTTACAAGGCCGAGACGCCAGGTCCCGTCAAGGACCAGAAACTGACGCCGCGAATCAGCCCAGACGGCGCCGCGCGCTGTGGCTGCGTGTACGTGGCTGCTGACCATCGCCTGCGCGGCCGGCTACTACTCGCGGGGATGGACGCCCTTCGACGCCATCGGTCATGCTTTCACGCACCACGTCGACCGGCGGGTTCTCGCCCTACGACGCCAGCCTCGGCCATTTCGACAGCGCGCACGATCGACGCTGTCGCGACCATTCTTCATGTTGCCGGCGGCGCGAGCTTCGCGCTGCACTTCGTGATGCTTCCGCAGCCTCGACCCGAAACTCTACTTCCGCGACCCGGAGTTCAGCGCCTACTTCTGGCTCGGTGACGCTGATCATCGGCATCACGACGGTGTACCTCTGGCGAGCAGCTACTTCGACCACCCACTCGAGTCGCTGCGTTTCGGGCACTGCAGGTGGTCTCGCTGCAGACGGGCACCGGCTTCGTCACCGGCGATTTCGCCGCCTGGCCCGGCGCGCTGCCGGCGCTGCTGATGCTCGATCTCGTTCGTCGGCGGCTGCGCCGGCTCGACCGGCGGCGGCATCAAGGTCATCCGCTGGCTGCTCGTCTTCAAGCAGGCGCTGGTGCGAGCTCAAGCGACCTGGTCCATCCCGAGCGCCGAGATCCCGGTCAAGATCGTCCGGCAAGCCGGTCCCGCCGCGGGTCATGAACGCCGTCGCGGGATTCTTCGCCGTCTACCTCGTCGTATTCGGCATCATGATGATGCTGCTGATGACCACCGGTCTCGACCAGGTCACGCGCCTGGTCGGCCGTGGCGACCTCCCTCAACAACGTCGGTCCGGGCGCTCGGCCAGGTCGCCCTTAACTTCCGCGACATTCCGGACGCCGCCAAGTGGATTTGCACCGTCGCCATGCTGACCGGACGCCTGGAGCTGTTCACGCTGATGCTCCTGTTCACGCCGGACTTCTGGCGCAAGTGACATGGGGTTGAGGCAGAACCTCGAACTGATGCTGCAGCGCGGCCAGGACTCGCCGCTGCTGCGCTTTTCCCTGGGCAATGAGTGCCTGAAGGAGGGCGACCTGGTCGCGGCAATCTCCCACCTCCGCCATGCCGTCGAACTCAATTCCGGGTATTCTGCGGCCTGGAAGCGGCTCGGGGAAGCGCATGCCAAGGCCGGCTCGGCCGAGACGCGCCGCTGCGGTCTATCGGCGCGGCATCGACGCGGCCACGGCGCAGGGCGACCTGCAGGCGGCCCGCGAGATGACCGTCTTTCTCAACCGTCTGCAGCGGACAGGAGGCGTGGGACCATGAGCGCCCTGGACAAGGTAGTGTCGGCGCTCGACGGCTTTGCCGAGTGGACCGGCCGCGCCGTTTCCTGGCTCACCCTGGCTCTGGCGCTGACGGGCTTCCTGGTCGTCCTCATGCGCTACGTGTTCAACAGCGGCTGGATCTGGATGCAGGAATCGCTGACCTGGATGCATGCCGTGGTGTTCATGCTCGGCGCCGCCTATACGCTCAAGCACGACGAGCAGGTGCGCGTGGACGTCATCTACCGACGCTTGTCGGTCCGCCGCCGGGCCATCATCGACCTGACCGGCATCGTCCTGTTCCTGCTGCCGCTGTGCGGCTACATCTTCTACGAGAGCCTTCCCTACCTGCTGAGTTCCTGGAGCGTCGGCGAACGTTCGCGCGAAGCCAGCGGCCTGCCCGCGCTCTACCTGCTGAAGGCCATCATCCCGCTCATGGCGGCGCTGCTCATCGTCCAGGGCCTGTCGCTGGTCCTGCGCTGCATCGTGATCCTGCGAAAGGCCGACTGACATGGATCGTGGTTGCCGCTACTGCTGTTCCTGCTGGTCGTCAGCCTCGCTGCTGGCGGGATTTCCTGTCGCCTTTACGCTGGCCGGCGTCTCGCTGCTGTTCGCCAGCGTCGCCGCGGCATTCGGCGCCTTCGACATGGGCTATCTCGAGGCGCTGCCGAGTCGCATTTTCGGCACCATGAACAACGAGACCCTGATGGCGGTGCCGTTGTTCATCTTCATGGGGCTGGTGCTGGAGCGGGCGCGGATCGCGGACGACCTGCTGGAAACGCTGGGGATGCTGTTCGGCCGGGTCCGCGGCGGACTGGCTGTCTCGGTCATCGTCGTCGGCGCGCTGCTGGCGGCAAGCACCGGCATCGTCGGTGCCACGGTCGTTACCATGGGCCTGCTGTCGCTGCCGGTCATGCTGAAGCACGGTTACGATCCGAAGGTCGCCACCGGGACCATCTGCGCCTCGGGCACGCTCGGGCAGATCATCCCGCCGTCCATCATCCTGGTGCTGCTGGGCGACGTGCTGTCGAGCGCCTATCAGCAGGCGCAGCTGCGGCTGGGCAACTACTCGCCGGACACCGTGTCGGTGGGCGACCTGTTCGTCGGCGCGCTGCTGCCCGGACTGGTGATGGTGGGCCTGTACATCACCTACGTGCTGATCAAGGCCTGGCTGCATCCGGCATCGATGCCGCCGCTCAAGCGCGAGGAGCTGGTCCCGGAAACGAAGCGGCAGTTCGTCATCCGGCTGCTCGGCGCGCTGGTGGTGCCGCTGGTGCTGATCCTGGCGGTGCTGGGCTCGATCCTGGCGGGCCTGGCCACGCCGACCGAGGCCGCCGCGGTCGGTGCCGTCGGCGCCATGGTGCTGGGTTTGCTGCGCCGCGCCCTGAGCCTCGAGCGTCTGCGCGACGTCATGCGCGCAACCGTGCGGCTCACGTCCATGGTGTTCATGATCCTGATCGGCGCGTCGGTGTTCTCGCTGGTGTTTCGCGGACTCGGCGGCGACACGGTTGTTCACGAGCTGCTGACGGACCTGCCGGGCGGGCGCAACGGCGCGCTGGTACTGGTGATGCTGGCGATGTTCCTGCTCGGCTTCATCATCGATTTCATCGAGATCACCTACATCGTGGTGCCGATCGTCGCGCCGGTGCTGATGGCGATGGGCATCGACCCGGTCTGGCTGGGCGTGATGATCGCGGTGAACCTGCAGACGTCGTTCCTGACGCCGCCTTTCGGCTTTGCGCTGTTCTACCTGCGCGGGGTGTCCCCGCCTTCGGTGACGACCGCCGACATTTACCGGGGCGCGATTCCCTTCGTGCTGCTGCAGCTCTTGATGCTGTTCGTGCTGACCATGTGGCCGGGCCTGGCGACCTGGCTACCGAAGATCGTCTACACAAACTAGCGGTGCCTGGCACCGTTGCAACGGTGCCAGGCACCTCCTGAGCCAGACGCCGGCTTCGCCTTACAGGTCGCGTGCCTGGAGGTAGGAGAGTTCCGCGACCTTCAGGTAGGCAGCCGAACGTTTCTGGAAGGCGCTGACCGACTCGTAGACCCGCGCATACAGCGGATCCTTGGCGACGCCGTCGGCGATCGCTTCGGCCGCCAGGGCGCGCAGCTTCTTCAGCACGGCGTCAGGGAACTGCTTGAGGATAACGCCGTGTTCATTAACGAGCGTCTGCAGGGCCTCGTTGTTGCGGGCCATGAACTCGGCGTACATCTGCTCGTTGATGGCATGGCAGCAGGTCAGCACGATCTGCTGCAAATCCGCCGGCAGGGCGTCGAAGGCCTTCTGGTTGATCATCGCCTCGAGCACGGTGCCCGGCTCGTGCCAGCCCGGGTAGTAGTAGTACTTCGCAGCCTTGTAGAGGCCGAAGGCCATGTCGTTGTAGGGACCGAGCCACTCCGTCGCGTCGATGGCGCCGGTTTCCAGCGCAGTAAAGATCTCGCCGCCGGGCAGCGTAACCGGCGTTCCGCCCGCTCGCTCGAGGACTTCGCCGCCGATGCCGGGTATGCGCATCTTCAGACCCTTCAGGTCGTCGAGGCTGTTGATCTCCTTGCGGAACCATCCGCCCATCTGCGTGCCTGAATTTCCGCCTGGCATCGGGATGACGCCAAACGGGGCGTAGGCCTCCTTCCACAACTCCAGGCCGCCGCCATAGTAGAACCAGCCGTTCATTTCCATCGCGGTCAGCCCGAAAGGCACTGCGGCGAAGAACGAGGCGCAGGGAATCTTGCCTTTCCAGTAGTACGCGGCGCCGTGGCCCATTTCGACCGTACCACTGGAGACCGCGTCGAAGACCTCGAACGCCGGTACCAGTTCGTTGGCGCCGTAGACCTTGATCTTCAGTCGCCCGCCGCTGCAGGCCTCGATCGAGCTGGCCAGCTCGCTGGCGCCCGTGCCGAGGCCGGGGAAGTTCGGCGGCCAGGTGGTCGCCATCCGCCATTCGAAAGTCTGCTTGTCCTCCGCCTTGGCGGCTGTCTTGTCTTCCTTCGCGCAGGCCCCGGCAACCGCCGCGACCGCACCGAGACCGAGCCCCTTTATTACTTGCCGACGCTGCATGGATTTCCCCTTGTTGCCGGTTGCTCAATTGAAGCAGACATATTTAGCACAGGGCCGGCCCGGCATCATTACTGCCATAGTGGGGGCCTGTGAACCGTTCGCGGGCCGATCCGGGCACTCGCAGGCGGCATATTGGTCCTTTTTTACCCAATAATTCCCATATTTCCTCAAACATACGCCTCAATAATTACGATGAAACCACTTTTTTGTCGTTGCAGGTCATTGGAAGTCTAAATATCCCACCCTGTGTGTGTTGTGATTTAAGTGGCTTTTATTTTCTATATTGCCGCCTTCTTTTTACGAATTGTGGAATTACATTTGCCGTGTCGCTGATTCAAGCCGGCCCGGGGCTTCCGGTGCTCGTCAAACTGGTCGATGATCGACCGAATCCTGGCCGTGGAGCGTGTTCATGATCGGCCTCCTGCAACGAGTCAGCGAAGCGCGGGTCGAGGTGGGGTCAGGCGGTCGTCGGACGCATTGCCGGCGGCCTGCTGGTGCTCGTCGGCGTAGAACGGGGCGATACCGAGGCTGACGCGGATCGCCTGCTGGAACGGCTGGTGACCTATCGGGTCTTTGCCGGACGAGCAGGGAAAGATGAACCTGAGCCTGGCCGATACCGGGGGCGCGCTGCTGCTGGTGCCGCAGTTCACGCTGGCCGCCGAAACCCAGAAGGGCACCCGGCCGGGATTCAGCACGGCGGCCGACCCTGCCGACGGTCGGCGGCTGTTCGACTACCTGGCGGACAAGGCACGAAACCGTATCACGGATGTCCAGACGAGGTGAGTTCGGGGCCCATATGCGGGTTTCGCTCACCAACGACGGACCGGTCACGTTCTGGCTGCGCGTTGCGCCTGGCGGATCGGGCTGAAATTGCCGTCCGTGCAAGACGCAGGCGGGTACCTGGCCCCGCATGTCGTATCATCACCGTCCCGCCCGCTGTTCGGGCCGGAGTATGAATCATGGGTATTGGATTCCGTGAACTGCTGATCATCCTGGCCATCGCCCTGCTGATCTTCGGCGCCAAGAAGCTGCGCACGATCGGCTCGGACCTCGGCTCGGCCGTGAAGGGCTTCAAGAAAGCCATGAACGAGGGCGAAGAGGAAGACGTCTCGCGCCAGCTGCAGAAGGACAAGCGCCCGGACGCCGAGTTCGACTCGCAGAAGAGCGAATCAGCCGACTCGAAGAAAGCCTGACCCGGCGATGTTCGAGGTCGGCTTCACCGAGATCATCCTGATTCTCGGGATCGCGCTGGTCGTGCTCGGCCCCGAGAAGCTGCCCAAGGTGGCCGCCGAAGTCGGCCGCTGGCTTGGGCGCGCGCGCGCCATGGCCCGCCAGCTCAAGAGCCAGCTGGACGAGGAAGTCATCAAGGCGGACCGCAACTGGTCGCAGCCGCAGCCGAAGAAGCCCTCGCCGCAGCCAGCCGAGCCGCCGTCGGCGGCGAAACCGACGGCGGAGGCAGGCGCCGCCGCCAGCGAAACCCCGGCGGACGAAGCCCCGCCGGGCAGCGTACCGGCTGACGAGACCCCGGCCAGTCGCCGCTCCTGCCGAGCCGGGCCAGGCGGGCGCACAGCCCGACACCGGACCCAAGCCCGCCCCATGACCGACGAAGGCGGCAAGCAAGACACGCTGGTCGAGGGGACACTGCTGTCCCACCTCGTGGAGCTGCGCAACCGGCTGATGCGGTCGATGATCGCCATCGGGATCATGTCGATCCCCTGCCTCTACTTCGCCAACGACCTGTTCGCCCTGATGACCGAGCCGCTGCGCAGGCAGTTGCCGGCGGGCTCGAACATGATCGCCACGAGCGTCGTCGCGCCCTTCATGACGCCGTTCAAGCTCGGCCTGCTGGCGGCCGTCTTCTTCGCGATGCCCTTCATCCTCTACCAGCTGTGGGCTTTCGTGGCGCCGGGGCTCTACCGCCACGAACGGCGCTTCGCGATGCCGCTGCTGGTGTCGAGCGTCGTGCTGTTCTACACGGGAGCGGCCTTCGCCTACTTCCTCGTGTTTCCGGTGATGTTCCAGTTCTTCGTTTCGACGACGCCTGCTGGCGTGAGCATGATGACCGACATGACGCAGTACCTCGATTTCGTGGTGCTGCTTTTCTTCGCCTTCGGGCTGGCCTTCGAGATCCCGATCGCGACCGTGCTGCTGGTCCGCACGGGCATGGTACGGATCGAGTCGCTGGGCAAGCAGCGCGGCTTCGTGCTGCTGGGCATATTTGTGGTCGCCGCCTTCATCACGCCGCCGGACGCCGTCTCCCAGACGATGATGGCCGTACCCATGTACGTCCTCTACGAGGCCGGCATCCTGCTGTCGCGACTCCTGGTCCGGCGGATTCCGGCCCGCGACGAAGAGAAAGTGGACGCGTCATCACCCGAGTGAGTCCGTTGCCGGAACATCCAGCAGCAAAGGCCATCCACGATGAACACCCCGGTCCATAACCCCACGGGAACCTTCCTCGGCCATCCGCGTGGGCTGTTCCTGCTGTTCGGCACCGAGATGTGGGAGCGGTTCAGCTACTACGGCATGCGCGCACTGCTGGTGCTGTACGTGGTGGCCGCGACCAGCGCGCAGAACCCCGGCCTCGGCTGGGCCGAGCCCCAGGCGCTGAAGCTCTATGCCTGGTACACGGCCTTCGTCTACCTGACGCCCCTGATCGGCGGCTGGCTGGCGGACAACTACCTCGGGCAGCGAAAGTCCGTGATCATCGGCGGCCTGCTGATGGCGCTCGGCCAGTTCTCGCTGGCAGCGTCGCCGTCGCTGCTGGGCATGGCCGGCCCGGTCGACCTCGGTCCGCTCGGGCATCGCCTTCCCGGACACGCCGGTGACCTTCTACCTCGGCCTGATACTCCTGATCCTGGGCAACGGCTTCTTCAAGGCGAACATCTCGACCATGGTCGGCGACCTGTACGAGCAGGGCGACGCGCGCCGTGACGGCGCCTTCACGATCTTCTACATGGGCATCAACCTCGGCGCCTTCCTCGCCCCGCTGGTCTGTTCGACGCTCGGCGAGGATCCGGCCTTCGGCTGGCGCGTCGGCTTTTTCGCCGCCGGCGTCGGCATGAGCCTGTCGGTTGTCATCCAGCTTCTCTTTGCACGCCGCTTCATCGGCAACATCGGCGTCGAGCCCGCCGCACAGCGCGCGCTCAAGCTTGCGGGCGGGGAGCACAAGCCGCTCACCCGCGAGGAGATCGACCGGATCAAGGTCATCTTCGTGATCTTCGTCTTCGTCGTGATGTTCTGGGCGGCGTTCGAGCAGGCGGGCGGGTTGATGAACCTGTTCGCCGACCAGTACACCAATCGAAGCCTCGGCAGCCTGACGGTTCCCACGGGCTGGTTCCAGTCGCTGAACCCGCTGTTCATCGTGGCGCTGGCGCCGCTTTTCTCGCTGCTCTGGGGGGCGCTCGGCAAGCGCGGACTCAGCCCGTCCACGCCGGCCAAGATGTTCTCGGGCCTGTTCCTCACCGCGGTCGGTTTCATGTTCCTGACCGTCGCCGTCTTCCAGATGCAGCATGCCGCCGACATGAAGGCGGCCATGATCTGGCTGGTGCTGGCGTACCTGTTCCACACCCTCGGCGAGCTCTGCATCAGCCCTGTGGGCCTCTCCATGGTCACCAAGCTCGCTCCGCTCAGGCTGGCGTCGCTGATGATGGGCGTCTGGCTGCTGATCAACTTCTTTGCCAACCTGCTTGCCGGATACGTCGGCGCGTTTTCCGAACACATGGGCGAGTTCGGCTGGATGCGCGCCTTCGCCGCGAGCGTCGGCGTTCGCGAGGAACACGCGGGCCTGCTCGGCATCTTCGGCGGCATCGCCATCGTGCTGATCTGCTTCAGCGTGCTGCTATGGTCCATTTCCGGGCGTATCGTCAGCTGGATGCACGGCGCCGAGGACGTTCGCAAGGCCTGAGACCCTTCCGCCGCGCGCGACGGGAGGGAGGAGGAGGGATTCATGGATACCGGCGATCCGGCCCGGCAGCTGACGCTGCGGGCGATACTCCTTTCCATCGTACTCACGGTCGTGCTCGCGGCCGCCAATGCCTACCTGGGCCTGTTTGCGGGCCTGACGGTGGCGACGGCCATTCCGGCCGCAGTAGTGTCCATGGGCGTGCTGCGGCTGTTCGGCAAGGTGAGCGTGCTGGAGAACAACATCGTCGCGACCGGCGCATCGGCCGGCTCGTCGATCGCCGCCGGCACGATCTTCACCGTCCCGGCACTCGTGTTGCTCGGCGCCTGGCAGCGCTTCGACTACTGGTGGGTGCTGGCGATCGCCGGACTGGGCGGCCTGCTCGGCGTGCTGTTCTCGGTCCCTCTCCGGCGGACGCTGATCATCGACCAGCAGCTGAAGTTTCCCGAGGGTGTCGCCACCGCCGAGGTGCTCAAGGTGAGCTCCGCCCCCGGCAAGGGGCTCCGCGCGCTGGGCCTGGCCGCCGCCGCCGGCGCCGCGTTCAAGGTCGCGCTGTCGGGCTTGAAGCTGTCGCCGGAGGCCTTCACGGCCGCGGGCTACGTCGGCGGCAGGGGCATCGGCTTTTTCGGCTTCAGCCTCTCGCCCGCGCTGCTCGCCGTTGGCTACATCGTGGGATTGAACATCGGCGTCCTGATGCTGTCCGGCGGCGCGTTGTCCTGGTGGGTGTTCATCCCGATCTACAACGCGTTCTTCCAGGACCACGATCCGGCACTGGCAGCCCAGCTGGTCGACGCGAGCGCGGAGGCCGCGGCCTGGGCGATCTGGAGCGCGCAGGTTCGCTACATCGGCGTCGGCGCCATGCTCATCGGCGGCCTGTGGTCGCTCTGGACGCTGCGCGGTTCACTGCTGTCGGGCCTGAAGAGCGGGCTCGGCATGCACCGACTGGGCACAGCCGACGTCCCGCATACAGAGCGGGACCTGCCGATGAGCCTGATCCTGTACGGCATCGTGCTCTTCGTCCTGCCCTTGTTCGCGCTTTACTACGTGGTCGTCGACAGCTTCGGTGTGGCACTGACCATGGCCGTCATCATGGTCGTCGCGGGCTTTGTCTTTTCCTCGGTCAGCGGCTACATGGCCGGCCTCGTCGGCTCCTCGAACAACCCGGTTTCCGGGATCACGATCTCCACCATACTTTTCGCATCGCTGGTGCTGCTCGCGATGCTGGGCCGAGGCTCGACCGTCGGCCCGGTCGCTGCGGTCATGATCGGCGCGGTGATCTGCAACGCGGCCGCCATCGCTGGCGACAACCTGCAGGATCTGAAGGCCGGGCAACTCGTCGGCGCGACGCCGTGGCGGCAGCAGGTCATGCTCGCGATCGGCGCCGTATCGAGCGCCGCGGTCATGGCACCGGTGCTGAACCTGTTGCTGGACGCCTACGGTATCGGGTCGCCGGCGCGCGAGGGCGTGACCCCGCTGGCAGCGCCGCAGGCCACCTTGATGGCGTCTGTCGCCAAGGGCATCTTCGTCGGCGGACTGCCGTGGGCGATGATTGCCATCGGCGCAGCCGTGGGTGCGTTCGTCATCCTCATCGACGAGCACCTGCGCCGTAGCGGCGCCGCCTGGCGCGCGCCTATCCTGGCCGTTGCCGTCGGGATCTACCTGCCGCTCGAGCTATCGACGCCGATCTTCGCGGGCGGATTGCTCGCGCACCTGGTGGAGCGCTGGCATCGTCGCGCCGGCGACGACTTCGATCCCGAAAAGCTCGACCAGACCGGCCTGCTGTTCGCCGCCGGGCTGATCGCGGGCGAGGCCATCTTCGGCGTCCTGCTCGCCATTCCGATCGTCCTGAGCGGCGACGCCGACGTCCTCTCCGTCGGCGAGTCGCTGCGCCCGGGGCAATTTGCGGGCATCCTGGCGCTCGCTGTCGTGGCCTGGTGGATGTACCGCACGGCAACGAGCGGGGCGCGCCGGCCCTGACCGGGGACAGTCTGCTTTTTTCAGCACCGCACTCACTGCCGGCGACCGAAGCGCTGAATGGAAGAAAGTAAACCGTCCCCCGGGGCCGCCACCAGCCACCGCACTCGGGTCGTCCTGGCGCTGGCGGCCGTTTACGTCGTCTGGGGATCGAGCTACCTGGCGACGAAGGTGATGGTCTCCACCGAGCCGCCGTTGCTCGCGGCGGGCCTGCGCTTCTCGCTGGCCGGACTGCTGCTGGGCGCCTTTGCGTGGTGGCGGGGCGGCCCGCCCAGGCTTTCCGCGAACGAGCTGCGCCACCTCGCCGTCGTCGCCGCGGGCAGCGTCGTGGTCAGCAATGGCCTCAACGTGCTCGGCCTGCAGCATGTCGCCTCAAACGTCGCCGCACTGCTCAACGCCACGCCGGCGCTGATCATCGGATGGCTCGGCACCTTCGGTCCGCGAGCCACGCCTCTTTCAGGGACGGCTCGCGCCGGGCTGGGGCTGGGGTTGCTCGGCGTGCTGCTGGTCCTCGACCCGGGCGACGGCTTTACACAAGGCGGTGCGCTCGGCTGGCAGCTCGTGATACTGCTCGGCTGCGCCGGCTGGTCCGCCGCGACCGTCTATTTTCGCAACGCGACGATCGCCAACACGCCGACCATGTTCCTGTCCCTGCAGATGCTCCTGGGGGGCGCCGGGCTGTTGACCATTGCGGCGCTGAGCGGCGAACCGATGAGCATGCAGTGGACGCCGCAGGGTACCGCGGCGTTTCTGTGGTTGACCCTCATGAGCTCATGCCTGGCGTATTCGGCCTTCTCGTTCCTGACCCTGAACACCGCCCCCGTGGTCGTCGGCAGCTACGCTTACGTAAATCCCTGCGTTGCCGCGCTCCTGGGCTGGCTCGCGCTGGGCGAGGAGCTGGACGCCAGGCAAGTCGCCGGGATGGCGGTCATCCTTGCCGCGATCGCGCTGGCCTCCGGTTACGCAGAGCGACTGATCCGTCTGATCGAGCGGGGAACGAAGCGGTAGGAGGTGCCTGGCACCAACCTGTCCCCGCAGCGGGGACAGGTTGGTGCCAGGCACCTCTTCACTTCGGTTGGCCGATTCCCCAGGCGCCGTCGCCACGCCGGCAGAAAAGGTAGCGATAGCTACTCGAGGCGCCCTTGGCGAGACTCTCGACGCGCAGCCGGCGGCAGGTGACGTCTCCGCGCGTCTCGGTGGCCAGTGGCGTCATCTTTCCGCTGGCCCCGGACGCCTGATTCGACCATTCCCGGGGCTCGCCATCGGCGGCTGCGTCGAGCGTCGCCGTCAGGGTCTCCTCGACGAGTTCCCAGTCGCGATCCGTGAAGAACGACGGCGCGTCCCCCTTCATCCAGCCCAGGCTGGCTGGCATTGCTGCTGCGGCTGCCAGAAGGCCCGCGATTCCGGCCACCGCCGCCACCATTCGTCCGGTGACCGGCCGCTTCAATCCCAATCCACTCATGAGACCGTCTCCTCAGTCGCGGTGCACGCGAACCTCGATCTTTCCCTTGGGGCCAAACACCATCGAACCGATCCAGCTCACGATGCTGACCACCAGCGCACCCCAGAACGCAGCCCAGAAGCCCGCAACGTGCATGCCCGGCAGCAGCCAGGCCACCAGCGCAAGCATGGCAGCGTTGACTACCAGCAGGAACAGGCCCAGCGTCACCACCGTGAAAGGCAGTGTCAGCAGGATCAGCAACGGCCGGATGAACGCGTTGACGATACCCAGCAGGACGGCGGCCACCACCAGGGTCATCGGTGTATCGATGTAGAGCCCCTGGATCCATTCCGTGGCGATCCACAGGCCGACGGCCGCGATCGCGGCGCGCAAAATGAATCGTGTCATGGCATCGCTCCTCGGATCCCTTGCGTCCGGCGTCATTATGACGCGAAACGGTTCAGCGATGCCGCTGCCCGTGGCGGATCACGATGTCAATCCGCTGCAGCAGCGCCGGGTTTCGCAGCACGTCTCCGCGAATGGCGATGATGTCCGCAAATTTCCCCGGGGTGAGCGTGCCGCTCTCGTGTTCGACGCGCATTGCCGCGGCAGCGTCGTGCGTGGCAGCCCGGATCGCCACCAGCGGGTCGAGGCCGCACTCGCGGACCCAGTAATCGATTTCCTGCCACGCCGCCCGCGAGTGCAGGTGCGCGGGCGCGCCCGAATCGGAGCCCAACACCAGCCGCACGCCGGCGAGCTCCAGTTGCCGCAGCTTCGTGCACAAGGTCGGCGCCCGCGATGCCGGCATGTCGTACCAGGTGATGCGCCCGAGTTGCTGCAGGGAGGCCAGGATGTCGGCCGCCACCAGCAGCGGAAGCCCGGTCATCGTCTCGGGGTCATCGAGCGGCTCCGGATTCGCGCGCAGGTCTTCATAGTTGAGCACGCCCGAAATGCCGGGTGACCACGACAGCGGCGGCTGCTTCGCATCGGCAACGCGCTCCGACAGGTCGCGCATGAGTTCCGGTGGGAACCCCGCGATGGCGCCGAGCCCCAGCCCAAGGAAGCCGTCCACCTTGAACTCGAGGCCTCGTTCGATGGCGGCGGCTCGCTCGCCCCACGCGAAGACCTGCAGCCCACGCACCCGCGCCTCGCCGACCGCCGCGGCCAGCTCCTCCTCCGTCCACAGGTCCAGCTGGGACAGCATCAGATAGTCGGCGCCGGCGGCGGCCAGCTGCGTTACCCGGGCGCGCGCGTCCTCGGCGCCTACCACGGCCCACTGCGAGTCCTCCGCGCCGGGACTCACGGTCTTGCCGAGCTGTGGCCCGCTCACGAACAGCGTCGGGCCAGGAATGCGCTTGTCACGGATACGGTCGCGAATTCTCACGGCCGCCCGCTCCGGAGCCCCGATCACTCGCGCGCTGGTAACCCCCGCCTGCAACAGCTGGGCTGCAGCCAACGGCATTACGACGCGCTCGGCGATGGGCGCATAGGTCTCGGCCCAACGCTGCTCGTCGCCATGGCCGAGGCGGGACAGGTACACCTGCATGTCCCACAGGCCGGGCATGACCGTCATGCCCTCCGTCGAGATCACCTCCGCATCCGCCGGAATGGTCACCGACCCGACACTGCCCACCACGCTGATGCGCTCGCCTTCGACGATGATCACGCCGTTGTGCAGCGGCGGGTTGCCGTAACCGTCGATGACCGTGCCGCCGGCCAGCACCAGCGGTCGGTCGGCCGCGGCCGCCAGGGCGGCCGCCAGGGCTGCCAGGAGAGCGAGCAGGACGCGGACGGTCACGATGCCAACCGGTCCAGTGCCTGGCTTTCGAGGCGCCGCTGCAGATAGCTGAACGCAACCGCCCAGCCCGCCTGCAGACGCTTCAGTGTCACATTCCAATCCGCCACCGCCGGTACCCCCGATCCCAGGAGACGTAACTGACTTCCCGATGCGCCAGTATCGTGGGCATCGATGAGAAAGTCCTCCACGATGATCGTATCCCCTGGCGGCCATGCTGGATTCGGATCGTAGACCAGCCGCAGGCGGCGCTCGGGATCGAAGACGTCTATGTGCGCATGCCGCAGGCCGAACAGTCGCGACCGATACGTGTAGCGGCCGCCCGGACGAGGATCTACGTCGGCCTCGTCGGCGTGCCAAAGCTTGAGGGCCGCCGGCTGCACCAGCGCCTGCCAGAGTTGCCGTGCCGGTGCATCGCAGCGCAATGACTGCAGGTAGCCGCGTTGGGCAGGTCGCATCGTGAATCCAGCCTGGGGACAAGGGCCTGGCCCCATTCTGCCGAAAATTGCCCCATCACGAAAAGGCGACCAGGTCACGCATGCGCGCATAAGAGGTGCCTGGCACCGCCCGGGGGACAGGGAAGTGCTTGGCACCGCCCGCGATCACAAACGGGTTGGCTGCGGCGGCTCCGGATCCCCCGGCTTACGACGGAGATTCTTGTCCTGGTACATGCGCTTGTCGGCGGCGGCCAGCGCTTCGTCCGGGGTCCGCCCGTCCTGCGGGAAGGAGCCCACGCCTACACTGATCGTCATCCGCTGCATGCGGCTGCCGGGCTGGAAAAGGCTCTTGAAGACGGCATTGCGGATGCGCTGTGCTACCACCTCGGCAACCTGCGGCGTGGCATCCGGCAGCAGTATCGCAAACTCGTCGCCACCGTAGCGCGCTGCGACGTCGGACTTCCGAATGGTGAGCTTGATGGCCTCGGCAACGTTCTGGATCGCCGCGTTACCCGCTTCGTGGCCCCAGGTATCGTTCACCTGCTTGAGGCAGTCGAGATCCGCCATCAGCACGGAATAACCGCCACTGCCTCGCTGGCGACCGGCGTGCTCGCGCTGCAGCAGCTCCTTGAAGCCGCGCTGGTTGACGAGTCCGGTCAGGTCATCACGCTCGGCAAGCTCGGCGATCCGGCGTCGCGCGCTGATGATCGTGCTCGCCAGCCGCTGCGTCAGGTAGGCGACCAGCGCAAACGGCCCGAGTTGGCCGAAAATCCGCGCAAACAGCGCCGGGGCCGGGCCGCCCAACTCGCCGTGCCCGGCCATCAGCCCGATCCAGGCAATGCATACCGCCAGGAATACCGCGAGCGTACCCCCGCGTCCCAGCGTCACGGCCGCCATCACCACTGGCAGCAGGTAGAGATTTACCAGCGGGCTCGAAGGCCCGCCGGACTGCGCTGCCACCACGGTAATGAAGACGACGGTTGCCGCGGCGTCCAGCGCAATCCGGGCATGCGGCGAGCGCAGCGGCAAACGGCGCCAGCGCAGACCGAGCGCCACCAGCGCGAACAGCCCCATTGCCACCACCGCGACCAGCGGCTGCGGCGGCGGCGTGCTTTCTACCAGCATGTAGAGCGCGACGACCAGCAGCGCCAGCCAGTCCACCTGGGACATGCTTTGCAGGAACGCCGCGTGTTCGTCCCTTACCCGGGCCTTCGCGCGCCCGGGGTCGCGGCTCTCGCGATCGTGCGGCTGCGCGCTCATGTCGCCCAGCGGTTGCGTCGCGGGGGAACGCTGTCCATGTCCTGCCTACCGTGCCCCGAGAGTCCTGTCGCCGGCCAGCCTCGTCTCCGGATGCGCCTTGAGCCAGTCGAGCGCCGCGCGGATCTCGGCGTCTTCGCCGGGCGATCTGGCGCCCGTCCCGGGCGCGGAACGCACGGCGGGATCCTGCTGTGGCAGGACGACATCGGGAACGATGCCCTTGCCGTCGATGGAGGCGCCCGACGGCGTGTAGTAGTGTGAAGTCGTGAGCTTGAGCGCCTCGCCGTCGGCAAGCGGCAGGATTGTCTGCACCGACCCCTTGCCGAAGGTCGTCCTGCCGATGAGCACCGCGCGCCCGTGGTCCCTGAGGGCGCCGGCAACGATCTCGGAGGCGGAGGCCGATCCGCCGTTGACCAGCACCGCTATCCGCGCACCGTCGCTGATGTCGCCGGGGGTGGCGTCCATGTGAAAACGCGCGTCGCGCGAGCGGCCGCTGGCTGCGACGATCAGTCCGCGATCCAGGAACGCGTCGGCCACCTCGACACCCGCCTCGAGGACGCCGCCCGGATTGCCGCGAAGATCAATCACCAGGCCGTCCAGCGGCCGGCCCGACTCGCGTCGCAGCTCGTCGAATCGCCCTATCAGCTCCTTCGGCGTGGTTTCGTTGAACTGGGTAATGCGCAGGTAGCCGTATCCCGGCTGCAGCAGCGCCTGCCGGACGCTGTGAACATCGATCAGCGCCCTTTCGATCGTGTAGTCGACCGGTTCGTCAAGTCCCCCGCGTTCCAGCGTGACGCGCACCAGCGTCCCGGGCTCGCCGCGCATTCTCCCGACCGAATCTTCCAGGCCGGCCGAGCGGACCTCGGTTCCGTCGATTGCAATGATCGCGTCGCCGGTTCGCAGCCCGGCGCGATCCGCGGGAGAGCCTTCTATCGACGCCACGACGACGATCAGTCCGTCCTCGTAGGAGACTTCGATCCCGATCCCGGAGTAGGATCCTTCGCTGGCGATCCTGAGGTTCTTGAACTCCTCGGCATCGAGGAACGCCGAGTGGGCGTCGAGCCCGGACACCATGCCTCGAATTGCGTGCCGCATGAGTTCGTGGTCGTCGACTGCGTCGACGTATTCATCCTTCACCCGCTCGATCACTTCCGCCATCAGCTGCGCATCCCGCCACGGGAGGTCGGCAGGCTCGGGCTTGCGTAAAGCGAACACACCGCCGCTGATCGCCAGTGCAAAGCCCAGCGTGGTGCCGAGCAGGAGGGCCAGGATCGTGCGCCGAGTGGGGAACATGGGCACCGCCCGAAGTCATGTGCTGCGACGATCTTACCGCGAGCGGTGCCAGGCACATACCTGTCCCCGCGCGGGGACAGGCATGACTCTCGGGGCTTACCCCGACGCCGCCATCGCTTCGTAGAGCGCAAGGTCGCCGAGCACTTCGACCAGCGGCACGGGCCGGCCGATGGCAAACCCCTGGCCGTAATCGACGCCCAGCGCCGTCATGCGCATCCGCAATTCGTCGGTCTCGACGTACTCCGCGACGGTCTCCATGCCCATCGTGTGGGCCAGCTGGGCGATCGCGCGCACCATGGCCTCGGTTCGCGGGTTATTGGCCGAGTCTCGCACGAAGCTGCCGTCGATCTTCAGTGTCGTCACGGGCAGTGACTTGAGGTACGTGAGCGACGAGAGGCCCGTGCCGAAATCGTCGAGCGCGAACGTGCAGCCGAGTGCGCGCATGCGCTGCATCAGGCGGTCCGCCCGCGCCAGGTTGGACACCGCTGCCGTCTCGGTCAGCTCGAAGCAGATCGAGCTGGGCGGCAGGCCGGAGTCGCGCAGCGTCGATTCCAGGTACGCAAGGAAATCCTCGTCCGCGATCGACGGGCCGGACACGTTGATGGAGAAACGCATCGCCCGGCCCCGCAGCATGCTCGCCTGTGAACGGAGCGCTCCCAGGGCATTCTTGATCACCCACCTGTCTATCTGCGGCAGCATCTGGTAGCGCTCGGCCGCCGAGAGGAATTTTTCCGGTGGCAGGATCTCGCCGGTCTCGCCCAGCATCCGCAGCAGCAGCTCGAAGCGCGGCTCGCCGCCCTCTTCTGCGAGCGGCAGGATCGGCTGGGCGAAAAGCACGAAGCGGTCCTTCTCCAGCGCCTCGTGCAGGCGCTGGACGACGAGTACGTCCGCGTGGCGCCGGATAATGCTCTGGTCGGCGTCCTGGAAGATCTCGACGCGGCCGCGGCCACGATCCTTTGCCGCCTTGCAGGCGATTTCGGCACTTGCCATGGCGTGTGCGAGCGCCGCCGGCCCGTCCTGCAGCTCGGCGACGCCGATGCTGACCGAAACCTGCACGGTGCCGTTGCCGCGGGAATATGACAGTTCG
Organism: uncultured Gammaproteobacteria bacterium; assembly: GCA_963695465.1. Classification (GTDB taxonomy): domain Bacteria; phylum Pseudomonadota; class Gammaproteobacteria; order Steroidobacterales; family Steroidobacteraceae; genus SG8-30. The sequence continues at coordinate 128,808 of CAVOGM010000002.1, forward strand.
GCGCACTGCCTGCAGGTCGTGTCGGCGATCTGCTCGGCGAACTCCAGTCTGCAATCTGGCAGGAAGACCGCGAACCGGTCCCCCGCGACCCGGGCCGCCAGCGCACCCGGCCGCGGCTTGCGCCGCAGCACCTCGGCGATCTTGGCGATCACCTCGTCACCGACGTGCATGCCGAAATTGTCATTGACGACATGCATGCGGTCGCCGTCGAGGTAGAGCACACAGCTCGGGCTACCGCCCGCGGCGGTGAGCGCAGCGCGCACCTGCAGCTCGAACGCCTGCCGGGTCAACAGCGAGGTGGCCGAGTCGAAGTTGTTCTGCAGGACGGCGCTGGACTTGCGCGCCAGCAGCTCGCAGAGGCGCTCGGCGCGCAGGTCGAAGTCCTCCGCGTCGGCCGCCCGGAACATGGCGAGGAATCCGGTGACGCGGCCGGAAGAATGGCGCACGGGAACCGAAAGGATCTTGTAGGGCGGCAGGCCGCCCTGCGCGGTGTTCGCCTTGTTGATGAGCAGCGCCCGCCGCTGTAGCTGTGACCAGTTCAGCAGGTGCCGGTGGGTCGCCGTCAGGATGCTGACCTGGGGCTTGGTGCCGGTCCTTGACTTGCACATCGCCACGTTGCGTTCCGGGACCACGAGCGCGCCGAGCACGCAGCCGAGGTGGTCCACGCAGGTCTGCACCAGGAGGCTGAGCTCATCGGCTTCATGGGGGTTCTGGGGGTCGTCGGGAGCAATCTTCAGCAACAGGTCGAGGTCACCGTCGCGAGAGTCGAGGTCGCGACTGAGGCTGCCGAGGGTGGTCCTGGCGATCAGTTCCCGTTGCAGGCACTCGAGCGCAGGCTGCACCAGCTGCAGCAGGAACGAGTAGGGCCGGCTCTCGCCGTCGCGGGTCATCAGCGTGGCGACGCCGATGACCTGCCCGAAATCGTTGCGCATCCTGAACGCGTAGGCGGGTGCCCCCTCGAAATCGCGCGAGAATCCGTCGATCATGGCGGTCGTGGCCGCAGGCGCCTTGGCGAGGGCCTCCTCGACCACGGGCTGCGGGTCGGGGCCGTCATAGTCATCCGACACCCACAGCGGCGTGCCGTGGGCGTCGTAGAAGCCGATGCCCGAGGCCCTGGGCACCAGCATGCGAATCAGGTGCCCGTACGGGTCCAGGGTCGGCTTGGGACCACCGAGATGCTGTGGAAGTGATGCGGCCATGTTTCGCCTGTCCAAACGTCCTTGTCCAGCTGCCGCGCCGGAATTGGGCCAAGCCTGCGTCAGCGGGCTCCCGCAGTCTTTGACGTAATCCGCAAAATCGTCAGTTTCGCGGCTGGGAGCCCCTGAACCAACGCCGAGGATCCTGAGCGGCCGTTCCCTTGCGGACCTCGAGGTACAGCTCCGGCCGCGCCTGGCCGCCACTGTCGCCCACGGTGGCAATGACCTCGCCGGCGGCCACTGCCTCGCCCGCCGCCTTGTAAAGCTGTTCATTGTGGCCGTAGAGGGTCATGTACCCGCCGCCGTGATCGATGATCAGCAGCAGGCCCAGCCCAGGCAGCCAGTCGGAGTAAACGACGCGCCCGGCATAGGGTGCGCGGACTTCCGTGCCGCGCTCGGTAGCGATCAGCACGCCGCTCCATTTCATGCCGCCGCCGCGCGGCTGGCCGAAAGCGGCGACGATCCGCCCCGGCACCGGCCACGGCAGCTTGCCCTTGACCTTTGCGAACGGCTGGCCGTCGGGCGCCGCCGCCCGGGACAAGGCCCGGCGCAGGTCGGCAATGAGCTTCTCCAGCCCCTGCGCCTCGCGTTTCAGGCGCGCAAGCGAGTCCTTGTTGCTCTTGATCTGCCCCTGCAGCGCAGCGAGCGCCTGCTCCCGCTCCGCCCGTGCCGCATCCACCGCGGCAAGTTCCTCCTGGCGCTGCTGCTCGAGCATCGCCAGGCGTTCGCGCTCAGCCTGCTCGTCAGCTGCCAGCGCCTCGATCCGCCTGACCGCTTCCTCGATCTCGGCGATGCGCCCGGCCCGCGCCCTGCCAAAATAGGAGTAGTAGACGAGCATCCGGCCGAGCGCTGCGGGATCCTTCTGGCTGAGCAGCAGCTTCAGGTGCTCCTCCTTGCCGGCGATATAGGCGGTACGCAGCTCCGCCGCCAGCTCCTCACGTTGCGCTTGCTGCTTGTGTTCCCAGGTGGCGCGTTCAGACGCGAGGTCGCGGATGCGCCGGTCGCTCTCGGTAATCTGCTGGCGCGCCGCCGCCAGGCGCTTGCGTGCGGCGCCCACCTGTTCTTCCGATTCACGCAGCTTCGCCGAAAGCTTGTCCTGCCGGGTGACGCCGTCCCGGACCGACCGCTGCAGCGCCTGGATCTGCTGCTGTACCCGCTTGAGGTCGGCCTCCGGATCCTTCGACGCGCCGAAGGCCGGCACGGCCAGCAGGATCAGGAGCAGCAGTGTCAGCGGGTGGCGCATACGGGGAAGCGGGGGCCGGAGGGGCGCCTATGTTAGCGAACAGGGCCCGGCAGGTGACGGCCTAAGCCCTTGTTTATCTGGAAATCCGGCAGTAAACGGGCCACGTGCAAGCTCGGCCCGGGCGCTGCGGGCGGGCTGCTATAATGCGCGGCTGTTTGCGGCGACCCGCCGCAGGCCCTTGTTTGCAGGACATTCGATGGATCGGCTGCTCGAATACGTCGGTAACCACCCGTTCCTGGTCGGCGCCGCCGGCCTGATGGCGCTCGTCGTGCTCGGGTTCGAGCTCCGGCAGCGTGCGCACAGCGCGGACTCGGTGTCCTCCACCGAGGCGGTGAGGCTGATGAATGCCGGCGCCCTGCTGGTAGACGTGCGTTCGGCCAACCAGTTCAAGGACGGGCACATCAACGGCGCCCGCAGCGTGCCCGGCGACCAGATCGCCGGCGGCGCCGCCGCGCTCGAGAAGCTGAAGGACAAGACGCTGATCATGTGCTGTGAATCCGGCACGGCGTCTGGCGCAGCCGCCCGCAAGCTGGCGCAGCTGGGCTTCAAGCAGGTCTACAACCTCCGTGGCGGCCTCGCCGCCTGGCGCCAGGACAACCTGCCGGTCGCCAAGGGCTGAACGGCATGGCCGGTCCCGAAGTCACCATCTATTCGTCCGGCTGGTGCGGCTACTGCATGCGCGCCAAGGCCCTGCTGGATCGAAAAGGCGTCGCCTACCGCGAAATCGACGTCGACGGCGACCGTGCCCACCGCGAGGAAATGATCCGCCGGAGCGGCCGCCGCACGGTTCCGCAGATTTTCATTGGCGAGCAGCATGTCGGCGGGTCGGAAGACCTTGCCGCGGCGGAAAGAAGCGGTGCGCTCGACCGCCTCCTGGGAGCCGGCGCGGAAGCGCCAGTCCCCACAACCTGATCACGATAACCACAGCAAGCAGACGAGGATTCCCATGGCTGAAGAAAACACCCCGGGCGGCAACTCCGCCGCCGCCGCCGACGGACAGGACCAGAACGTTTCGCTGCAGACCGTCTACGTCAAGGACCTGTCTTTCGAGTCTCCGAAAGGCCCGTTCATGCCGGCGCAGAGCCCGGAACCGAAGATCCAGCTGAACCTGAACACGTCATCGACGGTCGTGGCGACCGACGTGCACGAAGTTGTCCTGACCGTGACCCTGGAAGCCAAGAGCGGCGACGTCCCGGTCTACCTCGCCGAGGTCAAGCAGGGCGGCGTCTTCACCGTTCGCGGCTTCAGCCCCGACGATACCCGCCGCATCCTGGGGTCGTTCGCCCCGAATGTGCTGTTTCCGTACATTCGCCAGACCGTGTCCGACCTGATCAGCAAGGGCGGCTTCCCACCGTTCTTCCTGCCACCGGTCAACTTCGACGCGCTCTACGAGCGTTCCTTGCAGGAGCGCGCCGCGCAGCAGGCCGCCGCTGCAGAGGCCGCGCCCCAGCAGGTCAACTGACCGCACGGCGAGCGGGCATCTACGTGCAGCCTATTGCGGTCATCGGGGCCGGGTCGTGGGGCACCGCGCTGGCGATCCAGTTCGCGCGCGCGGGACGCCCGACCGTCCTCTGGGGGCGCGCCGAGGACGACCCGGAGAAGCTCGCGCGCGATCGGCACAACGAGCGCTACCTGCCTGACGCCGAGTTCCCGGCCGACCTCACGGTCGAGCCCGACCTGGCGCGGGCCGTTGCGACCGCCAACGACATCCTGGTCGTCGTGCCCTCGAGCGCGTTGCGCGCCGTCCTGACCAGCCTGCGGCCGCTGCTGAGCCCCGGTGCGCGGGTCGCCTGGGCGACCAAAGGCTTCGAGCTGTCCACCGGCAAGCTGCCGCACCAGGTTGCCCGCGAAGTGCTGGGCCCAAGCGTGCCCATCGCGGTGCTGTCCGGCCCGACGTTTGCCAAGGAAGTCGGCCGGGGCCTGCCAACCGCCATCGCCTGTGCGTCGCCCGATCCCGCTTTCGCCCTCGAGCTGGCGCGGAGTATCTCCACGCCGCACCTGCGCGCCTACACCCAGGCGGACATCATCGGCGTGGAAGTCGGCGGCGCGGTGAAGAACGTCATAGCCATTGCTGCCGGCGCGGCGGACGGCCTGGGCTTCGGTGCCAACGCGCGGGTCTTCCTCATCACCCGCGGCCTGGCAGAAATGGTTCGCCTCGGCACCGCACTGGGCGCCCAGCGGGACACATTCATGGGTCTGACCGGGCTGGGAGACCTGGTGCTGACCTGTACCGACGACCAGTCCCGCAACCGGCGTTTCGGGCTAGCCGTGGCCCGGGGCAGCTCGGTCGAGGCCGCGGTTCGCGAGATCGGCCAGGTGGTCGAGGGCTACCATGCGGCGCGGGCGGTCCGGAAGGTCGCACAGGAATTCGGCGTCGACATGCCGATCTGCGAGCACGTTTACCGGGTGATTTACGAGGGTCTCGACATCACGACCGTCGTCGAGACGCTGATGAGCCGGGCGGTATCGGCGGAATAAATGCGCTGGTGGCTTTCGCCGGAACGGCGAGAGTCACCACCGGATGCGGTGCCAGGCACCCTCCAGGTGCCTGGCACCTCTTCAATCTCACACCGCAAACCCGTTCTGCCGCCAGGCCTCGAAAGCGACCACCGCCGCCGCGTTCGACAGGTTGATGCTGCGGTTCCCCGGCACCATCGGCAGGCGCAGCACCCGCTCGACTGGAAACCGCCTCAGGATCTCCGGCGGCAGCCCAACGGTTTCACGACCGAACAGGAACGCGTCTCCCGGCTGGAACCTCTCCTCCGTGTAGAGCCGGGTCCCCGTGGTCTCCACCGGGAATACGCGCGCGCCGGCCAGCGATCCGAGGCACGCGGCAAGGTCCGCATGCTCCAGGACGTTCGCCATGTCGCGGTAGTCGAGGCCGGCGCGGCGCAGCTGGGCGTCCTCGAGCCTGAAGCCAAGCGGATGGACGAGGTGCAGGGTTGAGCCGGTATTCGCGCACAGCCGGATCACGTTACCCGTGTTGGGCGGGATCTGCGGTTCGTAAAGAATGAGGTGGAACATCGGCACCGGCCTTTAACGGTAAGATACACGGCGCGCGAGGCGCCTGTACGCGCCCTGAAAGAGGCTCCCATGTTCGAGAGACTAGAGACGCTGCCGCCCGACCCGATACTGGGCCTGTCGGTCGCCTTCCGTGAAGATCCGTCGCCCGACAAGGTCGACCTGAGCGTCGGCGTGTACAAGGACCGTGGCGGCACGACTCCCGTGATGGCGGCGGTGCGCGAAGCGGAAATCGCCGTGATCGGCGGGCAGTCCACGAAAGTCTACCTGCCGCCGGCGGGCGTTCCCGGATTCCGGGAGGCCATCTTTTCGCTGGTGATGGGGGAGGACGCACCCGCTCTCCGTTCGCGCGCCGGTGTCATCCAGGCACCCGGTGGCTGCGGTGCGCTTCGCCTCGGCGCGGAACTGGTGCATCGCGCGGCGCCGGCCGCCAACGTGTACCTGAGCGACCCGACCTGGCCCAATCACGCACCCCTGCTGACCGGCGGCGGCCTGCGGATCGAGCGCCACGCCTACTACGACGCGGCCAGCCACAGCCTGACCTTGCAGCCGATGCTGGACGCGCTGTCCGCCGCCGCCCCGGGCTCGATGGTCCTTCTGCAGGCGTCCTGCCATAACCCGACCGGCGTCGATCCGGGGCGCGAAGAATGGAGCGCCATTCTCGACGTTGTCGCCGAGCGCCGCCTCGTACCGTTTTTCGACGTCGCCTACCAGGGCCTGGGCGAGGATCTCGACGCGGACGCCTGGTCCATCCGCGAGGCCGCGCGCAGGCTGCCCGAGCTGCTGATCGCCGTTTCCTGCTCCAAGAACTTCGGCCTGTACCGCGAGAGAACCGGCGCGCTGATCTTCATTGGCGCCGACGCCGCGCACGCACGGGCGGTGGAAAGCCAGGCCAACAAGGCCGCCAGGTCAATGTATTCGATGCCGCCCAGCCATGGCGGCCTCATCGTGGAACGGATCCTGGCCGATCCGGCATTGCGCGCGCCGTGGCAGGCCGAGCTGACGGCCATGGCCGCCCGGCTCCGACTGCTGCGGAAGGCCCTGGCCGAGGGCATCGCCGCGGCCCGGCCCGGGTTGGACGCAAGCTGGCTGACCCGGCAGCGCGGCATGTTCTCGCTGCTCGGCGTGCCGCCGGCAGCGGTCAAGGCGCTGCGCGAGGAACACCACATTTACATGGGCCTCGACAGCCGGGTCAACATCGCGGGACTCAGCGAGGACAACGTCGCGCGGGTGGCGGAGCTCGTCGCGCCGCACCTCGCATAACACGCGGTGCCAGGCACACACCTGTCCCTCGAATGGGGACAGGTGTGTGCCTGGCACCTCCTGAGCCATAATTCGACCAATGGATCCTTCTCTCTCCGTCGACTTCTGCGGCCTGCGCCTGAACTCGCCGATCGTCCTGCTCTCGGGATGCGTGGGCTTCGGCGAGGAGTACACGCGGATCGAGGGCTTCTCGAACGCGGATGTCGGCGCGATCATCCTCAAGGGAACCACCGGCACCGCTCGCCTCGGCAATCCGCCGCACCGCGTGATCGAGACGCCGATGGGCATGATCAACGCCATCGGCCTGCAGAACCCGGGTGCCGACCACGTCGTCGGCCAGATTCTCCCGACCCTCGATTTCAGCGAGACGCGCTTCTTCGCCAACGTGAGCGGATCCACGATCGACGAGTACGTCGAGGTGACGCGGCGCTTCGACGACTCGCCGATCGACGCCATCGAGGTCAACATCTCCTGCCCGAACGTCAAGGAAGGCGGCGTGCAGTTCGGCAACTACCCGGAGATGTCGGCGCGGGTCGTCGCGGCCTGCCGCAAGGTGACGACCAAGCCCCTGATCACGAAGCTCTCGCCCAACCAGACCGACATCCGTGAGAACGCCCGGCTTTGCATCGAGGCCGGCAGCGACGCGCTGGCCGTCATCAACACCATTTCGGGAATGGCCGTTGACGTGAAGACCCGCCGGCCGGTGATCGGCAACCTCCAGGGCGGCCTGTCGGGTCCCGCCATCAAGCCCATCGCGCTGCTCAAAGTGCACCAGGTCCACGAGGTCGCCGGACCGCGGGGCGTCCCCATCATCGGCCAGGGCGGCATCTGCTCGGCCAACGACGCCCTCGAGTTCATCATCGCCGGCGCGACCGCCGTCGGCATCGGCACCGCGCTGTTCTACGACCCGCTGGTGTGCGGGAAGATCAACGCCGGGATCGCCAGTTACCTTCGCGATAACGGCATGCAGTCCGTCACGGAGCTGGTCGGAACGCTCGACACGAGCCGCCCGGCGTAGGCCGGCGCGCGGTCGCCCGTCGGGGCGGTTCGCCCTCGTTCGCTCGGAAAGGCAGAAACTCGCTCACTCGGGGACCGCCCCTCCACGGCCGGCGCGGGTGCGGGGCGGCGTTACGCACCAGGAGGCTGTCAGGCACCCGGAGGGTGCCAGACACCGGGCTGGCACGCGGCCAGGCGGGGTTCCCCCTGCAGCGACTTTCGGCTTTCGGAGCGGAAGGGGGAAGGCCCCGCCCGCAGCCAGCGGGCCGGCGCGAATGACGCTTGCAGCATGAAGGGGAGGCCCCGTGCGAGTCACGCGGCTGGCGAGCGGAGGCGAACCGTCACCGAACAAGCGCGGCGCCAGCGGAGCCTGACACCGCCAGCACCGAACACCTGCGCCGTGCCAGCGGAGCCCGACACCACCAGCGCCGTACACCTACGCGGTGCCAGCGGACGGCAGTGGCCTGTTGTACTGCACGGTGGTCGGGTAGGCGAACTCGATGCCGAGCTTCTCGAATTCCTCGTGGATCTGCAGGTTGATCGCCTGCTGGATGTCCATGGAGAGGCCATAGTCCGGGTCCAGCACGTGGAAAACTGCCTCGTAGTTCAGCGCGAAGTCGCCGAAGCTCACGAAATGCGAGCGGTCGAAGCGGGTCTTGTCCTGGGCCCGGATCGCCCGCTCGACGATTCCGGCAACCGCCTTGATCTTCTCCCGCGGCGTCTCGTAGACGATGCCCAGCTTGTACACGACGCGGCGCTCGTACAGCAGGCCGAAATTGCGCACGCGCGAGCCGAGCAGGTCCGCGTTCGACATGACGATCTGCTCGCCGTTGAGCGACCTGCAGCCGCGTGCTCTTGATGCCGATGTGCTCGACCGTGCCCTTCTCTTCCCCTATCACCAGGAAGTCGCCGACCTTGAACGGCTTGTCGAGCGCGATCGACAGCGAAGCGAGCAGGTCGCCCAGCACGTTCTGCACGGCAAGGGCGATGGCGATGCCGCCTACGCCGAGGCCGGCGATCAGCGCCGTGATGTCGATGCCGAGGTTGGCCAGCAGCAGCAGGAAGGCGAGGACCCAGATCGCGGTCACGCCGACGAACTTGAGGATGTTGAGGGACGCCGAGCCGTCCTTGGCGTCGCGCGCGTCGAGCAGCAGGCGCTGCTCGACAAAGAACCGGACCGTCGCAGTACCCCACATGGCGACCTGCAGCCACACGAAGAACAGCAGTACGCCGGTGATGTACTTGTCGGCCTTCTCGGGCACCTCGAGCCAGCGCAGCGCCAGGAAACTCGCCACCACGATCAGAAAGATCCGCGTGGTGCGCTTCAGCAGCGCCATGACCAGCTCCAGCGGGGCGGCGGACTTGTCCGGCGACAGCTTCTTGAGGCGTCCGGTCACGAAGCGCTTCACGATGGGCAGCACCGTGAACCACAGCGCGAACTGCAGGGCGGCCTTGATCCAGGCCGCCAGGTCGTTGCCGAGAAATACCTGTTGGCCGAGCTCTTCGAGTTCGTTCATGTTGAATCCAGTGGTAAGGGCCCATCGGAAACGACAGGCCAGTGATTTCCCATATTGTAGCCGCTGCGGGTGTCAGCTTCGAGTGGAACCCCTTGAGCAGCCTATCAATTCCCCTGCGGGCCGCGGGGTGCGACCCCCGTCACGGTTCCGGCATTTAGTCAAACCGGAAGGCGCCGGATTCTGTTATCTCTTGTCCCAGTTGCACTGAGCGGGATCGCCAACGGGCGGCGCTTAGGCTTGCGGCTGGAGCAGCCGATCACGACAAAGCGGATCGAGTGAACATGCAGATCGTCTGGCGTCCAACGGGATCGCTTACGAGCCGGATGCGCAAGCTGATCGGCATGACCGTCGTGTCGGCCGTGCTCGCCGGGGGGTTGCTCTCGACCGTCTACGTCTACATCGACCACAGCGCGCGCCTGCGTGGGCAGCTCGACCGGGCCGCGCTCGCCTACCGGGACGCGGCAACCACCGCGGCATCGTTCGACGATGCCGACGCCGCACAGGCCGTCATCGACCTGACCGCGACAACCGCCGCCGCGGCTTCGGCCAGGATCGTCGGCGTGGACGGCGGCGTCCTGGCGAATCATGAACCGTCGGCCGACGACGGCCGGACGGAAGGCCTGGCCGCGATGCTGCTGCCCAGCGTCGACATCGCGCTGCCGCTCGAGATCGACTATCGGCAGGTGGGCACGCTGGAGCTGTCGGTGTCGCGGGCACCGGTCGTGTACGCCCTCGGGTCCATGCTGCTGATGCAGGCGGCTGCGCTCGGCGTGGCACTGCTCGTCGCCATCGCCATCACCCGGCGCATGCGCGAGACGATCAGCCGGCCCATACAGGGCCTGCTCGAGACGATGGAGCGCGTCGCCGAGGAGCAGGACTACAGCCTCAGCGTCCAGCCCGACGGTCCCGACGAGATCGGCAGCCTCATCATCAGCTTCAACGACATGTTGAGCCAGATCCGGGGCCGCGACGAGCACCTCGCCGAACACCGCCGACAACTGCAGGAACTGGTCATCGAGCGGACGCGTAACCTGGAAAGCGCCGCGCAGGAGGCGGAGCATTCCAGCAGGGCCAAGGGCGACTTCCTGGCCCGCATGAGCCACGAGATCCGCACGCCGATGAACGGTGTCGTGGGGATGGCCGAACTTCTTCAGAACACGCAGCTCGACTCGAGACAGCTGCAGATGCTGCACACGATGCGCTCCTCGGCGGACGCGCTGCTGGAGATCATCAACGACATCCTCGACTTCTCGAAGATCGAGGCGGGCCGCCTGCAGGTCACCAGCGAGGACTTCGCCGTCGTCGAGCTCATCGAGGAGGTCTGTGACCTGCTGGCGGCGCGGGCGCAGGAGCGTGGCCTCGAGCTGGTGTGTCACGTGGATGGCAAGGTTCCGGCCTGGTGCAACGGCGACCCGATTCGCTTCAGGCAGGTCCTGACCAACCTGCTCGGCAACGCCATCAAGTACACGGAACAGGGCCACATCGCGGTTCACGCCGTCGTCACCGGCGAGGAGGAGCGCGGGTTCCGCTTGCGCATCGCCGTGGAGGACACCGGTCTCGGCATCCCCGACGAGGAGATCGAGAACGTCTTCGAGGCGTTCACGCAAATCGACTCCTTCGAGACCCGCAAGCATGGCGGGACCGGTCTGGGCCTCGCCATCACCCGGCAGCTGGTCGACCTGCTCGGCGGAGATGTCGGCGTGTCAAGCAAGCTTGGACAGGGCTCGACGTTCTGGTTCGAATTGCCGCTGGCCCGCGCGGCGCGTGTGCCGAAGCAGGCGAATCCCTGGTCGATCGCGGCGGTGCCGATCCTGCTGGTTCAGGATCAAGAGGCCGCCGCGCAGGCCATCACCGAACTGCTGCAGGCCGCGGGCGCCAGCGTTGCCCGCGTCAACACGGGAGGCCGGGCGATGGAACGCCTCGCGCTCGCCGACCAGTTCGAGGCCGTCATCGTCGATCACGCGCTTCCCGACATGAGTGGCGCAGAGTTCCTGGAGCGTGTCCGAACCTCCGGCCTCCCGGCCGTGCCCGTCATCATGCTGACCCCGGTCGTGACCGCCGGAAACGGCGAGGTGGCCTGCGAGCCCGACGAGTGGCTGCCCAAACCGGTTCGCAGGGTCCGTCTCGCCGAGGCCGTGGACCACGCCCTCGGCCGCGCGGATCCGTCGCGCCCACGGTCCGGCACAGCCCAGGGCTCCGTCATCCGGACGCTCGGCCTGGACGTCCTGCTGGTGGAAGACAGCCCGGTCAACCAGGAAGTTGCCTGCGGCATGCTGGATGCGCTGGGCTGCCGGGTCGTCTGCGCGGGCGACGGGACCCTGGGTGTCGAGCATGCGCTCGGACGCCACTTCGACGTCGTGCTCATGGATTGCCAGATGCCCCTCATGGACGGCTTCGAGGCCACCAGGAAGATACGGACGGGCGAGGTCCACGCCGAGCGGCCCCCCGTGCCGATCATCGCGATCACCGCGAACGCGCTGCCCGGCGATCGCGAGCGCTGCCTGGCTGCGGGCATGACGGACTTCATCAGCAAGCCCTTCACGCTCAGGAAACTGCAGGCCGTCATGCAGGCCGTCACTGGCGTATCCGGCGATCCCACAAGGGTTGACGCGCCGCGCGAGAAGAATGCGGACACACGGGACCTTCCGGTGATCGAGGTCGGCCAGATCGAGGAGCTGCGCTCCCTGGGCAGGCCTCAAATCGTCCGCCAGGCCATCCTGTTGTTCCTGAAACAAGCGGCCCAGAAGCTCGACGAGCTGGATGTCGCCATGCAGGGCGCCGAGCTGCCCGAGGTGGAGCAGGCGGCCCATGCGCTCAAGTCCTCTTCGCTGAGCGTCGGCGGCCGCCGCTTCGCCGCCGCTGCCGCGGACTGCGAGGACGCCGCGAGAGAGGGCGATGCGGAGGCTGCCAAGAGCGCCGCGCGGCGGCTTAGACCTGAATTCCGCGAGCTGTGCAGGGCCCTGTCGGCGCTGGCGCAAGCGGATGAGCGTGCCGCGTGAATGCCAGGCCAGCCCTGATCCTGGTCGCCGATGACGATCCGGTCGCCCGGCTCGTGGCGGCCGCGGCGCTGGAAGCGGACGACTACGCGGTGCTGACGGCCGATGACGGCGCCGCAGCGGTCGAGTCATTCGAATCGGCCCGTCCGGACTGCGTGATCCTTGACGTGATGATGCCCGGACTGGACGGTTTTTCCGCCTGCCGCAGTATCCGCCGCCTGCCACATGGCAGCGACGTGCCCGTCCTGATCCTCACGAGCCGCGACGACCTGGCGGCCGTCGCGGAGGCCTATGCAGCCGGGGCCACGGACTTCCTCGTCAAGGGATCCAGCCACCGCCTGCTCAGCGAACGCGTGCGGTTCCTGATGCGGGCCCACGAAGCCCGGCGCGCGCTCATCGTCAGCCAGGGCCGCCTGCGCGCGGTACAGGCCATGGCGCGGATCGGTCACTGGGAAATCGACCGGGAAGGCAACACGATCGACCTTTCCGACACGGTCGACGACATCCTCGGTAGACGGGGCGTCGCCCGGGACGGTATCGCGATGCTGTTTTCGGCGCTCGGCGATGAGGAGCGTCAGGGTCTCGGCGACTGCATCGCGCGATGGCGTGAGCGAGGCGAACCGTTCCGACTCGAGGCACGACTGGAGGGTGGTGCGCACATCCACATCCAGGGCGCCTCCACCGACGACGCCCACGGCACGGGAAGCGACTCGCTTACGCTCGCGATTCAGGACGTCACCCTGTTGCAAGCGGCCCAGGACGAGGCCCGTCGCCTGTCGCTGTTCGACACCTTGACGGGTTTGCCAAACCGCAAGCGCTTTACGGAAGTCCTGGACGTCATCGTCGGCGATCGGCGGCGGTCGTCCTCGCTGGCGGTGCTGGCGATTCGCACTCATGGTCACGAGCGGATCCTCGAATCCGGCGGGCAGGCCGCCTGCGACCGGGTTCTGGTCGCCGCCTCGGGCCGCCTGCAGGCGGCCGCCTCCACGACCTCGGTGCCGGGCCGGATCCTGGCGCACCTGGACGGCGGCGACTTTGCGCTGGCGCTGCCGGACTGCGATTCGGCCGCCGCCGCCGCCATGGTCGCGGAGCGCTTGCTGCAGGCTTTGCGGGCGCCCGTGGAAAGCGGCGAATGGACCGTGAACCTGCTGACCCAGATCGGCATCGCCATGTGGCCGCAGGATGAACTGACGGCCGCCCCGCTGCTCGCGAGTGCGCAGGCCACGGCGGCCCGCCGCAGCGCCGAGACCGGCGCCGGCTACGGCTTCTTCACGCCGGAGATCCTGATTCGCGCGCGGCGGCGCATGGAAGTGGAAGCGGCCTTGCGCGAAGCGCTTGCACGCGGCGAGCTTAGTGTCGTGTTCCAGCCTCGGGTCGAGCTGGACGACCTGCATATCGCCGGCGCCGAAGCTTTGCTGCGTTGGTCGCACCCGGTGCTCGGCCAGGTTTCACCGGTCGAGTTCATCCCGGTCGCCGAGGAGGCCGGCCTGATCGTCGACATCGGCGACTGGGTCCTGGAACAGGCCTGCCGCCAGGCCCAGGGCTGGCGCCGCACCTATAACCGCGCGGTCGCGGTGTCGGTCAACGTGTCGAGCCAGCAACTGGCCGAGCCGCGCCGGCTGGTCGCGTCCGTTCGCGCCACGCTGGAACGCACGGGCCTGCCGCCAGGCGCGCTCGAACTCGAACTGACCGAGTCGATGATCATTCACGCCGAGGCTCCCATACTGGCCGCGCTGGAAGACGTCCGCCGGCTGGGCGTATCCATCGCCCTCGACGACTTCGGTACCGGCTATTCCTCGCTCGGCTACCTCCGCAAGCTGCCGGTGGACTGCCTCAAGATCGACCGTTCCTTCGTGTCCGATCTCGCCGACGACGCAAGCGCGGAGGGGGTGCTGTCGGCCATCCTCGCCATCGCACGAACGCTCAGGCTGCGCACGGTCGCGGAGGGCATCGAGACGGTCACGCAATACCGGATGCTGGCCGGACATGGCTGCCGTGAGGGGCAGGGTTACCTGTTCTCCAAGCCTCTCGAGGCGGTGGACTTCCGCTCCTTGCTGGCGAGCCCCTCGCTCTCGTCGCTGGCCTCATCGCTCACTGGCACGGACTGAAGCCGCGACGGCCGCTCAGTCGTTCATGCCCAGTTCGCGCATCTTGCGCGTCAGCGTGTTTCTCCCCCAGCCCAGCAGCTTGGCGGCATCCTGGCGGCGCCCTTCACATTTCGCGAGCGCGACACGTATCAGGGTCCGCTCAAAGTCCGCTACCGCGACGTCCAGCAGCGGCCGGCCGGATGTCGCGACGTGCATCCGCGCCCAGGACTCCAGCTCCCGCAACCACTCCGTCGCGGCGGGCGCCGGGGCCCCGGCGCCGCCGAGGTCCGGAGGGATGTCCTCGGGGCGAATCTCCCTTCCCGGCGCGGTGACCGTCAGGCGCCGCGTCGCGTTGACCAGTTGCCTGACGTTGCCGGGCCAGTCGAAGCCCGAGAGCCGGGCTGTCGCTTCGGCAGCAAGCGTCTTCGGCTCGACGCCGAGTTCGGCGGCCGCGGTGGCGAGATAGTGCTGCAGCAGCTCGGGGATATCCTCGCGCCGCGCCTTGAGGGGGGGGATCTCGATGCGGATGACGTTCAGCCGGTGCAGGAGGTCTTCGCGGAACAGGCCTTTCTCGACGCGTGATGCCAGGTCCTGGTGGGTTGCAGCGATGACGCGAACGTCCACCGCGATCGGGGTGTTGCCGCCCACCCGGTAGAACTCGCCCTCCGCCAGCACCCTGAGCAGCCGCGTCTGCAGCGCCGTCGACATGTCGCCGATCTCGTCGAGGAACAGCGTTCCGCCATCGGCCTGCTCGAAACGGCCGCGGCGCAGTGCTTCCGCACCCGTGAACGAACCCTTCTCGTGGCCGAAGAGTTCGGACTCGAGCAGCTCGGCCGTGAATGCCGAGGTGTTGAGCGCGATGAACGGCTTTGCCGCGCGCGGACTGTGCCGGTGCAGCGCCCGCGCGACGAGTTCCTTGCCCGTCCCCGACTCGCCGGTGATCAGCACGGTCATGCTCGAGCGCGAGAGGCGGCCGATGGCGCGGAACACCTCCTGCATCGCCGGAGCCTGGCCGAGGATTTCCGGGATGTTGCCCGGACGCTCGCCGGCCGGCGCAGTCGCCGAGGCCTGCGCAGCGGCGCGCCTGACGAGATCGACCGCCTGGTCGATGTCGAACGGCTTCGGAAGGTATTCAAAGGCGCCGCCCTGGTACGCCGCGACCGCGGTCTCCAGGTCGGAGTGCGCCGTCATCACGATGACCGGCAGCTGCGGATGACCCTCGCGGATCGCTTCCAGCAATTTCAGGCCGCTCGGCCCGGGCATCCGCACGTCCGTGAGCAGAACGTCCGGCTCGGCCCGGGCCAGCGCGGCCAGCGCGCTGTCTGCCTGCTCGAAGGCCCGCGGCCGCATGCCAGCCTGGCGCAGCGCCCTTTCCAGGACCCAGCGGATGGAGGCGTCGTCGTCGACGAGCCAGACGTCAAGCGCTCTGTTCATTGTGCATCCCGATAGGCAGAAGCAGCGAGAACACGGTTTGCCCGGGCCGACTCTCGAATTCCACGAGTCCGTCGTGCCGGGTTGCGATGTCCTGCGCAACTGCGAGGCCAAGTCCTGTTCCGCCAGGCCGGGCCGTGACAAGAGGATAGAAGACCGTCTCCCGCAGCTCGTCAGGGACACCCGGTCCGTTGTCCTCGAACTGAACGGAGGCGACCACACGATGACGTTTCTCACCGATCGTGGCGCCGGTCAGGGCACGGGTCCGCAGGGTCAGCCGGCCGTGGTTTCCAAGGGCCTGTATCGCGTTACGGGCCAGGTTCAACATCGCCTGGATCACCTGGTCGCGATCGAGCTCGATCGACGGCAGGCTCGGATCGTAGTCACGGACAATCTCGAGCGCCTGCGGGCTTTCGGCGCGCACCAGCTGGAAGACGCGGTCGAGGAGTTCATGCACGTTGACCGGTTCGCGATACAGGGCGCGCGGCGGCCCGAGAAGGCTGTCGACGAGCGCGCGAAGCCTGTCGGCCTCGCCGATGATCACGCGGGTGTATTCCTTGAGCGCCTCGTCCGGCAATTCGCGCTCGAGCAGCTGTGCCGCGCCGCGCAGGCCGCCGAGCGGGTTCTTGATCTCATGCGCAAGCTGGCGGGCCATCATCCGGCTGCCGCCGAGCTGGGCCAGCAGGGCGTTCTCGCGGCTGATGCGCGCCTGGCGTGTCGTGTCCGCGATCTCCACCAGCACGCAGCCCGCCTTGCCGGGCAGGTTGAGGGGCGTGAACGTGCAGTCGACCAGATACCGGGCGTCGCCGCGCATGGCCGGGACCAGCTCCCACTCCCGCTGCGCCAGCGCCTCGCCGCTTACGCGGGCACGAACGACCAGAGATTCAAGCCTGTCGCCACCCACCAGCAGGTCGGTAATTCGCTTGCCGCGCGACGCGGCGCAACTGACGGCCAGCAGGCCTTCCGCAGCGATGTTCAGCTGCACGATGCGCGCGCGCTCGTCGACGACCACGACGGCCGTCGCCAGCGCGTCCAGCAGGGCGTCGCCATCGATGGGCGCCGGAGCCCTCGGCGCCTCAGTGGCCATGGAAGGCCTCCGGCGCGGGCCGTGTCCGGGAAGCTAGTTGGTCTGCCTGGGCGCCGGCGTTGGCCTGGGGCCCGTTGGCGGGCGTGGCGGCGGATTGACGCTGGGTCCTGACGGCGGAGTCGCGATCGAGGCCTGGCGGGTGTGGAACGTGATCTGCGGGCTGGTGATCACCACGCTGCCCGTCCTGTCCACCACGGCGGCCCGCAGGAAGTGAGTCCCGCGCGACAGGCCGGCCAGCGTCGTCGACAGCCCGGCGAATTCCGGCGCGCGCTGGCCGTCGATGAAGACGACGAGCTTGTCTGCCGGGCGCAGGTCCCGGTCGAGCTCCAGCTGGACGCTGACCGCGACGTCCGCCCCGTAGAAGACCTCGTCCGCCGCCGGACTCGTGATCCGCAGCGACTGGTAGGCAGCCTCTGTGGGCTCGTTCTGGGATTCCGACTGATACAGCTCCGGCGGCTGGGCGTCGCCCCGCGTCGCGCCGAGGCCGGAGTACGGCACCAGCACGGCATCCGGCGCTCCCGGCTGGTCCGCGTAATGAACGATTCCGTCCTTGTCCACCCACCGATAGATCTCCTGGGGCCACGCCACCAGGGAGACGAGCAGTCCGGCAATCAAGAGTACTGTGCGCATGGCGACAGCATATCCCTGAAGGCGCGGCCTGACAAAAACGGGGACGGCATTCTGTGAACGCCGTCCCCGTTGCCATCCCCGGAGACGGCTTCAGAGGCTGTAGTACATGTCGAATTCCACCGGATGGGTCGACATCCGGTAGCGGGTCATCTCCTGCTGCTTGAGCCCGATATAGGCGTCGATCAGGTCGTCAGTGAACACCCCGCCCTTGGTCAGGAAGCCGCGATCTGCATCGAGGTGCCTGAGCGCCTCGTCGAGCGAGTAGCAGACCTCCGGAATGTTCTTGGCTTCCTCCGGCGGCAGGTCGTACAGGTCCTTGTCCGCCGCGTCACCCGGGTGGATCTTGTTCTGGATGCCGTCGAGGCCGGCCATCAGCAACGCCGCGAAGGCAGAAGTACGGGTTCGCGGTCGAGTCCGGGAAGCGCGTCTCGATGCGCCGGCCCTTCGGGTTGGAGACCCAGGGGATACGGATCGACGCGGAGCGATTGCGCGCCGAGTAGGCCAGCATGACCGGCGCCTCGAATCCGGGCACCAGCCGCTTGTAGCTGTTGGTACTGGGATTCGTGAACGCGTTGAGTGCCTTGGCGTGCTTGATGATGCCGCCGATGTAGTAGAGGCAGATCTCGGAGAGGCCCGCGTACTTGTCGCCCGCGAAGATGTTCTTGCCGTCCTTCTGCAGCGACTGGTGCACGTGCATGCCACTGCCGTTGTCGCCGACGATCGGCTTCGGCATGAAGGTCAACGTCTTGCCGTAGCCATGCGCGACGTTCCACAGCGCGTACTTCAGCAGCTGCACCTCGTCGGCCTTCTTCATCAGCGTATTGGCCGCGACGTTGATCTCGCCCTGGCCACCCGTCGCCACCTCGTGATGGTGCACTTCGACCTTGAGGGTGAGTTCCTCGCAGGCCTGGCACATGGCGGTGCGCAGGTCCTGGAAGCGGTCCATCGGCGGAACCGGGAAATAGCCGCCCTTCACGCCGGGGCGATGCCCCATGTTGCCGCCTTCGTACTGCACGCCGGAGTTCCATGCGCCCTGCACGGAATCGACGTTGTAGCTGCAGCCGTTCATCTCGTTGGTCCAACGGACGCTGTCGAAGATGAAGAACTCGTTCTCCGGTCCGAACAGCGCCGTCTCGGCGATGCCGGTGGACTTCAGGTAGGCCTCCGCGCGGCGGGCGAGGGAGCGAGGATCGCGCGAGTAGCCCTGCATGGTCAGCGGCTCGACGACGTCACAGCGCAGCAGCACCGTCGTCTCTTCGTAGAAGGGGTCGAGCATGGCGGTGGTCGGATCCGGCATCAGGATCATGTCGGACTCGTTGATGCCCTTCCAGCCAGCAATCGACGAACCGTCGAACATCTTACCGTCGGCGAAAAAGTCCTCGTCGACGAGGCGCGTCGGGATCGTGACGTGCTGTTCCTTGCCGCGGGTATCGGTGAAACGGAGGTCGCAGTAACCGACTTCCTTGTCCTTGATCAACTTGAGAACGTCATCGGGCGTCATGGTCAGTCTCCGGGTATTTGGCGTTTCCACGCATTGCGGCGGTTGGGGCTCGCCGGGCCACGGCCGCTGCCGGTTTTGGGGCCGGCTCCAAAGTGGTGCAGGAACCATGCCATGCCGATGTCGCTTTTACATCAGTGACTTATGAAGCATCTCGGCGCGGCGCTGAGATTATTCGCACCATTATAGTGCGGTCGTGCCAGATGCTGCACTGGTTTGGTGCTTTCCTGGTCGCGCCGCCCTTGCCCCCGCCTCCGCCGGCGGCGCTGCGACCCATCATTTTGCAGCGCGTCGAGCGCCTCGGTGAGTCGCTTATACTCGCGGCCACTCAACGACCTTTTTGCACGGATTCTCATGCCACCCAGACAGAAGCTCGGCACCCCGCCAGCCACCTTCCAGGACCTCGTTTTCGCATTGAAGAGGTACTGGTCGGACGAGGGTTGCGTGATCCTCGAGCCCTATGACATGGAGATGGGCGCCGGGACTTTTCATCCGGCGACGTTCCTGCGCGCCGTCGGGCCGGAGCCGTGGAGCGCCGCCTACGTGCAACCGAGCCGCCGACCCACCGACGGCCGCTATGGGGAGAACCCGTTCCGGCTGCAGCACTACTACCAGTTCCAGGTCGTCATCAAGCCCTCGCCCGAGGACATCGTCGAGAAGTACCTCGGTTCGCTTCGCGCGCTGGGATTCGACCCCCTGACCCACGATATCCGCCTCGTCGAGGACAACTGGGAGTCGCCGACACTGGGTGCCTGGGGTCTCGGCTGGGAAATCTGGCTCAACGGCATGGAGATCACGCAGTTCACCTATTTCCAGCAGGTGGGCGGGATCGACTGCCGGCCGGTGATGGGCGAGATCACCTACGGGCTCGAGCGCCTCGCGATGTACCTGCAGGGCGCGGAAAGCATCTTCGACCTGACATGGGCTGACGGTCCGCTCGGGCGAGTGACCTATGGCGACGTCTATCACCAGAACGAGGTCGAGCAGTCGAAGTACAACTTCGAGATAGCCGACGTCGCGGAGCTGTTCCATCAGTTCGACGCACAGGAGCAGGAGTGCCAGCGCCTGCTCGAGGCCGGCCTGCCGCTTCCCGCCTACGAACGGATGCTCAGGAGTTCGCACACCTTCAACCTGCTCGACGCGCGGCGCGCCATCTCCGTGACCGAGCGGCAGCGTTATATCCTGAGGGTGCGCACGCTGGCCCGGGCCGTGGCGGAGGCCTACTTCAAGAGCCGGGAAGCGCTGGGGTTCCCGATGCTGGAGAGGTGCCAGGCACCGACTACGGTGCCTGGCACCGCCGGAGTCGCGAAATGAAGAAGCGCGACTTCCTGGTCGAGATCGGCACCGAGGAGCTGCCGCCCAAGTCACTGCCGGAGCTTTCCCGCGCATTTACTGACGGCATCGTGCGCGGCCTCGGCGCCGCAGGGCTCGAGCATGGCAAGGTCGTCGCCTACGCCACGCCGCGGCGGCTCGCCGTCAAGGTGTCGCGGCTCGCCGAGGGCCAGCCGGAGCAGCAGATCAGGCGCAAGGGTCCCCCGGTCACGGCCGCCTTCGATGCCAACGGCGAGCCCACGCGTGCCGCGACGGCGTTTGCGGAATCCTGCGGCACCACGGTCGGCGGCCTCGGCAGGATCGAGGAGCCCAAGGGCGCCTTCCTGTTCTACGAAGGCCGGCGCGCCGGCCAGGAATCCATTGCCCTGCTGCCGGGCATCGTCCAGGAATCGCTCGACAAGCTGCCGATCGCGAAGAGGATGCGCTGGGGGAGCGGTACCGCGGAGTTCGTCCGGCCGGTGCACTGGGTGGTCATGCTGTTCGGCAGCGACATCGTGGCCTGCTCGCTCCTGGGAGTTCCCGCCGGCGACGTCACGCGCGGGCATCGTTTTCATTCCAGCCGGCCGATCAGGGTCTCGCCGGCGACCTATGAACGCAGGCTCGAAGCGGCCGGGCACGTGGTGGCCTCGTTTGCCGAGAGGCGCGAGCGGATCCGCCGCGGCGTGCTTGAACTCGCCACCTCGCTCGACGGCGTCGCGCTGGTGGCCGGCTCGCTGCTCGACGAGGTCACCGCGCTGGTCGAGTGGCCGGTGCCGATCGCCGGCCGCTTCGAGAACAGGTTCCTCGAGCTTCCGCCCGAGGTTGTCATCGCCACCGTGCAGGATCACCAGCGCTATTTCCCGGTCCGCGATTCGGGCGGCAACCTGACGCCATGGTTCATCACGGTGTCCAACATCGAGAGTCGGGACCCGGCACAAGTGCGCGCCGGCAACGAACGCGTCGTGCGGCCCCGGCTGGCCGATGCGGCCTTCTTCTGGGAGACGGACCGCAAGCAGCCGCTTGCGGCGCGCCGCAAGGCGCTCGGCGAGGTCACCTTCCAGAAACAGCTCGGTTCGCTGCTGGCCAAGAGCGATCGGGTGGCGGCGCTGGCCGAGCAGGTTGCCGAAGTGGCGGGAACGGACGCGTCGCTGGCGCGGCGCGCGGCAGACCTTTCAAAGTGCGACCTGATAACGGCCATGGTCGGCGAGTTTCCGGAGCTGCAGGGGCTCATGGGGCGCTATTACGCGACCCATGACGGGGAGCATCTCGAGGTTGCGGCCGCCCTCGAGGATCAATACCGGCCACGATTCGCGGGTGACCAGCTGCCGGAAACGGGCGCCGGCACGGCGGTGGCCATCGCGGACAAGCTGGACACCATCGTCGGCATCTTCGCCGCTGGCCAGAAGCCAACCGGCGCCAAGGACCCGTTCGGCCTCAGGCGCGCGGCGCTCGGCGTCCTGCGCACCGTCGTCGAGAAGCGCATCGACCTCGACCTGCAGTCCCTGATCGACGCCGCGCTCGTCGCGGTACGTGCCGACATGCAGTCGGTGGCGGCCGAACGCGCGCCGCCGAAGGACAGCAACACGGTGGTAGCGACCGGCAGCTTTGCGGCGCTCGCCGGTCCCGACCCCGTGGCCGCCGAGATCTACGAATACATCATGGAGCGCCTGCGCGCGTACTACGTCGAGGGCGACCGGGGCATCACCACCGAGATGTTCGACGCCGTTCTCGCCAGGCGCCCGTCGTCGCCGCTGGATTTCGACGCCCGACTGCGGGCGCTGGTGGATTTCCTCTCGTTGCCCGACGCCGCCAGCCTCGCGACCGCGAACAAGCGCATCGCCAACATCCTGCGCAAGGCGGAGCAGGACGTGCCGGCCAGGGTGGATGCTTCGCTGCTGCAGCACAGCGCCGAGCGCAAGCTCGCCGCCGAGCTGGAAGGCCTGCGCGAGGACGTCGAGGCGCTGCTGGCGGCAAGGCGCTACGAGGGCGCCCTGCGCAGGCTGGCGACGCTTCGGCCCCATGTCGACTCGTTTTTCGACGGCGTCATGGTGATGGCGGACAACCCCGCGGTGCGGGCCAACCGGCTTGCGCTGCTGGCGGCGCTGTCGCGGTTGTTCGGCGAAACCGCCGACCTGTCGCGCCTGCCCGGCTAGCGGGCAACCTGGACCGGGGCACGCCGTATGCAGTGGTTGAGGTCCTTCGTCTTCACGGCGCTGTTGTTTGCAAACAGCCTCCTGTTCGGTGGCATCGTCATGCTGGCGCGCCTGTTCGGGCTTGGCGCAGCACATGCCTGCGCGCGCGGCTGGGCGCGATCCAACCTCTGGATGCTGCGGCTTCTGTGCGGGCTGGACTATGTGGTCGAGGGCCTGGAGAACATTCCGCGCGAGGGCGCGCACATTTCCTACTGGAAGCACACCTCGACCTGGGAAACGATGGCGCAGATGCTCATCTTTCCACCGCAGTCCTGGGTGTTGAAGCGGGAGATCTTCTGGATCCCGTTGGTTGGGTGGGCCACCGCCTGCATGCGCCCGATCGCCATCAACCGTTCCGCTGGGCATCGCGCGGTCAACCAGGTTGTCGAGCAAGGCGGGGAGCGCCTGGCCGAGGGGCTGTGGATCCTGCTGTTCCCGGAGGGCACCCGGGTCATGCCCGGACAGACGCGCAAGTTCGGCTTGTCGGGTGCCCTGCTCGGCTCAAAAACTGGCGCGAAGCTGGTGCCGGTGGCCCATAACGCCGGCGACTTCTGGCCACGGCGCGGCTTGTTGAAAAAACGGGGGACCATCCGCGTCGTGATCGGCCCACCCATCGAGACGCTCGGCCGCGACCCGCGTGAACTCAACCGGCAGGCGCAGGCGTGGACCGAGGGCGCGATGGCCAGGATCTCGAGCGCTTACTCCACGACCTGACCGCGAACGGACCGCCGCCGACCGGGCGCCGCGGCTCAGTCTGCTGCGCTCCTCCCGGCCGCGTCGGATGACAGGCAGGCCAGGCGTGTCCACCGTGCCGACCTCTCCGGCGGCCACTCCTTGCACACCCAGGCCTCGCCGTCGCCCGACTCGCCGCCGGCGAGCACGGCGGCAAGCACGAGTCCGGGCCGCGGCGCATGGACGATGGCACGCCACGGGCCCGCAAGCGGCACGCGGGCCGTCCAGTTGCCGCCTCTTGAAGAGAAGCTGCAGGTCCGCAGCGCGGACAGCAGCGGCAGTCCCGTCACTTTTGCGAAGGCCTCCTTCAGCGTCCAGCGCACATAGAAATTCAGCAGGGCGTGGGCTTGGTCCGAGTCCTCCAGCTCGCGCGCCTCTTCGGGCGCAAAACAGAATCCCGCCAGCCGTGTCACCGCCCTCGGCAAGACTGCTTCGAGGTCCACGCCGACGCGGGAGCCTGCCGGGCCAACCGCCAGAGCCGCGTGTCCGGCCGAGTGAGTCAGGCTCGTTGCGGCATCGGTCGGTGGTGAAACATGGCCACGCAAGGCCCTGCTTGCCGCCCACTCGACCCCCTTGGCGCGGCCGCGGAGACGTTCCCACCGGGAGCGATCCCCGCTGTCCAGCCCGTCAGGAACCAGCAGCGCGGCAGCGCCGGGCTTGGCGAGCCAGAGCTGGGGGGGTGTTTCTTCCATCGCTGAGCTGTCACCGGCGCATCAGGCTCGCATGCTACACGCCGAAGGGCTTGCCAGCAGACCGCAGCGCACGTAAAGCTGGGCCATGGAGCACCCTGTGAGCAGCGCCACGTCTGCGCCTGGTCGTGGCGACGCGTTCGTCTGGAGACTGGCGGGTACCGGACTCAGCTTTGCCTTGTTTGGCCTGGGCGGATTCGTCCTGGGCGTTGCCGTCATCCCGCTCCTCATGCTCCTGCCGGGCTCGGCCCGCAGCCGCCGGCACCGCGTGCGCGGGCTGGTGCGGCTTGCCTTTCGCGGCTTCGTGGGATTCATGCACGTCCTCGGCGTGTTGACCTATGATCTTCGCGGCTTCGACCGACTGGGCCGGCCGGGGCAGTTGATCGTCGCCAACCACCCGTCGCTGATAGACGTCGTCTTCCTGCTGGCCTTCGTTCCGGGCGCGGACTGCGTCGTGAAGAGCGCCCTGTGGCGCAACCCCGCGATGGCGCTGGTCGTCCGTGGCGCCGGATACGTTCCAAATCATCCCACGGACCTCATGATCCGGCGGGCCGCGACCGCGCTTGAGGAGGGCCAGGCGCTCGTCATGTTCCCGGAGGGCACGCGGACCCGTCCGGGGCAACCGCTGCGGTTTCATCGTGGTGCCGCGGGTGTTGCCGTGCGCGCGGCCCGTACCGTGACCCCGGTCTTCATCGCCGTCGACCCGACCACGCTCACCAAGGCGCATCCTTGGTACCGCGTCCCCGCGCGGCGGCCGCATTTCTCGCTGCGCGTCGGCGATGACCTCGATCCGGGGCTTTTCAGCGGCGCGCAGTCGCGCCCACAGGCCTCGCGCGTACTGAACGAGCGGCTGCGCGTAATCTATGCGGCCGAGACCGCAGAGTATTAGAATTCCTGCATGAGCGCCCCAGGCGACCCGCGGACCACGCGGGCATTTCGGCGCTCCGCAAGCCAGGATTTTCGGGAACATCGGTTTATGCAAGACAAGGAACAGATTCTGGCCGAGGTCAGGACCGCCATGGTCGAGTTGTTCGAACTCGAGCCGGAGAGGATCACCCTGACGGCGCGCCTGTACGACGACCTGGAAATAGACAGCATCGACGCCATCGACCTGATCGATCGGCTGCGTCAGCTCTCCGGCAAGAAGATCCCGGCCGAGCGGTTCCGCTCAGTTCGCACGATCGGCGATCTCGTCGACTCGGTGCAGCAGCTAGTCGATGAGGCCTGAATTAGAACCCGATCCCAGGATCGTTCCTGTCAAGCAACCCGCATCCCGGGATCAACTCTGCCAAGGCTCTTCCGGGCACGCCTGGCTCAGTGCCGTCCGGGTCTTTCAGCCACCATCCCCGCCCGGCGGCCTTGCCGCCATCGCCGTCCCGAGCGATGCGGGCCTGAGGGCGCTCAGGCGCGCGGGGCACGCGGCCGTTGCCACGGCCTGCGTCCCGTCGGTCGCCCCCGCCCGCGTCCGGTTCGTGGATCCCACTGCCGCGATCGGACTCACGTCCTGCGCCGACACCGCCCTGCTCGGCCTGTACGATGCGCCGCGGCCCGAACTTCCGGTGATCCTTGGGCGCGAATCCACCGGCGAGGGGCGTGCCCGCTTCGACCTGAGAATCCCGCCCGACCTCCGCGCACTCCGGGGTCACTTCCCCGACCTGCCTATTGTCCCGGGCGCCATCCATGTCGGGTGGGCGCTGACTCTCGCGGGACGTGTCTTCGGGTTCCCGGGCAACCTCTCGGAAATACCGGCGGTCAAGTTCCGTCGCATCGTCCAGCCAGGTCACGAGCTATCGCTCTCACTGGAGTGGCAGGGCGAACGTCGCATGCTGTCATTCTCGCTCGCCTCGAACTCCGGGCCGCATTCCGCCGGCAGGCTGGTCATGGGCCCCCCGGATGCCTGAAACCTGTGCGCTGATACCCGTGTTCAACCACGAGCACGCCATCGCAGCGGTCGTCGCCGCCGTCAGGAACCACAAGCTGCCCTGCATCCTGGTCGACGACGGCTCCGGGTCTGCCTGTGCCCGTGTGCTCGATGCCCTGGCGACTGCGGATCCGGGCGTCCAGGTCCTGCGCCTGCCAGGCAACCTCGGCAAGGGCGGCGCCGTGGCCGCCGGGCTTCGCGCCGCGGCCCGGCAGCGCTTTACCCACGCATTGCAGCTCGACGCCGATGGCCAGCATGACGTCCGCGACCTGCCAAAATTCCTGGCGGCGAGCGAGAAGGAGCCTCGGTCCGTGATCTGCGGCCGGCCGATCTTCGGCCCGGACATGCCGAGATCCCGGTTCTACGGCCGCTACCTGACCCACGTCCTGGTCTGGCTCAATACGCTTTCGTTCGACATCCCCGACGCCATGTGTGGCTTCAGGGTCTACCCGGTCGCCGAGCTGGTTCGGCTGCTGGACGAGGAGCAGCCTGGCTCGAGAATGGATTTCGACATCGAGGTGCTGGTGAGGCTCCACTGGCGCGGCGTATCCATGCGGTGGCTTGATACTCAGGTAGGCTACCCACAGGACGGCATCTCGCACTTCCGGCTCGGGCTGGACAACCTGCTCATCAGCAGGATGCACTTGCGGTTGTTTCTTGGAATGCTGCGCCGGCTGCCGCGCCTGGTTTTCCGCCGTTTCGGCATGGTTCACTGATCCGGGGTTTCCTGAGCCGATGCGCACAAAGGGCCGTCTCTCACATGAGCTCGAGGTCGATGTCGCCTTTCACGACGTCGACGCCTTGGCGGTCGTCTGGCACGGGCATTACCTCAAGTACCTGGAAAATGCCCGCTGGGCCCTCATGGAACGGATCGGCTACGGCTTCGAGGCGATGGTGGCCTCGGGCTACGCCTGGCCCATCGTCGAATGCCACGTCCGGTACATTCACGCTGCCCGGTTCGGCGATCGCCTCATCGTGCGGGCGTCCCTGGTGGAGTGGGAGAACCGGCTGGCCGTGAACTACCTCGTGCTCGACGCCAGTACCAATGCGCGTGTCGCCCGTGCGCGCACGGTCCAGGTCGCGGTCAGCGGCGAATCGGGCGAATTGCAGTTCGTCTCACCGGGAAGCCTCCGGGACGCCGTCACCACCGCACTCGCCGCGCAGGAAGCCGGCGGCCAGTGAGCACCACGCGGTAGGTTCGATTCCCTTGCAGCGTCTGCCTCGCCCACTTAATGTCGCGCCACGGTCCGGGGAGCGCCACGCAGGAATGGAAAACCGCGAAGTCATCGTGATTGGCGCTGGCCCGGCGGGCAGTATCGCGTCGTCCCTGCTGAAGCGCGCCGGCCACGACGTCGTCATCCTCGAGCGAGAAAGCTTCCCACGCTTTTCCATCGGCGAGAGCCTGTTGCCGCACTGCCTGGACTTCGTGGCGGAGGCCGGAATGATCGGGGCGGTCGACGCCGCCGGCTTCCAGCTGAAGAACGGCGCGGCTTTCGCTCGAGGGGACGATTACGCCGATTTCGATTTCGGGCAGCAGTACTCCAGGGGCCGGGCCACGGCCTTCCAGGTCCCCCGGGCCCGGTTCGACCAAGCTGCTGGCCGACGAGGCCGAACGGCAGGGTGTCGAGATTCGCTACCGTACCGGGATCGCGGCTGTCGATTTCTCATCCCCACGGCCTTGCGTGACCACGCAGGACGCAGCCGGCAACAACGCCACGCTTAGCGCCGATTTCGTACTCGATGCAAGCGGGTTCGGCCGCTGCCTCGCGCGACAACTGGAACTGGAGCGGCCCTCGCCATTCCCGGTGCGCCAGGCGCTCTTCACCCACGTGGCCGACGGAATTCCCCAGGGCGGGTTCGATCGCCACAAGATTCGCGTCGTCGTTCATCCCCGACATCGCGACGTCTGGTTCTGGCTGATCCCCTTCTCGGACGGGCGCTCATCACTCGGTGTCGTGGCCAGGCCGGAATTCCTGGCCGGCTACGCCGGCACGCCGGAGGCCCGTCTCCGGGCCTTGGTGGCGGAGGACGACGGCCTCGCCGGCCTGCTCGGCACTGCCCGCTGGGACACGGCCGTGCGGGAAATTACCGGCTATTCGGCCAGCGTATCGACGCTGCACGGCAAGGGTTTCGCGCTGCTCGGGAACGCCGCGGAGTTCCTCGATCCGGTCTTCTCGTCCGGCGTCACCATCGCCATGCGGTCGGCGAGCATGGCCGCGGCCGTGCTGCACCGGCAACTTGGCGGTGAGCGCGTCGATTGGGACGAGGAGTTCAGCCGGCCGTTGCTGCGCGGAGTGGATACGTTCCGGGCCTATGTGGAGGCCTGGTACGACGGGCGCTTCCAGAACATCGTCTTCTATCAGGATCCCCCGCCAACATTCAGGGCAATGATCTGCTCCGTCCTGGCGGGTTATGCCTGGGATGATCGACAACCCCTTCGTCGCCGACGCCAGGCGTCGCCTGGCGCAGGTCGCGCAGCTGTGCGCCGCGGGCTCGCGCGATGACGCCGCAGCCGGGGAATCGTGCATGATTTCGAGCCACTGTGCCGATTTGCTGCCGCACGCCGGTGACGCCGTCCTGCTCGAGCAGGTCCTCAGCGTCCGCGACGACGGTCTCACGGCATCGATGACCGTCAGGCCGGGTACCGCCTTCAGCCAGCCCGACGGCTCGCTGGCGCCGTGGGCGGCACCCGAGATCATGGCCCAGGCGGTCTCGGCCTTCGCCAACCTGGCGAAACGCCGTGGCTCGGCACCGGCTTTGGGGCTGCTGCTCGGCGTCCGTGACTTCCGCGTCAGCAGCGGTCCCTTCCCCGTCGGCGCGCAACTGCAGGTGGAAGTGACCGAGTCGACCCGTGACCAGGACGGCCACGGTGTGTTCAACTGTCGGATATTGCGCGAAGACGCCGTCGTGGCCGAGGGCAAGCTGACCGTCTTTCAGCCCGACGACCCTCGGGCCACGCTAGGGGAACAGATCTCGTGAGTGGAACGGTCCTCGTTACCGGATCAAGCCGCGGTATCGGCCGCGCGATCGCCCTGCGCCTCGCCTCCGACGGCTTCGATATCGTGCTGCACTGCCTGGCCCGCCGCGACGGCCGCCGAGGCGACGGCGCCGGCGAAATCGAGAGCCTCGGGCGCGCCTCGCGCATCCTGCAGTTCGACGTCGGCGATCGCGCGCGCCTGCCTGGCGGCGCTCGAGGCCGACATGGCCGCCCATGGTGCCTATTACGGGGTCGTGTGCAATGCCGGCACCCACGCCGACGGTGCCTTTCCCGTCGCTGACCGGCGAGGACTGGGACGGCGTCATCCGCAGCAACCTCGACGCCTTCTACAACGTGCTGCAGCCGCTCGTCATGCCCATGATCCGGCGGCGCAAGCCTGGGCGCATCGTTACCCTGTCCTCCGTTTCCGGCCTGATCGGCAATCGCGGCCAGGTCAACTACAGCGCCGCCAAGGCCGGCGTCATCGGGGCAACCAAGGCCCTCGCGGTTGAACTGGCGAAACGCGCCATCACCGTCAACTGCGTGGCCCCAGGGCTGATCGAGACCGACATGTCGAGCGAGCGGGTCGCAGCGGAGGAGATCCTGAAGGCCATTCCCGCCCGGCGCGCCGGGCGCCCGGAGGAGGTCGCCGCCGTCGTCAGCTTCCTGATGTCCGCCGACTCCGCCTACGTCACGCGACAGGTCATCGCAGTCAACGGCGGGCTCTGCTGATGCGCCGGGTCGTCGTGACGGGGATGGGCGGCGTCACGGCTTTCGGCTCCACCTGGCCCGAGGTCGAGGCGCGCTTTCGCGCCAGACGCAACGCCGTGCGGCGGATGCCGGAATGGGACGCGCTGACCGACCTCGGCACGCGCCTCGCGGCGCCGATCGCCGGCTTCGCGCCGCCCGACCACTGGAGCCGCAAGCAGCTGCGCAGCATGGGCCGCGTGTCCCAGTTCGCCGTGCGTTCCGCCGAACTGGCGCTCGCCGACGCCGGGCTCACCGACGACCCCTCCATCCGCGACGGCAGAATGGGCGTCGCCTCGGGTTCCTCCGTCGGCAGCACACCGGATATCTGCGATTTCATCGAGATGCTCAAGACAGGCTCGTCAGCCGGCCTGAATGCGAACTCGTACGTGAGGATGATGCCGCACACCACGGCGGCCAACGTCGGCATCTTCTTCGGCCTGACCGGCCGGATCATCCCGACCTCGAGTGCCTGCACCTCCAGCAGCCAGGGCATCGGTTACGCCTACGAGGCGATCCGCTTCGGGCGCCAGCAGCTGATGCTTGGCGGCGGGGCCGAGGAGCTTTGCCCGAGCGAGGCGATCGCCTTCGATTTCCTCTACGCAACCAGCCGCCGCAACGACAACCCCGAGTCCACCCCCCGGCCCTACGACCGCGACCGGGACGGGCTGGTCATCGGCGAGGGCGGCGGCATGCTGGTGCTGGAGGAACTTGATCACGCCAGGGCCCGCGGCGCGCGAATTCACGCCGAGATCGTGGGGTATGCCAGCAACTCCGACGGCGCCCACGTCACCCGCCCCCAGGAGGCGACCATGCGCCGCGTCATGGAAATGGCGCTTGAAGACGCCGGGCTTCCTGCGGAAGCCATCGGCTACGTCAATGCCCACGGCACGGCCACCGAGCAGGGCGACATCGCCGAGAGCCGCGCAACTGCCGCGGTGTTCGGAAAGCGAACGCCGGTGAGCTCGCAGAAGAGCTATCTTGGGCACACTCTCGGCGCCTGCGGGAGCCTGGAGGCGTGGTTCACGATCGAGATGATGAAACACGGGTGGTTCGCGCCCACCATCAACCTGGAAAATGTCGACCCGCTCTGCGGCGAACTCGACTACATCACCGGGGCGGGGCGGGAACTGGATATCGAGTATGCGATGACCAACAACTTCGCCTTCGGCGGCGTCAACACGTCGATCATTCTTCGCCGAACAGTGACCTAGTCGCCCGCAGCGCAGCAAGGAGAGGAAGATGCCGACTTTCATCAGGTCCCTCACGCTCGTGTTGTCCCCACTGGTACTCGCCGGCTGCGTCGCCGGCCAGTCCCTGCAGACGGAGTACGAGCCTCCGGCCGCAGTGGCGCCGATGACCGGCCTGGCCGTGAGTTTGACGGTCACGGACGACCGGCCGTACGTGAAGAGCGGCGAAAAAGCCCCTTACTACGTGGGCCGTTACCGCGCCGGTTTTGGCAACCCCTGGGACGTCAGTACGGCGAACGAAGAGGCGCTCGTCAGCATCGTGCGCCGGGACATCGCCGAGGAGCTTGTTGCGCTGGGTCACGCCCTCAAGGATGCGGCAGTCGCCGATCGCGGGCTCGCCGTGTCGATTCGCGACTGGAATTTCGACGGCTATCAGAACGGCAACTTCTGGTATGACCTTCTGGTTACCGTCCGGTCGCCCACCGGAGATGTCCTGGTAAACAGTGTCGTGAAAGACAAGATTGGTATCACCGGCACGCTCTGGGAGGGTGCAAAAGGCGGGTTTGAGCGCGACATGCCCAAGCTGTACCCGCAGGTGATCCGGAAACTGGTTCGTGAGAACGCTGAAGTCAGCGCCGCACTGAGCGTGCCGTGATGCGGGCTCGCGCCGAATCGAGTGACTGAGGGGGGTTGACGATGAACAGAGCAATTGTCGCGACATGTCTGGTGATGGGGCTGTTTGCAGCCTCGCCGGCCGCCTGGGCGGGACGCGATGCGCCCATTCAGAACCTGGTCGACGTGCCGGTCATGTGGATGCCGGGCGTGGAGCCGTCGGCGGACAAGCTCGCGCGCGCGGTCGTCACTGTCTGTGCGCGCCTCGGCTGGGTCTGCCAGATAGTTTCCCCGGGGGAGATTCGCGGACGGCTCAACCTCCGCAACCACGAAGCCAACGTGCGGATTCCCTACGCGGCCGACAAGTACTCGATCCTTTACGAGTCCAGTGACAATCTCCGTTATGACGCCGAAGAGAACACGATCCACCGCAACTACAACAACTGGGTGTTGAACCTGCAGCGTCAGATCAATGCCGAGGTTGCGTCGACCCCCTAGGACGCCGGATCGTGACGCCGCTTCTGCCCGCCACTGCCTCGGCGGTGGCGGGCCTTGGTGAGCGCGCCTGCCAATGAATTACCCGCATCAGCCACAATTCCCACTGACCCTGGAAGCCGCGGCGCCATTCGTTTCGCACGGTGGCAACATCCGGACGGTCGCCGCTTTTCGCAGCGCAGCGTCTGCGCTTGCGCTGGAGAACGCCCACGTCATCAATCTCTGTGCGAGCCGGTACGCGTTTCTGGCTGGCTTCGCCGCCGCACTGGCCGGCCGGAAAACAACGCTGCTGCCGCCATCCAGCGCTGCGGCAATCGTTGCCGAGACCGCGGCCGCGTATGGCGCCTGCTCGATCATCGATGACCATACGATAGGCTCGCAGTTCGCGGCTTCTCGCAGCGCAGCAATCCTGGTCGCGCCATCGGAAGACTTCGTCGCCCTGATCGGCCACACCTCCGGCAGCACGGGAGGGCCGTCCGCGCACCGCAAGCGCTGGTCTTCCCTGCGGGCCACGACGGCATTGAATGCTGCCGCCATCCGCCGCGAACTCCCGCCCGACGCCGGCCGGCCATGGATCGTCGCCACCGTCCCCTCGCAGCACATGTACGGCATGGAGCTGGCGGCCCTGCTGCCGTTGCTCGGCGGCTTCTCCATTCACGCCGGCCAGCCGCTCTTTCCAGCGGACGTGGCCCAGGCGCTCAGCGAGGTGCCCGCGCCGCGGGTCCTGGTGAGCACGCCGGTCCACCTGCGTTCCCTCGTCGAGTCCGGCGTGTCGCTACCGACAGTCGCCGTGGTGGTTTCCGCCACCGCGCCGCTGTCCCCCGAGCTGGCCCGGGACGTCGAGGATCGCTTTGGCACTACGCTGCTGGAGATGTTCGGGTCGACCGAGACCTGCGTCATCGCAACCCGACGCAGCGCTCATGAACGGACGTGGCGCCCGTATCCGGGCATCACATTGGAGCCCTCAGCGTCGGGCACCTGGGTTTCAGCCCCCTGGTTGGCCGGGTCCACGCTTCTGCAGGATGTCCTGGAAGTTGGCGCAGAGGGTCGTTTCACCGTCATCGGGCGCAACAGCGATCTCATCGACGTCGCCGGCAAGCGCGCATCGATCGCGGACCTGACGCGGCGCCTCAACAGCTTGCCCGGCGTGCAGGATGCGTTCGTCCTGCAGGCGGATGCGCCGGATGCCATCGGCGTACGCCGGGTTGCTGCGCTGGTGGTCGCGCCGGGGCTTACCGCCGGGGCGGTGCTCGATCTGCTGCGGCCTTTGGTCGACGCTGCCTTTCTGCCCCGGCCGCTGGTGCTGGTCGAGACGCTGCCGCGAAACCAGGTCGGCAAGATCCCGCGGAGCGAGGCGCTGAAAATGCTGCGGGAGTCGGCCCGATAGCCGGTCAGTCGCGCACCGCCGCCGGATAGTCGCAGACGCACTCGATCTCGACGAGCAGTTCCGACCTGCAGATATCGGCCTCCAGCGCCAGGACCCGGATGTCCCCGCCCAGGATCTCCTCCAGATGGGCCGCGGCCAGCGGCGCGGCGGCGCAGTCCCGGAAGTAGGCCTTGATGACGGTGCCCGGGGGAAGCCCCGATTGTGCCGGCGCCCGCGCGCCCGCTGCCGCGGCTTCCAGTACACGGCGCAGGTTCAGCGCGGTTTCGTCCAGCTGCGCCCGCAGGTCGCCGGCGTGCACCGAGTCGCTGCCGACAATGCTGGCCGTGCCGGAAACCATCAGCTGCCCACCGGCCACGTTGATCGCGCGGCAGAAGCTCGGCGGCGCGGGCCCATATTGCCGCGGGTAGTGGTAGGCCTCGATCTGCCGCGGGTTCTCCACTGGCTCGCCGGCCTGCCGGCCTGCCAGCCAGCACAGCTGCAGCAGGGGCAGGCCGTCTCGCCGGCCGACCGCGGTCGCCGCCGGGAAGGCCCGTTCGGGTACGTTCCCGAAGCCGCGGGACCGGCCGAGGCAAAATTGCTTGTAGCGCTCCTCGTCCCCCGACCCCCGGTTGATATCGCCGATGTAGTTCCACATCCGCAGCAGGTGCTTCTGGTCGCGGCGCCGGTGAAAATCCTCGATGGCCTCGTAGGCGGCCTGGGCCGCAGCCTGGATGCCGTCATATGGCCGCTCGTCCAGCTCGAGGATGCCGAAAAGCAGATTGCCGTCGTGAGCGTAGCGGATGGGTCCCTCGGCACCCTGCTCGACGGGTCCTGCACCCCGCCAGAGCTCGACCACACTGCCGCCCCCCGGGGCCGCGAGGCGAACGTGCAGGATCCGGGGGTCACTGCCACCCGCGAACTCACCAAACGCGACCGCGCCGAGAACGTCTCGATCCAGCCTGGCAACGTCTGCCGCCAAGTACTCGACGGCGCGAGGGCGCATTTCTTTTTCCGTTGGCATCCTGTCAGGCGGGGTCCTGGCTGGTGGTATCCGGGGAGTCGAAGAGCACGACTGGCGCTTGAACTCCCTTCCAGCGAGTCGGGTTCATCGTGTCCACGGTCCGGCGGTGATGGCTCTCGATTCTAGCCGGTTCCCAAAAGGGCAAGATATACTTGCGTGGCAATCGCGTATGCGTGCCGTCACCCGAGAGAAATCGAAACAATGCCCGCTTTCCAGCACACTTCCGAAGAGCGCGAGCTTGCCGAGCTGATCGTTTCGGCCCTGAACCTCGAAGACGTGGCGGCGGAAGAGATCGATCCGGATGCCCCGCTGTTTGGCGAGGGCCTTGGCCTCGACTCGATCGACGCGCTCGAGATCGCGCTCGAGATCGCGAAGCGCTACGGCATCCAGATACGTGCCGAAGACGAGGAAAACCGCCGGATCTTCTCGTCGCTTCGCTCACTCTCGGCTCACATCCAACAGCATTCTCGGTGACCGGCGCTAACGACGAACTCCAGGGCGGCTCCCACGCCGCGGACGCCGGCTGGTCAGGTCGCGTCCCGAGGATCTCGCCGGTTCGCGTCTCCTCGTACACGGTCTGCTCCGCGCTGGGTCGGGGCCGGGCGGCGCACGTCGCCGCGCTTCGCGGCCGCCGCAGCGGGCTCAGGCCCAACGATTTCACCGAGACGCCGATGGCCACCTGGATCGGCCGCGTCGCGGGGCTCGAGGAAGCGCCGCTGCCCGCACAGTTCGGCGAATGGGAGTGCCGAAACAACCGCCTGGCCTGGCTGGCGCTGCAGACGGGCGGGTTCGCGCAAGCCGTCGAAAGGGCGCGCAGCTGCTATGGCGCATCACGCATCGCGCTGGTCCTGGGCACCTCGACCTCGAGCATTGGCGCAAGCGAGGAAGCGTACAGCCGCCTTGCACCTGACGGCGGCTATCCGCAGGACCTGCGGCGGCCGATCGTCCACACACCGCATTCGCTGGGTGATTTCGTACAGCACGCCCTGGGCCTCGCGGGGCTGGCCGTGACGGTGGCGACTGCCTGCTCGTCGAGCGCCAAGGCCTTTGCCCAGGCCGAGAGGTTCCTCCGGCTTGGCCTGGCAGATGCCGTGGTGGTCGGCGGCGTGGACACCCTCTGTGGCAGCGTGCTGTTCGGGTTCGGCTCGCTGGAACTGGTGTCGCCGGAGCCCTGCAGACCCTTCGACGTGGCCCGGCGCGGCATCAGTCTCGGGGAAGCGGGCGGCTTTGCGTTGCTCGAGCGCGGCGGTGACAGCGGCCCGTGGCTTCTCGGTTACGGTGAATCGAGCGACGCCCACCATATGTCCTCCCCCCAC
Source organism: uncultured Gammaproteobacteria bacterium (assembly GCA_963695465.1). GTDB lineage: Bacteria > Pseudomonadota > Gammaproteobacteria > Steroidobacterales > Steroidobacteraceae > SG8-30. Next base: position 164,342 of record CAVOGM010000002.1, read on the forward strand.
CCAGAGGGACTCGGTGCGCGCCTGGCGATCGAGCAGGCGCTGGCGCGCGCCGGGCTGCGGGCGGACCAGATCGGCTACGTGAACCTGCACGGCACCGCCAGCGCGCGCAACGATGAAGTCGAGGCGCGCCTGCTGGCGAGCATGTTTCCTGCCACGACCCGCGCGAGCTCGACCAAGGGCTGGACCGGCCACGCACTGGGCGCCGCCGGAATCCTGGAGGCGGTAATCACGCTCCTTGCGATGGAAGAAGGCTTCGCGCCGGGCACGCTCAACTCCACGACCCTGGATGAGGCCTGCGGACCGCAGGTCCTGCTCGATAACGAAGCCACCTCGATTCACTATGCGCTTTCGGAGTCCTTCGGCTTTGGCGGGAGCAATTGCGTGCTCGCATTCGGCCAGGAGCCTTCACCGTGAATTCGGCGCCGGGCACTTGCACCGCCTTCATCGACGGCATCGGGTTCTGGGCCTCACGCATGCCGGGGTGGGAGAGCGCCGCGGGCATCCTGCGCGGCGAGGTGCCGCCTCCGGCCGAGCCCGCGCGCCGGCCGGCGCCCTCGCTGTTGCCACCTACGGAACGTCGCCGGGCGCCGGACACGGTCGCCATTTCGCTCGAGGTGGCGGCCAGGGCCTGCGAGACCGCCGCGGTCGATGCGTCCCGTATCGCCAGCGTCTTCGCCTCCACGCACGGCGACCTCGCCATCAGCGACTACATGTGCCAGACCCTTGCCGACACGCCCGCCCTGACCTCGCCCACCCGCTTTCACAACTCGGTGCACAACGCGGCCGCGGGTTACTGGACCATTGCGACCGGTTGCTACGCGCCCTACACCGCGATCAGTGCCTTCAACGACACCTTCGGCGAAGGGCTGCTCGAGGCTCTCACACAGGTGGCTGCGGACGGTGCTCCGGTGCTGTACGTGGCGTACGACATCGAAGCCCGCGGCCCGATGGCAACCATCGTGCCGAGCCGGGGTTTGCTGGCGGCCGCGCTGGTGCTGTCACCACGACGGACGGCAGTCTCGCGGGCCCGCCTGGCCTGGCGCGTCCGCCCCGGCCAGCCCGCCGAAATCACGCCGGCTCGTCCGGCCAACCTGGCGCTGGTTGACGGCAACTGCATGGCACCCTGCCTGCCGCTGTTCGAGGCGCTGGCCAACGGCCACGGCCTCGTGGACGTTTCACTTGCGCCCCAGCTGTTGCTGGCTCTCGACCTGATGCCGGCGGGGTCCTGAGGGCGTGTCGATCCGCAACGAGGACATCGTGATCCTGGGCGGCGGGCTCGCCGGCCTGACGCTGGCCCTGCAGCTGCGGCAGCGCCTGCCCGACGCGGGCATCACCGTCCTCGAGCGGCAGCGGCACCCGGCCCCCGCGGCGACCCACAAGGTTGGCGAATCGTCCGTCGAAATCGCCGCCCATTATTTCGACACCGTGCTCGGTCTTCGCGACCATCTCACCCGCCATCAGCTGAACAAGTTCGGCTTCCGGTTCTTCTTCTCGGACGGTCGCCAGGACATCGACGCGGTGACAGAGCTGGGCGCAAGCCGTTTCCTGTCGACGCCCAGCTACCAGATAGACCGTGGGCCGTTTGAGAACTTCCTCGGCCAGCGGGCCCGGGCCGCGGGTATCCGCTTCCTCGAGGGCTCCACGGTCCGCGAGCTCGCCGTCGGCAGCGACGGCCAGGCGCATGAGGTGGGTTTTGACGCCGCGGATGGCAGCCAGCGCCTGCGTGCCCGCTGGCTGGTGGACGCCTCCGGTCGCGCCGGGCTCTTGAAGCGGAAGCTGGGCCTCGCAACGGCCAGTCCGCACAATGCGAACGCCGTCTGGTTCCGGATCAGCGCCAGGATCGACGTCGACGAGTGGTCCGCGGACGAAGCCTGGCTCGAGCGTTGCGACCCGCCCTCTCGCTGGCTGTCGACGAATCACCTGGTCGGGCGCGGCTACTGGGTGTGGCTGATCCCCCTTGCCTGTGGCTCGCATTCGGTCGGTATCGTCGCGGATGCGCGCACGCACCCGCTCGAGGGCATGAACACCTTCGACAAGACGATGGACTGGCTGCATCGTCACCAGCCGCGCCTCGCCGCGGACCTGGAGGGCAAGCGATCCAGCCTCCAGGACTTCACGTATTTCAGGCGGTTTTCCTACGGCTGCCGGCGGCTTTTCTCGCGCGATCGCTGGGCGATCACCGGTGAGGCCGGGGTGTTTCTCGATCCCTTCTACTCGCCGGGCGGCGATTTCATCGCCATCGCCAACACCTACATCGAGGACCTGGTCGCACGCGAGCTCGGCGGCGAATCCATTTCGCGCCGGGCCGCGGTCTACGACCACTTCTTCGGCTCCTTCTGCGACAGCACGTTGACCCTCTACCTGAACCAGTACGATCTTTTCGGCGACCCCACCGTGCTGCCGGTCAAGGTGCTCTGGGACTACACCTACTACTGGGGTGTGCTGTGTCAGCTGTTCTTCCAGCGCCGGCTGACAGACCTCGCGGCCCTCGACAGGCTGCGCCAGGAACTGATTGACACCCGGGAACTGAATCGTGTGATGCAGGACTTCATGCGCAGCTGGTCCGGCCGCAGCAGCGGCGATAACCGCGCCACGATGCTCGACCAGGCCAGCCTCGCGTGGTTTGCGGAGCTGAACCGGGGCCTGACCGACCGGCTCGATGACGAAGGCTTTCATGCGCGGATGCTGGAGACGACCGCCCGGCTCGCCGAGCTGGCCCTCCAGATCGTCGATCACGCCGCCGCAGACTGCGCGGGCCTGGACACCGTGGCGGTCCTGGCCGCCCTTCCCGGCCCCCGGGCGGCGCCGGGACCGTCGTTGCTGTTCGCCGCCGGCTGAGCCTGGGCCGGCGCGCCCCAAAGGGTTACCGGTTTTCCACTAGCCGCCCCCGGTGGCCGGCAGCTAGACTCTCGCGCGTACGCCCGTATATTGCGACAGACAAGGAGTCACCCCAATGCGGCCGCAACTACTCGTGCTTCTGGTTTCGGGTCTGCTGCTCGGTTCCGCACCTGCACAGGCCGCCGACAAGGGCTTCTACCTGGGCGCCGGCGCCGGGCAGGTGAGAACCAAGGTCGACGATGTCTTCGGCTCGGATTTCAAATTCGACGAAGACGACTTCGGCTTCAAGGTGTTCGGAGGTTACAAATTCTTTCCGTGGCTCAGCGTAGAGGGAGCGTACATCGACGGCGGCAGTCCCGCGATCACCGCCACCGCGGCAACTGAATCTGCAAGTCTGGGCATCGAGGTACAAAGCCTCGTTGCCGCTGCGGTGTTCACACTGCCCCTCGGCGACAAGTTCGAACTGTTCGTCAAGCCCGGCGTCGCCTATTGGTCCTCGACGACATCCGTTCGCTACAGCGGTCCGGACCTTTCAGACAGATTCAGCGAAGACGACACTGGCAGCGCTTTTTTCCTTGGCGCTGGCGCCGGTTTCAACTTCACCGGGAATTTTGGCGCGCGCCTTGAATACGAGTGGTTCGACGTTGCCCCCACGTGGGACAGCGACAGCGAAGAGTTCGTCCAGGAACTGGACGCCTCCGCGGGCTTCATCTCGGCAAGCATCGTCTATACGTTCTAGGCCGGGTCCGGTCTGCGAAAACTTCACGGGGCGCTGTTCGGCGAACCCTGGTCCGTTCCGATGCCATTTGGCGCGCGCGCCGAGCCAGGCCGGAGCATCACCGCGGCGCGGCCGCTCACCAGCTCCCTGCTCGCGTGCAAGACGCGGAACCGGTACTGCCAGCTACCCAGCGTTGCGTGCAGTCGCCCCGCCTCGACGACAAGCTCGCCCGGCAAGTCATCGATGTACTCCACGAGCAGGCGAACGTCACGCAACGCGACCAGCAGGCCCGGCTGCGCTGTCTCGCCAACCGCCCTGGCAACCAGCCCGCCGTGAACCGCCATCGCCTGGGCGCCGTACTCGCACAGGTGTATGGCGCGCAGCCGCCCGCCGCTGCGCAGGGGGTTATCCTGCGAGCGGTGCGTTGCGGTCGCCAGCGTCACGCGCTCGGGCGTCCACTCGATCACCCTCTCCAGCAGGCACATGCCGCCGGCATGCGGGATCAGTTCCGCAATCGTATTACCGGCCGCCATCAGCGCTCGCTCCGCCCGGTCGCGTCATCAATAGCGCCAGCAGGAAGTTGCTGACCACGCCGAGCGAAACGGTCATGCCGATCGCGCGCAGTACCGGGATCGAGGAAAGCGCCAACAGCGCGAAAACCATGAGTGTGGAGATGGAGCACACGAGTATCCCGTGCAGCGTACGCCGTTGCTCCATCGGATCGTCTGCCGCACGCTCGAAGAACAGCGCGTAGTCGAGCCCGAGGCCGGCAGCCAGCACCAGCGCAATGAGGTGAAACAGGTTCATCGGCTGGCCCGACGCGTGCAGCACGGCAATCACGATGACCGTCGTCAGGGCCATCGGCGAAAGCACCTTTGTCGCCCGCTGCCAGTCGCCAAGCGCGAAACGCACGACAGCGATGAGCAGCACCGCGGCCATCGCGAGCGTCCAGAGGATTCTTGTTCGCTGCTCGATGACCAGCGATGTCGATGCCCGCTTCAGGTCGACCAGCATCACGCCGGTCGCCGCTTCCCGGATAGTTCGCTCGAGCGCCTCCGGATCGTGCACACCAGACAGCGTCACGGTGCCGATCCACTCGTCGGCACGGTGGTTCAGCAGGCTCCCGGCCAGGGTCGCCAGCGGGGTGTCGGCGAGGCCTGCAAGAGTCAGCGGCTCGAGCTTGCGCGCCGCCGCAACGTCGGTGACAAACGGCTCGAAGGCGTCCGCGCGGAAGGGCAGCCCCACCTGCGCCTCGCGCAGCGCCGTGCGCAGTGTGTCGCTGTCAGGCAAGGCCGCCTGACGCCGCCTCTGCGTCTCGATCGAGGGCAGGTACCGCGCCGCGTCGTCGAATCCGTCGAGCACTCCTGCGGCAACTGCCTGCGACAGCGCCGGCGTCAGCGCCTCGAGCCGCTGCAGCGCTTCGTTTTCGGTCGGCGCCCTGACCCCCAGCAGGTATCGCACATCCGGCGCACCGAGCTCGGTGCGCAGTTCAGCATCGCGCTGGAGTAGCGCGCGCGGAATCGGCGTCAGCCCACCAAGGTCGTCTTCCCACATTGGCCCGGGCATCGCCAGGCCCACCGCACAGGCCAGGACCAGCGCCACGGGCAACCATCGCGGAACCGGCAGGCCGGCGAGCATTCGCCACAGGCGCGCGAGCCTGTCCGAGCTGCCGTTGTCGAGATAATCGTCGCCAATGATCCTCGGCATGATGTAGCGGGTCGTCAGCCCCGCGACCCCCAGCCCCGACATGGTGAAGACGGCCAGTTGCGCCAGGCCGGTCACGCCGGAAGCCAGAAAGGCCAGATAAGCGACACAGGTGCTCGCGACGCCCGTTGCCATCGTCGGCCACAGCTCGCGCGCGTTATGTGCCGGATCCACTCCCTGGTGCTGATGGCTGAACAGGTGCATCGGGTAATCCTGTGCCACGCCGATCAGCGTGAAACCAAATGCCAGCGTAATGCCATGCACTTCACCGAACAGGTAACTGACGCAGGCCAGTCCGGCCAGCCCGGCCGACGCCAGCGGCAACGTGCCCAGCCACAGGACGCGCGCGCGTCGGTAGGCCACCGCGATGAGCAGGAGCAAGCCACCGGTGGCGGCCGTGCCGAGCCACTGTGCCTCGGTCTGGGTGCGCTCCTTCATCAGCGCCGAGAAACTTCCCGGGCCGCTGACCAGCATCATCGCCCCGCTCGTGCCGCGCGCACGCTCAAACGCGGCGCTCAGCGCATCGAGCGCGGCCTGCTGTCCGTCAGGATCGAATCCTGCGGCGTGGGTCTGGGCAACGAGCAGCGCCCGCCCACGCGTCGTGTCGAACCAGACCCCGTCCAGGCGATCCGGTTCGTGCAGCGGCATCCAGGATTCCGCCAGCTGCAGGAGCTCGAAGGTCGGATCGCGCGTCATGATCGGCTCGAGCACCGGCGCAGCCGGCGACATGAGGTCGCGGACCCGGGCCTGGAGCTCACGGCGCAGCGTCGGGGCATCGAAGCGACGCTGGTCCATCTCGGGCGACAGCAGATAGCGGTACGCCAGGAGCCGTTCCGGCACGGCGTCGAGGCCGGTGTCGCCGTTGTCGATACGCAGGAATTCTTGCTGGCCACGAATTTCGCTCACCAGGCTGCGAGACGTGGCGACCAGCTCCTCTGGCCGTGCCCCCTCCAGCGAGATGAGCAGCAAGCTGGACGCCGGCCCTTCGCCAATTCCCTCCAGCAGCAGGTGCTGCTCCGCGGTCTGTGGCTTCGGCAGGAAGAGCCGCAGGTCGCCACTCAGCTTGAGCGTGTCCCACACGTAGGCGCCCATGAGCGCCACCACCAGCGTCCAGGCCGCCAGCCAGGGCCATCCGCTGGACCTTGTCGTGGGCTTCACGGTTTCTCGACGCAAAGTCCGCCCAGCGAATCGAGCGTCAACGGCGAAGGCAGGTCGTCCGTCGTGCGGCCGAGCAGGATCACGCTCGCGGTCTCATCGCTGTTGCCCATCCTGATGCAGCGGACCGTCTTCTCCAGGCCCGACACCCGGATGGTGCCGATCTTCTTCAGTAACTTGGCGTCATGTGGCGCGAGCTCGAGGTTCCACAGGGAGTCGTCCGCCGCATCTCGCTGCAGCGACAGATCGAAGAATTGTTCCAGCGCGCTCGCGTCACCGGACAGGATGGCGGAGAAGCTTCCGAGCAGGCCCCGCAGTTCGGGAGCGCGCCTCAGCGAAAAGCGGCGGTCCTTTTCGCCCGGCCTTCGCACCACGACATTCTCGCCATCTATGGTCGTTTCTTCCTCGTATGGCACGGTGACGGCGCGCGCCAATCGCCCTGGCGCCAGGTACTCGAGCGTGCCCGACACGGTCATCGGCGCTTCGAGCAGCGGCGAGAAGCGTACCTCGACAAACTTCACCGTGTCTGGCGCCGGCCGCGCCAGGCTGCGAACCAGGTCCGTGACCGGAGAGTCGGCCGCCGCCGTCAGGAGAAACGAGGCGAGCAGCGCGACTACTGTCCTGTTCATGAGCATCTGCGACTTCCTGGAAGCGATCGAGAATGAATCCGCGCGCCCGGCCGGCGCGCTCTCATTGGACTTCGTGGCCGTCGTCACGTTCCGCCTTGCCCGCAGCGGAACTCGATGATGCCCGTCGCCGCGAGCCTCTCGCCGCACACCACCCGGAAGTGGAGTTTGCCACCCTCACGCCGCAGGCTGATCCGCGCCTCGTCGCCCGGCCTGAGCGGTGCCATGAACTTTGCCTGCGGCAACCCCACGACCGCCAGCCCCGGGCCTAGCCATGCCTGGGCGGCTTCGATGACCCGGTCGAGCACGACGACGCCGGGAAGCACCGGCTCGCCAGGGAAGTGGCCGGCCAGCGCCGGATGCCCGGCATCCACCGTGAAGCCAGACTCTCGCTCCTCGCCGGGCGTCACCCCCGCCCCCTCCCGCCACCGTCGCCGAGGTCGCGCAGAACGGCCGGTCCCGCCGCGCGCCGCGCGCCGCAGGAAATCGAAGATGTCGCGGTAGGGCTGCTGCGGGAAGCGGCGCCGCCGATACCCGTATTCGGCGAGGAAGAACCCCCCGACGATGAGGTAGTTGAGGACGTTCGCGAACAGTGACCAGACCTCGAGCGGTACCGTCACGGGTGGCGTGATGCCTGCCGCCAGCAGCAGGCCTTGCGGAGACGCGATGAGCGCCAGCGCCGTGTTGGCCGTGGCCTGCGCGATGAACAACGCTGTCCAGGCGGCGGTCAGTCTGGCCACATAGCGGGAGATGGCCGGGTCGAGCATTTCCTCGGGGTCGTGCATCCGCCTGACGATGAGCTCGATGAGCGGGACGCGGCCCGCCAACAGTGTGTGCCCGAAAAGCCAGGCCATGTAGCAGTTGATCAGCGTCGGCGGCAGGAACAGCGCCAGCTCTGCCGTGCCGAGTCTCGACAGTTCGACCATGCCTGCCACAACCGCCGCGGCCGCCAGCCACGCTGCGGCGCTTCGCCTGAGCAGGCCGGGCGCCAGCACCGCGGCAGCGAGCACGCCCACGCTCGCGATCGTCAGCGCGGCGCTTCGCGTCAGGATGGCGGCGTGCGCGAGCAGCGGATAGGAAACGGTCGGGATGAGCCGGAGCAAGCGCCATCCCGGCGCTGGGCCGGCCGCTGCGGCACTCTCGGTCGAGTCCGTCACGACGTCCGCGCTGGGCTCCACTGGTTCGCTCCCGCGCGCGTCGAAGGATCAGACGTCCAGGTTCGCAACCGACAGCGCGTTCTTCTCGATGAACTCGCGTCTCGGCTCGACGGCGTCGCCCATCAGCGTGGTGAAGATATCGTCGGCAGCGACCGCGTCCTCGATCCGCACCTGCAGCAGCCGGCGGCTCTCGGGGTTGACCGTAGTCTCCCAGAGCTGGTCCGGGTTCATTTCACCCAGGCCCTTGTAGCGCTGGATGGCCTGGCCCTTGCGAGCCTGCTCGAGCAGCCAGTTCATCGCCTGCTGGAAGCTGCCGACGTCCTGCCTCGCCTCGCCCCGCGTGACGTAGGCCCCGGCGCCGATCAGGTCGGCCTGGGTGCGGCCGAAGTCCACCATGCGCCGGTATTCTGCGGAATCGAAAAACTCGCGCTGCAGGTGCTTCTCGACATCACCGCCATGCTCGGTGCGGATCAGGTTGATGCGGACCGGCTGCCCGGCGGCATTGAGCTTCACGACGAGCCTGTAGCGGCGCGCGATGTCGCCCGCCGCATTCAGCCGCTGTTGCATGTCGGCAACCCAGGCGCCGATCCACGCTTCGTCGGCGAAATGCGCGGCGTCGACAACCGGCGCCGCCACGAGTTCCTGCAGCAGGCGGGCGTCATAGCGGCGCGAGAGGCGCGCAACGATGGCCTGCACCTCCATGTAGCGGCGCGCCAGCGCCTCCAGCGCGGGGCCGCCCAGCGGCGGCGCTTCCGGATTCACGTGCAGCGCGGCGCCGTCTATGGCGGTCGACAACAGCAGCGCTTCCAGTTCGACGTCATCCTTGACGTACTGCTCCTGCTTGCCGCGCTTGACCTTGTACAGCGGCGGCTGCGCGATATAGATGTAGCCGCGCTCGATCAGCTCGGGCATCTGGCGGTAGAAGAACGTCAGTAGCAACGTGCGGATATGCGAGCCGTCGACGTCCGCGTCGGTCATGATGATGATGCGGTGATAGCGGGTCTTGTCGGGGTCGAAGTCCTCGCGGCCGATGCCGCAACCGAGCGCGCTGATCAGCGTCGCGACTTCCTGCGAAGAGAGCATCTTGTCGAAGCGCGCCTTTTCGACGTTCAGGATCTTGCCCTTCAGCGGCAACACCGCCTGCGTGCGTCGATCGCGGCCCTGCTTGGCAGAGCCGCCGGCCGAGTCGCCCTCCACCAGGAAAAGCTCGGACTTGGCGGGGTCCTTTTCCTGGCAGTCGGCCAGCTTGCCGGGCAGGCCGGCGAGATCCAGCGCTCCCTTGCGGCGCGTCAGCTCGCGAGCCTTGCGCGCCGCTTCGCGCGCCCGCGCGGCGTCGATGATCTTCATGCAGATGGCCTTGGCGTCAGCAGGCCGCTCCAGCAGGAATTCCTCCAGCTTGGCCGAGGTCGCCGACTCGACCGCCGCCTTGACCTCGGACGACACCAGCTTGTCCTTCGTCTGGGACGAGAACTTCGGGTCCGGCATCTTCACGGAAAGGATGGCCGTCAGGCCCTCGCGCGCGTCGTCGCCGGTGAGGCCGACGTTCTCGCGCTTGGCCAGGCCTTCCTTGTCGATGAAGTCGTTCAGCTTGCGGGTCACCGCGGCGCGGAAGCCGGCGAGGTGTGTGCCACCATCCTTCTGCGGGATGTTGTTGGTGTAGCAGTACATGGATTCCTGGTAGGAATCGTTCCACTGCGCAGCGACCTCGACGGTCACCAGGCCGTCGACCGTCTGGAAGTAGAAAATATTGGGGTGGGTGCCGGTGCGGCTGCGATTCAGGTATTGCACGAACGCCTTGACGCCGCCGTCGTGCTGAAACACTTCCGTACGCTCGTCCCGCTCGTCGATCAGCTCGATACGTGTCCCGGAATTCAGGAAAGACAGTTCGCGAAGGCGTTTGGCGAGCCAATCGTAGGAAAACGTCATGTTCGTGAAGATCGTGTCGCTGGGCTTGAAGTGCACTTTCGTGCCGCGCTCAGTCGACGGCCCCACTTCGCTCAGGGCCCCCTGGGGCTCGCCGAGGCGATATTCCTGCCGATACTCCTTGCCGTCCCGGCAAATGGTCAGCTCCAGCACCTCCGACAAAGCGTTGACCACGGAGACGCCTACGCCGTGCAGGCCGCCCGAGACTTTGTACGAGTTGCTGTCGAACTTCCCGCCAGCGTGCAGGACGGTCATGATCACTTCGGCCGCGGACCGCCCCTCCTCCGGGTGGATGTCGGTCGGGATGCCACGGCCGTTGTCGGTCACCGTGATCGAGTCATCGGCGTGAATGGTGACGACGATCCGGTCGCAGTAGCCCGCCAGGGCCTCATCGATGGCGTTGTCAACGACCTCGAAAACCATGTGATGAAGGCCGGTGCCGTCATCGGTGTCGCCGATGTACATGCCGGGGCGCTTGCGGACTGCCTCGAGCCCTTTCAACACCTTGATTTTACTGGAGTCGTAGACGTCTTCGTTGGACATGCGATTACCCGGAGCCATAACCAATCAATTATAGCAATTTTTCCCTCTTTTTACTTTGTTTTCAGGTGCTTGGTCCCTCGCGGCCCGCGGCCCCGGGAGCTCGCCTGGCCGCAGTTGCGTCCGCTGGTGTCGGCCCGATCCTGGCAGGAGCGGGACTGTGGATAAGACTGTGGATCGGTGGTCGCCAGGTGCTCGATTCGGGCCACCTCGGCGCCGGGTGGCCACGCTTTCTCATCGAACCACACCGCTTCACTGCCCGGGTGCTTTGCGCAATGTTTCACGTGAAACACTCCGGGTCCCCGAGTCGGCCCGCTGCTGGCGGCGCCCATCCGGACGCCTCTCGGCCCGCTTGTGGATAACGCCTTACGTCGCTCCCGGCTTGTGCCGCAGCCCCCTACCGCGCCGCCGGCACCACGCTGCCGTGTTCCACGTGGAACAGCCGCCCCGACTCCGGGAGCCCCACCACGTCGGCCCGCAAGGAGGTCACCAGCAGCTGCACCGGCAGCTCCCGCACGCACGCCAGCAACCGCGCCAGATTCTCGGCGTCCAGCTCCGCCGCTGGGTCGTCCAGCAGCAAGGCGGACCTGCCCGGTCGATCGCGCTCCTGAACCTGAAGCTGTGCCAGCGTCAGCCCCGCCGCCAGCAACTTCTGCTGCCCCCTGGAAACCCTGTCCTTGGCCGTATGCCCCCCCGCACGGACAACGACGTCGGCCCGATGCGGCCCATGCTGGGTCGCCCGATACTTGCGATCCCGAGCCAGGTCCCGGGCCAGCGACTCACGCAGCCCCTGTTCTTCTGGCCAGCCTTGGTGATAGGCCACGGCAGCGTCCAGCCCCAGCAGTCTCTGGCCCATGACAGCCAGCGGGCCTGCCAGGCGCTCGAGGTATGCGGCCCGCTGGCGCGACAGGGCTTCGCCAGCCTCGGCCAACTCCGCATCCCAGATTCCCACCGCCGCGTCGGGCAGCTCCTGCTTGAGTGCAGCATTTCGCTGCCGGAGCGCCTTGTGATAACGCTGCCACGTTGGCAAGAAGGCGTGTTCCACGTGGAACACGCCCCAGTCCAGAAACCGCCGCCGCCGGCCCGGGCCTTCCTCAAGAAGCTTGTGAATTTCCGGATCGATAACCTGTGGCGGGAAATGTTCGGCCAGCTCGGCCGCCGACTGCGCAGCGCGGCCCCCAATCCTGATCTCCGTGCCCGCCCGACTCCCGCGAACGCCGAGGGTCGTGGTCGTCCCGCCCTCCGTGCACTTTCCAACGACCAGGAAGGATCGCTCGCCCTGCTGAATCAGGGTCTCGAGCCGCCTTGAACGGAACGACCGGCCGCGCCCCAGAAAGAACAACGCCTCGAGCAAGCTGGTCTTGCCCGAGGCGTTCGGTCCGACAAAAAGGTTGAAGTGCGGATCGAGCTCGAGTTCCACCTTGCTCAGGCAGCGAAACTGCTCGACCTGGATCCAGGTCAGCGGCATTGCGCCGACGCTACAAGCGCATCGGCATCACGACGTACCGGCTGCTGCTGCTGCCCGGCGCATGAATCAGACAACTGGAATTGCCGTCTGTCAGTCCAACCTCCACCTCGGTGCCTTCGACTGCCGCAATGGCGTCCAGCAGGTAATTGACGTTGAAGCCGACCTCGAGATCCTCGCTGTCGTATTTGACCTCGATCTCTTCCTCGGCTTCTTCCTGTTCCGGATTGTGCGCCTGGATGGTCATGCTGTTGCCCTTCAGCGCCAGGCGGATCCCGCGGTACTTCTCGTTCGACAGGATCGCGGTGCGCTGCAAGGCGCCGCGCAGAACCTCTCGGTCGGCCACCACCATGCGCGGCGGGTTGGCCGGGATTACGCGGCTATATTCCGGGAACCTGCCGTCAATTAGCTTCGATGTGAAGCGAATGTCGGCGATCTGGGCGCGAATGTGGTTGGTTCCTACCGTCAGCGTCACAGTTCCTTCATTGCCCAGCAGCCGGTGCAACTCGAGAACGCCTTTCCTCGGCACGATGATCTGCTGGCCCTTGCCTTTGGTCGGAAGCGCCATCTCGCACAAAGCCAGACGATGGCCGTCAGTCGCGACCGTTCGCACCATTTTCCCGTCCGTTTCAAGCAACATCCCATTCAGGTAGTAGCGCACGTCCTGCTGCGCCATCGAAAAATGCGTCTTGTCCAGCAGGCGCTTGAGGTCCGCCTGCGGAATGTCGATGGTCTGCTGCGTATTGATCTCGTCGACGACCGGAAACTCGGCCGCCGGCAGCGTCGTCAGCGTGAAGCGGCTCTTGCCGGCCCGGAGCTGAATGCGCTCCCCGTCCACGGCCACGGTGATCCGGGCCTTGTCGGGAAGCGACCGGCAGATGTCCAGCAGCTTGCGCCCCGGCACGGTGATAGCGCCGTCGGCCGCCGACTTGATGTCGGCCTGGGCGACGAGCTCGACCTCCAGGTCCGTCGCCGTGACCGACAGGCGATTCTCCTTGGCTGATAACAGCACGTTAGCCAGGATCGGCATGGTCTGGCGGCGTTCAACCACGCCGATGGCGGCCTGCAATGCGGCCAGGATGTCTTCACGCTCGGCAGTGAACTTCATCTGCGCTCCCGCTCAATTGGTTTTCATTATCTTGGTTAAACGAGAAAACCTTAAGATAGTTGTTATAGATATAGAGCAAGCCAAGATCGGTGGAAAAGCACTAAAAACCCCGGTCTTTCAGCCTGTTGGCCTGGGCACAGCATACGGAGCAAACACGCCGCAGGCTATGCCCCCCCTGTGGGCGAGCTGTGGACGAAAAACCGTCCCCCGGCCACCCACACATTATCCACATCAACCGGTCAGGATTCTCAACAGGTTGAGGTAATCCTCGCCCATGCGCCGATCGGATTCACGCAATTCCCGCACACGCTCACAGGCATGCATCACGGTCGTATGGTCGCGCCCGCCGAAGGCATCGCCGATCTCCGGCAGGCTGTGGTTCGTCAGTTCGCGCGCCAGCGCCATGGCCACCTGCCGCGGCCTGGCGATCGAACGGTTCCGCCGCTTGGACAGCAGGTCGGCAACGCGGATCTTGTAGTACTCCGCCGCCGTCTTCTGGATGTTCTCGATCGTGACCAGCCGCTCCTGCAGCGCCAGCAGGTCGCGAAGCGCTTCCTTGGCGAAATCAATCGTGATGGGCCGCCCCGTGAAGCGCGAGTTCGCGATCACGCGGCGCAGGGAGCCCTCGAGTTCGCGGACGTTGGAGCGAATGCGCTTGGCGATGAAAAACGCCACCTCCTCCGGCAGCGCGACGGCACTTGCCTGCGCCTTGGACATCAGGATCGCCACGCAGGTCTCGAGCTCCGGCGGTTCAATGGCGACCGTGAGACCCCAGCCGAAGCGCGATTTCAGCCGCTCCTCGAGGCCGGCCACCTCCTTCGGATAGCGGTCGCAGGTCAGGATCACCTGCTGCTGGCCCTCCAGAAGTGTATTGAACGTGTGGAAGAACTCTTCCTGTGAGCGATCCTTGCCGGCGAAAAACTGGATGTCGTCGATCAGCAGCGCGTCGAGCGTGCGGTAGGTCTGCTTGAATTCGGCGATGCTGTTGTGCTGTAGCGCCCGCACCATGTCGCTGACAAAGCGCTCGCTGTGCACGTAGGCAACCCGCGCGGCGGGGTTGCGCTGCCTGAGGGTGTTGCCCACGGCGTGCATCAGGTGCGTCTTGCCCAAGCCGACGCCGCCGTAAATGAACAGCGGGTTATAAGCGCGGCCGGGATTCTCCGCCACCTGGACGGCGGCCGCCCTGGCAAGCTGGTTGCTCTTTCCCTCGACGAAATTCTCGAAAGTGAAATCCGGATTGATCCGGCCACCCACGACCGCGGGGGCGGGCCGGCCGGAGAGTGGGGCGCCCCCGGGGGCGCCCGGCGCCGGCGCCGCGGAAAGCCGCGGGCGCGAGCCGACCTCGATGATCACTTGCTGGCTGCCCGAAGCCGACTCCCGCGACGCAAGCTCTACAATTCGTGAATATAAATTCTGCTGAACCCAGTCCACGACAAACCGGTTCGGCGCCAGCAGCCGCAATACGCCCTCGGAATCGATGGCCTGAAGCGGCCGCACCCAGGTGTTGAACAGTTGTTCGGGTACTTCGCCTTCAAGTTGGCGCAGACAGCGATGCCAAAGCGAGCCGTGCACGAGCCAGTCCCCCTGGACCGTCCTGATGACGAATGACTGGAAAGGCCGGGAAGTCTATCGCCGGGGGTTGCTCCGCGCCAGAGTTATCCACAGGGGCATAAGAGGTGCCGGGCACGGCGCTTCCCCGGGACGGAGGCGGGCGTGCCCCCAGCACCCCGGACAGCCTCCTGACTGGCCGCGATGCCAGTTGACTTGGGCCGAGCCGAACCTTAATCTTGCGCCCCTTTGCCCGTATGGGCATGTCCTTGTTTTCTTAAAGATTTAAGGCCGCTGCCATGAAGCGCACCTACCAGCCGAGCAAAATCAAGCGGAAGCGGACCCACGGGTTCCGCGCCCGCATGGCCACCAAGAAGGGCCGCCAGGTCCTGAAGCGCCGTCGGGCCAAGGGCCGCAAGCGCCTTGCCGTGGGCGCGCATCGCTGATAGGCCACAGCCCCACGGTTCGCCTCGGTTTCAAGCCAGCCCAGAAACTCCGCACCGCCGCGGATTTTGAGCAGGCGCGCAAGGCCGGCCGCCGCACGGGCGACGCCCTCTTTGGTGTTCATTACGTCGCGAACGGCCGCGGGCACGCCAGGCTGGGCATGGCTGTGGGCGTACGCGTGGCAGGCAGTGCCGTCCGGCGCAACGCGATCCGGCGTGCTATTCGCGAATGCTTCAGGCTGCATCAGCACGAGCTGCCCGCAGCGGATATCTTTGTGTCCGCCCGCGTGGCCAGCAAGGCCGCGAGCAACGCAGAAATTTCTGCGAGCCTGAAGCGACTCTGGGGTCAAATACGCATCTCATGAAGCACATCCTTCGCGCGTTGATCAAGTTTTACAGGTGGTTCATCAGCCCGCTGCTTGGGCCGAACTGCCGCTTCCATCCGACCTGCTCGACCTATGCCCTCGAGTCGATCGAGCAGCACGGCGCGGCCCGCGGATCCTGGCTCGCCGCGAAGCGCATCTGCCGCTGCCATCCCTGGCACGACGGCGGCTACGACCCGGTACCCGAAGCGCGGCACGCGCGAACGCACTGACGAGAGACCCCACATGGATAACCCGCGCATCTTCCTCTGGCTCGCCCTGCTGTTCCTCGTCTGGCTGAACGTCGATGCCTGGATGAAGGACTACGGTCGGCCGGGAGCGCCCAGCGCGCCCGCAGCAACAGCGCCGGCGACGGCGGCCGGCGGCAGCCCCGCGTCGCCGCTTGCGGAGTCGCTGCCGACGGTCGGTGCGCCCGCGGCGGGGACCGCGAACGCGGGATCGTCCGGGGGCGGCGTGCCGACAGGCGGCACATTCGCGCCCGGCACAGTGATCCATGTGGTGACGGATGTGCTCGACATGGACATCTCGCTCACCGGCGGCGACATCGTGCGCGCGGACCTGCTCGAGTATCCGCTCAAGAAGGACAACCCCGATCTCAAGGTCCGGCTGTTCAACACCGACAGCACGGACTCGTTGTTCCTCTACGAGTCAGGGCTGACCACCGGTCAGGCCGGCCGGGCAGAGCCCAACCACAAGGCGCTGTTCGCTGCGGCAAGGAGCGAATACCGCCTGGAGCCGGGCGAGCAGGAGCTGCGCATTCCCCTCACCTGGACCGATGAGCAGGGCCTGTCGGTCACCAAGACGTTTGTGCTTCGCCGCGGCGGCTACGCGATCGATGTCAGCTACGACATCGACAACACGACCGGCGAGGCCGTGCCGCTGTCGCCCTATGCGCAGTTGCTGCGCCACTGGGTGCCGGTCGAGCGGTCGATGTTCAATGTCGAAAGCTACGCGTTCCGCGGACCCGCCGTGTACGACGGCGAGAAGTACAGCAAGCTGCAGGTGGACGACGAGGAAGACCAGCAGTTCACCCAGACCGTGACCGGCGGCTGGGTGGCGGCGCTGCAGCATCACTTCGTGGCGGCAATTGTCCCGCAGCCGGGCGAGGCCTACCATTACGCGCTGAAGGTGCAGGACAAGGATTACCTGTTGAGGGTCGTCGGTCCGGCGCAAACCGTCGCGGCCGGCGGCCGCGCGGAGATCAACGAGCGGCTCTTCGTCGGCCCGAAGCTGCAGGAGCAGTTGAGAGAGGCTGGACCGGAACTACAGCGCACGGCGGACTACGGCAAGCTCACGATCCTGTCGCAGCCGCTATTCTGGCTGCTTGAGAAAGTGCACGGGTACATCGGCAACTGGGGCTGGACGATCATCATCGTCACGTTCCTGATCAAGCTGGTTTTCTACAAGCTTGCGGAAACCAGCGGCCGGTCCATGGCCAAGATGCGCACGGTGGCGCCGCGCATGAAGGTCATCCAGGAGCGTTACAAGGACGACCGCGAGGGCCAGGCCCGGGCGATGATGGAGCTGTACAAGCGGGAGAAGATCAACCCGGTCGCGGGCTGCCTGCCGATGGTCGTGCAGATCCCGTTCTTTCTCGCGTTCTACTGGGTGCTGCTGGAAAGCGTCGAGATGCGCCAGGCGCCCTTCATGTTCTGGATCCAGGACCTGTCGTCGCGGGACCCGTTCTTCATCCTGCCGCTGCTGATGGGCGGCGCGATGTTCCTACAGTTCAAGCTGAACCCGACACCGCCGGATCCGGTGCAGGCCAAGGTCTTCGCGTTCATGCCCGTCATCATGACGGCCATGTTCGCCTGGTTCCCGGCCGGGCTGGTCCTGTACTGGTTGACCAACACCGTGCTGTCCATCGCGCAGCAGTGGAAGATCAACCGACTGGTCGAGGCCGAGGACAAGAAACGCCGCAGCAATTGACCACCCGACCCGGAAAGCGGGGCAGCCATGGACACACGCAGCGCAGGCATGAATGAGCTCCACGCGAAGATGGAAAAGGACGGCTGGCGTTTCGCCAGCATGGTCGCCCACACGGAGAATGGCGACACCGAGGGCGTCTGGATAACGTACACGCGGGAACCCCCGGCGCGCTGACACGATCCGACGGAACGACACGAATCATGGATCGCAGGAGACGTGACCAAGACGGGCCGCCGCGCGATGCGGTGACCGGATCCTGGCCGATTCCCGAGACCCACGAGGGTGACGAGACTATCGTCGCGCCGGCGACACCGCCGGGACGCGGCGGTATCGGCGTCGTCAGGGTTTCCGGTCCCAACGCCCGCAGAATCGCCGCAAGCATCATCGGCGAGGTGCCGGCTCCGCGCCGCGCGACCTTCGCCCGGTTTCTTGACGCGCAGGGCGAGGCGATCGACGCGGGCATCGCGATCCTCTTCGCGGAGCCGGCGTCGTTCACGGGCGAAGACGTGCTCGAACTGCAGGGCCATGGCGGCCCGGCGATCATGGACCTGCTGGTAAGACGGACGCTCGAGCTGGGCGCGCGCCTCGCGCGACCGGGCGAGTTCAGCGAACGCGCCTTCCTCAACGACAAGATCGATCTTGCCCAGGCGGAAGCGGTCGCGGACCTGATCGGCGCCGGGTCGGCGCAGGCCGCACGTGCAGCCATGCGCTCGCTGGAGGGAGAATTCTCAGGCGAGGTGCGCGGGCTCATCGAGCAGCTCACCGCGCTTCGTGTCTATGTCGAGGCCGCGATCGACTTTCCCGACGAGGACGTAGAGTTCCTGGGCGGCCGCGAGGTAGCGGGCCGCATCGCCGACATCGATGAGCGCTTCGACCGGATCGGGCGCGCGGCCGGGCAGGGAAGGCTGTTGCGCGACGGCCTGAATGTCGTCATCGCCGGTCGGCCGAATGCCGGCAAGTCCAGCCTGCTGAACGCGCTGGCGGGCGTCGATGCGGCGATCGTCACGCCGGTGCCGGGAACGACCCGGGACGTTCTGCGTGAACGCATCCATATCGACGGCCTTCCGGTACATGTCATCGACACTGCCGGACTGCGCGAGACCGAAGACCTTGCCGAGGGCGAGGGCGTGCGCCGCGCACGGGGCGAGATCGCGCGCGCCGACCTCGTGCTCTACGTCATCGACTCAGCGGATCCGCCGGACGCCGGGGCGCTGACCGAAGGCCTCGCCGAACTGCCGGCGGGTGTGCCGGTGATCGAAGTGTGGAACAAGATCGACCTGCAGGAGGCGCCAGGCACTGACCGGCCCCCGGCGGGGGCCGCGCCAGTGCCTGGCACCGCTTCGTTACGCCTCTCGGCGGTGACCGGCGCCGGTCTCGATACGCTGCGCGAGCGTATCAAGCGGCACGCCGGGTACGATCAGGCAGGCGAGGGCGCCTGGTCGGCGCGCGCCCGGCACCTGGACGCGCTTCGCCGCGCCGCCGACCACGCGACGCGCGCGAAACAGCAGCTCGAGCGACGGACCTCTTTCGAGCTGGTGGCCGAGGAGCTGCGCCTGGCGCAGCGCGCGCTCGGCGAAATCACCGGCGAGGTCACCAGCGACGAACTGCTGGGCCGGATATTCTCCGACTTCTGCATCGGCAAGTAGAGACAGGCTAGTCCGCAGCGACGGGCGGGTCGGCGTCCTCATCCCAGTCAGCGGCCGGCTCTGGCACCTTGGCGAGCCACGCCTGGATCAACTGCACGTGCTCGCGCTCCTCGGCGGCCGATTCGGCGGCGACTGCACGCACATCGTCCGGCAGGTCCGCCTGCCCGGCCAGGCATTCGAAAAACTCGGCTGCCCGCCGCTCGTTGTGTTCGGCAAGCCTGAGGGCGTGCCATGGCGTCATCAGGTAATGGAGGTCGGAAAAGTCGGGCGTTTCCGGACCCTCGGGCGTCTGCCAGCGGAACGCATCGGGATCGGGCGGCGCCGTCCAGCCCATGCGGATGAGGATCTTGTCGCGGTGCAGCCCCTCGATGCGCGCGAGCTTGCTGAACAGCTCCGCCACCTCGGCATTGTGATGCACGCGCATCAGCTCGGCGAGCTCGGCATAGCGCCCGGCCGCCTCGGCCTCGAGCGCGCAGGCCTGCGCCATGAAGTCCCCGGTCGTGTGCGGGACGGACTGGCCGGTCGTGTTCATAGCGTGAACGCTGCCTCCAGGTCGGCGGGCGTCATGCGAGCGGCGCCGATTGGCGGCTGGTACGGTGGCCGCTCGCCCGCATAGAGCACCCCGAGGTTCATGCCGTCGTCGGAGAAGATCTGCCTTGCTGCCAGCGCCGGGTCGGCGGTGGAAGACAGGTTTCCGGGCCGGACCATTTTCTTCCAGTCCTTCTGTTCGGGCCTGAAGGTGATGCAGGGCGAGAGCACCTCGATGAAGGAGAAGCCGGGTGTGGTGATGGCCTGAACGACGATGTCGGCCAGACCGTTCGGGTCGCCCGTGAAGCCGCGCGCAATGAAGTTCGCGCCGGCGGCGAGCGCAATCGCCATCGGGTGGAACTCGTTGAGGCCGGTGCCGTGTGGCGCGAGCTTGGATGTCCAGCCGGTTTCCGTAGTCGGCGACGGCTGGCCCTTGGTCATGCCGTAGACGCGGTTGTCCATCACGATGTAGGTCAGGTCGACGTTGCGGCGGCAGGCGTGCAGGAAGTGGTTGCCGCCGATCGAATACCCGTCGCCGTCGCCGCCGGTGACGACGACCGTCAGGTCGGGCCGCGCGATCTTCAGGCCCGTCGCGGTCGGCAGGGCGCGGCCGTGCACGCCGTGGAACCCATAACAGGACGTGTAGGCTGGAATGCGCGACGAGCAGCCGATGCCCGAGACCACCGCGACGTTCTCGGGCCGCAGAGCGAGGCGCGCCATGGCCTTCGCCATGGCGTTGAGCACGCCGAAGTCGCCGCAGCCCGGACACCAGACGGGCTTGACGTCCGACTTGAAGTCGTTCGGTACGGGAACGACCGTCACCGCCTGTTCAGTCATTGATGGCTCCACGCGGCGAGATACTCGCCGATCTCGCCGGGATTGAACTGTTGTCCCCCGGGTTTGCGCAGGCTCGTCGTTTCCGGCGGCAGGTCCATGGCGCCACGCAGGTAGTGAATGAGCTGCCCCGACTCGTTCTGCTCGATCACCAGCAGCCGGCGCACCCCGGCAAGCGCCTTGGCCAGACGCTCGTGCTGCAGCGGTGCCAGCAGCCGGATCGAGATCAGCCGGATGCCCGTCATGCTGTCACTCCGCCGCGCGAGCGCCTCGCGAACCGGGCCGGTTGTGGACCCGAAAGTCACGATGGCGAGCTCCCCGGCGCCCTCGATATCGGCCCACAGCGCGCCGTAGTCGCGCAGCTCGAGCTTGCGCCGGCGCTTGCCGAGCTGGGCCACATGGTCTGCCGCCTGCGAGGAGGGCGTGCCGCGTTCGCCGTGCTCCAGGCCGTCCGCGGTATAGGCTCCCCCGGCCGTGCCCGGCAGCGCCATCGGCGAGACGCCCGACGGCGTCAGCGCATAGCGCCGGTAATCGTCGTTGCCCGATGGAGCTAGAAGGCGCTCGCCCGCCAACCCGGTGTCGCGCGGCCGGTCGATCGCGGCGCGCGCCTGGCCCAGGAACTGGTCGGACAGCACGATGGCGGGCGCCTGGAGCGACTCGGCGAGGGTCACGGCCCAGTGCACGGTCTGCAGGCAGTCGCCCACGCCGTTGGGCGCGAGCACGAGGTGCGGGGCGTCGCCATGCAGGCCATGCAGCGCGATGTTCAGGTCACCCTGTTCCGACTTGGTCGGGATGCCGGTCGAAGGACCGACGCGCATGACGTCGACGACGACCAGCGGCGTCTCGGCGGTCACCGCGAGGCCGAGAGACTCCATCATCAGCGCCAGCCCCGGGCCGGAGGTTGCCGTGAGCGCCGGCACGCCGCCGAAGGAGCTGCCGATCACCATGTTGATGGAGGCGAGCTCGTCCTCGGCCTGGACCAGCACACCGCCGACGGAGGCCAGCGCCGGGCTCAACCACTCGAGCAGCTCGGTGGCGGGCGTGATGGGGTAGGCGGCCACAAAGCGGACGCCGCCGTTGATCGCGCCCAGGCCCGCGGCTTCGTTGCCGGTGACCAGCCATCGCGCCGCGTGCTGCGCAGGCGGTGGCACGAGTGGCGTGCGGCAGGTGTCGGCGGCAACGGCCGCGCGACCCGCCGCCGCCGCGGCCAGGCTGGCCTGCAGGGCGGCCGGCCGCTTGCCGAGCAGGCTGCCGATCGCGCGGCGCACCGCGTCCTCGGGCAGGCCGAGCAATGCGGCCACGTAGCCGAGCAGCACCATGTTGGCCCGCCCGCCCGGGATATCCTTGGCCATCCCGGCCAGCGCCAGGGACTGGACGCGCGCGCCGCTGGCGGTGTAGACGGCCGGCGGAGCGCCGCGCCCCGGGTCGCCGACGATCAGGCCGGTTGCCGCGAGTGGAATCTCGGCCGCGAAGCGGTGGACGTTCTCCCAGTCCACGCCCGCCAGGACATGAAAGGACTCGTCCATGCACTCGACCTGGCGGACCGAGATGCGAATCATCGCCGCGGCCTCGCCGCCGCGGATCTGCGGGCCCGAGGAGCGCGTCATCAGGGCGTAGTAGCCGGCCAGTGCCGCCGCTTCCAGCAGCACGTTGCCAGCCGTCATGACGCCGGCGCCGCCGCTGCCGACCAGGGCGATCGAGACGCTCTCATGAGCGCCGGCGGACGGGTGGCCGACGGCGGGTTGTCGAGAATGGGTCAAGGAGTTACCTCGCGGCGAAGGATTCTACCGGAGGCGGGAAGAAGGGGTGCCGGTCACACGCCGGCGCCCACCGGAGGTGCCAGGCACCGCAGCGGCGTCAATGGAGGTGCCAGGCACCGCTGCGGTGCCTGGCACCTCTTATTTCAGAACCGCTGTCCGAACCTGAGGCCTATCGTCCTCGGCATGATCGGCGTGATGTAGGTGCCCGAGGAGCCGCAGATCGACGCATCGCACTGCGCCCAGCGGTCGACCTGTCCTCGCTCGTCGAAGGCGTTGTTGACGAACAGCTCCAGCGTGTAGCCGCCGCGGGCGAGCCCGGCCGTGAAGTCCGCGATCGTGTAGGCCTCCACCTTGCCAAGGATCTCCCGCTGTTCCGTGCGCAGGTCGGGCCAGCGGTCGCCGACGTAGGCGACCACGCCCTGGACGTGGGCATCCCAGCTGCCCAGCGCGAAGCCGTAGCGTGCAGACAGGTTGCCCTTGAACTCGGGCGTTACCGGCAGCTGCTGGCCGTCCGGCGCCAGCGGCTCCTGCGGGCACGGACTCAGGTCGTTGCCATTCTCGTCAAGTTCTCCGCAATACGGCTTTGTCAGCTCGGCGTTGATCCAGGCCGCGCCGCCCGCGATGGTCAAGGCGTCCGTGGCGGCCCACTGGAAGTCGGCCTCGACGCCCTGGATGCGGGCATTGGCGGCGTTGGCGATCTGGGTCAACGAGCTCTGGCCGAGGAAGGAGAACTGGAAGTCCTCCCATTCCTCGATGAACAAGGCGCCGTTGAGGCGCAACGTATTGCCGGCCCAGCTGGTCTTCCAGCCGAGCTCGTAGTTCTTCAGGTAGTCGGCCTTGTACGCGGGCACATCTCCGTTCCGGTTGACGCCGCCCGGCCTGAATCCCTCTGAATACGTGGCGTAGACCAGCCGGTCACCGTCGAAGCGGTATGTCAGGTTGAGCTTGGCCGTGTTGCCGGACTCCTTCACCACCTTGTCGACGTTGGTGCACGGCGCGCCCTTGATCGGATTGTCGACGTACGCCGGGTCGAGTTGATTGAAGCACTGAGGCTCGCCGTAGACCGGGTAGAAGGGATTGGTCAGGCCGAAGCCGAAGAAACCCTCCAGGGAGTTCTTCGACTCGAAGAACCGGATGCCGCCGGTGACCGAGAACTGCTCGGTCAGGTCGTAGGTCAGCTCACCGAAGGCGGCGTAGTCGTGGTCGATGCGGTTCTGCTTGGTCAGCCACCAGGTGTCCGGCCAGCCGGTGACCCACAGCGATCCGGGCGGGTCCACCACGGTATCCGGGCCGGCGAGGTTGTCGATGACGTAGCGCTGTTCGATGTCGTGATTCTGCTCCTGGTAGAACAGGCCCGCGACGTAGCGAAAGCGGCCGTCGCCGCTCGAGGAAATGCGCAGCTCGTGGCTCTGCTTGTCGTACGGTCCTTGGCCAGGATGTACTGCGTCGGGTCGATGAGGGCGCCCGCGTCGTCGTAGATGTAGCTGCCGTAGCCGCAGCAGGAGTCGTAGTAGAAGGAGTAGTCGACGTAGTCGAGGTCGTATTCGTCCTTGCGATTCAGGTACGAGCCGGCGTAGACGACATCGAAGTTGCTGAACTGACCCTCGACGGTCAGCGCCGCCTGGACCCAGCGGTCCTCGCTGCGCTCGGGCTTGAAGCGGGTGAGCTCGAACTCGTCGTCGCTGGCGCGGTAGCCGAAGCTGCCGTTGACCGTCTGTTCCTGGCCCATCACGCCGGCGGTGACGGTCCAGCTGTCGTTCAGGTCGATCTTCAGCGCCGCACGGGCGCCGGTGGTGTCGCCGTCGTTGTAGTCCTTCTCGGCTCGGTCGCTGTTGTCGATGGTGATCGCCCGAGGTCGGGTAGGTCACAGTGCCCGGCACGTTGTCGATGAAGCCGCGCGTCCTTGCCGGTACCAGCCGACCAGGCGCATGGCGGCGTTGTCGGACATCGGCAGGTTGACGAAGCCCTCGGCGAGGTAGCCGTCGCCGCCCGGCGGACAGCGAGCTGGCCTCGAGGTCGTAGCCGGCCGCGAAGCCGGACGGATCCGGCTTGTTGGTGATGATGCGGATCGTGCCGGCCTGCGAGCTGGCGCCGTAGAGCGTGCCCTGCGGACCGGCCAGCACCTCGACGCGCTCGATGTCGTAGATGTGGATGTCGAGCGCGCCCTGGATCGTCGTGACCGGCTGTTCGTCGAGGTAGGTGCCGACGCTCGGCTGCGAGCCCGAGTGGTTGCCGTCGCCGCCGCTGGCGACGCCGCGCATGTAGACGCGCGAAAAGCCGGGGCCGCCGTTCTGCCCGCCGTTCTGGAACGACAGGCTGGGCAGGAGCTGCGCGTAGTCGGCGAAATCTGGACACGTGCAAGCTCATCGAGCTTCTCGGTGCCCAGCGCCTGGATGCTGAGCGGCACGTCCTGCAGGCTTTCCGTGCGCTTCTGGGCGGTGACGACGATTTCCTCGAGCTGGTTGGGTGCGGCGCCTGCTGCGCGTAGGCCGCCGACATGGCACTGCGAGCAGCGAGGAGGCCAGCGGCAGGCTCCGCTGCATGGCGCTCGCTGACGCCGTAGTTTGCGCTTGCGGGATCGTTGCATGGTCCGGTCCTCCTGGGCTCTTGGGTCATGGCTCAGTGTCGGACTGGGTCGGCTGAAAGGCGGCACGGCGGGATAGGCGTCGAGCACCGGGCCGAGCGCGCGCTTCGAGCGGCTCGAGCCACGGCTCGAAGTGCCGCCAGTGATCGACGCCTTCCCGGTAGATCGGCTGGCGCACCTGCTCGGAACTCGCGGTGCGTGACGGCGCGGTCGTTCTCGTGAAAACGCAGGCAGCGCGTCCTCGAAGGGCAGTCCGCAGTAGTCGAGCAGCCGGCGTACCTCGGCCTCGGTGTCGTCGACCATGCGCTCATAGAACACGCGGTGGACGCGGCCGGGCAGCGCCGCGTCGAAGTGCGCCATCAGCTCGACGTAGTCGCGGTAGTAGCGGCCGATGTCCTCGAGGCCGTAGGTGAACTGCTGGCCGCGCGCGAAGTGCTGCTTGAAGTTCGAGAAGCAGCAGGCCAGCGGGTGCCGCCGCGCGTCGATGATCCGTGCGTTCGGCAGTATCAGGTGGATCAGGCCGACATGCGCGCAAGTTGTTCGGCATCTTGTCGATGAAGAACGGCCGGCCGGTCTTGCGCTGGATGCGGGTCGATGCCAGGTAGCGCTCGCCGAGGGCGCGGAACTCGTCCGGATCGAGGCCGGCGAGGACCTCCGGGTAATTCGGCACCGGACGACCGGCCGCGCCGCCCGGCCAGGTCCTGCACGATCGAGATACGTCCGGCAGCTCCATCGTGCCCTCGACCGCGGAGTGGCTGGACAGGATCTGCTCCAGCAGCGTCGAGCCGGCGCGCGGCAGACCGACGATGAAGATCGGGTCGGCGGCGGGGTAGCCGCAACCGGCGCGCTCGGCGAAGAACGCCGGCGTGAACAGGGCCTTCGAGCGCCGCACATGCGCCGTCACGGCCGCGGCGTCATGGCGCGACGTGCGCGGCGCAGGCGATTGCCTTCCGGCGTAGTGGGCGAAGGCCTCGGCATGCATGCCGGCATCTTCCTGCGCCTTGCCGAGCGTGAACTCGAAGTGCAGGCGGTCCTCGTCGGACAGGTCGTCGACGGGCGAGCATCCGGCGCATCGTGCCGATCTCGTCGGCGGTGAACCGGAACGTCTTGAGGTTGGCGAGGCTCCACCAGGCCTCGCCGAAGCTCGGGCGCGAGCTCGATGCTCTTGCGGTAGGCGCCGATGCTGTCGGCCTGGCGACCGGCCGCCTTGAGCGCGTGACCGTAGCTCATCCAGACCTTGGGCTGCTGCGGGTACTCGCGCAGCACGCCGGCGTAGACTTCGATGGCACGGTCGAACTCGCCGATGCGCCCGAGGATCGCGGCCTGCAGGTTGCGGTAGCCCGGGTTGCGCGGGTCGGCCTCGAGCGCCCGTTCGATCTCCCGCAACGCGTCGGCCGGACGCGCCTGGCGGTGCAGCGCGATGGCGTAGTTGTGGCGCGCCGGGGCGAAGCCCGGTGCCAGCTCGAGGCAGCGCGCCAGCAGGTTTCCCGCATCGACGTTCCGACCGAGGCGCAGCGCGACCTCGGCCAGCATGCGGATGGCGGCGACATCGGTCGGGTTCTGACTGCAGGTGCTGGCGCAGCAACGCCTCGGCGTCCGCGATCCGGTTCTCGCACAGGGCGGCGCCGGCCTCCAGCAGCCGCGGGTCGCGGCTGGAGAACCGGATGTGCTGGGCATAGGCGGCGTCGGCGCCGGCCGCGTCGCCCATGGCGGTCAGGTGATCGGCCAAGCGTTCGCCAGGCGTCCGGCATGTCGGGCTTGAGCGCGACGGCGCGCCGGAGCGCGGTCACGGCGTCCTCGCCGCGGCCGGCCGCGGCGAGCGCCAGGCCCAGCTCGTAATGCGCGGGCGCCCAGGCGGGCTGTGACGCGGCCAGCGGCGCGAGAACGGAGAGCGCGGCCGGGACGTCCCCGGTCAGCCGCCGGGCAATACCGAGCAACAAGGTGGCGACAGGCTGCCCGGGGATGGCGGTGAGGATCTCGGCGGCCTGCTCGGCCGCCAGGGCGGGCTCAGCCGCCAGCAACCGCTCGGCGTGGGCCAGGGCGACTTCAAGGGTACCGATCGGGCCTGGGACGCCGCTCATGCTGGTTCAGTCCGCGACTTCGTCGGGGGATCTTAACGATCGTCCGGGCGACGATGGCAAAACTTTAGTCGTTGTGCCGGGCCCGGGTCAGATCGGCGGCCCTGGCGGCGCTGCAGCGGACTGATCGATTGGCTGCGCGGCCGGCCGATGCAGGCGGCGCCAGCCGTAGAGGGGGATTCCGGCGGAGACCAGCGCGAGCGCCCAGAGGAAGGCCTCCATCCCCACGCCGACGAAAGCGAACACCGAATACGCGGCCCCGGCCAGCCCCGCGAGCCAGGCGGCACGAGGCAGCAGCGCCGGGCCGCGCCGCCACAGGACGAGGAGCGCGCCCGCACAGAACAGGTAGAGGGGGAGATTGGCGGCGGTGACGACGACGCTCAGGAAGGTGAAGCCCTCGACGAGCGACCTGCTGTAATTCATCAGGGTGACGCCGGTCGCCAGCAGGCCGGTGAAGAGCAGCGCCGCGGCGGGCGCGCCGCGGCTGTTGTTCCTGCCGAGCGCCGCGGGCAGCAGGCCCCGGGCGCCGAGCGTCCGCGTAATCTCGCCGACCAGCAGCGTCCAGCCGTTCAGGCAGCCAAGGCCGCTGATGACGACGAACAAGGCGAGCCAGCGGCCATTGCCGACGCCGATCAGGCGATTCAGCACGTCGATGAAGGGTGCGTTGGATTGCGCCAGGGTGTCCTGGGGCACGAGCAGCAGCGCGATGGCGGTGACCGCCAGGTAAATGCCCGCGGTGACCAGGGTGCCGAGCAGCGTCGCGCGCGGGATGGTGCGCTCAGGATCCCGCACGCGCCCGGCCGGGACGGCGGCCGATTCGAGCCCGAGCATCGCAAACAGCGCGATGCTCGACGCGCTCAGCGTCGCCGGCAGGGAGACCGGCGTCGTGGGCAGGTTGGCGACGTAGGCGGCGGGTTCGGTGACCAACAGCCACAGGCCCAGCATCATGATGAGCAGGAGCGGCACGATTTTCAGAAGAGTCGTCGCCACCTGCACGCCACCACCGGTCCTGACGCCGAGCAGGTTGACGGCGATGAAGAGCCACAGCATGCCGATCGCCACTGCGGCAGACGGCATGGCCGCCAGTGGCGGGAAGACCACGGCCGCGTAGCCCGTCACCGCCACGGCGAGCGCCGCGTTGGTGACCCAGACGGACACCCAGTAGCACCACAGTGCCGCGAACGCCGCGCCTTCGCCGAGCGTCTCGCGCATGTAGCCGAGCGGGCCGTCAGCATGCGGCAGACGCCGCGCCAGCATCGCGAACACCAGCGCCAGCGCGCCGCAACCGGCGACGGTCAATGATCCAGGCGATGAAGGCGTTGAAGCCGTAGGGCGCCAGCGACGCCGGCTGCATGAAGATGCCCATGCCGATGACGTTGCCGACCACCAGCGCCGTGGCCATCCAGGGGCCGAGCTCACGACCCGCGGCCGCTTTCTCGCTCAAACGGATGCCACCGTTGGCGCCGAGTAGGCGTCCGCGCAACAGGTTTTGGAAGTGCCAAAGGCCGCTCTCGCGGCGTGGACACAACCGGCCGGGCTCGTAGTGGCCGGAGGCAAGACCGCGCTGCACGGCCTCGCAGATTGCGATGTCTTCCTGTTGTATTTCGTCGCTGAACTCCCGGTCGCGACCGATCCGTGCGCGCGCCGCCGAATCGGGCGCGTAGTAGTAGTCGAACTCGACCCTGCAGCGGTCAGGACCCGCCGGCAGGACGCGGTTGACCTGCAGCCGGCCCGGCATGATGTTGAGCATGACGTTCGGATAAACGAAGTAGTAGAACGCCTCGCCGTCGCCGTAGATGCCGTCGTTTGCCTTGAGCGGCGAATGCTGCAGCGATTGCCAGGGAAACAGTTCGGTGCTGTAAACGCGGTAGTCCAGGACCTTGCTCAGCCCGGGGTGGACGTAGGGCAGATGATAGCCCTCGAGGAAATTGTCGACGTACACCTTCCAGTTGCAGGCGATGTCGTAGGCGTCGCTGCGTACGAATTCCATCGCGGACAGGTCGATGGGCGCGATGCGTTGGGTGATACCGTCGTAAACGGTCTCCAGCGGCGGTGTCTTCTCGTCCAGCGCGACGAAGACGAGTCCCTGCCAGCTCGGCGACCCGGAATTCTGGCAGGCGAATGTCCGCAGCCTCGAAGCCTTCGGCGCCAGCCATTTCCGGCGCGTGACGCAGCCGGCCGTCCAGGTCGTAGGTCCAGCCGTGGTACTTGCAGTGCAGCGCCCGCGCGCCCTTGCCGTCGCACAGCGCCAGCGGGCCGGCCCGGTGCCGGCAGACGTTGGCGAACGCGCGCAGTTGGGCGTCGGCACCGCGCACGATCAGGACGGGCGTCTTGCCGATTCCGGCTACCACGTGATCGCCGGCGGCGCCAAGCCGGCTCTCATGCGCAAGCAGCTGCCAGCTGCGCGCGAAGACGAGTTCTAGATCGCGCAGCAGCATTTCCGCGCCCAGGTAATGCCGGGGCGACAGCGTGTGGGCCGTGGCGAGTTCCTCGGGCGAAGAGTCGCGCCGCATGTTCAGAAGAGCGAGCCGCCCAGCCACCATCCCAGCGCCGCCAGCAGCGCGGAGGCGGGGATGGTGATGATCCAGGCGATCACGATGTTGCCGGCGACCCCCCAGCGCACGGCGCGGGTGCGCTGCGCGCTGCCGACGCCGATGATCGATCCCGTGATCGTATGCGTGGTCGAGACCGGGATGCCCAGGCTGCTGGCCAGGAACAAGGACACCGCACCGCCGGTCTCCGCGGCGAAACCGCCCACCGGCTTCAGCTTGGTGATGCGCTGGCCCATCGTCTTGACGATGCGCCAGCCACCGAACAGCGTACCCAGCGCTATGGCGGTGAAACAGGAGACCACGACCCAGCCGGGCAGGTGATCGCGGGTCGTGACGCCGGCCGAGATCAGCAGCAGCCAGATGATGCCCATGGTCTTCTGCGCGTCGTTGCTGCCGTGACCGACACTGTAAAGCGCCGAGGAAACCAGCTGCAACCGCCGGAACCAGCGATCCGTCATGCGCTGCGAGCGGCGGCGGCACAGCCACGAAACGCCGACGATGATCAGCCCCGACAGCAGCATGCCGAGCAGCGGCGCAACGAAGATGAAGACAGAGGTCTTGATGATGCCCGGCATGAGCAGCGGCGCGATGCCGGCCTTGGCGATGGTCGCGCCAATCATGCCGCCGATCAGCGCGTGGGAAGAACTCGACGGCAAGCCGTAGTACCAGGTGATGACATTCCAGGCGATTGCGCCGACCAGGGCGCCGAAAATCAGCTGATTGTCCACGGCGTCGGGACTCACGATGCCCTTGCCCACGGTGGCCGCGACTTTCATCTCGAACAGCGCGATGGCGACGAAGTTGAAGAAGGCCGCCCAGGCAACGGCCTGGTGCGGCTTGAGCACGCCCGTGGACACGATCGTCGCAATCGAGTTGGCGGCGTCGTGGAAGCCGTTCATGAAGTCGAACACGAGCGCGATCGCGACCAGTGCGACCAGGGTCAGCGTCAGGGTTGGTGCGTCCACGATCAGCCGTTCTCGAGCACGACGCCTTCGATCACCTTGCCGACAACGTGGCACTTGTCGGTGGCCGTCTCGAGCAGCTCATACACGGCCTTGAGCTTCACCAGTTCGCGGACGTCGGCTTCCTTGCGGAAAAGCCCGGAAATGGCATCGCGCATGACCCGGTCGGCGTCGCTCTCGAGGGCGTCGATTTCCTGGCAGACCTTGAGGATTTCCGGACCATTGTCCATGGACGACAACAGGCCGACGGCAACCTGGACCCGGCCGGAGCACAGGTCGACCAGGTTGGCGAGGTGCGCAGCCTCGGGCGTGACGCGGTGGACGTCGTAGAGAATCATGGACTCGGCCGTGTCCTGGATCAGGTCCAGGATGTCGTCCATGCGTGAGATCAGCTTGTTGATCTGGTCGCGATCGAATGGCGTGACGAAGGTACTGTGCATCAACGACACGGTTTCACGGGTGACGTTGTCGGCGGCATGCTCGATCGACTGGATCTTCTTGACCCAGTCCTCGCGCTGGCCGTCGTTGTCGTAGGCCTCCAGCATCTCGATCAGGGCCTTGCTGCCGTCGACGACGAGGCTGGCGTGGCGATTGAAAAGCGTGAAGAAGTACCGCTCGCGCGGCATCAGGACGGACAGCAGCTTCATGCGGTCATTTCCCGTCTTGTAGTTTTGGGCCCCGCGATTGTGGTCCCTCCGGCGGCCGAGGGAAACCCCCCGGCATTTACGGACGCTGGTCGACAGCGCAACAGGATGGGACGCCAGATCGCGACCGGGCGGAATCGGGCAACGTCGACACGCCCGCCGCGAACCGTCGGCAGCGAGCCTTGCGGGCCCCCGTGTCGATGCAGGCCGGCGCATGGCATGCTCTTGCTCGGGCAGGATACGCGTTATCCGGTTTTACCCGCATGCTGTCCCCGGGCCGCTGGCCCAGGCTTTCCGACGTTGAGGCGGGACCGGGTGACCGGCTACGGAGGCGGCAACGAGGCTGTTGCCGCGCAGCGGACGGTTACGCAGGTCGTGGATACGCAGCGTGCGCAAGGGCGCACCGGAGGCTGAAGCAATGGGCGTCCTGTCATCCGAGGCCAGGTCCCGCTACCTGGATCCTGGTAGCAGCCTGGGCGAGGTACTGTTCGGGCTGATCATGACGCTGACGTTCACGCTGGGCGCTGGCATCCTCATCGAGGAAGAAGGTCGCGAAGGCGTGCGCACGCTGCTGCTCGCCACCGTCGGCTGTAATGTGACGTGGGGCATCATCGACGGCGCCTTGTACATCGTCGGCCAGATATTTGAGCGTGGCCGGCTGCTGCGACTCGGGCGAAGAATTCGCCTCACGCCGGATGCCAGGTCGGCCCGCGAACTGGTCGCCGGCGAACTCGACGACATGCTCGAGCACGTCACTACGATCGAGGAGCGCTCGACGTTGTATTCGAGCATCGTCGAACAGGTTCGCAGCGACCGGGAGCCGCGCCGGGGCCGCGTCACGAAAGACGACCTGCTCGGCGCACTGGCATGTTTCTGGCTGGTGTTCTTCGCCAGCATCCCGGCCGCCGTCCCGTTCTTGTTGTTCGACGACCCATGGATCGCGTTGCGCATCTCGAATGGCGTGCTGGTGTTCCTGCTGTTTATTGCGGGCTACAGCTGGGCGAAATACACCATCGCCAATCCCTGGATTACCGGCATCAGTTTCCTGGTCGGTGGACTGGCGATGGTCGGCATCGCGATCGCACTGGGCGGCTGACGACCTCAGCCCTGGTCAGTATCGAATCCGCCGCCGAGGGCGAGGTAGAGGTTGACACGCTGGGACACGCGGTCGGCCTGGACGCTCAGCAGGGAACTGCGCGCGCCGTAGACGGTGAGCTGCTGCTGGGTGACGCTGCGCAGGTCGGTGCTGCCGACCCGGTAGCGGATGTTCTCGAGCTCGAGGGCGCGTTCGCCGTCACGGACCCGGGACTCGAGGATGGACTGCCGCTCAACGGCTGCCTGCTCGGCAGCGAGCGCCTTTTCTACCTCGCCAAAGGCCTTCAGCCCGACGCTCGCGTACTGTGCGACCGCGGCCTTCTGCTCGGCGGTCTTCAGCTCTACCTGCGCGGCTAGCGCCCCGCCGGCGTAGAGCGGCATGAGCAGGCCGACACCGAGTCCGAAGGCCGGGTTCTCCCGGTCCTGCAGCACCAGCACGTCGCTTTGCAGGTAGGAGACGTTGGCCGAGAGCGAGATCCGCGGCAGGCGTGCCGCCTTCGCCTGCTCGGTGCTGCTGAACGCGGTGGCCACGCGGCGCTCGGCCGCGATGACGTCCGGCCGGCGCTCGAGCAGTTCCGACGGAACGCCGGCGGGAGCGGCCGCTGCGACGGTCGG
Organism: uncultured Gammaproteobacteria bacterium; assembly: GCA_963695465.1. Classification (GTDB taxonomy): domain Bacteria; phylum Pseudomonadota; class Gammaproteobacteria; order Steroidobacterales; family Steroidobacteraceae; genus SG8-30. Next base: position 197,177 of record CAVOGM010000002.1, read on the forward strand.
CAGTGACGTGGCGCCCTCGAGGTCGGCGGCGGGGTAGCGGCCAAGCAGCAGTTCGAGGCTGCGCAGGGCCTGTTCCTGGCCGAGATCGAGTTTGCGCAGAGCATCGCGGAAGTTCTCGACGTTGCCGCGGGCGAGGGCGACCTCCAGCTCGCTGCCGATGCCGACGCGCTGGCGGTCGCTGGCCAGCGACAGCAACTGTTGTGACCCGGCCAGGGCATCGGCTGCCAGCTGGCGCTGCATTGCGGCTTCGCAGGCGGTGAGCCAGCCCTGCACCACCAGCGCGGCGATCGACTGCTGCGCGGAGGCGTAGTCGGCGCTGGTCGAGGCGTACTGGTCTTCGGCGGCGCGGCGCCCATAGCGCACGCGGCCCCACAGGTCGAGCTCCCAGGAGGCTCCCAGGATGCCCCGGTTGAGCGGCTCGGAACCGTCGCCCTTGCTGCTGCTGACCCCTCCAAGCAGGTTGACGGCGGGATAGATGTTGCCGCCGGCGATGCGGACATAGGCGGCGGCCTGTTCCACGACGGCCGCGGCGGCGCGCAGGTCGGTGTTGTGGACGATGGCTTCGGCCACCAGCGCGTTCAGGCGTTCATCGCCGAAGGATCCAACCCAGCCGTCCTCGACGGCACCCGCGGTCGCGCCGGCAGCAGCCCAGGCGGCGGGCGGGACGACCTCGCCGTAGGCCTGGCGGTTCAGCTCTTCGCCCGAGGGCGGCGCCTTCAGCGCGCAGCCGGTGGCCAGCACCGCCAGCACGGCGGCTGACAGGACCGGCAAGTGGCTGGCGATGCGGGAGCGGCGCATCAGTGCAACTTCAGGATCAGGTAGTTGAGCTTCGAGCTGATGCGCAGGAACACCTTGCGCAGGATCTGGATGGCCTTGCCGCTGTCGGTGTAGATCGCGCCGTTGCCGATCGCGCCGGCGGCGAGAAAGGCGTCGCGGTACTTTTCGTCGACGTCGAGCTTGACGGCGAACCGGCCAGGTGGAATCGGCGCCGCGCCGGTCTGTGGGACCGTTCCGGACATCGGCATCTGCCCCTGGCCCTGGGCCCAGATGATCGAGTCCACTTTTGCCTTGATGATCTGGCCGGGCAGCGTCGGCAGGGCGATCTCCGCCTCGTTGCCGGGCGCCACCTTTTGCAGCTCGTTCTGGCCAAACAGCGCGATGACCTGGTACTCGTCCTCGACAAAAGTCATGGCGACGAACGCCGGCAATGGCACGACCATCGAACCGGGGCGCAACTGCAGGTTGATGACCCAGCCGTTGGCTGGAGCATAGACCGCGGTCTGCGACAGCTCCCAGCGGGCGTTCCCGAGCTGCGCCTTGATCTGCGCGACTTCCGCGAGGTCACCGTCCACCTGCGCGAGCAGCCGCTCCCGAACCTGCGCTTCGGCGGCGTTGGCCGACGCGTACTGTGATTCGAGGTCCTTCAGGTCGGCCTGCGCCTTCTGCAGGGCGAAGGCGTCGCCGGCGCCGGTCGAGGCCAGCTCCTGGTACTGCGCGACGCGCTGCCGGGCCAGGTCGACCCGGGCCGCGACGGCCTGCTTGTTGGCGGTCGCGGACTTGTACTCTTCCTTGAGCTGGCGCGAAGCGCCCTCGGCATTGGCCAGCTGCGCCTCGTAGGTCTTGACCGTCAGTTCATAGGGAGTCGGGTCGATGCGGAACAGCAGGTCGCCCTTCTTGACATAATCGTTGCCCTTGACCGGGATCTCGACGACCCGGCCGCGCACCTGCGGCAGGACCTGCACGACGTACTTGATGACACGCACGTCCGATGAGGACGGCGCCACGACATTGAGCGTCAGGACCAGCGCGGTCATGGCGACGATCGGGATGATCACCACGACTACCTGGGACTTTGTGTTCCACGGCAGCCACTTGAACTTGATGAAGATCAGCCAGACGAAAAACGAGTAGATCCCCAGGAGGATGGCTTCCATCAGGCGGTCCTCTCCTGGTCGGTCTCGGTGACGACCGGTTCGACGGCCGGAGTCCCGGCGTGATGATCCACGCGGTCCGTCCCGTAAGCCAGCTGGTGCAGGACCGGCTTGGTATAGGCCCAGAGCCAGGCGATCGGCCACAGCATGCCGCCGAAGACCAGCGACAGCAGGCACAGCACCTTGATGGCCTGGGCCTGCGGGTGGCCTTTCTCCTCGGCGATCTTCTCCGGCAGGATGTGGACCAGCCAGAACAGCCAGAGTCCGCCGATCGGCACCACGATCATGACGATCCAGGCCAGCACGTCCGCTGCCTGGTCGAGCGCCTCACCGGCGAAGAAGGAGGCGTGTGCGGCCGGCGCCGCCAGCAGACTGGTGGCCAGGGCGCTGGTGTACAGCGCGACCCGGGCGGCAAGTCGGGCGGAAGTCGTCATGATTCGTTCTCCCTCGCCGCTCTCCGGGCGAACGACGTTCGATGGGCAGCGGCGATTATAGACGCGCGGGCGGCTCGGCAGCTACGAGCGCCTACTTGCCACCCGGGGTGGGGTTCACCAGCTCCTGTGTCGGCTGGATGCTGCAGGCGAACTCCAGCAGCGTCTGGGCCAGCGTGCCGGGCTCGATCACCTCCCAGCTGAGCATCATCGCGTTGGCGTGCTCCGGGTCATCGTCCTCGAGGTTGTTCCAGTGGAAGAAGAACGTTCCAACGTTGGCGCGTCGCTTCTGCTTGCAGTCCCATTGGTCGCGGCTGAGGGCGCTCCGGTGCGGCCCGGGGCTCCGGGCCTGCTCGTATTCGATCCGCATCCACATGGTGGCGATGTCGCCGTCCCGCTTGGCTTCCTGCCGGGTCGCGAAGAACACCTGGTCAGGATAGGTCTCGACCCACTCCCACTCCATCGTGCCCTTGAGCGTGAGCTGCTTTACCCATTCGTTGCCGTGACCCTTCATTGGCACGCTGTAAACCTGCGCGATGGCGGGCCCGGTCGACAGCAGCGCGGCCGAGAGCAGGATCAGCGTTCGATAGCCACTCTTCATGACACCTCCTTCACCGTGCTTGGACCGGCCGGCCAGCATTGCGTTCGGTCAGCCCCGCCGTAGATTCCGGGCGCTCCAGCCGATCAAGCGGGCTGGCACGACAAGGTCCGGGGCAGGATCACAGACGCGGGCCGGCGCTGCAACCTGCCGGCCCGACTGGGGGCCGGTACAATGGCGGACAGAAGACGATCGCGGGCGGCAGGTGCTGCCAGGATCGCCGCACCGACCGGGGAGCGAGCATGGACCTGGATTTCTCCAGCATCGACCTGACCAGCGAGATTGCCTACGTGGGACTCCTGTTCGGGCTGTTCGTCGTGCCGCGGATCCTGCAGCGCTGGGGAGTGCCTACCGCGATCACGGCGTTTGCACTGGGCGCTGCCGCGAGCCTGGGCCTCGGTCTGTTCCACGGCGACGAGACGATCTCGCTGCTTTCTACCCTCGGCATCGTGTCCCTGTTCCTGTTCGCGGGCCTCGAGGTCAATTTCCCCGACCTGCGCAAGGGTGCGCCGGTGCTGATCCAGCACATCGTCATTCGCGTCGTCCTGGTCGGCGGCGTCGCCTGGGCGCTGGTTCGCGGGCTGTCGTTCGAATGGCGTCCGGCGATCCTGGTGTCCCTTGCCCTGCTGACGCCTTCCACCGGCTTCATTCTCGACGCGCTGGACAGCCTGGCGAAAAACGAGGGCGACCGGTTCTGGATCCGTTCCAAGGCGATCGCGGTCGAGATGGTTGCGCTGGCGGCGATGTTCTTCACGCTGAAGTCGGAGAGCGTCGAGTCCCTGGCCCTCAGCTCCCTGGTGCTGGTGGCCATGATCCTGGTCCTGCCGCTGATGTTCACGGCCTTCGCCCGCGTCGTCCTGCCGCACGCGCCCAAGAGCGATTTTGCCTTCCTCGTGATCGTCGCAGCCGCCTGCGCGCTCATCACCAGGAACCTGGGCGTCTACTATCTCGTCGGCGCTTTCATCGTCGGCGTGGTCGCGCAGAACTTCCGCGCCCACATGCCATCGATGCAGTCCGACAACATGCTGCACGCGGTCGAAGCACTGGCCTCGCTGCTGGTGCCCTTCTATTTCTTCCACGCGGGAATCGAACTCAAGCGTGACGATTTCTCGATGGACGCTCTTGTCGCGGGCCTGTTGATGGTCGCCTGCGCGGTCCCCGTCCGCCTCCTGACCGTCGCGCTGCACCGGCGCCTGGCGCTCAAGGAGCCGTTGCGGGCGACCATGCAGGTGGCCGTGCCGATGCTGCCGACGCTGGTGTTCACGCTGGTCATCGCCGGCATCCTGCGAGACGAGTACGACATTCCTTCGTGGCTGTTCGGCGGCCTGATCGTGTACGCGTTCGTCACGACCATCCTGCCGGCGCTGTTCACGCACAAGCCGCCGCCGGACTTCACCCTGCCGACGGTATTGCCGACCGTGATGCCGGAAGTCGTGTCGGAAAAGAAAGAGTAGTAGCGTTACGCATAAGAGGTGCCAGGCACACACCTGTCCCCGTGCGGGGACAGGTGTGTGCCTGGCACCTGCCGCACGACTCCTCGCCAGGAAGCAGTTGGGAGAACTGGCTGGCGGTACGGACGTGAACCGGGCCAGGTTGACACGCCGAGGTCTTGGCAAGCGCGGCGGCTTGCCAGGCGCCAACCCCGGGGGGATCTCATCCGTCTCGCAAGATACTGGCCTCCTCAGTACAACCACTGCATGCGGGCCAGTAACATCCGGGTATTTCCGGTAATCCCGTCCCGTTCAAGATCGGCGTCTCCGTAGGACAGACCGAGCTTCCACTGTGCCGACGCCCACCAGTTGATACCCAGCCCCCATCGGTCGAGCACGCCGCCCGCGATCGCTGCATCGGTGAGATCGATGTGGCCGTAGCGCAGCACGAGCTCCAGGGCCCCGAAGCGACCTGTCGGGGTGATCCCACGGGCGTAGCCGAGGTCGCGAACGTAGGGACGCGCTTCGCCGGTCACGGCCCACGACGCCGTCACGTACATGCCGGAGAAGTGAGGATCTCCGTACGCCGGCGAATCGACCCAGGCGCTGACATGCTCGGCCTGGAGCGCAAAGGGTCCGCGCTGCCAGACCGCCTCGAGCGACAGTTCGCTTGCATGATTGGCAGCAAAATCTCCGGTGTCGACATACTTGTCGGCAACGTTTGACTCCGGGCGCCCGGAAAAGCGGATCATCCCGTCATGCGTGCCAGCATGCCGCAGACCAACACCCAGGTGGGCGTAGTTGAGGTTGTCGGGCGACACCGAGGCAAGGCCGGTCAGGCGGGCAGCGTAGTTGTTGGATTGCCCGTCGAAACTGGCACCAGTCTCCAACCAGTCATTGAACACGCCAATCGCCCAGGTCATGCGATCGCTGGCGAGCTGGCCCGAGAAGTTCACCCCCGTGTTCCGCGAGACAAAGAACGGCAGCAGGATGCGTTCCTGCTGCGAAAGCAGCGCGGACAGTCCCGCCATCTCGAAGACGAAGGGCTCCTTCTGCTTGCCGATTGACAGCTTTACCGCACCGACGGGAATGTCGATTTTCAGGTCGTATAACTGAAAGGTCGCGTCCTGACGGGTCCGCTTCTCAACATAGTCCGCGGCGAAGTTGAAGCCCCACCTCAGGTCGCCTTTCGAGCGAACGACCAGTCCAAAGCGTGCGGCGCGCAGTTCCTGAGAGTTTTGCTGCTCGCCCACCTGGGCAAGGCTGGCGTCGTCCTGGTCGAACCAGGTGTAGTCGGTAATCACGGCGAATATCGGCCTGACCCAGAACCGCTGGCCGTCGTAGGTCAGTGCTCGCGCCTCGAGTTCCGGGAAGAAATAGCCGGGCGCGGTGGGCACTGGATAGGCTGGTGCGGGAACCGTCGCCACCTCCCCGGAGACGGGCGCCGCGCCCTGTGCCGCGGGGTCCGCGGCCGCAGTCACCGCCATGGAGGTCGACAACAGGCTGCAGAAGATGACAATCCGGCAACGAGACGGGGTTAAGACAAACGATCTGCTCTGCATATCAGTGCGGAGTGGAGATGTGATCCACAATCGAGGATAGCGAGTCAGCAGGCTGGCGTCGATGTGCCTTGGCGAACACGACTTGCCCACTGGGTTCGGCGACGACAACCTTCAAGCTCACCGGCCCGCGTCTCCGGGCGCTGTGGCGCTACCTCACAGAATCCTGAGCGCACCGTCTCCCCGGGGCAGGACGCCCCCAATGCAGACGGCTGCGGTCACTCCCGCCTCGAGCGTTGCCGCGACCAGCGCATCCGCACTCACCTGCGGTACGGCGAGAAGCAGCCCGCCGTTAGTCTGCGGATCGTAGAGTAGTTCTTCCTCCGCCTTGCCAAGGCGCCGCTCGAGGCGCAGGTAGGGCTCGGCGCAGTTCCGGGCCGTTCAGGCACTCAGGGCTCATGGAGCAGGTTCATTCCCCGGAATATGCGGACATCAAAGCCAGTCCGGATCCGGCAGGTCGCGGAATGCCTGGATCAGCGCATCGCTCCAGCTTGCCCGCACCAGTTCGAAGTATTCGTCGTCGGCTTCGATGACCTTGTGGCTGCTGATGCGCAGCTCGTCGGTCTTGACCGTCACGACGTCGATCGGCATCCCGACCGTCAGGTTCGAGCGAATGGTCGAGTCCATGGAGACCAGGCCGCACTTGGCCGCCCGCTGCAGCCGCACCTGCCGGTTGATCACGCGGTCGATGATCGGCTTGCCGTACTTGAACTCGCCGATCTGGAAATAGCAGGTCTCCTCGGTCGCCTCGATGAAGTTGCCGGCGGGGTAGATGTTGAACATCCGCGGCGCTTCGCCACGGATCTGGCCGCCGAGAATCATCGAGACGTTGAACTCCATCTTGAAAGCCTCGAGCGCTTCCGCGTCGCGACCGTGCACTGCGCGGATTGCGTCGCCGATACAGCGCGCCGCCTCGAACATGTTGGCGACGTTGAACAGGTTGGCCTGTCCTTCGGGGGCTTCCAGCGCCTCGTTGACCAGGCTGATCACGGACTGCGCGAGCGAGAGGTTGCCTGCAGTCATCAGCACGAACACCCGGTCGCCGGGTCGTTCGAAGACGGTCACCTTGCAAAACGTGCTGATGTTGTCGACCCCGGCGTTGGTCCGGGAGTCGGCCATCATCACCAGGCCCGCATCCAGCAGCATGCCGACGCAGTAGGTCATGGAATTCCTTCAGGGATGGATAAAGGTTTACGGGGACAGTTTACCTATTTCGCGCCGCGTCCTGATGCAAGTGTCGGCGCGGCGGCAACAGGTAAACCGTCCCCTATTGCTGCCGCTCGCGGCGTGAGAGCCGCTCCGCCGGGGCGGGCTCGCCGGAGACCTGCACGTCGACCTGCATGGCCTCATCCCCGCCGCCGCGGCGCACGCCGCGCACCGGCCCGGCGTCGAGGTAGTCCCTGCCCACCGCCAGCCGGCAGTGATTCGAGCCGGCGGGCACGCTGTTGGTGATGTCGATGCTGAACCAGCCGCGCTCCGCGCCAAGCCAGGCGTCGACCCAGGCGTGGCTCGCGAAGCTGGATTCCCCGGTGTGCAGGTAGCCGCTGACGTAGCGTACCGGTATCCGCCGCAGCCGGCAGATCGACGCGAAGACGTGGGCGTGGTCCTGGCAGACCCCGCGGCCCAGGGCCAGCGCCTGGGCTGCATCATGCTCGACCGTCGTGGCGCCGGGCTCCCAGACCACCGCGGCGCGAATCGAAGCGGCCAGCTCGACCAGCGACGAGGGCTCGTGGAGCGACTCGGCCGGCCAGCGTGAGGCGAAGTCGCGAATGGCCGGGTCCGGTTCCGTCAGCGGGGTTTCCGCGAGGTATGCGAGCGGCGACAGACCGCCCTCCTCGGTCGGCAGGAAACCTTCCGTGTCGATGGTGTCCACCTGTCCCTCCGCAAGCAGGCGGATCTCGGTGATCGCCTCGTCCACGGTCACGAGGTGGGAAACGTTGCCGAAGGCGTCCACCTGCTCGACCTGCCGGCCGGGCGAGGTGAGTTTCCAGCGAATCGTACGCTGCCCGGGCTCCAGCCTGGGCGTCAGGCGCACGACCTGGACGGAGTGGTCAACCTTGCGGCTGTAGCGATAGACGGTCTCGTGGCGTATGGACAGCAGCATGATTCAACTCGTGGTGGAAACGAGGAAGTCCTCGGCGATGCGCCGGCCTACGTCCCTTACGCGCAGCAGGAACGTCGTCAGGAACTCGTGCAGCCCCTCCTCGAGGAGCAGGTCGATGCGGCCGTAGCGCAGCGTGGACCTCAGCGCGCCGGCGCGCCTCAGCGTTTCTGCCGACTGGTCGTTCGCGACGGCATCGAGGTGAAGCACCAACTCGTTCATGCAGCGGTGCAGCGAGCGCGGCATGTCCTCGCGCAGGATCAACAGTTCGGCCACGCGCGCCGGAGTGATGCGGTCGCGATAGACACGCCGGTAGATCTCGAAAGCGGACACTGACGCCAGCAGCGCCGAGTACTTGTAGTAGTCGGCCGCGGTCGCCTGGCTGATCCCTTCGGGAGCAAGCAGCCGCAGCTGGACGTCGAGGATGCGCGCCGTGTTGTCCGCGCGCTCCAGGAACGTGCCGAGGCGCGTGAAGTCGAAACCCTCGTCGCGCAGCATGGTGCCGTGGGTGACGCCGCGCACCAGGTGTGAACGGAACTTGACCCATTCCAGGAACTCGATCAGTTCGTCGGTCGAGAGGTCCTGCAGCTTGAGCCCGCGCAACTCCAGCCAGGTGGAATTGATGGTCTCCCATTGCTCGGAAGTCAGCGTGCCGCGCACGGCATGGGCATTCTCGCGGGCGGCGCGCAGGTCGCGGACGATGCTGCCGGAATTGCTCTCGTCAAATGCCAGGAACTGCACGACCCGCTCTGGAGTCACGACGTCGTAGCGTTCGCGGAAAGCTTCCAGCTGGCCGATCATGGCGAGCGTCGCGCCCCAGGACGAGTCATGCTCGCCCGCCTGCCGCTGCAGCAGCGCCATGCGGACGTTGACCTGCAGCATGCGGGCGAGGTTCTCGGCGCGCTCTGTATAGCGCGACATCCAGTAAAGATGATCGGCGGTACGGCTAAGCATCAGTTTTCCAGCACCCAGGTGTCCTTGGTACCGCCGCCCTGCGACGAGTTGACCACCAGCGAGCCGGCTCGCAATGCGACGCGGGTCAGGCCGCCGGGAACGATGCGCACGTCTCCGCCGGAAAGCACGAAGGGCCGCAGGTCGATGTGGCGTGGCGCCACGCCCTCCTCGACAAAAGTCGGGCAGGTGGACAGGGCCAGCGTCGGTTGCGCGATGTAGCGCTCTGGGTGCGCCTTGATCAGCTCGCGAAAACGTTCGATCTCGGCGCGGCTCGCCTTCGGCCCCACCAGCATGCCGTAGCCGCCGGCGCCGTGGACTTCCTTCACGACCAGCTCGTCCAGGTGCGCCAGCGTGTAGGCCAGGTCGTCCGGCCGCCGCAGCATGCGCGTGGGCACGTTGTCGATGATCGGCGTCTCGTCGAGGTAGAAGCGGATCATGTCCGGGACGTACGGATAGATGGACTTGTCGTCGGCCACGCCGGTGCCGATGGCATTGGTGATCGTGACGTGCCCGGCGCGGCAGGCCGCGAGCAGGCCCGGGACGCCGAGCATCGAGTCGGGCCGGAACGCCAGCGGATCGAGGAAATCGTCGTCGACGCGCCGGTAGATGACGTGCACGCGCACCGGTCCGCGCGTCGTGCGCATGAAGACGAAACCGTCACGAACGACCAGGTCCTGGCCCTCGACCAGCTCGATGCCCATCTGCTGCGCCAGGAACGCGTGCTCGAAGTAGGCGCTGTTGTGCGAGCCCGGCGTCAGCAGCGCGACGGTCGGCTCGCGCACGCCGGGCGGCGCGACGCTGCGCAGGTTGTCGAGCAGGATGTCCGGGTAGTGCTGGACGGGCTCCACCCGGTAGCGCGCGAACAGCTCGGGAAACAGCCGCATCATGACCTTGCGGTCTTCGAGCATGTAGGACACGCCCGACGGCACGCGCAGGTTGTCCTCGAGCACGTAGAACTCACCCTCGCCGGCCCGGACCACGTCGACACCAGCGATGTGGGCATAGACGTCGCCCGGAACCTCGATACCCTGCATCTCGGGTCGGTACTGCGTATTGCACAGCACCTGCTCGGGCGGGATGCGCCCGTCCTTGAGGATGTCCTGGTCGTGGTAGATGTCGGCGATGAATGCGTTCAGCGCCTTGACGCGCTGGGTGAGGCCGTTGAACAGCTTTTGCCACTCGGCTGCGGTAATGATCCGCGGGACGACATCGAAGGGGATGAGCCGCTCGGCCCCGGCCTCCTCACCGTAGACCGCGAAGGTGATTCCCGTGCGGCGGAAAAGGCTGTCCGCCTCGGCACGCTTCTGCGCGAGCCGATTGGCGGGCATGCCGGCCAGCCAGGCGTCGAACTCCCGGTAGTGGCTGCGCACCCGGCCTTCGCCGTCGCGCATTTCGTCGTAGGCAGTCGCCGTCATGGGGCACAGTTTACTGAATTCCGCCCGAAGGACGGTGCAGTCGGCAGACCGACCGAATTCAGGAAACGGTCCACGCCACTATCCCAGGATCCTTTCGCGCTGGTACAGCCTGCCCGCCACCCATGTCAGCAACCCGCCCAGGGCCAGCGTGCTCGCGACCGAGATCGCTGCGTAGGCGGTCGGCAGCGGGTCGCCGCGCAGGAAGCCCTGGATCAGCAGGTGCTGCGACAAGCTGGGTACGGCCATGAGCGCCGCGTTCGCCTTGATGCCGAGCACGCCGGCCACTGCGATCGGCAGCGTCGGGACCAGCATCAGGACGCCGAGCCAGGTCTGCGCTTCCTTGTAACTGCGCGTGAAAGACGCGACCACCGTCAGCAGCGCCGCCCCGACCGTGACGAAAGGCAGCGTGGACAGGAACACCCCGAGCGCCACGCCCGGGCCGAAGTTGGCCGACATGCCGATGGTCTCGAGCGGCAGCTGGCGGATGGACAGGGCGACGGTGGTCGTGACCAGCGCGAGCGCCACCGACATGAAGAACGCGGCGGCCAGGACCTTGCCGTAGATCAGGTGCGCGCGGGGCACCGGCATGGTCAGCAGGGGCTCGAGCGAACCGCGCTCGCGCTCGCCGGCCGTCGCGTCGATGGCCAGGTACATCCCGCCGACCAGGGTCACCAGCAGGATGAGGTAGGACAACATGCCGAGCACCAGCGTCGCACGAGCCGCCGGCGTGGACACGTCGATGTCGTCGACGACGACCGGCTGCGCCACCAGTGGCGAGATCCCACGCGCCTGCAGGCGAAGCGAGGCGATGCGTGCCGGAATAGCCGCCGATGGCCGCGCGCAGGCGGTCGGCTCGACGGCCGGCCTTGCTGTTCGAGCCATCGGCGTAAACGAGCACGCGGGCGGGCCGGCCGCTGGCGAACCGCTCGCCAAAGCCATCCGGGACCGCGATGACGACCAGTTCGGCGTCATCCTCGATCCACCGTCGCAGGTCGGCATCCGGACCGTCGCGCAAGGTCAGGGCGAAGCCCTGCTCCCGCAGGAATCGGACGAGGTTCGGCGCGCGTTCCGCACCACTGACGGTGACCGCGACCGCTTCGTCGAGCGCGCTGACCGAGCGGTCCAGCGAGATCGCCAGCATGCCGATGAACAGCAGCGGCGCGAACAGCGGGCCCATCACCAGGCTGGACAACAGCGCGCGCCGGTCGCGAACCGTCTCGAGCAGTTCCTTGCGGAATACGGCCGTGAGGGTCCGGATCATGCCAGGCCCTCCCGTTCACCGAGGACCTGGACGAAGGTCTCTTCGAGGCTGGCGCCGCCGAAACGCGCCTGGAGCGCCTCCGGCGATCCGCTTGCCGCGACCCGGCCGTGGTCGATGATCACGACTTCGTCGCAGAGTGCCGCGACCTCCTGCATCACGTGGCTGGAGAACAGCACGCAGTGGCCCTCCGCCTTCAGGCCGCGGATCAGCTCCCGCAGCGCACGGGTCGCCATCACGTCCAGTCCGTTGGTGGGTTCGTCGAGGAGCACGTTGCGCGGTGAGTGCACCAGCGCACGAGCCAGCGCGACCTTGATGCGCTGGCCTTGCGAGAAACCGTCGGCCCGGCGATCGGCGAACTCCGTCATGTCGAGCCGCTCGACCAGCTCGTCGATGCGCCGACGCAGCAGCGCCGGAGCGAGGCCGTGCAGCTCGCCGTAGAAGCGGATGTTCTCGCGCGCCGTGAGCTGCCGGTAGATACCGGCCGAATGCGGCAGCACGCCGATGGACCGGCGGGCGGCCAGCGGGTCGGCGATGACGTCCGTGCCGTCGATCCGGGCGCTGCCGGCGTCGGGCCGCAGCACGGTATAGAGCATCCGCAGGGTCGTCGACTTGCCGGCGCCATTGGGCCCGAGCAGGCCGGTGATCCGGCCGTCGGCGGCGCTGAAGCTGACCTCGCGGACGGCCTCGACGGGACCGAAGCGCTTGGCGAGGGCCTCGACTTCGATCACGGCGCCCCCCCGTTGAAGTTGACGAAGAAGGGGACGGCCTCGACCGTGTCGACGCAGCGCGTGTCGAGGCCGGCGGCCGTGCCGGCGTCGAGGAAATGGCGAATCATCGACTGGGCGCATTTCAGGCCCAGCTGGATGTGGCCCTGGCCCTTGAACACGATCTCGGCATGATCGCTGAATCCCGTGGCGGCGGCGGTCGCGTAGGCCGGCGGCGTGACCGGGTCGAACTCACCCGACAGCAGCAGCGCCGGCACCGCTGAGCGCAGCGGCTCCTTCAGGTCCGGGTCGACGACCCCGCGGGGCCAGACCTCGCACATCGCGGTCAGCCCATCGAGCATCGCGGGGCCCAGGAAGGACCTGTCCAGGGCATCGCGGTCGAGCGACGCGCGATCCAGGAACGGCAGGTCCTCGCTGCAGACGACCGCGTTGTGCATGCCATAGGCCAGCGCGTCCTCGAGCTGCTGCTGCAGCATCTCGGCCTGGGCGGCCAGCGGTACGAAGTTGTCCCGGGCCAGGGCTTCGTGGATGAACAAAGGCAGCAGGGCGGCGGTGCTGTCCGAGTAGATGAGCATGCGCGTGACCAGGGCGAGGTGCTCGCCGGTGAACACGATCTCGCGCGGCTCGGCGGTGACGGGATCGGGAATCGTGACGCTCACGGGTCGATCGGCGAGCCGGGCCCGCAGCGCGTCGAAGTCTGCCGTCGAGCCCTGGATAGCGCGCCGCGCAAGCCGTCGACTGGCTGCAGCGGGACAGATCCGCCCGCAGCGCATTCTCGGCGTCCAGCGCCATCGAGACCCCGAGCGCCAGCGACGGGTTCACGACCCCATCGAGGATGACCGTCCGCGTCCGCTCCGGATAGCGCCGCAGGTAGTGCTGGGCGACGCGCGTGCCGTAGGAGCCGCCGTAGAGGTTGATCCGCTCGTAGCCCAGCGCGGCGCGAACGGCATCGAGATCGCGGACGGCGACGCTGGTCGTGTAGTAACGCGGATCCCCGGGAAGCTGTGCCAGGCAGTCGCTGGCCATGCTGCGGAAGGTCTCCGGCTCCACCTCCGAGGCGAAGGCCTCCTCGGGAAAGTCACAGTTCATCGGGTTGGATTGACCGGTGCCGCGCTGGTCGACGAGCACGAGGTCACGATCGCGGCGGACACCCGCCAGCGCGCCCAGGATGGGCACGATAGCCGTCGCGCGCGCCCTGTCCGGGACCGCCGGCCAGCAGGAACAGGGGGTCGGGCCTGGCCCGCGCCGAGACGGCGGGGACCACCGCGACGGCCAGGGCGATGCTGCGGCCCGACGGGTCGTCCGGGTTCTCGGGAACGGCAAGCTGGCCGCATCGTGCCGCGACCGAGCCGAGCCCGTAGGGATGCTCGAGCCGGCAGGGCGAGAGCGGCAATGTGCCGGCGCCCGGCACCGCGCCCGAAGCAGGCGGCGACAGCACGCACAGGCGTCACGATGAGCGCGCCGGCAGCGCGCGGGATGGCGTCTATTTGCATGATTCCGGGCCCCAGCAGCGCAGCGCCCCGGGATGCCGGGGTGCCTTGGTCAGGTCGATTGTGACACCCACGGTTGCCGGCCGCACGGTGCGCCCGCCCGGCAGGCTGTAGAATTGCGACGCTCTGTGGGGCGGGGAAGCGGCCAGGACATGCGCGACAGCAGGACCTACGACGTCATCGTGATCGGCGGCGGCCACGCCGGCACCGAGGCGGCCCTGGCGGCCGCCCGGATGGGCGCGCGCACGCTTGCTGGTGACGCAGAGCATCGAGACGCTCGGCCAGATGAGCTGCAACCCGGCGATCGGCGGCATCGGCAAGGGACACCTGGTGCGCGAGATCGACGCGCTCGGCGGTGCCATGGCCCGCGCCGCGGATCGTGCCGGGATCCAGTTCCGCACCCTCAACGCCAGCAAGGGCCCGGCAGTGCGCGCGACCCGCGCCCAGGCCGACCGGCAGCTGTACAAGCGAGCCGTTCGCGCCCTGCTCGAGAACCAGCCGGGGCTCGAGTTGTTCCAGCAGGAAGTGGCGGACATCGAGGTCGAAAACGGGCGGGTCCGCCGCGTCGTCACCCGCATGGGACTGGCCTTCGAGGCGCGAACCGTCGTGCTGACGGTGGGCACGTTCCTGGGCGGGCGCATCCACGTCGGCCTCGAGAACCACGCGGGCGGCCGGGCCGGCGACCCGCCGTCGAACCGGCTCGCCGCGCGCCTGCGCGAGCTGCCTTTCCGGGTCGGCCGGCTGAAGACGGGCACGCCGCCGAGGCTCGACGGCCGCAGCCTCGACTACTCGCTGATGACCCTGCAGCCCGGCGACGATCCGCGGCCGGTGTTCTCGTTCCTCGGCCGGCCCGGGGATCATCCCGCACAGGTTCCCTGCCACATCACCGCGACCAACGAGCGCACGCATGAGCTGATACGCGCCGCCACCGATCGCTCACCGATGTTTACCGGCGTGATCGAGGGCGTCGGGCCGCGCTACTGCCCGTCGGTCGAGGACAAGGTGGCGCGCTTCGCCGACAAGCCCTCCCACCAGGTCTTCGTCGAACCCGAGGGCCTCGACACCCACGAGGTCTACCCGAACGGGATTTCCACCAGTCTTCCCTACGACGTGCAGGTGGAGTTCGTCCGCAGCATCCGCGGTTTCGAGCGGGCGCACCTGACGCGGCCCGGTTATGCGATCGAGTACGACTACTTCGACCCGCGCGACCTTCGCCATTCGCTGGAAACGAAGTTCGTCGCGGGCCTGTTCTTTGCCGGCCAGATCAACGGCACGACGGGTTACGAGGAGGCCGGGGCGCAGGGCGTCCTGGCGGGCCTCAATGCGGCGCTCCTGGCGCGCGGCGACGAGGCCTGGTGGCCACGGCGCGACGAGGCCTACCTGGGCGTGCTGGTCGACGACCTGATCACGCGCGGCGCCATCGAGCCTTACCGCATGTTCACCAGCCGGGCGGAGCACCGCCTCCTGCTGCGCGAGGACAATGCCGACTTCCGGCTGACGCCCAGGGGTCGCGAGCTCGGGCTCATCGACGACGAACGCTGGTCGTTCTTCTGCGCCAAGCGCGAAGCGACCGAGCGTGAAGTCGTGAGGCTGGCAGGAACGCTGGTCAGGCCGCAGGACGTTGCCGGGCGCCGACGCGTTGCGAATCCTCGGCGGTCCGGTCTCGCGCGAGCAGCGGGCGTTCGAATTGCTGCGACGGCCCGGCGTCGACTATCGCGGCCTCGTTTCGCTGGACTGCATCGGGCCCGGCCAGCCGCTGGCCGACGAGCGGCTGGCCGGACAGGTCGCGCTGCAGGTGGACGTCGGCGCCAAGTACGCCGGCTACATCGAGCGGCAGCATGAAGAAATCGCGAGGCAGCGGCGCAGCGAGGAGACGCGACTGCCGGCCGAACTGGACTACGCGCTCGTCGCCGGCCTGTCCAACGAGGCCCGGCAGAGGCTGGCGGAGGCAAGGCCCGGGACGCTTGGCCAGGCGGCGCGGCTGCCCGGCATTACGCCGGCGGCGGTGTCGATCCTGCTGATTCACCTCAAGAAGCGTGCGCGCGCGGCCTGAGTCGCGCGCCAAAACGGAGTTCCCGGCGATGTACAAGCTCTATTACGCCCCGGGCGCTGCGAGTCTCGCGGTGCACTGGCTGCTCATCGACCTGGGCGTTCCCTTCGAGGCGATCCGTCTCGATCTGGGGGCGGGCCAGCACAAGGACCCGGACTACCTGAAGCTCAATCCCAACGGGCTCGTACCGACGCTGGTTATCGAGGGCACGCCGGTCTACGAGTGCGCGGCATTGCTGCTGCTGCTTGCGGAAAGGCACCCGCAGGCGGCGCTCGCGCCGGCGCCTGGCAGCGTCGAGCGTCTGGCCTACCTGCAGTGGATGACGCACCTGACCAACACGGTGCAGGCGACATTCCGCGGCTGGTTCTACCCGCAGGAAATCGCCGGCGACGAACTCGCACCGCGGGTGCAGGCATTCGCGCGCGAGCAGATCGAGCGGGCCTGGGACCGGATGGACGCACGGCTGGCGGTCAGCGGCGGATTCATCGCCGGGCGCGCGCCGAGCGCGGCGGATTTCCTGGCCACCATGCTGGTGCGCTGGTCGCGCAACATGCCCAGGCCCGGGACCGAGTGGTCGGCCATCCGCGACTACGTGGCTCGCATGAAGGCGCGGCCGTCGTTCGCCACGCTCTACGAGCGCGAGGGCCTGACCGAGTGGGCCTGAGGTGACGGCCTTCAGGCCGCGCGGCCGGGGGCGGCGGCTGGCGCTGCTAGTGATCCTGGCCGCCGCCGCCTTCATCGCCTGGCAGGCTGGGGTTTTCGATCGGGGCGGCACGCCGGTCCCGGCGCAGTCCGGTGCGGCGGAGCTGATCCGGGGAAACGGTTCGGAGCCCGACTCGCTCGACCCGCAGCTCGCCAGGATGGACTCGGCGCTGACCATCCTGCGCGACTGTTACGAGGGCCTGACCGCACTCGACGTCCACGGCGGCGTGGCGCCCGGCGTGGCCGGGTCGTGGACCGTGAGCGACGACGGCCTCGTCTATGAGTTCCAGATACGGCCGGAAGCACGATGGTCGAACGGCGATCCCGTCGTGGCCGAGGATTTCGTGGCCGCCTGGCGGCGGCTGGTCGACCCCGCCACTGCCTCGCAGTATGCCCAGATGCTGGAGCCGGTCGCCGGCGCCGCCGGGATCATCGCCGGCCGGTCGCTCCCGCAGCAGCTTGCCGTCGAAGCCGTCGGGCCGTCGTTGCTCAAGGTCAGGCTGGCGCGGCCCGCAGCATATTTTCCGGCGCTGCTGTCGCACCCCAGCACGTTCCCGGTGCATCGACCGACGCTCGCTGCGCGCGCCGCGGACTTCGCGCGGCCGGGCACGGCCGTCACCAACGGCGCATTCGTGCCGGTCGAGTGGCAGGTGGGCGCGTACGTGCTCGCGAGACGCAATGCCGCCTACTGGAACGATCGTGGCACGGCGATCGACGCAGTTCGCTACCAGCACATCGCCGACCCGACCACGGAGCTGACGCGCTTTCGCGCCGGCGAGCTCGATGTGACCTACACGCTGCCGCCCGGGCAGCTGGCGCGTTGGTCGGCAGCGACGGGGCTGCACACCGGACCCCAGCTCGGCGTCTATTACATCGGCCTTGCCATGGACCAGCCACCCTTCGCGGGCGCGCCGAAGCTGCGCACGGCGCTAACGATGGCCATCGACCGCGAGATCCTGGCGCGCAAGGTCCTGGGGGACGGAGAGATCGCCGCCTACGGCTGGGTGCCGCCGGGCGTCTCGGGCTACGAGCCACAGCGCTACGAATGGTCGACCTGGCCGGCCGAGCGGCGCCTGGCGGAGGCGCGTCGACTGTATGCGGAGGCCGGCTACTCGGCCGATCGGCCGCTGTCGTTCGAGCTCAGCTACAACAAGAGCCCGCTGCACGACCGGATCGCGATCGCGGTCTCGGCCATGTGGAAGCAGGGCCTCGGCGCGAAGGTCGCGCTGCGGGCCGAGGAATTCCGCGTGCTCAAGCAGACTATCGACTCGCGGCAGGCCGTGGCGTTTCGCGGCAGCTGGATCGCCGATTACAACGACACCTATTCATTCCTGCAGGTGCTGCGTGGCGGATTCGGGATCAACCTGCCGCGCTACGAGAGCGCCGAATACGACAAGCTGCTTGACGTTGCCGGCGCTGGCGACGGACCCGATCGAGCGGGCGCGCGACGCTCGCCGCGGCCGAGCGGCGGATGCTGGAGGACGCGCCGCTGATACCGCTTTTCTTCTACGTTTCCAAGCACCTGGTCGCCGGGCGCGTACAGGGCTGGTACGACAACGTCATGAACGTCACCTACAGCAAGGACCTGTCACTGGCCGGGCCGTCCGGGAGCGAAAACAGGCCCTAGCCGGCCAGCAATACGGCCTCGGCATGCTCGAGCGCTTCCGGCGTACCGTAGATGACGACGACGTCGCCCTGGTTCAGCTTCATCGCATCATCGGGATCCCGGCCGACGATGCCGCCGCGGCGTACGGCGGTAAACGACACCTCGGCGCCGCGCGCGCGGACCTCCTCGATCGATCGGTTGATGGACCAGGCGCCCGGCGGCAGCACGACCGTGTGAAGTTCCTCGCGCAGGTCGTGGGTCTCGTCGATCAGCTCCGCATCCTCGCGCCGGAAGATGCTGCGCAGCATGCTGTAGCGATGGCGCCGGATCTCGCCCACGGTCTTGACGACGCGCGACAGCGGAACATGCAGCACCAGCAAGGCGTGCGACACGAGCATCAGCGCCGCCTCCAGCGTCTCGGGGACGACCTCGGTTGCGCCGGCCGCATGCAGCTGCTCGAGCCTGGCGTCGTCGGCCATGCGCACGAGCAGCGGCACGTCGGCGTTCACGCGACGGATCGTCTTGACGATATCGAGCGCCCGGTCGGGATCGGAGAAGGTGATGACGACCGCGCTGGCATGCTCGAGCCCGACGGCGGACAGGATCCGCTCGTCGGCCGCGTCGCCGTAGATCACCGGTTCGCCGGCCTCGCGGGCGGTGCGCACGCGGAAGGGGTCGAGGTCCATCGCCAGGTATTCGAAGCCCTGCGATTCGAGGACGCGACCGACGTTCTGCCCGACCCGTCCGAACCCGCAGAGGATGACATGCTCGCGGTGTGCCAGCGCGTCGGTGGCCGCCTCGGTGCGCGACAGTTCGGTCTCGACGGGCCCCTTTTCGCGCAGCAGGTAGCGGGCCAGCTTCTTGTTGTGCCGGATCAGGAACGGCGAGACGACCATGCTCAGGGTGATCGCCGCCAGCAGCAACTGCGTGAGGTCCTGGCTGATCAGCTTGTTCTGCAGCAGCAGCGCGATCAGCGCGAAGCCGAACTCGCCGCCCTCGCTGAGCACGATCCCGGTCCGCAACGCCTTGAACCAGTTGCCGGCGTAGCGCCG
This sequence comes from uncultured Gammaproteobacteria bacterium, assembly GCA_963695465.1. Lineage (GTDB taxonomy): Bacteria > Pseudomonadota > Gammaproteobacteria > Steroidobacterales > Steroidobacteraceae > SG8-30. Next base: position 216,482 of record CAVOGM010000002.1, read on the forward strand.
GGCAACGATGGCGACGACGCCCGCCTTGACGACGAGCAGGCCGATCAGCAAGCCGCTGACCACCAGGGTCTGCTGCGCCAACAGCCGCGGATCGAGTTGCATGCCGACGGTGACGAAGAACAGGCCGAGCAGGATGTCGCGGAACGGCCGGATGCCGGCGTCGACCTGGTAGCGATACTCGGTCTCCGCCAGCATCATCCCGGCGAGGAAGCCGCCCAGGGCGAGCGACAGGCCGACCGCGTGCGTGGCCCAGGCCGCCGCCATGGCGACGAAGAGCACCGCCAGCGTGAACAGCTCCGGCGTGCGACTGCCGGCGATTTCGTGAAACAGCGGCCGCAGCAGCCACCGGCCCGCTGCCAGCACGATGGCCAGCGCCGCCGCGCCCTTGGCGACGGCCGCCACCACCTCCGCCACGGAATACTCGGACCCGGCCGCGCCGATGACCCCGGCAAGCGCAAGAAACGGCACGAAGGCCAGGTCCTGGAACAACAGGATGCCGAAGGACAGCCGGCCGTGGGTCCGGTTCAGCTCGCCTTGCTCGGTGAGCTGCTGGATGACGATCGCCGTCGAGGACATCGCGACGGCGCCGCCGAGGACGATCGCTACTGCAGGCGGCGAGCCCAGCCACCAGGCGATGCCCCCGAAAGCGGCCGCCGTCAGCGCGACCTGGGCGCTGCCCAGGGCAAAGACCTCGTTACGCATCGCGATCATGCGCGGCAGCGAAAACTCGAGTCCGAGTGTAAACAGCAGGAACACGACGCCAAATTCGGCCAGGGTGCTGGTGGTTGCGTTGTCCTCGACCCAGCCGAGGGCGTGCGGCCCGAGCGCAGCGCCGACCACGAGGAAGCCCAGGACCGGCGGCAGGCGCAGGCGACGCAGCGACGCCACCACCAGCAGCGTCGCCGCCAGCAGCACCAGGACGTCGACCAGCACGCTGTCAGCCATTCATCCACCTGTCCGGAAACATTCCGCTACATGTTGGCGGCGCGCGGGGCGACAGGCAACAGCATTGCTACCAGCAGCCGGCGATCGCCTGCTAGCATCAGGACGGCGGAAACCCACAGTCATGCACCTCGAAACCCACGACACACCGGAAGACAGGCTCCTTACCCTTGGCGGTCGCTGGACCGTGGAGAACGTCTCGACCCTCGAAAAGACCGTCGCACGGGCCGCTACGGCCGGGCCGGCCGGGGTAACGATCGATGCCGCAGGGGTCGAGGCGATGGACCTGACCGGGGCCTGGCTGTTGCGGTCCCTGGAGGGGCGCCTGGCCGCGGCGGGGACGCCACGTCACCTGGAGGCCCGCGCGACCGGAGCAGCTCGCATTCATCGACGAGGCGGTCAAGCGGGGCCCGACCCTGCACGAGGAGCACGAATACCACCTCAGCGCGATGGTGGCGCCGCTGCAGACGGTCGGCCGACTGACGATCAAGGCGCGCAACGACCTCATCGAGCACCTGGGGATGTTCGGGGCGGTCGTCACGGTCTTGCTGCGGGCGCTGTTCAGCCCGAAGCGCCTGCGCCTGCCCTCGGTCGTGCGGCACGTCTTCGAGACGGGGGTGTCGGCCATCCCGATCGTCGCGTTGATCGCCTTCCTGATCGCGGTGATCGTCGCCTATATCGGTGCGCAGCAGCTGACCAAGTTCGGCGGCGAGATATTCGTCGTGGACCTGGTCACCATCTCCGTTCTCCGGGAACTCGGCGTGCTGCTGACGGCCATCATCGTAGCCGGCCGATCCGGCAGCGCCTTCGCAGCCGAGATCGGCGTGATGAAGCTCAACGACGAGGTGGACGCGCTGCGGGCAATCGGCATAGACCCGGTCGAGGTCCTGATCGCGCCGAGGGTGCTCGGACTGGTCATCGCCCTGCCGCTGCTGACCGTGGTGGCCGACGGGATGGGCCTCGCCGGCGGCGCGCTGCTGTCCTGGTCGCTGGTCGACATCACTTTCACGCAATACGTGGAGCGGGTGAACGAGTCGATTGCCGCGACGACTTTCTGGGTCGGGATCATCAAGGCGCCGGTGTTCGCGTGGGTCATCGCCCTGGTGGGTACCATGCGCGGCATGCAGGTCCGCGGCTCCTCGCGCGAGCTCGGGCGGCTCACCACGGTTGCGGTGGTGCAGTCCATATTCTTGGTTATCCTGTTCGACGCCATTTTCGCGGTGATCTTCATGGAGCTCGACATCTGATGACGCCGGTCATCTCCGTGCGCGGAATCGTCAACCGCTTCGGGCACCAGCTGGTGCACGACGGGATCGACCTGGACGTCATGCCGGGCGAGGTCTTCGGCATCGTCGGCGGCTCGGGCTCGGGCAAGTCGGTGCTGCTGCGGACGATGCTGGGCCTGCAGGTGCCGGAATCCGGCACCGTGGAGATCGATGGACACCAGGTCACCACGGCCTCGGGCCGCGAGCTGCAGGACGTCAAGCGCCGTTATGGCGTGACCTTCCAGCAGGGGGCGCTGTTCTCCGCACTGACGGTGGCGCAGAACGTGGAGCTACCGATCGCGGAGTACTACGACCTCGGCGAGGCGACGCTGCGTGAGCTGGCGGAACTCAGGATCCGCATGGTCGGCCTGCCCGCCGACGCGGCGGACAAGTATCCGGCCCAACTTTCCGGTGGCATGGTCAAGCGCGCCGCCCTGGCGCGGGCGCTGGCACTGGACCCGGTGCTGCTGTTCCTCGACGAGCCGACCTCGGGCCTCGACCCGATTTCGGCGGCAGCCTTCGATCACCTTGTGCTCTACTTGCAGACCAGTCTCAAGCTGACGGTGGTCATGATCACGCACGACCTGGACACGATCTTCCGTACCTGTAACCGGGTGGGCGTCATCGTCGATCACCGGATGATCAGCGGCACGCTCGACGAAATCGTCCGGCACGAGCATCCTTGGATCCAGGAGTACTTTCACGGCGAGCGCAGCCGCGCGGTGCAGGAAAGGCGATGAACGATGGATAGGGACGCAAACTACGTCGCGGTGGGCGCATTCGTGCTGCTGTTGCTCGCGATGGCGGCCGGCTTCGTTCTCTGGTACTCGGAGACGGGCGATCGCAGCAGCTACCAGCGCTACGAGATCTATTTCGACGGCAGCGTCTTCGGACTCTCGCAGGGCGGCTCGGTGCGTTACCTGGGCGTCGCGATCGGGCGGGTCACCCGGATCGAGCTGGATCCGCGCGATGCCAGCCGCGTGCGCATCGTCGCCGACATCTCCGAGGACACGCCGATCGAGGGCGACACGGTGGCCCGCCTCGCACTGCAGGGCGTCACCGGGCTGCTGTTCATCGACCTCAAGCCGGCCGACCCGGGCAAGCCGCGAGAGCAGCCGGTGCCGAGTATCCAATACCCGGTCATTCCCTCGGAGCGGTCCGACTTCGACGTCTTCGTCAGCAGCCTGCCGGATGCGGTAGCCAAGGCTTCCGAGACCTTGATTCGCCTGAACGCGATGCTTTCCGATAACAACATCAAGGCGCTCACCGATGCACTGAACAGCCTCGAGGCCGCTGCGGCCCAGCTGCCCGGCACGATGGAACAAACGCAGCGGCTTGTGGTGGAACTGCAGTCCGCGGCGGTGGAAATGCGAGGCGCGGCCACCGATGTGCGTGCGTTGGGGGCCGACGCCGGCCCGGAACTGAGAACGGCGATCAGGCGGTTGGGCGAGGCTGCCGAGAGCGCGGCGACGATGACGGCGCGGCTGGACAAACTGGTCGCCGACAACGAGGACAGCGTGTCGCGCTTCGCCGACGAGGGCCTGACCGAGATACAGGTGCTGGTGCGCGACCTGCGCGAGGCGTCGCAGGCCATTGAACAGCTGGGCCGGCAGCTCGAGGCAGACCCGTCGCAACTGCTTTACCAGCCGGCGACCCGCGGCGTGGAGATTCCGCCATGAGATCGACCACCCTGGCCGCAATGGCCATCCTGCTGACCGCCTGTGCCGGCGGCCTGGAACGGAACGCGCCCGAGCCGGCGGTCTATCGCCTGACGGCGCCGGCCGTCCAGGGCGGCTCGCCAATTGCCGCCGACCTGCTGGTGCTGCGGCCGGTCGTTGCGCCGGGCCTGGCGACGGACCGGATCGCGACCGCGTGGCCGGGCAACCGCATCGACTATTACGCCGGGGCGCGCTGGAGCGACGAACTCGGGGCGTTGGCGCAGGGGACGCTGGTCGACGCGATCCGGGCCGCGGGGCGCGTGCGCGTCGTGGAAGGCGACCCGGGCCACTTCCGGGCGACGCACGTGCTCGGCGTGGAGATCGCCAGGCTCGAGGCCGACTATTCGGCGGGAGACATACCGGTGGCGCGGGTGACGATCGCCGCAACCATCGCGCGCCACGGCGACCGCAGGGCCCTGATGGCGATGACCGCCTCTGCCGAGACCGCTGCGCGGGCCAATACGCTGACGGCCGTGATCGCGGCGCTCGACGACGCCTTCGGCAAGGCGGCGGGGGAGATCGTCACCCGCACCGACGACGCGCTCGCCGCCGATCTCGCGGGTCAACCGTGAGCCGCTTCCAGCGTTACCCGTAGCGGGGTCTTCGCCGAGGAGAAGCCATGTTCCGCTCCACATTGGTCGCCGCTGCGATGCTCGTGTCCGTCGCCGTGTCCGGCTGCGCGCTGCCGTCGCGCGGCGACGTGTATTCGCGCGAGGAAACGCGCCAGGCCTGGGATGTTCGCTACGGTACGGTCACGGATGTCGACCCGGTGACGATCGAGGGCCAGCGTACCCATACCGGAACCGTCGGCGGCGGCTTCGTCGGCTATGAGGCAGGGCGGGCCATCGGCGGCCATGGCACCAGTGGCAGCATTGGCGGGGCGGTTGGCTCCGTGGCGGGTGCGGTCGTCGGCAGCGCCGTCGAGGAGGGCGTGACGCGCCAGAAGGGGCTGCAGATCACGGTCAAACTCGATGGCGGCGGGTCTGTCGCGGTGGTCCAGGCGGCGGACCAGGCGTTTGCCGTGGGCGAGAAGGTCAAGCTGTACTCGCGGCGCGATGGGGCGGCGAGGGTGGCGAAGCGGTAAGGCTGGGCGGGTCAGCAGGCGGGGGCGGCGCGCGACACCAAGCCGCGCAGCCCGGCCGCGGTCCCCCGCTCGCTCCGAAAGCCGACAGTCGCTCGCCGGGGAACCGCGGCCGGCCTGCGCAAGCGGTGCCTCGCAAGCGGTGCCTGGCACCTGGTTACATGACGAGTACGGCGGCGCCCGTCAATTCACCCCGGCGCAGGCGAGCCAGTGCCTCGTTGGCTTCGGTCAGCCGGAAGGTCTCGACCTCGACCCGCAGTGGCATGCGCGCGGCCAGCCTCATGAATTCCACGCCGTCGGCCCGCGTCAGGTTGGCGACCGAACGAATCGAACGCTCGCCCCACAGGAGTGAGTAGGGAAACGATGGGATGTCGCTCATGTGGATTCCGCCACAGACGACGGTGCCCCCCTTGCGCACCGCGGCCAGCGCCGTCGGCACCAGGCTGCCGACCGGCGCGAAGATGATGGCGGCGTCCAGCGGCTCAGGCGGTTGTTCGTCGCTGCCGCCCGCCCACGCGCAACCGAGCTCCAGTGCGAACGCGATAGCCGACGCGTCCCCGGGCCGGACGAACGCCAGGCATTGCCGGCCCTCGAAGAGGGCGGCCTGGGCGACCAGGTGGGCGGCCGCACCGAAGCCGTAGAGGCCGATGCGGCGCGCATCGCCGCACATCCGCAGCGCGCGATAGCCGATCAGGCCGGCGCACAGCAGCGGCGCAGCGTGGACATCGTCGAGCGACCCCGGGATGGGCAGGCAGAAGCGCGCGTCGGCGACGACGTAGTCCGCATAGCCGCCATCGAGCTGGTAGCCCGTGAACCTTGCGGTGTCGCAGAGATTTTCCTGGCCCGCGTTGCAGAAGCTGCAGTGGCCGCAGGCCCAGCCGAGCCAGGGGAGGCCAAGGCGTGTTCCCTCCTCCAGCGCGACGCCTGGGCCGCAGGCCGCTACCACACCGACGACTTCGTGCCCGGGCACGATCGGATGCCGGATGCCGGGCAGGTCGCCGTCCACCACGTGCAGGTCGGTGCGGCATACCGCGCAGGCCCTGACCTTCAGCAGGACCTGACCCGGCCCGGGCTCAGGCGGGTCGCGCTCGCGAAGCGTGAGCGGGGAGTGCGGGCCTTCCAGGACCATCGCGCGCATGCGGTGAGCATACGCGGGGGCCGCAGTGCTTGTCAGTGTCCGACGCGCGCAGCCAGCAGGGTGATCTCGCGCTCGAAGGCGCCCAGATCCTTCAGCACCTTCAGTCGGGCTGGCAGCCGGCGGGAGTCAGCGCCCTGCAGCGCCAGGCCACCACCCCAGAGCTCGATCTGTACGGGCAGGAACTCTGCAAGCCGGGCCAGTTCGTCCAGTGCGGCCGTGGCGTTCGCGCCGCTGACGACCGACAGTGCGAGGACATCCGCGCGGACGCGTGTCGCGTAGGTGACCAGATCCTCCGCCGGCAGGTCGGCGCCGAGATAGTGACACCGGATGTTCCGGGACGCTGCGAGCAGCGCGCACATCAGGATACCGAGCTCATGGCGCTCGCCCGCGGGGGTGGACAGCACCATCAGGGGACCGGTGGCGATTCGGCTATAGGTGTCCAGGACGCTCGACAGCTGCTTGCGTACCGCGGAACTGACGATGCGCTCCTGTGCGATCGAGAACTGGCCGCGGTGCCAGCGCTCCCCCACCTCCACAAGCGCGGGCGCCAGCACGTCGATGACGACCTGGGACACCGGGAGCAGCGCGAGGGCCATCGCGAGCAGGCGGTCGCAGTCTTCGGGACGGTAGTCGGCGGCCGCAGCAATGATCTGGGCGCCAAGGCTCTGCTGGGGCGAGCCGCCTGGCGAGCCCGGCGCTCCAGGCCCCAGGATCCGGTCGAGCTCGGCCTCACCGAGGCGCGCGAGTCGGCTGATGGGGTGGCCTTTTTCCGTCGCTTCCCGGAGCTTTCGCAGGCGGATGACGTCATCTGGCTGGTACGCGCGACGGCCGTTGCCGTCACGGACGGGGGCGACGATCTGGTATCGCCGCTCCCAGGCGCGCAGCGTCTCGATACTCAGCCCGGTGGCTTGGGACACGGCTTTGATCGAATACATGGCTGGCAACCCTCGTGACCCGAAATGTACCATATTTGTACGTTTATAGGCTATACAAATACTTGATTTCTACTCACCAAGCCGGTAATATTCAAGCTGAATTTGACGAGTGACCCCCACTAGGCGGCCTGTTTTTCTGCAGGCCGCCTTATTTTTTGGTAGTCGCGGACGGCACCGCCAGGCAGAAAAATCGTCACGGCCCGGCCCCAGCCGTACCCCAGCCGGGCGCCCCGTCAACCGAACAGGGCCGAGAAGCGCTTCTCCCCGCGTGCCTGCGCCAGCAGCAGCTCCAGCAGGGCGTCGGCCGTCATCGGCTCGCCGAACAATCTTCCCTGACCCAGGTGACAACCCAGTTCGCGCAGGAAGGCAAGTTGCCGGCTGGTCTCGATGCCCTCTGCCACGACCTCGAGTTCGAGGTTGCGGCCCATTTCGACGATGGTATGGACCAGCGTCGCGTCGTCGCGCGAATCGGCTGCGTGCTGGACGAAGCTCTGGTCGATCTTGAGGGTGCCGACCGGGAACTGCTGCAGGGCGGCGAGCGACGAATAGCCGGTCCCGAAGTCGTCGATCGACAGGTGCACGCCCATGCCGCGCAGTTCGTCGAGCAGACCCACCATCCGGCGCGAGTCCGTCATCAGCGTCGTCTCGGTGATCTCGAGTTCGAAGTTCACGGGTGAAACGTCGAAATCGCTGAAGACCGAGCGGCAGTTGGGAATGAATTCCGCCTGCCGAAGCTGCTTCAGCGACAGGTTGATGGACACGCGGCCGGGCTGCGGCACGTGGTCCTGCCAGCGACGATAGTCGCGACAGACGCGCTTCAGCACCCACTCGCCGATCTCGCTGATGAGATTCGATTCTTCCGCCAGGGGTATGAACTGCGCCGGGGGAATGTCGCCGTGGCCCGGCAGGCGCCAGCGCAGCAGCGCTTCCGCGCCAACGACGCGCCCCTGATCGAGGTCGACCTTGGGCTGGTAGAGCATGACCAGCTCGTCACGCTCGACTGCCCGGCGGAGCTTGCTCTTCAGCATCAGCCGCTCGACCGCAACCGCGCTCATGTCCGGCGTAAAGAACGAGCAACTGTTGCCGCCGTTCTGCTTGGAGTGGTACATCGCCGCGTCGGCGTCGCGGATCAGGTCGACGACGTTGTCGGCGTCCTGTGGGCAGAGTGCGATGCCGACGCTCGCCGTGATCATCATCTCCTGGTTGCCGATGTGAAACGGCCGGCCGAGCTGTTCCAGCAGTTCCCTGGCAAGCGTCGCCAGCATCGGGCGATTGTCCTCTGTGCGCGGCAGGTTCTCGACGAAAAGGCCGAATTCGTCGCCCGCGAGGCGGCCGAGCATGGTTTCGCCCGGTATCTGTGCAATCAGCCGCTCACTCAGGATCTCCAGGGTACGGTCCCCGGCGGCGTGGCCGAAGGTGTCGTTGATTTCCTTGAACTGGTCCAGGTCGAGGTACAAGAGCGCGACCCCGCGGCCGGCCCGCCGGGCCCGCGCAATCGCCTGCTGCAGCGAATGCTGGAACTGCATCCGGTTCGGCACTTTCGTCAGCGCGTCGTAGCGTGCCAGGTAGCGGATCCGGCGTTCGGCGCGCTTGCGGTTGGTGATGTCGTGGGCGACGAAGACGCAGCCGTGCAGCTGCGGGTCCTCTCCCGCTATCCGGGACCCCGACAAGGACACCGGGATGGTCTGGCCGGCGCGCGTCGTGAAGGTGAGTTCGCGCATGCCGGTCGACGCAGTGGCCACGTCGAATGCGCCGCGATCCTGCTCCGCGACCAGCGCTGCGAGGGTCATCTTGTCGAGCTCATCGGCCGGCCAGCCGGTCAGCCGTGCGGCGGCCGCGTTGACGCGGCGGATGGAACCGTCGGCCCCGGTGACGAAGACCGCGTCAGCCATGCTGTCGAGGATCACGTCCAGCCAGCGGGCACTCGCTTCGCTGGTCGCCAGCCGCGACCCGACCGCCGCCAGGGCGAGCGAGACCTCGCGCGTATGGCCGCCCTCGGGCAGCGGCCGCGCCGCGGATCGACCCGCCGCCATCTCCCAGGCGGCATCGCGCAGAAGTTCGAGCGGGGCCTCGATGCGCTGTGCGACCCGCCAGGCGAGAGCCAGCGCCAGCACGAGCAGCGCGACGCCGCTGAGCGCCAGCAGGCCGAGCCGGAAGGCGAGGTCTTCGTCCTGCACCGTCCACAGCCGCTGCGAGATCTCGCTGGCGGCCGGCGAGGGGATCTCCTGGAAGACTTCCTCAGTCAGGCGGCTGTCCGATGCGTGGTCAATGACGACCAGGGTCGCAAGCAACAGCACGACGACGCCGACGATCGCGGCGGCGAGGGACAGGGCGCGGGTGCGGACAGTCGGCCTCATGAAGTCGGATGGTATCCCTGGTTTGTAGCGGTACGGCGCCGGTGGGCGCCACGCCGCTGTCGTTGTGGTCCCATTCTAGGCCGGATCCGCTGCGACGGGCCGCCCCGGAGCGGGTTTCCGGGGGCGGTCGGCCGCAATTTTTCTGTGCGTGGGCGCGCAGGTGTAGCATTTGACGCATGTACATTGACACCATGACGGGCAGGAGCCGCCCGAGCCGCTGCTGCGGCAGGCTCGACCCCGAGTCCCCGGCCTGCAAGCGCGCCTGCGGGGAGTCAGGTTCACCCTTCGAGGACAGCGAATGAACCCATTGGAGATCACCGGAAGGGCGCGAACACACTTGACGGAGCCGCCGGGTGCACATTGCCTCGTGCACCGCGACGCGGCGGACGCGTTCGTGGCGATGCGCGATGCGGCGGCGCAGGTCGGGATCGATCTCGAAGCCGTCTCGGCCTTTCGCGACTTCGAGCGCCAGCGGCAGCTGTGGAACGCCAAGTTCTGCGGTGACCGGCCGCTGCTCGACGCAGCCGGGCGGCCACTGAATGCCATGAGCCTGGACGAGCCGCAGCGAGTCGAGGCGATCCTGCTGTGGACCGCGCTGCCGGGTGCGAGTCGACACCACTGGGGTACCGACGTGGACGTCATCGACCGGGCCGCGGTGTCACCCGGTTACGAAGTCGAGCTGACCGGCGACGAATACGCCCTGGGCGGCGTGTTCGGCCGGTTGAATCACTGGCTGGACGAGAACATGCGCAGCTTCGGCTTCTTCAGGCCTTACGCGAGCGGCAAGGGCGGGGTGCGGCCGGAGCCATGGCACCTGAGCTTCGCGCCCGTGGCGCGCCAGGCGCTGGCGGCGCTGGATGTTGAGATGCTGGCCGAGGCGCTGCAGGGGCGGGAGGTGCTGGGGATGAACTGGATCCAGGCGCGGTTGCCGGAAATCCACCTGCGTTACGTGAAGACCATCGACCCGCCGCCGCGCATGCGCTCGCGCTGGGCACGCTTGCCCGCGGCCACGCGATCGTAGGCCGCCGTCGCCGCCCGGCACCCGCTGGTGCCTGGCACCGCTGGCACAACGATCCTGCGCTCGTCGATCAAGCGGCAAGTCGTCGCGGTGCCCGGCACCTCCGGACCACGCCATGCCGCGGCAATGCCGGCCCGCTGGCTGCGGGCGGGATTTTCCCCCTTCGCTCCGAAAATCGACAGTCGCTTCAGGGGGAACCCGCCCTTGCTTCGGGCCGGCGCGGTGCCAGGCGCCAACCGGACGGGCCGATCAGGCGCTGGGCACGACGAATGGTGATGGGGCCGGGCCCCAGGTGTCCTCGAGGCGCTGGATCATCAGCGACCGTACGCTGCGCATCGGGTCCGGCATGACCGTATAGACGGGCGGATTGCGCCTGAGCAGCGGCCACCGCCCGGTCCGCATCAGTTCTTCGAGGTAGGCGATGTTCTGGCGAATGGCGTCCATGTAGGGGTTGGCGCCGTTGAACATCGGCTCGATGTGACGGTAGGCGTGCCCGAACGCCTTCTCGAGCCGTTCCTCGATCATGTTGCTGACGAAATGCGGCGTCTGCCGGAGCAGGTCCAGTCCTGAACCGTAGTTGACCTTGATGCCGTCTGTGCCCGGGTAGATGGCAATGCCGCCGAGCACGAACTCGGCGTACAGGCGGTCGCGGCACTTCTCCAGGTAGCAGCGATCCGACATCTGTGCCAGCAGGTCCGCCGTACCCAGCAGATGCCCCATGATGCGATCGCGCGCATCGTGCACCCGGATCTGGTCGAAAGGCACCTCGTAGCCCGTGTAGTGCACGATGCGCGTCGCGATCGGTACCCAATGGGCAAGGCCCACGGTCGGCAGGTAGCGGGCGATGAATTTCGCGCTGCGGGTGACATGGTTGCGCGTGAAAACGGCGCCGTTGGGCACCTCGGCCTCGGCGGTCTCGCGGATGTAGCCGGCGTCGTGGAACAACGCCGTCACCAGGCCCACCAGGGCGCGTTCCGATCCCAGCCGTTCGCTCTCCGGCGCGGTCCGCTCGTAGCCCGCGAACAGGCGGGTGGCGGCCAGCACGACGTCAAGCGTGTGCTGCAGGTCGTGGTAGACGGTGTCCACGCCGATGTACCCGGGCATCGTGCCCGCGAACAATCGGGCGAAATCGTCGACGGCGCGGCGAGGCGTATCGAGGTCCGCCCCGGGCCACGCCGTGGCGTACAGCTCGAGCACGGCCTCGCGCACGGCCTCAGGCGAACTCACCTGGACGGTGTCGGTGACGTCATAGTTGCTGCGGCGGTAAGGGCTGGTCACATCCGGTCTCGTGCTACCCGGGGCGCATGAGGCAGTCTACGCTGGCCTATCAGACCTGCGCCAACCGCAATCTCGCGAATCTGCACGAGTTCACATTCCGCGAGCCGTCAGCCTATGTCAAACGTCGCCAGGACCGGCGCGTGATCCGATGGCCGCTCCCAGGTTCGGGGGGTCCGATCCACGTGGCAACCGATGCAGCTCGAGGCCAGCTCGCGACTGGCCAATACCAGGTCGATTCGCAGCCCGTGGTTGCGGCGAAAGGCGCCCATCCGGTAATCCCACCAGCTGTAGGCGTCCGGCGGCTGCTCGAACAGGCGGAAGGTGTCGACGAGGCCCGGTCTTCAGCAAGTCCTGGAGCGCCGCGCGCTCGGCGGCGCTGACGTGCACCGAGCCTTCCCACTTCGCCGGATCGTGCACGTCGCGATCCTCGGGCGCGATGTTGTAGTCGCCAACGATCGCCAGGCGCGGATGCAGGGCGAGCTCGCCGGTCACGTAGTCCGTCAGCCGGCCGAGCCAGTCCAGCTTGTAGGCGTACTTGTCGGAACCGACGGCCTGCCCGTTCGGCACATAGACGTTGATGAGGCGCACGCCGCCGACGGTCGCCGCGATCACGCGCCGCTGCGGATCGTCGAACCCGGGGATGCCGTAAGCGACGTCCTCCAGCGGCTCGCGCGCCACGATCGCGACGCCGTTGTAGGTCTTCTGGCCGTACCAGGCCGCGTGCAGGCCCAGAGAGGCGATTTCCGCCGCCGGGAAGTCCTCGTCAGTCTGCTTCAGTTCCTGCAGGCCGATGGCGTCGACCGGATTCGCGCTGCAGCCACTGCGTCAGCTGCGGCAGCCGCACGCGCAGCGAGTTGACGTTCCAGGTGGCGATTCTCACGCGGCGATGCCGTCCTTGCGCAGTAGCGGCGCCACCTCCGGCCGCCGGCCGCGGAATTCGACGAAAGCTTCCATCAGGTCGCGGCTGCCGCCGCGCGAGAGGATCGAGTCCAGGAACCGCAGTGCCACGGTCGCATCGAACACGCCCGTATCCTCGAATGCGGAAAAGGCGTCTGCGGCGAGTACCTCGGCCCACTTGTAGCTGTAGTAGCCGGCGGCGTAGCCGCCGGAGAAGATGTGCATGAAGCTGTGCGCAAAGCGGTTGAATTCGGGGTAGTGGATCACCGCCACCTCACGCCGCACCTCGTCAGGATCTCGGCCAGACGGCCGCCACCGGCCGGCGGGCTATTCCGTGTGCAGGCGGAAGTCGAACAGCGCGAACTCGAGCTGGCGCACCGCGCGCGAGGCCGCCGTGAAAGACGCGCGAGTCGAGCAACTGCTCGATCAACCCGCTCGGCAACGGCTCGCCGGTATCGATGTGGGCCGAGATCAACGGCAGTACCTCCGGCCGCCAGGCGTACTGTTCCATGAACTGGCTCGGCAGTTCGACTGCGTCCCAGGGCACGCCGCTGATGCCGGCGATGCTCGGGTAGTCGACCTGGGTGAGCATGAAGTGCAGCCCGTGGCCGAACTCATGGAACAGCGTGACGACGTTGTTGTGGGTCAGCAACGGCGGCGCCTCGCCTACCGGAGGCGTGAAATTGCAGACCAGCTGGGCCACGGGAATGACGCTGGCGCCGGCGAAGCCCTTGCGGGCGATGCAATCGTCCATCCAGGCGCCGCTGCGCTTGCCTTCGCGGGCGCAGGGGTCCAGGTAGAAACCGGCGATCTCGCGGCCGTTTCCATCGGCGATGGCGTAGTAGCGAACCTGGGGGTGCCAGGTCGAGACGTTCTCGCGAGCTTCGAAGGACAGCCCGTACAACCGTCCGGCAACCTCGAACATGCCCTCAATCACCCGCGGCAGCGGGAAGTACGGGCGAAGTGCCTCCTGTGAAACGGAGTGACGCTGCCGGCGCAGGCGCTCGGCGTAGAAGGAAACATCCCACGCCTCGAGCCGGCGCCCTGCAAAGCGTTCCAGTTCCTCGAACTCGCGGACGGCAGCGGGACGATAGCGGGCGGCCAGGTTGCGCAGGAAACCGAGCACCTCGTCGGGGCCGGCAGCCATCTTCGTTGCCAGCGATAGCTCGGCGTAGGAAGAGAGCCCGAGCAGTGTCGCGGTCTCGTGCCTGAGCGCCAGGATATGCTCCATCAGTGTCGAGTTGTCGAAACGGCCGGCGGACGGTCCGCGGTCGGACGCGCGCGTCGTCCACGCCTCGTAGAAGTCGCGCCGCAACGAAACGTTCTCCGCATGCGACATGACCGCGACATAGTTGGGTTCGTCGAGGGTGATCAGCCAGCCGTCGAGCCCGCGGGACAGCGCCGCGGCCGCGGCGCGGGCGATGGCGCCGTCCGGCATGCCGGCAAGCTCAGCTTCATCCCTGACCCGCCGGGTCCAGGCTTGCGTGGAGTCGAGAACGTTCTCGTCGAAGCGCGACTGGGCTTTCGCCAGCTGCTGCATCAGTTCGCGGAAGCGTTGCTTTTCCCCGGGGGGCAAGGCCACGCCGGCCAGGCGGAAGTCCCTGAGGAGGTTGTCCAGCAGCTTGCGCTGGGCGGCGTCGAGCGTCGCCGGTTCGCGATCGCGGATCCGCGAGCAGGCATCGTGCAGGGCCTGGTTCTGGCCGACTTCAGCATGGTAGTCGGCCAGCACGACGCGGCACTTGTTGTAGGCGCTGCGGAAGGCCTCGCCATCGAGCACCGCATTGAGATGCTGGACCGCATTCCACACCCGCGCCAGCGCGTGGTTCGCGTCCTCGAAAGGCTCGATCAGCGACGCGAAGCTCGGCTCGACCTGGCTGACGAGGGCGGCCAGTGTGGCCCGGTGGCGCTCGACGATGGCCGTGACGGCGGGCTCGACGTGTCCGGCGCGGATGGCGGCGAAATCGGGCAGGCCTTCAAGGGCCAGCAGCGGGTTGGTCATGGATAGCTTCCGTCGCGTCAAAGTGCAGGATTGTAGGCTGCCGGGACGCGGCCCGCAGCCCCGGCCGTCCCGGAGCGGCCCTTAAAGGAGCGAGTTGAGCAGCAGCCAGGCGAGCGCGGTGGTGGCGGCCAGGAAGACAGCCAGGCCGACCACCGCGTGCAGGCGATAGCGCCTGGCGAGTGCTTCGGCATCGCCTGCGGCAAGCAGGAATGGCCGGTCGTCATTTGGACACTGGAGGACATGAATGCCGGGGTCGGCAGCATGGCTTCGCCGTTCGTCCATGACCTGCCGATGGGCGGCCTCGCGCGCGCGCTCCCATTCGATGAGCGTCAGGGTGCCGTCGCCGTCCACGTCGAAGCGCTTCATCAGCGACGTGGAATCCCGCTTCCACTGCCTGAGCAACGCCGCGACCTCCTCGTCTACGGCCCCGGGCAGGACATTGCCTTCGGTGCGGAACCAGCCGATCGCATAGAGGGCGTCGCCGTCGTGCAGGCGCGACTCGCGGTAACGGTACTCGTTGCCAAAGCCGCGAAAGCCGCGCTGGATCGGCGGACCCGCCACCGGAAGCGGGCTGTCGCCGTACCAGGTGTCGGTCGCCTTTGGCAATACCACGGCCCGCTCGGGGTCGACGATGCAACGGCCGGTCTGGTCCTCGAGGTGGAACAGGCTGTCACTGACCCGGTGGTTGATCGCGCGCCACTTCATCCGGGACCGGCTGTCGCGGGTGCGCCGCTCGACGGTGTAGCTCCACCATGTGCAGGGCAATCTCGACAGTGGCGCGAAGACGGGAGCGCCGCTCATGCGCCGGGCGGTGCCGATAAGTTCGATGTAGCCCTGGGCCGCGCTGCGTATGCGGGAGGTCGGCGTGTCCTCGATCAGCCGCGCCCAGTGCCACCAGCGAAAGCCCCGCAGGAAGCCCCAAAGACCGGCCGCCGCCACCGCGGCGAGGAGGAGCCAGTACTCGAACGGATCCACTTCAGCCGAACAGCGCCTTCATGTCCACGTCGCCCTTGTGCTCTTCCGTGAACTCGAGCAACCCGGCTTCCTTGAAGTCGAACATGCGCGCAACGATCATGTCCGGGAACTGGTGGACACGGACGTTGTTGAGGTTCACCGAGGCGTTGTAGAGCTCGCGGCGGTCGGCGATGCTCTCCTCGAGCTGGGTGATGCGTGCCTGCAGGTGGCGGAAGGACTCGTCCGCCTTCAGCTGTGGGTAATTCTCCACGACCGCGAACAACTGCCCGAGGCCGGCCCTCAACGAACTCTCGGCCGCGCCGACCGCGGCCACGTCGCCGCGGCCCGCCGCCTGGAAGACAGACGCCCGCGCCTTCATGACGCGTTCGAGGGTTTCCTGCTCGTACTGCATGTAGCGCTTGCAGGTCTCGACCAGCTTCGGCAGTTCGTCGTGACGCTGCACCAGCAGGACGTCGATGTTCGACCATGCCTGCTTGACGCTCTCGCGCAGCTTGACCAGGCCGTTGTACATGCCGATGGCGTAGACGGCGATGACCGCGATTACCGCGAGAAAGACCACGACAATCATCCCGGATTCTCCTCGGTCAATGCCTGAATTAACGGCGGCAGTATATCATCGGGTAGCTTCCCCACTGGTTTGACGGAGTTCACATGCCGGCGAATTACGACCTGATCGTCATCGGCGGCGGCAGCGGCGGCCTGGCCTGTGCCCAGCGCGCCGCGGACTACGGTGCGAAGGTCGCACTGGTCGAGCCGAAGCCGCTGGGCGGCACCTGCGTCAACGTCGGCTGCGTGCCCAAGAAGGTCATGTTCTACGCGGCCAACATCGCCGGCAGCATCGGCGACGCGGCGGGCTATGGCTTCAGGGTCACGCAGGAAGAGCACGACTGGCGCGCGCTCAAGCTGGCGCGCGATGCCTACGTCCAGCGCCTGAACGGCATCTACGCGGCCAACATCGAACGCCGTGGAATCACCCACCTGCGCAGCAGCGCGCGCTTCGGCGATGCGCAGACGGTGGTCGCCGGCGACGAGGTGCTGGCGGCCCCGCACGTAGTCATCGCCACGGGCGGCCGACCGACGGTTCCGGCCGTGCCCGGTGCCGACCTGGGGATCACCTCCGACGGCTTTTTCGAGCTCGAGCGCCGGCCGCGGACGATTGCGATCGTCGGCAGCGGCTACGTCGCAGTCGAGCTGGCTGGCATCTTCGCGGCGCTCGGGACGAGGGTGACGCTGGTCATCCGCCATGACCACGTCCTCAGGAGTTTCGAGGTGATGCTCGCCGCGGCACTCATGAAGCAGATGCGCGAGGACGGCATCGAGATCGTCGACCATGCGGTGCCGGCGCAGATCCGTGAGACCCCGGAACACCATGAACTGTGGACCGCGGACGGCCGCATCCTCGGGCCGTTCGACTGCGTGCTATGGGCGATTGGTCGCGAGCCGGCGGTCGAGCAGCTGGACCTGGCGAGGGCTGGCGTGCGCCAGTACGACGACGGCTACATCATTGCGGACCGGTACCAGGAGACGAGCGCCAGGGGGGTCTACGCGATCGGCGACGTGACCGGGCAGGCGGCGCTGACGCCGGTGGCGATCGCGGCGGGCAGGCGGCTCGCGGACCGGCTGTTCGGTGGCCAGCCCGGGCGCCATCTCGACTACGACATGATTCCGACGGTGATCTTCAGCCATCCCCCCATCGGCACCGTCGGCCTCAGCGAGGCCCAGGCCCGGGACATCCACGGCGACGCCGTGCGTTGCTACACCTCCGGCTTCGTGCCGATGTACCACGCGCTGACCGAGCACAAACGGCGGGCCGAAATGAAGCTGGTGACTGTCGGGACCGAAGAACGCATCGTCGGGCTGCATGTCATCGGCGAGGGCGCGGACGAGATGCTCCAGGGCTTCGCCGTCGCCCTGAAAATGGGGGCGACCAAGCGGGATTTCGACGACACGATCGCGATCCACCCCACCAGCGCCGAGGAATTCGTAACCATGCGCTGACACCCGGCGCGAAGTTGGAGCAGCAGCTTGAGCGGCAACATCCGGCCCTGGCGGGGAGTCCTGCCGACACTGGGACAGCGCGTCTACATTGATCCCGCAGCCGTGGTGATCGGCCAGGTCACGCTGGGCGACGACAGCTCGGTATGGCCGGCGGCGGTGATCCGCGGGGACGTCAACGTCATCCGCGTCGGTTCGCGAACCAGCGTGCAGGATGGCAGCGTGCTGCACGTGACCCATGACGGACCCTACTGGCCCGGGGGCTTCGCGCTGGCTGTTGGCGACGACG
Source organism: uncultured Gammaproteobacteria bacterium (assembly GCA_963695465.1). GTDB lineage: Bacteria > Pseudomonadota > Gammaproteobacteria > Steroidobacterales > Steroidobacteraceae > SG8-30. The sequence continues at coordinate 234,369 of CAVOGM010000002.1, forward strand.
TCACGATCGGCCATCGGGTGGTGCTGCATGGCTGCACTGTCGGCAACCGCTGCCTGGTCGGCATGGGGGCGATCGTCATGGACGGGGCGACGGTCGAGGACGAGGTGATCATCGGCGCCGGCGCGATCGTGACGCCGGGCACCCGCTGCGAGTCGCGGTCGCTGTACGTGGGGAGTCCGGCGCGACGAATTCGTGTGTTGACAGACAAGGAGGTAGGCCAGCTCGCCTACAGCGCCGGCTGGTACGTCAAGGTGAAGGACGGATACCTATAGGGTGGCAAGCGCGCCGCGCACGGGCGCGGTGTCGGGTCGTACGCCGCGCCACAGCAGGTAGGCCTCGGCTGCCTGCTCCACGAGCATTCCCCAGCCCTGGTAGGCGCGCACGACGCCGCGCGACGCTGCCCAGCGCTGGAACGGCGTGTCGACACGCGAGTAGGACAGGTCATAGCAGACGCTGTCCGGGCGGACGATGGATTCCGGCAATGTCGGCGCCTGACCGCCAAGGCCGGCCGATGTCGCATTGATCACGACATCCCAGCGGGACTCGCCGGCGTCCTCGAAGCCACCCGCGGTGACGGTGCCCAGGTCGTCGAAGGCCTTGGCGAGTTCCTCGGCCCGGGCGACGGTGCGATTGGCGATCATCACGACCGCCGGCGCCTCCTCCAGCACGGGCGCGAGCACGCCGCGGACCGCGCCGCCGGCGCCGAGCACCAGCACCTTGCGGCCCTTCAGCGGCACGCCGAGATTGTTCACGAGGTCGACGACCAGCCCGGCTCCGTCCGTATTGTCGCCCAGCAGCACGGTGCCGCCCCGGATCGCGAGGGTGTTGACCGCCCCGGCCCGCTGCGCCCGCGGCGTCAACCCGTTGGCAAGCTCCGCGGCGGCCAGCTTGTGCGGCACCGTCACGTTGGCGCCACGCCCACCGCCCGCGAAGAACTCCAGTGCGACCGGGCGGAAGCGCTCCGGGGCGACGTCCAGCAGCTGGTAGTCGATGGCATGGCCCAGTTCGCGCGCGAACAGGTTGTGGATGAAGGGCGACCAACTATGGCTTACCGGATGACCGAACAGGACGTAGCGATCCGGGGCCGCCATGGAATCAGCCATCGCGCAGCCAGCCGGCAGCCTTGCGCGCAAAATAGGTCAGGATGCCGTCGGCGCCGGCGCGGCGAATGCCGAGCAGGCTCTCCAGCGCGACAGCGCGCTCGTCGAGCCAGCCGTTCCTGGCAGCGGCCATCAGCATCGCGTACTCGCCGCTGACCTGGTAAACGAAGGTCGGCGCCCCGAACTCGTCCTTGACCCGGCGCACGATGTCCAGGTAGGGCATGCCGGGCTTGATCATGATCATGTCAGCGCCTTCCTCGAGGTCCAGGGCAACTTCGCGGATCGCCTCGTCGGAATTTGCCGGGTCCATCTGGAACTCGTACTTCGTGCCCTTGCCCAGGTTGCCCGCGGAGCCGACGGCATCGCGAAACGGGCCGTAGAAGCTCGAGGCGTACTTGGCGGAATAGGCAAGGATGCGCGTATTGACATGGCCGGCCTCTTCCAGCGCCCGTCGGATGGAGCCGATGCGGCCGTCCATCATGTCCGAGGGGGCCACGACATCGGCGCCGGCCTCTGCGTGCGACAGCGCCTGCTTGACCAGGACCTCGACGGTGACGTCGTTCAGCACGTAGCCGGTGGAGTCGATTACGCCGTCGAGCCCGTGGGTGGTGAACGGATCGAGTGCCACGTCGGTGATGACGCCCAGTTCGGGCATGGCCCCCTTCAGGGCGCGCACGGCGCGCTGTGCCAGGCCGTCCGGATTGAAGGCCTCCCGGCCATCGTCGGACTTGCGCGAGCCGTCCGTCACGGGAAACAGGGCAACGGCGGGGACGCCGAGCTTCAACAGTTCCTCGCCCTCCCGCAGCAGCTCGTCGATGGTGACGCGCTCGACGTCGGGCATCGACGCCACCGGCTCGCGCCGTTGCTTACCCTCGATGACGAACATCGGGTAGATGAGGTCGTCTGGCGTCAGCGTCGTCTCGCGCATCAGGCGCCGGGAAAAGGCGTCGCGCCGCATGCGACGGGGGCGGGTACCGGGGAAGGCGCCGGCAGCACGATGGGTCATGGGGTTCCTCGCTCGCGTGGACGTGGGGTACAGTCGACCTGCCCATCTTACCGGCCCGGGACAATCGCCGATTTACGGTTTTCGAACCGGACGGGGCCGGGGGCGGAAATAAACCCCGCGTATCACCGGTCTTTATACATGATCGACGGCAAAGACGAGAAGGACAGGCAGGCCCGCTACGCGGCGCTGTGCGAGCCGCTGCGGCCCGACCTGGTCCGCTTTGCCTTCTGGCTGGCCCGTGACCGGGCGCTGGCCGAGGACGTCGTGCAGGAGGCGATGCTGAGGGCCTGGAAGGCCCTGGATTCGCTGGACGACGACGCCAGGGCGAAACAGTGGATGCTGACTATCGTGAGACGGGAACATGCGAGGACCTGGGAACGGAAGCGGCTCGAGGTCACCGATATCGATGCACTGGTCGAGGCGGAGGCCGACGTGCTGGCGACCGACGACGATGCAGCCCTGGGCGAGATGCGCGAAGCCCTGTTCAGGCTCGAGGAAGACTACCGGGAGCCGCTGGTGCTGCAGGTGATGCTGGGCTACACGACCGACGAGATCGCGACCGAAATGGGCTTGAGCCGCGGTGCGGTGCTGACGCGCCTGTTCCGGGCCCGCCACAAGCTGCGCGCGGCGATGGGCGGCGGGGCTTCGGAGGAATCGCCATGAACTGCCTCGAGTTCCGCCGCCATGTCGGCGCCGAGCCGTCCTCCACCCCGGCGGCGGTGGCCGCGCACCGCGAAGAGTGCCCGACCTGCGCCGGCTTCCAGGACGAGATGCAGGCCCTCGACCGCCTGCTCGGCAAGGCGATGCGGGTTGACGTGGTGTCTGGCACGCGCGCCGCGACGGCGCCAGCAGCTGCCGCGGTGGACCGCGTGCCTGACACCTCTTCGTCGCGGGTGGAACGCGTGCCTGACACCTCCCACGGCAGGCATGGCGCCGTTCGTCCCCGTCGCTGGCTGGCCATGGCCGCGAGCCTCGTGGCGGGCGTGCTGGTGGCGACGACGCTCTGGCTGTCCTACCCGGGTCCGACACTCGCGGCCGAGGTCATCGGTCATGTGGTGAGCGATCCAGGCGCACTGGATGCCGGCCAGCCGTTGCCGCCACAGGCGGTCACCGAGGTGCTGCAACCGAGTCATGTGCGGCTGCACCCCGACATGGGAACCGTGACGTTTGCCATGCGCTGCGTGTTCGAGGGGCATGTCGTGCCGCATCTGGTGGTGCAGACCGACCGCGGTCCGGTGACGGTGCTGCTGCTGCTTCACCGATCGGTCGGGGCCGCGACCCGGATCGAGGAAAGCGGCTATTCGGCGGTGGTGCTGCCGGCGCCGCGAGGCAGCATCGCGATCGTGGGCCGTGACGTGACGGGGATCGACGCGATCGCGCAGCAGGTTTTCGACAGCATCGACTGGGACGCCTGACTCCGGACTTCAGGGCGCGCTGACGCCGCCGCTCATTCCGGCACGAGCCATTCCACGCGCGTACCGCCCGCAGCAGACGGGGATATCGCGGCATGCACGGCCGGCAGGGCCGCGGCGAGCTCCTCGTCGATCTTCCAGGGCGGGTTGAGCAAGACCATGCCGGAGCCGTTGAGCCCGACCGTGCTGTCTTCGGGATGGACGGACAGCTCGGCGACCAGCAGCCGCGTGATTCCACGGGCCGCCAGTGAGGCGTGAAAGCCCGCGGTCGTGGCGGCGCGCTTGATCGGGTACCACGCCGCGTAGACGCCCTGCGGCCAGCGCTTCTGTGCCGCGGCCAGCGAGTCGGCGACCTGGGCGAGCTCCAGCTCCTGCGTTTCGTAGGGCGGGTCGATCAACGCCAGCCCACGCCGTTCCTTCGGCGGCAACAGCGCCTTCAGCGCTTCGTAGCCGTCGCGCAGGTGGATGGCAAAACGACCGTCATGCGCGAACTCGCGGCGCGCGGAGTCGGCTTCCCGGGGCGCAAGCTCGCACAAGGCCGCCCGGTCGTCGGGCCTCATCAACATGGCCGCGATACAGGGAGAACCCGGATAGAAGCGGATTCTCTCCGCGTTTTCCGGGGCGAAAGCCCGGACGAGACCGAGATACCTGGCCACCAGCGGCGGCAAGTCAGGTGCCTCGGCGAGCCGGCGGATTCCGGCGCTCGCCTCGCCGCTCTTGCGTGCCGCCTCGCCGTCGAGGTCGTAGCGGCCGCGCCCCGCGTGCGTGTCCAGGAAGAAGAAGGGCTTGTCCTTCTGCGCCAGGTGCTCGAGCAACGCCACCAGCACGATGTGCTTGAGCACGTCGCCGAAGTTGCCGGCATGAAAAGCGTGGCGGTAGTTCATGGATTGTGAGTCGCGAGTCGTGAGTAGTGAGTCGTAAAGCCGCCAAAGCCCTCTTGCAACTCACTACTCACGACTCACCACTCACAGAATACTCCTCTGCTATCCGCCATCCGCTAGCTCCCCCAACCAGTCCCGCGGTCTGAGGTAATCGGTGTACAGCTTCGCCTCGGGCGAGGCCGGCTCGGGATGCCAGTCGTACTCCCAGCGGACCAGCGGCGGCAGCGACATCAGGATCGACTCCGTGCGGCCGCCCGACTGCAGGCCGAACAGCGTGCCGCGGTCGTAGACCAGGTTGAACTCGACGTAGCGGCCGCGGCGATAAAGCTGGAAGTTACGCTCGCGCTCGCCCCACGGAGTGGCGCGACGACGCTCGACGATCGGCAGGTAACCGTCGAGGAAGGCGTCGCCGACGCTGCGCTGGTAGCCGAAGCATGCTTCGAACCCCCAGGCGTTCAGGTCGTCGAAGAAGAGCCCGCCCACGCCCCGCGTCTCGCCACGGTGCTTCAGGTAGAAGTAGTCGTCGCACCATTTCTTGTGCGCCGCATAGGTGGCCTCGTCGGGACAGGCGGCGCGGGCAGTCCGGTGCCAGTGCAGCACGTCTTCGTCGAATGGGTAGTAGGGCGTCAGGTCGAAGCCGCCGCCGAACCACCACACTGGCTCGCCGCCCGGCGGATCCGCGACAAAGAAACGCACGTTCATGTGCGTGGTCGGCACATGGGGATTGCCGGGGTGCAGCACCAGTGACAGGCCCATCGCCTCGAAGGAGGCGCCCGCCCAGTTCAGGCCGGTGCTGCGTCGCCGACGGCGGCATGCTGCTGCCCATCACGTGCGAGAAGTTGACGCCGCCTTGTTCCAGCAATTTTCCGCCCCGCAGCACGCGGCTCTCGCCGCCGCCGCCCTCGTCCCGCCGCCAGGCGTCGCGCCGGAAGCGGCCGCCGCCGTCCGGCGGCCTCCAGCGCGACGCAGATCCGCGCCTGGAGCCCGAGCAGGTAGGCCTTGACGGCGTCCCGGTCGACGCGGTCGCTCACTCGGTGGAGGCCTTCTTCTTGCGCGCCGGGGATTTCTTCCGGGCGGTCTTCTTCGGCTTGGCCTTGGCCTTGGCCTGGGTTTGGCCTTGGGTTTGGCCGGCGGCGGCCGGCAGCAACCTGCTTCTTCCGGGCGCCGCGGCGGCCGAATCGCCCCTTGGCCTCGGGCGCGGCGGCGATCAGTTCACGACATTCGTCCAGCGTCAGCTTGGATGCGGCGGCGCGCCAGAGCCGCGCCTTGGTGTCCGCGTCCGTGTCCTTGGTGATCGTCGGTGGCCGTGGGACCTTCGCGTTCTTCTTGCCGTCGGTGGCATACGGGCCGAAACGACCGTCGAGCACCGAGATTCCCGCCTCCGGAAACTGCAGGATGCTGCGCTCGGCATCGGCCTTCTTCTTCGCTTCGACGATCTCTATGGCCCGCTCCAGCGTCAGGGTGAACGGGTCGTCCTCCTTGATCGAGGCGAACTTCGTGCCGTACTTCACGTAGGGACCGAACTGGCCGCGGCCGACGGAGACCGCCTCGCCGCTGGGCATTTCGCCGAGCTCTCGCGGCAACGACAGCAACCTGAGCGCGTCCTCGAGCGTGACGTCGTCCATCCGCTGGCCGGGCATCAGGCTCGCGAACCTGGGCTTCTCCTCGTCGTCGCGGGAGCCGAGCTGCACGAACGGGCCCGTACTGCCCCATGCGCACGGAAATGGGCTTGCCGGTGGCGGCATCGATGCCGATCGGCCGTGATTCGGCGACTTCCTCGCGGGTGACGGTGGTGGCGATCTCCTCGACGCGCTGAATGAACGGCTTCCAGAACCGTTCCAGCTCCGGTTGCCACTGGCGCTCGCCGGTGCTGATTTCGTCGAGCAGGTCCTCCATGCGCGCCGTAAAGCCGTAGTCGACGTAGTTCACGAAATACTTGACCAGGAAGCGGCTGACGATCTTGCCGATGTCCGTCGGCACGAAGGCCCGGCCGCTCATCTCGACGTACCGGCGGTAGCGAAGCGTCTCGATGATGGACGCGTAGGTGGACGGCCGGCCAATGCCGAAATTCTCAAGCGCCTTCACCAGGCTCGCCTCTGTATAGCGCGGCGGCGGCTGGGTGAAGTGCTGCTCGGGCGTCAGTTCGGCGAGTCTCGACGGTCTCGCCCTCGACCAGCGCGGGCAGCCGCTGCTCGTCCTCGCTCTCGTACACCTCGTCCTCGTCATGATCCTCGTGGTAGACCGCGAGGAAACCGGGTTCGAGCAGTGTCTGGCCGTTCGCGCGAAACGCATGGCGGGACGCGCCGGCTGATCGCCAGGTCGGTGCCTGCGACGAGCTCGACCGCCACGGTGTCGAACACCGCCGGGGCCATCTGGCTTGCCACCGCCCGCTTCCAGATCAGCGAATACAGGCGGCGCTGGTCGGCGTCGTCGATCTCCGCCTCGGAGCGCTGCGGCGTCAGGATCGAGGAGGTCGGCCGGATGGCCTCGTGGGCCTCCTGGGCGTTCTTCGACTTCGTGCGGTAGACGTTGACGCCGTCCGACAGCGCCTTGTCCCCGTAGGACTGGCGAATGGTGTCGCGGATCTCGGCAACGGCGTCATTCGACAGCGACACCGAGTCGGTTCGCATGTAGGTGATGAAGCCGGCCTCGTACAGACGCTGGGCGGTCTGCATCGTGCGCCGCGCGGTGAAGCCGAGCTTGCGCGCGGCCTCCTGCTGCAGCGTGGAGGTCGTGAAAGGGCGCCGCCGGGTTGCGCCGCTTGGGCTTGCGATCGACCGATGCGACCGTCAGCTTGCCGCGCGGCGGCGGCGAGCAGGGTGCGTTCCACCTCGCGGGCCTGCGCCTCGTTCGTGATGGAGAATCGTTCCTTCTGGGTGTCCGCCTCGACCTTGGCGCCGCGGTACTCCACGAGCCGCGCGGGAAAGCGGGCCTTGTCCTTCAGGCCACGGGCCTCGACGGTCCAGTATTCCTTGCGGACGAAGACGGAAATCTCGTCCTCGCGCTCGCAGATCAGGCGCAGGGCCACGCTCTGCACGCGCCCGGCCGACAGGCCCGGCTTGATCTTGCGCCACAGCAGCGGCGAAAGGTTGAAGCCGACCAGGTAGTCGAGCGCGCGCCGCGCCTGCTGGGCGTTGACCAGGTTGTCGTTCAGCTCCTCGGGATGATCGAGCGCCTCGCGGATCGCGTTCTTGGTCACCTCGTAGAAGCGCACCCGCTTCACGGCGTGGCCCTCGAGCACGCCGCGTTCCCGCAGGATCTCGGCGAGATGCCAGGAAATCGCCTCGCCCTCGCGGTCCGGGTCGGTCGCCAGGTAGAGGGTGTCGGCCTTGCGCGCGGCCTTCTCGATCGCGTCGACCTTCGACTTGTTCTTCTCGATCAGGCCGTACTTCATGGCGAAGTGGTTCGCGGGATCCACCGCGCCCTCCTTCTCCACGAGGTCGCGGACGTGGCCATAGGACGCCAGCACCTCGAAATCCTTGCCGAGGTACTTCTTGATGGTCTTCGCCTTTGCGGGCGATTCCACGATGACGAGATTGTTTCCCATCGCTTCCTTGTCGCTGTCCGTGTCCCCTGAGGGGATCCTTGCCCTGCCGCCCGAGCCGGGGCGATCCGCGAGTGTCCCCTTAAGACGCCAAAGCCGCGGGTCCGCCGCGGCTCAGCAAAACCCTGCCCGCCGGCCGCGCGCTCAGTGCATGGCGTCGCGGCGCTCCTCGAACACGAGGTCTTCCATCCGTTCGTAGGCGTTTTCCTGGCCCGGCTGGCTGAAAAGGACCATGAGGACGACCCACTTCACCTGCTCGATATCGATGTCGTCGGCGTCGAGCGCCAGCAGCCGGTCGATGACGACCTCGCGCTGCGGGGCGGTCAGGATCCCGATGTTCTCCAGGTGCACGAGGTAACCGCGCACCGCGGTGTCGAACCGGGCGACTTCGTGCCCGCTGAAGACGCGGACGGCGCGCGCCGTCGACTCGCCCACCGACCGCCCCTGGTCGTCGGCCAGCCCCTCGAGCCACTCCAGCGCCCGGTCGACTTCCCGCTCCGGATACCCGGCACGCTCGAGTTCCAGCTTCAGCGCGTCCCGGCTCGGCTCGGGCTCGTCCTCGGCGTCCAGGAAGTTCTCGAACAGGTGAATCAGTATGTCGAGAACGCTTTCCTTCATCCGCCCGGCCTCGCAGGTAGCCGGCAGTACATCCCGCCGGCAGACGACTCGACCTCACCGCGGAGCTCGAGCATGAGCAGCATCGATGCGACGGCGGCGGCCGAAAAGCCCGTTCTTTCAACGAGGATGTCGGCATCCACCGGCTCGAAGCCGCAGGCATTCAACAGGATTTTGCTGTCGCTGTCCAACGGGCCGCCAGAAAAGCCAACAGGCGCCGGGGGTTGCGTCGGCCCCTCGGCAAGGGCCTGGAACAGGTCGATTGCAGGCCCTCGAGGACCTCCTCGGGAGTCTCGACGAGGCGCGCGCCGTCGCGGATCAGCCGTGGCAGCCGCGCGCGAGCGGGTTATGTATCGACCCGGGCAGGGCGAAAACCTCGCGGCCCTGCTCGGCGGCGAGCCTTGCGGTGATCAGCGAGCCGGAGCGGTAACGAGCCTCGACGACGAGGACGCCGAGCGACAGCCCGCTGATCAGCCTGTTGCGCCTCGGAAAGTGATGCGGCAGGGGTGGCGTACCCGGCGGAAATTCGGAGACCAGGGCGCCGTGCGCCGCGATCTCGTCGGCCAGCGCGCGGTTGCGGGGCGGGTAGACGCGGTCGAGGCCCGTGCCGCAGACGGCCACGGTGCGGCCATCGGCCGCCAGGGCGCCACGGTGGGCGGCCGAGTCGATCCCGGAGGCGAGGCCGCTGGTGATGGCGAGCCCGGCGCCGGCAAGGCGGCGCGCAAAGGCGAAGGCCGTTTCGCGGCCCGCCGGCGTCGGGCCGCGGCTGCCGACGATGGCCAGTTGCGGGAGCGTGCCAGCAGGGCCGGGTCGCCGCGGACGAAGAGCGACTGCGGAGGGTCGGGAATCGCCGAGCAGCTGGACCGGGTAGTGGGGCTGGCCCGGCGCGATGCAGCGACAGCCCGGTCGCCGGAGCCACGCCCGCAGGGCGGCTTCGTTCTCCATGAGGCATAAATAAGCACGCCGGCCCTGGGGCCGGCGTGCGTGAATCAGGCGCGTTTGCGCGGATTCAGGGGTTCCGGACCATGTCGCCGATGTCGAGTTCCCTTCCCGAGTCCAGCACGAGGCCGTAGCTCAGCCGGTCCCAGGACTTGAAGACCATGAAACGGCCGATCATGTTTTCGGGCAGGTCCACCTTGCTGCTCTCGCGGTACTTGGTCTCGTCCTTGACCGTCATGCCCGGCTTTCCAGATCGACAGCACATTGCCTGCCTCGAGGCCGTCGCGGCTGCCGCGATTGATGACGACCACGTGGTACTGGCCGAACTTCAGGTGCTGGTCGACGACCGACATGATCACGCCGTCGACCTTGCCCGACGGCGGATGCGGTATGAAGTCCTTGCCGACCTCGATCGGGTCGGGCAGCACGATGTCGCCGTGATGGGTCTCGCGCGCGGAATCCGTCAGCAACCAGCGTCGCCGGTTCGCCGGTCGCGAATCACCTTGCCGGTCGCGGTGTAGATGCCCTGGTAGCCGAGCACGTCACCGGACTCGGGGTCGCGCAACTTCTCGCCGACGTTGTAGACCAGCCAGGACTGGTCCTTGACCGCCTTGCCGAGGCGACGGACGTAGACTTCGTCGCCATGGCCGGCGATCAGGCGCTCGTCGCGAGCCGTCACCACATACGGGCGCCGACTCGATCTGCTCCTTGGCCAGCACGGTCGGCTTGGACATGAAGGCTTCGACGATCTCCCACGGGATCGCCCGGATGGCCTCCGACAGCGGCTGTTCGCGAACGCGCGGCGAGAGCCGGGTCGCCCCGCCGCTCTCCAGCGTCAGACGCGGCTGGCCGTCGACCCAGGTCAGCGACGAGTACGTCGCCCGGGTAGATCAGGTGCGGGTTCTCGACCTGTGGATTGATGTACCAGATCTCCGGCCAGTACCAGGGATCGCGCAGGAACTTGGCCGAGATGTCCCAGAGCGTGTCGCCCTTGACGACGACGTAGCGCTCCGGGGCATCCGGAGCGATCGGAATCACGCTCCGGTCTATGCCGCCGGACTGGCCGGTCGCAGGCCCGGCTGGCAGGGCCAGCCCGAGCGTGAAAACGAGTGCAGCGGCCGCGACGGTCATGGACCAGCGCGAAACCTTGCGTGACTTGAAAACGGAGGACGGCGCCATCAACAGCTCCCTCACTGCCGGGTCGGCCGGTTCGCCCTTATACTTCCGGGGCTAGCGGCAGAGTTGAACGGCGAACCCGGGAGCGCATCTTGCTCCGGGGGGCTCGCCGACATTAAGTTCATTACCGGCAGAACTTTAGCAGCATTTTTGAGTCAGTTACACGAATCCCAGGTCCTATTCGCATGACGCGTCTCACAATACTTGAGTATCCCGACCCGCGACTGCGAACCGTCGCACAACCCGTCGAGGTCGTGGACGATGAACTTCGATCCCTGATCGACGACATGTTCGAGACCATGTATGCCAGCAATGGCATCGGTCTTGCTGCGACGCAGGTCAATGTTCACCGTCGTTTGCTGGTCGCGGACGTCTCCGACGACCATGACCAGCCCCTGGCCCTGGTGAACCCGGAGGTGCTCGAAAGGGAGGATGTCGAGACGACGCAGGAAGGCTGCCTGTCCGTGCCCGGGATCTTCGATGACGTCGAGCGGGCCCAGCGCGTCCACGTCAGGGCGCTCGGCCGTGACGGCAAGCCCTTCGAAATGACCGCCGACGGCCTGCTCGCGGTGTGCATCCAGCACGAGATCGACCATCTCGACGGCAAGCTTTTCGTGGATTATCTGTCCGAACTCAAGCGGCAGCGCATCCGCAAGAAGCTTGAGAAGGAGCGCAAGCTCCGCGCCGAGGGCCGCCCACCGGTCCGCTCGAAAGCGCCGGCGATCTGAAGCCCGGCCGCGCCGTGGGTCCCGGACTGACTGTCGTCTTCGCCGGAACGCCGGATTTCTCGGTACCCGCATTCGAGGCGATCGCGGCCTCTCGACACCCGCTGCCTGGCGGCGTATACGCAGCCGGATCGCCGGTCCGGCCGGGGCCTCAAGCTCGAGGCCAGCCCCATCAAGCAGGCGGCGGCCAGACGCGGACTGCCGGTGGAGCAGCCGCCCACCCTGAAGGACCCGGCGGCGATCGAGCGGCTTGCGGCCTACTGCCCGGACGTCATGGTGGTGGCGGCTTATGGCCTGCTGCTGCCGCAGGCGGCGCTGGACGTGCCGCGCCTGGGCTGCATCAACATCCACGCCTCGCTGCTGCCCCGTTGGCGCGGTGCCGCCCCCATCCAGCGCGCCCTGCTGGCCGGCGACACACAGACCGGCGTGACCATCATGCGCATGGAAGCCGGCCTCGACACCGGCCCCATGCTGTCGAGGCAAGCCATCAGCGTTGGCCCGGACGAGACGGGCGGATCGTTGCACGACCGGCTGGCGGCGCTCGGTGCCGACCTGATCGTGGCCGCGCTGGATTCACTGGAGTCCGGAACCGCGAGCTTCGAGCCGCAGGACGACGCCCAGGCGACCTATGCGCGCAAGCTGTCCAAGGACGAGGCGCTCATCGACTGGACGCAACCGGCCGAGGTGCTCGATCGCAAGGTGAGGGCATTCAACCCCTGGCCCGTGGCCGAGACCCGCCTGGACGGCCGGCAACTGCGCATCTGGCGCGCCCATCCGGCACCGGCTGCCCGTCAGGCGCCGCCGGGAACCGTCCTTTCGGCCGGCGAAGACGGCATCAGCGTCATGACGGGCAGGGACGCGCTGGTCATCGAGCGGTTGCAGCTGCCGGGCAAGCGCGCCATCGGCGCCCGTGAATTCCTGCAGGGTCATCAACTTACCGGCCGTTCGCTGGGCTAGCGGCATGCGCCACGGACGGCCAGCTCACCCCCGTCATGGCGGCGCCCGTGGATAGCGCTGCCACAGGCCCGCGCCCTGGCGACCCGCGTCGTACTGGCGGTGGCTCGCGACGGGCGCCGCCTCGAGGATGCCCTGTCGGGGGCGTCGCCTCCCCTCGCGCTGAAGGCGACCGTGCAGTCCCTCTCGTTCGGTACGGTGCGGTGGTTTCACGAACTCGAGGCCTGCCTGGCCGGGCTGTCGGGACGGCCGCCGGATCGTCTCGATCCGGAGGTCCGGGCGCTGGCCCTGGTGGGTTTGTACCAGCTGGCCCATGGCGAGACGCCACCGCATGCGGCGGTGGCCGAAACCGTCGAGGCCAGCCGCCTGCTGGGTCGGCCGAAGGCCGCGGGGTTCGTCAACGCCATCCTGCGACGATTCCTGCGCGAGCGCGATTCCATCCTGGCGGTTGCGCACCGGGATCCAGCCGCGCGCCATGCGCACCCCGCCTGGATGGTACGGGCGTTTCAGGAGGATTGGCCCGAGGATTTCAGGGCGATTCTCGAAGCTGGCAACAGGCATCCGCCGATGTGGCTGCGGGTGAATGTCAGGCGGACGACGGTGGCGGACTACCGTGCGGCGCTGGCGGGTGCGGGGCTTAAGGCGGACGACTGCGCGTTCGCGCCGGAGGCGCTGCGGCTGGCGCGCCCTGTCGAAGTCGGCCGGTTGCCGGGGTTCGCAGATGGCCTGGTGTCGGTCCAGGACGCCGCTGCACAGCTGGCGGCCCGGCTGCTGGATGCCGGGCCGGGCATGCGCGTGCTCGACGCCTGCGCGGCCCCGGGTGGCAAGGCCTGCCACCTGCTTGAACTCGTGCCGGGCCTCGCGGAACTGGTTGCGCTCGACGTCGATGCCGCCCGGACCCGGCGGATCGGTGACAACCTGGCGAGGCTCGGCCTGGCCGCGAGTGTCGTGATCGGAGACGCCTGCGACCCCAGCCGCTGGTGGGATGGGCGCCCCTTCGACAGGATCCTGCTGGACGTGCCGTGTACGGGCACAGGCGTCATTCGCCGGCACCCGGACATCAAGTTGTTGCGGCAACCGACGGATGTCGCCCAGTTCGTCGACCGGCAGCAGCGGCTGCTCGCTGCGGCGTGGGCGTTGCTGCGGCCGGGCGGACGGCTCGTATACGCAACCTGCTCGGTACTCAAGGCGGAGAACGCCCGGCAGGTGGCAGGCTTCCTGTCGGCGAACCCCGGGGCTGCCGAGGTGACGGAATCTGCTAGGCTTTTCTGGCCGGCCCAACCGCCCGTCGTGGGCCCAGGGCCGGGTGTCGCGCTGTTGACCGGCGCGGCCGATATTGACGGTTTCTACTACGCCTGCGTCGAAAAGCAGGCTTGAGGTTGCTGCGAGTGCACGCCACGCGGGGGCTTCATGCGGGACTCAAGCGCGCGGCCGTGCTGTTGTGCGGCGCGCTGCTTGCGGTGGCCGCGCTGTCCGCGGATACGCGTTTTGCGATCCGCAACGCCTTCGCCGAGCCCGTTGCCGGCATCTGGCAACTGAACGTCATCGTCGAGACCGGGCTGTCGAAACCGGCGCTGGAGGCCCTGGCCGAGGGCATCCCGTTGACCATGGTCCTCGACATCGAGATCGGCCGCGAACGGCGCTTCCTGCCCGACTCGACGGTCGCCGAATTGCAGCAGCGCCGGGAACTGGCCTACGACGCGCTCTCCGAGCGCTACGTCGTAACGAATCTCAACAGCGGCGCCCAGGCCACGTTCGCCACGCAGGATGAGGCCATAGAGAGCCTGTCACGTGTCAGGAACCTGCCGCTGATAGACGCGGACCTGCTGGAGGAGGGCCAGCGCTACGAGGTCAGCCTGAGAGCGTCCATTGACATCGGCGGACTGCCCGGGGCGGTCAAGCTGCTCGTGTTCTGGCGAGACTGGAGTCAATCCACAGACTGGTACACCTGGAGCATCCGGCCATGACCCGACGCTGGCTGCCGCTGGCGATCGGCTCCGGCGTCGTCGTCTGGGTCGTTGCGCTGGCGCTGCTGGCCGTGACCACGCGCGACTCCCAGGAATTCGGACGGCTGCAGCCCTGGATCCTGGTCGTCAACGCCGCGGGCGTCATCATCCTGCTGGCGCTGCTGGCGGGCCGTCTCGGCGAGCTCATTCGCGAGCGGCGCGCACAGGTTCCAGGTTCGCGCCTGCGCACGCGGGCGGTTGCCATGCTGAGCGTGCTGGTGCTGGTGCCACTGCTGATCGTGTTCACCTTTTCGGTGCTGTTCCTGACCCGCGGCATCGACAGCTGGTTCCACGCCGAGGTCCGCCAGGGGCTGAGCGATGCCCTCGGGCTGTCGCGGGCGGCGCTGGACCTGCGGATGCGCGAGTACCTCGAGCGAACCGCAGAGATTGCGCGGGACCTGGAGGGACAACACTCGGGCGTGCTGTTCTCCACGCTGGACGACCAGCGACGGCAAAGCGATGCCGACGAGCTGGCCGTCGTCAGCGCGGGCGGCAGGCTGGAGGCCTACAGTGCTGCGGCGCTGCTGCAGGGCATGCCGCCCGCTCCGCCCGACGAGATCCTGCTGCAGGTCCGCAGGGGCGAGCGCTATGTCAGTCTCGACCCGGCAGCGAACGGCGGCTACGTCATCCGGGCCGCCGTCGGAATGGGGCAGGAGTCCAGCCTGCAGAGCCGCCGCATACTGGTGGCCGTTTACCCGGTGCCCCAGCGGTTGGCCGACCTGGCCGCGGCGGTGCAGGGGGCGTACCAGCAGTACGGCAGGCTGTCCTACCTGCGCGAACCGCTCAAGATCAGCTTCGTACTCACCCTGTCGCTGGTGCTGCTGATGGCGCTGCTGGCGGCTGTGTACGGCGCCTTCTTCTTCTCGGATCGCCTCGTGCAACCCGTGCAGGACCTGATCAGGGCCACCCGTGCGGTGGCCAAGGGCGACTTCGACACGCAGGTCCCGCGCGCGTCGCGCGACGAGATCGGCTACCTGGTGACGTCCTTCAACGACATGACCAAGCGCCTTGCGCGTGCGCGCGGCGAGGCCGAGGCCAGCCGCCAGGAAGTGGAAACCGAACGCACGAGCCTGGCCGTGATCCTGGCGAGGCTCTCCACCGGGGTCGTCTCGCTGGAGCACGACTTGACCATTCGCGTCGCCAATCACGCCGCCGGAGACATCCTCGGCACCGGTCTGCGCGAACGAGCCGGCGAGACGCTCGAGCAGGTCGCCCTGGAAAGCGCACTCGTTGCGCAGTTCCTCGCCGTCGTGCGACCGCACGTCGACGCAGGGCAGACCGAGTGGCGCGAGCAGCTGTCGCTCAAGGCCGAGTCCGGGCGACGCGAGATCATGTGCGCCTGTACCGCGCTGCCCGTCGAGGGCGACGAGCCCGGGGGCCTGGTCCTGGTGTTCGACGACATCACCCAGCTGCTGCATGCGCAGCGCGAGGCCGCCTGGGGCGAGGTCGCGCGCCGGCTCGCGCACGAGATCAAGAACCCGCTGACGCCGATCCAGCTGTCGGCCGAGCGGCTGCGCCGCCGGCTGCTTGACAGCCTTGGCGAGCGCGACGCCGAGGTCCTCGATCGCGCTACGCATACGATCGTGCAGCAGGTCGAGGCGATGAAGCAGATGGTGAATGCTTTCAGCGACTATGCTCGCGCACCGGCGGTCGAGCTCGCCAGCATCGACATCAACAAGCTGGTGAGCGAGGCGACCGACCTGTATCACGTGCAGGACGCGCGGGTACACTTCGACCTCCAGCTCGATCCCGGCGGCGCCGTCATCGAAGCCGACCGGGGCCGGGTCCGGCAGGTTCTCAACAACCTGCTGACCAACTCGCTGGAGGCGCTGGAGGGCAGGCCACAGCCGATGGTGGCAGTGACGACCCGCCGCGTACCAGTCAACGGGCACGGCTTCGTCGAACTGGTGGTACGTGATAATGGCCCGGGCTTCCACAGGGAGCTCGCCGGGCAGATGTTCGATCCGTACGTGACCAGCAAGCCGAAAGGCACCGGGCTGGGGCTCGCGATCGTGCGCAAGATCGTCGAGGAACACGGCGGCCGGATCGAGGCCGAGAATCACCCGCAGGGAGGCGCGCAGGTCCGCGTCTGGCTGCCGGTGGACGAGGCGGCGCGCAGCGCGGCCGTACCGCGCGATGCCAGGAAGCAGGAGTCGAGGAGAGAACACGCATGAGTTCAGCAAAGATCCTCGTCGTCGACGACGAACAGGACATCCGCGAGACGCTCAAGGAGATCCTCGGCGAGGAAGGATACGAAGTCGAGGTCGCGGCCAATGCCGCCGAGGCGCGGGCCGTTCGCGCCCGCGAGGAGCCGGACCTCGTGCTGCTCGATATCTGGATGCCCGACACCGACGGCATCTCGCTGCTGCGCGAGTGGTCCGACGCGCACTTGCTGCGCTTCCCCGTGGTGATGCTGTCCGGCCACGGCACGGTCGAGACGGCTGTCGAGGCGACCCGGCTCGGCGCGTTCGACTTCGTCGAGAAGCCGCTGTCGCTGGCGAAACTGCTGCGGACGGTCGAGAAGGCGCTGGAGGCATCGAAGCGTCGGCGGCAGGCGCAGCGCACGCTCATCCCGCCGCTGGTGGCCCCGGTCGGCAAGAGCCGGCTGATGAAGCAGCTGCGCGAGCAGGTGAACAAGGTCGCGGCGCATGATGCGCCGGTGTTGTTCGTCGGTGAAATGGGCACCGGCCGCGAGGCCTTTGCGCGCTACCTTCACTCGCTCGGGCCGCGGGCCTCCGGACCCTTCGTCGTCGTGACCTGCTCCAGCCTGGAAGAGGACACGGCCCCGGTGCGGCTGCGCGGCAGCGAGACGGACGGCAAGATCGAGCGGGGGTTCTACGACCAGGCCGAGGGCGGCATGCTGTTGTTGAGCGGCCTGGAAGACCTGCCCCGCTCCGCGCAGCGTGCGCTGCATGCCGATCTCGAGGACGGAGGCTACCTGCGCGACGGCGGCAAGGAGCGCATCCCCTTGCGGATGCGTTTCGTGGCGACCGCGAATCCCGGCATCGAAACGCGGCCGGACGACGTGGTGAGGCGCGACCTGGTCGCGCACCTGAATGTCATCACGGTCAGGATCCCGCCCATGCGCGAGTACGCCGAGGACGTGCCGGACCTGCTGCGACACTACGTCGACAGGCTGGTCGACGAGGAGAGCCTCGGCTTCCGGCGCTTCAGCGTCGCCGCCCAGAACCGCTTGCGCAACTACCCCTGGCCGGGCAACGTCAGGGAGCTGAGGAACCTCGTGCAGCGGCTGTTGATCGTCGGCGGCCCGGAGGAGATCGGCCTCGAGGAGATCGAGCGGGAGCTGGCCGTGCAGCAGCCGGCGGACGAGCCGCTGGTCAAGCAGGACCTGCTGGCCCTGCCGCTACGGGAAGCCCGTGAGCAGTTCGAGCGGGCCTACCTGCTGCAGCAGCTGATGCTCTGCAACGGCAAGGTCGGCCTGCTGGCCAAGCGCGTCGGCATGGAGCGCACGCACCTTTATCGCAAGCTGCGCTCGCTCGGCGTGGACTTCAGGACGATCACCGACGACTGACCGTGTCGGTGTCTGGCTCCGCTGGCAACGAGTCGGTGTCAGGCTCCGCTGGCAACACGTTTGTTCGGCAGTCCGGCATCAGGAGCGGTGCCTGACACCTCCTGGCCGCGCAACGCCCGACAAACGCCGGGCGCGGTCGCCTGTCGGCCCAGTCCTCCCTGCTCGCTCCGCCTGCGGCAAGTCGCTTCGCCAGGGAGGCTTGCCCTCCCTCGACCGCGCTGCGCGTCATCGAACGGCGGCGACAGCCACGCGGTCGCCTGTCGGCCCAGTCCTCCCTGCTCGCTCCGCCTGCGGCAAGTCGCTTCGCCAGGGAGGCTGGCCCTCCCTCGACCGCGCGGGATGTGCCCGCTCTCGCAGCCCGCCTGCTTCGGGTGGGGCTTCCCCCGCTCGCTCCGAAAGCCGCCAGTCGCTCACCGGGGGAACCCCACCCTCGCTGCGGGCCAGGCGCTCGCGCCGACACGGGTGGCGCGGCCAAGCGAGGCCGGTACCCATAGCGAGCGAGTTTGGCTAGCGGAGCGCAGCGGAGCCGAGCGAGCGAAGCGGTAACCGGCCGACCGACGGCCGCGCAAGGCGATGTCGTCCGGCCCCCGGCGCGCGACCTGCGGAACGCCGCTCAGCCGGCGACGCGGATCACCAGGACGTCCATCTCGGCCTCGCGCAGCCGCTCGCGAATCCGGTTCAGTTCCTTGAGGTCCGTGATCGGGCCGATCCGCACGCGATGCCAGGTGTCGTTATCGACCGAGACGCGCTGCACCTTGGACTCGATGCCCTGCAGCGCCAGCTGCGCGCGAACACGGTCGGCTTCCTTGAAGTCCTTGTACGAGCCGACCTGTAGCACGTAGGCGCCTTCCTTGTGG
This sequence comes from uncultured Gammaproteobacteria bacterium, assembly GCA_963695465.1. Lineage (GTDB taxonomy): Bacteria > Pseudomonadota > Gammaproteobacteria > Steroidobacterales > Steroidobacteraceae > SG8-30. Next base: position 253,116 of record CAVOGM010000002.1, read on the forward strand.
ACCTCGGCCGCCGGCGCGTCGCGCTTGACCTCGCGGTCCTTCTCGGGGACCACGACCTCGAAGTTGGGCAGCATCTGGTAGAAGTCGTAGCGGGTCTCTGGCGCGGCCGGCACTTCGGACTCGCGCGCGGATGCCGGAGCAGGCGTCTCCGCCGCAGGCGGCCGGGTCGGCCGGTCCAGCATGTAGATGGCGACGCCGATGGCGAGGCCCGCGGTCACGCCGAGCGCCAGGCCCGGTCCAGCCCGAGAATGGCTGCGAACCACGCCGCCTGCGCTTGTAGTCGCGTGACGACACTTACATCGTCTCCGGTGCGGAAACACCGAGGATTGCCAGCCCGTTCCTGATGACCTGCTGGGCCGCAAGTACGAGCACGAGCCGCGCGTTGCGCAGGGCCGCATCATCCACGATGAACTGCTGTGCGTTGTAGTAGGCGTGAAACGCCGTGGCGAGCTCGCGCAGGTAGTGCACCACCATGTGCGGGGCGCGCTGCGCGGCGGCCAGTTCCAGCAGCTCGGGCCAGCGGGTGACGGCCGCCATCAGCGCCTGCTCGTGCGGATCGTCCAGCGCCGGCAGCGCCGCCAGGCCGGCCGCGCGGTCGAGCTCCAGGCCGCGGTCCTCGAGCTGCCGGAGCACGCTGGCGACGCGCGCGTGAGCGTACTGCACGTAGTAGACGGGATTGTCGTTGCTGCGCGACTTGGCCAGCTCGAGGTCGAAGTCGAGGTGCTGGTCGTTGGAGCGCATGACGTAGAACAGGCGCGCCGCGTCGTTGCCAACCTCGCGCCGCAGTTCGCGCAGCGTGATGAACTCGCCGGAGCGCGTCGACATCTGCGCCTTCTCGCCGCCGCGGAACAGCGACACGAACTGGACCAGCCGGACCTCGAGGCTCTCGCCCGGCTCGCCCATCGCCACCAGCCCGGCGCGCACGCGGGCGACGTAGCCGTGGTGATCGGCGCCGAGCACGTCGAGCAGGAGATCGAAGCCGCGCTCGCGCTTCTCGAGGTGGTAGGCGATGTCGGAGGCGAAGTAGGTCTTCTGGCCGTTCTCGCGCACGACCACGCGGTCCTTCTCGTCGCCGAACTCCGTAGCGCGGAACCAGAGCGCGCCGTCCTTCTCGTAGACGCGTTGCTGGTCCGTAAGCCGCGCCAGTGCGCGGTCGATCGCGCCGTTGTCGCCAAGGCTGCGCTCCGAGTACCAGCGGTCGAAGGTGACGCCGAACTCCGCGAGGTCTTCGCGGATGTCGCCGAGGATGTCGTCGAGGCCCAGGTCGAAGACCTTGCGGAAATCCTCCGGGCCGAGCAGCGCGCGCATGCGCGCCACGACGGCGTCGATGTACTTGTCCTTGTCGCCACCGGCCGGCTCGTCCGGCGGCAGTGCTGCGAACACCTCGGCGGCGGGGTGGCGAAGGCGCCCGGCCTCCGCGGCGTGGAGCTTCGCGGCGATCTGCCTGACGTATTCGCCGCGGTAGCCGTTGGCGGGGAATGCGAACGACCTCGCCGCAGAGCTCCAGGTAACGCAGCCACACGCTGGCGGCCAGGATGTCCATCTGCCGGCCGGCGTCGTTGACGTAGTACTCGCGGTGAACCTGCCAACCGACCGCGGCAAGCAGGTTGGCCAGCGTGGCGCCGAAGGCCGCGTGCCGGCCATGGCCGACGTGCAGCGGGCCGGTCGGGTTGGCCGAGACGAACTCGACGATCGCCTTGCGGCCCGCGCCCGAATTGCCGCGACCGTAGGCGTCGCCAGCCTCGAGCACGTGGCCGATTTCGGCGCCGTAGGCCGCCGGCGCGAGGAAGAAATTGATGAAGCCGGGCCCGGCGATCTCGACCTGGGTCACCAGGTCGCTGGCCGGCAACGCGGCAACGATGGCCTGCGCCAGCTGCCGCGGGTTCTTGCGTGCAGGGCGCGCCAGCTGCATGGCCAGGTTGCAGGCGAAGTCGCCGTGCGCGGGATCGCGAGTGCGCTCGACCACGGGCGTGGTTGCGCGCAGGTCGTCCTGCAGGACGTCGGTTGGCAGCGCCGCGAGAGCGGACGCCACGAGTTGTTCGATAATGTGCTTCACGCGGGCGGACCGGGCAGGTTTGGCGCGCAAGTCTAACCGAAACGGGCGTAGCCCGGCCTGTCAACGCCCGGGCGACCGCCGCGTTTTACTCAGCAGTTCCCCTTGATTCATATGGCAGGAGAGTAAGGATGAAGCACCGCGAGCTGGTTGTATTGCTTGGCTGCATGGCCCTCGCCCCCCTGGCGGTCCTGGCGGGCGACAGCCCGGAACGGCCCGGCCGCGGCGAGCATTGGGCGGCGATGGACACGGACGGCGACGGCACGATCAGCAAGGCCGAGGCGGATTCGGGGGCCCCGCGGATGGCGGAGCGCTTTGCCGAGATCGACGCCAACTCCGACGGCCATGTCACCAAGGACGAGATGCACGCCGCGCGCGCCAGGTTCCACGAAGGGATGCAGGCTCACGGCCAGGAGCGTTTCCGCAGCGCGGACACGAACGGCGACGGCTCGATCGACCTCGCCGAGGCCCAGCAGGGCATGCCACGGGCGGCGGAGCGCTTCAGCGAACTTGACGCCGACAGCAACGGCTTTCTGACGCACGAGGAGCTGAGGGCCGGGATGCACAAGCACCACGGTGAACGGGCGCGGGAAGGGCAGCAGAAGCCGGCGCAGTGAGAATACGTGCAAGGTACCGAAGCGGTGCCTGGCACGTCGCCTGTGGTGCCTGGCACCGTACCGGTGCCAGGCACCTCTTCATATGATCAGTCGACCTCGATCGGGTCCACGTCCACCGACCAGCGAATCCGGCGGGGCGCTTTCAGCGCGTCGATACGCTCCAGCCAGGCGTCCAGGAGGCGCTTGAGCGGCGCGCGCTGGGCGCTCTCCAGCAGCAGCTGGGCCCGATAGCGGCCGGCTCGCCGCTCCATCGCGGCGGCCGCGGGCCCCAGGATCCGGACCCCCTCCGAAATATCCGTCGCCAGTTCCCGCGCCTGGCGCAGGAACCCGAAAACCTCATTGCGGTCGGGGCCGTCCGCGCGCAGCAGGGCAAGCCGCGAGAAGGGCGGCCAGCCGGCCGCCGCGCGTTCCTCCAGCGCGCGTCGGGCAAAGCCCTCGTAGCCTTCCTGGACCAGGCTCGTCAGCAGCGGGTTCTCCGGGAAGGCGGACTGGATCAGGACTTCACCGGGCCGGTCGCCGCGGCCCGCACGGCCGGAGACCTGGACGATCTGCTGGGCAAGACGCTCGCTGGCGCGGAAGTCGGCGCCGAACAACCCCTGGTCGGCGTTGAGGATCGCCACCAGGGTGACGTCGGGATAATCGTGGCCCTTGGTCAGCATCTGGGTGCCGAGCAGGATGCGGGCCCGGCCGCTTGCCACCTCTTCCAGCGCCCGCTCTATATCGCCACGCCGGCGGATGGCGTCGCGATCGACCCGGACCAGTGCTACGCCGGGGAAGATGTCGTTCAGGGCGTGCTGGACGCGCTCGGTGCCCTGGCCGACGGGCCTCACCTCGCTGCCGCACTTCGGGCAGCCGAAAGGCATGGGTTCGTCGGCGCCGCAGTGGTGACAGACCAGCCTGGCGCGCTTCATGTGGACCGTCAGGCGTGCGTCGCATGCAGGACAGGGCGCGATCCAGCCGCAGCCCGTGCAATAGAGCGTCGGCGCGTAGCCGCGGCGGTTCAGGTAGACGAGGACCTGGCCGCGGTCCGCCAGGGTGCGCTCGATCGCCGCCAGGACCGGCTGGGCCAGCCCATCGCGGGCCGCGTGATGCCGCAGGTCGATCACGCCGATCCGCGGCTTGCCCGCACGGCCGGTCCTTTCGGGCAGGTCGACCCGGCGATAGCGGCCGGCATCGGCATTCGACAGGCTTTCGAGGGAGGGCGTAGCGGATCCAAGCACGACCGGGATGCCATGGCGGGCGGCCCGCGCCACGGAGAGGTCGCGAGCCGAGTACCTGAAGCCTTCCTGCTGCTTGTAGGACGGGTCATGCTCCTCGTCGACGATGATGATGCCGAGGCCCGGCAGTGGGGTGAACACGGCGGATCGTGTGCCGATCACGACGGGTGCCGTGCCGGATCGGGCGGCCCGCCACGAGGCCAGGCGCTCGGTATCGGTCATCGACGAGTGGAGCGTGACGACGGGGACGGTCAGCCGGCTGCGGAAGCGCGCGACCAGCTGCGGCGTCAGGGCGATTTCCGGAACCAGCACCATGGCGCTTCCGCCGGCGTCGAGAACGCGCTGGATCAAGTGCAGGTAGACCTCGGTCTTGCCGCTGCCGGTCACGCCGTTGAGCAGCCAGGCGGTGTAGGTGCCCAGGGAGTCGCAAATCTCCGTAAAGGCGACCTGTTGCGAATCCGTGAGATGGAGCGCGGGGCTGTCGCCCTTGCCGGGTGCCGGAGCCGGCGCGGGATGGCTGAAAGACTCCAGCAGTCCCCGGCCGGCCAGCCCGCGCAAGGCGTCTCCGAGCCCGGCCTCGGCCAGTTCAGTCGCCGCGACGGGCGCTTGTCGGAGACGCTCAACCAGCTGCCGCTGGCGTTTTCCAAGCCGCCCGGGCGGCGGCACCAGCTCGGCCAGGCCGCTCGCGGAGAGTTGCCACATCGTGACCTCGGCCAGGCACGGCGCGCCCGTACGGATGGCGGCAGGCACGGCCGCTGCCAGCACTTCGCCGACGGGGTGGTGATAGTAGTCGGCCGCCCAGCGCAGCAACTCGAAGGTCTCCTCGTCCCACAGCGGCGCCTCGTCCAGGATCTCGTGGGCGGGCTTCAGCCGCGAGGCCGGCAGCTCGCTGCCCTCGGCGAGGCCAACCACGAAGCCCACCGCCCGGCGACGGCCCAGCGGCACTTCGACACGCACTCCCCGTGCCGGCGGGTGCGCGCCACCGGCTGGAGGCAGGTAGTCGAGGGTCTGCCTCATCCGGGCGTCGAGTGCGACCTGCAGAATGGGCTTGTGGCTCAGGGAGGGCCTCTTTGTTCCGGGGACGAATCGGGCGCCATGATCCCAGTCTAAGGCCCGGCGCGCACCGGCCACGTCAACGCGTGGCAACGGGCCACGTTATAGCGGTTGTCGGGGTTCTTGGCACGGCCCCGGAAACCAGGGTTGTCACATGGCCTCTGTTAGTCTTGAAATGGCGTTGCCGGCGACCAGCGCCGTCGGGCGCGAAGCTGAGAGGGAGACCCGCAGGGTGGATCAGTCGCAGGCGCTGGAGCGCTTCCTGGCCGGCATCGAGCGCCGCGCATACCGGATTGCCAGGATGGCGGTGCGTAACGACGATGACGCGCTCGACATCGTGCAGGAGGCGATGATCCGCCTGGCCAGGCATTACGGCGCCCGGCCGACGGAGGAGTGGAGACCGCTTTTCTACCGGATACTGAATAACGGCATCCGCGACTGCATGCGCCGCCGGCGGGTTCGCTCGCGGGTCATCGCGTGGTGGCCGGGAGCCGTGCCGGGACAGGAGGACCGCCCCGACCCGATCGAGCAGGCGCCGGACCCGGCGGGAGGGCCGGATGAGCTGCTCGAGAGCGCCGAAGCACTGGCGATTCTGGAGGCGGGCCTCGCGGCGCTGCCGGAAAGGCAACGCGAGGCGTTCATGCTGCGGGCATTCGAGGGACTGGATGTCGCCGACACGGCCGTGGCAATGGGGTGCTCCGAAGGGAGCGTGAAGACACACTATTTCCGGGCAGTTCATGCCTTGAAGGGCCGTCTCGCGGAGCGATGAGGTGAACACGAACACAAACACGAGGGATGTCGAGGCCCGCGCGCGGGAGTTGTTCGACGACAGCGTCGAGCGCATCGACGGGGCGACCCGCTCGCGCCTGACCCGGGCCCGGCACGCTGCACTGGCTGAGCTCGAACGACCCGGATTTCGCCCGGGCACGTGGCTTCCGGCCGGCGCACTGGCTGCCGCGGCGATGCTTGCGGTGACTCTCTGGATCGGACCGGGACCCGCCGTCCGCTCGCCACCGGTGTTTGCCGCGGCGCCTGCCGAGGATTTCGAACTGCTGGTTGTCGGCGAGGACCTGGACATGCTGGGCGAAGATGCCGAGTTCTACGCCTGGGCGACCACTGCCGGAAACGGCGCCAGCTGACCCATGAGCAGGATTCTCTGGACCCTGTTTATCGTCCTCGGCGCGCCCCTTGTGGCGCTGGGCAGCGCGGCCGATCAGCCGGCGGTCGAAACCAAGGCGGTGCAGCCGGGGCTGCTCGAGTTCCTGGCGGAGGAGTCGGGGGTGGACGAGGACATGAGCGGCGCGCTGATGTCGAGCGATCTTGACCGGGCGCTCGCAAGGGCGGCGCGGGATCGAAAGGTAAAGGACCATGATGAGGATCAATAGAAGTCTGGCGGTCGTCCTGGCGGCCTGGCTGTTCGCGACGGCGTGGCCGATCCTGGCCGAGGAGGCGCGACCCGGAGTGGCCTGGGATTCGCTGTCGGTCGAGCAGCAGCAACTGTTCGAGCGCTTCCGGGACGGCTGGGACGAACTGCCGCCGCAAAGGCAACAGGCCATGGTGACGGGATCGGAGCGCTGGCTGTCCATGACCCCGGAGCAGCGCGAGCGGGCCCGCGAGCGCTGGCAGAAATGGGAATCCCTGCCGCCCGAGGAACGGCAGATGATCCGGCAGCGCTGGCAGCGGTTCCGCGATCTGCCGCCGGAGGAACGGGAACGGTTTCGTGAGGACTATCGACGCTTCCAGTCGCTGCCGCCTGAACGCCGGCAGGAGCTGCGTGAGCGCTGGCAGCAGATGCCCCCCGAGCAACGGCAGAGGATGCGGGAACACTGGAGGCAGATGACGCCGGAGCAGCGTGAAGAGGCCAGGCAACGCAAGGAATCGGGCCGTCCACCGCAGGCGGGGCGGGGCGGCGGAAGGCGCTAGCGGCGCGCGCACGCTGGTAAACTGGCAACCGCGCCGACCGGGCGGCGGGAGACTCTGCATGACCACAGCCTACTGGTGCGTCCTGGTCGCGGGACTGCTGCCCTACGTTGCGGCGTTGGCAGCGAAGCTCGGGGCCCCTTACGACAACCGCGACCCGCGTGCTTGGCTGGCCGGGCTGACCGGCTGGCGCTCTCGCGCCAATGCGGCCCAGCACAACGGCTTCGAGGCTTTCCCGTTGTTCGCGGTCGCGGTGATCGTCGCGCAGCTCACCGGCGTCGGGCAGGGTCGGGTCGACGCGCTGGCCGAGGGCTTCATCGCTGCGCGGGTGGCTCATTTCGCGGCCTATGTTGCGGACATGCCGACGCTGCGGTCGATCCTCTGGTTCGTCGGGCTGGCATGCGTCCTTGGCCTGTTCATATCGGCCGCCTGAGCGGCCTGGCGCGGCGGGCAGCCCGGAGTTTGATGCGTGAACGACGACAAGCCAAAGCTCAAGAGATCGCCTGACCGGATGATCGCCGGCGTGTGCGCCGGCATCGCCGAGTGGATCGGCTGGACGCCCGCCAAGGTCCGTACGATCTACGTGATCCTGTCGGTCCTGAGCGCCGCCTTTCCCGGTATTCTCGTCTACGCGATTCTCTGGATCGTGATGCCGGGCCCCGACGCCTGAACCCGGCGGCGCCGGTCCCGATCCAGCAGGCACGCCCGGAACCTTGGGGGAATCCCCGGGTCGAACGACGTACGGCCGGATGGTTCCGCAGGGCGGCGCCGGGCGGCCAGATAGCAAGATCACGAGGTAGATGTATGTGGCAGAAGCTTCTTTCCGGCATTGCAGTGGCGGCCATGCTCGTCGCGCCAGCGTTCTCGGCCGACGAGGATTCGACCTGGGACGGCCTGCAGAAGGTCAAGGCCAAGCGCGTGGACGCCGCCTACCTGCTGCCCGGCGCTGAATTCCGCATCTATGAGAAGGTCATGCTCGACCCGATCCAGGTCTCCTTTCGCAAGAACTGGCAGCGGGACATCAATCGCTCGTCGCCAGGTGCCCGGCAACGGGTGAGCAACGAGGATGCCGACAGGATCCGGCAGGAAATGGGCGAGGGCTTCGCCCAGACGCTCGCCGAATCGTTCACCAAGGCCGGCTATGAAGTCGTAACCGTGCCGGGCCCCGACGTGCTGCGCCTGACCCCGGTCCTGGTCGACGTGTATGTCAACGCGCCGGACAACATGTCGAGCGCCGGCCGCAGCTACACCTACACGCTGGAAGCCGGCGAGGCCACCATGGCACTCGAGGTGCGGGATGCGGAAACCAACCAGCTTCTCGGGCGCGCCGTGGACAGGCGCCGCACGGGCGAGACGGCAACCATGATGTGGACGACGAGCGTGACGAACCGCGCCGAGTTCCAGCGAGTCTTCAACCGTTGGGCAGAGATCCTGGCGGACGGGATGGCTTCCCTGAAGGAAGCCTCGCCGATCGCGGCCAAGGCGCCGAAGAAATAGGCAGAAACGAGTGCCAGGCACTTTCAGGTGCCTGGCACCGCCGCCGCGGCTGTCGTCGATAGACGACACAGGCGTCTTTCCACGGAGTTCCGCGGCTGCGATAAGTCCCGCTGGTATCGCGGCGCAGAGTCCCCGTCAATGAGCAGACAATCCGTCGTGTTGCTGGTGATGTTGGCGGCTCCCGGCGCGGCCGGGGCGCAGGACCGCTACGGGCAACCCGAACTCGATCCCGTATTCGACGCGACTGTCGCCATCACAGGCAGCCTCGGCTATTCGTGGACCGACTCGACCCTGCGCCTGGATGCGTCCGATGGCACGCCCGGAACGAACCTCGACGGCGAGCGCGACCTCGGTCTCGACGCCAACGAGATGACGGGACGACTGGACGTGGTCCTGCGGCCGCGGCCGCGCCATCGCCTGCGCCTGGGGCTCAGTTACCTGCCGTCGGACCGCAGCGCCAGCAAGGTGACGGACCAGGACATCCTGTTCGGCGACAACCTCTATGCCGTGGGCGACGAGGTTCGCAGCAAGCTGCGGGTTCGCAGCTGGTCCGCGGCCTACGCCTATTCTTTCCTGCGCTCGTCCCGCGCGGAGATCGCTGGCTCGATCGGCGTCACCAGCATCGACTTCATGGCCGAAGTCGGCGTCCCGTCCAGGCGGCTGAAGGAAACCGAGGAGCGCGCATTTCCGGCGCCACAGCTCGGCCTCGAGGCCGCGGTGAAGTTTACCGAGCGCTGGTACGGAGAAGCCCGGTACCAGTACGTTCATGTGAATGCCTCGAATGCGAGCGGTTCGCTGGGCCAGCTCGATGCCGCCGTCGTCTTCCAGTTCGACCGGAACATCGCGGCGGGCCTGGGCTACACGCAGCTCGACGGTGATGTCAGGAGGTCAAAGCCGGGCGACTCCGGGCGGCTCGCCTACTCGACCGGCGGGCCCCAGCTGTTCCTGCGCGCCAGCTTCTGAAATTCCGGGAAATCCAGGCAGCGCATGCAAGACCGGGTGCCAGGCACCTTCCGGTGCCTGGCACCTCCTAAATCCGAATTCGGTAAACTGTCCCGGAATTCTGGTCAGCTCTTCAGCGCTACGAACACCTCGTCGAGCATCTTCTTCGCGTCGCCGAACAGCATCCGGTTGTTCTCCTTGTAGAACAGCGGATTGTCGACGCCCGCGTAGCCCGAGGCCATCGAACGCTTCATCACGACCGAGGTCTTCGCCTTCCAGACCTGCAGCACCGGCATGCCGGCGATCGGGCTCGTCGGATCGTCCTCGGCCGCCGGGTTCACGATGTCATTGGCGCCGATCACCATCGACACGTCGGTATCCGGGAAGTCCTCGTTGAGCTCGTCCATCTCGAACACGATATCGTAGGGCACCTTGGCCTCGGCGAGCAGCACGTTCATGTGTCCCGGCATGCGGCCCGCGACCGGATGGATGCCGAAGCGGACGTTCACGCCTTTTTCGCGCAACAGCTTGGTGATTTCGTACACGGTGTGCTGAGCCTGGGCGACCGCCATGCCGTAGCCCGGCACGATGATCACGCTCCTGGCATCGCGCAGCAACTCCGCTGTCTCGATCGCGCTGATCGCGGTCACCTCGCCGGCCGGCTGTGCGCCTGCCGCGGCCGGGGCCGCACCCTCGCCCGTGCCGAAGCCACCGGCGATGACGCTGATGAAGTTGCGGTTCATCGCACGGCACATGATGTACGACAGGATCGCGCCCGAAGAGCCGACCAGCGCACCGGTCACGATCAGAAGATCGTTGGAAAGCATGAAGCCGGTCGCCGCCGCGGCCCAGCCGGAGTAGCTGTTGAGCATGGAAACGACGACCGGCATGTCCGCGCCGCCGATCGCCATCACCATGTGCACTCCGAAGAGCAGCGCGACGGCTGTCATCACCGCGAGCGGCAGCATGCCGGTCTCGATGTCGTGCGCGTCCAGGAACTGCGCGCCGAACCAGATCACTGCGAGCAGCCCGGCCAGATTGAGCCAGTGCCTGGCTGGCAACAACATCGGCTTGCCGCCGATCTTGCCGGACAGCTTGCCGAAGGCGATCACGGAACCCGAGAACGTGACCGCGCCGATGAGAATGCCGATGTAGATCTCGACCTCGTGGATCGTCTTCTCGGCGCCGGTGAAGACGATCGAGGTATCGACGTAGCTCGCGTAGCCGACCAGGCAGGCGGCAAGGCCGACGAGGCTGTGCATGATCGCGACCAGCTCCGGCATCTGCGTCATCTGCACTTTCTTCGCCGCGTACAGGCCGATGGAGCCGCCGACCAGCAGCGAGCCGACGATCCAAGGGATGCCAGCTGCGGTGACCCGCGGACCAAGCGTGGTCGCCAGGACGGCGATCGTCATGCCGATGATGCCGAACAGGTTGCCACGTCGCGAGGTCTCTGGGTTCGAGAGGCCGCCCAGGCTCAGGATGAACAGGATGGTGGCCGCGATGTAGGACACCGTGATGAGGTTTGCGGACATGCCTGCGCTCCCTTACTTCCGGAACATCGCAAGCATGCGACGGGTGACGGCGAAGCCGCCGAACATGTTGATCGCGGTCAGCGTCAGTGCCGCGACCGCCAGGCCGAGGATCAGTGTATCGGGCCGGGCCTGTGTCGTGTCACCGAGGGGCGGCGCGATCTGGATCAGGGCGCCGACCGCGATGATGCTCGAGATGGCGTTGGTCACGCTCATCAGCGGCGTGTGCAGCGCAGGCGTGACGTTCCAGATCACCATGTAGCCGATGAAGCAGGCCAGCACGAACACCGTGAAGTGCGCGAGGAAGGATGCCGGCGCAAAGCTGCCGACCAGCCAGAACAGCAGGGCGCCGATGCCGAAAGTGACGGCCAGGCTCCTGGCCGAGGCGGGCTCGCCGGCGCCATGGCCGTGTCCGGACTTCTTTGCAGGTGCAGCCGCGGCTGCTGCCTGCTTTGCCTGCGGCGGCGCGGCGGGCAGCTGCAGTGGCGGCGGCGGCCAGGTGATCTCGCCGTCCTTGACGACCGTCAGGCCGCGGATGGCGTCGTCGTCCATGTTGACGTTGAGGACGCCGTCCTTGGTCTTGCACAGTTCCTCGGTCACGCGCAGCAGGTTGGTCGAGTACAGGGTCGACGACTGCTTGGCCAGACGGCTGACCAGATCGGTGTAGCCGATGATGGTGACGCCGTGCCGCACCACGGCCTCGCCGGGAACGGTGAGTTCGCAGTTGCCACCCTGCTCGGCCGCCATGTCGACGACGACGCTGCCCGGCTTCATGCTCTTCACCATGTCGGCGGTGATGAGCTTCGGCGCCGGCTTGCCCGGAATGAGCGCGGTCGTGATGATGATGTCCGCGTCCTTGGCCTGCCGGGCGTACATCTCGCGCTGGGCTTTCTGGAAGCCCTCGCTCATCACCTTGGCGTAGCCGCCGCCGCCGGAGCCTTCTTCCTCGTAGTCGACCTTGACGAATTCGCCGCCCAGCGACACGACCTGGTCGGCGACCTCGGCGCGCGTGTCGTTGGCGCGCACGATGGCGCCCAGGTTGGCGGCCGTGCCGATGGCGGCGAGACCCGCGACACCGGCGCCGGCGATGAAGACCTTGGCCGGCGGAATCTTGCCGGCCGCGGTGATCTGGCCGTTGAAGAAGCGGCCGAAGGCGTTGGCGGCCTCGATCACGGCGCGGTAACCGCTGATGCTGGCCATGGAGGTGAGCGCGTCCATCTTCTGGGCGCGGGAGAGCTGGCGCGGCAGGGAGTCGATGGCGAGCACGGTCAGCTTGCGGTCGGCCAGCTGCTGCATGAGCCCCGGGTTCTGCGCCGGCCAGACGAAGCTGACCAGCGTGCTGCCTGGCTTCAGCGCGGCGATCTCCTCCGCCGTCGGGGCGCGCACCTTGAAGACGATGTCGGAGCCGTCCATGAGCTCCGCGGCGCTGCCCGCGATTCGGGCGCCGGCGGCCTGGTAGGCCTCGTCGCCGAAATTGGCGGCGGCCCCGGCGCCGGTCTCCACGCAGACGTTGAAGCCCAGCTTGATCAGTTTCTCGACCACCTCGGGCACGGTGGCGACACGCTTCTCGCCGGCAAAAGTCTCGCGCGGCACGCCTATTGTCATGGGCATTGCGAAGATTCCTCTCAAGAAACCCGGGCACACGGCTTAACCAGCTGCCGCCACCGGAATTTCTGGTTTTCAAGGGTTGGCTGTACGGACAGCTGCCGGCCCAGCGCCGCGCTAAACACCGCACAAAACGCATTGAAACATAGCACATCCGTGCCGTATTGTTGCAGCGCCATGCGAAAGGGAGTTGTGGCGGTCACGAGACGCGAGACATGTTGTCCAAGCCTTCGAAGTTGAGCCTGGCGGACCAGCAATGGCTGGATTCGCTGGAAGTGCGACCGGTCGGCCGGCAGAACCTGTCCCAGCAGGTACTGCGGACCGACGCCTCGGGCATGCCCCTCGAGTGGGTCGACTATCGCGAGGCAGTCAGGTTGTATTGCCTCGGCCAGGTCTCCTATGCCTTCGGCAGCGTCCTGTACGCGTTGCACGGGGGCACCAACGCCCGCACCGGCTCCCAGACCGTCATCGAAGTCAGCTCGATGCTGGCCACCGTGGGGCGCTCGTCCAATCCGGGTAGCCTGCGGGACGACTACGTGCCGCCACTGAACAACGAGACCCTGTTCAAGCGCGATGCCTACCTGTGCATGTACTGCGGCGACCGGTTCCCGCCGTCACTGCTGTCGCGCGACCACGTCCGGCCCGTCTACCAGGGGGGTCGCGACGTCTGGAACAACGTCGTGGCAGCCTGCCGACGCTGCAACAATGCCAAGGCGTCGCGGACGCCGGAACAGGCAAAGATGCAGCTGCTGGCCGTGCCTTTCACGCCGACCTACGCCGAGTACATTTACCTGAAGGGCCGGCGCGTGCTGGCCGACCAGATGGAGTACCTCCTGGCACATTTCCCGCGTTCGAGCCCGCTGCACGACCGCATCCAGCGGTGGATGCAGTGAGCGGCTCCTGACGTGCTGCATCTCGTCGACGCCAGCTTCTTCGTCTTCCGCGCCTACTACTCGGTCACGCCCGAGATGACCGACGGCGACGGACGGCCCGTCAACGCCCTCTACGGTTTCGCGCGTTTCATGGGCGACCTGCTGGAGCGGGCGCGGCCGAGCCACGTCGCGGTCGCCTTCGACGAGAGCCTGTCGAGCTCTTTCAGGAACGAGATCTACCCGGCCTACAAGGCCAACCGCGAGCCCGCGCCGGAGGATCTCAAGCAGCAGTTCGGCCTGTGCCGCGAGTTCTGCCGGTTGATGGGTCTTGCCGAGTACGCCGATGGCGTCTATGAGGCCGACGACATCATCGGCGCGATCTCGGCGCGCATGCGCGCCGAGGGCCGCCCGAGTGTCCTGGTCACGCGCGACAAGGACCTGGCGCAGCTGATCCGCGAGGGCGACGAGTTCTGGGACTTCGCCGGCGACCGGCGCTTTGCCTACGGCGACATCGCGGGTCATTTCGGCGTCCTGCCCGAGCGCATGGCGGACTACCTGGCGCTGACCGGCGATAGCGTGGACAACATACCGGGCGTCCCGGGCGTCGGGCCCAAGACGGCCGCCGCCCTGCTGAAGGTCTTCGAGTCGCTGGACCACCTCTACGACAATCTCGACGAGGTCGCGTCCCTGCCCATCCGCGGCGCAACGAAGCTGCCGGGGCGGCTGCACGAGCATCGGGACGCGGCCTACCTCGCCCAGCGCCTGACGCGCATCGCCTGCGACATGCCGCTGGCCTTCACGCACGACGACCTGCGGCGCAGGCCGCCCGACGTCCCGGCGCTGGAATCTTTCTACGAGCGTGCCCGTTTCGGCCCGATGCTGGCCAGGCAGGCCAGGCGGCTCGCCAAGGCGCTGGGCTGATGGTCACGAGCGCGGCGGCGCTGGCCGTCACGCTCGGTTCCGCGCTGGGCCGCAAGGTCGATGGGGCCCCGGCTGCGGAAGTCCACGGCGGCTGTATCGGTCGTTGCTGGCGCTGGGAAACTGCGACGGGGCCGGTGTTCGTCAAGGAAGCCGGCCCCGGCCGGCTCGGGACGCTCGAGGCCGAGCGTGACGGCCTCGAGGCACTGCGTGCCACCGGTGCCCTGCGCGTTCCGGCGCCGCTGGCCCTGGGGGCCTGCGAGGGCGGCTCCTTCCTGGTACTGGAGTGGATCGATTTCCGCCCGGCCTCCCCGGCGGTGGAGGAGCGCCTGGGCGAGCAGCTGGCCGCGCTGCACAGGAACCGGGCCGACCGCTTCGGCTTCGACCACGACAACTACATCGGTAGCACACCGCAGCCGAACGGCTGGAGCGGTGACTGGGTTGCATTCCTGCGCGGGGCCCGGATCGGTTTCCAGCTCGATCTCGCGGCGCGCAACGGCCACGGCGGCCGGCTGCAGGAGCGTGGCCGGCAGCTGCTCGACCTTCTCGGCGTGTTCTTCGCCACCTACCGGCCCGCGCCGTCGCTGCTGCATGGCGACCTCTGGGCTGGCAACTGGGGTGCAGATGCCTCGGGAATGCCGGTCATCTACGATCCGGCCGTCTACTACGGCGACCGCGAGGCCGACATCGCGATGACGCGGCTGTTCGGCGGCTTCGGTCCCCGTTTCCACTCAGCCTATGTGGCGAGCTGGCCGCTGGACCAGGCGGCGGGCACGCGGCGCGACCTGTACAACCTCTACCACGTGCTCAATCACCTGAACCTCTTCGGCGGATCCTACCGGGGGCAGGCCGAGTCGATGATCGACAAGTTGCTTGCTGCGGCAGGACATTAGGAGGTGCCAGGCACGTGCCTGGCACCTCCTACGACTTCGTTGCGGCTCCCAGGTACATGTAGCCGGCGAACTTGAGCGACTTCGGCAGGTAGAAATTCCGCACCCGCTCGATCTCGAGGCCTGAACGCCGGACTTCATCCGTGGTGTCGCGGTCCAGGTGGCAGCCGTCGCCGACGACCATCCACACCGGGTTGATGCGCCGCTGCCAGCGCGCGACCGGCGGGTCCGGGCTCAGGCCGTGCTCGAGAAACACGAACTCGCCGCCAGGACGCAGCACCCTGCGGACCTCGGCAAGCGCCTGCTGCACGTCGGGGATGCTGCACAGCGTAAACGTGCTCACCACGGTGTCGAAGCTGGCGGCGTCGAAGGGCAGTTGCTCGGCGGACAGCTGGTGGTGCTCGACGTCAATGCCTGTCTCGGCGGCGCGCCGGCGTGCGATGGACGCGACGCCGGGATTGCTGTCCACGCCGACGATCTTCCGCGTTCCGTCGGGGTAGTAACTGAGGTTGATTCCTGTCCCGAAACCGATTTCGAGCACGCGGCCTGTGGCCGGCGAGAGAACCTCGCGCCTCAGGCGTTTGAACACCCGCTGGTTCATTACCGCCTCGAGCACCCAGGGAAAGACGTGATGTCGGTACAGGCTCACGACCAGCATCCTAGACGCGATCCGGTGGCTTTGTTGGGGCGATTGCAGGAACTCGGTCCCGGCCGGTTCCCAGGCGCGCCGTAGTCGACTCCCGCGAACGATGGCAAGATGGGGCATTCCCGCTGCGGTCCCGCCAACGGGAAGTGCTGCGGGTTTGGCTTAATGGAGGCCGCGATGGAACAGGCTGCCAGGGCGAGCGTCGATGAAATCCGGCTCGACGCGAACGTCGACCCCAATCTGATCGGCGGCATCTTCCGGCGATTCGGGCGCGTTCACATCACACGCATTCTCGCGGCGGAGTCGGCAACGCGAGTCTTCACCGCGCTCAGCAAGGAGACACCATGGGGCTTCGCGTTGCGCGATGAGGCGGGTGATAGGAACCTCGACGTAAGCTCACTGGAGGAACTCGACCCGGTGGCCCGGGCCGCGGTGGCCGCCAGCATTGACCGTGCCGCGACTGCCGGCTTTGCGTATAGGTACTCCAACTTCCGTCTCGACGATCACTACATCGCCGGCATGCATCGCGAGCTTTTCCTGATGCGCTTCTACGAGTTCATCAACTCGCCAACGTTCCTGGACTTTGCCCGCGCGGTCACGGGCGTGCCGGAGATCGCCTATGCGGATGCGCAGGCAACGCTCTATCGCAAAGGCGACTTCCTGACCGCACACGACGACGCCGTCGAGGGCAAGAACCGCCACGCGGCCTACGTCTTCAATTTCACGCCGGGATGGCGTACGGACTGGGGCGGACTGCTGGCGTTTCCCGACGAGCACGGGCATCTTCACGAGGCGTTCGCGCCCGCCTTCAACGCCCTGAACCTGATGCGCGTTCCGACGCTGCATCTGGTGACGCAGGTCGCCAGCTACGCCGGTGGCGGTCGTTACAGCATCACGGGGTGGCTCCGCAGCCGTTGACTCGCTGCGTCAGGGTGAGAGCCGCAGCTCGAAGCGCACGGTCACGTCGTCGCCGACCCATTCGGTGCGGGCCCACTCACCCTGCCCGACGCCGAAGTCCAGGCGATGGAGCGTTGCCGCCCCGGTCAGCCGGCCCCCGCCGGGTCCGGGCTGGAAGTTGAACCCGAGCTTCACCGGTCGTGTCACGCCGCGCAGCGTCAGCTCGCCGTCAAGCTCGAAGCCCGTCGCCGTGCGTTCGCACCCACTGCCGCGGTAGGCGGCGGCTGGGTAACGTTCGACCCAGAAGAAATCCTGACCCTTCAACAGCCCATCGCGTTGCGACTCGTCGGTCTGCGCGGACGCCGTGGTTATCGTTACGTCGAAGCTGCAGTCGTCGGGCGCGGCCGGGTCGAATGCAATGTCGGCGGCAAATTGCACGAAGCGGCCGGTGAACCGCGCACCGGCCTGTGTCGCCTCGAACGTCAGTCCACCGGCGGACGGGTCGGCGCGCCAGCTTCCCGCGCCGGAGGGCTGGCCCGCGGCAAGCGCGAGGCAGAGCCCGGTGATGACGCGGCTCAGTCTCGTCCGCCCCACGGCAGCATCCTCGAGATCAGCCCGTCGCGATCGACGAACTGGTGCTTGAGCGCGGCGAGCACATGCAGGCCGACCAGGAACAGCAGCGTCCCCGCCAGAACCTCATGGATCTCGTGCAAGATTTCCTCCAGCGACTCCGAGGGCATGACGAGGTCGGGTAGCTGGACCCAGCCGAACCAACTGACCGGGTAATTCGCCGCGGAGGACATCATCCAGCCGGAAAGCGGCATGGCGAACAGGATTGCATACATGCCCCAGTGCGTCGCGGCTGCCGCCACCCGCTGCCAGGCCGGCATCGGCGGCAGCGCCGGAGGCCGGTCGATGAGCCGCCAGGCCAGGCGCAGGAAGGCGACTCCCAGGATCGTGATTCCTACGGACTTGTGACGGGCCAGCATTGCAAGCTTTTCGATGCCCAGCGGGAGCTCGTCCGCGGCTTCGGCCAGCAGGAATTGCACGATCAGCAGGAGGACGACGGACCAGTGCAGCAGCTGCGCTACGAGTCCGTAGCGATTGGTTGAGTTCGACAGTGGCATCGTTCCTCCAGGGCGCAATACCGATGTTGCCTTAGGGGAAGTCTAGCTGTTTCCTCCGTGGTCCTTGCGTCCACGTCGCGCAGCCGCGATCCTCCGGCCATGTTGGATCGTCCGCCCCGGCCCGAGCTCCTTGCCACCGTCCTGCTTGCTGGACTGGTGAGCTGCGCCGCGCCGCCCAGGCCGGCCGCCGGACCGCCGGTGCCGGAGGCGACCCGGCCGGTTGCCGCGGCGGGCACTCTCTACGAAGTCTTGGACTCGGACGTGACCGTGAGGGTCTACCGGGACGGGCCGCTGGCGGAGCTTGGCCACAACCATGTAATCGCCTCGACTGGGCTCACCGGGCAAATTGAACTACGCCGGCCGCTGGCAGCAACGACGCTGACACTCGAGCTGCCGCTCGGAAGCCTGATCGTCGACGACCAGGCGCGCCGAGAGGCGGCGGGCGGGGAGTTTCCCGGCACGCTGAACGAGCCTGACCGCGAGGGAACCCGTGCCAACATGCTGGGCGCATCGCTGCTGGACGCCGCCCACTTCCCGGCGGTGCTGCTCGAAAGCCTTGCGATCGACGGCGAGTCCCCCGACTTCAGGGTCACGACGCGTGTAAGCATCGCCGGCCGCCAGCGCGACATCGTGGTGCCGGTCAAGCTGGAACTGGACGGCGACACGCTGACCGCCAGCGGAAGCTTCACGGTGACGCACGCCGCACTAGGGTTATCACCGTTCAGCGTGGCTCTGGGAGCCTTGCGGGTACGGGAGGACATTCAGGTCGGCTACCGCCTGTCGGCCCGCAGGATCGGCGCTGGCGCGTAGAATCGGAGCCCTCAAACAGGGGCAGACGATGACTGCCGTCCAATTTCGCAACCCGGAAAAGCGCCTTTCCACCGCGCTGGCCGATACCGCCGCCGCCGTGCGGGGCCACAGGGTGACGCTGCGCGAACTGCTCGGCTATATCGGCGAGCAGGGGCTGCTGGTGTTCTGCGCGGTGCTGGCGGCGCCCTTCCTGCTGCCGGTGTCGCTGCCTTTCATGAGCACGGCGCTCGGGCTGCCGATGCTGCTGATCGGGTTTGCGGTGACGATGAACCGGGTTCCCTGGCTGCCCGAGCGCCTGCTCGACCACGCGCTGCCATCGGCGACCGTGCAGGACGTGTTGACGCGATTCTCGCGCTGGGCGGAGCGGGTCGAGCACCTCATTCGGCCACGGATGCTGGGGCTGACGGGGTCCCCGGCGATCAACGTCCTCAACGGCGGGCTGCTGCTGCTGTCGGTCCTGCTGTTGATGGCGCCGCTGCCGCTGGTGCCGTTCGCCAACACCCTGCCGGGCATTGCCATCATGCTGCTGGCACTGGGCATGGCCGAGCGCGATGGCGTCGTCCTGCTTTGCGGTTACCTGGTCACCCTGCTGTCGACGGCCTACATCGGCGTGCTGATGGCGCTGGTGATCCATGCCGGCATGAACGCGGGCGCCGCGATCGAGGCGCTGCGGCGCTTCCTGGAGTAAGGCGGGCCGATTACTTCCCGCCGGTGGCCGAGACCCGCGGCTGCGGGGCACTCCGGGACGGCAGCCGCCCGTCGTCGTCCCGGCGGCCTGCGCCGCAGTGGGCCTCGTCGGGCTCGAAACGCAGCGTCAGCAGTGCGGTGGCCGCCACCGGCACGCCACCGAGGTAAGCCGGCGCCATTCGGGAATTGCGCGCCACGGCCAGCGCGGTCTCGTTGAACAGTCCCGGTGGCACGGCTTCCAGGACCCGGGCCTTGGTGACGCGCCCATCGGCGTCGGTGTCCACCTCGAGCTTCACGCGGCCCGAAAGGCTTCGCTCGCAGGCCTCCCGCGGCAGCGGTGCGGCGGCCAACAGCGTGGTGGCCGGGTCGTGCGGGTAACTGTCCGGCAGGGAGAATTCGAAGCGCCGGTTGAGCGTCCGCGTCTCGCCCGGCTGTACGGGAAAGCGCCACTTGCGCACCGCCACCAGCGCGGCGCGCTCGAACTCGCCGCGCGGCATGGCCGTGGTGACCTCTGCGCGCGTTACGGCGCCGTCGGGCGCCACCTCGAAGGACACCTCGACATACCCCTCGAGGCCCTCGATACGGGCCTGGTCGGGGTAGACCGGCGCCGGCTGACCACCGTCGTTGGCCGGCCCCGGAACGTCACGCAGACGCGCCGCGACGGAGTCCGACAGGGTGAAGCGCAAGCGCGTGCGCAGCGCGCACTCGGCGGGGACACCGCCGGCGAGTGCGGGCCGGTAGCGCCAGTCGCGCACCGCATCAATCGCCGCTGCCTCGAAGAACCCCGAGGGCTCGGCGCGGAGGACCCTGGGCCAGCCGACCTGGCCGTCCCGCAGCACCACGAAAGAGACGTCGACGAAACCCTCGGCGCCTGCCAGGCGGGCCGACTCGGGGTAGACGGGCGGCTCCTGGGCGCCGGCGGTCGGCGGGAAAATCTCCGGGCCGTTGCAGGCGGGCCAGGGCAGGGCTTGCGCCGGCGGGGCCAGGGCTGCCATCGCCAGGATTGAGGCCAGCGGCGCCCAAGGGCGTCTCCGGTTATCCGCCTGGTGGTCACGGGTTAGTAGTTGTGCTGCTGTCAAAGTGTCCACCAGGCGATTAGCTTAGCCCCCGAAACAGAACCCACGAGCAATGGTGACCCACATGGAACCCTCGGTCAGATTCGACGCCGACCTCGTCCGCCGCTACGACCGGCCCGGCCCGCGCTACACGTCCTACCCGACGGCCGTCCAGTTCCACGACGGTTTCCGCGAGGCCGAGTATCGCGCCGCGGCGGCCGCCACCAATGGCGCGACGCCGCCGGCGCCGCTGTCGCTCTACGTGCATGTGCCGTTCTGCGCCAGCCCCTGCTTCTACTGCGGTTGCACCAAGGTCATCACGCGCAGCCGCGAGCAGGCTGAGAATTATCTCACGCGCCTGTACCGCGAGATCGAGCTGCAAGCCGAATTGTTCGATCGCGAGCGTGTCGTCGACCAGCTGCATTTCGGTGGCGGCACACCCACCTTCCTGAATCCCTGGCAGCTCGAGGACCTGCTCAAGAAGCTCGACTGGCACTTCAACCTGCGCAAGGACAACGAGCGGGAGTTCTCCATCGAGATCGACCCGCGAACCTGCGAGCCGGACACGATCGACCTGCTGGCGCGTGCAGGCGTCAACCGCATGAGCCTGGGCATCCAGGATTTCGATCCGGAAGTGCAGGTCGCGGTGAATCGCGTGCAGTCGCCCGAGCAGACCTTCGCGTTGATGGACCGGGCCCGTGCCGCAGGCTACAAGTCGGTGAGCGTGGACCTGATCTACGGCCTGCCGAAGCAGGATCGCAAGCGCTTCGAGCGCACGCTCGACATCGTCATCGACGCCAAGCCCGACCGCCTGGCCGTGTACAGCTACGCGCACCTGCCGCACATGTTCAAGCCGCAGAAGCGCATCCACGCCGAGGACCTGCCGAGCGGCGCCGAGAAGCTCGCGTTGCTGGGCCTGACCATGGAGAAGCTGACGACGGCGGGCTATGTCTACATTGGCATGGACCACTTTGCGCTGCCCGACGACGAGCTGGCGGTCGCGCTGCGAGAGGGCACGCTGCACCGGAATTTCCAGGGTTATTCGACGCACGCCGACTGCGATCTCGTTGCCCTCGGGGTCAGCTCGATCGGCAAGCTTGGCGATACCTATGCGCAGAACTACAAGACGCTGCACGACTACTACCAGGCCATCGACGCGGGCCACCTCGCCGTGCACCGCGGCCTCGAGCTCAACGACGACGACCGGCTGCGGCGGGCGGTGATCCAGTCGATCATGTGCCGCGCGCGCGTGGATTTCGCAGAGGTCGACAGCGCCTGGGCCGTGCGCTTCGAAGACTACTTCGCGCGCGAACTCGCGGCGCTGCCGCCGCTGGTTGCTGACGGCCTGCTGGTCATGCGTGAGCGGGGCTTCGAGCTGACGCCGATCGGCCGCCTGCTGATGCGCAACGTCGCGATGTGCTTCGACGCCTACCTGCCGGGCCACCAGCAGTCGGAGACACCGCGCTTCTCAAGGGCCGTGTAATACCCCGGTGCCAGGCACTTACCTGTCCCCATTCGGGGACAGGTAAGTGCCTGGCACCGGACACCTAATCCTATCCGGTCGTCAGCAGCAACAGCGTTCCTTCGGGCGCTTCGAGCAGCGCGTTTCCTTCCGGGTCGAGCATCCGCGGCAGGTCCCGAGAGAACTCGAACCCGCTCTCGCCGAGGCGCTGGATTCGATCGGGCATGTCGGCTTCCGCGAACACCAGCGCCGGCCTCTCCAGCGCGCTCGTTCGCAGCAGCGAGACATTCAAGGTGTCGCTGGTGAACCCGATGTGCGGGTAGGGCTCGTCGCCTTCCTCGACCGGAACGAAGTCGAGCTTTTCCCAGAAGCCGGCCGATGCCGCGAGGTCGCGGACCGGCAGCGCAAATTCCTCGAACCAACCGAGTCGCGAGGTCTGGTGCCCGGCGCGATCCGGCGGCGAGTAGGTGCGTGCCTCGAGCAGGGCGATCATCTGCCCGTTGGGATCCGCAAATCCGGCCTCGTTGAAGACATCCGCGCCGACGCGGCGGAAGACCAGTTCGATTCCCAGTCGCTCCAACCCCTCGAGATGCCGTTCCAGGTCGGGCTGGACGTAGGTCAGCGACGGCGACGGGAACTCGTACTGGTGCAGGCCGATGAACAGGCGGCCGTCAGTCACCACTGCGTAGGGATGGCTCCACGTCTCGCCGACCGGCGCCTGCGTGAAACCCAGGCTCTCGTAGAAGGCGAGGGACTCCAGGATGTCCGGCGCGTGTACGCTGACCTCGAGGAACCGTCCGAGCATAGGAGCCGCCCTCCGCTGGAGTGCAAGGTTGAACTCCATGATAACGCCTGAGCCGCTTCAGTCATGCTGCGAGTCGGATCCGCCTGTATCCAGCGCGCGCGGCAGCACGAACAGCGATGCCCAGGCCGCCAGCGAGGCAATGACAATAAAGACGTAGATGGGTACCGGCGTGGTGGTCGCGAAGACGGCCATGCCCTGGACCGCGATCGCGCCGATCATCTGCTGGGAGAAGCTGAGCATGCTCGACGCCGCCCCCGGGGTGCGGGGTGCGAGCGCCACCGCGCTGGCGGTGATGTTTGGCAGGGCGAGTCCCTGGCCGAAGCCGAGCACGCCCATCGGGAGGAACAAGGCGGCGGGCTGCCACAAGCCGGCCAGGACCAGTCCCGCACCGCCGACGGCGCTTGCAAGCTGGATGGTCATGCCCATTTCGATCAACCGGCGCAGGCCGACTCGCGTCGCGAAGCGCGTGACCACCCAGTTGCCGAGGAAATAGCCGATGGCCACGGCCAGGTACCAGAGGCCGTACTCGGTCGAGCTGTGGCCGAGCTTGACCATCACGTACGGAACGATGGAGATGAAAGTGAGGAAGACTGCGTAAATCATCCCCGACTGGAGCGCGAGGCCGAGGAAGGTCGGCTGCCGGACCACCGCGAGCGACATCCTGGCCAGCCCCGATGCGCCCTGGCGCCGGTCAGCGTCGGATCGCGTCTCGGGAAGAAAGCGCCAGACGACCGCGAGGATCACGAAGTTCGTCGCGAGCAACAAGCCGAACAACGCGTGCCAGCCGAATGCCTCGGTGACGATGCCGCCGATGAGCGGCGACACGGTCGGCCCGATGACGATGATCATGGTCAGGTAG
The DNA here is from genome assembly GCA_963695465.1 of uncultured Gammaproteobacteria bacterium. GTDB lineage: Bacteria > Pseudomonadota > Gammaproteobacteria > Steroidobacterales > Steroidobacteraceae > SG8-30. The sequence goes on from CAVOGM010000002.1 coordinate 276,580, forward strand.
GCCAGCATGCGTGCCATCTTCTCGCGTCCGTAAAGATCGCCCAGCATGGCGCGGGCCACCACCAGGCCGGCGGAGGTGCCGAGCGCCTGTACCACGCGGCCGGCCAGCAACATCCCGAAGGACGGCGAGAACAGGCACAGCAGGTTGCCGAGGGCGAACACCAGCTGGCCTCCCAGGATCACCGGACGGCGGCCGAAGCGGTCGGAAACCGGCCCGTAGACGAAGACGCCGATCGCGAAGGCGATCAGCGGCAGGCTGACGGTCAGGTTCACCTCGGCGACCGACGTGCCGAAGTACGCCTGCACGCGCGGTAGCGCGGGCAGGTAGATGTTCATCGTGATCGGGCCGGCGGCCGTGATGGCCGCCAGCAGCCCCAGCAGCAGCCGGTTCGAGGGCGCGGGTTCCGCCCCCGTCACTGCACCCCGCCGACGCACACGTACTTGATCTCCGTGAAGTCGAGCAGGCCGTACTTGGAGCCTTCGCGACCCATGCCGGATTCCTTCACGCCGCCGAAGGGCGCGACTTCCGTCGAGATCAGTCCCGTGTTCACACCGACGATGCCGTATTCCAGGGCCTCGGAGACGCGCCAGGACCGTGCCAAGTCGCGCGTGTAGAAATAGGACGCCAGGCCGAAGACGGTGTCGTTGGCCATGCGGATGGCCTCGGCCTCGCTCTCGAAGCGAAACAGCGGCGCGACGGGACCAAAGGTTTCCTCGCCGGCGACCTTCATCTCCGGCGTGACGTAGGTCAGCACCGTCGGTTCGTAAAAAGTCCCGCCCAGGGCGTGGCGCTTGCCGCCAGTGGCGACCTTCGCCCCCTTGGCGACGGCGTCCGCCACGTGCTCCTCGACCTTGGCCAGCGCCGACTCGTCGATCAGCGGGCCCTGGTCGGTGGCGCCCTTGAGACCGTCGCCGACGGCGAGCTTGCGCACCGCCTCGACCAGCTTCACGGTAAAGGCCTCGTATACGCCGGCCTGCACCAGCAGGCGGTTGGCGCAGACGCAGGTCTGGCCGGTATTGCGATACTTGCTGGCGATGGCGCCGGCGACCGCCGCATCCAGGTCGGCGTCGTCGAAGACGATGAACGGCGCGTTGCCGCCGAGTTCCAGCGACACCTTCTTCATGGTGCCAGCGCACTGCGCCATCAGCTGCTTGCCGATCTCCGTCGAACCGGTGAACGACAGCTTGCGCACGCGCGAGTCGGAGGTCAGCACGCCGCCGATGGCGCTGGCCGAGCCGGTCACGACGTTGAACACGCCCTTCGGGATGCCGGCGCGATCGGCGAGCTCGGCGAGCGCCAGAGCGGTGAAGGGCGTCTGGCTGGCGGGCTTGCACACCACGGTGCAACCGGCGGCCAACGCCGGCGCGACCTTGCGCGTGATCATCGCCGCAGGGAAGTTCCACGGCGTGATGGCGGCGACGACCCCGACCGGCTGGCGCAGCACGAGCAGGCGCTTGTCGGCCTGGTGACCCGGGATGATATCGCCGTAGAGTCGCTTGGCTTCCTCGGCAAACCACTCGACGAAGGAGGCAGCATAAATGACCTCGCCACGCGCCTCGGCCAGCGGCTTGCCCTGCTCGGCGGTCATCATGGTGCCGATGTCGTCGCCGTGGGCGACGATCAGTTCGTACCACCGGCGAAGGATGACGGCACGTTCCTTCGCAGTCTTCGCCGCCCACACGGGAAATGCGGCATGCGCGGCGGCGACCGCCGCCTCGGTCTCGGCTGCCCCGAGCCTGGGCACCGTGCCCAGCTTCTCGCCGGACGCAGGATTCCTGACGTCGATCGCAGCGCCACCCGGCGCGTCGATCCAGGCGCCATCGACGTAGCACTGCTGGCGGAAAAGTGTCTGGTCCTTGAGATTCATGATGAGACTCCGTGATGTTCAGCCGACGTGCTTGCCCAGGAACGCGAGGCTGCGTTCGAAGGCGAGTTGCGCGCTGGCGGCGTGGTAATCAGCGCGGTCGGTGCAGTTGAAACCGTGCCCGGCCGGATAGAGGTGGAATTCGCCCGAGGGCAGCGCCTGGCGAACCTGCTCGATGGCCTCAGGCGGGATGTTGGCGTCGCGTTCGCCGTAATGAAACTGCATCGGGCACGCGGGTTTCAGGTCGAGGTACTGCGGGATGCGCGCGCCATAGTAGGACACCGCCGCCGAGACCGGCGCGGTCGCCGCCGCGATCCAGGCGACCGCGCCGCCCCAGCAGTAGCCCACCACGCCGACGCGCCCCGAGCCGGCCAGGTGCATCACGGCACCGGCCACGTCGGCGACGATGTTCTCGCGGCTGAGGCGCTGAACGTAGCCGCGCCCGCCCTCGATGTCGGTGTAGGGCAGCATGACGTCCGGCTGCAGGCGGTCGAAAAATGCCGGCGCCGTCGCGTGGTAGCCGGCTGTGGCGAAGCTGTCGACGACGTCGCGGACATGTGCGGTGACGCCGAAGATTTCCTGGATGACGACCATCCCGCCACGCGGCTCGCCCCCCGGGCGGGCTTCGTAGGCCGACAGCACATGGCCGTCGGCGGCGATGAATTCGATGTTGGTTCCCATGGCGCGACCCCGAGCAAGCCAGACAGGCGGTCGCCGCTCATCCCGGACCGGGCGTGGCACCGTCACGCGGCAAGCGCTGCGAAGCGCCTATTGTGCGGTATTCAGGACGACCTGACGACCCGCTGGTCGATCACGCCGAAGATCGACTTGCCCCGCGAGTCGAGCATCTCGATGCGGACGCGGTCGCCGAAGGACATGAACGGGGTGGACGGCTTGCCGTGGGCCACGGTTTCCAGCATCCGGACCTCGGCCAGGCAGCAGGAGCCTAGCGAGCGGTCGTAGTTCGAGATGGTTCCGGAGCCGACGATGGCGCCCGCGCCGAGGCGGCGGGTCTTGGTCACGTGCGCGATCAGCTGGCCAAAATCGAAGGTCATGTCCACGCCGGCGTCGGGTCGACCCAGTAGCTTGCCGTTGAGGTGTACGACCAGCGGCAGATGGACCTTGCCGCCGTCCCAGGCCTCGCCGAGTTCGTCCGGCGTCACCGCGACCGGCGAGAACGCGGTCGCGGGCTTCGACTGGTAGAAGCCGAAGCCCTTGGCCAGCTCGCCGGGGATCAGGTTCCTGAGCGACCAGTCGTTGACCAGCATGACCAGCTTGATGTGCTCGCGCGCCGCCTGCGGGCCGGTGGACATGGCCACGTCGTCGGTGACGACCGCCACCTCGCCTTCGAGGTCGATGCCCCAGTCCTCGTTCACGAACGGCGCATCCTGGGTCGCGCCCAGGAAATCGTCCGAGCCGCCCTGGTAGACCAGCGGATCGGTCCAGAAGGTTGCCGGCATCTCGGCGCCACGGGCCTTGCGGACCAGTTCGACGTGGTTGACGTAGGCGCTGCCGTCCACCCAGTGATGCGAGCGCGGCAATGGCGCCATCGTCGCGGCCGGGTCGAAGGCGAAGGCACCGGGCACAGCGCCGGCCTCGAGTTGCCCGGCCAGCGCGGCCAGCTTCGGCGACAGCGCCTGCCAGTCGTCGAGCGCCCCCTGCATCGTGCCGGCAATGCCGTCGGCGTAGGCGGCCCGGGTGAGGTCGCCGCTGACCACGGCCAGCCGGCCGTCCCGTGTTCCGTCATGGATTGTCGCCAGCTTCACTTGCCGCTCCCCTTCCAGCTGTTCACGTAGCCGCCCCACTCGACGCTGCCGGCCGCGCTGCCGACCTCGAGCGCGTCGCGGGTATCGATCATGACAGCGTACTCGTCGGTGGCGGGTTTGGTCTGCTCCAGCATCCGCGACAGCGCCTTCGGGTGCGGGCCATGCGTGAAGCCCGACGGGTGAAAGGTCAGCATTCCCGGGTGGATGTTGTCGCGGCTGAAGAAATCGCCTGCATGGTAGAAGATGACTTCCTCGTAGTCGTCGTTGTTGTGGAAGAACGGCACCTTCAGCGCGCCGGGATCCGACTCGAAGGGTCGCGGCGCGAAGGTGCAGACGACGAAGCGTCCGGCCAGGAAGGTCGTATGGGCCGACGGCGGCAGGTGATAGCGGTGGCTCATCAGCGGCCGGATGTCGCGGACGTTGATCCGGCAGACCGAAAGCTCGCCGTGCCAGCCGACGGCGTCCAGCGGGTTGAACGGATAGGTCGCTGTCGAGATTTCATTGCGACGCTTGATGGCCACCCGCCAGGATTTCTCGTCCTGCTGCGCGCGAAAGGCCTCGTCCAGGCGCGGCGTGTCGAGCATCGCGGCGTCGAAGATGGCGTGGTTTCCGACCAGCCCCTTGTCGGGGAGCATGTAGGAAGCGTTGGTCGCCTCGATCATGAGCGCCATGACCGGCTCGGCGCATTCGAGGCGCCACATGGTGCCGCGGGGCAGGACGATGTAGTCGCCGGCCTCGAAGGACAGGTGGCCGAAGTCGCAGAACAGCTCGCCGCGGCCCTGGTGGACGAACAGCAGCTCATCCCCGTCGGCATTGCGGGCGAGGTGGTCCATCTTCCCGTCCGTGCGCCAGCTGCGCAGCCGGCAGTGGGCGTTGTAGAGGACCTCGTCGGCCGCCCAGGGCGAGGCTGCGACCGCGTCGAGCTTCGTCAGGTCGAAGGCGCGTGGCCGCAGGGGGCCGGCGAAATCGGTCCAGCCTGTCGGTGGGTGGCGGTGGTGGAAGAACGCGGCCGGGCCAAAGAAGCCCTCCTTGCTCATCTCGCGTTCGTAGGTGCCCGGCGGCAGGTCGCAATGCGCCTGGCGCGACGCGTCGCCTTCGACGCGGGAGTAGCTGATGTAGCGTTTCATGCGCGGATCCCCGAGATGCCGGATCCCGTCAATTTAGTTTCAAATGAAACTAATGGCAAGTGAGGTGGGCAGGGGAAGCTGACAAAAAGGGGGACAGTCCTCTTTTTAGTCGAAGCGCAGGTGCTTGACGCTCTTGCCGTGGCGGCGGATCAGCCGCAGCGCCTCGATGCCGATTTCGATGTGCCGTTCCACGAACTGCTGGGTCACCTTCTGGTCCGACGCGGCGGTCTTCACGCCCTCGGGCACCATGGGCTGGTCGCTGACCAGCAGCAGCGCACCCGACGGAATCGAGTTGGCAAAGCCGGCGGCGAAGATCGTCGCGGTTTCCATGTCGATGGCCATCGAGCGGGTCTTGCGCAGGTACTGCTTGAACACGGCGTCGTGTTCCCAGACCCGCCGGTTGGTGGTGTAGACGGTGCCCGTCCAGTAGTCCTGCTCGAGGTCGCGGATCACGGTCGAGACCGCGCGCTGCAGGGAAAACGCCGGCAGGGCGGGGACTTCCGGCAGCAGGTAATCATTCGAGGCGCCGTCGCCGCGGATCGCCGCGATCGGCAGCACCAGGTCGCCGATGCGGTTCTTGCGCTTGAGCCCGCCGCACTTGCCGAGCAGCAGCACCGCCTTGGGCTTGGTCGCCGACAGCAGGTCCATGACGGTGGCCGCGTTAGCGCTGCCCATGCCGAACATGATCATGGTGATGCCATCGGCGGTGGCATTGGGCATCGACCGGTCGCGGCCAACCACGGTGGCGCCGGTGAGCTTGGCGAAGATGTCGAGGTAGTTGCCGAAGTTCGTCAGCAGGATGTGCTTGCCGAAATCCTTCAGCGCGGTGCCCGTGTAGCGGGGCAGCCAGTTGTCGACGATTTCTTTCTTGGTTTTCATGGTTCGAATCCTGAGAGGTGCCAGGCACCGCTTAAAGCACCGATCAACGTTCCAGTATGGCCGTGACGCCCATCCCGCCGGCGGTGCAGATCGAGATCAGCCCGCGGCCGGCGCCCCGCTCTGCAAGCAGCTTGGCGAGCGTGGCGACGATCCGCGTCCCGGTCGCAGCGAAGGGATGGCCGACCGCCAGTGAGCTGCCCTTGACGTTCAGCTTCGACCTGTCGATCGAACCCAGCGGCCCCTCGAGTCCGAGCCGGTCCCGGCAGAAGTCCGGCGATTCCCAGGCCTTCAGCGTGCACAACACCTGTGCGGCAAAGGCCTCGTGGATCTCGTAGAAGTCGAAATCCTGCAGCCCGATGCCGGCGTCGGCCAGCATCCGCGGCACCGCATAGGCGGGTGCCATCAGCAGCCCTTCTGCGCCCATGAAGTTGACGGCCGCAACCTTGCCGAAGCTCAGGTAGGCCTGAACGGGCAGGCCGCGGGCCCGTGCCCAGTCCTCGCTTGCCAGCAGCACGGCCGAGGCGCCGTCGGTCATCGGTGTGCTGTTGCCCGCGGTCAGCGTCCCCTCCTTCGCGAAAGCCGGCCGCAGCGTTGCCAGCTTCTCGACGGTGGTGTCGCGGCGGATGTTGTTGTCGGCATCGAGGCCCTCGAACGGGACGACGAGGTCCTTGTAGAAGCCCTCGGCGTAGGCGGCGGCGGCATGAGCGTGGCTCTCGTAGGCCAGCCAGTCCTGGTCCTCCCGGGGGATGGACCAGTCGCGAGCCATCTGCTCGCAGCTCTCGCCCATGGACAGCCCGGTCCTCGGCTCGACGACGCCGGGCAGGACCGGCTTGAAGTGTCGCGGCCGCAGCCCCAGCCAGGGACGAATCCGCTGGCCTGCCGAGCGGCCGCGGAAGCTCGCCAGCAACAACTGCTGGTATTCGCGCGGATAGACGATCGGCGCATCGGAGACCGTGTCCACGCCCCCGGCCAGGCCGCAGTCGACCTGGCCGAGCGCGATCTTGTTGGCGATCAGGATCGTGGCCTCCAGGCTGGTCCCGCAGGCGCGCTGCAGGTCGAATCCGGGCGTCTCGGGTGCGAGTCCGCTGCCGAGCACGCACTCGCGAACCAGGTTCCACTGGCTGGAATGCTTCATCACCGCACCGGCGGCGACCTCTCCCAGCGCCTCGCCCTTCAGTTCGAAGCGGCCGACCACGGCCTTGAAGGCGGCCGTGAGCATTTCCTGGTTGCCCACCCGGGCATAGGCGCCATGGGCGCGGGCAAAGGGAATGCGGCTGCCGCCGATGACGGCGACACGCCTGACCTGTGATCCAACCAGCATGCTCAACCTCCAAGTCCTTGGTGCCCGCGCCGATTCCAGGCGCTCCCGCGGCCGTCCGGGCATCATCCGGCCCATCGGGGTTCGGCTAGAATGCCAGCCTCATTCTGCACCCGCCACGGCATGGCCGCGGCCCGTCATGTTCGTGTCACCAGAAACCACCGCCCGTTTCCAGCGCGACGCCCGCGCCATCCTGCACCTGGGCGGGCCCCTGCTCGTCAACAATCTGGTGCTGGCCGGCATGAGCGTGACCAACACGCTGGTTGCGGGCCGGGTCGGACCCGAGGCGCTGGCCGGCGTCGCGACCGGCGGCAGCTACTACCAGCTCTTCTGGCTGGGCGGCCTGGGAATCCTGCTGTCGCTGCCGGCCCTGGTGGCGCACGCTTATGGCGCCGGCCGGAACGAGGACGTCGGCCACCGCTTCCGGCAGGGCCTGTGGCTGTCGCAGATGATCGCGGTCCCCGTCATGGTCGCCCTGATGTTCGTCGGCCCGGTCCTGGAGTGGTTCGGGACCGATCCGCGGACCATCCCGCATGCGACCGCCTATGTACACACCCTGTGCTTCGGGATGCCGGCCATGCTGGCTTACCTGGCCCATCGCTACACCACCGAAGGCATCGGTTGGACGCGGCCGATCATGTTCACCGCGGCGCTCGGCCTGGCGGCCAATGTCCTCGGCAACTGGGTTTTCACGCTGGGCCACTTCGGCGTGCCGAGCCTTGGTGCGCGCGGCTGTGCAATCGCAACGGTCATGGCGCAATGGTCCATGCTGGTCGCGATGCACGTCTATCAGCGCAGGCACCGTGCATACAAGCCGTTCGGGCTGTTCGCGCGATTCGAGTGGCCGGAGCGACGGACGCTCCGGGAGATTCTCGCGTTCGGTCTGCCGATCGGTGGCAGCGTGCTGTCCGAGGGTGCGTTCTTCGCCGTGGCCGGGTTGCTGATGAGTACGCTCGGCACGGAGATTGTCGCGGCTCACCAGATCGCGCTCAGCTGGGGCTCGATCATGTTCATGGTGCCGCTCGCATTTCACTCGGCGACGACGGTGCACGTCGGCCGCAAGGTGGGCGCCGGCGATCCCGTTGCCGGACAATTCGCCGGCTGGTCGGGCATCGCCATGTGCGCGATGTTCATGAGCGTGTCGGCAATCGTGATCGTGCTTGCCAGGCACCACATTGCCGCGCTGTTCACGACGGATCCCCAGGTGCAGCTGCTGGGGGCGGGGCTGCTGTTGTTCGTCGCGATCTTCCATGTGCCGGACGGCCTGCAGGTCGGCGCAGCAGGCGCGCTGCGCGGCTTCAAGGACGCGCGCGTGCCGATGGCGCTCAATTTCACCGCCTACTGGCTGGTCGGTTTCCCGGTGGCGTACTGGCTGGGGATTCACCAGTCCCAGGGACCCCGCGGGATCTGGATGGGCCTGATCCTGGGGCTGTTCGCCTGCGCCCTGTTGCTGATGCTGCGCTATAGGCAGGTCTCCGGACGCGCCGTGCGGGCGGGGACGGCGACACTTGCCCCCGCCACGATGGGCAGCTGAAGACAGGACTTGAATGAAGACTCGCTCGATGAGGTGGACGACGCGCTTCCTGACGCTGGGAGTCGCGGCTCTTCTGTGCGCCTGTGCGACCGTGCCGCCAAGACAGGCCGCTGCCCCGGCGGCAGACTCCGCAGCGGCCGGGCTTCTGTCGCAGCTCGTCGAGAGCTATTTCGACGACCTGCTCGCACTGAACCCGACGACCGCGACGGCCTATAGCGAGTATCGCTACGACGACCGCCTCGAGATGTCGACGACGGCGGAATACGAGGCGGCGATGCAGGCGCTCACCAGGCGCTACCTGGCCGCAGTGGAGATGATCGACCCGGCCGGGCTGTCGGAGCAGGATCGGCTGACGCGCGACATGTTCTTGCATGACCGCGGCATGGAAGTCGCAGGCGAGCGTTTCCCGTCGCGCCTGATGCCCTTCGACCAGTTCAACGGCGGCATGCCGGTGCTGCTCGTGCTCTACGGCTCGGGTGAAAGCGCGCAGCCGTTTGCGACGCCCGGGGACTACGATCGCTGGATCCGCCGCGCCTCGCAGTTTCCCACCTGGGCGGATGCCGCCATCGCGACCCTGCGCGAGGGCATCAACCAGGGCGTGACCGTGCCACGCGTGACCATGGTCAAGGCCGTGTCGATGCTCGACCAGGTCATCACGCCAAGAACGGAGGACAGCCTGTTCTACCTGCCGGTCACCCGGATGCCGAAGACATGGCCGGCGCCCGAGCGCCAGCGGCTGCGCCTCGCGATGAGGGCGCTGATCGAACAGACGCTGAATCCCGCCTATGCAAGCCTGCGCGACTTCGTCCGCGACGAGTACCTGCCGGCCTGCAGGACGACGGTGGGCTGGTCTGCGCTGCCCGACGGCGCCGCGTGGTATGCGCACATCGTTGCCCAGTACACGACCGAGGACAGCCTGCCCACCGAGGCCGTGGACGCGATTCACCGGACCGGTCTCGCCGAGGTGGCGCGCATCCGCGCCGGTATGGAAGAGGTGATGCGGCAAGTCGGCTTCCAGGGCAGCCTGCAGGACTTTTTTCGCTACGTTCAGGAAGAGCCCGCCTTCTACTACGAGCAGCCGCAGGACCTGATCGACGGCTACGAGGATGTTCGTCGGCGAATCAATGCCGGACTGCCCAGGCTGTTCTCCCATTTCCCCAGGGCCGACTACGTGGTCAGGGCCATTGAGCCGTTCCGGGCCGAATCGTCCGCCGGCGCCGAGTACCAGGCGCCCGCGCCGGATGGCTCGCGGCCCGGCACCTTCTATGTCAACACGTTCAACCTGCGGGCCCAGCCCAGGTTCGGCATGGAAACCCTGTCCCTGCACGAGGCGTCCCCGGGGCACCACTTCCAGGGCTCGATCCAGATGGAGCTGACCGGGCTGCCGCGCTTCCGCCGTTTCGGGGGTTACGTCGCCTACACGGAGGGTTGGGCGCTGTATTCGGAGTCGCTAGGCCGCGAACTCGGCCTTTTCCAGGATCCCATGGCCTGGTACGGCCGGCTCAGCGACGAGATGCTCCGCGCCATGCGCCTGGTGGTCGACACGGGCCTGCATGCCAAGGGCTGGAGCCGCGAGCAGGCCATCCAGTACATGCAGGACAATTCGTCGATGGCCGAGAGCGATGTCGTCGCCGAGGTCGAGCGCTACATCGTCTACCCGGGCCAGGCGCTCGGCTACAAGATCGGCGACCTGCGGCTGCAGGGTCTGCGCAGGAAGTACGAGGCGATGCTGGGAGAACGGTTCGACATGCGCGAGTACCACTGGCAGGTTCTGAAGGACGGCCAGTTGCCCTTCGACGTGCTGGAGGCGAAGCTCGATCGCTGGGCGGCCGCGCAGGCGGCAGCCGCCCGCTGACAGGCGCGTTCCGGCGCCAGCGCCATGGGCCAGGGTCAGCCGGCCGGGCCGCAGAGCGCGGCGTTCTTCTCCTTGTCGCCCCGCAGAACGGTGGACAGGTAGTGATCGACAAGAGTTCCGGGCCAGTTTCTTGTCGGGATCGGTGGTGAGCAAGGCGGCAGCGTCGCGCTGCCAGCCATCGACGCAGTCGCTGTTGCCGGCCGGCGAGGCGGCGCAGGCCAGCAGTGAATCGAAAGCGTGGCGGTAGGCAACAAAGTCGTCGCGTGACATGGGCGCGCCGTGGCCGGGCACCAGCGTGACGAAGTCGACCAACTCAAGACGGGCCAGCGCCGATTGCCAATGCTTCGGGCAGGCCGTATCGAAAAGGGGCGCCGGCAAGGTCACCAGGTCGCCCGCCGCAAGCACGCCCGTCGGGCTGTCGTAAAGCCAGACATCGCCCTCGGTGACGGCGTAGCGCTCGAGGCCAACTTGCAGCGGCCGCCCGGCCAGCGTGCGCTCGCCGGCCGCCACGATGGTGATGTCGGGGTACAGGGCCCGACCGCTGTCGATGGTTGCCAGGTCGGCGCGCACCTCTGCCTGCTGGGCCGGATCGCCATCGCGCGCCAGGAACTCGAGGCTGCTCTGACGTGATTGAGCCAGAAAGCCCGACATCGCGCCGTCGATGGCTGAACTGGCGTACACCTTGAGTTGTGGATAGGCTGCGCGCAGGCGCGCGTTGCCACTGATATGGTCCAGATGCCAATGGCTGTTGACGACCGCCAGGATCGGCTGCCGGATCTGCGCGGCGTGGTCGAGGATCTTCTGCGTATGCTCGGGATGGCGGCCGGTGTCCATCACCACCAACCCCTGCTTGCCCTGCAAGATCACCGTGTTGCCGTCGGGCTGGCGGCCAGGATCAAAGCCGCCGGAAATCAAGGTGATTCCTGCCGCCAGGTCGGTGCCTATACCCGGACCGGGCGCGCTCGGCGCTGGCTCCACATGGCAGGCGGCAAGCACGACGACCACGGACATCACGGGGGCGAGATACGCGATCACTCGGCGCTTCACATCAGTCACGTTCGCGGGCTCCAGGGTCGGCCGGTGTCGCTCGATCATACCGGCACCCTGCGGCGACAACGGCTGAGTTGCGTCGGGATGGTCCCTCAGCCGCCGGCTTCCAGCAGGTCCACGTAAGCGCCGCTGACGAGATCACGCCCTTCGACGCCGAGCGCCGCCATGATCCGGTGCGCCTCGGCCTCGCCCTCGGCGACGGATTGCGTCGCTTCGAGGACGACCTCCAGCTCGAGGAAGTTGCCGAGGCCGTCCACGCGATCCAGGTGGATCCTCGTGCTCCCGGCCAGGTACAGCCGGCGCTTCTTCAGCACGCGGCCGGCCGTGCCCCAGGCACGGCTCAACGCCTCGCGAAGCGCCGCCGGGTCAGTCGTCGGCGCGATCACGAAGCTTGAAAGCTTGGGGCCGCCCTGGTCGGGGCGCTCGTAGTGGATCAGCTCGCCTCGATCCTGCGCCAGCTGCCGGAGCTTCAATCGACCTTTCGGGCAGGTGAAGAAGGTGTCGTCCTGCTCGATGTCAAAGGGGCCCTGGTCGGCGATCGCGGCCGCTCGGGTCTCCACAGCGGCAAGATCGGCGACGCGGGCCTTGATCTCGACATTGCGACGCCCTGCGCCCTGGCCGGATTCCTGAATCATGTCGTGCTCCCCTCCATTTCAGCCGCCGACAGCGCGCGGCCCGCTTTCGTAAAGAATAAATGCCGCCATCAGCACCAGGAAGACGGCGAACACGCGCCTGAGGGTGTCCTGCGGAACACGGTTGGCGTAGTGGCTGCCGACGACGCTGCCCGCAGCGCCGAGCAACACGAAGGTCCCCAGCACCGGCCAGTCGAGCGTCTGGCCCTGCGCCGAGAGAAGGTGCAGGTGCTTGAAGAAGCCGGTGAACGCATTGAGCGCAATGATGGCCAGGCTGGTCCCGATCGCGACGCGCATGCCCAGGCCGCCGAGCAGCACCAGCGCCGGCAGGATCAGGAAGCCACCGCCGACGCCGACGAAACCGGTCAGCGCCCCCACGGCCAGGCCCTCGGCGACGACCATGATTGCGGGCCGCGTCGTTCCCGCCGCCGGCTGGTAGCCGCCGCGCCTGAACATCATCACCGAGGCGGCCAGCATCACCAGGGCGAACACGGTCAGCTGCACGGCGCCCGTGACATAGGCCGACAGCCACGCCCCCGCATACGTGCCGGCCATGCCAGGCAGGCCGAACCACAGGACGCTGCGCCACTCGACGTTGCTTCGCCAGACGTTTTGCAGCGCGCCGGTCAACGCGATGGCGCCTACGACGCCCAGCGATCCGGCAATGGCGATCTTCTCCGGCTGGCCGACCAGGTAGACCAGCACCGGTACGGTGATGATCGAGCCGCCGGAGCCGAGCAGGCCCAGCGAGAGTCCGATGGCGATGGCGCCGAGCCAGGCGAGCAGCATCTGGAGGAAATCCGCGGCAGGGGGTACACAGGATATTAGCCGCTGGTCCCACGGGGCCAGCGCATTTGCCTCCTGGGGCAGAAGCTGGCGCAAATCTGCGAAGATAGGCAAAAGGGGGCGACCATGAACAGGCCGGAAGTACAGTCATTCCTGCACAAGCAGTCCTCGACCTGGACTTACGTGGTCCACGACGGCGAAGACCGCGGCCATCGTCGACCCGGCGCTCGATTTCGACGCCCACTCGGGACGGACCGGAACCGGATCCGCCGAGACGGTGGCCGCATTCGTTCGGGACCGTGGCCTGAAGCTCGATTGGATCCTCGAGACCCACGCCCATGCGGACCACCTGAGCGCCGCGCCCTTCTTCAAGCGGGAATTCGGCGGGCAAATTGCGATAGGCCGGGGCATTGGCAAGGTCCAGGCGACCTTCAAGGAACTGTTGAACCTGGAGGAGGACTTCGCAACGGACGGGCGGCAGTTCGATCACCTGTTCGGCGACGACGAAGCCTTCCGTGTCGGGACGCTGGAGGGTCGCGTCATCCCGACGCCCGGGCACACCAATGACAGCGTGACCTACCTCGTTGGCGACGCGGTCTTTGTCGGCGACAGCCTGTTCATGCCCGACGGTGGGACAGCGCGCTGCGATTTCCCCGGGGGCGACGCCCACGTGCTGTACCGGTCCATCCAGCGGCTCTATGCGTTGCCGGCCGAGACCCGCGTCTTCGTTTGCCACGACTATGGCCCGGGCGGGCGCGAACACCGGTTCGAAACGACGATCGCCGCCCAGCGCCAGGGCAACATCCATGCGCGCGACGGCGTCAGCGAGGAAGAGTTCGTCCAACTGCGTACGAAACGCGACGCGACGCTGGCGGTGCCGGAGCTGCTGTACCCGGCGGTGCAGGTCAACGTCCGCGCAGGGCAGCTCCCCCCGGCGGAGTCCAACGGCCGGCAATACCTGAAGCTGCCCGTGAGCTAAGAGGTGCCAGGCACCGGCGGCCGGTGCCTGGCACCTTCGGCGTGACGTGTCTGGCTTGACCGTCTGCCGAGGGCCCCGCCATACTGCAACGCAATGAACACCCGCCCGACACGGCCTGCGACGATTCGCTGGTGGTGGCGCCGCTCTTCGGAGTGGTCGCCGGGCGCGTAACCGTTTTCTCGATACGAACCCGATCCATCTCCGAGCAGGTGCCGGGGGTGGTTTTTTTTCGTCCGCTCCCCGCTGCCGGTGACACGAGGAGCTTATGAAAGCGCCTTTCGACATTGCCGCCGATCTCGACACGCCGGTTTCCGCTTACCTCAAGCTGGAGCCGTTCAAGCCCCGTTTCCTGCTGGAAAGCGTCGAAGGGGGGGAGCGGCTGGCCCGCTATTCGTTCATCGGCTTCGGGGATTGCCTCGAGGTGCGGCTCGACCGTTCGGGTCTCAAGGTCGGCGGTTCCCTGCGGCCGGTCCCCGCCAGCCGCGAAGAGCTACTCGCCGAATTGCGCGCCGCGCTCAAGGCCGCGCCGCGGCCGCTGCCCCAGGTGGCCGGCGTCCCGCTCGCCGGTGGCCTGGTCGGGGTGTCGTCCTACGACCTCGTGCGCTTCTTCGAGCGGCTGCCCAGCCACGCGCGGCTGGACCTGCCGGTTCCGGATGCCTGCTACCTGGCGCCCAAGTCCTTCCTGGTGTTCGATCACGTGACCCGCGGCATGGCGCTGCTGCACGCGGGCCCGGAGTCCGAGCGGCAGCTATTGCGCGCCGAGATCATCCGCGCGCTGCGCGGCCCCGTTCCGTCACGCAAGAAGCGCATCCGCATCGCCCCGCCGACACCGAGCCTGAGCCGGGACGAGTTCCTGGCCGGAGTCGGGCGCACCAAGGAATACATCGCCGCGGGCGACGTCTACCAGCTGGTGCTCTCGGTGCGGTTCATGGGTCAGTGCGAGCTCGACCCGTTCGAGGCTTATCGCGCGCTCCGGCTGCTCAATCCGTCGCCCTACATGTACTACTGCGACCTGGGAGACCTGACCGTGGTCGGCTCCTCGCCGGAGGCGCTGGTCAAGCTCAATGGCGGCCGCGCGCAGTTGCGGCCCATCGCGGGCACCCGGTCCCGGGCCGACGATGGCGAGGTCGACCTTGCCCGCGGGCATGAATTGCTGGCGGATGCGAAGGAAAACGCGGAGCACGTCATGCTGGTGGACCTGGCGCGCAACGACCTCGGACGGGTTGCCGCGGCCGGCTCGGTCCATGTCGATCCCTATCGCGTCATCGAACGCTACAGCCACGTCATGCACATCGTCAGCGGTGTCAGCGGCGAACTCGCCCCGGGGCGGGACATGTTCGACCTGTTCGCGGCGGCATTTCCGGCGGGCACGCTGGTCGGCGCGCCCAAGGTTCGCGCCATGGAAATCATCGATCAACTCGAGCCGGTGCGGCGGGGCCTCTACGGCGGCACGGTCGGCTACTTCGGCCACGGTGGCGACATGGACCAGGCGATAACCATTCGCACGCTGGTGTTCTCGGGCGATCGCTACGTCTACCAGGCGGGCGCCGGGATCGTGGCGGACAGCTCGCCCGAGGCCGAGCATGAGGAAGTGCTGGCGAAGAGCGCGGTGCTCGCTCGCGCGCTCAAGATGGCGGAGGAGGGCTTGTGATGCCTCGCCTGCTGTTGATCGATAACTACGACTCCTTCACCTACAACCTGGTGCAGGCTTTCCTCGTCCTCGGCGCCGAGGTCATTGTCCGCCGCAACGACGAGATCTCGGTCGATGAGGCCCTGGCGCTCGGCGCCACGCACTTGTGCATCTCGCCGGGTCCTGGCAAGCCGGCGGATGCCGGCGTGTCCATGCGCATGATCGAGGCCTTCGCCGGCCGGATTCCGGTCTTCGGCGTCTGCCTTGGCCACCAGTCGCTGGTAGAGGTTTTCGGGGGCAAGGTCGTGCGTGCGGGGCGACTCATGCATGGCAAGACCTCGCTGGTGCACCATGACGGCCGCGGCGTGTTCGCGGGGCTTGCCAACCCCTTCCAGGCCGGCCGCTATCATTCGCTGATCGCCGAGCGGGACGCCATTCCGCCATCGCTCGAAGTCACCGCCTGGACCCCCGAGGGAGAAATCATGGGCGTCCGGCACCGGGAGCTGGCGGTCGAAGGCGTGCAGTTCCACCCGGAGAGCATCCTGACGCCCGATGGACCCAGGTTGATGGGCAATTTCCTGCGGCCGGCGCCGCCGCTCGCGGAGGTGGGCTGATGGCCAGACCGCTCAGGGAAACGCTGGAGACGCTGCTCGCGAGCGGCGACCTGTCCGAGCAGGAATCATTCGAGCTGCTGGTCGCCCTCACCGACCCGGAGATGGCGCCGCCCATGGCCGGCGCCCTGCTGGCGGCGCTGCGGGCCAAGGGCGTTTGCGCCGACGAGGTGCGCGGCTTCGCACGCGGCATGCGTTCCCTCGCGCGGCACCCGCGGATTCCGCCGGGCGCGCCGGTGGCCGATGTCGTCGGCACCGGCGGTGACGGGTCGCACACCTTCAACCTGTCCACGGGCACGGCGTTGCTCGCCGCCGCGGCCGGCGTGCGCATCGTCAAGCATGGCAACCGCTCCGTATCCTCGCGCTCGGGCAGCGCCGACGTGCTCGAGCACCTCGGCCTGAAGCTGCCGCTCGACGAGACGGCGGCGGGTGCCTGCCTCGAGTCGACTGGCTTCACCTTCCTGTTCGCGCCGCACTATCACCCGGCGATGAAGGCGATCGCGCCGGTGCGCGCGGCGCTGGGCATTCGCACAGTGTTCAACCTGCTGGGGCCGCTGACCAACCCGGCGGAGGCGCCTTACGCCGTGATCGGTGCGTGGAGCCTGGACATCGCCGCGCTCATGGCGGACACCTTGGCCGGCATGCCGGTTAAGCGCATGTTCGTCGTGCATGGCGAGACCGGCTGGGACGAGCCGACGCCGGCGGCCCCATTCGCCCTCTTCGACGTGCGTCCGGGCAGCGTCACGCGGCACAGGCGCGAGGCGGGCGATTTCGGGCTGCCGGTGTGCCGCCCGGAGGAACTGCGCGGCGCGGATGCGGCCCATAACGCCGCCAAGCTGGCAGAGGTGCTGCGTGGGCAGGAGACCGGCGCGCACCGCGACGCACTGGTCATGGGCGCCGCGCTGGTGCTGGAAGTGACCGGCATGGCGCCCGACCCGCTGTCGGCGGCGGCCGCGGCGGCCGCTGCCATCGACGACGGTCGCGCCGCGCGCGTGCTCGACGCGCTAGCGGACTTCGGCGCGGGACAGGGCAGCTGAAGTGAGTGGATTCCTCGACCAGATGGCGCTGGGCAGCCGCGAGCGGGCAACGGCCGCCATGACGGTCGAGCCGCTGCAGGCGCTGCGCGCGCACTGCAGGGACCTGCCGCCGCCAGCCGCGCTGGCGCGGGCCGGGGGCTTCGACCTGATCGCGGAACTGAAACTGCGTTCTCCCGCGCTCGGCGATCTTGGCAGTGCGGGCGACGACCCCGGAGCGCGGGTCATGGCTTATGCGTGCGCAGGCGCTGCGGCCGTCTCGGTGCTCACCGAGCCATCCCGTTTTTCAGGCTCGCTCGATCACCTCCGCGCCGCTGCCACGGCGCTGGCGCCGCTTGGCGTTCCTGCGATGCGCAAGGACTTCCTGGTCGACCCGTACCAGCTGTACGAGGCGCGGGCCTGTGGTGCCGGTGGCGCGCTGCTCATCGTGCGCATGCTGTCGCGCGAGTTGCTGGCCGAGATGCTCGGTTGTGCACAGGAGCTGGGCCTGTTCGTGCTCATCGAGACATTCGACGAGGAGGATATCGCGGCTGCTGTCGAGGCGCTGACCTTGGCGCGGCTCTCGACCCCGTCGTCCTCGCCGCGCGTGAGCGGGCGTCCCCCGGAGCGAGCGAGTTTGGCTTGCGAAGCGAAGCGGAGCCGAGCGAGCGAAGCTGGGGACCCCGCCGGCGCGCGCCCCGAGCCGTCTGCCGCGACCGATGGCGCCGCGCAGCGATCGCCGGCCGGGGTCTCGACCTCCGCTCGTTCGGGCCCTTCGGGCCGGACCCGACTCACTCGCTCCGGTGAGCCCCGGCCGGCTTATCCGGGAACGGCGGTGCTGATTGGCGTCAACAGCCGCGACCTGCAGACGCTCCAGGTCGTGCCCCAACGGCTCGAGCAGCTTGCGCCACTGCTGCCGGGCGACATGCCGCGCGTGGCCGAGAGCGGCCTCAAGACTGCGGACG
The DNA here is from genome assembly GCA_963695465.1 of uncultured Gammaproteobacteria bacterium. Classification (GTDB taxonomy): domain Bacteria; phylum Pseudomonadota; class Gammaproteobacteria; order Steroidobacterales; family Steroidobacteraceae; genus SG8-30. The sequence goes on from CAVOGM010000002.1 coordinate 294,589, forward strand.
ATGCGGCGCGCATGGTCAGGGCGGGCTATGACATGGCGCTCGTCGGCGGCGCACTGATGTCGGCGCCGGACCCGGGCGCGCTGGTGGCGGCGATGCTCTCGGCCGGCCGGGCGGCCGCTGCATGAACGTCCTGGTCAAGATCTGCGGCATCACGACGGTGGAGGCGCTCGAGGCGGCGGTGTCGGCGGGTGCCGACGCGGTGGGCTTCGTCTTTCATGAGTCCTCGCCGCGAAACGTCTCGGTGGCCGGCGCGGCATTGCTGGCTGCGCGGCTGCCGCCAGGCATCAGGAAGGTGGCGGTTACGCTGCATCCGGCGCAGTCGCTGATCGATGAGGTCCTGGCGGCGCTGATGCCCGATGTCTGGCAGACCGATGTCCGGGACTTCGACTCACTTCGCCTGCCCGCGATCGTGGAGCGCTGGCGGGTCTGTCGATCCGGCGCGCAGCCGCCCGAGCCGCTGCCGTCGCGGCTGCTGTTCGAGGGATCGCGCAGTGGTGCGGGCGAAATCGCGGACTGGTCGGAGGCGGCCGGACTGGCCGCGCGCGCGGAGTTGATACTGGGCGGCGGGTTGACGCCCGCCAACGTCGCTGCCGCGGTCGCGGCGGTGCGGCCATTTGGTGTCGACGTGTCGAGCGGTGTCGAGTCCTCGCCGGGGCGCAAGGACCCGGCGCGCATTGTTGAATTCGTGGCGGCCGCGCGTGAAGCGGCCGCAGGAGTGAACCGATGACCTATGCGATTGAACCCGGGCAGGCGCAGGCACTGCTGGAAATGGAGCAGCGCGGCGCATACCCGGACGCGCGCGGCCGCTTCGGGCCGTTCGGCGGGCGCTATGTGCCCGAGACGCTGGTGCCCGCGCTCGACCGCTTGCAGGAAGGCGTGCAACGCTACCTTCACGACCCGGACTTCCAGGCGGAATTCGCGGCCGAGCTGCAGAGCTGGGCGGGCCGTCCGACGCCGCTCACGCACGCGCGTACGCTGTCGAAGCGCTGGGGCGCGGAGGTGTGGCTCAAGCGCGAGGACCTGGCGCACACCGGCGCGCACAAGATCAACAACGCCATCGGCCAGGCACTGCTGGCCAAGCGCCTTGGGGCCAGGCGTATCGTTGCGGAGACCGGCGCCGGCCAGCATGGCGTCGCCAGCGCCGCGGCCTGCGCGCGGCTCGGCATGCCCTGCGTCGTCTATATGGGTGCTGTCGATACCGAGCGGCAGGCGCCGAACGTGGGTCGCATGAAGTTGCTGGGCGCCGAGGTGGTTCCGGTGACCAGCGGCGAGGCGACGCTGCGTGCCGCCATCGACGAGGCGCTTCGTGACTGGGTGTCCGACCCGACCAATACCTACTACCTGCTCGGCTCCGCCGTCGGCCCCCACCCGTACCCGTACCTCGTCCGCGAGCTGCAGTCGGTGATCGGCAAGGAGGGCAGGCAGCAGATGATCGAGCGCACCGGCGGATTGCCGGATGTGGCCGTGGCCTGCGTCGGCGGAGGTTCGAACGCCATCGGGCTGTTTCATCCCTTCATCAACGACCAGTCCGTGAGGCTGCTCGGGATCGAGGCCGGCGGGCGAGGTCCCGGGCTCGGCGACAATTCGGCGACGCTGTCCTTCGGCCGCCCCGGCGTGCTGCAGGGCTGCTACACGATGATCCTGCAGGACGACGACGGGCAGGTGCAGGAGACGCACTCCGTCTCGGCCGGGCTGGACTACTCCGGCGTGGGCCCGGAGCATGCGCTGTTGATGGCGGCCGGTCGCGTGACCTACCAGCAGGCGACCGACGACGAGGCGCTGGACGCGCTGGCGGAGTGCTGCCACGCGGAGGGCATCCTGCCGGCGATCGAGACGGCGCACGCACTCGCCGGCGCGCGCCGCTGGGCGCGGGACAATCCCGGGAAGCGGATCCTCATCGGCCTGTCCGGGCGCGGGGACAAGGACATGCCGACCCTGCAGAAGACCTTGCTGAAGGGGACGCTGTGATGCAGCCGCACGAGAACATCGCAGCCGCCATCCGCACCGCGACCGACGCGGGCAGGCCCGCGCTGGTGGCCTTCCTGACGGCGGGTTTTCCACACAAGCCCGACTTTGTGGCGCAACTCGCCGCCATCGGCGAGGCGGCCGACGTGGTGGAGATCGGCGTGCCTTTCTCGGATCCGATGGCGGACGGCATGACCATCCAGCGCTCGAGCCACGTCGCCCTGCAGCAGGGCGTATCGCTGGACTGGATCCTGCGGACGCTGGGAGCGTTGCAGGAACGGCCGCGGGCGCCGCTGCTGCTGATGAGCTACCTGAATCCGCTGCTGGCCTACGGCCTGGACCGGTTGCCGGCCGCCGCGCGCGACGCCGGCATCTGCGGCTTCATCGTGCCCGACCTGCCCTTCGAGGAGAGCGAGGAGATCAGGGCCGCGCTGGACTCGGAGGGCCTCGCGCTGGTGCAGATGGTCACGCCGGTCACGCCAGCCGACAGGCTGGCGATGCTGTGCCGTGCCGCCCGCGGCTTCGTCTATGCGGTCACCATGACCGGCACCACCGGCAAGAGCGTTGCCGTGCCGGACGACGTGCTGGGCTACATGGATCGCGTCCGCGCCGTATCGCCGGTGCCGGTCTGCGCGGGTTTCGGTATCCGCAGCGCCGAGCAGGTCGAACGCATGACCGGCCACGTCGACGGTGTGGTTGTCGGCTCGGCACTGGTGGAGGTGCTGGAGCGGGGAGACGACCCGGCGGCCTTCCTGCGGGGCCTTCGCGGCGGCTGAGGACCCGGATCCGGGTCCGCGCTGCGGGCCTGTGGTGCCGCGGCCGGCGGCGGCGCCCATACTGTGAGGGCAACCGCCAGGAATCCCGCATTGCAGACTGAAGACCCTCCGATGCAGTCGATGCCAGCGAGCTCCGAATCCGGCCTGGGCCACGAGCTGGCGCCGGTTCTGGCGGAGCATCCGGGCCAGTCGGCCTTCGGCCTGCTGCAACACGGCCCGGCCGCGCTACTCGCCCGCGCCGTCCTCGCCGATCTCGCGACGTCCACCATCGACGTCCAGTACTACATCTACGAGGACGACTTCACCGGGATTCTGGTGACCCAGAAGCTGCTGGAGGCCGCGGACCGCGGCGTGCGCGTGCGCATACTGCTCGACGACAATAACCTGCGCCGCTCCGACCAGGACCTGAGGCTGCTCACGGCGCACCCGAACATCGAGATCCGCGTCGTCAACGCCTACCGCGTGCGCGCACGGTGGTTCCGGCCGATCGAGCTGCTGTTCAGGTTCAGCCGGCTGCAGCGCCGGATGCACAACAAGATCTTCACCGTCGACGGAACGGCCGGCATATTCGGCGGCCGCAACATCGGCGACAACTACTTCGATGCGCACCGCAGCGCCAACTTCGCGGACTTCGACGTGTTCGTGGCCGGCGAGCTGATCGCGCAGGCGAATGGCAGCTTCGAGTCCTACTGGACACACCGTCTTGCGGTGCCTATCGAGAAGCTTTCGCCGGGCGACGTCACGAGCGCGGACCTGGCGGCGGCCCGCCGCCGCCTGCAGGAGCGTTTCCCGCGGGCCGAGGACTTCGAGGAGCGCTACGATCGCGCCCGCGCCCACCTGGTCGACATCCTCGAGGACCCCGAGGCGAGCCTCGTCTTCGCAGCAGCGGAGTTCGTGGCGGATTCCCCGGAAAAACTCCAGCCGTTACAGCACGCTCCCTCGCCCGTGCTCGCACGGCTGCAGGCGCTCTGGGAGGACGCCGGGAGCGAGGTGCTGATCGAATCCGCGTACTTCGTTCCGCACCGGCGGGGAGCGAAGTTCATCCTCGAGCAGGCGGCTGCCGGCGTGCGGACGCGGCTGCTCACCAATTCACTCGCCGCGAACGACGTCACGCCCGTGCATGCGGGCTACGCGAAGTACCGTCGCCGCCTGCTGAAGGCTGGCGTCGCGCTCTTCGAGTTCAGGCGCCAGGCCGAGGGCGGGCGTGGACGCATGGCGCTCTCCGGCTCGCCGAGTGGCGCCTCGCTGCATGCCAAGGTTGCGGTGTTCGACCGGAAGATCACCTGGGTCGGCAGCTTCAACCTCGACCCGCGGTCGGCAGAGCTCAACTCCGAGCTCGCCATCGTGATCCACAGCGAGCAACTGGCGGCGCAGGCGGCCGGCATGATCGAGCGCGACCTCGAGCCCGATCGCGCATGGGCGCTCGAGCTGGCACCGCGCGCCAGTGGCGGCTCGCAGATCGTCTGGCGGGGACTTCGCGACGACCGCATGATCAGGCTGAGCCGCGAGCCGGACGCGACCGCCATGCAGCGCGCGATCGTCGGCGTGCTGAAATTCTTTCCGAGCATCGACCGGCTGCTCTAGAAAGGGGGACTGTGCCGATTTCGTGGGCTAGGATGGACGTATGATCCGCGGCGTCCATCACCTCAACTTCCTGGTGCGCGACCTCGACGAAGCCGTAGGCCGTTATGAGCGCACTCTCGGCGTCGAGATCCAGCAGCGCGACGCGCTGCCGGGCCGGGGCGTCCTTACGGCGCGGTTCCGCGCCGGCGACACCTGGATCGTGCTTGTCCAGCCCGTCGCGGACGGCGAGCCGATGCGGTACCTGGAAAGGCATGGCGAGGGCTTCTACCTGATTTCCTACGAGGTGGATGACGTCCTGCGGGCGGCCGCGAGCGCGCGCATTGCGGGAGTACAAACGACCAGCGACGCGCCCCGGGACGGGCTCGACCGCTGGCGAGTCATCGACATCGACGCCGCAGCGATGAATGGCGTGACCGTCCAGCTCTGCCAGGACGACTCCAGGGCAGACCGGCAATGAAGCGCGTCTACACCGCCGAGTCGGTCGTGCAGGTGATGCACATCAAGAACGTGCTGGCCGCCGAGGGAATTGGCGCCGAGATGCGAAACGACCGGCTAGGCAGCGTGATCGGCGAGATCCCGTTTCTCGAGACCTGGCCGGAGCTGTGGGTCGCGGAACTCGATTTCGACCGGGCGCAGGAACTGATCGAGCAGGAACTGCACGGCCCTGGGCTGGAAGAACCGCCCTGGAAATGCCGGGCCTGCGGCGAGGAGATCGAGGGGCAGTTCATGGAATGCTGGAATTGTGGCGCCGACCGGGTGGCCAGGCCGGCATGACGTCGCGCTCGACGGTCATCATCGATCCGCGCTACAGGGGGCCGCCCGACTCCGGCAATGGCGGCTACGTCTGTGGCATCGTCGGCGCGGCCGCCGGAATGCCGGTCGCGGTGCGCCTGAAGCGCCCGCCGCCGCTCGACGTGCCGCTGGAGCTGGCGGAACGCGACGGCACGCTGCAACTGCTGCGCGACGGCGAGGTTGTCGCCGAGGCCCGCGCCGACGCCGTCGATATCGACGTGCCCTCGCCGCCGAGTCATGCCGAGGCGATCGCTGCGTCGCTCGGCTACATGGGTTTCGTGGAGCACGTGTTTCCGACCTGTTTCGTCTGCGGACCCCGCAGGCCGGCGGGCGACGGGTTGCGAATCTTCGCGGGGTCTCTCAGCGACCGCCGGATGGTGGCTGCGCCGTGGATGCCGGACGAGTCGCTGGCCGGCCCGGATGGCACGATCCGCCCTGAATTTCTCTGGGCGGCACTCGATTGCCCCGGCTATTTCGCCACGCCGCTGGCGGGGCGGATGGCGCTGCTCGGAGAGATGGCGACAGCGGTCAGCCGCCCGGTTCGCCCCGGCGAGGCCTGCGTCGTGCTGGGATGGAGGCGTCACTCCCAAGGGCGCAAGCACTACTCCGGCACGGCGATCTTCAATCGTGATGGCGAACTGGTGGCCCGGGCCAGCGCGACCTGGATAGAGCTCAAGCCCCCGCCAGGGGACTGATCAGTCGCTGTCGCGGGCGGGCGCCGCCGATGGCAGCAGCTGTGCATGGGTGTCGAGTTCGTGCGCCTTGCGGCCGCCGCGCGCGACCGGGCCGCATCGCAACGCCCCGCCGACCAGGACCTGGGCGAGCTCGACGCAGCGTGCCGCAAGCGCCTCGGCGCCCTGGTGCAGCATGCTCGACCCCTGCACGTAGCGCGTGTTGTTTTCCATGTCCTCGGCGCTCCAGCCGCGCGAGTGCGCCACGTAGGGAAAGGGCGGGAAATAACAGCCGATCTCGGCGAAAAACCCCAGCATCTGGCCGGCGACCGCCTGGATGTTGTCCTGTCCCCCGGTGATGACGAATCCGGCGACCTTGTTGTTCATCAGGCGCACGTCCGCGATCGTTTCCTGGTTCTGGATGCAGTTCAGGCGCTCGGTCATCTTGAAGTACAGGCTGCTTGCGGCGCCCCAGCGGATCGGCGTGGCGACCAGGAAGACGTCGGCCCAATGCACGAGTCCTTCGTAGACACGGTCCATCTGGTCCGCCGGGTCCATCTGGGTGATCGAACAAGGCCAGGTGCAGGCGCGCGCGCTCTTCGAATAGAAACCCTCGCAGGCGCGAAACGAGAGCTCGCGCAGGCGCAGGAGGCGGGTCTCGCAGGCCAGCTTGTCCCGCGCATGCGCCAGCGCGCTGTCCAGCAGGTCTTCAGAGGTGCTGTACCGGGGCTCGCCGGCGGTCATGGCGGTGGTCGAGATGCCGAGAACGCGAATCGGTCCGGGTTCGCGAACCGGCGTGCGCGCCAGTGGATGCGGCGCGTGCGGTTTACGGCTGCGCCGGGAGGCGGGCTTCGCACGTAGCAGGACCCGTCCTGACACGACTTTCACTTCATAGGCCGGTACCGCGTCTTCCTCGTAGCCCGGCTCGCCCTGGCCCGTCCTGCGATGGAATTTCCAGTAGTGCCAGGGGCAGACGACGTAGTCGCCGTCGAGGCGCCCCTCCCCCAGCGGGCCACCGGCGTGGTTGCAGAGGCCCGAGATCGCGCCAAATTCACCGTTGCGGCAGGTCAGCGCCACTTTCCTGGCGCCAATCAGCACCGGTTGCACGGCGCGCTCGGCCAGTTCCTCGGCGGCGCCCACGTCGACCCACTCTTCGGTGCTCATGATCCCCCCGCTGTCACCCGGCCGGACCCGTCGTCAATTCCGCAGCCGGGCCAGCATCCACACACCACCGCCCGCCGCCATCAGCCAGCCGAGCCAGTCGGGCTGGGTGGCCAGCGCGAGCCACACCACGCCGCCCAGGAAGAATGCGGCCCCGGCCAGCATCGAGTTCCGCCGCCGCTCGCCGGCGCGGAGCTGCGAGCGCAACAGGTCGACCGACGAGGACTCCGTGCGCAGGCTGAACTCGTCCTCGTAGGCGCGTCGCACGCTGCGCTGGAGCACGACCGGCAGCATCTTCAGCGACTCCGCGAGGTCCGGCCAATGCTCCTTCAGGCCCTGCGTGAAGGCTTCCGGGCCGATGCGCTCGTTCATCCACTGCCTCAGGATGGGCCGGGCGGTCTTGAACAGGTCGAGCTCCGGGTACAGGTCGCGGCCGAGGCCCTCGACGTTCAGCAGCGTCTTTTGCAGCAGGATCAGCTGCGGCTGCACCCGCATGCCGAAGCGGCGCGCCAGCTCGAACAGCCGCAGCAGCACGATGCCGAAGGAGATCTCGCCGAGCGGCTTGTTGAAGATCGGTTCGCAGACCGTGCGCACCGCGCCGGTCAGCTCGCTGAGTCGCGCGTTTGGCGGGATCCAGCCGCTCTCCAGGTGCAGCTCGGCGATGCGGCGCCAGTCGCGATCGAAGAACGCCAGGAAATTCGCCGCCAGGTAGTACTGGTCGCGCGGCTCGAGCGCGCTGACGATGCCGAAGTCCACCGCCATGTACTTGGGGTTCGCCGGGTCGGTGACGTCCACGAAGATGTTGCCGGGGTGCATGTCGGCATGGAAGAAGTTGTGCCGGAAGACCTGGGTGAAGAACAGGATCACGCCGTTCTCGGCCAGCTTCTGGATGTCCGTGCCGGCCTCGCGCAGGCGGCCGATGTCGGAAATGGGTACGCCGCGGATGCGCTCCATGACCATGACGCCGCGCCGGCACAGGTCCCAGTGCACCTCGGGCACGTGCAGCAGCGGCGAGGAACCGAAGTTGCGCTTCAGCTGCGAAGCGTTGGCCGCTTCGCGCATAAGGTCGAGCTCGTCGAGGATGGTCTTTTCGTACTCCTCGACGACTTCCAGAGGCCGCAGGCGCTTTGCCTCCGGCCAGTAGCGCTCGGCCAGGCCAGCCAGGGCGTAGAGGACCTCGAGGTCGCGCTCGATCAGCTGCCGCATGCCCGGCCGCAGCACCTTGACCACGACCTCGCGGCCGTCCTTCAGCGTGGCCGCGTGCACCTGCGCGACCGATGCGGCGGCCAGCGGCGACTCGTCGAAGGAACCGAACAGCTCGCCCGTGGACTGGCCCAGCGCGCGCTCCACCTGCGCCTTGGCGGCGGCGCTGCTGAAAGGCGGCACGCGATCCTGCAACTTCGCGAGTTCGTCCGCGATGTCGCGCGGCAGCAGGTCGCGGCGCGTCGACAGCGCCTGGCCGAACTTGATGAAGATGGGCCCGAGTTCCTCCAGTGCCAGGCGGAGCCTCTCGGCACGGGTCGTTCCCTGGCTGCGTGCGAACCAGGTCCAGGGAGAGAGGTAGAACAGGAACCTGAGAGGGCGGTAGAGATGCGTGGCGCGGACGTAGTCATCCAGCCCGTGGCGCACCAGCACCCGCTGGATGCCGACCAGCCGGCGCGCGACCGGCGGTGAAATCACCCGACGCTCCCGCGCCGGCCCTGTTCGAGCAGTGCCAGCCGGCCCTCGAAGCGGTCCACGTCCTCGCGCAGGCGGTCGACCTGTTCGAGCCAGGCGTCGACTTCCGGCCTGGCCGGCAGGTCGCGGCTTTCCTCGGTCAGGAACTCGCCCATGTTGCGGGTCAGGGTGTCGAGGGCACGCAGGCCGAAGTCAAACGCGCCACGCGCGGCCCTGGCGACGTGGTGGGCCGCTGCGTCGCCCATCAGTCGCGACAGTTCCTCCTCGAAATCGGGGCGCGCGGCCTTGAACAGCTTCTGGAACAGCTGCGCGGTCTCGGCGTCGCCGCTGATGAGGATCGTTCCCTGGCGGATGCGGTCCTCGGGGTCGGGCCCGGCAAGCGAGGCCAGCGACAGGGGCGAGCCCTCGATGACGGCGTCCGGTCCGGCTTCGCCACCGCTGCCGACGGAGACCTGGCCGTCGGCGGCGCTGAAGCGGATGGAAAACGGCGTCGGTACCGCACGCACCTCCAGCGAACGGCCCTGCAGTCGCTCCACCAGGGAGCGTGCCTGCGACGAACCCGCGATATTGCGGTTCAACAGGGACTCGATCGGCTGGAAAAGGGGCTCGCTTGCCATGGCTTCAGTAGACGTAGCCGCGGTGCACGGCGACGACGCCTCCTGTCAGGTTGTGCCATCGGCAGTCCTCGAAACCGGCGTCGCGCATCATGCCGGCCAGCGTCGGCTGGTCCGGGAACACGCGGATCGACTCCGCCAGGTAGCGATAGCTGTCGGAGTCGCCGGCGACCAGCTTGCCCAGCGCCGGCAGCACGCGGAAGGAATACAGGTCGTAGAAGGGCTTCAGGCCGGCCGCCGGACGCGAGAACTCCAGCACCAGCAGCTGCCCGCCCGGTCGCAGCACGCGGCGCATGGAGGCGAGCGCGGCCGGCTTGTCGGTGACGTTCCTCAGTCCGAAGCCGATGGTGACGCAGTCGAAGCTGGCGTCCGCAAAGGGGAGTTTCTCGGCGTTGGCCTGGGCGAAGCCGACGTTGCCCGTGAAGCCCTGGTCGAGGAGCCGGTCGCGGCCGCGGCTGAGCATCTCCCAGTTGATATCCGAGAGGACCACCAGGCCGGAATCGCCGACCTGGCGGGCGAGGCCGGCGGCGAGGTCGCCGGTGCCGCCCGCGACGTCGAGCGCGCGCTGGCCCGGCTTCAGGCCCGCCTGGCTGAGCGTGAACCGCTTCCACAGCCGGTGCATGCCGCCCGACATCAGGTCGTTCATCAGGTCGTAGTTGTCGGCCACCGAGTCGAAGACACCGCGCACCCGGCCGGCCTTCTCCTCGGGCGCCACCTCTTGGTACCCGAAATCGACCTTCGGCGGATGCTTGTCGGCTGGAGTGTTCATGTCTGGGTCTTCTGGCTCGGACCCCGGATTCTACGGGGCCGGGCGGGGAAACTCACGGCCGGCGAACCGCTAAGGCTGGCTGGGCCCGGCCTGTCCGGCGGCCCGCCCGGGGGCGTCGCGCGAGGGAATCCGCCAGATCCAGCCGGCCAGCAGCAGCCCCGCGGCACCCATGGCCAGCCGCGCGGGCCAGCCCCGCAGGAAGAAGACCAGGGTGACGCCGAAGCTGACAGCGAGCAGGGCCAGGGCGGCGCGCTTGGCACGCCAGGGGATGCTGCGATGATGGCGCCACTCGCGGATGCCCGGGCCGAAGTGCCGGTGGTTCAGCATCCAGTTGTAGACGCGGCTGGAGGAGCGCGCGAAGCAGGCGGCCGCGACCAGCCACAGCGGCACGGTGGGCAGCACGGGCACGAAGATGCCGACCGCCCCAACGGCGAGGAACGCCGCGCCGAGGCCGGCGAAGACCACACGGCCGGCCAGCGAGTCGTGCTTGCGCACCTCGTGGCTGTAGTCCTGCGGCACCGGCGTCATGGCGTACGGCCCGGGGAGGGGGGTTGCCCGGCCACTCAGGCTTCAGGCGGCGGCTTGCGCTCGTAACCCAGCTTCTCGCAGCGTTCCAGGTAACGCGCCCATTTCTCGTCGTACTTGGCGCCCAACCCGTACAGGTAGGCCCAGCTGAACAGGCCACTGTCGTGCCCGTCGCTGAATTTCAGGCAGACGGCATAGTTGCCGACGGGCGCCACCTCCGTGATCCGCACGTCTTCCTTGGCCAGTTCCAGCTTGCCCTCGCCCTGACCGTGACCCTGGACCTCGGCGGAGGGCGAATGAACCCGCAGGTACTCGAACGGCAGTACAAACGTCTCGCCGTCCCGGAAACGCACCTCCAGGACGCGCGACTTGCGCTTGAGCTTCAGTTCCGCGGGGGGTCCCGGGTCTGCCATCGTCATGTTCCTGTTCCCTCCGTGGCGATGAGCCGAATCGGCACGATCTGGCCTACAGGATATACCGGCTCAGGTCCTCGTCCTTGACCAGTTCGCCGAGGTGACGGTCCACGAATGCCGCATCGATGTCGATGGAGCTGCCGCCCTTGTCGGCCGCCCCGAAGGAGACGTGCTCGAGCAGCCGCTCCATGACGGTGTGCAGGCGACGAGCGCCGATGTTTTCGGTGCGGTCGTTGACCGACCAGGCGATCTCGGCAATGCGGCGGATGCCGTCGGCCGCGAAGTTGAGGCCGACCCCCTCCGTTGCGAGCAGGGCCACGTACTGGGTACACAGCGACGCGTCCGGCTCGGTGAGGATGCGCACGAAATCTTCCACGCCGAGCGAGTTCAGCTCCACGCGGATCGGGAACCGGCCCTGCAGCTCCGGAATCAGGTCCGAGGGCTTGGCCATGTGGAACGCGCCCGAGGCGATGAACAGTATGTGGTCTGTCTTGACCATGCCGTACTTGGTATTGACGGTGCAGCCCTCGACCAGCGGCAGCAGGTCGCGCTGCACGCCCTCGCGGGAGACGTCGGCGCCGACGACCTCGCCACGCTTGCAGATCTTGTCCAGCTCGTCGAGGAAGACGATGCCGTTCTCCTCGGCGTTGGCCAGCGCCCGGGTGCGCAGCTCCTCCTCGTTGACCATGCGCGCCGCTTCCTCGTCGGTCAGCACCTTCATGGCCTCGCGGATCTTCATCTTGCGCGAGCGGGTGCGCTGGCCGCCGAGGTTCTGGAACATCTGCTGCAATTGCTGGGTCATGTCTTCCATGCCCGGCGGGCCCATGATTTCGAGCCCCGCCGGGACGGCGCGGATCTCGATCTCGATGTCGCGGTCGTCGAGTTCGCCCTCGCGCAGCATCTTGCGGAATTTCTGCCGCGTGTCGGCGTCGCGCGGCGACGCCTCGGGCTGCAGCCCGCCGGCTTGTGGCCGCGGCAGCAGCGTGTCGAGGATGCGCTCCTCGGCGGCATCGGCGGCGCGGTGGCGCACCCGGGCCATTTCCTCCTCGCGGGTCAGCTTCACCGCGACGTCCACCAGGTCCTTGACGATGGAATCCACCTCGCGGCCGACGTAGCCGACCTCGGTGAACTTGGTGGCCTCGACCTTGACGAACGGCGCACGCGCGAGGCGGGCCAGCCGCCGGGCGATCTCGGTCTTGCCGACGCCGGTCGGGCCGATCATGAGGATGTTCTTGGGCGTGATTTCCTGGCGCAGCGGCTCGGCGACCTGCATGCGGCGCCAGCGGTTCCTGAGCGCCACGGCGACGGCCCGCTTGGCATCCTTCTGGCCGACGATGTGCTTGTCGAGTTCCTCGACGATCTCGCGGGGCGTCATGGTATCCATGGCGTCAGGCCGTCTGCAGTTCGTCGATGACGACGTTGCGGTTGGTGTAGATGCAGGTGTCGGCCGCGATCGACATGGCGCGCTCGACGATCTCGCGCGCACCGAGCTCGGTGTTCTCCATCAGCGCCCGCGCGGCGGCCTGGGCGAACGGGCCGCCGGAGCCGATGGCCATGATGTCGTGCTCCGGCTCGATGACGTCGCCGTTGCCGGAGATGACCAACGACGCGCTGCTGTCGGCCACGCACAGCAGGGCCTCGAGGCGCCTGCAGCGCCCGGTCGCTGCGCCAGTCCTTGGCCAGCTCGATGGCGGCACGGGTCAGGTTGCCGTACTTCTCGAGCTTGCCCTCGAAGCGTTCGAACAGCGTGAACGCGTCGGCGGTGCCGCCGGCGAAGCCGGCCAGCACCTTGCCGTCGTAGAGGCGACGGACCTTGCGGGCATTGCCCTTCATGATGGTCTGGCCGAGGGTCACCTGGCCGTCGCCGCCCATGGCGACGATCTTGCCGCGGCGCACGGACAGGATGGTCGTCCCGTGGGGATCGAAGCTCGAATCGGCCATGTTGGAACCTACTTGCGGCGGCGGGCGCGGGGGTGCGCCTGATCGTAGATGCGGGCCAGGTGCTGGAAATCAAGGTGCGTGTACACCTGGGTCGTGCTGATGTCGGCGTGCCCGAGAAGCTCCTGGACGCCGCGGAGGTCGCTGCTCGACTCCAGCAGGTGGGTGGCAAAGGAGTGCCGGAACAGGTGTGGGTGCACCTTGAGGTCGATTCCCTGCCGGCGGGCGGCCCGGTCGATGCGCCGCTGGATGGCGCGGGCCCCGAGCCGGTGCCCGTTCTGGCCGACGAAAACGGCGGTCACCCCCGGCTTGGCCAGCATGGCGCGGTCCTTGAGCCATGACGACACCGCGGTGACCGCACAGCGGCCAACCGGCACGACGCGCGTCTTCGACCCCTTGCCGAGCACGCGCACGGTCCGGTCGCCGAGGTCGAGGTCGGTCAGGTCCAGGCCGACGAGTTCGGCGAGGCGCAGCCCGGAGCTGTAGAGCAGTTCCATCATGGCGTGGTCGCGCCGCGCCAACGGGTCGTCCTCGGGCGCCCCGAGCAGGCGCGCCATCCGGTCGGCGTCCAGCGTCTTGGGTAGCCGCTTGCCGGCCTTGGGCGCCTTGATCTCGTCCGCCGGGTTCGACTTCAGCACGCCTTCGCGGATCAGGAAATTGAAAAAGCTCCGGAGCGCCGACAGCCGGCGCTGGATGCTGCGCGGCCCGAGGCCGTTGCGATGCTCGCGTGCGGCGAAGGTCCGGATGTGGAAGTTGTCCACGCCTTCCCAGGAGGCGATCTTCTGTCCGTCGCAGAAGGTCACGAAAGCCTCGAGGTCGCGGGCGTAGTTGGAGCTGGTATGCGGCGACAGCCGGCGCTCGCTGCCCAGGTGGGCGAACCACTTCTCGGCCCAGGCTGCGGCCGGCGCGTCCATCAGTCGGCGACGAGCGCGGCGGCGATCAGCTCGCCGATCCGCGCCAGGAAATCCGTGCTGACGGTGGGGTTGAAACGCTGCGAATCGGTTGCGCCGCAGGCCAGCAGGCCGAGTTCGCCGCCCGGGCCCAGGGGGACCAGCGCCACGGAACCGACGTCCACGGCGCCGTCGCCGAACAGGTAATCGCGCTGCGAGTCACGGACCTGGCCGCAGCGCGGCTTGTCGCCGGCGAACAACGACTCGAAGCTGCGGATGTCCGCGCCCTGGCGCTCGGCCAGGCGGATGAACCGTGATTCGCGGGCGGCCAGCGCGGCATCCTCGCGGAACAGCACCAGCACGGCACGCTGCACGTCGAAGTCCTCGCGCAGCGAGGCCTCGACCGCGTCGACGACCCGGTTCAGTCCCCGCGCGTGCACCAGCCGAGTGGTCAGGCGATGAATCTTCGTGGCGAGCTCGTCGTTGCTCCGGGCGACGTCGATGAATTCGGCCAGTTTGCGTTCCAGCAGTCGATTGCGCTCGCGCAGCACGTCGACCTGCTTCTCGAGCAGCGACACGGTCGAGCCGCCGCCACGCGCGTCGGGCAGGCGGATGCGCTGCAGCAACTGCGGATTGCGTTCGAAGAACTCCGGGCAGGCCTCGAGGTAGCCGGACACGCTGGCGTCGTTCAAGACCGTGGTCCCCACCGTTGCCGCCGACTTGGTCATAACTCTGCCTTCCCCTCGAATGATTTCTCTGCCGGCCCGGTCAGCCAGATCGGCTCGCCCGGGCCCTTCCATTGCACCGTCAGCCGGCCGCCTGGCAGGTCCACCTTGACCTCCTCGCCCAGCAGCCCGTGACGCCGGCCTACCGCCACCGCGCCGCAGGCGCCGGTGCCGCAGGCGCGAGTCTCGCCCGTGCCGCGCTCGTGCACCCGCAGGCGGATGTGGTCGGGCGCGAGGACCTCCATGAAGCCGACGTTGGTGCGCTTCGGGAAGCGCGGGTGGACCTCGATCGCCGGCCCCAGGCGGTCCACGGGCGCTTCGACGACCGATGGTACGCGAATCACCGCATGCGGGTTGCCGATGGACACGGCGCCGATCTCGACCACGCTGTCGCCGACGTTCAGGGGATAGACGCTGGCCTCGCCGCTGGCCTCGAAGGGCAGCGAAGCCGGGGCGAAGTTCGGCACGCCCATGGCGACCGACACCAGGCCGTCCTCGCGCACCTTGGCGCGGATCAGCCCGCCCGGGCTGTCCATCACCAGCGTTCCCGGGCCGCGGCCCAGGCGGGCAGTGACGATGCTGGCGATGCAGCGCGCGCCGTTGCCGCATTGTTCGACTTCGTCGCCGTCGGCGTTGAAGATCCGGTAGAAGACCACGGTGCCGTCGCGGCGCGGCTTCTCGAGCATCAGGGCCTGGTCGAAGCCGATGCCCGTGTGCCGGTCCGCAAGGCGGCGCAGCATTTCCGGAGACGGCGGACCGCCGGGCGGCGCGTCGAAGACGATGAAGTCGTTGCCCAGCCCGTGCATCTTGGTGAAGTCGAGCTGCACGGGGATCCTGGCGATGGGTTGGTTCAGGGACTTACTCCGGGTTGCAGGCGCAGCCGCCGCAGGGCGTGCCATAGTCGCAGGGGCGCTCGGTGCTGCCGAGGTTGCCGCCGGAGATGACGGCGCCGCCGGTGATCAGCTTCTGCACCGGGCTCCCGGCGGGCGTCTTGCCTGGCGCGACGCCGGCGTGCTGGCACAGCTCGCCCCAGTTGGCGACCTGCTCGCTCATCTTGTGCGAGACCTCGACCACCTGGCCGTTGGCTTCGCAGAGGTAATCGTAGGTTGGCATGGGGCGATTCTAGCGCGAACGCCTCGGTGTCTGGCACCTCTCAGGTGCCTGACACCTCCGCGCCGCATCACGATCCGCAAACGTCGGATGGCGCGGCCGCCTGTCGGGCCGGTCCACCCTGTGCTCGCTCGGAAATCCGCAACTCGCTCGCTACAGGGGGCCGGCCCTCCCGCGCATGTTGCGCCTACTTCATGGCGTGGCCGTCTGTCGGGCACCACCCGGTGTCTGGCACCTCCCAGGTGCCTGACACCTCCGCGCCGCATCACGATCCGCAAACGTCGGATCGCGCGGCCGCCTGTCGGGCTGGTCCACCCTGTGCTCGCTCGGAAATCCGCAACTCGCTCGCTACAGGGGGCCGGCCCTCCCGCGCTCGCGCAGGGCGGGGTTCCCCCTGCAGCGACTGTCGGCTTTCGGAGCGAAAGGGGGAAGCCCCGGCCGCAGCCAGCGGGCCGGCAATGGCAATAGCGTTGCGCAATGGGAGGTGCCAGGCACCTCCGGGCGGCCAGGCGCCGACGGACCACCGGATCGGCTACGATACGCGCCCCCGGAGACCCTATGAGCCGCAACAGTCCAAAGGTCGGGTTCGTCAGCCTGGGCTGTCCCAAGGCGCTGGTGGATTCCGAAAGGATCCTCACCCAGTTGCGGTCGGAGGGCTACGAAGTCGTGCCCACCTACGACGCAGCGGACCTGGTCGTGGTCAACACCTGCGGGTTCATCGACGAAGCGGTGCACGAGTCGCTGGAGGCGATCGGCGAGGCGGTCGCCGCCAATGGCCGGGTCATCGTCACCGGTTGCCTGGGCGCGCAACCCGAGCGGATCACCGAGCGCCACCCGCGGGTGCTGAAGGTGACGGGGCCTGCCGCCTACGAGGAAGTCGTCGGCGCCGTTCACCAGCACCTGCCGCCGAAGCACGACCCACACCTGGACCTCGTGCCGCCGCAAGGCATTCGGCTGACGCCCAGGCACTACGCGTATCTGAAGATTTCGGAAGGCTGCAACCACCGCTGCAGCTTCTGCATCATCCCGTCCATGCGCGGCGACCTGGTGAGCCGGCCGATCACGCACGTCTTGAACGAGGCGATCCGGCTGAAGAACGCCGGGGTCAAGGAACTCCTGGTCATCTCGCAGGACACCAGCGCCTACGGCGTGGACCTGCGCTACCGGGCGGAGCAGTGGGGGAAGCGCGAGATCCGGACGCGCTTTGCGGACCTGGCTCGCGAGCTGGGCGACCTCGGATTGTGGATACGGCTGCATTACGTGTACCCGTACCCGCACGTTGACGAGGTGATGCCGCTGATGGCGGAAGGCAAGGTCCTGCCATACCTGGACATCCCGTTCCAGCACGGCAGCCCGCGGGTGCTGAAACTGATGAAGCGTCCCGCGCATGCCGAGAACACGCTGGAGCGGATTCGTCGTTGGCGCCAGGCCGTGCCGGAGCTGACCCTGCGCAGTACCTTCATCGTCGGCTTTCCCGGCGAGACCGACGACGACTTCCAGCAGCTGCTCGACTGGCTGGACGAGGCACAGCTCGACCGCGTGGGGTGCTTCAAATACTCGCCCGTGGAAGGCGCCACGGCGAACGAACTGCCGGATCCCGTTCCCGAAGAGGTCAAGGAAGAACGCTGGCACCGCTTCATGCGGAAGCAGCAGGCCATCAGCGCAGCGCGCCTGGTGGCCCGGGTCGGCACGAACATAAAGGTCCTGGTGGACCGCATCGAGGCCCGCACGGCGATCGCGCGCAGCGCGGCCGACGCCCCGGAAATCGACGGCACCGTGCGCATTACGGGCAAGGGCGCCACGACGCTGCGACCCGGTGAGTTCGCCGAGGTCGTCACGACCGCGTCGACTGCCTATGACCTCAAGGCGCGTCTGCGCGACGCCTGACGTCAAATTGCATCACGCAGCAATGAACCGCGGTTGCAGCCCGGAGAGCCTGGCCTGATGGGAAAACTCGCGATCATCGCCGTCCTGCCGCCGCAGCTGCTGTTGCTGCTTGTCTTTGGCAACCACTTCAACCTGCTGGGCGACTGGGTGCAAACGATCTCCGGCCTGCGCGTGCTCGTGGGACTGTTCGTCGCCGGACCCATCCTGGCCCTGGTGTGGCTGGTCGCGCTGGCGGTTTCCAACTGGCGCGGTCGTTCGAGGGGCAGCGCCCGGAAGCCGCTTTGGCCCGCCGTGCTGCTGCTGGTCCAGGCGGTGGTTGTCGACCTGTCGTTCCTGTCGCAGATGCAGATGCATATGTAGCGCCCGCTCGAACCGTCGCCCTATCGACCCACCATGTCCACCATCCTTTTACCCCTGCCGAACAAGGACTTTGATCCCACGGAGGCCGGTGTCCCATGGCGTGTGCTCACTGGCCTGGGCCATCACGTTGTCTTTGCCACGCCGGAGGGCAAGCCCGCGCAGGCGGATCCGCGAATGCTCTTCGGTACGGGGCTCGGCGTGCTAAGACCGATCCTTCAGGCGGACAGGAATGGCATTGCCGGATACAACGCGATGGCTGCATCGAATGCATTCGCCAAGCCGAGCAGCTATGCCCAAGCGGCCGTCATGGAATTTGACGCGCTCCTCCTGCCCGGGGGCCACGCGAAGGGCATGCGCGAGTACCTGGAGTCCTGCGTCTTGCAAGGAATAGTCACCCGCGCCTTCGAGCGCGGTGTACCGGTCGGGGCGATCTGCCATGGTGTCTTGCTGGCGGCCCGCGCGCGCACTTCGGATGGCAAGTCTGTGCTGTACGGCCGCAAGACAACGGCCCTGACGAAAGACCTCGAACTTGGCGGCTGGGCGCTCACCGCTTTGTGGCTGGGTCGCTACTACAGGACATATCCGGTCACTGTTCAGGCCGACGTGACGGCCTCGCTGGCGCGACCCCAGGACTTCATTCACGGACCGCCCGCATTTGTACGAGACAGCCCTGGATGCGAGGATCGAGGCTTCGTTGTGCGAGACGGAAACTACCTGTCTGCACGGTGGCCAGGGGATGCTCATCGTTTTGCGAAGGAATTCGCAGGTCTGCTACCGGCGACACAGGGCTCCGCGAACTCGAGCGAGGCGATTGAGGGAGCGTGATCAAGGTGCTGGAGGCTGTCTGAACGACATACTCGACAAGTCGTTTTCCTGGGCGTCCTGCAGCGCTGTAGCGGCGCGGCCCGCGCGCCAGCCCCCGGGCGCCGCCCAATAAGGCCGCCAGGCCACGCAGTTGCTGACATTCAGGACCCTCACCGCCGCTGATCAAGACAGTCTCTGGAACTGGCTGCATGTGGCACTCTGGGATCCGCCTCCCGCTCCGCCCCGGCCCATCGAAGTACTCCAGTCCCCTGGTGCGCGCATCTACGCCGAAGACTGGGGACGCCCCACCGACCTTGGCGTGGTCGCCGTTGTTGACGGAACGGACGCGGGCGCCTGCTGGATGCGAGTGCTGCCGGTCGGGACCGGGCTCGCGTCCGTGGACCCGATCACACCCCAGCTCGGCATCGCACTGGACCCTGGGTTTCAGCACAAGGGCTTTGGCAAGCCGCTCATGCTGGAGGCTCTTGCGCGGGCCGCGCGTGCCGGCCACGGCCAGGTCGCGCTCACGGTTCATCCGGAGAACCCTGCCCGGTTCATGTACCAGAGTTGTGGCTTCAAGCAGCTAGCAGTACGCGGCCACTACTGGCTCATGGTGGCCGCCTGCCCGGCCCAGCCGTTGGACGCCGATGAGAGGCTAGGTTGAAGATTCCAGAGCAGCGTCAGGACGCGGAAGGCCTGAGCGTGCCTACGGCTGCCAGTTCATGATCCAGCTTCGCGACCTGAGCCGGGACAACTGGCGCGCCTGCGCGCACCTTCTGCTTCCCGGGCAGCAGGAAAAAATGGTCGCGCCTAACGTCTGGTCCATCGCCGAGGCGGGTTTCGAGCCGCACTATCGGCCGCGCGTCATCTGTCTGGATGAGGCGATCATTGGCTTCCTGATGTATTGCCCGGAAACGGACCCGCCGGATCCGACGCTGTTCTGGTTGTTCCGCTTCATGCTGGCACCCGGCTACCAGGGGAAGGGTCATGGCGCAGAGGCCGTGCGGCTCGCGCTGGAGGAAATGAAGGCGGCCGGCGCCACCCGGGTCCGAACCATGCACAAGCCCGGTAACGTCGCGGCATCGCAGCTTTATCGGAGGCTCGGCTTCCAGGAAATCGGCACGCTCGATGACGGCGACATCGAGCTCGAGATCTCGGTGACGGCGCCCATGGCGCCGGACCCGGAGGACTGATGTTCGACACCCCGCTGGGACGAGGCGCTGCGGGCCGCTCTGCCGGGGCCTCTCCGTTGCGACGCGCTGGATCATCAGGCCGCGGTCATCATGGAGGTTGGCAACGGCCGGGTCGCCCGGATTCGCGCGGGTCTTGAACCTTCGGTCGAATAGGTGGAGGGTTGCCTGTAACCTCGAGCCTTGCCGCGGGCCCGCGCGACCGCGAACGTCGATCAGCTTGCCTGCCACGAGCATCGTGAAGGAAACACCATGACGCCTGTTTCAGTTGACCAGTCGTGCGCCTGTGCCTGTGGCCGCTCGACGTTCCGGGTGGGCGGGCCACCCGTCTCGCGTTTCTTCTGTCACTGCAACATCTGCCAGTCGGTCTACAAGCAGCCGTTCGCGGATGTCACAGCCTTCTGGGCTGGAGCCGTTTCGCTGCCTGAGAACAATTCAATACGTTTCCAGAGGTACCGCCTGCCACCCGCGCTGAGGCGGGGAACCTGCCCATCCTGCAACGCCCCCGTGATCGGCTTCCTGCGACTGGCGCCCTTCGTGCAGCTGGCGTTCGTGCCAACAACGAACTTTGCCGATCCGGCAGCACTGCTGCCGCCTGGCGCGCACATTTTCTATCATCGCCGCGTCGACGACATAAACGACTCTGTGCCGAAGATAAGCGGCTACTGGCCAAGCGAGCTTGCGGTCACCCGGGCGGTCATGGGCAGCATGTTTCATGGTACCGGCGGCGCATGACGCGGACCCGGGGCAACGAGCTTAATGAGCGGGGAGTCAACGATGCGCAGCGATCTCGAGTTTGAATCCAGCGGAACCCGGTGCGCCGCATGGCTCTACCAGCCGTCGTCCACCGCAGCGAGCCCCTGCGTGGTCATGGCCCATGGCTTTTCGGCGGTACGCGAACAGCGGCTCGATGCCAACGCGGAGCGCTTTGCCTCGGCTGGCCTGGCCGTGCTGCTGTTCGACTACCGCCACTTCGGCGCCAGCGGCGGCGAGCCGCGGCAGCTGCTCAGCATTCGTCGCCAGCTGCAGGACTGGGAAGCCGCCATCTCCACGGCCCGCAGGCTGCCGGGCATCGATGCCAGCCGCATCGCCCTGTTCGGCAGCTCGTTCGGCGGCGGTCATGTGCAGACCCTCGCCGCGCGAGACGCCGGGATAGCGGCGGCGATCGCCCAGGCACCGTTCTGCGACGGGCTGCGGAACCTTCCCGCGCTCGGGCTGGGCCATGCGCTGCGCCTTACCGTGGCTGGGCTGCGCGATGCAGTCGGATCGATACTGGGGCTCGAGCCCTATCGCATCCCGGCGGTCGGCGCGCCAGGATCACTGGCAGCGATGACGACACCCGATGCCGTGTCGGGATTTGCCAATATGAATCCGGCGGTGTCCACCTGGCGCAACGAGGTCTGCGCGCGCATCGCGCTCTCGATCGGCGCCTACCGTCCGGGCGCGAAGGCCGCCGGGATCCGCTGCCCCATCCTGTACACGATTGCCGAGGACGATGTCGTGACTCCAGCGCGCTTCACCTACGATGCGGCGCGCCGCGCGCCGCACGCCGAGGTCAAGACTTACCCTTGCGGGCATTTCGATGTCTACCTGCCGCCATTGTGGGACAAGGTCGTCGGCGACCAGGTGGAATTCCTGGTGCGGCATCTGAGGCCGGGCTAGCGAGCTGCGGGCGGGCCTCGGAACGGGCTGATTCTCGAGATCATGACGTGGCAGACTACAGCGCGTCACATGACGACCCACACCACACGAGGAACGCGATGCCCAGGTCATCATTCATAGGCGTAATCGCCGCTGTCGCTTTCGCAGCGTCATGTCCGGCGCTGGGCGCAGAGACGGTCGCCGAGGCGGACATGGCGGGCGCCGTGACTGCGGGCGAGGAGCAGCAGGTGATTGCCGCGGAGGACGCCTGGGTCAGGGCCGAGATTGAACGCGACGAAGCGACACTCCGGCGCGTGCTCGACGAGCGCTTCACGTTCAATCGCAGCAACGGCACGACGACGGGCAAGGAAGAGGCGATTGCCGGCGTTCTCGGGTGGAAGCTGATAACGCAGACGATCACCGAGCGAACCGTGCTGGTCGATGGCGACACGGCGACCGTGTTCGGCACAGCGAACTTCGTGTTTCCCGCCGAGGGAACGGAAACGGGCAGGTCCGCTGCGCGATACACGGCCGTCTACGTCAAGCGGCAGGGACAATGGCGCGCGCTGGCCCTGCACATGAGTGCTCGCGCGCCCCAGTAGGAACTGCGGCATGACGGTGCTGTCCAATCGCAGCGCTTTCGTTCGTTTCGAGGTGAACCGAGATGTCACGTCCCCCATTTCCACCCTTTGACGCCGGCACTGCCGCCCAGAAGATCCGCATGGCGGAGGACGCCTGGAATTCGCGTGATCCGGAGCGGGTATCGCTTGCGTACACACCGGACAGCGTCTGGCGCAACCGCGCGGAGTTCGTGGTCGGGCGGGAGGCCATCGTCCAGTTCCTGACCGGCAAGTGGGCCAGGGAACTGGACTACCGCCTGATCAAGGAACTCTGGGCCTGCCAGGACAACCGTATCGCTGTTCGTTTTGCCTACGAGTGGCACGACGACTCCGGCCAGTGGTACCGCTCGTATGGCAACGAGAACTGGGAATTCGACGACCAGGGGTACATGAAGCGACGCATCGCCAGCATCAACGATCTTCCGATTCGTGAGAACGACCGGAAATACCATTGGCCGCTTGGCCGCCGGCCGGACGATCACCCCGGCCTTTCAGACCTGGGGCTGTGACGGCGGCCAACCCTTGTAGCGGCCGGCTGCCGGCTCCCTCGCCATCGGGGCCAACACTCAAATGCCAGGCACGCCAGTGGCGTGCGTTGGCTTTCCATGCCAGGAAGCGGGATCCCGTTGCGTAGCGTCCTTGTCGCGGCGAGACACTCCGGATCCGACGTCTGCACGTCCGAGAGACACCCATGAACACAGCCCGGCAAGAGGTCTTCAGCAAGGTTCCAGAGGTCACGCTGGGCTTCTGGACCATCAAGATCCTTGCAACGACCCTCGGCGAGACGGGCGGCGACGCAGTGTCGATGTCGATGGACCTCGGCTACCTGGTGGGCACGGGAATCTTCGCGGCCGTATTCATCGTCGCGGTCATGGCGCAGATGTCCGCGAAGAAATTCCACCCGTTCGTGTACTGGACCACGATCATCGCCACGACGACGGTGGGAACGACGCTGGCGGATTTCTCGACCCGCTCTCTCGGTATCGGTTACGCGGGTGGGACGACGATCCTGTTCCTGCTGCTGATGGCGTCGCTCCTGGTCTGGTATCGCACGCTCGGCTCGGTCGCCGTGGATTCCGTGAGTTCGCCCAGATCGGAGATGTTCTACTGGGTCACGATCATGTTCTCCCAGACCCTGGGCACCGCCCTCGGCGACTGGACGGCCGACACCGCGGGCCTGGGCTACGGTGGCGGCGCGCTGGTCTTCAGCGGGATGCTGGCGGTTGTCGCGCTTGCTTACTACCGCACGAAGATTTCGCACACGCTGCTGTTCTGGGCGGCTTTCATCCTGACGCGACCCCTGGGCGCCGTGGTCGGCGACTTCCTGGACAAGCCGGCCAGCAGCGGCGGCCTGGAACTGAGTCGTTACTCGGCGACGGCAACGCTGCTGGCGCTGATCGTGGCCTGTATCCTCGTCTTTCCGCAGAGGCCGGCGAAGAAGGGTCACTGAGTCATGGCAAGGCGATCACCGACGCGCAGCCGGGGCTTGCCGGAGACAGCGAATGCAACCACGCGAACTCATACGATCGTGGGTCGAGGCCTTCAATCGCGCAGACGCTGAAGCGCTGGCCGATCTCTACGCCGACGACGCGGTAAATCATCAGGTGGCCGAGGCACCCGTCCACGGCCGCGAAGCAATCCGCCGCATGTTTGCCGCGGGCTTCGCTTCCGCGAGGATGACTTGCATCGTGGAGAACGTCTTCGAAGACGGCGAGTGGGCCATATTGGAATGGCGGGACCCGCTGGGACTGAGGGGCTGCGGCTTCTTCCATGTGATGGACGGCAGGATCGTCTTCCAGCGCGGCTACTGGGACAAGCTCAGCTTCCTCAGGCAGCAGGGATTGCCCCTGCCATCGAAGTGACGCCAGCTGGCTCGGCGGATTACGGCGCGCAAGCGTTCCCCGGGGTGAGACAATGTCGGGCGACGGCCCGATCAACCGGGGCGAACACGGTGCCCAGGGGCCTTGGCCCGACCGGGAGTGGAGGAATACAGATGGTCAGGAATTTCATGCGCGTCGTCCTGCTCGCACTCGCTGCGGCGATGGCCTGCGCGCCGGCGGGCGCGGCGGAGGAACTGGCCCCGACACAGGGGGATTTCTTCCTCAAGGACTTTCACTTCCGCTCGGGTGAGGCGTTGCCGGAGCTGAGGCTGCACTACCGTACCTTCGGACAGCCTCGCCGTGACGCGCAGGGAGTCATCACCAACGCCGTGGTGATCCTGCACAGCACCGGCGGCAGTGGCGCGCAGTATTTGCGTCCGGAATTTTCCGGCGAGCTGTTTCGCCCGGGCGGCGTGCTGGACGCCGAGCGGTACTTCATCGTGCTGCCGGACTCCATCGGCCACGGGCAGTCCAGCAAGCCAAGCGACGGGCTGCATGGCCGTTTCCCGCATTACGGTTATCTGGACATGGTCGAGGCGCAGTACCGGTTGCTGACGGAGGGCCTTGGGATCAGTCACGTCCGTCTCGTGATGGGAGCCTCGATGGGCGGCATGCACACCTGGCTCTGGGGCGAGCGGTACCCGGATTTCATGGATGCGCTGATGCCGCTGGCGAGCCTGCCGACCCAGATCTCGGGTCGCAACCGGGCCTGGCGGCGCGTGACCATGGACGCGATACGAAATGATCCGGCCTGGCAGGGCGGCGACTACGCCACACAGCCACCGGGACTGCGCACGGCGGTGTCCATGCTCTACCTCATGGGCAGCAACCCCCTGCTCAGGCAACAGGAGGCGCCGACGCTGGCCCGGTCCGACGCGGCCCTCGAAGGGTGGCTCGACCGGGTGATGCCGTCCTTCGACGCCAATGACCTGCTGTACCAGGTCGCGTCGTCCTACGATTACGACCCCGGCCCGGACCTGGAAAAGATCAGCGCAGCCGCTGGTCGCGGTGAATTCGGCCGACGACCTGATCAACCCTCCGGAGCTGGGCATCCTGGAGCGCGAGATCGTCCGCGTGGCGCATGGCCGTGCGATCGTCGTGCCCCTGGGACCCGAAACCCGCGGCCACGGGACGCACACGATCGCCAAGGTCTGGCAGGCGTATCTCGCGGACTTGCTTGCCTCGAGTTCGCGATGACCGGCCTGGAGATCGGGAAGGCGATGCCTCCGCTGGACGGCGGCTGCAGCTGCCGCAGATCGAGGCGTACCGGCGAACGATCGGCAATGAATGAAGCTGGCGTGGGTCTCATGCCGGGATCGGGCCGCTGCCGTGGTCGCGGGTGATGCTGCACCACGTTTCATTCGGCGTCGCCGACCTGCAGCGTTCCGCCGATTTCTACGATGCGGTCCTGCGCGAGCTGGGCTACATCCGGGTCTGGGCCGACAGCACCGCAGTGGGTTACGGCCATCCGGGTGGCGGCGACAAGCTCGCGATCAAGCTTCGTGGAAGCGCCGCCGTCGCGCCGGGCCCCGGCTTTCACCTCGCCTTTGCCGCGCCGGATCGTGAGTCTGTCTTTCGTTTTCACGAAGCAGCGCTGCGCCATGGAGGACGGGACAACGGGCCGCCCGGTCCGCGTCCGGCGTACGGGCCGGACTACTATGCTGCGTTCGTCATCGATCCGGATGGCCACCACGTCGAGGCCGTCGTGGGCGGTTCGGCCTAGCCCTGCAGCCGCCGAAGGCGGCAGGCGCGCGTCGGCGGCTTTCCCCGGTTCCTGGCTGCGCCGGGAGATCGGATATCATGTCGTGAGATCCGCCACGATCGCCTGACCCGGGACGCCGATGCCAGAGAATACCGACGACAAGTTCTTCGAGCGCGCCGATGCGCACATCACCCTCTCGAACGAACAGGCCAAGGACGAAACGCGGGGCAAGGTCAGCGCTTCGATGATGTACGCGACCGCCAGGTTCAACGCCTGGGTAGGCGCCAGCAACTGCGAATCGGGCGACGAACTGGCCAGTGCCCGCGACGAGGCCATCGAATACTTCGTCGGGCAGTACCGGGAGATGCTCACGGAGAACCTCGACGCGTACATCAAGAACTTCGACGAGTTCATGCAGACGGCGAGCGATTAGATTCCACCCGTCCGCATGACGGCAGCAACGGCCGGCCGACCGGCCCAGTGAGGCAAAGGAGCCTGACGCGATGATCCCTGCGATGGACGCGCTGGAGCGCCTGCGGCAAGGCAACGCCCGCTTCGCATCGGGGCGGCGGAAACGCGATGTGCCAGGGGACGAGGGAAAGCGTGGCGAGCTGGTCGAAGGGCAGGCGCCGTTCGCCGTCATCCTCGGCTGCTCCGATTCGCGCGTACCGGTTGAAATCGTCTTCGACCAGGACCTTGGCGACCTGTTTGTGATCCGGGTCGCCGGCAACATCGTCGCCCCGTCACAGGTCGGCAGCGTCGAGTTCGCCGCAGAACGATTCGGCACCCGCCTGGTGGTGGTCCTCGGTCATTCCTCCTGCGGCGCGATCGAGGCGACCCTGGAAGAGCTCAGGCGGCCCACCGGCAGCCAGTCGCGAAACCTTCGCGCGATCGTCGACCGGATCCGGCCGGCGGTGGAGGAACTGGTGGCCCCCGAGCTCGGCGCCAATCCCCAGACGCTCGCGCGCCACGCGGTCCGCGCCAACGTTCGGGCGTCGGCCAATCACCTGCGCCGGGGCTCCGAATTGCTCGAGCAGTTGATGCAGACGGATGGGCTGCTGGTGGTCGGTGCGGAATATTCGCTGGAGACCGGTGTCGTCGACTTCTTCGACATGGGGCCGTCGATCGAATCGGATTGAGCCGGTCGACAGGTCGGGAAGGGGCCGCACGGAAGTGGCAGCCGGGAGCGTCCCGGCTCCCGATGGAGGCACGATGGCTGGCACGATGCGATATCCGACGCCATCGGAATGGCGGGCAGCTGGCAAGACCGCTCTGGTGGCCGGGCATTCGATCTTCTACCGGTATGCGGGCGGCGGCGCGGAAGCGCTGCTGCTACTGCACGGCTTTCCGACCGGCTCCTGGGACTGGCATCGGGTCTGGCCCGGCCTGGCACAGCGGTTTCGCCTGGTCGCGCCGGATTTTCTCGGGCTGGGCTTCTCGGCAAAGCCGGCGCTGCACGACTACTCGGTGATGGAACAGGCCGATATCGTCGAGGAACTGCTACGCCATCTGGGGATATTCGAGGTCCACGTCCTGGCCCACGACTACGGGGACACCGTGGCGCAGGAACTGCTGGCACGGGCCGAGGACCGGCAGGGCCGGGAACCAGCCGGGCTCAGGATCCTGTCGCTCTGCTTCCTGAACGGCGGCCTGTTCCCGGAGACCCACAAGGCAAGGCCGATCCAGCGCCTGCTGCTGACACCACTCGGTCCCCTGCTGGGCCGCCTGTACGACCAGCGCGCGTTTGCGCGCAGCTTCCGCCCGATCTTCGGTCCGCGCAGCCAGCCGACGGACGAGGAAATCGGGCACTACTGGTCGCTGGTGTCCGATGGTGGTGGCGAGCGCTTGCTGCATCGCCTGCTGCGCTACATCCCGGAGCGTCGAGCGAACCGCGAACGCTGGGTCGGGGCAATGCAGCATACGCGCGTGCCACTCCGGCTCATCGACGGCGCCGCCGATCCGGTATCCGGCGCCCACATGGCGGCGCGCTACCGGGAACTCGTCCCCCGGGCGGACGTCGTGCTGCTCGACGGGGTGGGTCACTATCCCCAGATGGAGGCTCCGGCCGACGTCCAGCTCGAATACCTGGCTTTCGTGGCGGACGTCGCGGGTCGAACCGATCCGGTGTGACGGGCCGCCGGGAATCGGCTAGCCTTTACATCCGCTCTTTCGCCCGGCAGGTACCGTATGTTGGTCAAGCAGATCGTTGCCGTCCTCCTGATCGTCGCTGGCGCGCTCGGCCTGGTCTATGGCCAGGTGTCGTACACAAAGAAGACTCATGAGGCGAACGTCGCGGGCATCGAGCTTTCGCTGAAGGAGCAGGAGACGGTTCGCATCCCGGCATGGGCGAGCGGCGGCGCGATTGCCGCCGGCACGCTGCTGCTGCTCTTCGGCAGGCGCCGCTGACGGCTGACTCCGCTGTGCCGGCCCTGGGGATGCCGCCGGCCCGCTTAGAGACACGTATGTTGCGGGATGACCGCTTCGGCGAGCCTTTGATGGCAAAGTCGCTGGCGGTTTCGCGAGCCAGCGGGGCACAATGCTGCCGAAATCCATCGCTGGCCGGGACCTGGACGTAAGGACGTATTCGCTGCCCATGCCATCAAGACCGCTCTACCTGCAGTCGACGCACCTGGACCTGGTCGCGATGACGCTCGTGCATCTCGAGGCGGAGGCATCCGGCATCAAGGACCTCGCCCTGCTGCTCGGCGTCAGTCCGCCGAAGGACTGGCCGCCGGGCCACTACGATCGGCGAGACGATGCGGTTCTTCCATGAGCGCCTCGCCGCCGAGGGGGCCGACTCGGTCGGCTGGTACGGCTGGTATGCCATCCGCCGGCGTACCGCGCTGCAGGCCGCCGCCCTGGTCGGTGTCGCGAGCTTTGTCGGGCCGCCGGACGCCTCGGGCATGGTCGAGCTCGGCTTTTCGGTCCTGCCGTCGCTGCGCGGCCAGGGTCATGCCACCGAGATGGCGGATGCACTGGTGGACTATGCGCTGGCGCAGCCGTCGGTCGAACTCGTCATCGCGCACGCCAACATCACCAATCGTCCGGCGATCTCCGTGCTGCTGCGTTCCGGGTTCCAGGCAGTGGCTCCGGGGCAGCGTCCCGGCACGGCACGCTTTGAACGCGGCGCGAAGGCGGTCCTCGCGGATTCCGAGGTCGAGGATCCGGCGGAGTCGTCCGTCGAAGACGACGAGGAATGATTCACGGGCCGATCGCCACGCCGCGGCTCGTGCTGCGTTGCTGGGAGCCGCGCGACGCCCCGCTGCTGAAGGACGCCATCGACACCAGCCTCGTCGAGTTGCAGCAGTGGATGCCCTGGGCGACCAGCGAGCCTTCGCCCGTCGGCTCGCTCGCGGAGCGTATCGGCAAGTTCAGGCGTGCCTTTCAATCAGGCCAGGACTGGACCTACGGCGTCTTCGATCGGGATGAGACCATGGTTCTCGGCGGGGCCGGCCTGCATCAACGTACCGAGCCGGGCCGTCTGGAGATCGGCTACTGGATTCGCAGCTCGGCGGCAGGCAGCGGCTTCGCCAGCGAAGGCGACCGCGGCGCTGGTCGACGTCGCGTTCCGGGTGCATCACGTCGAGGCGGTGGAGATACGCTGCGATCCGTGCAATCAACGCAGTGCTGCCGTGCCGCGACGGCTGGGCTTCAGGCACGTCGCGACGCTGGCAGGCGACCGGGCCGGGCGCGATGGCGTTGCTCATGACACGATGGTGTGGCAGCTCACGGCTCCCGTGGCGGGCTGACCTGTGTGACGTCGCCAGCGTGCACCGTCCCTTTTTGGAAGGAACCTCAATGCCGATAGTCGGAAACGGCAAGCCGCGGCCTGAATCACGCGGCGCGGGCAGGCAGCCGGTGCGAGCGCCCGGCGCGGATGCGGCGGTACTGCTGGGTTCGTCCCGTGGCGACGGCAATACGCGCATGGCGGTGGACCTGGCACTGGGCGGCACGGCAGTCGAGGTCATCGACCTCGGCCAGCTCGATATCGGCATGTACGACTACGACCATGCGAACGCGTCCGACGACTTCCTGCCGCTGGTCGAGCGGCTGGCATCGAAGTCATTGTGGATCCTGGCGACGCCTGTCTACTGGTACGCGATGAGCGGCCGGATGAAGGTCTTTCTCGACCGTTTGAGCGACCTGGTCACGATTCGCAAGGCCCGCGGGCGCAGCCTGAAAGGCACGACGGTCGCCGTCATGGCGTCCGGCACGGACACGGCCCTTCCGGAGGGATTCGAGGCGCCGTTTCGCCAGACCTGCGACTACCTCGGCATGCGTTACGCGGGGGCGCTGTACGTCCAGTTCGGCGACGAGCGGGTTCCGGTTCGCGATCATTCCGTCGATGTCGCACGATTCGTGGCGGGCCTGTTTCCCGATGGCGGCGAAGAAGCACCGGCGCGGGCCTGCGGCCCGGCCCAAGGTCCGCCTCGAAAAGCCGTCCAGCGCGCGCCGGGCCGAATTCCTCGCTGCGGTACGCGGCAGCCGCGCGCTCCATGGCCGGTTCGTGTCCCCACCGGCCGATGCGGCGGCCTATGCAGCCTGGCTGAAGCGGCTCCGTCCCGCCAGCCAGGAGGGACATCTGGTCATCGACTCGCCCACCGGCGAGCTGGTCGGCGTCATCAACCTGAGCGAAATCGTCCGCGGTTCGTTCCAGAGCGCCTACCTGGGCTACTACGCCCTGGTGCCCCACGCCGGGCAGCGGGCGCATGAGCGCCGGTATGCAGCTGGTCCTGCAGCATGCGTTCCTGAAGCTCCGGCTGCACCGTGTCGAGGCGAACATCCAGCCCGACAACCCGGCATCCATCAGCTTCGTGCAGCGGCTCGGGTTCGTGCGCGAAGGCTACTCGCCGCGCTACCTTAAAATACGCGGTCGTTGGCAGGACCATGAGCGCTGGGCGCTGACGCGCGAGGACTGGCGCCGCCGGGAGTGATCTCCGGCCGCGGACGCGCTGGGCGGGCTCAGGCCGCCATCTCCTGGTCGCGCATCCGCCCGACGCGACCGGGCCGACCCGCGGCCGCCGGCCGCCGAGCCGCAGCGTTTCCGCAAAGCCCTGCGCCAGGCACTCCGCAAACAGGTCCGATCGGGTGATCGCGGCAGGGTCGTAGTTGACGGTGACGAAGCAGCCCGCCGGCGATCGAATGCATGGTGAAC
Source organism: uncultured Gammaproteobacteria bacterium (assembly GCA_963695465.1). Classification (GTDB taxonomy): domain Bacteria; phylum Pseudomonadota; class Gammaproteobacteria; order Steroidobacterales; family Steroidobacteraceae; genus SG8-30. The sequence continues at coordinate 325,438 of CAVOGM010000002.1, forward strand.
ATCGCCGCGACGCCGGGCGCCGGGCCGAAGGTATAGGACTTCAGGATCTTCGCGCCCGGCGAGATAGCGCGGCTGGCTGGGACCCCGCAACCCGCTGGCGAGGATGTCCGGTCTCGGCGCCGAGCCGGCAAGCGTGCGAAGCATCGATGCCGGCAGGCGCGCCAGGATCGGCGCCATCATCCCCATGGCGTCGATGGCGGTTTCCGCGCGACCCGCGCGCACGGCGCGGGCGATCAGCTTCAGGCGCTTCGACGCATCCTTCATGGCGAGCGGTGCGGCGATCAGGATGGCGCCGAAGTGGCTTTCCGTGGCCGCGTCGCCGGATCGGTGAAGGTCGACCGGAATGGCCATCGGCAGGTTCTCGATCGGCTGGCCCAGCTCATCGTGGTAGCGTCGCAGTGCCGCGGCGATGCAGCCGAGGTAAACGACGTTGAGCGAGGCGCCGACGGCCCTGCCGCTTCGTCTCAGGTCGTCGAGCCCGACCTCGAAGGCAGCACAGCGCCGCCTCAGGCTGCGACCGACCAGCAACGGCGACGGCTGGCCCGCCGATCGCAGCACGCGGCCGAGCGATGCCGCGAACTCGGCGGTCCCGGCAAGTGTCGAGCGAAGGCTTCCGATGCTGCCCACCGCACCGACGAGGCGCCGGGCGCTGTCCAGCGCGCCGGCGGGCAGGCTGGCCAGCGAGCGATTGAGCAGTTCCTCCTGCGTGACGGGCCGCGGGTCAGACGGCGGCGGCATAGGCCCCCTGTCGGGCGACCGACGGGTATCGAGCAGCGCCGCGAGCAATTGGGACGGGCCGACGCTGTCGGTGAGCGCGTGACTGAGGCGCACGATGACCGCTGCGCGGCTCTCCTTCGACGCCCTCGAGCAGCACCGCCTCCCACAGCGGCCGGTCGGCATCGAGAGGCGCGGTGACCTCCGCCTGCGCGGCGTCCAGCAACTCGAGCGACGATCCGGGTGCCGGAAGCCGCCCGAATCGCAAGTGAAAGCCAAGGTCGAATTCGGGGTCGACGACCCACCAGGGGAGGAACAGCGGCATGAGGGGCGCCACGACGCGCTGGCGCAGGCGCGGGATCAGCCTGCTGGCGCGATCGAAGCAGTCGATGAAACGCTGGCGGCCGGGGTTGCGGTCCAGCACGCAGGCGACGGCGAAGAGGGCTCGCGTGTGGGGGTCGTCGTCGCCGCGATACAGGAACGCGTCGAACGCCGACATGCCGCAGCATTCCTGTGCGAGATGTTCCCTCATGGCCCGGGTCGCCCGGCAGGCGCACCCTCCGAACGAAGATGATTCCCCCTGGCGACGGAAAGCGGTAGCGTATTTGCCCGTAACACGAGTCGATAGGACCGACAGGATCCTGCCATGGAAGCCTTCAGCATCCGGTTGCACGCCCGCTGGGCGGACATGGACCAGAACGCGCACCTGGCCAACAGCGCTTTCCTCGACATGGCGGTGGACGCCCGCATGAGTTTTTTCGCGCAGCAGGGCTTTGCCGCCTCCGAGTTCGCCAGGCGCCGGCTCGGGCCGGTCGTGCGTCGCGACGAGGTGGACTACCTGCGGGAAGTGCACCTGCTGGAGGAGCTGACGGTCACCCTGGAGCTGGCTGGCATGTCGGATAATGGCTCGCGCTTCCGGCTTGCGAACGATTTCTACAAGGCGGACGGCAAGCCCTGTGCGCGGCTACGGACCGAAGGCGGCTGGCTCGATCTGCAGGCACGCCGGTTGATTGTGCCGCCTGACGACGTTCTGGCAGCGCTCGGGCGCCTGACACGCACGGCCGACTTCGCGGTGTTGCCGCCGAGCGTGAAGTAACGTGGTGCACGAGGCATCCGGGCATCGCGAGCAGGCGGTCGATATCGCCCTGCAGGTCACGTTGTTGCAGCGCCTGCGCGGCATCCTGCGGCCCGAGTGCCTGCTGGCGGCCGAGGAGGACACGCGTCCCTATGATTGCGACGGCCTGACGCTGTATCGCCAGCTGCCGATGGTGGTGGCGCTGCCCGAAACCGAGGCGGAGGCGGCCGAGGTGCTGAGGCGTGTGCCACGGGCTGCAGGTGCCGGTGGTGCCGCGGGGGGCCGGAACCGGCCTGTCGGGCGGCGCGCTGCCGCATGCCGGCGGCGTGCTGCTGTCGCTGGCCAAGCTGAATCGCATCCTGAGCGTGGATGCGCAGGCGCGGACCGCGACGCTTCAGCCCGGCGTGCGCAACCTGGCCATCTCCGAGGCGGCGGCGCGCCATCGGCCTGTATTACGCGCCGGATCCGTCCAGCCAGATCGCCTGCACGATCGGCGGCAACGTCGCGGAGAACGCCGGCGGCGTGCACTGCCTGAAGTACGGGCTGACGCTGCACAACGTCATGCGGGTCCGCGGGCTGACGAGTGCCGGAGAGGTCCCGTCGAGTTCGGCAGTCACGCGCTCGACACGCCGGGCCTCGACCTGCTGCCGCTGGTGGTCGGCTCGGAAGGCATGCTGGTGGTGGTGACCGAGGTGACGGTCAAGCTGGTGCCGCTGCCGCGAGATGGCGCGCTGCATCATGGCGAGCTTCGCCGACGTCGAGGACGCCGGCAATGCGGTGGCGGCACTGATCGCGGCCGGGATCATCCCGGCCGGGCTCGAGATGCTCGACCAGGCGGCCTCGCGGCTGGTCGAGCCGCACGCCAGGGCCGGCTACGACCTCGACGCCGCGGCCGTCCTGCTCTGCGAGTCGGACGGCACGCCGGTGGAGGTCGAGGAGGAGATCGCGCGCATGAGCGAGATCCTGCGCGACGGCGAGGGCGACGCGGATCCAGGTCTCGGCCAGCGAGGCCGAGCGCCTGCGCTTCTGGGCGGGGCGCAAGAACGCCTTCCCGGCCGCCGGCCGCGCGTCGCCGGCCTACTACTGCATGGACGGCACGATCCCGCGCAAGCATCTCGGCCACATGCTGAAGGCGATCCAGGCGATGGAGGGAAAGTACGGGCTGCGTTGCCCCAACGTGTTCCACGCCGGCGACGGCAACCTGCATCCGCTGATTCTCTTCGACGATTCGGACCCGGACTCGGTGGCCCGCGCCGAGGCCTTCGGCGTGGAAATCCTGGAGGAGAGCGTTCGTGTCGGCGGCACGATCACCGGCGAGCACGGTGTCGGCGTCGAGAAGATCGACCAGATGTGCTCGCAGTTCGGCGGTCCGACGCTCGAGGCCTTCTTCGCCGTGAAGCGCGCCTTCGATCCGTCAGGACTGCTCAATCCCGGCAAGGTCGTGCCGACGCTGCATCGCTGCGCCGAGCTCGGCGGCATGCGCGTACACGGCGGCCAGACGAAGTTTCCGGAGTTGCCACGCTTCTGATGGATACAGGACTGGATTTGCTGGTTGAACGCGTTCGGAGGGCTGCGGCCGATCGGACACCGCTGTGCATCCGCGGCGGCGGGACCAAGGATTTCTACGGCAATGCCCCGCGAGGCGACGTGCTGGATACCCGCGGCCTGCGGGGGGTCGTGGCGCACGAGCCGAGCGAACTGGTCGTGACCGTCCGCGCGGGCACGCCGCTGGCGGAACTCGAGACCCTGCTCGCCGCAGGCGGCCAGATGCTGGCCTTCGAACCGCCGCACTTCGGCGATGATGCGACCGTGGGCGGTTGCGTGGCCGCGGGACTCTCGGGGCCGCGGCGGGCATCCTCGGGCACGACCTGTGGCGCCGTCCGGGATTTCCTGCTCGGCGCGCGCCTGGTGGACGGGCGGGGGCAGTTGTTGTCCTTCGGCGGCACCGTGATGAAGAACGTGGCGGGCTACGACGTCACCCGCGTGCTGGCCGGATCGCTCGGCATCCTCGGCGTGATCGTCGAGGTGTCCCTCAAGGTGCTGCCGCGGCCGGTGGCGGAGACCACGCTGCGTTTCGAACTGGACGAGGCGAACGCACTGGCGAAGCTCAACGAGTGGGGCGGACAGCCCTTGCCGATCTCTGCGTCGGCCTGGTCGGCGGGCCAGCTGTTCCTGCGCCTGTCCGGCGCGGCTGCTGCGCTGCTCTCGGCGCGGGAAAGTCTCGGTGGCGAGGAGCTCGACGGCGCCGCATTCTGGCAGGAGATCCGCGAACAACGGCATGCGTTTTTCGGCGGCGACGCCCCGCTATGGCGACTCTCCGTTGCCTTCCGTGGCGGGCCCGCTCGGTTTCGGCGAGCCGGAGATGATCGAGTGGGGTGGCGCCCTGCGCTGGCTGCGCTCGAGCCGGCCGGCGGCGGAGATCAGGTCGAAGGCCGCGGAGCTGGGCGGCCACGCCACGCTGTTTCGTGGCGGCGACCGGTCGCAGGGCGTGTTCACGCCGCTGCCGCCAGGGCTCGCGGCGATCCACGCGCGGCTCAAGGATGAATTCGATCCGTCCGGCGTCTTCAACCCGGGCCGGATGTACGCGGAGCTCTGAGCGGCATGCAGACCCGGCTTGCCGACTTTGTTCGCGACACGCCCGAGGGCCAGGAGGCCGCTGCCATCCTCGGGGCCTGCGTCCACTGCGGGTTCTGCACCGCGACCTGCCCGACCTACCAGTTGCTCGGCGATGAGCTCGACGGGCCGCGCGGCCGCGCCTACCTGATCAAGCAGGTGCTGGAAGGGGTCGAGCCGACCGCGAAGACGCAGTTGCACCTGGACCGCTGCCTGACCTGTCGCGCCTGCGAGACGACCTGCCCGTCAGGCGTGCAATACAGCCGGCTGTTGGACATCGGCCGCAAACTGGTCGATGACAAGGTGCCCAGGTCAAACGGTGCGCGTCTCGTTCGGGCCGCGGTGAAGGGGGGTGTCACCGGACCGCTGTTTCCGGTGGCCATGGCGCTCGGGCAGGCGATGCGCCCGCTGCTGCCGAGGTTGCTGCGGGACCAGGTGCCGCTGCGCCAGCGGTCGGGCGTCTGGCCGCGACGCCGACACGCTCGAAAGGTGCTGATGCTGGCCGGCTGCGTGCAGCCGGCGATGAGTCCCAACATCAATGCCGCCACGGCGCGGGTGCTCGATGCGCTGGGACTCGAGACGCTCGTGCCGGATGCGGCGGGCTGCTGCGGCGCCATCCGCTTTCACCTGGACGACCAGGCCGCCGGCCTGGCGGACGCGCGACGCAATATCGACGCCTGGTGGACACACGTCGAATCCGGTGTCGAGGCGATCGTCATGAACGCTTCGGGATGCGGCAGCATGGTCAAGGACTACGGCCGTCTGCTGCGTCATGACGACAACTACGCAGCCAGGGCGTCGCGCATCGGTGAAATGACACGCGACCTGGCGGAGTTTCTTCCCGGATTCCTGTCCGTGCTGCAGGAGCGGCGAGTTGCCGCGGCCGGCGAGCGGGTGGTCTTTCATCCGCCATGTTCCCTCCAGCATGGTCAGCGGATAAGCGGTGCGGTCGAGGCGATGCTTGCGGCGCTGGGCGCCGAGGTCCTGCCCTTTGCCGAGAGCCACCTGTGCTGCGGTTCCGCTGGAACCTATTCGCTGTTGCAGCCCGACCTGTCGCGTCAGTTGCGTGGCCGCAAGCTGGATGCGCTGATGGCGGCGAAGCCCGACGTCATTCTGAGCGCCAACATCGGCTGTATCGCGCATCTTGGCGCCGCTGCCGGGGTTCCTGTCCGGCACTGGATCGAGTGGCTGGACGAGGGGCTGTCCACGTCGTGAGCCGACCTGGATATTCTGGCGATACCCTGTGCGCCAGGCGATTTGCGCCCCGACACTGCCACCAGCACCCATGTCGCGTCCGGCCGCCGTGTCCAGCCAGCCCTCTGACTCTACTGATGATCCGGCAATGACCCGATGATAGGATTTTTCTTCATGGCGGGCCGCGCGCCAGACTCGCGGCGATGCGTAACAAGGAAGAGGTATCCCCATGCGGAGTCAGTATCTGGGCCTCGCGGCAGCGCTGTTGATAGTGTTGCCGCTCTCGGGACACGCGGAAGTAGACCGGGTGTCAGACAAGGAACTGACGGCGCTCGTCAAGGACCTGGACGGTAAGGCTGGGAAATTCATCTCGGCGGTGGATAGCAAGCTCAAGAACTCGATCGTGCGCGGCGCGACGGGTGAGAAGGATTTCGGGCTGTTTCTCGGCGATTTCGACAAGTCGATCGAAAGGCTGCAGAAGCGATACTCGAAGACTTATGCGGCCAGCGAGGAAGCCTCGGACGTGATCCGTCGCGGCTCGGAGCTGGACGCATTCGTGAAATCTCAGCCCGGCATGAAGGGCGAGAAACAATGGGTCACGTTGTCGGCGGACCTGACCCGGGTAGCGCTGGCCTACGGCGCCGATTACCCCGCAGATCCGACCCGCATCGTCCCCGCACGCCGCGTCGGCGACGGCGAGTTGCTGGCGGCCATCGACGTCATCGCCAAATCGTCGGCCACGGCGGCCAAAGCGGCGGCGAAAATCAGCAAGGACAAGAAGGCGACGGATGCCGCGCGGGCATCCGCAACGGCTTTCGTCCGCTCGTCGGAGCTGGCGAAACCGTCGCTGGAGGCGCTGAAGCGGCGCGTGTCGAAGGGCGAATCCTCGCTGGCCGAGGCGAAGCAGGTCGTCGCGGCGATGACCGACATGACGTCGGCTGCCGCCAACCTGGCCTTTGCGGAAAAGACGGCCCAGGACTGGGAACAGGCTGGTCCGGCAGCCGGCAAGCTGGCGCTTGCCTACGGCATCGAGCCTGCAGACAAGCCACTGGAGTGAACCTTACGGTCGCCAGCGGGCGACTGCGCCGTGACGCCGGTCCCTGTTGCCGGTGAAGGCCGGGGCCGGCTCTCAGCGCTGCAGGACGTACTCGCCCGGGGCGTTGGCCGTCGGCGTGTAGCCTTTTTCCGGCGCGCCCATCGGCGGCGGCGCGACGCGCTCGGCGGCGGAATGCGCCTGCAGCCACTCGCCCCAGGTCGGCCACCAGGAACCCTGCTTGGGCTCGGTCGTCTCGAACCACTGGTCCGCGGTAAGCCGCGGCTCGCCATCCTTGCGCGTGCGCACGCGGTGACGGCGCCTGGGGTGCGCCGGGCCGCTGATGATGCCGGCGTTGTGGCCGCCGCTGGTCAGCAGGAAGGTGAACTCGCCGCTTCCTGCGCAGCGGCCGACCTTGTAGACCGACTTCCACGGCGCGACGTGATCCGTCTCCGTCCCGACCACGAACATGGGCACGCGGATGTCCGACAGGTGAACCACTTCACCCTCGATCTTGAACCGGTCAAGCGCCAGGTCGTTGTTGAGGTAGAGCCCATAGAGGTACTCGGTATGCATGCGCGCGGGCATGCGCGTGCCGTCCGCGTTCCAGGCCATCAGGTCGATCATCCCGGCCCGCTCGCCCTTGAGGTAGGCATTCACGGCCGGTTGCCACAGCAGGTCATTGGCTCGCAACATGGCGAACGCGGCGCCCATCTTCGACGAGTCCAGCACGCCTTCCTTAAGCATCAGCGCTTCCAGCATGGCCAGCTGCGACGGGCTGATGAACAGCGACAGCTCGCCGGGCTCGCTGAAGTCGGTCTGCGCGGCGAACATCGTGATGTCCTTGATGCGCTCGTCACCCTGGCGAGCAAGCGCCGCGGCGGAGATGGCGAGCAACGTGCCGCCGATGCAGTAGCCGACGGCGTGGATCTTGCGGTCAGGGACGATGGTGCCGACGGCATCGAGCGCGGCGTAGACGCCCTTCCTGACGTAGTCGTCCATGCCGACGTCGCGGTCGGATATCGACGGATTCTTCCACGAGACCATGAACACGGTGTGGCCCGAGTCGACCAGCCACTTGACCATCGAGTTCCTGGGCGACAGGTCGAGGATGTAGTACTTCATGATCCAGGCCGGCACGATCAGCACCGGCTCGGCATGGACGTCGGGTGTGGCAGGGGAATACTGGATCAGTTCCATCAGGTCGTTCTTGAAGACGACCTTGCCGGGGGTGGTGGCGATCTGCTCGCCCACCCGGAAGTTCTCGAGCCCGGGCGTCTCGCCGCCCGTGACGGTGCGTTCCATGTCCTCGACGAAGTGCTTCCAGCCGCGGGCGAGGTTGGCGCCCTTTTCGTCCATCGTCTTCTGGATGATCTCGGGGTTGCTGCCCGGGTAGTTGGCCGGCGAGACCGCCTCGGCGACCTGCTGCAGCGCAAAGCCCATCATCTGCTCGTTGCGGTCCTGCACGCCGTCCACGTCGGAGATCGCTTCCTGCAGGAACTTCGCATTGTTCTGGTAGGTGCGCGCATAGACGTTGAAGGGAAACATCTTCCAGGCGTCGCCGGAAAAGCGCTGGTCCCTGTGGCCGGGATCGTTGGGCGCCATTGGCTGGCCCTGCATCGCCTGTGTCGTGAACATCCACAGGTCGAGCGCGTTCTTGACAGCGCTCTGCTGGACCTCGAGCTGCTTGGACGGCGAGGTTGCGAAGTGCAGCCACCAGTCGGCGAAGGCGGCGCCGTAGTCCTGCGGCGAAATGCCACCCGTCATGCGAGCGAGCATGGCGCGGAACTCGCGGTCGACCGTCGCCAACGGATCGCTGGCCGGGACCGGTGTGTTTCCCTGCGGCTTCTCGGACATGGGGCTAACTCCTTGAACGGACTGGGGCCAACGTAGCTTACCCGATTCTATTTTGCAGTGCGGCAAAAGACCAGAGGTGCCAGGCACCGTTTCGACCAAGAGGTGCCTGGCACCTGCTACTTCACCGCTTCTTTCAGCGTTACCGAGGCGTCGGCCAGCCTGGCCAGGTCGAAGCGCGCCCTCCCGGCGATCAGCTTCCTCGCCGACATGAAGTCCTTCACGTGATTCACCGCGTCCAGCGCGATCAGTTCGTCACCGGCCAGGTAGCAGCAGCTGAAGGCCCGTGCAGCCAGGTCGCCGCGCAGGACGACCCGGTCGTAGCCCGCCGACAGGCCGACGATCTGCAGCTTGAGGTCGTACTGGTCGGACCAGAACCACGGCAGCTTGTCGTGGACGAGTTCACGGCCGCACAGGTTCGCCGCCGCGGTCTTCGCCTGTTCGAAGGCGTTGTCCACGGACTCGAGCCGAACGCGGCGCCCGTAGCGCAGGCTCGGCTGGCTGACGCAGTCGCCGATCGCGTAAACGCCAGGATCGCTCGTCCGGCAATGTTCATCGACCGCGATGCCGTTGTCGCAGGCGATGCCGGCCTCCGCGGCGAGTTCCACGTTGGGCAGCACGCCGATGCCGACGATCACCAGGTCGGCAGCGTGAGCCGAACCGTCGGCGCATCGAACCGCCCGGACGCGCCCGGTTCCCTCGAACGCGGTGACATTTTCGCCCAGGCGGATCTCGGCGCCATGTGAGCGATGTTCGTCCGTGTAGAACGCACTCATCTCGGGCGCCACGACCCGGCTCATGACGCGCTCGGCCATCTCGAGCACGACGACCTGGAGCCCGAGCTTGATGCAACTCGCGGCGCATTCGAGGCCGATGTAGCCGGCGCCGACGATGACGACGCGACGCGCGGACACAAGTCCTGCACGGATCCCGTCCACGTCGGCGATGCTGCGCAGGTAGTGGATGCCCTGCAGGTCGGCACCGGGAACGGTCGCCGGCCGCGCGCGGCTGCCGGTGGCGAGCAACAGGCGGCCGTAACCGATGGGTGTGCCGTCGTCGAGGTGCACCGTGCGCGCCATCCGGTCGAGCCGGACAGCGCGCCGGCCGAGCATGAGTTCCACGCCCAGGCGATCGTAGAACTCCACCGGACGGATCCAGAGGCGGTCGGCGCCGAGCTCGCCGGACAGGTATTTCTTGGACAGCGGCGGACGCTGGTAAGGGATCTGCGGCTCGTCGCCGATGAGCACGATCCGGCCTGCATGGCCTTCACGCCGCAGGCTGTCCACCGCTTGTGCCGCCGCGTGGCTCGCACCGACGATGACGATGGTGTCTTCCACTCGGCCAGCCCCTCCGGTAGCGGTTCATTGCCAGGCCTCCAGCGTAACGGTTGGGGCGTGTGTTTTGCAGCGGCCTGCGCCATGCTTCGCACCAGTGGGGCGCGCGCCCGCGGGTCGCCGCTCCATGTTGGTGCGTGCGGAGCTGGAGTCGCTTCGCAAGTTCCTGATTTCAATAGAGACCCCTTCCCGGCATAGAATCTGCAATTCACAGGGGGTCAGAAACTCCCAAGACCAGGAGCATGCGATGAAGCTCGTTACTGCCATTATCAAGCCGTTCAAGCTCGACGACGTGCGCGCGGCGCTGTCCGAGATAGGCATCTCGGGAATGACCGTCACCGAGGTGAAGGGCTTCGGCCGCCAGCGCGGTCACACCGAGCTCTATCGCGGGGCCGAGTACGTCGTCGACTTCGTGCCCAAGACCCGCATCGAAGTCGCCGTTCGCGACGACATCGTCGAGCAGGTGGTCGAGGCCATCATCGGCGCGGCCAAGACCGGCAAGGTCGGCGACGGCAAGATCTTCGTCACCGAGATCGACCGGGTCATTCGTATCCGCACCGGCGAGGCCGACGAGTCCGCTCTTTGACGGAACCGGCCGCCAACCTCGATGCCGCAGCCAGCGCGCTGCGGCTCGGCAGCGCCCGGCGGCACATCCTGCTCTGTACCCACGGCAAGTGCGCGCCAGCCGGGGAGGCTGTCGCATCCTGGAAATTCCTGAAGAAGCGCCTGAAGGAACTCGGGCTCGCGGACGTCGACGGCGGCGTCCTGCGTACACGCGCCGATTGCCTGCGGATCTGCCGGGACGGACCGATCGCGGTCGTGTACCCGGAAGGCACCTGGTACCAGCGCGCAACGCCCGAGAACCTCGAGCGCATCATCCAGGAGCACCTGGTCGGCGGCCGGCCGGTCGAGGACCTGGTATTCGCCGGTAGCCCGCTGTCCCAGCCCTGACCGCCCTGCGGTCTGTTTCTTCGCCCGAATATGCGCCGACCTCGGCTGTTGGCCATTGATTACGCCCGCAGTTGGCGTCTAATGCATGAAGTCCCCTCGAAGGGAGAGATCATGCCGTACGCCATTCGATTGCATTCCGTCGGGGGCCCCGAGGTCCTGTGTCTCGAGCGGGTCAAGGTCGCCAGGCCCGGTCGCGGCGAGGTCCGTATCAAGCAGACGGCGGTCGGCCTCAACTTCATCGATGTCTACGTCCGCACGGGCCTCTATCCGGCGACCCTGCCGTCCGGCCTCGGCATGGAGGCGGCGGGGATCGTGGTCGAGACGGGGCCCGGCGTCAAAAGCCTGGCCGAGGGCGATCGCGTCGCCTACGTTCATTCCCAACCCGGCGCCTATGCCGACGAGCGCGTGATGCCGGTCGACCGCCTGGTCAAGGTGCCCGACGGCGTCAGCGACCGGGAAGCGGCCGCCGTCATGCTCAAAGGCCTGACGGCCTGGTTCCTGCTGCGGCGTGCCTACCGGGTCCGCAAGGGCGACCCGGTGGTCATCTATGCCGCAGCGGGCGGTGTCGGGCTGATTGCGGTCCAGTGGGCACGGCATCTCGGGGCGGAGGTCATCGCAGTCACCGGCAGCGGCGAAAAGGCCGATCTCGCCCGCCAGCACGGCGCGCAGCACACGATCCTGCTCGGTCGTGGCGATCTCGCCGGGAGGGTGCGCGAAATCACCGGCGGCAAGGGCGTACCGGTCGTGTACGACTCGATCGGCAAGGACACGTTCTTCGCGTCGCTCGATTGCCTGCGGCCGCTCGGGCTGATGGTCACCTACGGCAATGCCTCGGGTCCGGTGCCGCCTTTTTCGCCACTCGAGCTGGCCCGGCGCGGCTCCCTGTTCCTGACCCGTCCCACGCTGTTCCATTACATCGCGAAGCGCACCGACCTGGCGCGCGGTGCGGCCGAGTTGTTCGCCGTCATGGCCAGCGGCGCCGTCAAGGTCCGCATCGGGCAGACCTGCCCACTGGAGAACGTCGCACAGGCGCATCGGGAACTGGAGGCACGCCGCACGACCGGCTCGACCGTGCTGATTCCATGATCCCGACCTGATGAACAGGCATTGGCTCGCGGCGCTGGTGCTGGCGGTATCCGCATTGCCCATGGCCGCATATGGGGCCACGGTATCGGACCGCGCCGCGCCCTGGGATCCCGCGCGCGTCGTTCCGCTCGCTGAGGGCGAATCGCTGCCGACGCCGGAGGAGCTGGAGGCGCGCGGTGCCGTGATCGGCGAGATCCTGGTCAAGGTCTACGACATCTTCGACCTGAGCGACCCCCGCGAGGACAACTGGGTGTATCGTGCCGCGAACGCCCTGCACTACAAGACACGCAGCCACGCGGCCGCGATCCAGCTGACCTTCCGGTCGGGCGACAAGCTCAATGCCCAGCAGATGGCAGAGAGTGAACGCGTATTGCGAACCCGGCGTTACCTGTACGACGCCGTGGTCCGGGTGGCTCGCTACGACCCGGAGACCAACATCGCCGACATCGAGGTGTCGGTACGTGACGTATGGACGCTGAATCCCGGCATCAGCTACTCCAACACCGGCGGCCAGAGCAAGACGTCCTTCGAGCTCGAGGAGCTGAACCTGTTCGGCCGCGGGATCAAGTTGCAGCTTGGTTACGACACCAATGTCGACCGTACGTCCACCAGCTTCGAATGGCGCAACCCGAACATGCTCGGGAGCCGCTGGGGCATTGTCGCGAGCTACGCAGACCTGAGCGACGGCCAGACGCAGTTTCTGTCGCTCGACAGGCCGTTCTATTCGCTCGATGCGAACTGGGCGCTGGGTAGCTTTGCCTACGATGACCAGCGTATCGAGACCCGCTACGACCTCGGCAAGCCGGTGGATGCCTTCCAGGTGGACAGTCGCCAGCTGGATCTGCACTACGGCTGGTCGAAGGGACTCGAGGACGGCTGGGCACATCGCTGGCTGGTCGGGCTGCGCTCCGACGAGAAATCCTTCGCGCTGGCGCCGGACGAGATTCCGCCACCGTCGTTACCCGACGACCGCAAGTTCGTCTATCCCTGGATAGGCGTCGAGTGGATCGAGGACGCCTTCGAGAAGGTGGTCAATCGCAACCAGATAGGGCGAACCGAAGACGCCTACCGGGGCACCCGCCTCAATGCCACGCTCGGCTATGCCCCCACGGCCCTGGGCTCGAGCGACAGCGCGTGGATGTTCTCGGCAGCGGCGTCGTCGGCACGCGAGTATCGCGCAGGACTCGAGTGGGCGCTGTCGGCGGTTGCCAGGGGCCGGATCGAGACTGACGACCTCGTCGACAGCATCCTGACGGCCGAGGTGCGGCACTACTGGCGCATCGACCGGCACCAGACGTTTTACGCGGGCTTCACCGGCACCGTGAGTGAGCGCCTCGATCCGGATCACCAGCTCCTGCTGGGCGGGGAGGAGGGCCTGCGCGGCTATCCGTTGCGATACCAGACCGGTACTGCGAGCGCGTTGCTGACGCTGGAGCACCGCGTCTATACCGACTGGTACCCCTTTCGCCTCTTTTATGTCGGCACCGTGGCGTTCTTCGACACGGGGCGGACCTGGGGACCGACGCTAGGCGGCGAGCGTCCGCAGGGCTGGTTGTCAGACGCCGGCCTTGGGCTGCGCTTCGGCAACAGCCGCTCGGGGCTCGGCTCCGTGGTCCACGTGGATTTCTCCTACGCCCTGGACCCGATTCCGGGAAACGACCGCTTCCAGATCGTCGTCGAGACGAAACAGGGATTCTGAGCCGGGGTTCCGGTCGAAGCGGCCGAGCAGGCGGCCGGTCATGACGGCACAATAGCGGCCCCTGGAGCAAGGCCTGGCGAAGCAACCCGCCCGTGCTCGTGGCTGCCGGTAAAGAATCCCGAATGAAAGCGCTGCTGACACTTTTCCTGATCGTCTTCATCGACCTCCTCGGCTTCGGGATCATCATTCCCATCTTCCCCTTCGTCGCGGAGCGCATGGGCGCAGATCCGTGGCTGATCACCTTCGGCGGCGCCGGCGTGTACGCGCTGGCCCAGGTCATCTCGACCCCGATCTGGGGACGGCTGAGCGACGCGGTCGGCCGCCGCCCGGTCCTGATGGTCAGCATGGTCGGGTCCGTCGTCGGCTACCTGTGGCTCGGCCTGGCCGGAACCCTGTCCATGCTTATCCTGGCGAGGGTCATCTCCGGACTGATGTCGGGCAACATCTCGGCGGCCTTTGCCTATGTCGCCGACGTGACGGCGCCAGCCGATCGCGCCAAGGGGCTCGGCATGATTGGCGCCGCCTTCGGCCTGGGGTTCATGTTCGGACCGATGATCGGCGGCCTGCTGGGTGGCGACGATCCAGCCACCGCGACGTTCCTGATGCCCGCGCTCGTATCGGCCGGCCTGAGCGCCGTGGCATTTCTGGGCGCTACATTCTTCCTCAAGGAGAGCCTGCCGCCCGAGCATCGCAAGCCGTGGCGCGAGGCGGGCAAGGGGAGCCGTTCGCCGCTCGCGGCGGTGTCCCACAGCCCGGTGCTGATGGGGGTCGTGGCCGCGGTGTTCCTGATCTCGATCGGCGGCACCATCCTGCAGTCGATCTTCCCGATCTGGGGCCATGACGTGCTGGGGCTCTCGCCCCGCGACGTCGGCATTGCGTTCTTCGCGATGGGCTTCGTCGGGGTCACGGTCCAGGGGACCGTCGTCGGGCCCATGGCGCGGCGCTTCGGCGAAAAGCAGGTGTTGTATGGCTCGGCCTTCCTGCACGCCGTCGGCTACATCACCATGGGCCTGGCCAACGACCACGTGATGCTGGGGCTCGGTGCGGCATTCTTCGCTGCGGGACACGCCAGTTTCAACACCACTGCGTCGAGCCTGCTGACGCTGGAGGCCGGTCCGCGCGAAAAAGGCGCGGCGCTGGGCGCCATGCAGTCGGCGAGCGCTGCCGGGCGAATCGTCGGTCCCGCGTCGAGCGGCGCCATCTACACCGGCCTCGGCACGCATGCGCCGTTCCTGGCCGGCGCAATCCTGCTGATCCCGGCGGTGCTGATGCTGCGCAGGTCGCACAAGGGCGACGTGCCGCATCGGTAGGACGCGGTCCCAAAAGGTGCCAGGCACAGGCCTGTCCCCATTCGGGGACAGGCCTGTGCCTGGCACCTCCTACGCCCCGCACTTCACCGCGACCCAGTCGATCTCGAGCCTGAACGGGCCTTCCTGCTTGTCCGAGATCATGAAACCGAGGCTCTGGATACGGCCCGGATCGGGGGGAGCGACCATGGGGACGCGCCGGCCGAAGACCTTGCCGGACAGGCTTGCCACCGGAATCTCGACCTCTGTCCAGACCCCGGCGGGCGGTTCGAGCGCCGCCTCGTAGCGAAAGGCGGCCGGGTGCCCGGGCGTGCGGACGTTGAACCGGTAGCGCTTGCCATCCCCACGGACGCGCAGCACGAAGGCGGTGGCGCCCGCGGTGTCCCAGTCCCCCGGCCTGGATCGGACGGAAGCGAAGCCGCCGCCGTTTTCCAGCGAGACATTGCCTTCGAATACGGCGATGCCCGGGCCGGCGGGCGCCAGCCGGCTGGACGACATGCCCCCCATCACCGCGTCATCCACGGGCGAGAACAGCGCCGTGTCGTCGACGGAATCGAAGTCCAGCAGTCTTTTCACTTCGTCGCTGCTCGAAGTCATGGTTGCCAATCCGCTGGTAGCGCCGCGGGTCCGCATGGCGGGCCCTGGAATGGTCGGGGTATGCTCACAGGGTGCGGCAGGCCCCGCCGCGCTCGAGGAATTATTGCATGACGACCCGATCTCCAACGCCGGCACGGAATGGCTTCGCGATCGTGCGGTCCATGCCGACCCGCTGGATGGACAACGACCATTACGGGCACGTCAACAACGTGACCTACTACTCCTATTTCGATACCGCGGTGAACGGCTGGCTGATCGAGGCGACCGGCACCGATATCCGCGAGCTGGCGTCCATTGGCATCGTTGCCGAGACCAGCTGCCGGTTCCTGAAGGAGCTGTCCTTCCCGGACACCATCGAGGCGGGGCTCGCCGTCGAGCGCATCGGCCGCTCGAGCGTCGTCTATCATATCGCGCTCTTTCGCGAGCATGAGGTGGACGCCGCTGCGGTCGGCCGCTTCGTGCACGTCTACGTGGATGCGGCGACGCGCAGCGTCGTGCCGATCCCGGACCTCATTCGCGCCGCGGTCGAGTCCCTGCCGGCGGCGACGGGAACGCAGCAATGAACACGCGCTTTTCGCCGGGCCGCCGCAGCTTTCTCGTCGCAACCGGCGCTTCGGCAGTCGCACTGGCCCTGCCCTCGACGACCCGGGCGCAGGCTGCGGCGATCGACGTGGCCGTGATCGGCGCGGGAGGTGCCGGCTTGACCGCCGCGAAGCAGCTTGCCGCCGCAGGGTTCAAGGTGCTGGTCCTGGAGGCTCGTGACCGTATCGGCGGCAGGGCATGGACCGACACCTCGAGCGTCGGTGTTCCCTGGGATCGAGGTTGCTCGTGGCTGCATTCCTCGGCGGTCAACCCGCTGGTCGCCTACGCGAGGGCGAATGGCTTCGAGACCCTGCCGGATCGCTACCTGCGGTTCGTCTATGACGGCTCCAAACGGCTGAGTGAAGCCGGTACGACCGGGTTGCGCGCCCTGAGCGACCGGATGAACCGCGAACTCGAGGCGGCGGGCCGGCGCGGCCTCGATATCCCGGCCGAGCAGGCCTTTACGCTCGAGACCCGCCAGGACCCCTGGTATCCGCTCGCAGCTGCGACGGCTGACGGCCTGGGAGGGTGTCGAGCCGTCCAGTTTTTCGGCGCTGGACAGCCATCACTACGTCGACAAGGGCGACGATCTCCTGATCCCGAAAGGCTATGGCACGCTGCTGGAGCATTACGCGCGGGGCGCGGACGTTCGGCTGCGCACGCCGGTCTCTCGGGTACGCTGGACCGGTCGCGGCATCGCGCTGGACACGCCGGCCGGCACGTTGTCGGCGCGCGCCGTGGTCGTCGCGGTGCCATCCTCGATCGTGGCGCAGGGCAGCCTCGTCTTCTCGCCCTACCTGCCCGCCGAGGTGCTTCAGGCGCATAGCGACCTGCCGCTCGGCCTGATGAACAAGGTTGCGCTGCGCTTCAAGAAGAACGTGTTTCCCGGCGAGCTCAGCGAGGGGCTGCGCCAGCAGCGCGCAGGCGGACGTGGCATGAGCTACCTCACGCGGCTGTGGGACAGCAACGTGGCCGTTGGCGCGTCCGCCGGGGCGCTGGCCCACGAGCTCGAGGCGGCGGGCGAAGCGGCGGCGATCGACCACGGCCTTGGCGAGCTGGCGCAGATGCTCGGCAACGACGTCAAACGCCTGTTCGATCGCGGCGCCGCGACGGCCTGGGCGGCCGATCCGTTCAGTCGTGGCGCGTATTCGCATTGCCTGCCCGGGCGCTATGGTGCGCGGGAACTGCTGACCCGGCCGGTCGGCGAGCGGATCGTCTTCGCGGGTGAGCACACCGAACAGTCCGCTTACGGGACGTTGCACGGGGCGCATCTCAGCGGACTGCGGGCGGCCCGGCAGGTGGTCGAACTGCTGCGCCGCGCCTGACGCGCGGGGCGGGGCGCCGGATCAGCCAGGCGGCATTGCGGAGAGGGTCTTTTCCAGCACGATGAACGACAGGTCCTGCCGCCTGGGCAGGCCGAAGCGCTTATCGCCGTAGAAGAACGGGGCGGTTTCGCCGGTGCGGCGGTAGCCGCGCCGCTCGTACCAGGCGATGAGCTCGGTCCGTTGCACGATGACGGTCATGCGCATCCGCCCGGCTCGCCACTGGGCCGCGACCCAGGCCTCGGCGGCTTCGACCACGCGCCGGCCGGTGCCACCACCCTGGCTGGTCGGGCGGACCGCCAGCATGCCGAGCCAGGCGTCGTCGCCGTCCCGCTTCAGCACGACGCTTGCCAGCAAGGCGCCGTCCGCATCGCGCTCCACCAGGAGGCGGCGGTCGGGGTCGGCCAGGATGGCGCCGATCTCGTCGGGGCCCGTACGCCGGCCGTCCAGCAGGTCGGCCTCGGTGGTCCAGCCCGCCCGGCTGGCGTCGCCACGAAACGCCGACTCGACCAGGGCCACGATGTCGGCGATGTCGGCAGGGGTCGCGACCTCGAGCGTCATGCGGAGTGCGTCAGCCTGAGCACGCGGTCGCCCTGGCCGATGGCCAGCGCGCCGCTGCGGACCACCTCGATCAGCTCGGCGTGCTGCGTGGCCTGGGCGATGAAGTGGTTGACCTCCGCCTCGCTGTGGGTCAGCGCCACGACGAAGCTGCCGAGCGTGCCCGACAGCACCTTGCCGTCCACCTCGGTCACCAGCCTGACCAGCGGGTCGATGCCCTTCACGGTGACGCGAAACTTCAGCAGGGCCACCTCGCGCTCGAAATGCTCGCCACGGGTCATGTCGTCGACGTTGACCACGTCGATCAGCTTCTGCAGCTGGCTGACGATCTGGTGGATCACCGCGTCGTTGCCGGAGGTCACCAGCGTCAGGCGCGACACGGTGGGCTCGTCGGTCGGCGCCACGGAGAGCGACTCGATGTTGTAGCCGCGGGTCGAGAACATGCCGGCAACCCGGGTCAGGGCACCGGCTTCGTTCTGCAGCAGGATCGAAATGATGTGGCGCATGATGAACTCCCGCGTAGTGGCGCAGCCAGGACCCGCCCAGACCCCTTCCGGGGCCCTGCGATCGCCGAAATGGACGGGGCCTGGCGTCACTGCTAGTCTCTCTTGCACTGCAATAATCTGCAAGGGCCGCTCAGTGGATGCGTTGGACGGAAATTTCGAGATCCCGGGAGCCGAGGCACACCCGCTCGCCGGCGCCACCATGACGGGCGCCGAGATGATCGTGCAGGTGCTGGCCGACGAGGGCGTCGACACGATTTTCGGGTATTCCGGCGGCGCCATCCTGCCCAGCTACGACTCGGTCTTCATCTACAACAAGCGCGAGCAGGAGGCCGGCCGGCACGGCATGCCCCTGATCGTGCCCGCCAACGAGCAGGGCGCCGGCTTCATGGCGGCGGGCTACGCGCGTGCCAGTGGCAAGGTCGGCGTGGCCATGGTCACGTCGGGTCCCGGCGCTACGAACATGGCGACGCCGATCCGCGACTGCATGGCGGATTCCATTCCCATCGTGATGATCTGCGGCCAGGTGCCGACCGGGGCCATCGGTACCGACGCCTTCCAGGAGGCGCCCGTGACGTCGATCATGGGCTCGGTCGCCAAGCATGTGTTCCTGGTGACCGACCCGTCCCGGCTCGAGGCGACCGTCCGCACGGCGTTCGAGATCGCGCGAACCGGCCGGCCGGGACCGGTCGTCGTGGACATCCCCAAGGACGTGCAGAACTGGAAGGGCACCTTCCACGGCACGAACCGCCTGCCGATACCCGGTTACCGGCAGCGCCTCGCCCGCCTGCATGGGTCGAAGCTCGACACGCAGGCCTGCGAGGAGTTCTTCCGCATGCTTGCCCAGTCGCACCGTCCGCTGATCTACGCCGGCGGGGGGGTGATAAACGGCAAGGCGTCCGGGGCACTGAGGAATTTCGTCGCCGCCTTCGAGGTTCCGGTCGTCACGACGCTGATGGGCATCGGCTGCTGCGACACGACCGACCCGCTGACGATGCACATGCTCGGCATGCACGGCGCGGCCCATGCCAACTACGCCGTCGAGGACTGTGACCTGTTGATCGCGGTCGGCGCGCGTTTCGACGACCGGGTCGCCGGCCTGCCGAAGAAATTTGCACGCAACGCGAAGCACATCGTCCATCTCGACATCGACGGCTCCGAGATCAACAAGGTCAAGCGGGTCGACTTCAGCCATGTCGGCGTGCTGTCCGACGCGCTGGTGGCGCTGCTCGAGCACGGCAAGTCCACGGGCTTCAGGCGCGACTGGGGCAACTGGCACCGCTACTGCGATGAACTCAGGCGCACCTATGCGATGAACTACGATCGCGATAGCGAGCTGATCCAGCCCTACTACGTGATCGAGGAGATCAACCGTATCACGCGCGGCAAGGCGATCATCTCGACGGGCGTCGGCCAGCACCAGATGTGGGCGGCGCAGTACTTCGACTTCGCCGGACCCCGGCAGTGGCTGACCTCGGGCAGCATGGGAACCATGGGCTTCGGCCTGCCAGCGGCCATCGGCGCGCAGTTTGCGCACCCCGATCGCCTGGTCATAGACATCGACGGCGACGCCAGTATCCGCATGAACCTTGGCGAGCTGGAGACCGTGACCACCTACGAACTGCCGGTCAAGGTCGTGGTGCTGAACAATTTCGGCGACGGCATGGTCAAGCAGTGGCAAAAGCTGTTCCACAAGGGGCGGCTGTCGGCCTCGGACAAGTCGCTGCACAAGAAGGACTTCGTCAAGGCCGCGCAGGCGGATGGCTTTCCCTTCGCGGTGCGGCTGGATCGCAAGGTCGACGTCGAGCGCGTGGTCGGGGAGTTCGTCCGCTTCAAGGGCCCCGCATTCCTCGAGGTCATCATCGACCCGGATGCCGGCGTCTATCCGATGGTCGGTCCGGGACAGTCCTACGACCAGATGATCACCGGCGACTGGATACCCTCGCGCAATCCGGCGGACGTACAGCCGCCGGATTCGTCGGAGATGTTCTGAGGATGTGAGTCGTGAGTGGTAAGAAGGTCGTGCTATCTTTCGACTCACGACTCACGACTCACGACTCACGACTCACGGTATTACCCATGCGCTACCTCCACACCATGGTTCGCGTCACCGACCTCGAGCAATCGCTCGACTTCTACTGCAACAAGCTCGGGTTGGTGGAGGTCCGCCGCTTCGACAGTGAAAAGGGGCGCTTCACGCTCGTGTTCCTGGCCGCACCCGGCGACGAGGAGCGGGCGATGGTCGAGCTCACCTACAACTGGGATCCGGAGGTCTACGGCATCGGCCGGGCGTTCGGACACCTGGCGTACGAGGTGGACGACATCTACGCGCTCTGCGACAAGCTGATGAAATCCGGCGTCACCATCAATCGACCGCCACGCGACGGCCGCATGGCTTTCGTACGCTCGCCCGACAACATCTCGATCGAGCTCCTGCAGAAGGGTGGCGCGCTGCCGCAGGCTGAGCCCTGGGCATCGATGCCGAACACCGGCGAGTGGTGAACTGAGTGGCGGTGCCAGGCACCGCCAACAGGCGTCTCGCTAACAGGTGTCTGGCACCGCTGGCACCAGACCCGCTTTGGCACGACGCAAGGGGCGGTGCCTGACACCTCTGCGCGAGCGGTGCCCGGCTGCTCTGAGCCGGACGATGCTCCGCCGTCGTTCAACGCGGGCATCTGTCGGGGCGGTTCACCCTCGTTCGCTCGGAAAGGCAGAAACTCGCTCACTTCGGGGACCGACCCTCGACGCCCGCGCCGAACGGTCGGCGTAACGTTTCGCAACGAGAGGTGCCTGGCACCCTGCGGGTGCCAGGCACCGTGTCAGGTCGAGATATAGCGCTTCAGCTCGTCGATTTCCTGCTGCTGCGCCTCGATGACGGAGCGGACGCAGTCGCCGATCGAGACCATGCCGATCAACACCTCGCCTTCGACCACCGGCAGGTGACGAATACGGTGCTCGGTCATCAACTGCATGCAGTGCTGGACGGTATCCTCGACGCCTACGGTCAGGACCGGTGCGCTCATGATCTGCCACACGGGGGTCTCGGCCGAATTCCGGCCCATCAGCACGACCTTGCGGGCATAGTCGCGCTCGGAAATGATTCCGGCGAGTCCCGGACCGCGCATCACCGGCAACGCACCGACGTGATGCTGGGCCATCAGCTGGATCGCGGTTCGCACCGGGTCCTCGGCCTCGACGGTGAATACCGCCCCTTGCTTGCCTTCGAGCAGTTGCTTGACGGTCTGCATCGCCGGTCCCCCGTTGCTGGATCCCTGCCGAGTCTATCGTCAATTCGCCCCTGCGCGACACCAGCAGCGCATGGACATCGGTGACGAAGCGGCGCTGCGGGCGGGCAGCCGTCCGGTTCCGTTACACTGGGTCTTGAACGAAGTCGTGTAATGCCGACCTCATCGCAAGGAGCTTACAGAATGCCGACCGTCCTGATCACTGGCGCCAACCGTGGCCTGGGCCTGGAACTGGCCCGCCAATACGCGGCCGACGGATGGCGCGTCATCGCCACCGCGCGCTCGACCGACGCTCCGGCGCTGCAGGCACTGGCCGATGAAGAACCGCGCGTGACCGCGCACGCGCTGGATGTCACCGATTTCGCGGCCATCGACAGCCTTGCCGCCGAGCTCGCGGGAACGCCGATCGACGTGCTGTTGAACGTGGCCGGGGTGATGGGCTCGAAGCGCTTCGGCTCGACGGACTATGCGGAGTGGAGCAGGGTGCTGACGGTCAACGTGCTCGCGCCGATGAAGATGGCCGAGGCGTTCGTGGAGCACGTGGCCTCCAGCGAGCAGAAGAAGATCGTCACGCTGACCTCGATGATGGGCTCGATCGGCGACAACACGAGCGGCGGCTACTACGTGTACCGCTCGTCGAAGGCGGCGGCGAACGCAGTCATGAAGTCCATGGCCGTGGATCTCAAGGAGCGCGGCATCATTGCCGTGCCCATGCATCCGGGCTGGGTGCGAACGGACATGGGCGGGCCGTCCGCTCCCGTGGAGACGGCCGACAGCGCCGCCGGCATGCGCAGGGTGATTGCATCCCTGGCGTCATCGGATAGCGGAAGGTTCCTGCAGTTCCAGGGGAAGGAACTGCCCTGGTGATTTGGAGCGGCCAATCCCGCAATTCCGGGACAGTTTACCTATCTCGCAGCAGAGGCAGATGACCTGCGCTGCCAACTTGGGCGCTTCCCGAGATAGGTAAACTGTCCCCGAATTGAAAAGGGGCCGGGCGCCACTGCGGCGCCCGGCCCCCGAACAACCGTGGCGGACGCCCCGGAGGGCGCCTTCCACCGATTCCTCAGCGCGTCGCGGTGATCACCACGCGACGGTTTGCGGCGCGGCCCTCGTCGGTCGCGTTGTCCGCCACTGGCTGGGTCTCACCGTAGCCGATCTTATCGATCTGCCCGGCCGGGAAGCCGCCGGCAACCAGGTAGTCCTTGACCGAGGCAGCGCGCCGCTCTGAGAGGTCCTGGTTGTAAGCGTCACGGCCGCGGCTGTCGGTGTGACCGGCAACGTTGACCTTGATGCTGGAGACGATGTCCGCCGGGAAGTCCTTCAGGTTCGACAGCGCGCCGTCGAGTTGCTTCACGTCCTCGGCGGTGAGCTTGGCCGAGTCGAACTCGAAGTTCAGCTTGAGCGTCGCCTCGACGAAGCAGCCAATCGCGTCCACCTTGACCCCTGGGGTCGTGCCCGGGCAGCGGTCCTTGTCGTCGAACACGCCGTCGCCATCGCTGTCCTTCGGCGGCGGCGGCGGCGGTGGTGGTGGCGGCGGCGGCGGAGCTGCCTTGGCCGGCGGCGGTGGGGGCGGCGGCGGGGCCGCCTGACCGAAGCGGTAGCCGAAGCCGATGCCAAAGACCCACGGATCCACCTTCACGTTGTCCAGCTTCACGCCGTCGAGCCGCGCCGTGGTTTCCATCCAGATCTTCTTGACGTCGAACGACAGCGACCAGTTCTTGCCGAGGCCGACGTCCATACCGACCTGCGCGGCAGGACCGATGCTGTCGCTCAGCTTGATTCCGCCGAGGTTCTCGTCGGAAATGAAGGTGTAGTTGACGCCGGCACCGATGTACGGCCGCCACCTGCCGTTGGGATTGAAATGCCACTGGGCAAGCAGCGTCGGCGGCAGCTGCTTGAAGTCGCCGAGCTTGTCGCCGCTGTTGTAATCGCTGAGGTCGTGCTTCTGCGGGATCGTCAGCAGCAGGTCGAGCGCGAAGTGATCGGTCAGGAAATAACCGATCGACAGGTCGGGCGCGAGCTTGTTGCTGATGTCGACATCATTGGGACTCTCGTCCGGTGAGATCTCGATCGCACGCAGGTGCAGCATCCAGTCGCCCTGCTCGGCAAGGACTGGTTGTGCGGTGACGGCGAGCGCCATCACTGGTATGGCGCACATCTTCCTGATCTTCATCTTCTTGCTCCCTGTGACGAAATTGTGTCAGCCTGATTGGCAGGCTTACGACTGACCCGTAATTTTACGGGAGAATCGCGCGCGCGTTCAATCGGTAGATGCACGGAAAATCCGACGCCAGACTGGCGATCCATCGGTAACATGGGTGCAACGCGTGGACGGGCAGGTAGCCGAAGTCATGGCCCAGGAAATCAGAGACCTTGCCGAGCTGAAGTTGCGCCTGAGGGCTTTCGTCGCCGAACGGGACTGGGAGCAGTTCCACAGCCCGAAGAACCTCGCCATGGCGCTGTCGGTGGAAGCGGCCGAACTGGTCGAGATCTTCCAGTGGCTGACGGAAGCGGAGAGCCTTGTACTGGACAGCGGCCGCCGGCAGCGGGCGGAAGCGGAGCTTGCGGACATCCTGGTGTATCTGGTTCGCGTCGCCGATCGGCTGGACGTCGACCTGCTGCAGGCGGTCACGCGCAAGCTCGAGGAGAACGCCCGCAAGTATCCGGCCGAGCGCGTGCGCGGCAAGGCGTTGAAGTACAACGAGTACGACTGAGGGCGGGGCCTTCGGGTTCGCAGTCAGGGCCGGCGGACGTAGTAACCGTCGAACACGGTTGACCAGTTCGTCGCCATGTCTGCTGACGATTCCCAGTGTTGCCGCACGCGGCCGTCTGGCCGTGGAGTCCAGGTAATTCTCTGAAGCGTGGTTTTGCCCGCGGTGTCGCGGGTTTCTCCCCGGAGAATCATGGACGTGCCGTCGAAGCCTCCGCTGAGGTACAGAGGCTGCCCGCGATCGTCGATCCAGACCTGGTGCCACTGGCCATCGCTGCGGTCATAGAAATTGACCGAGCGGCCCCTGCCGCCCCCGACGCCGGTCCACTGCTCCGTGATTGCGCAACCGCCCAGGATCGGCTCGATCAGGTTGTATCCCGCGAGTCCGCCTTCGGCCGTGCGCACTTCGAAGTCGCCCAGCCAGAAGTCGAACTGCCGATACTCGGTGACATCGCAAGGGGAGTCGGTGGGCTGTGCCGAGACAATGCCGGAGGACGCGAGAAGCGTAGCAGACAGCAGTCTGGTGACTTTCATGATGGACCCTCCCTCCTGGTTGGGATCGTTTGCGTCGGACGCCGTCGGGACGTATCTCCGGATCGTAACGCTAGCGTACCGGGGCAGCCGCGGCGGCGGCGTCAGAGGCCGCGAGACCGGCGGCAAATTCCTGCCTGGCGCGGACGACGAGGTCGTAGATTTCCTGCGCGCGGCCACCGGCCCTGGCGATGATCGCTCGATGCGCCTCGCGGGTCGCCTCGCTCCATTCCGCGGGTGCCTCGGGTGCCGTCCTGCTGGCCGTCGTGCCTGCAGCGCCAGCCTCGGCCGCGCGCTGGGCGGCGGCACGACTGTCGGCGCGCGCCGCGCCCGCGCTGCCGTAGGCCTGCTGGAAGACGTCGCGATCGTGCGGCGTCAGTCGTTCGAACCAGCCCTTGCCGGCGAGGATCACGCCCGTCCGGTAGACGCGGCGAGTTGGCGGATCGGACCAGTCGTCATCGACCCAGTCCAGCAGCCTGAAGCCTTTCTCCGAAAAGAGTCGGCGATAGGGGTCGAGCACGATCCTGTCGAGGATGTAGTCCGCCTCGTCCTGCGAGCCGAAAAGGTCCGGCGCGGACAGCAGCGCCAGCTCCGGCACGAGCCCGGTCGCCTCGTCCGGCGGCAGCATCGCGATCTGCACCGCACCTTGCCGGACGCCGGCAGCCCGGGAAGCGGGCGGACCGGCGTCGACGCCAAGGCGCAGCGTCAGCGCATATCCGGGCGCCCAGACCCCGACGTTATCGGCGAAGCGGTGCCAGTTGGATTCGGCGGTGGAACCGGGTGCGGCATCGGCGGCGACCACGACTTCCCTGGAAGATCGGGTCGACCCGTCGGGCCCTGGCGAACCACAGGCGGCAAGCAACAGTGCAGCGACGATGGCAAGACGGCGCATGACGGTCCTGGTGAATACGGGGAAGACCGAAATATACCCGAACCGCCCCTGCGTTGCGCCTGCCGGCAGTGGATACCGTCCGGGCATTGCCAGTACTCTTGTGCGCTGCCGCCGTGGCTGCCCTTGGGGTTGGACGTGACCGTGACCATCGCCGGAATCCCTCGCCACGCCGTCGAGCACATGCTCGAGACGGAACGCGCGGCATTTGTGTCGCGACATGCGCGCTCGCGTGCGCTGGCGGGGCGCGGCAACGGCCACTGGCTTGCCGGTGTACCGATGCACTGGATGAGTGACTGGGGCACGCCTTTCCCGATGTACGTCGCGGCGGCGCAGGGAGCCGAGCTGGAGGACGTGGACGGCAACCGTTACGCCGATTTCTGTCTGGGCGACACCGGCGCGATGTTCGGCCATTCGCCGCCGGCGGTGACGGCGGCGCTCACGGCGCAGGCGCAACGGGGGCTGACGACCATGCTGCCCGGCGAGGATGCGGCGGTCGCCGGCGAGTTGCTGGCCGCCCAGTTCGGCCTGCCGTTCTGGCAGATGGCGCAGACCGCCTCCGACGCCAACCGCTCGGTGATCCGCTGGGCGCGGGCGATCACCCGACGCCCCGCGATCCTGGTCTTCGACCAGTGCTACCACGGCATGGTGGACGACACCTTTGTCAGGCTCGAGGCCGGCACGGTCCGAAATCGTCCTGGACTCGTCGGCCAGGTGGCGGACCTCGCCGTCAACACACGCTGTGTGGAGTTCAACGATCTCTCCGCGGTGGAGTCCGTCCTGAAGGCGCGCGACGTCGCCTGCATCCTGGCGGAGCCGGTCATGACCAACGCCGGCATGGTGCTGCCCGACCCCGGGTTCCTGGACGCGCTGGGCCGGCTTGCCCGGCGGCACCAGACGCTGCTCGCGATCGACGAGACCCACACGCTTTCTTCCGGCATCGGCGGCTACTCCAGGGTGGCGCGCCTCGAACCCGACTTCTTCATCGCGGGCAAGGCGGTGGCGGGTGGCTTTCCCTGCGCGGTGTACGGCTTCACCGCCGAGGTGGAGGGGCGCATTCGCGGCATGCTGGCCTCCAAGCCCCCCGGCCACTCCGGAATCGGTACGACGCTGGCCGGCAACCCGATGGCGATGGCGGCGCTGCGGGCCTGCCTCGAGAAGGTCATGACGCCGGCAGCCTACACTCACATGATTGCGATGGCCGAAAGGCTGGAGGATGGCCTCGAGCAGCTCGTCGACGTCGAGCGACTGCCGTGGCACGTGCAACGGGTGGGGGCGAGGCTCGAGGTGGGCTTCACGCGGGAGCCGCCCAGGACGGGGCGGCAATCCGTCGACAACCTGCCGTCGTTGCTGCCGGACGCCATCAGGCTGTACCTGTTGAACCGCGGACTGGTGATCACGCCGTTTCATAACATGATGCTGATGTCGCCGGTGACGCCGGCGGCGAGCGTCGATCGCCTCGCCTCGGCCTGGGCGCAATGCGTCAACGAGCTCCGGCACATCGCCGGGCCAGCGGGAACGTCAAAGTCATGAAAGCCGACCTTGAAGAAGCGCGGGCATTCCTGGAACAGCATCCGGACGTCGAGGCCATCCAGGTCGTGATCACCGACCTGGGCGGTGTTGCGCGCGGCAAGACGATTGCGCGCCAGGAACTCGAGCCGCTCTACGCTAACGGACGCAACGTCGCGGGATCGATCCTCGGCCTCGACATGCGCGGCGAGGATGTCGAGGAAACCGGGCTGGTGTGGTCGAGCGGCGACGCCGACAAGCAGTGCTGGCCGGTGCCAGGCACGCTGAAGATTGCGCCCTGGCTGGCGAGGCCGACCGGCCAGCTGCTGATGACCATGTTCGACGAGGACGGCGCGCCCGCCAAGGCGGATCCGCGGCACGCGCTGGCGCGGGTCGTGAACCGGCTCGTTGCCGACGGCCTGCAGCCGGTGATCGCCGTGGAGCTCGAGTTCTACCTGGTCGAACCCGACGGCGCGGGCGTACGGCCCGCAACCGGCCTCGTCAGCGGCGAGCCCTCCGTCCGGCACGACGCCTATGGCCTTGGCAAGCTCGACGAAATGTCGCCGCTGTTCGACGACATCTATCGTGCCGCCCGGGCGCAGGGCCTGCCGGTACGCACGCTGATGTCCGAATATGCGCCGGGCCAGTTCGAGGTCACCCTGGAGCATCGTGCCCGACGCGCTGGCGGCCGCCGACGACGCGATCCAGTGGAAGCGGCTGGTGCGCGGCGTCGCCGCAAGCCACGGCCGGGTGGCGACGTTCATGGCCAAGCCGTTCGCCGGCATCGCGGGCAGTGGCATGCACGTGCACGTCAGCCTGGCCGGGGCGGACGGCGGCAACCTGTTCGCGAGCCCGGATCCGGCGGGTACGCCGCTGCTGCGGCACGCGATCGGCGGGATGCAGGCGAGCATGGCCGAGTCGATGGCCGTGTTCGCGCCCAATGCCAACTCCTACCGTCGCTTCCGGCGGCAGTCCTACGCGCCGATCGCCGCGACCTGGGGCGTCAACAACCGTTCGGTGGGCTTCCGGATTCCTTCCGGACCACCGGCGTCGCGTCACGTCGAGCACCGCATCTGCGGCGCGGATGCCAACCCCTACCTGGCGGTGGCGACCGTCCTCGCCGGGATGCACCATGGCATCGTCAACCGCATCGACCCGGGCGCGCCGGTGACGGGCAATGGCTACGAACTGCCGACGGACCCGACGTTGCCGCTCAACTGGCACGCGGCACTCGAGCGCTGCGATGCCTCGGCATTACTTAACGAGTATCTGGGCGCCGATTTCGTGCGCGTGTTCATGGCGGTGAAGCGCGCCGAATGCGAACGTTTCAATTCCGAGCCGACCGAGCTCGACTACGCCTGGTACCTGAGACTCGCCTGACATGCCCAAGAAGCGAAAAGAGGATCGTTCGCCGCCGGCGAACGTACGACGAATGTACGCGGATTGCCGCTACGGCCAGCTGCACCTGCGCAGCGCGTTTCCGCCGAACGGCGGCTTCGACGAGCTGACCACGCTGGTCTGCCTGGACGCGGGACCCGCCACGGGCCGCATCTTTGGCGGCCTCCTTGGGCGCATGGGTACGGACCGATCGGTCTACGCACCCGACCTGCCGGGCTTCGGCGAATCGGATCCGCCCACGGCGCAGCCGTCGATCGAGGGCCATGCCGTCGCCATCGGCGACTTCATCGACCACATGCGCTTGCGCAAGCTCGACCTGCTTGGCTACCAGGGCGGGGCGTCCATTGCCGCCGCGCTCGCCGCGGCGCGACCCGACCAGGTGCGGCGCGTGGTCATGGTGGCGGCGCCAGCTTTCGACGCTGCCGGTGATCTGCCGGTGGTGCAGCAGCCCGTACTGATGTTGAGGCCACAGGACGGCCTGTGGGAGGTCACGCCGCGCGCCAGGGAACTACTGCCCAACGCGACATTCGTGGACCTACCCGGTCAGGGTTCCAGCCTGCTCGACGCGGCGCTCGAGGTCGTGGCGCGCCACGTCCGAATTTTCCTCGACTGATCAGCGACACCGGTGTCTCGCGCCGGTGTCTGGCACCTTCCAGGTGCCTGACACCTCTTAGATGCCCCACACCTCTTCAGCACCCACCCGCTTCGGCCGAGGCTTCCCCCGCTCGCTCCGAAAGCCGCCAGTCGCTCGCCGGGGGAAGCCTCGCCCTCGCCGGCAAGATGCCGTGGCACCGCTGTCTGGCACCGCTGTCCGGCACCGCTGTCTGGCACGGTGCCTGGCACGGTGTCTGGCACCTTCCAGGTGCCTGACACCTCTTAAGTGCCAGGCACCTCCTTTCGCCGCAGACATCAGCCACAGCACGGCGGCCAGCATCGTCAGCAGCAGCGGCAGGCTGACCAGGTTCAGGCGTTCCCAGCCGATGTATGCCAGCGCAACGCCCGCCAGCAACGATGCGGTCGCCTGGGAACCGAAGACCGTGAGTTCGTTGACGGCCTGCGCGCGAAAGCGTTCCGAGGGACGATAGGTCCGCGTCAGCAGCGTCGTGCCCGCGACGAACAACAGGTTCCAGCCGATGCCGAGCAGCACCATGGCCCACCAGTAGTGCACGACCTCGTGTCCGCCCAGCAACGCAATCGTGACGCAGCCGCACATGGTCAAGGTGCCGACCAGCATCGTCGCGTGCACGCCCAGGCGAACGACGATCCGGCCACTGACCAGCGCCGGCAGGTACATTGCCAGCAGGTGGCTTTGTATCACCCACTTCGTATCCTGCTCGCTCAGGTGGTCCATCACGTGCATCGACACAGGCGTCGCCGTCATGATGAAGCTCATGACGGCGTAGGCCACCACGCCGGCGAGGACCGCAACCTTGAATTCGGGCTGCCGTGCCACCTCGCCCAGTGGACGCGCAGGTCCGCCGATCTTCTCGAGCGCGCTGCCCCGTCGTGGCAGGGCTGACAACAGCAGCGCGGCTGTGACGAACAGCGCGGCGGCGCAATAGAAGGAACCCGCGTAGTGCGCGGTGGCCACGAGGTCGGCCCCCAGGATGGCGATCTCCGGCCCGAGCCACGCGGCAACGAGGGCGCCGACCATGACCGTGGCTACGGCGCGTCCCGCCAGTTCCGGTGCCACGTGCTCGGCGGCTGCGAACCGGTACTGCATCACCACAGCGTTGGTTGTGCCAAGCATGAACGTGGCCAGGCAGAACAGGCCGAAGCTTTCCGCGCGAATCGCCTGCGCCCCCAGTACTGCCGCGCCGGCGGCGACCAGCGCGGTCGCCTGGAAGACCGGGCGTCGTCCCAGTCGTTGCATGATCAGTGCCGCCGGGAAGGTCGCCAGGGCGAGGCCGACGATCATCACCGACAAGGGCAGGGTGGCCAGTGCCGGCCGGGGCGCAAGCTGCGACCCGAGGATGCCGCCGAGCAGAACGACCAGGAACGTCCCGGAGTTGCACAGCGCCTGTGTCATCGCCAGCAACCAGACGCTGCGCATGGAATCCCCGGTCGGTCCGGCCTCGAAGCCGATGCTCAAGTTATGTTACTTCGCACGCTTGGCGCGTGACCTTGGTGCGAGACTGTGCTCATATGGATCTTCCGGCAAAGCCGGAATATACAATGCAGACAGGTCCGCGACGACGGGCCGGCTGCGCAGCCCGCGGGGACAGGGCGATGAACGACGACACCACGGTCGAGCGCGACGAGAACCTGGGCAATGTGCCGGCGATCGAGGATGCCGGTCAGGCGGGTATCGAGGTCCACGAGTCGATCGACATCGAGAGCATAGAACTCGGCTCGCAGGACGCCGGGGCCATCGCCGGGCTCGGTTGGGAAGTCGTGCCCACGCTCCAGCAGCAACGCAGTCCAATCCTCGACGACTCGGACGATCTCCCGCTCGAGCCCGAAGAAGAGACACGTGAGGAACAGGCCCAGCGCGCGGTCCGGCAGGTTGCGGATCTCGAATGCGAGGAACTGCTGTTGGCCGCCGACCTTGCGAAGCTGCGCAGCACCGCCGCGGCCCGGGAGCGCCTGCTGGAGGATGAGCTGGCCGCTTCCCGGGAGACGGTGGCGGCGCTTGAGTCCGAGTTGTCGGAGCAGGTCGCGCAGATCGCCTCGCTCACCCTTGAGTGCAGCGGGCTGCGGGCGCAACTCAGGATGCAGGACGGGCCGACCCCGGTGGTGGGCCATGTTGGCGACCACACGGTCCGCGATGAAGCCGATACGGTCGCCCGGTTGAAGGAACGTCTCGAGGAGCGAGCCCGCGCAATCGCCGTGGCGAAAGCGGAGGCCGAGGAACTTCGCCAGGAGTGCCTGCGACTGCGCGGCTTCGTGGCGCGACGCCTGGCCCGGAAACCCGACGCCTACAGTGAGGTTGCGAAGGAAAGTCGCTGGAACCTGCGAAACCTGCTCGGTCGGAGTCATGAAAAGACGGCGACGGCGCAGGCGGCGGCCTTCGCCGGCGAGCCTGGCACGGAGGTGCCGACGGTGGCCATCGACCGGGCGCCCGGGCCCCCCTCCGTGCAGGAACGGACCGCCGCCCAGGCGAGGGTCTTTCGCGACGCCCGGCTCGACCGTCGCCGGCAGATGCTCGAGCGCGCCAAGGCCCGGACGAAACCGGCGCGCGTTCAATCGCCGCCGTCCCTGCGTCGTTACCTGATTACGCTGGAGTCCGAGCGAGACGATGTGTACGAGTTGACCCGGCCCAGGATGTACGTAGGGCGTGGCGCCGAGGCGTCCTTGCGCCTGGCCGACGCGACCGTCAGCCGGCTGCACGGCATCGTGTCCCTGGAAGACGGTGAAGCCTTCGTCGAGGATGCCTCGAGTACCAACGGTATTTTCGTCAATGGCAAGCGGGTCCAGCGCGCGGTGCTCAAGGACGGGGATACCGTGACCTTTGGCACGGCGCGTTACCAGTATCGGATCGGACCGCCGCCGCAGCAGGCGAACTAAGCGATTTCGAAGCGGGAGGGCCCAGGCCCGCCCTGACACCGGGTCGGTGTCAGCGTGGCTTCTGGCCGCTGCCACAGTACCGAAGCCACGGCCGCCCCCGCCTTTCTGAGAACCGCCCCATGGAATGCCTTGCGGCACCTGCCGATAATGCACAACTCCCATCTACAGTGGCCGGCAATGAACCTACGCGGCGCCTCGCTGACGCCAGACGACGACCCGGATCGCACCGACAGGCTGCCTGAGCTCGATCAGGAGGCAATGCAGCGCGCCGAACAGGATGAACTGCTGGAAACCACCGGCACCTGGACGCGTAGCGAGGTCGAGGCGGCTGAACTGCAGCAGGAGCTCGAGCAGCGCGATGCGGCGCTCGCCGAGCTGACCACGCTGCTGCGCCAGAAGGGCTTCGCGCTGACCCGGGCCGAGAAAGAACTGGACCAGGCGCGCGGCGAACTCGTGCGTGCCGGGCAGGCTGCAAGCCGCGACCGGGCCGGACTCGAGGAGCGACTACGGGATCTCGAGGGCGAGCACGTCCAGGTTTCGGCCCTGCATGACGAGCGACGGGTTGCGATCGCCGGGCTCGAGGACGAGCTCAGCGAGTCACGCGAGCGGGAGCAGCAGCTGGAGGCCCGGGTCGCGGAACTCGTCACCCAGTTGCAGGCGCGCGATGCAGCGATTGAGGAAGGCCAGGCAAGGCTGGCCGCCGCCGAGGAGCGTCTCCTGCAGGCGACCCGGGAGAGCCTGTCGCTGGAGGGGCGGCAGGAGCAGCAGCGGCTGAAGGAGCGCATCGCCGAACTGCAGAATGCGCTGCACGTCACCCGGGACGAACTCGATTCGAGCGTCGCCGAAGGTGAGGACCTGAAGGCGGGACTCGTTCGCCAGGTCGATGAATCGATGGAGCTCAAGGTCGCGCTGGCCGAACGCGACGCGCGCATGGAGAGCTTGCTCGAAAGGCTGCGAAGCCGGGAGGCGCGACGCCGCTACGCGGCCGACCTCCGCAAGGCCCCTGCGCCAGATCCTGGACTGGCCTTCCTGCAGCAGCGGGTTGCCGAGCTCGAAGCGGCACTCGCGGCGGAACGCCAACGGCGCCAGCCGGCCGAGGAGCCAGCAGCGGGCCCTGACGAGCCGACATTCGCGGGCGAAGATCGCCAGCTCCTGCTGGCGCGCCTGGCGGAGTTGTCGGGTGAACTGGCCCGCCGTGACGACCGGATTGCGAACCTCCAGTCCGACCTGAAGGCGGCCATCGGCCAGCTCGAAGGCGCAGCCGACCGGCCGGTGGCGGAGCTGCGGGGCGAATCGCTCAAGCCGCGTTACCTCACACGCATCGATAATGGGCCGGAGGTCGTGCACAGCCTGGCGCGGCCGCGGATTGCCATCGGCCGGACGCCGGAAAACGACCTGCAGGTCCGGGAAAGCTATATCAGCCGCATTCATGCCTATATTCGCCTGGGGCCGGAAAGCGCTGTCATCGAGGACGCGGCCAGCCGCAACGGGGTCTTCGTCAACGACCGGCGCGTACGCCGGGAGTTGTTGCAGGACGGGGACATCGTGATGCTGGGTAAGGCGCGGTTCCGGTTCCAGCTCGCGGGCGCCCCGACAGCCGCTAGCCGCCCGCCCTGCCGGCCCGGCGCCAAGGGCGCGGGACCGGAATCCTGCTAATGTTCGGCCGCTCCCCGGCTGGTCTGTCGCCATGGATTACGGCTACATCGAGCGCATCCTCAAGGCGCGCGTCTACGACGTTGCAATCGAGTCTCCGCTCGACCCGGCGCCGCGCCTGACGCGGCGGCTCGGCAACGAGGTGCTGTTCAAGCGCGAGGACCTGCAACCGGTTTTTTCGTTCAAGTTGCGCGGCGCCTACAACAAGATCGCGCACCTCTCGTCGGAGCAGGCGGCGCGCGGCGTGATCTGCGCGTCGGCCGGCAACCATGCGCAGGGTGTGGCGCTGGGCGCGCGCCGGCGCGGCATTCCTGCGCTCATCGTCATGCCGGAGACGACGCCCGCGATCAAGATCCAGGCGGTGCGCGACCTCGGCGGCGAGATCCTGCTGCACGGCGACGACTACGACGCGGCTTACGAGCATGCCCGGACGCTGGCGGACGCGCGGGGGCTCGAGTTCATCCACCCCTTCGACGACCCGGAGGTCATCGCCGGCCAGGGCACTATCGCCATGGAACTGCTGCGCCAGCGGCCGGACGGCATCCATGCCATCTTCGTGCCGGTCGGCGGCGGCGGCCTGATCGCCGGCATCGCCGTTTACGTCAAGTCGCTGTACCCGGAGATACGCATCGTCGGCGTCGAACCGGACGATGCCGCCAGCATGCAGGCCTCGCTGGCGGCGGGTGAGCGGGTCACGCTGGATCGAGTCGGCATCTTCCACGATGGCGTCGCGGTGCGGCGGGTCGGCGCCGAGCCGTTCCGTCTGGCGCAGAAGTACGTGGACGAAATCGTGACGGTCTCGACTGACGAGACCTGTGCGGCGATCCAGGACATCTTCGAGGACACCCGCGCGATCGTCGAGCCCGCCGGCGGGCTCGCCGTCGCGGGAATGAAGAAGTGGGTGGCGCGGGAGCGCTGCCGCGATGCGACGCTGGTCGCCATCAACTGTGGCGCCAACATGAACTTCGACCGGCTGCGCCACGTTGCCGAGCGAGCCGACCTCGGCGGGGAGCGCGAGGCGCTGTTCGCGGTCGAGATTCCGGAGCGGCCCGGCACTTTCCGCCGGTTCTGTGAACTGCTGGGTCGGCGTAGCGTCACCGAATTCAATTATCGTTACGGCGATGTCGAACGGGCGCAGATTTTCGTCGGCATCGCGCTGTCCGGCGGCCACGACGAACGCCACGCGCTGCGCCGGTCGATCGAGGAGGCTGGGTTCCCGGTGCTGGACATGACCGAGAACGAGATGGCGAAGCTGCACGTCCGTTACATGGTGGGCGGGCATGCGCGCGGCCTCGACAACGAACTCCTGTTCCGTTTCGAGTTCCCGGAGCGACCGGGCGCCTTGTCGCGGTTCCTGCAGGCAATCGGTTCGCGCTGGAACATCAGCCTGTTCCACTACCGCAACCATGGATCGGACTACGGCCGCGTGCTGGCCGGCATCCAGGTGCCGCCAGCTGACAGGGATGAGCTCCTGAGCCACCTGGATGAACTGCACTACGGCTACGTCGAGGAGACCGACAACCCGGCCTACCGCATGTTCCTGGGGGCGTGATGACGACCGCGGCGGACCTACGCGCGGCGACAGCCGGTGCAACCAGCCGGCGGAGTCGGGCAGGCCATGGACCAGGTCAGCGCTGAACAGCCGCCCAAGTTGACGGCCCAGCCGACGCGGCTGGCGCGCCGAGTTCGTATTTGCCTTGCTGCTGTTCGCAGGCGCCGTGGTGGCGCTCTGGCATACCTGGCCGGAGGCGTCATTCCTGGAGTCCGGGCGCTGGCACCAGGTCTTCTTTCTTCCTGCTGTTCAGCCTGTTCACGATCTCGATCGGTTTCCCTCATCCGGTCTTCGGCCACGTGTCCTTCGACCGGGTCGCACAGGTCTCCAGCATCCTGGTGCTGGGGCCGGTGGATGCGGCCTGGGTGGCGTTGCTGACGTCGCTGATCTACCCGTGCACCGGCTGCCGCAAGGGCGTTCCGCTGCACCAGGTCATCGATGCGGTCCTGACCAACGCCGGCCTGATGACGCTGGTCGTGCTCGGCGCCGGCTGGCTGTACGTGTGGTTGGGCGGCCCGGTCCCGATCTGACGCGCTGGACCCCAGGCGCTCGCGCTGTTGCTGCTGCTGGTCCTGGTGATGCAGGCGCTCAACGAACTCGGCATGGTGGGCATCTACTACTGCCAGGCCAAGAATCCCTTCGACGTCATCAGCGCCTTCGAGACGATCACCGAGCTGGTCTCCGGGCTGATCGCCGATCCTGGTGGCGATCGTCTACACGAACCTGGACAAGCCGGCGTTCGTGCTGCTGCTGGTGGTGCTGAGCGCGGGCATGCTGGGGCTCAAGCAGTTCGCGGAGATGCGCCGCCAGCTCGAGCAGCTGGTGGAGGCGCGGACCGAGGCGCTGCGCGAGAAGACCGAACAGCTGGAGCAGCTGGCGACGCGGGACATGCTGACGGGTCTGAGGAACAGGCGCTTACGCCGAGGACTTCGTCGAGCGGGAGGTCGGCCTGGCGCATCGCGGCGGCCGCGAGCTGAGCGTGGCGCTGGCCGACGTCGACCACTTCAAGCAGATCAACGACGGCTATTCCCACGGCGTCGGCGACCGGGTGTTGCAGAAGGTGGCCGGGATCTTCGGTGATCGGGTCCGCAGCACCGACCTGATCGCGCGCTATGGCGGAGAGGAGTTCCTGTTCTGCTTCATCGGGGCCGGCGAGGACATGGCGGCGCAGGTCTGCGAGGACCTGCGCCGGACGGTCGAGGACGCCGACTGGTCGGAAGTGGCGCCGGGGCTGCGGGTCACCATCAGCATGGGCGTGGTCGGCCAGACCGCCGCCGTCACCGCCGAGTCGATGGTGGCCACCGCGGACGCCCGGCTGTACCGCGCCAAGCACATGGGGCGCAACCTCGTGGTGGCCGAGGCGACCGTCACGCAACCGTCGCTTTGATGTCGCAGGATGTCGATCATGACTGACCGGACCTTGAACGTGCTGTTCCTGTGCACCGGCAACTCGGCGCGCAGCATCCTGGCGGAGGCGCTGCTCAACCACGTGGGCCACGGACGCTTCCGCGGCCTTCAGCGCCGGCAGCTTTCCGACCGGCCGGGTCAATCCGCATGCCCTGAGGCTGCTCGGGCGGATGGACATTCCGGCGGAAGGCGCGCGCAGCAAGAGCTGGGACGAATTCGCGGCGCCGGGCGCACCGGAGATCGACTTCGTCATCACGGTCTGCGACAACGCGGCCGGAGAGGTCTGTCCCGTCTGGCCGGGGCATCCCGTCACCGCGCATTGGGGTGTCGAGGACCCGGCGGCCGCGATCGGAACGGAGGCGGAGATCGACAATGCCTTTCGCCAGGCCTTCGATGTGCTGGAGCATCGCGTCAAGGCCCTGACTGGCCTGCCCGCGGCTGCGTTCGACCAGCCTGGAATGCAACGTCGACTCGCCGAGATCGGTACGAGCCTCCCTGGAACAGATAACGGCTGACGCCCCCGGCGGCGCATCAGGAGCAGAGCATGACCGCGCAATGCGACGTCACCGCCCGCCAGTCCGAGGGCGCGCAGCTGGGTTTCTTCGAGCGCTACCTGACGCTGTGGGTCGCGTTGTGCATCGCCGCCGGCGTCGGCCTCGGGCAGGTGGCGCCGGGCTTCGTCGGCATGGTTTCCGGACTGGAGTTCGCGCGGGTGAACCTGCCGGTCGGGCTGCTGATCTGGGTGATGATCGTCCCGATGCTCGTGAAGATCGACTTCGGTCGCCTGCACGAGGTCCGGCAACACGCGCGCGGCATCGGCGTCACCCTGTTCGTCAACTGGGCGGTGAAGCCGTTTTCGATGGCCTTGCTCGGCTGGATCTTCATCCGCCACGCTGTTCGCGCCGCTGCTGCCGGCAAGCCAGCTCGACAGCTACATCGCCGGGTTGATCCTCCTGGCGGCGGCGCCCTGCACGGCGATGGTGTTCGTCTGGAGCAACCTGACCAAGGGCGAGCCCAACTTCACGCTGACCCAGGTCGCGCTCAACGACGTGATCATGGTGTTCGCCTTCGCGCCGGTCGTCGGCTTGCTGCTCGGCGTGTCGGCCATCGTGGTGCCCTGGGAGACGCTGCTGATTTCCGTGGTCATGTACATCGTCGTGCCACTGGCCATCGCACAGGCCTGGCGGCGCGCGCTGCTGAGGCGGGGCGATTCGGCCTACCAGGCGGCGATCGGACGCATGGGGCCCTGGTCGCTGGTCGCGCTGCTGGCGACGCTGGTGCTGCTGTTCGCCTTCCAGGGCGACGCGATCCTCGCCCAGCCCATCGTCATCGCGCTGCTGGCCGTGCCGATCCTGATCCAGGTGCTGTTCAATTCCTCGCTGGCGTACCTGCTGAACCGCCGGCTCGGCGTGGCCCACTGTGTCGCCGGCCCCTCGGCGCTGATCGGCGCCTCCAACTTCTTCGAGCTGGCCGTGGCGGCAGCCATCAGCCTGTTCGGCCTGGAGTCGGGCGCGGCGCTCGCCACCGTGGTGGGCGTACTGATCGAAGTCCCGCTGATGCTGGTCGTCGTCCGGGTCGTCAACGGCACCAAGGGGTGGTACGAAGCCGGGGCGGCGCGGGCCCGGGCCGCCTGAGGCCCGGTCGGCCGCGGCATTGCTGCTAGAATCCTTCGACCGGGCAGGGGATGGCCCGGCTCAACATGCTTGTTCAATTCCTGATCCTGCTGGCGCTGCTGCTGCTGAACGGCCTCTTCGCGATGGCCGAGCTGGCGGTCGTCTCGTCGCGGCGCATCCGGCTCAAGCAGATGGCGGAGCAGGGCAGCAAGGGCGCCAAGGCTGCGCTCAAGCTCATGGAGGAGCCGACCCGTTTCCTCTCCTCGGTCCAGATCGGCATCACCCTCATCGGCGTGCTGGCCGGCGTGTACTCGGGCGCGAACTTTGCCGGCCCCTCGAAGCCTGGCTGGCACGGGGTTCCCGCTGTTCGCGGAGTACGCCGAGACAGCCGCCTACGTGATCGTCGTCATGGGGGTGACCTACCTGTCGCTGATCGTCGGCGAGCTGGTGCCCAAGCGCTGGGCGCTCGGGCATCCCGAGGCGATCGCGATCGCGCTTGCGCCACCGATGCAGATGGTGGCGCGGTTCAGCGCGCCGCTGGTGTGGTTGTTGCAGAGGTCCACCGACCTGGTGCTGCGCCTGCTCGGCATGCGCAAGAGCGCCAGGAGCGGCGTCACCGAGGACGACATCCGCGCATTGATCGCCGAGGGGACGCGCGAGGGGGTCTTCCATCGCGACGAACACCGCATGATCGAGGGCGTGCTGAAACTCGCGGATCGCAACGTCCGCAGCATCATGGTGCCGCGCGGCGACATCCTCTGGATCGACGTCGAGGACTCGCGCGAGACCGTCTGGAAGGCGGTGCGCGCCAGCGGACATTCGCGCTACCTGGTCTGCCGGGACGAAATCGACGAGCTGGTCGGCGTCACCTCGGTGACCGAACTGCTCGAGTGGGTGCGCGACACGACGGGGCCGGACCTGGCGAAGCGGGCCGTGGCCCCGCTGGTCATCCAGGAGACCACCACGGTCCTGCGGCTGCTGGAGCTGTTCCGCGAGGCCGCCGTCCACCTGGCCGTGGTCGTGGACGAGCACGGCTCGATCGAGGGCATCGTCACGTCGACCGACGTTCTTCAGGCCATCGCGGGCGAGCTGCCCGACTTCGGCGATCGCCGACCTGCCCGAGGCCGTCAGGCGGGCGGACGACTCCTGGCTGATCGACGGACGGCTGCCGATCGACGACGCCGAGCGCCTGCTCGAGCGCCGCGACATGTCCGCGGGCGACGACTACACGACCATTGCCGGCTTCGTGCTGGCGCAGCTCGGCCGGCTGCCCTCGACCGCGGACACCTTCGACTGGAAGGACCTGCGCTTCGAGGTCGTGGACATGGACGGCAGGCGCATCGACAAGCTGCTGGTCCAGCGCATCGCCAGGCCGGCGGAGCCGGATCCCGAAATATAAGCGGTGCCAGCAGAGGTGCCAGGCAAATTGGTGCCTGGCACCTTTTAGGTGCCTGGCACCTCTTACCTGGCACCTCTCACCGGCATCTACAACTTTCTCGTCTTGCTCCGCGAGCCCCGCCCCGGGGCGGCATCCTGTTCCGGCACCCAGGGGTGGCCGGTGCGCTCCTCGATATAGGACCGGATCAGACGGCGGATCACCTGGGAGACGGTGGCGTCCTCCTCGGCGCTGAGCCGTTCGAGCAGGGCCTTCTTCCGTGGATCGATCAGGATCGTGAGTCGGGCGGTACGGTCTTCCACGTCGGGCGACACCTCTGCCGGCGGTTCTAATCAAATGTTAATACCATGCTAACCGAATCGCCACTCGACTATAATCCGTGCGTCCCTTCCGGCTGGTCACTGAGGTTCCCGGGCTGCCGTGGTCGCTTGGCTCGATTCACCGCTGCGCCTGTGCGTCGCGCTGCTCGCCCTGTGGGGCGTCATCGCCTTTGCCGGCTTGTTGCGGCCGCGCAGCCTCGAGTTCGCGGGCCGCGCGCTGTTCATCGCAGGCTCGGTCTGCGGGCTTGCGCTGGCGGTGGTCGCGGCTGCCAGCATCAACGCGCCGGCTGACAGCGTCGTCCTGCCGATCGGCCTGCCCGACCTGCCGATGCACCTGCGCCGGGACGGGCTTTCGAGCTTCTTCCTGTTCCTGCTCGGCGCAGCCTCGGCCGGCATCTCGATATTCGGCGCCGGTTACTTCCGTCGCGGGGAGGGCACGCTGCCGGGCGTGATGTGCCTGCAATACCACCTGTTCCTGGCCAGCATGGGATTCGTGATCCTCGCCGACGACGCCTACGCCTTCATGGTGGCGTGGGAGACGATGGCGGTGACGTCCTACTTCCTGGTCACGACGCAGCACCGCATCCCGGAAATCCGCCGCGCCGGCTTCATCTATTTCCTGATGGCCCACGTCGGCGCCATTTCGATCCTGCTGTCCTTCGGCGTGATGCAGGGTGGCAGCTGGCAATTCACGTTCGACGCCATGCGCGACGGCCCAGCTCACGCCCGGTTGGGCGGCCGCGGCGTTCCTGCTGGCCCTGTTCGGCTTCGGCGCAAAGGCCGGCATCGTGCCGCTGCACGTCTGGCTGCCGGAGGCGCACCCCGCCGCACCCTCGCCGGTCTCGGCCCTGATGAGCGGCGTCATGATCAAGATGGCGGTGTACGGCCTGCTGCGCTTCACCTTCGACCTGCTGGGCGACCCGGTGTGGTGGTGGGGACTGCCGCCGCTGGCGCTGGGGCTCTTCACGGCGTTGTTCGGCGCGGTCTTTGCCGCCGTCCAGACCGACATGAAGCGGCTGCTGGCCTACTCGTCCATAGAAAACGTCGGCGTGCTCTTCACGGCCCTCGGGCTCGTGATCGTGTTCGCGGGCTCCGGGATGAAGGCGATCGCCACGCTGGCGATGATCGCCCTGCTGTACCACGCCCTGAACCACGCGTTCATGAAGAGCCTGCTGTTCCTGGGCACCGGCGCGGTGCTGCACGCGACCGGCGAGCGCAACCTGGGCCGCCTGGGCGGCCTGATACACCGCATGCCCTGGGTCGCGTGGACGACGCTCGTCGGAGCGCTCGCCATCGCGGCCTTGCCGCCGCTGAACGGCTTCGTCTCCGAGTGGCTGCTGCTGCAGTCGTTTCTGTACACGCCGGCGGTGCCGCGACCGTTCCTGAACATGCTGCTGCCGCTGGGCGCCGCCGTCTTCGTGCTTGCCGCCGCGCTCGCCGGCTACGTCATGGTCAAGTTCTTCGGCGTGATCTTCCTGGGCCAGCCGCGCGAGCGCTCACTCGCACAGGCGCACGACGCCGGGCTGCTGGAGCGCGCCGGCCTGCTCTGGCTCGCGGCCGGGTGCCTCGCGCTCGGCCTGCTGCCGGTGCAGGTCGTCTCGCTGTTGTCGGCGGTGCCCGTCCAGCTCGGACTGGGCGCGCCGCTGCCCGCCGGCGCCGACTGGTGGCTGCTCGCGCCGCTGCCTGGACGCGAAGCCTCCTACTCGGGCGATCGTGTTCCTGCTTGCCGTGGCCGCCGTCGTCATGCTCACCGCATTGCTGGTCCGGCGCGGCTTACCATCGGCGCATCCG
The DNA here is from genome assembly GCA_963695465.1 of uncultured Gammaproteobacteria bacterium. Lineage (GTDB taxonomy): Bacteria > Pseudomonadota > Gammaproteobacteria > Steroidobacterales > Steroidobacteraceae > SG8-30. Next base: position 367,381 of record CAVOGM010000002.1, read on the forward strand.
CCGCGTCGCCGCCCTGGGGCTGCGGATTCGGGCGCTTCGATTCCCGCATGCAGGACACGGCCGAGGGCTTCGGCCAGCCGATCCGGCGGCTCTTCCAGCCGATGTTCCGCATCGAGCGCGAGGTGCCGTCGCCGTTCGACGCGCATCCGCACTACCGCGTCGACGTGCTCGACCCGACGTGGCGCGCGCTGTATCGCCCGCTGCAACGCCTGGTGCAGGGGATGGCCGACCGCTTCGCGCTGGTGCAGCAGGGCCGGATCTCGGTCTACCTGACCTACAGCCTCGTTACCCTCGTGCTGCTTCTGGCGCTGGTGCTATGAACTGGGTCAACTGGGTCATTCAGTTCCTGCAGGTGGTGCTCGCGCTGGCCGCCGCGCCACTGCTCGTCGGCTGGGTGAACCAGTGCCGCGCCTGGCTGCAGAACCGCAGCGCACCGAGCCTGCTGCAGCCATATCGGGCCATACGCAAGCTGTTCCACAAGGATGCGGTCATCGCCGACGGGGCTTCGTCCCTGTTCCGGTTTGCGCCCTACGTGGTCTTCGGGACGATGGTGGCGGCTGCCGCGATGATTCCGACGGTGGGCACGGGCCTGCCGTTCACGACGGTCGCCGACGCCATAGCACTGGTCGGGCTGTTCGCGACCGCGCGCATGTTCATCTCGCTGGCGGCGATGGACATTGGCACGGCCTTCGGCACGCTTGGCGCCCGCCGCGAGATGATGATCGGCTTCCTCGCCGAGCCGGCGCTGCTCATGGTGATTTTCGTCGCGTCGCTCATCTCGACGACGACCGCCTTGCCGACCATCGCCGAGCGCCTCGTGACCCAGTCGGCCGGGCTGTACCCCAGCCTGTGGTTCACGGCCGTGGCCTTCACCATGGTGCTGCTGGCGGAAAACGCGCGTATCCCGGTCGACAATCCGGCGACCCACCTCGAGCTGACGATGATCCACGAGGCGCTGTTGCTGGAGTACTCGGCGCGGCACCTGGCGCTCATGGAGTGGGCCGCGGCGCTCAAGCTGTTCAATTACGTCACCATCGGCATCGCGCTGTTCGTGCCCTGGGGCATTGCGGCCAGGGAGGGCGCGCTGCCCGTCCTGATCTCGCTGCCGGCCTTCGCGGCCAAGCTCGCACTCGCCGGCGCCGGGCTGGCCTTCATCGAGACCGTCTCGGCCAAGCTCAGGGTCTTCCGCGCCCCGGAGTTCCTGGCAACCGCCTTCCTTTTCGCCGTGCTCGGCCTGCTCGTGCACCTGCTGCTGGCGGGCCACTGACATGCTGCAGCTGGGCCTGGACCTGCAGTTGCTGAACGGCCTGGCGGCGCTGCTGCTGCTGCTGTCCTTCGCCATGCTTTCCCAGCGCCGCATCGTCTCGCTGGTGAACCTGCTCGCGCTGCAGGGCGCCATGCTGTGCGCCGCCACGCTGTTGCTGGCCTGGCGTACGGGCCAGCACCACCTGTACTTCTCGGCGCTGCTCACCCTGGTGCTCAAGGTGATCTTCCTGCCCTGGCTGCTGCACCGGCTGATCCGGCGCCTGGGGGTCTACTGGGACACGGAGCCGCTGCTCAACGTTCCCGGCACCATGCTGGTCGGCGTGCTGATCGTCGTGTTCGCCTTCGGGCTGGCACAGCCGATCGCCGAACTCGCCAGCACCGCGACCCGTAATGCGGTCGGCATCGCCATCGCGGTCATCCTGCTGGCGTTCCTGACCATGATCACCCGGCGCAAGGCCATGTCGCAGGTGGTCGGGTTCCTGTCCATGGAGAACGGCCTTTTCTTCGGGGCGATGAGCGCGACCTACGGCATGCCGATGATCGTCGAGCTGGGTATCGCCCTCGACGTGCTCGTGGCGATGCTGGTGCTGGGCGTCTTCTTCTTCCAGATCAGGGAGCAGTTCGACAGCCTCGACCTGCATAACCTCGAGACGCTGAAGGAGGACCAATAGCGTGGAGTTCGCGCTGCTGATCGGTCTGCCCGTGGCTGGCGCGCTGAGCCTGGCGTTCCTGGGCGCACGTCGCGACGCCCCGGAGATCAACGTCGCCTTCAGCCTGGGGACGTTCCTGGCCGCCTGCGGGCTGACCGTGAGGGTGATCGGCGAGGGCAACCTGACGCTCGTCCACGAACAGTTCTTCATCGACCCGTTCAACGTGTTCCTGGTGGCCCTGACGGCGTTCGTGGGCTGGACGACCTCGCTGTTTTCCCGTCCCTACATGCGCATCGAGCGGGAGCACGGGCGGGTGTCGCCGGGACAGCTGCGGCTGTTCCACAGCATGTACCAGCTGTTCATCGCCACGATGCTGATTGCCCTGACCACCAACAACCTCGGGCTGCTGTGGGTGGCGATGGAGGCGGCGACGCTGTCGACGGTGCTGCTGGTCACGTTGTACCGCACGCCGGCGAGCCTGGAGGCAGGCTGGAAATATTTCATCCTCTGCGGTGTCGGCATCGCCCAGGCACTTTTCGGCACCATCCTGCTCTACTTCGCGGCCGAGAAGGTGCTCGGTTCCGAAGGGGTCAGCGCGCTGCTGTGGACGCACCTCAACGGCGTCAAGGGCCAGCTCGAGCCGGCGGTGCTCAGCCTGGCCTTCGTGTTCCTGCTGGTCGGCTACGGCACCAAGGTCGGCCTGGCCCCGCTGCACAACTGGCTGCCGGATGCGCATGCCGAAGGCCCGACGCCCATCTCGGCCGTGCTCTCGGGGCTGCTGCTCAACGTGGCGATCTACGCGGTCGTACGCTGCAAGGTGCTGGTGGAGGGTGCACTGCATTCGGCATTGCCCTCGAACATGCTGATGGGCTTCGGCCTGCTCTCGGTGGTGGTCGCCTCCTTCCTGCTGTGGCGCCAGCGGGACATCAAGCGCCTGTTCGCCTACTCGTCGATCGAGCACATGGGGATCATCACCTTCGCCTTCGGCATGGGCGGGCCGGTGGCCAACTTTGCGGCGCTGCTGCACATGACCGTGCATTCGCTCACGAAGTCGGCCATCTTCTTCACCGTCGGACACGCCGTGCAGAAGGCGGGCACGCAGGCGATGGAGGACATCCGCGGGCTGATGACGATCAGCCCCGCGATAGGCTGGGGGTTGATGATCGGCACGCTCGCCATACTCGGCATCCCGCCCTTCGGCGTATTCGCCAGCGAATTCCTGATCCTGACCACGGCGATGCAACAGCAGCCCTGGGCGACGCCGATCCTGCTGATGTCGCTCGGCATAGCCTTCGCGGCGATCTTCAGCCGGCTGCAGCCGATGGTGTTCGGGGAGACGACCGTCAGGCGCCTGCCCTACCAGCCGGCGATGTTGCCGGTCTTCGCCCACCTGCTGCTGGTGCTGATGCTGGGCCTGTTCATTCCACCCTACCTTGCGCACTGGTATCGCGCCGCGGCGCTGCTGATAGGAGGCGGCTGACATGGCCGCTCACAGGTGGTTCGAACAATCCAGGCCACTCGCCGGCGCGCCCGGCGTGTCGGCGCTCGAGGTGGAACATGAGGCCTGGGGCGCGGCGGCGCTCGATGTGGCCGCGGCCGGCGGCCGGCTCGTCGCGCTGTGGGCCGACGCCTCGCCCGGGCGCGGTTCGAGGCTTCACGCGGCCTACGCCGCCGAACCCGGCGTGCTGGTCCTGTCGCTCCGGCTGGAGTCGACGGAGCGCGAATACCCGGGGTTGCACGAGATCTATCCGGCGGCGGCACGCATGCAACGTGCCGTTGCCGACCTGTCCGGACCCGTGGCGCGCGGCATGGACAGCAGGCCATGGCTGCGCCACGCAGCCTGGCCGCAGGGCTTCCTGCCGCTTGCCGGGGCCGCCGACCCGGGTCCGCACGCATCGGCCATCGTCGACGACTATCCGTTCGTCCGCGTCACCGGCGACGGCGTGCATGAGATTGCCGTCGGGCCGGTCCATGCCGGCATCATCGAACCCGGGCATTTCCGTTTCTCGGTCGTCGGCGAGAAGCTGCTGCGGCTCGAGGAACGGCTGGGCTACGTTCACAAGGGCATCGAGCGGCGCTTCGCCGGCATGCCGCTGGGTGATGGCCATAGGCTGGCGGCCCGCGTGTCGGGCGATTCGGCCGTCGCGTTTTCATGGGCCTATTGCCAGGCGATCGAGGGCATGGCCTGTACAGCCTTGCCGCGCCGGGCAGCCTGGTTGCGCGCACTGGCGCTCGAGCTTGAGCGGCTTGCCAACCATCTCGGCGACCTTGGCGCGCTCGGCAATGACGCGGGCTTCGCCTTCGGCCTGGCGCAGTTCAGCCGTCTCAAGGAGCTGCTGCTCCGGCTCATCGAGCGCGCCCTCGGCCAGCGCTACCTCATGGACTTCATCGTACCCGGCGGGACGGCTGTGGATCCGGCGGCAGGGGTCCTGGCGGAACTCGGCGAGTTCGCGGCCGCCCTGTCCGTGGAGGTCGCGAAGTTGCGGCAGGTCTACGACGAGCACGCCGGCCTGCGCGATCGCTTCAGTGGCGCGGGACTCGTGACCCCGGAGCTGGCGCTGCGCCTTGGGCTCACCGGCCTCGCCGGGCGGGCCAGCGGCCAGGCCTTCGACCTGCGCGCCGACCTGGCCTGTTCCCCCTACGACGAGCTGCGGCCGGCCAAGGTGGTGACGAAGCAGGGCGACGTGGCGGCTCGCGTCGCGCTGCGATTCGACGAGACGGCCGAGTCCTGCCGCCTGGTCCGCGAGATCGTGTCGCGCCTGCCGGACGGGGACCATCGCGTCGGGTTGCCCGCGGTGGGGGATGCGCTGATGGGCCTCGGCCTCATCGAGGGATGGCGCGGGCCCGTGCTCGTGGCCGTGACCAGCGGCCCCGGCGGCACGATATGCCGCTGCCATCCGCACGATCCGTCCTGGCAGAACTGGCCCGTGCTCGAGCACGCAGTCGTCGATAACATCGTTCCCGACTTCCCGCTCATCAACAAGTCGTTCAACCTCTCCTATAGCGGACACGACCTCTAGCCATGTGGAAGACACTGAGACAGATCGCCGCCGTGGGTATCGTCACCGAGCCCGTCCCGGATGCCGATGCCGGCCTCAGGCTTCGCGACGCCCTGCAGGCGCGGATCCTGGGCATCATGGGCCGCGCCTTGTGCATTCGCGCGGTCGACGCGGGCTCCTGCAACGGCTGCGAACTCGAGATCCACGCGCTCAACAATCCGATCTACAACCTGGAGGGGCAGGGCATCCGCTTCGTCGCCAGTCCCCGGCATGCCGACCTGCTGCTGGTGACCGGTCCGGTCTCACGCAGCATGGAAGCGGCGCTGCTCGCGACCTTCGAGGCCACGCCCGAGCCCCGGCTCGTGGTTGCGATCGGGGACTGCGGCTGCACGGGCGGCATCTTCGGCGACAGCTACGCCAGCTGCGGCCGGGTCTCCAACGTGATTCCGGTGGATGTCGCCGTACCGGGCTGCCCGCCGAGCCCGCTCTCGATCATGTCGGGCATACTGGCGGCTATCTCGCCCGGAACCGACACAGGGCTTCGGCCCGCCGTCAATCGAGCCACTGCGGACACGCCATGAAGACCGTCCTGTTTCTCTGTGTCTACAACGCTTCGCGATCCATCATGGCCGAGGCGATCCTCAACGAAGCCGGAAAGGACCGCTTCCGGGCATTCAGCGCCGGGGAGCGTGCGATCGGCGCGGTTCATCCGCTGACGCTACAGACGTTATCCGGACATGGCATCTCGACAGAGGGGCTGCGCAGCAAGAGCTGGGCGCATTTCTTCGGATTGGGCGCGCCGAAGCTCGACTATCTGATAAGCGTCTGCGATGAACCGCTCGATGAACTGGGCAGCCAGGATCCGTCGGCACCCGTCGAGGCCCGTTGGCCGACACCCAATCCGCTGACCGGCGGCCGGACGGAGGCGGAGCACCGCGAGGCGCTGGCGAGGACCTATCGGCTGCTGCATGCGCGCATCGAAGCGCTGGTTGCGCTGCCGCTGGAGCAGATGGACCGGGATTCGAGCCGGAAGGAGCTCATGGCGATCGGCCAGCGCCTGACGCTCCAGGCCGGCTGACCGCAGCAGCACCGGTGCCTGGCTCCGCGAAGCGGTGCCTTGGCACGGTGTCTGGCACCGCGGGCACGGCGCCTGTCCGGCAGCCAGGCATCGAGCGGTGCCTGACACCTCCCCGCCCCGCGTGACACCCCACAAAAGCCTTGGCACCAACGCCGGCCCGCTGGCTGCGGGCGGGGCCTTCCCCCTTTCGCTCCGAAAGCCGCAAGTCGCTTCAGGGGGAACCCCGCCCTCGCCGCGCGCCGGCTGTCCGGGACGGCGCCAATCCACGCAGGCGTGGAAGGACGGTCCCCGAAGCGCGCAACCGGTGTCTGGCACCGCGAAGCGGTGCCTGACACCTCCGGGCCGCGTGACGCCCTGCATACGTTGCGTGCCGGCGGCGCCAGACACCGACGGGGGCCTGGCACCGGACGTCGGACGTCAATACGGTCAACCGGGCCACCCGAGCGGCGGCCGATCCAGTAGCATTCGCGGATTCCTGAGCAGGAGACCCGAGTGACCCGGATCAGCATTCCCGCCCGCGAGCGGCTCATTTTCGCCATGGACGTGCCGGACGCGGACGCGGCCCGGCGCCTGGCAGAGGAACTCGGCGACTCCGTCGTGTTCTACAAGCTCGGCCTGGAACTGTTCATGTCCGGTGGCTACTTCGAGTTGCTCGACTGGATGGTGGAGCGCGGCAAGAAAGTGTTCGTGGACCTGAAGTTCTTCGACGTGCCGGCGACGGTGGCGGCCGCCGTGCGCAACCTGACGAACCGCGGCGTCACCTTCGCGACGGTGCACGGCAACCAGGGGATCATGGAGGCGGCGGCCGCGGCCAAGGGGGACGTCAAGATCCTGGCGGTGACGGTGCTGACCAGCCTCGACCGCGGCGACCTCGACGATCTCGGGTTCGAATGCGATGTCGAAAAACTGGTGTTGTCGCGCGCGCGGCGCGCGCTCGAGGCGGGCTGTGACGGCGTCGTGTCGTCGGGACTGGAGGCGAAGATGCTGAGGGACGGGGTGGATGAGAAGCTGATCGTGGTCACGCCCGGCATCCGGCCGGTCGAGAATCGGCCCGCGGACGACCAGAAGCGCGTGGTCAACGTCCAGCAGGCGTTCGCCAACGGCGCCGACTACATCGTCGTGGGCCGGCCCATCCGCGACGCGGCCGATCCGCGCGCGGCGGCCGAAGCGATCCAGAAGACAATAGCCACCGTGTTCGGGGGTGGCCAATGAGCGCTGCCGCCGACCAACGACCTGCTGCTGCGGGCTCTCCTGCGCCAGCCGACCGAGCGCACGCCAGTGTGGATGATGCGCCAGGCCGGCCGCTACCTGCCGGAGTACCGGGCGACCCGCGCCAGGGCCGGCAGCTTCCTGGCCATGTGCATGAACCCGGACTATGCCTGCGAGGTGACGCTGCAGCCCCTCGAGCGATTCCCGCTCGATGCCGCGATCCTGTTCTCCGACATCCTGACCGATCCCGCACGCCATGAAGCTCGGCCTCGAGTTCGAGGCGGGCGAGGGCCCGAAGATTGCGCGCCCCGTGCGCAGCACCGCCGACGTCGACGCGCTGTTCGTGCCGGACCCGGCGAAGGAGCTTCGCTACGTCGTGGATGCCGTGTCGTTGATCCGGCGCGAACTCAAGGGACGCGTGCCGCTGATCGGCTTCGCCGGTTCGCCGTGGACCGTCGGCACCTACATGGTGGAAGGCGGCGGCAGCAAGACCTTCGCCCACATCAAGGGCATGATGTACGCAAACCCGGGGCTGCTGCATCGCATGCTCGACGTCGTCACCCGGGCGACGACCGTGTACCTGAACGCCCAGATCGAGGCCGGCGCACAGGCCGTGATGGTCTTCGACACCTGGGGCGGGGCGCTTGCGCCGGCGCAGTACCGGGAGTTCTCGCTCGAATACATGGCCCGCATCGTGGCGGGCCTGACCCGCGAGCACGAAGGCCGTCGCGTGCCTGTGGTCCTGTTCACCAAGGGCGGCGGCCGCTGGCTCGATCAGATGGCCGCGACCGGCGCCGACGCGCTGGGCGTGGACTGGACCACGGACCTGGCCGACGCGCGCGCGTTGACCGACGGCAAGGTCGGCGCTGCAGGGGAATCTCGACCCCTGCGTGCTCTATGCGTCGCCCGAGACCATCCGCGAGGAAGTCGGGCGCGTGCTGGCCAGTTACGGGACCGGGCACGGTCACGTGTTCAACCTTGGCCACGGCATCCACCCGGACGTGAACCCGGAGCACGCCGGCGCGATGGTGGCGGCGGTGCACGAGTTGAGCCCGGCGTATCATTCGGGCGGATAGCGGATAGCGGATAGCGGATAGCGGATAGCGGATAGCGGATAGCGGATAGCGGATAGTGAGTCGTGAATGGTGAGTGGTGAGTCGTAAGAAGGTTTCGGTATTCTTTCCGACTCACGACTCACGACTCACAGGTCACAAGACCCCTGAAGGCGACTGAAAGGTTTACTCCCCATGGACATCGACAAGATCACGATCGGCGAGGACCCGCCGCGCGACATCAACGTCCTGATCGAGATCCGCAGGGCGGCGTGCCGGTGAAGTACGAACTCGACAAGGACTCGGGCGTGCTGCGGGTCGACCGCTTCCTGCACACGGCCATGTACTACCCGGGCAACTACGGCTTCGTACCGCACACGCTGTCCGAGGATGGCGACCCGGTGGACGTCATCGTCGTCGGCCAGGTGCCGGTCGTTCCCGGTGCCATCATCCGCTGCCGGCCGGTGGGCGCATTGCTGATGAAGGACGAAGCGGGTCCCGACGAGAAGATCGTCGCGGTGCCTGCCGAGCAAGCTGCATCCCTTCTACAAGGGCGTGAAGAGCTACAAGGACCTGCCGATCATCCTGACCGAGCAGATGGCGCACTTTTTCCAGCACTACAAGGACCTGGAAAAAGGCAAGTGGGTGACCATCGTCAACTGGATCGGCCCGCAGCAGGCCGAGCGGTTGATCACCGCCGGCATCGGTCGCGCGGCGGACAAGGGCGATGCCGTCGCCTCGCGGCTGGTGGCCGGCCGCTCGTTGAAGCGCAGCCGCGACAAGCGCGGCGGGTAAGCCGGCCGTGGCAGGCCGCCGCGTACTGCTCGCCGGCGCCACCGGCCTCGTCGGCGGCGAATGCCTGGCGCGGCTGGCCGCGGACGAAACGGTCTCCGGGATCACGGCACTGGTGCGTTGCGCTCCCGCCGACTCGTCGCGCTACGGCCGCAAGGTCGGGTTTGCCCAGGTGGACTTCGACCGGCTGGAGGAGCACCGCGCGCTGTTTTCGGTAGACCAGGTAGTCTGCGCGCTGGGCACCACCATCAAGCAGGCCGGTTCGCGCGAAGCGTTCCGCCGCGTCGACTACGACTACCCGCTGGCGATCGCGCGACTGGCACTCCAGCAGGGTGCCCGGCACTTCCTGCTGGTCAGCGCACTCGGCGCAGATCCAAATTCGCGCGTCTTCTACAGCCGCGTCAAGGGCGAGCTGGAACAGGCCGTCCTGACGCTGGGCTACCCGGCCGTGACCATCGTCCGGCCGTCGTTGCTGCTGGGGAATCGTCAGGAATTTCGCCTGGGCGAGGAGATCGCCAAGCGCTTCGCCTGGGCGACGCCGCGCAAGTACCGCCCGGTTGCGGCGGGCGACGTAGCCGCGACGCTGGTCGCTGCGGCGCGCGAGAACCGACCTGGCCGGCGCATCATCGAATCGGCGGAGACTGGTAATTGCTGAGAGATGCCTGAAGGGAGTAGATCCATGACCGCGCTAAGCAGGAACGCCCGTATCGCTGGTTCGCTCTACCTGTTACTGGCTATCCTCGCGCCGCTTCGCCTCCTCTACATTCCCAGCACCCTGTTCGTACGCGGAGACGCGACCGCAACCGCCGCCAACATTGCAGCCCATGAGACGCTATTCCGTTTCGGCATGGTCAGCGAACTGTTTTGCGGAGTCGTGCTGGTCTTCCTCGTGCTGGCCCTGTACCGGCTGTTCAAGGGCGTTGACCGGACGCAGGCCATCCTGGTCGTCATCCTGGGCGGTCTGCTCCCGGCCACCATCGATTTCATCGTCGTGCTGAACGACGCTGCCGCCCTGATCCTGGTTCGTGGCGCCGACTTCCTCGCCGTATTCGACAAGCCGCAGCGGGACGCCCTCGCGATGCTGTTCCTGCGCCTGCATCACCAGCAGATCGTCATTGCCGAAATACTCTGGGGGCTGTGGCTCTTTCCCCTCGGGCTCCTGGTGTACCGGTCCGGCTTTCTTCCCCGCTTCCTCGGCGTGTGGTTGTTCGTCAACGGTCTGGCGTACCTGGTCACGAGCCTGACGGGACTGCTGCTGCCGCAATACCTGGGCCTGGTCTCGGATGTCACGTTCCCGGCCCTGCTGGGTGAGATCGCGCTCGTGCTATGGCTGCTCATCATGGGCGCGAAGGAGCGGCCGGCTGCAGCGCCGGCTGGCTGATCGCAGCGCGGCGCGCGAGGTGCTACCGGCTGACGAGCACCGGATACCGGCGTCACGAGCGTGGTTCTGCGGCCGAAAAGAGGAACTCCACGAGCGCGTCGCCCATGGCCTCGCAAGCCCGGGATTCCGTATTGCTCCAGTAAGGCACCGGTGGCAGGGGCAGGACCACCAGGACCGGTACGACCCAGCCGGTCCTGCCCTGGGTCTGAAGCGCCAGCGTACCGACAGGTCCGCGCACGGCGCTTCCCCACACGGTGGCCTTGTACGTCGTCGTGCGTCGTGACTCTCGGCCGACGCCCCAGACGCCCTGTTCTGCGGCAAAGGTCGTTTGCCGGTCGGCGTCGCGTGTGAAGACCTCGAGCATCACCACGTAGCCGATACCCTCCTGCGCGACCAGCCTGCCGATCGCTGGCTGCTCCAGGGCACCCAGTACGCTGCCTTCGTCGAGTTCCTCGTACTCCGGCTGGGCCGACGCCAGGTACCGTTCGTGAAACACGTGGCCCGGCATGACCGTGAGGACATGCTCCGTGTCGACCGCCGCCCTCGACAGGCACTCCGCCGCTTCCTCGTTGAGTTGCGCCGTCACCTCGCCGGGTGCGCAATTCGTGCCCTCGCGGGCCCGATATTCCCTGCAATTCTCGTGATACAGGACGAGCGTGGCGACCGTCGTGTCGCGGTGGATGCCAGTCGCCGCCAGCCGTTCCGTGATAACCGGCGGCTTGGCCGCGCAGCCTGCCAACGCCAGCAAGACGGTGGCACAGGCGGCCCGCAGGAGCGCCACCTCCCGGGCAAGCTTGCGACGCGCGGGACTTCCTCCCTTCCACGGCGCGCTCATCGGCGCTTCCTGTCGAGCCGCGGCGTCGAGTCAGGCTGCGGGCTTCTTCAACTCGTCCCTGAGGTCGCGGCGCAGGATCTTGCCGACGTTGGTCTTCGGCAGCTCGTCCTTGAAGTAAATGGCTCGCGGAATCTTGTAGCCGGTCAGCTCCTTCTTGCAGAAGGCGACAATCTGTTCCTTGGTCAACGACGGGTCCTTCCTCACCACGAACAGCGCGACCACTTCGCCGGACCTCGGATCGTCCTGGGCGACGGCGGCCACCTCGAGTACCTCGGGCATCTGGGCGACCACGCCTTCGACCTCGTTCGGGTAGACGTTGAAACCGGACACCAGGATCATGTCCTTCTTGCGGTCCTCGATATAGGTCAGGCCCTTCTCGTCCATGCGCCCGACGTCGCCGGTGCGCAGCCAGCCGCCCGGCAGCATGACCTTCTCCGTCTCCTCCGGCCGGTTCCAGTACCCGCGCATCACCTGCGGGCCACGCACGCAGATCTCGCCCACCTGTCCGATTTCCAGCTCGTTGCCGTCGTCGTCGCGGATCGACAGCTCGGTTGACGGCAGCGGATAGCCGATCGAGCCGGTAAAAGCGGTCTCGTCGGGCCGGTTGGCGGTTGCCACGGGAGAGGTCTCGGTCAGCCCCCAGCCCTGGCAGAGGTCGCGGCCTGTCAACTGCCGCCAGCGCTCCGACACCGCCGCCTGCACCGCCATGCCGCCGCCGAGGGCGATCTTCAGCGAGCTGAAATCCAGCTGGTCGAAGCCGGGCGTGTTCAGCAGCCCGTTGAACAGCGTGTTGACCCCGGTGATGAAGGAGAACTTCACCCTGGACAGTTCCTCCACGAAGGCCTTCATGTTGCGCGGGTCGGTGATCAGCACGTTCATGCCGCCGACGTAGGTGAACACCAGGCAGTTCGAGGTCAGCGCGAAGATGTGGTAGAGCGGCAGCGCGGTGATCACCACGGAATCTTCCAGCGTCTCGAGCTCGGGCATCCACGACACGACCTGGATGGTGTTGGCGACCAGGTTGCGGTGGGTGAGCACGGCGCCCTTGGCGACGCCGGTGGTTCCGCCGGTGTACTGCAGGAAGGCAATGTCCTCCGGCCCGACATCGACCGGATCGAGCGTCAGCGAGGCGCCGCGGGACATGACCTCGTCGAAGCGGATGCTGCCGGGCAGGCTCCACGCGGGAATCACCTTCTTGACGTGTCGCAGGACGAAGTTGGCGATCAAGCCCTTCGGGAACCCGAGCAGGTCGCCGAGGCCGGTGACGATGACTTTCCTGAGCGGTGTGCGGGAGAGGGCCTGCTGCAGCGTTGCGCAGGAACTCTCGGAGATCAGCATGACGGTGGCGCCGGAGTCGGTCAGCTGGTGCTCCAGCTCGCGGGCCGTGTACAGCGGGTTCGTGTTGACGACGGTGAGCCCGGCTCGCAGCGCGCCGATCATCGCGATCGGGTACTGCAGCAGGTTCGGCATCATGATGGCGATGCGGTCGCCCTTCTTCAGCCCGGCTTCTTTCTGCAGCCACGCGCCGAACCGGCGCGACATCTCGTCCACTTCGGCATAGGTGAGCGTGCGGCCCAGGTTGCTGAATGCCGGCCGGGCCGCGTGCTTGCGGAAGGCCTCCTCGAAGAGATGCTTGAGGGAGGGGTACTCCTCGGGGTTGATTTCCTCCGGCACGCCGGGCGGGTAGTTCTTGAGCCAGATTTTTTCCACGTGAACCGTCTCCCCGGCATTCGTGATGGATGCTGCGCCGCAACATGCTGGCTGCGGCATTGCTTTATCCTGAGACTTATAGCACCGGTCATCGGGACCTGAAATCGTGACTAAATGCATCCACCCGGCGGTGGCCGCCGAAAGGATGGCTGTACCGGTTACCGCTTGAGCAGGGGCTGGAGGACCGGCCAGACGTTGTCGAGGAGCATCGGCTGCGCTTGCAGATCGGGATGAATACCGTCGTCCTGGAACAGGTCGTCGCGCAGTGCGATGCCCTCCAGCAGGAAGGGCACCCAGGGAACCTGCTGTTCCTTCGCGAGCCTTTCGTATACCGCGTAGAACGTTTCGGTGTACTGCGGGCCATAGTTGGGCGGGATGCGGATCCCGCTCAGGACGACCTCCGCCCCGGCATCGTGGCAAGCGGTGATGATGCTCTCGAGGTTCAAGCGGAGCTCGGAAACGGGCAGGCCCCGCAGCCCGTCGTTGCCGCCAAGCTCGACGATGACGATGGCCGGCTGGTGCAGCTTCAGTGCGCGCGGCAGGCGCTCGAGAGCGCCGCCGGTGGTTTCGCCGGACACGCTGGCGTTGACTACGGTGTATCCGTAACCTTCGCCGTCCAGCCGCCGCTGCAGCCGGGCCACCCAGCCCTGATCGGCCGGGATGCCGTAGCCGGCGGACAGCGAGTCGCCAAGGACGAGAATGACGGGCCTGTCGGCCGCCCACGCGGCGGTGGTGCCGCTGCCGGACAGGCTGTACAGGACAAGGGACAGGACCAGGAAGAACGTGCGCATGGATAAGAGGACAGTGCTCGAGGCGAAAAAGTTGCGCAAGGAGGTGAGTAGCCCGGAGGGGATGCTGACCATCCTCGACGACGTCAGCCTTGCCGTCAACGCCGGTGAGTCGGTCGCCGTGGTCGGCGCCTCCGGCGCCGGCAAGTCGACGCTGCTGGCGCTGCTCGCCGGGCTCGATGCGCCCACTTCCGGCGAAGTCTGGCTGGAAGGCACCGAGCTTTCGGCGCTGGACGAGGACGGGCGGGCGGCGATGCGCGGGCGCCATGTCGGCTTCGTGTTCCAGTCCTTCCACCTGGTGCCCTCGCTCACGGCGCTGGAGAACGTGATGCTGCCGCTGGAGCTCGCCGGGCGCAGCGACGCCCGGCAGGCGGCCAAGGAAGTGCTCGGCCAGGTCGGCCTCTCGGGGCGCCTGGGTCATTACCCGCGGCAGCTGTCCGGCGGCGAGCAGCAGCGCGTCGCCATCGCCCGTGCCTTCGTCACGAGCCCCTCGGTGCTCTTTGCCGACGAGCCGACCGGCAACCTCGACACCGCCACCGGGGCGCGCGTCGTCCAGCTGCTGTTCGACCTCAACCAGGCGACCGGTGCCACGCTGGTGCTGGTGACCCACGATCGGGATCTCGCGGCGCGCTGCGACCGCATGATCGAGATCGACGCGGGCCGGTTGGTGGCCTGAGTTGAAAGCCCTGCGTTTCGCGCTGCTTGCCCTCTCGCGCGACTGGCGGTCGGGTGAGCTGATGGTCCTGCTGGCCGCGCTGCTGGTGGCCGTGACCGCGTTGACGGGCGTCGGCTTCTTTACCGACCGGGTGGGCCGGGCGGTCGAGCAACAGGCGGCGGAGGTCATCGCCGCCGACCTGCGGCTGCAGGCCAGCCAGGCGCCTTCCGACGAATACATCGCCAGGGCGAGGTCGAGGGCCTGGCCACCGCGCGCACGCTGACCTTCCCGACGGTCGTGTTCTACGGCGAGGAGTCGTCGCTCGCCTCGATTCGCGCGGTAGGCGAGGGCTATCCGCTGCGCGGCAAGGTGAAGATCGCCGAGGCGCCCTTCGCGCCGGGTCGGGAGACTCGCGCGAGATCCCGGTGCGCGGTGAAGTCTGGCTCGACTCCCGGCTGCTGGCGCGGCTGGCCGCGGAGGTCGGCGACGACGTCAACATCGGCGCCTCGACCTTCCGGGTGTCGCAGGTCCTCGACTACCGTCCGGACCAGGGCTCCGCCTTCGTCGACCTCGCGCCGTCGCTGTTGATGAACCTCGAGGACATGCCGGCAACGCAGCTGATCCAGCCGGGCAGCCGCGCCACCTACGCGATCCTGTTCGCCGGCGAGTCGGCGGCCGTGCGGGCCTTCAAGGTGGAGCTGGAGGCGTCCAAACTGCCATCGGAACGACTGGTGGACGTGGCGGAAGCCAGCCCGCAGATCCAGGCCTCCATGGACCGCGCCGGGCGTTTCCTCAACCTGTCGGCGCTGATCACGGTGCTGCTTGCGGCGGTGGCGGTCGCCATGGCCGCACGGCGCTACGTGAGGCGGCATCTCGACAATGTCGCCTTGATGAAATGCATGGGCGCCCAGCAGGGCTTCATCCTGCGGGTCACGTCACTGGAGCTGGTGCTGCTGGCAGTGATCGCGGCGGCAGTCGGTGCGGCGCTCGGCTTCGTCGCGCAGGAGGGCCTGGCATACCTGCTCGCGGACCTGGTCCGTGGCGACCTGCCGCGGCCGTCCTGGGCGCCTGCCGTGCTGGGGCTCGTGACCGCAGTGGCGATACTGGTGGGCTTCGCACTGCCGCCGATGTTGCAGCTGAAGAACGTCCCGCCGGCGCGGGTGCTGCGCCGGAACCTCGAGCCGCCGCCGCTGCGTCACGCCGGCGCTTACCTGATCGCGATTGGTGCGCTGGTCGTGATGTTGTTCTGGCTGGTGCGCGATGCTGCGGCTCGTCAGCTACGTGGTGGCCGGCACGTCGATCACGCTGGCGGTGCTGCTGGCCGCCGGCTGGCTGCTGGTGAAGGCCGCCGGCCGCCTGCGGGGCGGGGTCGGCGTGGCCTGGCGCTACGGCGTCGCCAACCTGTCGCGGCGCGGGCGCGAAAGCATCGTCCAGGTCGTCGCTTTCGGCCTCGGGCTGATGGTGCTGTTGCTGCTCGGCGTGGTCCGCAAGGACCTGCTCGACACCTGGCAGGCCAGCCTGCCGGCGAACACGCCCAACCACTTCCTGATCAACATCCGCACGGATGAGACCGACGCGTTCCGCCATTTCTTCACCGAGCGGGGCATGCCGGAGCCGCAGCTGTTCCCGATGATCCGGGCACGCATGACGGCACTGAACGGCACGCCCATCGCCAAGCTGCAGCTGGAGGGCGATCGGGCCAAGGCGTTTGCCGAGCGCGAGCAGAACCTGAGCTGGGCCAGCGACCTGCAGTCGGACAACAAGATCGTCTCCGGGCGCTGGTGGACCGAGGCGGAGGCGGGCCGCAAGCTGGTCTCGGTGGCCAGCGGCTATTCGGACGAGCTCGGCATCAAGGTCGGCGACACCCTGTCCTTCGACGTCGCCGGCGAGCCGCTGGACGCCGAGGTGACGAGCATTCGCGAGGTCCAGTGGGACACTTTCCGGCCGAATTTCTTCCTGGTGTTCTCACCCGGCACGCTCGACGGCATGGTCGGCACCTGGCTGACGGCGCTTAACCTTGACGAGACGGGCAAGCGCTCGCTGGTGCAACTCGTGCACCAGTTTCCCAGCGTCTCGATCTTCGATATCGAGGCCATCCTGAAACAGGTGCGCGCGGTGGGCGACAGGGCCTCGCTTGCGGTGCAGTACGTGTTCCTGTTCACGTTGCTCGCCGGCATTACCGTGCTGTTGGCAGCGGTGCAGTCGACGCGGGATGAACGGGCCTACGAGAGCGCCATGCTCAGGACGCTGGGCGCGAGCCGGCGCGTCGTTCTGGCCGGGGTCGCGACGGAGTTCTTGGTGCTCGGCATGTTGTCGGGCCTGCTGGCGGCGATCGGGGCCAGCGTCGGCGGCTGGTACCTGGCGACCGAACTGTTCAATCTCGAGTACCACTTCGACCCGACCGTCTGGCTGATCGGCATCGGCGCCGGTGCCTTGCTGGTCGGTGGCGCCGGGACGCTGGCCGCGCGCTCGGTCATCAACCAGCCGCCGATCTCGACATTGCGCCAGGCGTAGGAGGTGCCAGGCACCAACCTGTCCCCGAAAGGGGGCGGGTTGGTGCCTGGCACCGGCTAACGCGTTACGGTCAGGCGAATCCTGCCGACCGGCTCCGTCTCCCCGCGCCAGGTGAACCCCTCGACTCGCAGCGTGTAGCCGCCCGGCGGCAGCAGGGTGGAGTTCAGCGCAAACCGCAGCTCACCGTTGGTGTCCCGCTGCAGCCGGTCGAAGTGCAGCACGGCGGTGCCGTCGTCGCGCAGCATCGCGACACGAAACTGGTTGAACTTGTTGCTGCGCGCCTCGACGCGGATCTCGAGTCGCTCCGGTGCGCCGCCGCCGAGCGTCAGGTTCCCGCCGGAGTCCAGGTTCACGCGTGCCGTCCGGGTCGTGGAGGGCGGCGCGAGGAAGCCCTGTTCCGCGCGGGCGTCCAGCATGGCCATGCGCTCCCGGGCGATCCCTGCGCTGATGGCCAGCCACACACAGGCGATGACGAGGATGCCGAGGGTCACGGCGGCACCGAGGGCGATGCGCCGGTCGTGCCACCAGGGCGGCTTGATGCCCAGCCGGTCGACATCGACCAGCCGCGAGCCGCGCGCGATCTGCTCGCCGAGGTCCATCCGCTCCAGCAGGGCGGGATCGTCCTTGACGGATTGCTCGAACCGCAGCGCATCCGCCGGCGACAACAGGCCCGCCAGGTAGCGCGCCGCGACCAGCCTTGTTTCCTCATCCTGCATGTCATCCCGCCTCAGTTAACCCGGCAGTGCCGGCTGGAGCGTTTATTCTAGTCGCCAGATCGGACAGGAGAGTCCCATGACACGCATTCATCGTCGCTCAGTGGCCCTGATGGCCGGCATCGCCATCGCCATGGCCGTGCCCGGAGCCCGGGCGGAATCCACGCAGACCGCACTGACGGTCTACAGCTCGGCCCAGCCGGGCGCGATCCCGGCGGACTGGTACCGGCCGCTGCCCGGCCAGGGCACGCCGCCGGCCAGTTCGCTGCCCGGTTACGCCGTCGTGCGCGTCGACCGGGATTTCGCCCTGAAGCCGGGCCGCTCGCTGCTGAAGTTCACCGACGTCGCCGCGCTCATCGACCCGACGACCGTCACCTTCCAGTCGCTGACGGACCCTTCGGGGACCCGCGTGCTGGAACAGAACTTCCAGTTCGACCTGGTCAGCACTCAGAAGCTGCTGTCGCGCTACGTCGACCGCAAGGTGACGGTGGAAAGCCAGCAGGGCGACGGCATCAAGCTGCTCGACGGCACGCTGCTGTCCGCCCACGACGGCCTGGTGATCCGCGGCGACGACGGCCAGGTGCACGCGCTGCGCCAGTGGTCAGGAATGCGCTTCGGCGAGCTGCCGGGTGGGCTGATCACGCAGCCGACACTCGAATGGGACATCAATTCCGCGAAAGGCGGGACCCAGAAAGCACGGGTGAGCTACCAGACCGGCGGCATCACGTGGTGGGCCGACTACAACCTGCTGTTCACCGAAGGCAAGGACGCGAACTCGGGCTACCTCGACGTTGGCGCCTGGGTCAGCATCATCAACCAGTCGGGCGTCACCTATGACGACGCGAAACTCAAGCTGGTGGCGGGCGAGGTGAACCGTGCCCAGCCGGCACCGTCCCCCTATCCCAAGGCCGCGATGCGCGCGATGACCATGGAGGCGGATGCCGGCTTCCAGGAAAAGTCCTTCTTCGAGTACCACCTGTACACGCTCGGTCGTTCCACCACGCTGCCGAACAATTCCACCAAGCAGATCGAGCTCTTCGACGCGGCGAAGCGCATCCCGGCACAGAAGAAACTGGTCTACTACGGCGCGCAGGGCTTTGGCTGGGGCAGCTCGGCGATCATCGATCGAGACTACGGTCCCTCGTCCAATACGCAGGTGGACGTGTGGCTCGAGTTCCGCAACGAGAAGCAGGCGGGCCTCGGCATGCCGCTACCGGCCGGACGGATCCGCGTGTCGCAGCTCGATCCCGCCGACGGCAGCCTGGAATTCATCGGCGAGGACACGATCGATCACACGCCCAAGGACGAGGACGTGCGCGTCAAGCTCGGCGTCGCCTTCGACGTCGTGGGCGAGCGGCGGCAGACGGACTTCTCCGTGGACAGCCGGGGCCGCGTGATGGAGGAGGCGTTCGAGATCAAGCTGCGCAACCACAAGGACCAGCCGGTCGAGGTCATCGTCCGCGAGAACCTCTACCGCTGGAGCAACTGGCGCGTGTTGTCGAGTTCGATGTCCTACGAGAAGAAGGATGCGCGCACCATCGAGTTCCCGGTGAAGATCGGCGAAGGACGGCGAGGCGGTCATCACCTACCGGGTGCGCTACAGCTGGTAGACCGAGGAGGTGCCAGGCACGTGCCTGGCACCTCTGGCGTCACTTCTTCAGCACAAAGTCGTGACTGCCGTAATGCAGGTAGTTGGCCCAGTCGCCGGAGCCGAGACGGCGGATCGCGGCGCGCGCGGCATTCAGCGACGACCCGATCGTCTCGCCGCGCATGAGTCGCTCGTAGAGCGTGCCGGCGCATTTCGCCGCCGCGGCGTCCGATACCGGCCACCAGGTGCCGATGAAATTGGCCACGCCGCCACGCAGGAAGGCCTCCGCGAAACCGGTGCTGCGGCCCAGCGCCCGCTGGACCTGCGTTGCCTGCCGCAGCCGCCCTGATTCGCAGGCGTTGAAACAGACCAGCGCCGGCAAGGCCTCCAGCGATGCCAGGTCCGCGCCCGAGAGCACGCGCCCGCCGGCGCACAGGATGCCGCTGGAAGACGGTGATGCCGGATCGAAGAAGGCGTGGCCGGCGTAGTGGATGGCGTCATAACGGCCCGAGCGGAACTCGTCGAGCAGGCGTGCCCGCGTCGCGTGCGTGCCGTACAGCGCGGTGAGCTGCGCATCGGTGTTGCCGAGCACCCTGGCGACACGGCGACCTTCCTCCTCCGCACCCGGCAGGTCCTCGGTCGGATTGACGACCAGCAGCACCTCCAGGCGGGGTGAAAGGCGCCTCTCCTCGCGCCACTTGGCGACCGACATGCCGTCCGTTGCGTAGCGGCGGCACAGTCCGGCGGACGCGGCCGGTTCCCAGCCGTCGATCGACAGGGCTTCCCAGGGCCAGCGGGACGCCGCGCGGTCATGCACGATGACGAGCGGTGCGTCGCGCGCGACGCGCAGGGCCTCACGCGTCGCTTCCGGAAGCAGTAGCTCCCCCAGCCGCTGGCCGAAATCGCGCACGTCGGTCGCATCGAGCCCGGTCCCCAGCGAGTCGAGGTGCCGGTCCAGCTCGCGCAGGTCGAGCTTGCGGGCGGCGGCGAGTGCGGTCGCCTTGGAGGTTGGGCCGAGCAGTGCCGCCCGGAGTTCCTGGCCGTGCTCCTGCACGAACAGGTAGGACATGGGCGCCGTGGGCGCCGCCGCGACCTTCGCCCGGCGCGGCGCGGCGGCGGGCAGGGCCCCCAGCCGCACCAGGGCGGTCCGGGCGTCCGTCTTGAGCTGCATGCGCATTGCTGCGTGCGCCGCGGCCAGCCGCCGTGGGCTTCGCGAAATCCAGGTGACACGCCTGGGACGCTGCC
This sequence comes from uncultured Gammaproteobacteria bacterium, assembly GCA_963695465.1. Classification (GTDB taxonomy): domain Bacteria; phylum Pseudomonadota; class Gammaproteobacteria; order Steroidobacterales; family Steroidobacteraceae; genus SG8-30. Next base: position 387,856 of record CAVOGM010000002.1, read on the forward strand.
CGGCCGGAAGCTCGGCGAGCGCCTCGAGCATGCCCGCGAGTTGGGACAGGGCCGCGTGCGCCGGCGGCACGCCGGAGGCGGTGCCCCATAGCACCAGCGCAAATTCGCCGACGCCCGCGAGCGAGAGGGTCCGGGTCACGTTGGCTGCGGCGAGTCGCTGGACTTCCGCGCCGTAGCGACCGAAGTTGCCGAGTCCCGCCAGCACGACGTAGTTCGCGCGCAGGCGAGGATTCGCGGCGGGCAGGATGAACACTTCACCGGCGGCCGCGGCGATGGCCCGGCGCCGGCTGAGGTCGCTGATCGCACCGCCGAGCAATTCATCCACCGCGGTCGCCGCGCCGGTCGGCTCCACGTTGCTGAAAACACCGAGGACGATTGCGCCGGCTCCGGCGTCGGTGACGCTGCCGACCTCGAACGCGAGCTCGACCGGGTCGACGGCGGTGCCGGCAGGCACCGGCCGATCGACGCCGCGCGTGTCGCCATCCGGCGCGGCGACGAACTCGCGCAGGAACTGCCGTTGCTCGACCGATGCAAGGTCGTCCCAGAACAGCTTCTCTGCCGCCGCATCGGGTTCTTCTTCGGCGAGCCAGCGGCCGCGCCTGGCCGCGGCAGCCGGCTCCCGTGGCAGCAGGCTCGTGTCGCCCCGTTCGATCAGTTCGACGACCGCATGCGTCACCGTCTCGTCGCCCGGCAGTGCCCCATGCTGGCGCGAGGTGATCCATGTCGCCAGGCCCTCCAGCCTGGCGAGCGCGAGGGGCACGGTGCCGTCGCCTTCGTCGGAACGCCGGAATGCCATCTTGCCGTCGCGTACCCGCACACCGGTCAGCGTCTCATGGCCCGATCCCGCGATCAGTGCAAACCGCTCGTCGGGCGCGGGCAGGTTCCCGAGTGCCTCGCGGGCCGCGGCCAGCAACGCCGCCTTCGGTCGCGGGCCCTTCGGCCAGTCGCTGGCCTTGAAGGGGTCGAAGTCTTCACAGTCCCGGGCCTCCGGCAGCAACTCGACCAGGCCCGGCAGCGTGCAGAAGACGTCGCGGGCCAGTTCCCGCGCCCCGTGCGCCAGGTCCAGCAAGGCCAGCCGGCGGACCAGTGAGTAAGTCCCGCGTAGCGCCTTGATCGTCCCGAACGCGCCGCGATTCGGCGTGCCCAGCTGGATGACCCGATCGACACGCGTCGCGCCGCGATGGCCGAGTGCGGCGCGCGCGACCAACCCGCCCATGCTGTGCGCCACCAATGACACCTTTCGCCTCGGCTCGTGTTCCAGCCTGTCGGCCAGCGCGCGCCCCGCATCGCCGATGCTGTGACGCCAGTCGTAGGGATGGAAATCGGCATCCAGGCCCGCGGAGCGCAGCGAAAGCTTGAGACGCAGGTAAGCGAACAGCAGCACGCCGAGCGGCTCGATGCGGCGCGAAGACGGCAAGGCCAGCTTGGTCAGTCCACCGAGCGCGATCTCGACGGGGTCGAACCACTTGATGTCGTTGCCGCGACCCGGGCGGCGCACGCCGAGCGTGGAGCCCATGATGCCGGGCAGTATCAGGACCCTGGGGCCGCCGCGCTGCTCGCTGGCCCGCCGGGCGAGGTCCCGGAGCTCGGCGTGTTGCGGCCGGCCGAACAGCGCATCGAGTTCGGCGTCGGCGCGACGATCGAGCAGGCGACGCTCGATCTCTACGTCGGTCAACAGACGGGTCCCGGTCGTCACGCATCCCCCGCTCGTGGCGCGTCCGATGTTACCTGCCTGTGCCGGATCGCTCCACCTTGGAGGCCGGCCCGGCCCCATGGCCGGCGTCCACAGGTGCCGCGCAGTCACTGACGCGGACGGGTCGTCGTGTAGACTTGGCGGCCATCGCGTTTCCTGAAGCCCCGAAATCCTGGTGTTCCATGCAGGCCACTGAACTCGCTCGCCTCATGCCGCCGCGCCGCTATCGTCTCGGCGTGCTGGCCGGTGCCGCGGCATGGCTGCTGGTTGCGTGCGCGACCCATCCGGTCGAGCCGCCCGTACCGGCCGCCGAGGGCCTGTCGCTGCGCATCCTGCACATCAACGACCACCATTCCCGCGTGGCGCCCGACAGCGGCCAGGTGTTGATACTGGACGGCCAGCCAACCCAGGCCAGCTTCGGCGGCTTCCCGCAACTGGTGACGGCCTTCGACGAGCTGGCGCAAGGCGCCGACAACCTGCTCAAGCTGCACGCCGGTGACGCCATCACGGGCGATCTCTACTTCACGTTGTTCGCGGGCGAGGCCGATGCGGACCTGATGAACCAGGTGTGCTTCGATGCCTTCGAGGCCGGCAACCACGAGTTCGACGCCGGCGACATCGGGCTCAAGCGCTTCCTGGATTTCCTGAGCAAGCGGACCTGGAACTGCCATACGCCGGCGCTGGGCGCGAACGTGAACTTCACGGTTGGTGAATCGCCCCTGGCGCGCTTTTCCCAGCACGATTACCTGCAGCCACGGATCGTCCTGGAGCGCGGCGGCCGCCGCATCGGCATCGTCGGCATCGACGTCGCCGGCAAGACCAAGGGATCTTCGAGCCCCGATGCGGGCACGACGTTTGGCAACGAGGCGCGGACCGCGCAGGAACAGGTCGATGCGCTGCGCGCCGAGGGCGTGGACGTCATCATCCTGCTGACCCACATCGGCTACCTGGCCGACCTCGAGATGGCGCGATCGCTGTCCGGCGTGGACGTCATCGTCGGTGGCGACTCGCATTCACTGCTCGGCGAGCAATTCAAGGAATTCGGCCTGAGCGTCGAGGGCCCGTACCCGACCCGCGTGCAGAACCGCGATGGCGACGCGGTCTGCGTAGCGCAGGCCTGGCAGTACACCTGGGTCATCGGCGTGCTCGACGTGAAGTTCGACGGCCAGGGCCGCGTGACCGACTGCGGCGGGCGCCCCGTGCTGCTGTTGGGTGACGACCTGCGCCGCAACGACGCGCCCCTGGAGGGACCGGCGCGGGAGCGCGCCGAGGCCCAGATCCAGGCGAGCCCGGTGCTTGAGCACTTTGCCGCCGACCCCGCTGCGCAGCGCGTGCTGGATGTCTATCGCGACCAGATCCAGCGTTTTGCCGGCGAGCAGGTCGCCACGGTGCCGGAGCGCCTCTGCCTGCGGCGTGTCCCCGGGATGCACGATCGCAGCCGCGACGGTGCGCCCGGCTGCGCGGCATCGACCGATTCCCAGGGCGGCGACATCCAGAGCCTGGTGGCGGAATTCTTCCTGGCACAGGCCAGGCGCTTCGGCGGGGCGGACATCGCGATCCAGAATGCCGGTGGCGCGCGCAACGGCCTGGCCCAGGGCGCCTTTACGGTCGGCGATGCCTACCTCGCGCTGCCGTTCAAGAACACGCTCGTGAGGCTGGTGATGCGCGGCAGCGAACTGCACGCGGTGCTGGAAGAGGCCGTCGACTATTTCCTCTCCGACCAGAGCGCCAATACCGGCGCCTATCCCTACACGGCCGGCCTGCGCTGGAACGTGGACCTGACCCGCAGCCGGGAGCAGGGCAGGCTCGAGCAGATCGAGTTCTGGAATGGCACGGCCTGGGAGCCGTTCGACGAATCAAGAGACTACCGCGTCATCGCCAACGACTACATCGCGGCGGGCCGCGATGGTTACGCCGGCCTGGCGAACATCACCGGCGAGCGCCGCGAGGACACCTTCCTCGACTACGCCCAGGCGCTGGTCGACCAGGCACGCGAGGCCGGGGTCGTGCGCCGCCCGCCGCCGGATCGGCGCAGCACACAGCATTTTCGCGACGTGGACGGGCGCGTGTACGCGCCCTATTGAACCTGGACCCCATTGGTACCCTGCAATGATCGACCTCTACACAGCCGCGACGCCGAACGGGCACAAGGTTTCCATCGCCCTGGAGGAACTGGGCCTGCCTTACACGCTGCACGTGGTCAGCCTGTCTGCGCTCGAGCAGAGGCAGCCGGGGTTCCTGAAGCTGAACCCGAACGGCCGCATTCCCGTCATCGTCGATCGCGAGGCTGGGGATTTCACGGTGTTCGAGTCCGGCGCGATCCTCATGTACCTGGCCGAGAAGACCGGCAAGCTGATGCCCGCCGACACGAAGGGGCGGTCGCTCGTTGTCCAGTGGCTGATGTTCCAGATGGGCGGAATCGGCCCGATGATGGGGCAGGCGAACGTCTTCTATCGCTATTTTCCCGAGAAGATCCAGCCGGCCATCGACCGCTACCAGGGTGAAGTGCGGCGGCTGTTCGAGGTGCTGGACGGCAGGTTGGCCGACAACGCGTACCTGGCTGGCGACTACTCGATCGCCGACATCGCGAACTGGGCCTGGGTGCGCACCCACAAGTGGTCGGGCGTCGCCATCGACGGCCTGCCGCACCTGGGACGATGGATCGATGAACTGGCTGCGCGCCCGGCCGTGCAACGCGGCATCGAAGTACCGCCGCGTCCTCCCCGGATCGAGGAGGGCGACGCTGCGAAGAAATTTGCCGACGAGGCCCGCAAGATGGTCGAGTTCGGCAAGCACGAGAAGTAGGCACAGACCCTGGCTTCCGTCGGCTAGGGGCTCCCTGCGGTATGCGCCACGAAGAAGCGCATCATCGCGGCCTGCGCCGCGATGCGCCGCTCGATCGGCTGCTGGCCCGGCGTCTCGACGCAGGCGGCATGGCGTGTGCCCTCGAGCAGCAGCCAGGACTCGAACGACGTGTCCTGGTGGTTGAAGACGATGCCGTCCTTGACCGGGCAGCCGTCCACCTCGCCGTCGGGGTGAACCGCAAAGAACGACGCATTGGCCCGCAACAGCCCGCGGCTGAATTCGCCCGGCGCGTCGCTTTGCTCCATGCCGTAGACATAGCAGTGCGACAGCAGGACATCCTCGTGACAGGCGAGCAGTCCGTCGCGCGCGGCGTCGCGTAGCCGATTCCCTTGCGACAGCAGGATCCGGCCCTCGCGCGACGACGCTTCGGCGCCGGGCAGGTAGCCGCGGTTGGGGTTCTCGCCGAGGTCGTTGAAGCGCTTGCCCTCGCGAAAGCCGCTGACGTTGACGAGCGGCAGCACCGTCAGGCCGACACCCGCAAGCAGCGAGTCCTCCACCGACTCGAGGAACGCCAGCACGCCCCAGGGCCCAGCGGATTCCTCGCCGTGGAAGCCGCTGCCGATCAGGATGCGCGGCACCGCGGCGGCGCCCGGCTTGTTGGTGAGCACCGGCAGGGGTAGGTGGCCCGGTGGTCCGAGGTCTTCCACGCGCAGGCCGCGCCTCGATGCCACCGCCAGCAGTCGATCGTGGTAGCGGTCCCAGTCGTTGCTGGCCGTCCCGTCGTCCAGCCGCCAGGTCCAGGCCTTCGCCGCGGCCTCTTCCGGGGTCATTCGGCACCGCCGTTGGCCAGTCGCGCGAGCACCCGGGCGGCGCGCTCACACTCCTGCCGGGTGACGTCCAGATGGGTCACGGCCGCGTTCCACAGCCGCGCGCCGTCGAGGAAGCTGGCGACCTTCAGTTCGCGCGCCACGGTGCAGATCCGCTCGACCTCGGCCTGCGGGAACACGATGCCACCCGCTCCTGCAGGCGGTTGATGCTCGGGTCCTCGCCGTACTGGTCGTCGCCGACTTCCGCATCCGCCATCACCGCCCGCATACCGGGCGTCGGGCGAGTGACCGTGTCGGAGCGAAGATCAATCGGCCGGTCCGATGTCGTGGTCATTTTTCGGGATACCGTCGAGTGGCGCGCACTGGCTCGACCCGCATGATACCTTTCGGCCGCGCCCGGTCCAGAAGGCTCAATCGGAGAGATCGTGATGCTGTTTGAGGCAGGCCGGCATGAGATCTTGTCCGGTGACTCCTGGAACCCGACTGTTGCGGGGAACGCAATTCGTTCGATCGTGGTGGACTGCGAGGATCACCTCCGAGGGGAAGTATTCTGGGCGAGGCACCCCCTCGACGCTGACGGTAGTCCGTCGGACTATGACAAGACCCTGTACCTCGGCGCAGCCGGCGTGCTCTGGGCCATGTGGCACCTGGCGCGCCAAGGCGCAGTGAAGCTACGTGTCGAGCCGGGCAAACTCATCGGGCGCGCCTATGACGACTACCTCGCGGCGCCGGATACCGGCGAGGTCGTGCCGTCCTACTATCTCGGCGAAGTGGGCATCCTGCTCATCCTCTGGCGACTGACCGGCGATGCGTCCGCTGCGGAAAGGTTGCACAAGCTGATCCGCGAGAACATTCCGAATCCCACCAACGAGGCGTTGTGGGCGGCGCCTGGCACCATGGTCGGTGCCCTGCACATGCTCGAATGGACTGGCGACGATCGCTGGCGCGAACTGTTCCTGGAGAATGTCGAGCAGCTCTGGGAGACCTGGCTGCCGAGTCCGTACGCCGACTGTCACCTGTGGACCCAGGACCTCTATGGCAGCGTCGTCCAGTTGCTGGGTGCCGGGCACGGCTTCGCCGGCAACGTGTATCCGCTGCTGCGCGGCGCCGGGCTGTTGCCCGCCGAGCGGTGCGAGACGCTGTATCGGCGCTGCGTCTCCACGCTGACCGTCACCGCGCTGCGGGAAGCCGACTGCGTGAACTGGCCGCCGGGCGTGGGGCCTTCGCGCCCGGGCCGCACGCAAGTACTGATGCAGTGGTGCCATGGCGCACCCGGGATCATCACCGCCACGGCGGACTTTCCGCGTGCCTGGTCCGCAGAGATGGACGACCTGCTCCTGCAGGCCGGTGCGGCGGCCTGGAGCGCGGGGCCGCTGGCCAAGGGTTACGGCCTGTGCCATGGCACTGCTGGAAACGGCCATGCCTTCCTCAAGCTCCACCGGCGTACCGGTGACGCCGTGTGGCTCGAGCGGGCGCGGGCCTTTGCCATGCACGCGATCGACCAGCGCGAGCGGATGCGCAAGGAGTACGGGATCGGGCGCTACAACCTGTGGACGGGCGACGCCGGGCTGGCCGTGTACCTGCACCACTGCCTGACCGGTGCCGACGGCATGCCCGGGCTCGACCTGCTCTGAGTCGGCGGCCGCGCCGGTGCGCGGCCCGACGAGGCCTGGCTGTCTGTCAGCGATCCGCTGATCGGATGACCTCGCACACCGCCTGGATAGCCGCCTCGCGCGTCGTCGATTTCCGCCAGGCGGCACCGACCATGCGCGACGGCGGCGGCGGCGCGAACGGGCGGAACTCCAGCCCGCGGGCGCCGGCGATCGGGCCTTCGGCGGCGAGGCGCGGCAACAACGTGATGCCGAGGCCGGATGCGACCATCTGGCGCAGCGTCTCCAGGCTCGTGGCGCGGAAGTCCTGCTCTTCGCTGATTGCCACGGTGCCGCAGACCTCGAGTGCCTGGTCCCGGAGGCAATGCCCCTCTTCGAGCAACAGGATCTTTTCGCCGGCGAGGTCGGCGGGCTTGAGCCGCTTGCGGGCGGTCAGCGCATGTTTCCGTGGCATCGCCACGACGAAGGACTCGGCAAACAGGCTTCGCGTTTCGAGTCCGCCGGTCTCGGCCGGTAGCGCGAGGATGGCCAGGTCGAGCTCGCCGTCGTTCAGCTTCTGCAAGAGCACAGCGGTCTGGTATTCGTAGAGCATCAGCGACAGCTTCGGCAGCTTGCGGTGAAGCTTCACGGCCACCCGCGGCAGCAGGTAGGGGGCGATGGTCGGGATGAGTCCGACGCGCAGCTTGCCGCTGAGGGGGTCGCGGCTTGCGCGGGCCAGTTCACGGATGTCCTCGGCTTCCCGGGTGATGCGGCGGGCGCGCTCGACGATCCGCTTGCCGGCTTCGGTCAGCGAAACCTTCCGCGGCTGGCGCTCGAACAGGGGCACGCCGAGGTATTCCTCCAGCTTCTTGATCTGGGCGGACAGCGTCGGCTGGCTGACGTGGCAGCGCGCGGCCGCCTCGCCGAAATGCCCGGTCTCGGCCAGCGCCACGAGATACTGCAGGTCGCGAAGGTTCATGGGGTTACCGATTGATGATGCCTATTGCAATGATCGGATCAATCCATTGGATAAATCAAGTGCCGGGTCCCATCCTTTCACCAACGCGTAAGGCGCGGTTCTGACATCAATCCAAGGAGATACGACATGTTGGGCATCGGCAGCAAGTTTCCCGGCTTCAAGCTCACCGGCGTCGTGAACAACGACATCAACACCGCTTTCAAGGACATCGATAACCAGACCTTCAAGGACAAGTGGCTGGTCGTGTTCTTCTGGCCGAAGGACTTTACCTTCGTCTGCCCGACCGAGATTGCGGCTTTCGGCCGGCTGAACGGCGACTTCGCCGATCGCGACGCGCAGGTTCTCGGCGTGAGCGTCGACTCCGAGTTCGTCCACCTGGCCTGGCGCAAGGACAAGGAAGAGCTCCGCAACCTGCCGTTCCCGATGCTGTCCGACATCAAGCGCGAGCTGTCGACCGAGCTCGGCGTGCTCGACGCCGAGGCGGGCGTGGCGCAGCGCGCGACCTACATCGTGGATCCGGACGGGGTGATCCGTTTCGTCTACGTCACCGACCTCAACGTCGGCCGCAGCCCGGAGGAGGTCCTGCGCGTGCTCGACGGCCTGCAGACGGACGAACTCTGCCCCTGCAACTGGCAGAAGGGCGAGGACACCCTGAAGGCCGCCTGATGCCGCGGTGCCAGGCACCGGCTGGTGCCTGGCACCTCTCACGCACCGCAAGGTGCCTGGCACCTCTCACGAGGATATCGACATGACACTGGATCAAATCAAGGACCGTATCCCGGACTATGCCCGGGACCTGAAGCTGAACCTCGGCAGTGTGCTGACGCCGCAGGGCGCACCCGGCTTGACCGAGGCACAGCAGTGGATGACAGCCCTCGCCACGGCGATCGCCTCGGGCAACGGCGACCTGACGCGTGCCGTCGAATCGGTTGCGGCCGGGAGACTCGACGCGGCGGGCCTGAACGCCGCCCGGGCGGCGGCAGCCATCATGGGCATGAACAACGTGTACTACCGGTTCACCCACCTGGTGGAGGACGAGGAGTACTCGAGGCTACCCGCCAGGCTGCGCATGAACGTGATGGCCAACCCGGGCATCGACAAGGTGGATTTCGAGCTGATTTCCCTTGCTGTCTCGTCGGTGCACGGTTGCGGCAAGTGTGTGACGGCGCACGAGCGTGTGGTCCGCCAGGCGGGCATGGCGCGCGAGGCCGTGCAGTCGGCGGTCCGTATCGCTTCGACGCTGCACGGCGTCGCAGGCGTCCTCGACTACGAGGCAGTCCGGTTGGCGCCGGCCCAGCACGCCGAGGCAGCCTGATCCGGTGCCAGGCACGTGCCTGGCACGTGCCTGGCACCTCCTAGGTTGCGCCTTGTCGTAGCCGGACGACGGGCGCAGGATTCCCCCCCAGGACGTCACGATTGAAGGGGGGGAACACGGATGAACTGGAAGCTGATCTTCGTGGGCGGCATCGTTTATTACGCCGCCCAGTTCATCGTCGGCATGGGCACGGGGGGGATCATCCACAACGGCATCCTGGTCGAGGCCTACAGGTCGACCGCCGAGTTCTGGCGGCCGGAGCTCAACCAGGTTCCGCCGGACATGGCGGCACTGATGCCGCGCTGGATCGCCACCGGCCTGATCGCCGCCTTCCTGAGCGCGGCGGTGTATGGATGGATCCGTCCTGCACTGGCCGGCCCCGGCTGGCAGAAGGGCCTGAAGTTCGGTGGCATCGTGGTGGTTGTCTCCACCTGCGGCATGCTGGGGTGGTCGGGCGTCTTTGCACTGCCCGAAACGATCTGGTTCTGGTGGTGGGTCGAGTCGCTGGCCTACTTCCTGGTCGGCGGCGCGGTGCTCGGCTGGTACGCGGAGAAGTACGCGCCGGCAAGCTGAACTGCGAAGGAGGTGCCAGGCACGTGCCTGGCACCTCTGCGATACAATCCGGCGCATGAACAACGACGCACTCGACCGGCTGGATACACGCTTCCCCTACAAGCGCGCGGTCATTACCGGCGGCGCGAGCGGCCTGGGCTACGCCACGGCCAGCCTGCTGGCGAGGCGTGGCTGGAAGCTGGCGCTGCTGGATCGCGACGCCGCGCGGCTTGGCGAGGCGGTTCGCAGCCTTGCCGCGCTCGGCGCCGCCGATGTGTCCCCGCACGAACTCGATACGGGCGATGAGGTCGCCGTTCAGGCAGCGGTGGACCAGTTCGCGTCCCGCCACGAGGGGCTCGACCTCGCGTTGAACGCCGCCGGGGTCGCCGTCGCAGGCCGCTTTCTCGAGACGCCGCCGGCGGACTGGGAGTGGATCCTGCGGATCAACGTGCTCGGCGTCGCCAACAGCTGCCGCGCGGAATTGCCGCACATGCTGGAAAGCGGCGGCGGGCTGATCATCAACGTCGCGAGCGCGGCGGGCTTCGTCAGCGGTGCCGACATGAGCGCCTACAACGCCAGCAAGGCGGCGGTCATTTCGCTCTCCGAGACGCTCGGCCAGGAGCACAGTCGCGACAACATCCAGGTCGTGGCCGCAATGCCCGGTTTCTTCCGTACCCGGCTGCTGGAAAGTGCCCGCGCGGGCGTCAGCGCGCTGGGAACGGCAAAGAAGATCATGCATATGTCGAACCTCGAGGCGGAACCGGTCGCGGTCGAGATCCTGGCGGGCGCCGCAGTCGGCAAGGTTCACGTCGTGCTGCCGGGTGAGTACCGGACGCTCTGGCGCTTCAAGCGACTGGCGCCTGCGCGCTTCCAGCGGTTCATGATCCGGTTTCGGGAGAAGAAGGAAGCCCAGGCGCAAGCCCGCAAGGGAGCCTGAGCCCGACCGGTGAAGCGCGGATTGCGCGGGATGGCAGGGCGGCGTACGTACATTGGGATCAGCGCCTTAAGCTGTCCTTAAGCCGGCCCGGTGAGACTGTGTCGACAGACGGTCTCTCGGGGGAATTCACGTGCGCAATTCTGCGTTTTTCTTCGGCTTCATGCTGGCGGCCACGGGCGCCGCGGTCCATGCGCAGGGTGCGTGGCAGGCGCTGCCGGACAAGGCACCTGAGCCGGCCGATAATCCCTCGACACCCGCGAAGGTCGAGCTGGGCAAGATGCTCTACTTCGATCCGCGTTTCTCGTCGACGGGCTCGGTCTCCTGCTTCTCCTGCCACAACGTGATGGAGGGCGGTGACGACCACATGCCGACCTCGATCGGCGTGCACGGACAGAAGGGCGGGCGCAACGCGCCGACGGTGTGGAACGCGGCATTCCACTCGGTGCAGTTCTGGGACGGCCGGGCGGCGACGCTGGAAGACCAGGCCAAGGGCCCGCCGGTGAACCCGATCGAGATGGGCATGGAGAACCTGGACGCCGTCTTCGGGCGTGTCCGGAACATTCCGGGCTACAAGCCGTACTTCGAAAAGGCATTCGGCCCGGGTGACGTCGTCACGGTGGACAATGCCGCGCGGGCGGTTGCCGCCTACGAGCGTACGCTGATCACGCCCAACAGCGGCTACGACCGCCACGCCAAGGGAGATGCCACGGCGATGACGCCCCAGCAGGTCCACGGCCTGGAAGCGTTTTCGGCGGCCGGCTGCACCAGCTGTCACTCGGGGCCGGCCTTCAACGGACCGGCGCTGCCGATCGGCACCGGCTTCTTCATGAAGTTCCCGACTTTTGCCGACAGCCCCTACGTCGCCAAGTACGACCTGATAGCCGATGCAGGGCGTTACAACGCCACCAAAGCCGAGGGCGACCGCAACATGTGGCGCGTCCCCACCCTGCGCAACCTGACCTATACCGCGCCCTACATGCACAACGGCGCGGTCAAGACCCTCCCCGAAGCGGTGCGGGTGATGGCCTCGACGCAGCTCAGCCGGACGCTCACCGATCCAGAAGTCGCGGACATCGTCGCCTTCTTCGATGCACTGACCGGGCCGTTCCCGGCGCAGACGATGCCGCGACTGCCCCCGACGCCCGGCGACCTGCTTGATTGATTGATCGAACGAGCCGACGGCTTCTCCCCCCTGCTGTCGGCCAATTCGGGGCGGCTGGCCCTTTCCGGACAGCCGCCCTTTCTCAATGCGCAAGAGGTGCCAGGCACACCCCTGTCCCCGTTCGGGGACAGGGTGTGCCTGGCACCTCCGGATCAATCAACGGTCCGGAACTGCCCCTCGCGACGCGGGTCCGCGCCGCCCTCGAGCATGCCGCCATCGCGCACTGCCATCCCGTGCAGTCCCGACTCCTCGCCGCGTCCCGACTTGATCTCGATGCCGACGGGACGCAAGCGCCTGGAGTACTTCAGGAGGAAACTTCGTCACTTCGCCAAAGTAGTTGCTGCCGACGGCGATCAGGTTGGGCAGGTCGATCGCACGCTGCACGGGCAGGTTCCAGGCCAGCAGGCCGATGAGCGTCTTGGCGTTGTAGGCCAGGATGGAGGAGCCGCCGGGTGAGCCCAGAGCGGCGACCAGCCGGCCGTCGCGGTCCAGCACGATGACCGGCGACATCGACGAGCGCGGCCGCTTGCCCCCCGCCACTGCGTTGGCGACGGGCTTGCCGACCTCGACCGGCACGAAGGAGAAATCGGTCAGCTGGTTGTTGAGGAAGAACCCGTCGACTGCGCGGCCCGATCCGAACAGGCTCTCGACGGTGGTCGTCATGGACACTGCATTGCCGGCGGCGTCGATGACCACGAAGTGGCTGGTACCCGCCGGTTCATCGGTCGCATCTCGTTCCGCGCTCGAAACCCGGAGGCAGCCCAGCCCTGGGCGGCGGCCCGGCCCGCTCGCCGATCAGCGCGGCGCGTGAATCGACATAGTCCGGGTCCAGCAGCGCCGCGACCGGGACGTCGACGAACGCAGGATCGCCCACGTACTGGTTGCGGTCGGCGTACATCAGCCGGCTCGCCTCGACGAACAGGAACCAGGCCTGTGGATCCTCCGGCCCTCTGCTCGCAATGTCCGTGCGGTCGAGGATGGCGAGCACCTGCAGCAGGGCCACGCCGCTCGACGGCGGCGGCGGCACGCAAACCAGGTATGCCCGGAACGGACCGCAAACGGGCTCGTTGACGCGCGGCTCGTAGGCATCGAAGTCGGCTTGCACCAAAGTCCCCGGCAGCGGCGGGGCGTGTGTGCGCTCGATGATCTGTGTCGAGAACGGTGGCTTCAGCAGGGTGCGCGGCCCACCGGCCGCCAGTGCGCGCAGCGTCGCGGCATAGGCGGGGTTACGGAACGTCTCGCCGGCCTGGATGCGCTGGCCGTCGGGGCGGGTGAACAAGGCGCGCGCGTCTTCAAGGCGGGCCTGGGGCCAGTCGCCGTTGGCGAAGCGGGCGAGACGTCCCGGGACCTTGAAGCCCTGGTCGGCGGCGCGGATCGCGGGCCCAAACAGCTCTTTCCAGGGCCGCTCGCCGAAGCGCTCATGGGCGGTGCCGAGCATGGCGATGGCACCGGGCACCCCCGTCGAGCGGCCGCCGACGACGCCGTCCCGCCAGGCCATGGGCTCACCGTTGGCCTTCAAGAACATGCCGGGCGTCGCGCCGGCGGGTGCGGCTTCGCGGCCGTCGAAGGCCGTGATCCGGCCGGTCGGCGGCGTCGTAGTACATCAGGAACGCGCCGCCGCCGATGCCGGAGCTCTGCGGCTCGACCAGCCCGAGCATGGCCTGGACCGCGACCGCGGCATCGACCGCGCTGCCGCCGGCACGCAGGATCTCGAGGCCTGCCTCGACGGCATAGGGGTTGGCGGCCGCGACGCCGGCGGCAGTTGTCGGGGCGCGCGGCGCCTCCGCCTCGTGAACCGGTGCTTGCTGGCAAGCTGCCAGTGGCAGAAGGGCTGCCAGGAAAACAGGGATCGAAACCCGGCGAATTCGAACGGTCCGCAGCATCAAGGCACCTCCCCGAAGGGGCGAATTCTAGCGTTTGTCCGCAAGGCGGGTGCCACGAAAGCATGGCTGCGGGCGGGCCGGGCGTGGGTGGGCCGCGTCGGGGGCCTCCGCCAGGAGATGCCGAATGCCGGCGCCTGCGGGAGGCTTGACTGTTATGGTGTTGTAGTACACTATATTTTGACGTCTGGATTTGCGGAGGGACCCTGCATGAACCTGAAAGCCGTTTCTATCTGCTTGATATTGCTACCTTTAGTTGGACAGCCGTCGCGGGAAGCCGTCGCCGCCGATACGGCGCTACCGGTCACGCTGGCCAAGGCGCTCGAAGGGGCGGAACTCGATACCAGGGACGGATGGGCGTTTCGCCAGACCGTCACCGTCAACACCCTCGACGAACCGGCCACGATCGAGGTGACCCGGTGGGATCCTTCCAGGCCCGCGGGCGAGCGATGCACCGTCGTTTCGGTCACGACGGCCGACGGCAAGGCCGACGAGCAGGATGCCTGCAAGAAAGAGCCCCAGAGGCTCCTCTACGGCGAGCTTTCGACGATCATGCTGAAGGACGCGATCGTCGAGACCGTCTCGGAGGATGACGCCATCGCGATCTATAGTTTCGTGCCGCAGGGGGACGGCCACGGCCTGCATATCGGGGGTCTGCACATTGGCGTCGACGAGGAGGATGCCGAACGCATGATTGGCACGCTGGAGGTCGCCAAGACCGGGGAGGGCGCGCCCTACGTCAAGCGCGCCACCCTCAAGCTCAAGGAGCCGGCAGGCAACCTGTTGGCGCGGCTGAAACACCTGGAGGTCAACTACGACTTCGAGCCGGACGCCGCAACGGGTGCCAAGCTGCTGCGCAAAACTGAAGTCCACCTTGTTCTGAGCGTGTTCACGATGTTCAACGTGACCACGGATATGTCCGTCGAACTCGACGAGTACCGCAAGTTGTAATGACGGTGCCTGTAATGACGGTGCCTGGCACCTCTTCGGTGCCTGGCACCTCTTCACCGCTTCGTCTGCGGCGCTCTCCTGAAGTAAGCTCCACTGATGAAACTGAACCAGGTCACGCTGAAGTCGCGCGACGTCGTTGCCTGCACGGAATTCTACAAGCGTCTCGGCTTCCGGCTGATCGTCGACAGCCGGCCACGCTACGTCCGTTTCGAATCTCCAGACGGCGGCGCGACTTTCTCCGTCGAGCTCGCCGGGCACCCGGCGGGGAGTGAGGGAACGGAGGTCTACTTCGAGTGCGAGGATCTTGACGCGACGGTCGCCCGTCTCAGACATCGAGGCTTCGAATTCGACCACGAACCGAAGGACCAGCCGTGGCTCTGGCGCGAGGCACGCCTTCGCGACCCTGCCGGCAACGTGATCGTGCTGTTTCACGCTGGCGAAAACCGGCGTTTCCCGCCGTGGCGGGTAGACGGGTTGACAGCGCCCGGCGCTGGGGGTTGACTGCTAGTCTCAATCGGACAAGGGAAGGCGGCGACGTCACATGGCAGCGGATATCAAGACGGAAACGATGACCTACACGGCAGGCGGGGCGAGCCTCGTCGGCTACCTCGCCTGGGATGCCTCCCAGCCGGGTCCACGGCCAGGCGTCGTGGTCTTCAGCGAATGGTGGGGCGTCACGGAATACCTGAAGCGTCGGGCGCGCCAGCTTGCGGAACTCGGCTACGTGGCGCTGGCGGCCGATATGTACGGCGGCGGCCAGACGGCCGCCGACGCGACCGAGGCCGCGCAGCTGATGGACGGCCTCTTCGCCGACATGGACGCGACCAGCGCCAAGGTGCGCACCGCTGTGGAACAGTTGGGCAGGCGCCCCGAAGTGGATGCCAGCCGGCTCGGCGCCATGGGCTATTGCCTCGGCGGTGCGCTTGCCCTGCACGCGGCGCGCCTCGGGCTCGACCTGCGCGGGGTCGTCAGTTTTCACGGGTCGCTCGGCAAGACCCACCCCGCGAACAAGGGCGATGTGAAGGCCAGGGTCCTCGTCTGCCACGGCGAGGACGATGCCTTCGTCTCGGCGGAAGAGCAGGCCGGATTCCGTAGCGAAATGGACGATCTCGGCGTCGACTACAAGTTTGTCGCCTATCCGGGTGCGAAGCATGGCTTCACCAACCCGGACGCGACCGAGAACGGCCAGAAGTACAACCTGCCGCTGGAGTACAACGAGACCGTCGACCGCCAGTCCTGGCAGGAAATGAAGTCGTTCTGGAACGAGGTCCTCGACTGACGCCAGGCGTCAGGGAAGCGTCGCGTTTTCTTCCGCGCGGGGCCCCAGTTGCGCGACCTTGGCGCCGTAGCGCGCTGCGCCCGGCTTGGCGGACAGGCCGTGCGCCAGGATGCTGACCAGCACCGTCGCGGTGACGGTCAGGCGGATGATCGGCTCGTGATGCTCTGCGCCGTGTTCCAGGTAGACCAGCCCGAGCACGATCGAGGCCAGCCCGCGCGGTCCGAACCAGCCCATGAAGAGCACCGTCGAGCGGTCCATCCGTGACCCGATCAACGCGATCGCGACCGGCAACATGCGAATGACGGTCAGGCTCAGCGCGGCGTAGGCGAAGTGCACGGCCTCGAGCTGCTGCCATCGACCCGCGGTCAGCAGCCCGAACAGGAAGAACACGCACAGGTTGATGACCTGCCCCCAGTCCTCGGCGAACTCCACGCTGTGCGAGGTGGCGTGCGTACCGGCGCCGTACTGCGCCGCCAGCCCGGCCACGAAAGCGGCGATGAACATGCTGGCGCCTACCGCCTCGGAGGCCAGCATGCAGGTTACGGGCAGGGCAACGAAGCCGAGTTGCTGGTAGGCCTTGCTGACCCAGTGGCGTTTCCGGGCGGCCGCGACCAGCCGCCCGCCGCCCAGGCCGACGACCAGGCCAACCGCGATGCCATAGCCGAACTGTTCCGTGAACAATTGCAGCAACCTGGCTTCGCGTTGACCAGCTTCGGCGCCGGCCAGCGCAATGAAGAACAGCAGGAACGGTACCGCAAGTCCGTCATTGAGCCCCGCCTCGACGTTTAACGCCTCCCGGATGCGCTTCGGGACCTTGGGGCTCGACACGATGGCCTGGCCGAGGCCGGCGTCGGTCGGCGCCAGGATCGCGGCCAGGATGCCGGCCTCCCAGATCGACAATTGTCCGAAGACCATCATCGCCGCCAGCATGCCGAGGCCGATGGTCAGCAACATGCCGACGCTCAATAACCTTGCCGGCAGCGAGCTCATGCCGCCGACCGACTTGAGGTCTATCCGGCTCGCGTCCGTGAACAGCAGCAGCACGAGTCCGAGTTCTGCGACCGTCAGGAACGCCCCGGCGTGACCGTCGCCGCCGGACGGTTCGGC
Source organism: uncultured Gammaproteobacteria bacterium (assembly GCA_963695465.1). Lineage (GTDB taxonomy): Bacteria > Pseudomonadota > Gammaproteobacteria > Steroidobacterales > Steroidobacteraceae > SG8-30. Next base: position 404,932 of record CAVOGM010000002.1, read on the forward strand.
CAGCAGGAGCGCCGCGCCGACGCCCGTAAGCGTGAACACGATGGGTGCGGTCAGCCGGGAGCGGTCGACCAGCGCCGAGACCAGGCTGTAGAGAAACAGCAGGACGACGAAGATCGCGAGCGGAGTCATCGGTCTCCTCCGTCAATCCGCGAGGGAGCATACAGGCGGGACGCGACGGCGAAGAAGAATATGCCGATCCACGACGCCGGGAGAATGGTCGGCATCATCGGTATCAGGCCGCCACGAGTCAAGTTCGCAAATGCCCGGAGTCAGCCACTGTCAGCGGGCTGGCTGCGGGTACCGCCGACACGATGCCTGTGTTGGCTGCGCGAACTCCCACTCGGGCCGCACCCCGGCGTAACATAGGGGCGCCACACAAACCGGACCCCTCAGCACAATGACACGGCAATTCCGTTTCGGTGACTACCAGAGGGCAGTCGGGACTGCCCAGCAGGAGACCAGCCTCAAGCGGCTTTATCCCGAACCCGAGCGGGATGATGCGGGGCGAATCGTTCGCGTCCCGCCGGTCGTCTCGAAGATAGCGCCAAGCGAAGTCGCACAACTGCTTCGGCCGTACGTGTCGGTGCGCTTCATGGAGCAGTTCAAGGCCGTAGTGCCGCTGGCCGCGTACCTGGTGCTGTTCCAGTTGCTGATCCTGCGACAGGTGGTCGATGACTCCTGGATCATCACCGGAGGGCTGTTTGCGGTCATCGTCGGGCTGATGTTCTTCATGGAAGGCCTCAAGCTCGGACTGATGCCATTCGGCACGTTGATCGGCGATACGCTGCCACGCAAGTCGCCGCTGCCGCTGGTCCTGGTCATAACCCTGTTGCTCGGTATCGGTGTCACCTTCGCCGAGCCCGCTATCGGTGCGTTGAAGACCGCAGGGCAGAATGTCGCGGCGGAGCGGGCGCCTTATCTGTACGCGGTGCTCAATGACTGGTCGGGCGTGCTGGTGCTGGTGGTTGGCGCCAGCGTCGGCCTGGCGGCGGTCGTCGGCACGCTGCGCTTCCTGTACGGCTGGAGTCTCAAACCCTTCATTTACGCCACGCTGGTGCCCGTGCTTGGCTTGAGTCTGTACGCGGCGAGCGATCCTGAACTCGTCAAGGCGCTCGGTCTGGCATGGGACACGGGCGCGGTAACGACCGGCCCGGTCACGGTGCCACTGGTGCTGTCACTGGGCATCGGCATCGCCGCCGCAGCGGGCAAGGGTGGCTCCGGTCTTTCGGGATTCGGAATCGTCACCCTGGCGTCGCTGTTTCCAGTCATTGGGGTGTTGCTGCTGCTGCTGTACGTGGCCTCGAGCATCTCACCGGCAGAGATCATCCAGGCCGCCGCAATCCCGGCCGCGGCGCTGGCCGCGGCACCGGCCTGGTATGAGCGCAGTCCCGGCCTCGAGATCGTGCTTGGCGTCCGCGCCATCCTCCCCCTGGTGGCGTTCCTGTTCCTGGTGCTGAGGTTCGTGCTCAAGGAGCGGCTGCAGCGCCGCAGCGAAATCTTCCTGGGGATAGCGCTGACGATAATCGGAATGTGCATATTCAACCTTGGCCTCACCTACGGGCTTTCAAAGCTGGGAGGCAGTGCGGGAGGGCTCGTCCCGACCGCATTCATGGGAGTCGAGGGCGTGCCGAACTCGCCCCTCTATCTCTATTCGGTCGGGCTTCTGCTCGCGCTGGTGTTTGCCTGGGTTCTTGGTTTCGGTGCGACGGTCGCGGAGCCAGCGTTGAATGCGCTGGGCATCACCGCGGAGCAACTGACCAACGGCGTGTTCAAGAAACGCACCTTGGTCATGGCGGTCTCGCTCGGGGTTGCATTCGGTATCGCCATAGGCCTGGCCAAGCTGATATTCGACCTGCCGCTGGTCTGGCTGGTCACTCCCGGCTACCTGTTGGCCATAGTGCTCACGTACTTCTCCACGGAGGAATTCGTGAATGTGGCCTGGGACAGCGCAGGTGTCACCACCGGCCCGATCACGGTGCCGCTGGTGCTGGCCATGGGGCTCGGCTTCGGCAACGCGACGAATGCGGTGGAGGGCTTCGGGATCCTGACCATGGCATCGATCGGGCCGATCATCACCGTCATGGTCACCGGCCTGTGGTCGCGTTACCAGGCCAGTGCGGAGATCCGCGCGGCGACCGATCGCGCGCACGTGTCCGGTTCAAAAATGGCAGAGGGCTTCGTATGAAAGTCGAGGAAATCACCTACCTGACAGACGCGGTCCTCATCACGGCGGTGGTTCCGGCCGGCCGCGCGGACACCATCCTGAAGGCCGCGCTGCAAGCCGGCGCCAGCGGCGGCGTCGTCAAGCTGGCGCGCGGTACCGGCGCGCGGGAACGGCTCGGGCTGCTCGGAATCGCGGTGGAGGCGGAGAAGGAAGTGCTCAGCTTCGTGGTACCCACCGACTTCCAGGAACTGATCGCCGGCACGATCTATCGAGCCGGTGGGCTGGGCGCACCAGGTGCCGGGTACCTGTACATCACGGCCCTCGAACGCCTGGCGACCTACGTGCCGAAGGAAGCGCTCGAGCGGATGGCGGCGCAGAAATAGGGGGCAGCGGTATGGGCATCAACCCGGTGGAGAATCAAGCTGTTCCCCTTGAAGCCAGCAAGCGCATCCTGGTGTTGTTGCCGGATGACGGGACCGACCGGCGCGTGATCCGGGCCTTGCGCCAGGTCAAGGGCGTTGTGCGGGTCGAGTCAGTTCCGGTTCGCGCCGTCGCCATGCTGCACGAGGTAAAGAAGAAAGCCGGCCGGCTGCCGGAGTCAACGCTGGCCAAGATGGTATCCGCCGTAGTGGGCGAGTCCGAGGCCGATGCCGTGTTCGAATACGTCTACGAAGCGGCCAACATCGGCCGTCCGGGTGGTGGCATGGTAATGATGGAGCGGCTGCTCGGCGCTACGCTGTACACGCTCCCGGCTGGCCTGCCCGAGGAAAAAGACTAGCGACCCGTCGCGTCGCCAGTGCGCTGCGGCACAGCCACCGCACCCCTGATCATTGACTTCCCGTGCTTCGCACCAGTCATCGAAGCATTACGCTGGCGTGAACACGCGCTAGTCTGTCAGCCCGCCGCGGCGCCAGGCGGCACGGGTGACGAGCCATTCCCCTTCTTCACGGGCCAGCGTGACGTCGAGCTCGTAGACGTCGCCGGCCAGGTCCCAGGAGGACTCCGCGCCGGCTTCGCGTCCCAGCATGCCGACGGCCGCCTTCAGTCGCGCCAGGTCCGGCGCCAGCATCTCGATCTCGTCGACCCTTGTCAGCAGGTGGATGGACTGGTGCGCGATCAGGTAGCCGCGCAGGTAGCGCTTGATCTCCTCGGCACCATTGCCGCGCCCGTCCTGGTAATCCGGCGCGACCAGGTCGAAGAGTGCCGAGGCGTCGCGCGACTCGGCGGCTTCCTCGGCGGCGGCGACGACCGCCCGGATCTCGTCTTCGGGGCTCGTTTCCCGCGCGCAGGCGGCGAGGGCAAGGCAGAGCAGCAGCGCAGCGGGGGTCCTGGCGGGCATTCGCCAACCGTAACCGATAAGAGGTGCCAGGCACATACCTGTCCCCGGATGGGGACAGGTATGTGCCTGGCACCTCCTGGTCTCCGCTACGATATCTGCCATGTCCAACCGCAGCGGCAAGCCCGATTCTGCAAGCCTCGATCGCGTGGTCGCCAAGGCGCAGCGGGATCGCCTGCTGCGCGACCAGGGTTACCGCGAGCAGGCATTGAAAATCTATCCGTGGATCTGCGGGCGTTGCGCCCGTGAATTCACGCGGGCAAACCTGCGCGAGCTGACCGTCCACCACCGTGATCACAATCACGACAACAACCCATCTGACGGCAGCAACTGGGAACTGTTGTGCATCTATTGCCACGACAATGAGCATTCGCGGTCTGTGGATCCCTCGGCCCCGGACGACTCGAAGCCGGCTGGCGCGACCTACCAGGCCTTCGGCCAGCTGGCCGACCTGCTCAAGCGGGATTGACCCTGGAGGTGCCAGGCACGTGCCTGGCACGTGCCTGGCACCTCCAGGTGCGCCTTCGGCTAGAATTGCCGCCGCGCTGCACGTCCCCCGATCAAGGATTCCTGCATGAATCGTTCGACAGGCGTTTTCTCATTGCTGCTGGCCGCGTCGTTGCTCGTGGCCTGCGGCCGCGATGCCGCCGCGCCGGCTGCGCACGATGCGGGCTCCGGGACCGCCCATGCCGAGGGGATCACCTGGTTCGACGGTACGGTCGATGAAGCCTTTGCCTACGCCAAGGCGAACGACAAGCCCATCTACCTGTACTGGGGCGCAGCCTGGTGCCCGCCCTGCAACGAGATCAAGGCGACCGTGTTCAAGAGCCGTGAATTCATCGACCGGTCACGGCTGTTCGTGCCCGTCTACCTCGATGGCGACACGGAGAACGCGCAGGCGCTGGGCGAGAAGTTCGACGTCGTCGGTTACCCGACCATGCTGGTCTTCTCGCCGGCGGGCGACGAGATCACCCGTATTCCAGGCGGCATCGACATCCAGGCCTACGCCAACATCCTGGACCTGACGCTGGCCCGGATGCAGCCCGTGTCGGCACTGCTGGAGCGGACGGTTGACGCGGGCGGGGAACTCTCTGCCGGCGAGTGTCGCCTGGTGGCGTATTACTCCTGGGAACAGAACGACAAGCTGCTGGCCGACCGCGACAAGATATCCGTTTTCAACACGCTGGCCGATGCCTGCCCGGAGGAGTCCGGCGTGGAGCGTTCCATCCTGCGCATGAGTGCCCTGGGGGCGGCCGTTGCCCGGGCTAATGACAAGGATGCGCCGGTTGCCCTGAGCGACGCCGACAAGGTCGCCGCGCGCTCGCTGGTTAACTCCGTGCTCGACGACGCGCAACTCGTCAGGGCAAACCTGATCGACGTCATCATTTCCGGCGCGCGGATCACCGCGGCTATCACCGAGCCCGGCAGCGAGGAACGTGCGGCCCTGCAGGCGAAATTCCTGGCGGTCATCGACCGGCTCGCAAAGGATGAGAGCCTGTTCACCACTGAGCGGCTGTACACCGCGATCGGCAAGATCCGCTTCGAGCGGATCGACGACGCAGAGAAGGAGATTTCTGCCGGCCTGAAGGCCGAGATCCGGGACATGGTGGAGCGCGCCGATATCCAGACGACGGATGTTTACGAGCGGCAGACCGTAATCAACGCCGCTGCCGGCGTACTGGATGCGGCGGGCATGAAGGACAGGGCAAAGAAGCTGCTGCTGGCCGAGATCGGCAAGTCGAAGCAGCCCTACTACTTCATGGTGGATCTCGCCAGCATCGAGCAGGAAGAGGGCCACACCGACGCGGCAATCGACTGGCTGAAGCGCGCCTACGACGCGGCAACCGGGCCTGCGACCCGCTTCCAGTGGGGTTATTACTACATCAATGGGCTGCTGGAGATGGCGCCCGACGACGTCGAGCGCATCCAGACGGAGACCGTGAACGTGGTCCGGGAGCTCGAAGCGGGCAAGGCCTTCTATCACCGACCGAAGGCGCAGTTGCAGCGGCTGGAGAAGAAATTGCTGGCCTGGGGCGACACCCAGGAACGGAAAGCGGGACTCGCCTACATTCGCAAGAACGTGCAGGCC
>CAVOGM010000003.1:0-365707 GCA_963695465.1 uncultured Gammaproteobacteria bacterium
CCACTGACGTGGGACAGGAACAGGGCGGCGCCGACCATCAGGATCAGCAGCATCACCGACCCGAAGAAGGGCAGTGTGCTGCCGTGCGGGATGTAGTACTTGTCCGGGTCGTGCGCGTGAGCAGCGTGTGCCATCAGTGTGTTCCCCATGCGGGCGGCGTCGTGGCCGCCGTGTGATCAGCCCGTTGTTGCCGGACGACCGCTGCGTCAGCCGCCCGGTGTCGAAAAATGAATACGAAAGCGTCAGCCGGTCAACGCTCGCCGGCAGGTCGCGGTCGACGATGAACCGCACCGGCATCTCCTTGACCTCGCCCTCGTCGAAATGCTGCGGCGTGAAGCAGAAGCACTCGGTCTTGTGGAAATAGCGCGCCGCGCGGCCCGGCGAGATGCTCGGCACCGCCTGACCGACGATTTCGCGGCCGCTCAGGTTTCGCGCATGGAAGGTGGCCTCGTAGAGCTTGCCGGGATGCACTTCCATGCTGGCGAGGTTGGGACTGGAACTCCCATTCGCCCGATCCGGGCGTCGAGGACACGAATTCCACCACGACGGTGCGTGCCAGGTCCGGTCCCGATGATTCCACCGTCGAGGCCTGCAGCAGCCCGTCGCGCGTTCCGATGCCGGTCACCTCGCAGAAGATGCCGTAGAGCGGCACCAGCGCGTAGCCGAAGGCGAAGCTGCCCGCCACCATGATCAGCAGGCGCCCCGCCAGACCGAGGTTGGCCCGCTTCTGCCTGACCTTGCCCTGGGCGTCTGCGGCCATCGGCTCAGCCCTCTCCCATGCCCTTGATGACGAAGAAGGCGACGTAGACCGCCACCGCGACCACGCCGAGCACGACGGCGAAGCGGAGGTTCCGCCTGCGCAGCGCCGGGTCGTCTTGCGGGACCGGGGTCGTCATGGCCTCACTTCACCTCGGGGGCCGTGTCGAAGGTGTGGTACGGCGCCGGCGAAGGCACCGTCCACTCCAGGCCCGGCGGGTTGTCCCAGACCTGCAGCCGTGGCCTTCTCGCCGCTCTTCGCCGTCTTGAAGATGATGTACACGAACAGCAGCTGCGACAGCCCGAAGCCGAACCCGCCAATCGACGAGACCATGTTCCAGTCCGCGAACTGCGTGGCGTAGTCGGGGATGCGCCGCGGCATGCCGGCAAGGCCGAGGAAGTGCTGCGGGAAGAACAGCACGTTGACGAAGATGGTCGACATCCAGAAATGGAACTTCGCCAGTTTCATGTCGTACATGTGGCCGGTCCATTTCGGCAGCCAGTAGTAGACCGCGGCCATGATCGCGAACACCGCCCCCGGCACCAGCACGTAGTGGAAGTGCGCCACCACGAAGTAGGTGTCCTGGTACTGGAAGTCGGCCGGCGCGATGGCGAGCATCAGGCCGGAGAAACCGCCGATCGTGAACAGGAACAGGAACGCGATGGCGAACAGCATCGGCGGCTCGAAGGTGATCGAGCCGCGCCACATCGTGGCGGTCCAGTTGAAGACCTTCACGCCGGTCGGGATGGCGATCAGCATCGTCGACAGCGTGAAGAACATCTGCCCGGCCAGCGGCATGCCGACCGTGAACATGTGGTGCGCCCAGACGATGAAGGACAGGAAGGCGATCGAGGCGATTGCGTACACCATGGCCTCGTAGCCGAAGATCGGCTTGCGCGAGAACGTCTGCAGGATCTCCGACACGATGCCGAAGGCCGGCAGGATCATGATGTAGACCTCGGGATGGCCGAAGAACCAGAACACGTGCTGGAACAGCACCGGGTCACCGCCGCCGGCCGGGTTGAAGAAACTGGTGGCGAAGAAGTGGTCGGTCAGCAGCATCGTGACGCCGCCGGCGAGCACCGGCATGACGGCGATCAGCAGGTATGCCGTGATCAGCCACGACCACGAGAACAGCGGCATCTTGAGCAGGCTCATGCCCGGCGCCCGCATGTTCATGATGGTGACGATGACGTTGATCGCACCCATGATCGACGACGCACCCATCAGGTGAATGGCGAACACGGCGACGGGGAAGGCGTTGCCGGTCTGCAGCACGAGCGGCGGGTAGAGCGTCCAGCCGGAGGCGGGCGCGCCGCCCGGCAGGAACAGCGTGGACAGCAGCAGCATGAACGCGAAGAACAGCAGCCAGAAGCTGAACAGGTTCATGCGCGGCAGCGCCATGTCCGGCGCCCCGATCTGCATCGGGATCATCCAGTTGGCGAGGCCGACCGTCGCGGGCATGACCGCGCCGAAGACCATGACCAGCGCGTGCATCGTGGTCATCTGGTTGAAGAAGCCCGGATCGACGAACTGCAGGCCCGGCTGGAACAGCTCGGCGCGGATGACCATGGCGAAGAGGCCGCCGATCAGGAACATCGCCAGCGAGAACACCAGGTACATCGTGCCGATGTCCTTGTGGTTCGTGGTGGTCAGCCAGCGCGTGATGCCGTGGGGCTTGTCGTCGTGGTGGGCGGCATCCGCCGTGTGCTCGTGGTGTGCCATGTCGGTTTACTCCGCCTTCGCCAGCGTCACGGCCTGTGCGGCCCCTGAATCAGTCGCGGCCGCCGCGGCCGCCGCTTCCGTCGATGCCTGTTGACCGGCCGCCTTCTGCTCGGCAAGCCAGGCCTGGAACTCGGCCTTCGGCTTGGCCACCACGACGATTGGCATGAAGCCGTGGTCGCGGCCGCAGAGCTCGGCGCACTGTCCGCGGTAGGTGCCGGGCTTGTCCTCATCCACGGTAATCCACATTTCATTGACGAAGCCGGGGATGGCGTCGCGCTTCATGCCGAAATCCGGGACCCACCAGGAGTGGATCACGTCGTTGGCGGTCAGCAGGAGGCGGACCTTGGTGCCGGTCGGGATGACCAGCGGATGGTCCACGTCGAGCAGGTAGTGCTCGACGCTGCGCGGATCCTTGCCGGAGCCCAGCTGCCGGGTCTCATTGCTCGACTGCGCCAGCCGGCTGTAGAAGGACACGTCGCTGTCGAGGTATTCGTACTGCCAGAACCACTGGTAGCCGGTGGCCTTGATCGTCATCTCGGAGCCGGTGGTGTCCTCGATCTTGATCAGCGTCTCGACCGAGGGAATGGCCATGCCGATCAGGATGAACACCGGCACGACGGTCCAGGCGATCTCCAGCTTGGTGCTGTGGAGCAGGGTCGTGTCGGCCACGGCACCCTTCGACTTCCGGAACTTCACCATGGCGTAGATCATCGCGCCAAAGGTGAAGATGGCGATCACCACGCAGACCCACAGGATCAGCATGTGCAGGCCGTAGATCTCCTGCGACAGCTCGCTGACGCCCTTGGGCATGTTCAGCAGGCTCCAGTCGGCCCGCGCCGGCAGGCCTGCCGCCGCGGCGATTACGCCGGCCAGCGCTGCGAACATTCTCTTCGAGTTGGCCATGGACGCCGTTACTCCTTCAGTCTCAGTCTTGAGTTCCAGTTTTCGACCGCCGCCTTCGCGGGCGCGGCCATTCGGGGTCCCGCGAGCGGGAGCAAGGGCCACAGGCCCAGCGCGACGAAATGGCCGGCGACCGTCAACGACATGATGCGGAGTGAGGCGAAAAACCATGAGCCGCGGTGGGCGTCAGTGCGTAGCGGGATACGAGTTCGATCACCAGACTCTGGCGCGAATCATCCCCCGCCGCTTGACCTGCCACGGCTCGGACCCCCCCGTCATCGAGAGCCCGCGCATCCTAAGGGAGGAGACAAGGCCTCGCAACACGAAAAATCTCAAGCAGGACCGGCGGATACGCCATCGGCAGGCGATATTTCTCACCGGCTGGGGCCTCGATTCGCGTACCGAAAATCGAAACACGTATCAGGCTTCGCTAATTAGTCCCCGGAATCCGGCCGGCGCAGGCTGTCAGATGCGACGGTGAGCGGCGAGGTGCCGCGGGGTCCAGGAATGCGGGGTGCGGTGCACGAAGCGATGCCGCGCGACGTGGTAACTCGGGTCGAAACCGTAGAAATTGAGGCGCATCCTCTCAAGCTCCGCTGCGCGGTAGGCCGCCAGGGGCCTGCTTGCCAGGTCGGCATCCCGGCGGGCGTTTCTTGCTGCCAGTCGCCCCGGGTAGTTCTCGGCCGTCGCCAACTGGAGCGAACGCTCGACGACTTGCTCGACGAAATGCGACGAGTCCCCCTCCAGCACGGCATCGACCAGGCCCGCCCGTGCCGCAGCGCGTGCGCCGATGGGCAGGCGATTGCCCATGATCCGGGCTGCCCCGTCGGCTCCGACCCGGCGGGGGAGCAGGTAGGTCCAGTACTCGGAGCCGTAGAGGTTGCCCATGTTCTTGTAGTGCGGGTTCAGGACCACGCCGTTGCGGGCCCAGACCTCATCGGCGGCCAGCGCCAGGAACACCCCACCGGCGCCCCCGTTGGCGCGCAGGGCTGAAATCACGATCTTGTCATTAAAAGACATGATCTCGAGGCAAACGTCGTCGATCGCGTTGATATTGTGCCAGGATTCGTCGGCTGGATTGGCCGCCGCTTCGATCGCCCCGAGATGAATGCCGTTGGACCAGAACTCGGCACCGCCCAGCAGCACCAGAACCCGGGTGGGCCGCCCGCGGACGTGGCGTAGCGCAGCGGCGAGCCGCTGGCACTGCCCGGTAGACATGGCGCCGTTGTGGAAGTCGAAGGACAGGAACCCCACGGGGCCCCGCTCGAAATAGGCCAGCTCCCGAAAGCCGCCGGTCCCGAGCGGGGCGTCGAGGGCGATCGGCACGTCGGGCACGTCCCCGAGCCGGCCGGCCAGCACCGCCGCGGCTGGCAGCTTGATGGCCTGTCCGGCGTCCGCGACGCGCAGGTGGCTGATCCAGACCGCGCCGTCGCGGGTGGCGCGCAGGATCGCACCCTCGCGCGTGGCCAGAATCTCGCCCGGCTGCCCGCTCGCGGCGGCGGCGGGCTCAAGCCAGCCGCCAAAGAGCCGGCAGGGCAGGCCGACGACCTCGTCGACGACACCGGGGAAACCATCGGCGGCATGGATCTTCGCCAGGATGGTGTCTGTGTCGTCTGCGTGCCAGTCGATCGCCCGGTCCGGCTGCCGCATCAGCGGCCGTCGCCTCCCAAGCACGGCCGGGTCGCCCGGGTCGAGCGGCCGGGGAGAAAACGCCGGGTCGCTGGCGCGCTCGACGGCCGCAAGCACGCAGCGCGTCGCCGCCTCGGTCACCTCGCGGCGGTACAGGCTGCTCTTGGCAGCGTCGCGCATGGCAAAGCCTTGGGTCGCCCAGGTGTCGCCGGCGTCCATCTCCGCATCGGCCTGCAGGAGCGTCACGCCCCATTCGCTTGCGCGTTCGCGAATAGCCCAGTCGAGCGCCGACGGGCCGCGATCTCCGCGAATTCCCGGGTGCACGACCAGGCAGCGTACCCGCCGCCAGACGTCCTCGGGAATCGCGCGTTTGAGAAACGGCGCGATGATCAGGTCAGGCTGGAACAGGTCGACCGCTTCGCGGGTGACCTGGTCGTTGATATCGAATTCGACGGACAGCTCGTGACCGCGTTCGCGAAGCTCGACATACAGACGCTGCGCCAGCCCATTGAAGGCATGCGTCAACAGCAGGACCTTCATCGGCTTGCCTAGCAGATCCGCGGCAGCTGGTCGCCGGTGAGCCAGTCGACGACGCGGCGGCCGCCGAAAGCCGTGTCCATCTGCACGAAGGCGTGCTCGTCCTCGATCACCTCGCCGATGATGGCTGCGTCGCGGCCGAGCGGATGATCGCGCATCGCGGCAAGCAACGCGTCGGCCTCGCTGGTTGCGCAGATCGCGACGAGCTTGCCTTCGTTGGCCACGTAGAGCGGATCGAGCCCGAGGAACTCGCAGGCTGAATTGACCTCGCCGCGTACCGGGATACGCGACTCGCCGATGACGATCCCGACGCCGGATTGCCGCGCCAGCTCGTTCAGCGTGGTGGCCAGGCCGCCCCGGGTCGGGTCCCGCAGGCAGTGGACGTCGGGCACGGCCGCGAGCATCGCCGCAACCAGCCCGTGCAGCGCCGCGGTATCGGACTCGATGGTGGTTCCGAAGGACAGGTTCTCGCGCAGCGACATGATCGCGACCCCGTGGTCGCCCATCGTGCCGCTGACCAGCACCGCGTCCCCCGGGCGCGCGCGCGAGCCCGAGACGTTGACGCCCTCCGGGACCACGCCCACGCCGGTCGTCGTGATGAAGACGCCGTCGCCATTGCCGCGCTCGACGACTTTCGTGTCGCCGGTGACGACGGGCACGCCGGCCTCGCGCGCCGCCTTCGCCATGGATTCGACGATGCGCCGGAGCTCGGCAAGCGGCAGGCCTTCCTCCAGGATGAAGCTGGCCGCCAGGTAGAGTGGTCGCGCGCCCGCCATCGCGACGTCGTTGATCGTGCCGTGCACGGACAGGCAGCCGATGTCGCCGCCCGGGAAGAACAGCGGCGAGACCACGTGGGAGTCGGTGGCGATGACCAGCCGGCCTGGCGGCACGTCGACCTGCGCCTGGTCGTCGAGGCGCCTGAGCGCCTCGTTGTCGAAGCACGCGACGAAAAGCTCCTCGACGAGCTGTGCCATCGCCCGGCCGCCGCTGCCGTGGGTCATCTCGACGTGGCCGTGGCGGAAATCCAGCGCCCGGGTGAAACCGCGCTTCACCGGACGCCGCTCCCGGCGCTGGCCTCGCGCGCGATGCTGCGGAAACGGCCGTAGGTGTAGTGTGCGGCACACGCGCCCTCGGAGGACACCATGCAGCTGCCCAGTGGGTTTTCCGGCGTGCAGGCATCGCCGAACAACCTGCAGTCGGCTGGCTGCTTGACACCGCGCAGGATGGCGCCGCACTCGCAGGCCTTGTTGTCCGCGACCTGCCGGTCCACCAGGGCGTAGCGGCGCTCGGCGTCGAAGGCCGCGTACTTTTCCTTGAGCCTGAGCGCGCTGTAGGGCACGGCACCGAGCCCGCGCCATTCGAATTGCACGGCGGAGCTCGAAGACCTCTGCCACCAGTGCCTGGGCCTTGACGTTGCCCTCGCGACTGACCGCGCGCGTGAACTCGTTTTCAACCTCGCAGCGGCCGTCGTTGACCTGCCGCACCAGCATCAGGATCGCCTGCATGACGTCGAGCGGCTCGAAACCGGCGATGACGACGGGTTTCTGGTATTCCTCCGCGAAGAACTCGTAGGGCCGGCTGCCGATGATGGTCGACACGTGCGCGGGACCCACGAAACCGTCGATCGGCACGGTACCGATGTCGCGCACCTCGGGGGACTCGAGGATGTGCGAGATCGCCGAAGGCGTCAGGACGTGGTTGCAGAAAACGAGAAAGTTGCCGAGACCCCTGGCCTCGGCCTGCTTGATCGCGAGCGCCGTCGGCGGCGTGGTCGTCTCGAAGCCGATCGCGAACATCACGACCTCGCGGTCCGGGTTCTCCTCGGCGAGCCGCACCGCATCCTGGGTCGAGTAGACCATGCGAACGTCCGCGCCCTGGGCCTTGGCCTTGAGCAGCGAAAGCCTGCCGGAGGCCGGCACCCGCAAGGTGTCGCCATAGGTCGCCAGGATCACTCCCGGCCGCCTTGCTATCTCTATCGCCATGTCGACGCGGCCGATCGGCAGCACGCACACCGGGCAGCCCGGTCCGTGGATCATCCGTACGGTCGGCGGGAGCAGGTCGGCCACGCCATAGCGGGCGATCGCGTGGGTGTGACCGCCACAGAATTCCATGAAGCTGTAGCGTCGACCGCTGCCCGCCTCGCGGGTGATGGCGGCGCCGAGCGACTGCGCCAGCTTGCCGTCGCGGAATTCGTCGATGTACTTCATGCGCCGGCCGGTGCCGCCAGGCCGGCGCTCGCGAAGATCTCGAGCGTGCGCTCGGCCTCGGCCGGGTCGAGTCGTGTCAGCGCGTAGCCGACGTGAAGGATGACGTAGTCGCCTTCAGCGACGCCCTCAACCAGCGCCAGCGAGATTTCCTTGCGCACGCCGCCGAGGTCGACGATCGCCATGTCGCCATCCCTGAGCTCGACCACCCGAACTGGCAGCGCCAGACACATATCGTTACCCCCCGCCGGACATCAGCGCGACCCAGGCCTGGCCCGCCGCGATGCCGCCGTCATTCGGCGGCAGCTCGCAGGCCTCGTGGACCGCGAGGCCGGCCTCGCCGAGACGCCGAACCACCTCGGCGGCCAGCACCCGGTTCATGAAACAACCCCCCGACAGGACGACATCGCCGATGCCCGTCCGCTCGGCGGCGACACCGACCCATTCCGCTAGACCGGCCGCCAGGGACGAGTGAAACAGCGCGGCGCCCCATCCGGCATCGCTAGTATCCGCAAGGCGGCCAAGCAACGGCAGAAGGTCGAGGGTCAAGTCGTCCACCAGTCGGATATCTGGCGCCGGATCCACGCTCCCATGCGCGGTAGCGAGGCCCTCCAGCAACATGGCTGCCTGACCCTCGTAGCGCATCACTTCCTTCAGGCCGAGCAGCCCGGCGGCGGCGTCGAACCAGCGGCCGGCGCTCGTGGTACGCGGACACCGCACATCCTGTGCCAGCATCTGGCGCACTGCAGCGGCGGCGCCATTGCTGAAGCGCCGCTCGATTTCCTCGCCGCGCCCCAGGGCGTGCAGCGCCGCGGCCGCCATGCGCCAGGGTTCGCGGGCCGCCCGATCGCCACCGGGCAGTGCGATGGGCGCGAGATGAGCCAGGCGCCTGTAGCCGTCGGTGTCGACACGCAGCAGTTCGCCGCCCCAGGCGGCACCGTCGTCGCCGAGGCCGACACCGTCCAGTGCAAGGCCGAGGACCGGTCGCGCCAGCCGATGCTCGGCCATCACGGCGGCTACATGGGCGTGGTGGTGCTGTACGCGCAGCAGCGGCAGGCCGCGCTCGGCGGCGAGGCGCTCGGCAAGGCGCGTGCTCTCGAAGTCCGGATGCAGGTCGCAGGCGACGACGGCGGGTTCGATGTCGAGCACCTCGAGCAGGTGCGCCACGGTCTCTTCCAGCGCCCGGCAGGTCGGGCGATTGTCGAGATCGCCGATGTGCTGCGACACGAAGGCCTCGTCCCCGCGGGTGACGCAGACCGTGTTCTTGAGGTAGCCACCGAGTGCCAGGACGGGTGGCCCGCCACGCTCGAGCCCAACGGCGCGCGGCGTCTGGCCGCGTGCACGCCGGATGTAGTGCAGCTTGCCGCCGCGAACCTGGGTGAGGGTGTCGTCGCAGCGCACCAGGATGTCGCGGTCGTGCATCAGGAACGCATCGGCGATACCCCCGAGGCGCCGCAGCGCTTCGTCGTTGTCGATCACCAGCGGCTCGCCGCCGGGATTCGCCGACGTGCAGACGAGCGTCAGGTCCATGGGCTCATCGAGCCAGCCGAGGCCGGTCGGGCGCCCCGCGAACTCGTGGAACAGCAGGTAATGAAGCGGTGCGTACGGCAGCATCACCCCGAGCATCGCGAGCCCGGGCGCGACGCCCGGCGGCTGGTCCGCGGCCGGGTCCTTGCGCTCGAGCAGCACGATCGGGCGCTCGGGCGACTCGAGCGCAGCGCTTTCTGCCGGGTGCAGCAGCGCATGCCTGGCCGCCGAGGCGAGATTGGCGACCATCAGCGCAAAGGGTTTCTCTTCGCGGTTCTTGCGCTGCCTGAGCATCGCCACCGTGCCGGCATGGGCGGCGTCGCAGACCAGGTGAAAGCCGCCGAGTCCCCTTGATGGCAAGGATGGCGCCGCGGCGGATCAGCGCCAGCGCGCCGGCTACCGGGTCTTCGCCGCCAAGCTGACGTCCGTCGGCGCCGACCAGAACGAGCGACGGACCGCAGTCGGCGCAGGCATTGGGTTGGGCATGAAAGCGACGGTGCAGACGGATCCCGGTATTCAGCCAGGCAGGGCCCGCACATCGTGAAAGGCGGCCATGCTGGTATTCGGCCGGTCGTAGGGCAGGGCGCGGGTGATCGTGTAGCGCGGCCCGCAGTTCGTGCAGTTGATGAACGGGTAGCGCCAGCGGCGATCGCGCGGATCGAAGAGTTCCGACAGGCAATCGGGGCAGACGGCGGTGTCGGGCGTGACGTGGGCACCGCCGCCGCCACTGCCGCTGGCGATGATCCTGAACGGGCCGGTCTCCTCGGCTGGCGGCAGGTCACTGCCCTCCAGCGCGACGATGCGGGCAAGGCGCGGCGCCTCGGCCCGCAGGCGCGCCTCGAACCCGGCCAGCCTCGGGGCGGGGCCTTCGATCTCGATCTCCACGCCCTGGCTGTCGTTTCGCACCCAGCCGGAGAGCCGGCATTCGGTCGCGATCCGATAGACGAAGGGCCGAAAGCCGACACCCTGTACCTGGCCGCGGACGCGCAGCCGACGTCGCGCCGGCCCGGCATTCACGAAACGGCCTCGTCTCCCGTCGCGCCCGTTGCGGGCAGAAGCGCGGATACGCGTGCTTCTATCCAGGCAAGCCAGGCGTCAAAGCCCTCGCCGGAGCGAGCCGACACCCGCAGCACCTCGATGCCCGGGTTGACGCGCCGCGCGTTCGCCTCGCAGAGATCCACGTCGAAATCCAGAAAGGGCAGCAGGTCCACCTTGTTGAGCAGCACGAGGTCGGCCGCGCGGAACATGTCCGGATACTTCAGCGGCTTGTCCTCGCCCTCGGTGACCGACAGGATGGCCACCTTGTGGGCCTCCCCGAGGTCGAACAGCGCCGGGCAGACGAGGTTGCCGACGTTCTCGATGAACAGCACGCCGCCGGGCGCGAGCGGCAGCCTGTCCAGCGCCTTCGCGACCATCGGCGCCTCGAGGTGACAACCCTTGCCGGTGTTGACCTGCACGGCCGCGACGCCGGTGGCGCGGATGCGATCGGCATCGTTGGAGGTCTGCTGGTCGCCCTCGATCACGCCCACCGGCCGGCGTGTCGGCGATCTGCGCCACGGTCCTGACCAGCAGGCTCGTCTTGCCGGATCCCGGGCTCGACACGAGGTTCAGGCACAGCGTCGCGGCGGCATCGAAGCGTTCGCGGTTGAGCCGTGCCCAGGAGTCGTTGGCGGCGAGCAGGTCGCGCTCGACCTGGATGATGCGCGATGCCGGCGTGCCATGCGCATGCACGCCCATGTGGCCGGTGGAGTCCGTCGCGACCACCGCCGCGAAACTGCTCGCCGCCCGTGAGCGGCGCCAGGTCCGCTCGCGCCAGCGGATGGCCGACACCATCGATGTGGACGTGATCGGTGCCGCAGCCGCAGGTCGTGCACATCTGCTCTGACTCCCTCAGTGAATCTCGACTTCCCGGACCTTCAGCTCGTTGCCACCCGTGACCTGCAGCTGATGGCTGCCACATCGCGGACAGGGGTCCGCCAGGCTCGACAGCGTCACGGTCCCGCCGCAGGGCATGCACCAGGCCTGCCCGTCCGGTTGCTCGATCACGAGCCTGGCGCCGGCCGCAAGGCTCTCGCGGCTGGCCGCGTCGAAACAGAAGCGTAACGCTTCGATCTCGACTCCCGCCAGCCGGCCGATTTCCAGGAGCACCACGCTGATACGGCTGCCACCATGGTTTCGCGCCGTTTCCTCGGCGATCTGCACGACGCTTTCGGCCAGGGACATCTCATGCATCGCGCAGCTCCGCCTCGAGCGCGACGCACGGGTCGAGGGTCGCGACGGCGAGCGCAAGCGCCCGGCGCGCCTCCGCGGCGTCGCGGGCCGGCCGGCCCTCGAGTTCGCGGAACAGGGCGCCGCGAGGATGGAAGTTCCATTCGGTCGGCGCGACGATGGCGTAGCCGCTGATCCGGCCTGCCTCGATCCGGACGGCGTGAACCAGCAGGCCCCGCGCCATCTCGCCCATGGCGGCGCCCGTACCGGGGCCGAGCGAGGCGGCCTCGAGTCGGCCGGCGACAGGTCTCCTCGCGCAGTACCTGGGCGAACTCAGCCAGCCTGGCGAAGGCACGGGCCACGATCAGGTCGTGGCGCGTCAGGTCGCGTATGGCAGGATGCTGAAGGCCGCGCGCAAGTGGGCCGCATTCGGCCGGGGCGCCGTCGAGTTCCGGGGCCGCCGCGAAATCCGGCGATGCCAGCGCGCGTCTGGCGATGCCCTCGACGAACAGCTTGCGCGTCGGCCGGCTCAGCATCTGCGTCTGCTCCGCCTGCCATGCGGGTAGCGCCGACAGCGCGGCCATCGTGCGCGCGACGTCGGTTCGGCCGCTTCGGGCCCAGTCCAGCCACTCCGAGGCGGAAAACTGCTCGAGCCACGGGTCGAGTTCCACGCCCAGGATGCGCGACTCGGTCATGCCGATCAGTGCGTCGCGCGCCGCGCCCCAGGACGACTCCGATACCGTGGCGCTGGTCAGCAGCGAGCGGATGCGCGACAGCAGCGCGACGTCCGGCTCGTTGCCGCAACAGGCGCGGCCAGTCGAGCAGCAGCCGGAAGGCATGTTCGGCGGCCGTTTCGGCGGCCAGTTCGCGTTCTCGACGCCGATGGATCGCCTGCCCCGGCGTCTGGCCAAGCGCGACGTCCAGGGCCGCCGCCGCAACCACCGCCTGCGAGCGGCCGCAGACGGCGTACAGGTTGGGCAGGATCGCCAGGGCCTCGTCCGGCGTCCGCCCGGACAGCAGCCGGTCGGCGGCGAGCGGCCGATCGGACCTGACGGTGACCGACGAGATTCTGTCGCCGGAAAGCCGCGCGGAAACGCGTACGCAGCCTTCTACGTTCATGGCCGTGTCGCGGCGGCTCCGCGCAGGAAGTCGCGGCGGCTCATGTCCGGCCCGTCCGCACTCCTGGTCGCGGGCTTTTCGCCGAGCAGCGAGGGGTCGAACAGCGACTCGAGCGCCACGCGCGCGGTCTCGCGCGCGGTCTCGTGATCGGCAAACTCGAGTACTGGCGAGAACAGCGAGCAGGCGTGGAAGGCGCCGAGGCCAGGTTCGCTGCCGGCGATGAACTCGAACTTGCCGCTCGGGAAGGCGTGCCAGACCGAATCGCGATCGGCAACGCTGCGCCACGCCCCCTCGGCCAGGAAGCAGGACGAGGTTGATGAACCACGGCGTCACCAGCGCGCCGAGCCAGTGCCCCTGCCACGCGCGCATGCCGATCGCCTGGACCTGCAGCGCCGGGTTCAGTATCGGGACGTCCTGCATGCGATCGCGCGGATTGCGCCGAAGGTGGTTTCCAGGCGCGATACGGCTTCGTCGGCGGTGACGGCGGCCTCAGTCATCGGTGAGCACCATGAACTGCTGGCGCAGGCCGTCGCACTCCGGGCACTTCCAGTGCTCCGGCAACTGCGTGAACGGGCGTGCCGGGCGGGACCTGCCAGACGCGTGTCGCCGACGGCGGGGTCGTAGACATACCAGCAGATCTTGCACTCCAGCCGCGTGTCGTCGGCGATGCGACTGACGTCGCCAAGGAAGGATCCCTCGAAGCGCTTCTGCCCGTTCATGCTGGGTTTCTCAGTCCTGCTCCAGCCACTCGAGGGCTTCCTGGACCCGCGCCGGCGGATTCGGCGATGTCCTCGGCTGAGGCGACCGCGACTTCCGGGATGTCGGTGATCTCGATCGAGTCCACCATCGGGTTGCCGTAGCCATTCACGTACTGGACCCACCAGGTGTCGCGCACGACGGTGCTGGTGATCCGGCAGCTTCCGTAGCCGCGCGACAGGATGCGCACCGGACCGGCGGCGAGCACTTCGCCAAGGTGTCTGCCGTCCGACGGCGACATGGGCAGCAGCGACAGGTTGATCACGTGAGCGGGATCGCCGGGCTTGCGCGTGGGCCACGCGATCTGCGATCTCGGCCAGGACCGGCGGCGCGCTGAAGGCATCGTCCGGCGCAGAGACCGCGGGCACCGAGTCCGACGCAGCCGCCCGCGCCGCTTCGACGGCGACCAGGGGAATCGGGCCAACCTCGATCAGGTCGCTTGCCAGCGAGCCGTCGGGCCCAAGCCTGCGCAGCCGCCACACTCCGGTGAAGACGGACTCCTGTACGCGCGTCTCGGTCTTCCCGGCAACGATGATCGACACTTCGCCCTCGCCGAGGACCTGGTCGACGATGTCGCGGTTGTGCGCATCGAGCACGCCGATGTCGAAGCTTGCGTTCTGCGCGTCGCTGTGGCCAGCCGGCGTGGCCTCGGCCAGCCAGCGCAGTGCCGCCGCGTGCTTCCTGCGGCGTCGCGGGCCTGTTCCGGGTCCGGCAGGCTCGGCATGCTGAAGGTGCTCATTTCCTTCGGCATCTCGATGTAGCTGAGCTGCTCCTCGCCTCCTTCCTGCGAGCCGGGACCGACGGTGACAACGGGTATCGGAAAGTCCTTGCGTGTCATGTGGATTCCTGTTGGCCGGCCAGCGGACGTTGTCCTTCGCGGCGGCTGCGGCGATTTCGCGCCGCGTCGGTGAGTCGAGCAGCGAGCGAATCTTTTCCACGAATTCGGACCAGTCCTGGATGCCGGTGATGGCGCCCACGGTGTCGCCGTTGCGCGTGAACACGAGTGCCGGCCAGCGGGCGAAGCCGAAACGCTTCTGCAGTTCCCGTTCCGATTCGCGCGCAACGACCGCGCTGCGAAAGCGACCGGGGAAGGCGCTGCATCAGTTCCGGCAGGACCACGGCGACGTCGCTCGACTCGGGGTACTTCTTCGGGTCCTCGGTGAAGAACAGCACGGCGTCGCCGCCGGTTGCCAGGAAGGCGTCGACGTCGGCGCTGCCGACCTCGGGTATGGCGAAGTCGCGGCACAGCCGCTGCGACGGCCGGGTGGCGGGCACGACGGCCGCCGTCATCAGCCACGATCCAGTTCCTTGCGCAGGTGTTCCGGCAACTCCGGTTCGCGGTTCACCAGGTCCGCGAAGTGACGGTCGAAGTCGGTCTCGCCGGCCAGCGCGGCGTCCAGCGCGTCGAGCGCGCTGGCTGATGTCCCGGGCCCGCTGCTCGCTGAGCGCTTCGCGGGCGACGCCGTGGAAGACCAGCAGCCAGTCGCCGGGGCCGGCGCATCGATGAGCCGGATATCCACCGAGAGTCGCTCGCCGCGGCCTTCGCACCACGCGCCCAGGCGCCTCGATTCCCGACGACCCGCATGGGAATCCCGACGCACATCAGTCGGCCCTCCGCTGCAGGAAGCGGGGATCGCCCAGGCGGCAGGCGTCGTCCTCGGAGGGCCGGCTCTGCTCGTAGGCGGCCAGCCCCAGCGCGGCCGAATTGAGGTCGGCGCCGTCGGCCGCGTCCCGCGGCGGGATCTCGACGCCCCAGCGGCGCAGCCACTCGGCGGCGATTTCCACGGCCGGATCGATCTGCGCCCGGACCGGCTCGCGCAGGCTGCCGCCGTAGTCCTTGAGCTCCACGGGCTGCACGCCGATCAGCACCAGGCTTGCCGGGATACTGGCCGGTCAGCTTCGCCGCGGCCAGCACGTCCTGGAACCCGGTCTGGTGCAGGCTCATCTGCTTCGCGCCCATGTAGGCGGGAACCTCGTCGTCGAGGATGACCTTCATCGTACCGGGCTCGAGCCCGTAGTCGATCGCGTCGAAGACCACCAGGCGCGAGGCATCCTGCACGTGCGGCAGCAGGTACAGGCCCTGGGTGCCGCCATCCATGATCGTGACCCGCTCGTCACAGATGTAGCGGCGGGAGAATTCCTCGACGGCGCGCACGCCAAAGCCCTCGTCCGCCCACAGCAGGTTGCCTATACCGAGTACAAGAATCATTTCGGTCTGAGCCATTAGAAAAAGCGGATGGCGAAGAGGCGATCGTGAGCGGTGAGTCGTGAGTCGTGAGTTGCAAGAAGGCGATCCCTTCTTACGACTCACCGACTCACGACTCACCACTCACCTCTGCCATCCCCGCCATCCGCTGCGTCCTCCGTCAATCCTTCATGTACCGGTAGCCATTCACCATGGTACTGACGATGCCCTGCTTGGACAGGATGTCCTCGCGGAACGCCATGTACATGTGAAAGATCGCGAACATCACCATGACCCACATGCCGAGCCGGTGGAAGGTGTGCACGTCCTGGCTGCTGCCGAGCAGCGGGATGACCCAGCCGAACATCTTGTCGGCCCAGCTGCCGATGCCCAGCCCTTCGCTGTAGAGCGCGAAGCCGGTGAAGATCATGAACAGGCCGACCAGCGCGAACATGAGGAACATCGACGAGGTTGGCCATCGGGTTGTGTGCCACGTAGCTGCGCGGTTCCTTGGTCAGGAACAGGTAGAACTTGGCCTGGTGGACCAGCCCGCCCCAGAACTTGCCGGAGAACACGGGCCGGCGTGAACAGCTGCCTCGACCACCGGTTGCCGACGAAGTACCAGTAGACACGGCCGGCGAACGCGATGGCGAATACGTATCCGGCGATGAAGTGAATCAGCCGGACATAGCCCATCACGTAGTGGTCGCTGGCCTCGCCGCCGACTGCCGGCAAAGGCTTGCCGATCAGGTAGCCGGTGGCGAACAAGGCGAACATTGCCACCACCGTCACCCAGTGCCACAGCCTGACCGGCGCCTCGTAGACGTACACCGCGCGCATCATCGAGTGGTCGACCAGACCTTCGACGCCGATGTTCCGGCTGCGCCGTCCAGCGCGATTGCTTCGCGGAGCGCCTCGCTCCTTGCAGATGCCATGTTGCCTCCCAGGCGCTAACGCGCCGTCAGCGCACCTTTACCGAGGTCAGCTCCTTGCCGTCCGGCGACATGACGTGCGTCGCGCACGCCAGGCACGGGTCGAAGCTGTGGATCGTCCGCAGGATTTCCAGCGGCTGGTCCGGCCACCTCCATCTTCGTGTCCAGCAGCGACGCCTCGTAGGCGCCGATCTGGCCCTGGGCGTCACGCGGCGTGGCGTTCCAGGTCGTGGGCACGATGCACTGGTAGTTCGCGATCTTCTCGTTCTCGATCACGATCCAGTGGCCGAGCGCGCCGCGCGGCGCCTCGACGAAGCCGTGGCCGCGGGCCTGCTTCGGCCAGGTCTTCGGCTCCCACTTGTCGACGTTGGCGCAGGCGGTGTCGCCGGCCTTGATGTTGGCGAACAGCTCGTCGCAGTACTGGCGCATCTTGTGCGCTGCCCACGAGCACTCCAGTCCACGCGCCGCCGTGCGACCGAGCGTGGTGAACAGTGCCGCTACCGGCAGGCCGAGGTCGGTGAGCACCTTTTCCACGGGCTCCTTGAACTCCGGCTTGCCCTGCGCGTAGCCGATGACGTAGCGGGCCAGCGGCCCGACTTCCATCGGGCTGCCCTTGAAGCGCGGCGCCTTGACCCAGCTGTACTTGGCGCTCTCGTCGAGGTTCTCGATCTTCGTCTTGGTGCCCTTGACGCCCGCGCCGAGCTCGAACTTCGGGTTGGTCTCGCCGTTGTACGGATGCAGTCCCTTGCCGGCCTCGCCGTAGGTGTACCAGCTGTGGTCGACGAACTCCTGGATCTGCGACTCGTCGTCGAGATCCACTTCGTGGATCGTCGACAGGTCGCCGTTCAGGATGGCGCCGCGCGGGAATGCCAGGCTCTTGGCGGTGTAGTCGTTGGCGATTTCCGGGAAGTCGCCGTAGGAGAGCATGTTCTTGCCCGCCAGGCCGCCGCCGTAGGTCCAGGTCTTGTAGAAGGACGCGATCGCCAGCAGGTCCGGAATGTAGACGTTGTCGATGAACGCGATGGTGTTGTCGACGATCTGGCTGACCTGGTTCAGGCTCTCCATGTTGATGGCGCCGACGGCACCCGTGTCGTTGACGTTGATCGAGCACGGCATGCCGCCGACCAGCCAGTTCGGGTGCGGATTCTTGCCGCCGAAGATCGTCTGGATCTTGACGATTTCCTTCTGGAAATCGAGCGCCTCGAGGTAGTGCGCCACCGCCATCAGGTTGGCTTCCGGCGGCAGCTTGTACGCCGGGTTGCCCCAGTAGGCGTTGGAGAACGGCCCGAGCTGCCCGCTCTCGACGAACTTCTTCAGCCGCGAATGCAGGTCGCGGAAGTAGCCTGGCGAGGACTTCGGCCAGCTGGGGAAGATGGACTGGCGCCAGCTCCGAGGTCGCCTTCGGGTCCGCCGACAGCGCGCTGACGACGTCCACCCAGTCCAGCGCATGCAGGTGGTAGAAGTGAACCAGGTGGTCCTGCGCGTACAGCGTGGCGTGCATCAGGTTGCGGATGACGTTGCCGCTGTTGGGGATGTCGATCTTCAGCGCGTTCTCGACCGCGCGGACCGACGCCAGCGCGTGCACGCCGGTGCAGACGCCGCAGATCCTCTCGGTGAAGGCCCACGCGTCGCGCGGGTCGCGTCCCTTGAGGATGACCTCGAGTCCGCGCCACATCGTGCCTGTGGAGACGGCGTTGCTGATGACGTTCTGGTCGTCGAGGTTGACCTCGATGCGGAGGTGGCCTTCGATGCGGCAGATCGGGTCGACGACGACCCGCTTGCCGCTGTTGTCGAGCTCAAAGCCCTGTACGTTGGCGACCATGATCAGGCACCTCCCTTCTCTGTGGTCTTCTCGCCTTTACCGGAGCGCGCCCGCTTGACCGCGGTCACTGCCGCGTGCGCCGCAACGGCAGCGCCGGCGACGACCGCGAGCGTGCCGCCGACCTTGTCCGCCGTACTTTCGATCTGCGGCTGGATATCGGTGACACGGTCGTAGAACGAGCCCTTGTCCCAGAAGTCGTCCTCGGCGCAGCCGATGCAGCCGTGACCTGATCCGATCGGGAAGGACACGGCCTCGTTCCAACGGACGGTCGAGCAGGCGTTGTACGTCGTCGGGCCCTTGCAGCCGACCTTGTACAGGCAATAGCCTTTCTTCGCGCCTTCGTCGTCGAACTTCTCGACGAACTGGCCGGCGTCGAAGTGCGGCCGGCGATAGCACTTGTCGTGGATACGCTGGCTGTAGAACATCTTCGGCCGCCCCTGGCGGTCGAGTTCCGGCACGCCGAAGGTCAGCAGGTAGGTGACGATTCCGGTCATGACTTCCGGGATCGGCGGGCAGCCAGGCACCTTGATGACCGGCTTGTTCAGTACCTTGTGGATCGGCGTCGCCTGTGTCGGGTTCGGCTTCGCCGCCTGGACGCATCCCCAGGATGCACAGGAACCCCAGGCGATGACATGGGCCGCATGGTCGGCCATCTTCTTCAGCTTCTCGAGGTAGGGAATGCCGCCCTGGAAGCAGTACATGCCGTCCTCGTTGAGCGGCGGGTTGCCCTCGCAGGCGAGCACGAACTGGCCGTCGTACTTCTCGATGTGTCTGCTCGAGGATCTGCTCGGCCTGATGACCGGCGGCCGCCATGATCGTGTCGTCGTAGTCGAGCGAAATCATCGACAGGATGACGTCGGACACCAGCGGGTGCGCCGAACGGATGAACGACTCGGTGCAGCAGGTGCATTCGAGGCCGTGCAGCCAGATGACCGGCGTGCGCGGCTTGGTCTCCATCGCATGCACGATCTGCGGCACGAACGCGGGGCCGAGGCCCAGCGAGGTCGCCGTCAGGCTGCAGAACTTGAGGAAGCTGCGACGTGAAATGCCCTGGCGGCGCATCACGTCATAGAAGGTGTCTGCCATGGGACCTCCCGTTTGGGCCGGCTAGGCGCCGAAATCCGTACGGCCTGAAGGGAGGTCGCTCGGTCGCGGTACCGGCTGGGTCTGTTTTTTCTCGACCCGACGCCCACGAGCCGCCCCTCAACGCTCGCGTGCACACATTTCGCGCGGGCCCTTCTCCGCGCTCGTCGCCGATCCTGTGGGGACGTCAACCCAGTGGCAATACGCGGAATGCCCACGGGAATACGCGAATCGCGCAGCCTGGGGGTCAGCTTGTCTGAGGAAGCAACGGTTGGCACTCGCGTGCCTGGAGTGCCAGCGTTGCGGGTCAGCCCCGCGGCATGATGCCGACGCCTGGCAGCCCCGTGAGCGCGTCGGCCGCCAGGCCGATGTCGGGGGGATCGAGGTAACCGATGACTCCGAGGCGCGGGGCGTCCAGCCGCTGCCCGAGGCTGTCGAGGTTGGCCTCGAGCCTCTCGAAATCCGGGTCGATCGACATTCCCCACCCAGCCGGCGAGCGTCAGGCCGCGGCTGCGGACGGCCTCGGCGGTCAGCAGCGCGTGGTTCACGCAGCCGAGCCGGAGGCCCACGACCAGGATGACGTCGAGGCCCGAGGGCCGAGGGCAGGTCGGCGAAGGACAGGCCGGCCCCGAGTGGCACCAGGAAGCCTCCGGCGCCCTCGACGATCACCGCGTCGCTGCCGCCCTGAAGGCTCTCGAAAGCCGTCTCTATCGTGTCGAGGCTGACCGCGACGCCCGCCTCCCTTGCCGCCAGCTCGGGAGCGATGGCCGGCTCGAAGGCATAGGGGTTGATGGTCTGATAGGGCCATGGCCGCGAACTTTCCGCCTGCAGGACCAGCGCGTCGTCGTTGCGCAGGCCGCCGGGCGTGGCAGCGCAGCCCGAGGCGACGGGCTTCATGCCGGCGACCGCAAGCCGTTGCCGGCCCAGGGCACGCAGCAGCGCCGCGCTGACCAGCGTCTTGCCGACGCCGGTGTCAGTTCCCGTTACGAAGAAATCGTGCCGCATGACTATCAGGCCCCACGCTTCATCCGCCCGATCGCGTCGGGCGCAATGCTGAACTCACCGCTGCGACGGCCGCGCGTCGGCTGCCCGGCCGGTCCCCAGGCCTGGCCGAACACGACCTCGTAGGTGGCGGGCAGAACGCCATCCCGGCGCCTTAGCTCGTAGGCGGCCTCCATCGCGCGCAGCCGGCCGCGGCCCGTCAGGCCGCGCGGCCGTTGGGCCGCCGCATTGTGCGCGCCGATGGCCTTCAGGTCGCGCATCAGGCCGAGAACGTCGGTGTAGGTGAGCGTGAATCGCTCCACGTCCAGGACGGGCTCGGCCAGACCGGTCCTGACCAACCCATCGCCCAGCTCGTGCATGTCGGCGAACCGGCTGACGTGCGTGTACCCGTCCGCCTGCGCCCAGGCCTCGCGGAGCTCGGCCAGCGTGTCCGGGCCGAAGGTCGTGAAGTTCAGCAGCCCGCGGGGTCGGAGCACGCGGCGCAACTCGGCGAAGGCGACGTCCGGATCCGGGCACCACTGCAGCGTCAGGTTCGAAAACGCGAGGTCGATCGAGGCGTCGGCGAGCGGCAATCGCGCGACATCGCCGCAGACGCGCGCGAAACGGCGGCGCCAGGACTGGCGCTTCGCCGTCTCGGCGAGCATGCCCTCGGCGAGGTCGAGCGCGACGACCCGGGCGCCCGGGAACCGGTCCTTCAGCGCCCGCGACGAATGTCCGGTGCCGCAGCCGACGTCGAGGATCACCTCCGGCTCGAGGTTCACGTAGTCCAGGCGCTCGAGCAGCCTGCCCCGCACCTCGGCCTGCAGCACGGCCGCCTCGTCGTAGCCTCGCGCGGCGCGATCGAACGAACGGCGTACCGCGGCGAGGTCGATCTCGAAGACCTTGCCGCTCATGCGTACTCCTGCCGACCAGGCTCGGCGGGCAGGAATCCGAGCAGCTCCCCGAGGAACTCGTCGGCATGCGACAGAAAGGGAGCGTGTCCGGCCCCCTTCAGCAGGCTCAGGCGTGCATCGCGGATGTTCGCGGCCATCCAGCTCGACGCCGCGGGCGGCGTCAGCCGGTCGTATTCGCCGGCGATGACCAGCGTGGGAACGGAGATGTTACCGACGATGCTCCGGAGGTCCGACTCCGTCAGCACCGTCAGGCTGGCGTCGAGCGCCGCGGGGTCCGGCTCGCCATGTTCGAAGACGGCGGCGCGCAACTGCCTGAGCAGGGCGACCTGCTTCTCGTCTCCACGAGCCTGGAGCGACAGGAAGCGGCGTATCAGTTCCCGATAGTCGCGACGGAGCTGTACTGCGAATTCGTCCACGACGGCCGGGGCCAGCCCATGAGCCCAGGACGCGTCGCGCACGAAGCGCGGCGTGGTGGCGACGAGCACCAGTCGCTCGATCTTCGGGCGATCGGTCGCCGCGAGCTGCGCGGCCACCGTCCCCCCGAGCGACCAGCCGACGAGTGTGCAGGCGGGTGGCAGTGCCAGGTCGACCGCCCGCGCGAGGCCGGCCAGATCGTTGAACGCGGGGTCGAACGGGCTCCTGCCATGACCCGGCAGGTCGATGCAGGTGACCCGATGGCGAACGGACAGCGCGGCCGCCAGCGGGGCGAACAGGCCGCCATGCAGACCCCAACCGTGCAGCAGCACGACGTCGGGGCCGGTACCCACGGTTTCGGCGTACAGCGTCATGGAATGTCGGGGGTGCCAGGCACCGTTTCGACGGGGACGGTCCCCGCATGGGGACTGTCCCCTCCTCGAAACGGTGCCTGGCACCTCTGAAGAACGTCAGCCAACGCTTCCACCAGCCGCTCCACGTCCTCTTCCTCATGGGCGGCGGAAAGCGTCACCCGCAGCCGCGAGCTACCCGCGGGCACCGTGGGGGGCCGTATCGCGGCGACGAGAAAGCCTCGCTCCAGCAGTGCCTCGCTTGCCGCCGTGGCGATGCCGGGCGCCCCGAGCAGGATCGGCTGGATCGGCGTCAACGAATCGCCGAGCGGCAGGCCGGCCTGCATCGCCAGCTGGCGGAATCGCGCGGCATGGGCGAGTGCGCGCTCGCGTCGCCACGGCTCCGACTGCACGATCGACAGCGCCGTCCGCGTGGCGGCGGCGACGGCCGGCGGCAGCGCCGTCGTGTAGATGTAGGTGCGGGCGCGCTGGATGAGAAGCTCCACGAGTTCCTGGTCGCCGGCTGCGAAGGCGCCGAAGGTGCCGAAGGCCTTGCCGAAAGTCCCGACCAGCACGGGCACTTCCGCGGACCCGATACCGAAGTGTTCCAGTGTCCCGCGCCCGGTTGCGCCCAGCACGCCCAGGCCGTGGGCGTCATCGACGACCAGCGTGGCCCGGAAGCTTGTACAAGCCGCCGCCATCGTGGGCAGGGGGGCCAGGTCTCCGTCCATGCTGAACACGCCGTCGGTGAGCACCAGCGCCCGGCCGCGGTCGCCGCGCTCGAGGCGCCGCCGGAGTCCAGCGGCGTCCGCGTGCGGGAAGCGCGAGAAACGCGCGCCCGAAAGCAGTCCCGCGTCCAGCAGCGAGGCGTGATTGAGACGATCCTCGAGCACGCTGTCGCCGCGGTCGGCCAGCGCGCAGGCGACGCCAAGGTTCGCCATGTAACCCGTGGAGAACAGCAGCGCTCGCTGGCGTCCCGTGAATTCCGCGAGCGCTTCCTCGAGTGCGTGGTGTTCGCGATGATGGCCGGTGACCAGGTGGGACGCACCGCTGCCTACCCCGTAGTCGGAAGCGGCTTGCGCGAAGGTCTCTGCGATTCGCGGGTCCTGGGCGAGTCCCAGGTAGTCGTTGGAGCAGAACACCAGCGTCTCGCGTCCGTCCACGACCTGCCGTGCGCCGCGCGCGCGACCTTCGACGATACGGCGACGACGGTAGAGTCCGGCCGCGCGCAGGGCGTCGAGCGTGGAAGCGGGGTCAGAGCCCACCCTGGCCCCGCTTGGTGCAGGCAGCCGCCTTGAACGCCGTGCCCCGCAGGGTGAGGGCGGGTTCTGACGCCTCCGGCAGGTTGAGGCCGACAGCGTGTTCGGTGGAAGAGGTGCCTGGCACCGACTCCGGCCGGATCCCCAGCCGCGCGAACAGCTGCTGGTCGCGTTCGACGTCGGGATTGCCCGTGGTGAGCAGCCGCTCCCCGTAGAAGATGGAGTTCGCGCCGCAGAGGAAACACAAGGCCTGCATCTCGTCGCTCATCTCGCTGCGGCCGGCGGACAGCCGGACGTGGGAGCGCGGCATGAGGATCCTCGCCACGGCGATGCAGCGAACGAACTCGATCGGATCGAGCGGCGCGCTGCCGGCCAGCGGCGTGCCCTCGACCTGCACCAGCTGGTTGATCGGCACGCTTTCCGGGTGCTGCGGCATCGTTGCGAGCGTGTGCAGCATCGCCGCGCGGTCTCCCTCGCTTTCGCCCATGCCGAGGATGCCGCCGCTGCAGACGTTGATGCCCGCCTCGCGCACGGCTGCGAGCGTGTCGAGGCGATCCTGGAAGGTCCGGGTCGTGATGATCCTGTCGTAGAACTCGGCCGAGGTGTCGAGGTTGTGGTTGTAGTAGTCGAGTCCCGCGTCCTTCAGCGCGGCCGCCTGCACGGGCGTCAGCATGCCGAGCGTGGCGCAGGTCTCGAGGCCGAGTTCTCGGACGCCGCGAACCATTTCCATGACGACCCGAAGGTCCCGATCCTTGGGGCTGCGATAGGCCGCGCCCATGCAGAAGCGGGTCGCGCCAGCGTCGCGCGCGGTCCGTGCCCGGTCGACGACTTCCTGGACCGCCATGAGTTCCTCGCGCTCGAGTCCCGTGTCGTAACGGACGCTCTGCGGGCAGTAGGCGCAGTCCTCGGGGCAGGCGCCCGTCTTGATGGACAGGAGTGTCGAGACCTGGACCTCGTTCGGGTCGAAGTTGCGGCGGTGGACGGACTGCGCGTGGAACACGAGGTCCGCGAAGGGCAGGGCGAACAGGCTGCGTACTTCGTCGAGCGTCCAGTTCGAGCGGATCTCGCCGAGGCGGGCGGTGTCGACATTCATGAGAATTTCATCCTTCAGGCCGGAAACGGGATGCCGCGCCGGCCTGCCGCGGGTGCAGGCTGTCTGGCATGACGTCGGGGAAGTATTGGGAGCGCCTGTTTGGCTGTCAACCTGGGACCGGTTTCCGGGTTTACGGCCTGTATGACCTTGTCCTGGCACGGATTTTCCCGCCCCGCTGCCTGCTGTGCCTGGATGCGGGACAGCCGCCGGCGCTCGATCTGTGCCGGGACTGCGAGGCGGACCTGTCGCGCGACCTGCCGGCCTGCACCGGCTGCGCGATGCCCCTGCCGCAGCCGGACAGGTTCCTGTGCGGCAGCTGCCTGCAGAATCCGCGGGACTTCGACGCGGCCTTCGCGGCCTTCCTCTACAAGCACCCGCTGGACTGGATTGTCCGGCGCATGAAGTACGGTGGCGACATCGCGGCGGCGAGGGTGCTTGGGACCCTCCTTGGGCGGCGCGCGCTCGCCGCGCACGCGATTCACGTCCAGGCGCTCGTGCCGGTGCCGCTGCATCGTGGGCGCGAGGCTCGTCGGGGCTTCAACCAGGCGATGGAAATCGCCCGGGCCGCCTCCAGGGAACTGGAACTGCCCGTCGTCTACGATGCCGCCCGCCGCATCCGGGCCACGGCCGGGCAGGCCGGCCTCGACGCTGTTGCGCGGCGCCGCAATCTGCATGGCGCGTTCGAGCTTGCCAGGCCGCTCGGGTTCAGCAGGGTGGCGATCGTCGACGACGTCCTGACCACGGGCAGCACGGTCGAGGAACTGGCACGGGCGCTGAAAGCCGGCGGCGCCGACTGGGTCGAGGTGTGGGCGGTGGCGCGGGCCTGAAACTCAAGAGGTGCCTGGCACCGTTCAGTCGACCGGCCTCACCTTCTCCAGCCAGGGGCTTGCGTCCTCGGGTTCGCCGTCCTCGAGCCACTCGAACACGACGCTGTACCACATGATGCGCTGCACGTAGCTGCGCGTTTCGTTGTACGGGATGTTCTCCACCCAGACGTCCATGTCCATCGAGGCGTCGGGCAGCCAGCGCCGGGTCGCGCCCGGCCCGGCGTTGTAGCTGGCGAGCGCCAGCACCACCTGGCCGTCGAAGCGATCGATGAGCTGCGCGAGGAAACCCGCGCCCAGCGGCACGTTGATCTCCGGTCGCGCCAGCGCTTCGTGAGTCGGCCGGGACCTGCCCATCGCGTTGGCGGTGCGCCGGGCGGTCGTCGGCAACAGCTGCATCAGGCCGATCGCGCCCGCCCCGGAGACCGCCCACGGCTGGTAGAGGCTCTCCTGCCGGATGACCGAGTAGATGAGGGTCGACGGCAGCCGGCTCGCTTTCACGCCTTCGGCCACCGGCCGTTCGAAGGGTCGGGGAAAGAGCAGCGTGTAGTCGTCGAACACCGCAAGCTGGGCCGCCGAGGCGATCGACTGGAAGTGCCAGCCCCAGCGGCTGGCCATGATCACCGCGGCCGGCCGGGCCGATGAATCCAGCGCCTGGTAGCCCACATTCCATTCGGCCTGCGCCAGCGACGGCAGGTCCGACTTCAGCAGCTCGCGGGCCCGCAGGAACGGCGCGGAGCGCTCGAGAGCGGGAACCGTGTCCGGCTCGTAGGCAAGCGGCCTGGGGTGCGGCGCGAAGGTCTCGCCGAGGTGGGCCGCGGCAAGCACGGCAAACCAGTTGTCGGTCGATGTGACCCCGGCGTAGAGCGTTCGCGCCTGGTCGATGTTTCCGAGGGCTTCCTGCGCGCGCGCCGCCCAGTAGCGCCAGCGCGTGTCGGCGGCCAGCGCAGCGGGCATGACGCCGACGCCGCGCGCAACGCGTGCCCAGTCGCCGGCCCAGAGGGCGGCACGAACCTGCCACTCGAGCGCAATGTCGTCGAAGTCGGCAGCAGCGACTTTCGCAAAGTATTCCAGCGCCTCGGGCTGGCGGCTCCAGGCCAGGCCCAGGGCCAGCGCGCGGGCGTAGGGGCTGGCCCTGGAGGCATCCAGCTTGCGTGCCTGGACCAGCGCGTCGAAGCGATCGACCGCGGCCGCGGGATTCCGACGTGCCAGCCGGCTCCAGCCGTCGAGCAACGCCGCGTCCTCGACCGGCGTCGACGGCGAGGCGAGCAGTGCGTCGATCGCCGCCTGGGGCGACTCGATCAGCAGCGCCCAGTCGCGCAGCGGCCGCGCCCGTTCCGGCGCAAGCGACTTCGCCAGCCATCTGGCCAGGCGTGTCTCGCCTTCGGCGAGGGCTAGCCGGGCGCGTCGTTCCACGAGCGTATCGTCCAGCGTGCCCCGGGCCTTCAGCCAGTCGAAGGCCGGGTCGCAGGCGTCGGCGGCGCTTCTCGGCGTCAGCCACTCGGCGATGACCGCTTCTTCGAGTCCCTGCTTCTGGCCCAGCGCCATGCGCGCAGCGATGGCCTGGCAGCGCAGCGGCTGGTCCGTGGATCTTGCCTGCGCATAGGTTTCCAGGAATTCCCGCCACTGGCGTCGCGCGGCCAGCGATGGCAGCCACGCGCGCCGGACAATTCGCCCGACCGGTTCGTCGCCGTGCGCGGCCAGAAACTGCCGTGCCGTATCGTCTACCGGCAGCGCCGTGGCCGGCGCAGGCGCGGCGGCCAGCGCGGCGCGAATCCTCGCTGCCTGGACGTAGGGATAGAGCGGGTAGGCGACGAGCGCCTCGCTGTCGCCGGCCTCCGGTGGCCCGCGTCCGGCTTCGGCCCGCGCGTAGGCGGCCGCAAACTCCTGTCTCGCAGCGGCGTAATCGTCACTGGCGGCCACTTGCGGCGACGCCAGCCAGGCCAGCGCGGCCAGCGCCGCACCCGCCAGCTGCCGAGGGTCGCACAGGCCCCGGCTCACTGCGACAGCCCCAGGGTGCGCCACCAGAGACCGGCGACCGTCGTGAGGCCGAAATCCCTCCCGGCAATCCGTCCGCGGCTGTCGAGTACATAGTAGGTGGGGTAGCCGCGGATCCTGTAGGCGGCCGCAAGTTCCGGGTCGCCCAGCAGGACCGGCAGCCCGACGTCGTGCGCGCGAGTCCAGGCGCTCACCTCGGCCGGCGACTCGTAGTCGAGTGCAACGAGGACCACCTGGGTCGAGTCGCCGAACCAGCGGTCGAACCAGCGCAGCTGCGGCGCGCTGGCGGCGCAGACATGGCACCAGGGCGCAAAGAAGTAGAGCACGACCGGCCTGCCGGCCAGCGACGCGCTCGCAAGGGGCCGCCCTGCAACGTCGGCCAGCAGGAACGATGGCGCCATGATCCGCTGGCCTGCCGGCAGCATGTCGCGCGTCTGCCAGGCGTGGATCGCCAGCGCCGCCAGGACCAGCGCGGCCAGTTGCACCGACAAGCGGAGCCAGCGCTTCATCGAAACAGGTAGTCGAGCGCGATGCCGATGAAGACAACCATGCCGAAATAGTGGTTGTTGTTGAAGGCACGGAAGCAGCTATCGGGATCGCGATCGCGGATCAGCCACTGTTCGTACAGGAAGAACACCGCACCCACCCCGATTCCAGCGCGATACCAGCTGCCGAGGCCAGCTTCCTCGCCGACGAGGTACAGCGCCAGCAGGACCATCGCCTGCATCGCGGCGATGATGGCGCGATCGGCGTCACCGAACAGGATGGCGGTGGATTTCAGGCCGATGCGCAGGTCGTCCTCGCGGTCGACCATCGCGTACATGGTGTCGTAGACGGCTGCCCACAGCACGACGGTCACCAGCATCAGCCAGGCGATTTTCGGGACGGCGCCGGTGAGCGCCGCGAACGCCATGGGAATCGACCACGCGAAGGCGACCCCGAGATAGAACTGCGGCAGTTGCACGTAGCGCTTGGCGAAGGGGTAGGTCACCGCCAGAAGTGCACCGCCGACCGCATACAGCTGGGCAAGAGGGTCGAGCAACAGGGCCAGGCCCGTGGCGACGAGGCCGAGGCCGACAAACAGCGTCAGCGCCTCGCCCGGTTGCATCCGCCCCGAGGCCAGTGGCCGGTCTGCCGTCCGCCGGACCTGCGGATCGAACTCGCGGTCGGCGTAGTCGTTGATCACGCAACCGGCCGAGCGCATCACGAGCACGCCCACCATGAATATGATGAAGACCTGCGCGTCCGGACGGCCGTCTCCGGCGACCCATAACGCCCACAGTGCCGGCCACATCAGCAGCCAGATCCCGATGGGTCGATGCAGGCGCATCAGCTGCGCGTAGTCCGACAGCGTGTGGACGAGCGCGCGCCAACCGTCGCGCAGCGGCGTCGGCTTGTAGGCCGGCTTGTAGGTCGGGTCCCGGCGCGGCCGAGGCGGCGGGGCGGGGCGGAATTCGGCACTCATTCGCCGGCGCCCGTGAGGAACACTTCCTGCACGATCAGGCAATGAGTCGCGAGCCGGTAGCGCGCGCGACGGGCCCAGAGTGCAACGGGTACGGGAGCGGGCCTGCGCAGCGCCCGGCGGAACAATTCGTCGGCCGGCCCAAGGCGCGCGAATTCGAGGGGCTCGCGCAGCGCCCCGCCCATCCTGGCCAGGCGCGGTCCCAGCGCGTCCCGGCCCAGCGCCGACAGCCACGGTTCCGCGGCCAGCGTCGCGGCCGGCACCAGCGTCTGCGCGAAGATGGCGGCGGTCGTATCGCAGGTGAGCTCGATCTCGCGTATGAACCCGGACAGGTCGGTCACGGCCAGCGCGAGGGCGTCGGCGGGCGAAAGCAGGCCGAGCCGCTCGCTTACGATCCGCAGGCCGAATTCACCGGGGCACGCCGCGCGGACCCGCTCGGTGAGCAGCCCGGACTCGGTCAGCCAGGAGCGCGCGATCGGTCCCGCGCCGAGATCCGCGATCTCTCGCGTCCAGCGCGGCGTGCTGGCGACATCGGGGGCAGCAGGGATGGGAAGCGCGGTCATACTTTGCCGTAACGGGTGCCGGCGCCGATCCAGCGCCGCTTGAGCGGTGCAATGTTAGCCGCATGTCGCTCCAGCATCACCTCCGCCGCCTGCTGGACCCGGGGAAGCAGGTCGGCGTCGCGCATCAGGTCGGCAACCTTCATCTGCATGAGCCCGG
This sequence comes from uncultured Gammaproteobacteria bacterium, assembly GCA_963695465.1. Taxonomy (GTDB): domain Bacteria; phylum Pseudomonadota; class Gammaproteobacteria; order Steroidobacterales; family Steroidobacteraceae; genus SG8-30. The sequence goes on from CAVOGM010000003.1 coordinate 29,400, forward strand.
TCTGCCGGGTGCCCAGCAGCTCGCCCGGGCCCCGCAATTCCAGGTCCCGGCGCGCCACTTCGAAGCCGTCCGTGGTCTCCCGCATGACCCTGAGTCGCTCGCGCGCCGTCTCCGACAGCGGCGCGTGGTAGAGCAGCACGCAGCTGCTCGCGTGCTCGCCGCGCCCGACCCGGCCGCGCAACTGGTGCAACTGGGCCAGCCCCATGCGTTCGGCGTTCTCGATCACCATCAGGCTCGCGTTAGGCACGTCCACGCCGACCTCGATGACGGTCGTGGCGACGAGCAGGCCGATTTCGCCGGCCTTGAAGCGGGCCATGGTCCGCTCCTTCTCAGGGCCGGGCATGCGGCCGTGCACCAGCGCCACGTTGATTCCGGGAAGCGCGCCGGCCAGCACGGCGGCCGTGTCTTCGGCGGCCTGCGCCTCCAGCAGGTCGGATTCCTCGATCAGCGGACAGACCCAGTACGCTTGCCGCCCCTCGCCGACGGCGGCGTGGATTCGCGCGACGACTTCGTCGCGCCTCGACTCCGGCAGGACGACCGTGGTGACCGGCGTCCGGCCGGGCGGCAACTCGTCTATGACGGAAACGTCGAGGTCGGCGTAAGCCGTCATCGCCAGCGTTCGCGGGATCGGCGTCGCCGTCATGATCAGCTGGTGCGGGAAGCGCCCCTCGCTCATGCCCTTCTCGCGCAGGGACAGGCGCTGGTGCACCCCGAAGCGGTGCTGCTCGTCGATGACGGCCAGCGCCAGGCGGCCGAAGCGCACGCCCTCCTGGAACAGGGCATGCGTCCCGACGATCACCGGCACGCCGTCCCGCCGCGATCGCGCCGAGTGCGCCCTGGCGCGCCTTGCCCGGTGAGCCTGCCGGACAGCAGCCCCACGTCGAGGCCCAGCGGCTTCAGCCAGCGATCAAAATTCTGCCAGTGCTGCTCGGCAAGCAGCTCGGTCGGGGCCATCAGCGCCGCCTGGTAGCCGGCCTCGACCGCACGCAGGGCGGCCAGCGCGGCGATCACCGTCTTGCCGCTGCCGACGTCGCCCTGGACGAGCCGCAGCATCGGGTTGGTCCGTGCGAGATCCGCGCGCACTTCCGCCAGCACGCGCTGCTGCGCGCCGGTCAGCGAGAACGGCAGCGACTGCAGCAACCTGTCCTCGAGCGCGCCGGGTCCCGGCAGCGGCCAGGCCGGGTCGCGCCGAACTTCGCGGCGCAGCAGTCGCAGCGACAGCTGGTGGGCGAGCAGTTCCTCGAAGGCCAGCCGGCGCTGCGCGGGGTGCTTTCCGGCGGCGAGCAGGCCGAGCGGCGCGTCGGGAGGCGGCCGGTGCACGTATTCCAGCGCGGCGTTGAGCGAAGGCAGGCGGAGGTCCTGCAGCAGCTCGGGCGGAAGCCAGTCGCGCACGCTCGAGTCGGCCACTTCCTTGAGTGCCAGCGCGGTCAGTACCCGCAGGCGTCCTTGCTGCACGCCCTCGGTCGCCGGATAGACGGGCGTCAGCACGTCCTCGACGGCCTGGGCATCGCGTGCGTCGGCGCGCCGGTACTCCGGGTGGACGATCTCCAGGCCGACGGGACCCCGGCGCACCTCGCCGAAGCACTTCAGGCGCGCGCCCCGCTGCAGCTGCTCCTGCTGCGCGCCGGAGAAATGGAAGAAACGAAGCGTGAGGAAGCCGGTGCCATCGGCGAGTCGTACGAGCAGGGTGCGCTTCTTGCGAAACACCACCTCGGCCAGCTGGATCTCGCCCTCGACGACCGCGCGGTCGCCGGGCTTGAGGGAACCGATCGGCACGATCGCGCGTGCGATCCTCGTAGCGCAGCGGCAGCAGGAACAGCAGGTCCTGGACCGTCTCGACGCCGAGCTTGGCGAGCCGCTGCGCGAGCGAGTAGCCCACCCCCTTGAGCGCCGTTACGGGACGGGACTCTGAAGAGGGACCCGGGCCCACCCCGGCGCCTGCTGGGGCCGGCGCGGAGTCCGGCCCGGCGTGATGTTTGCCGCTTCCGCTACGTTTAGCTGACAAGGACGCAGTCCACCTCGACCGCCGCGCCTTTTGGAAGCGAGGCCACGCCGATCGTGACGCGCGCCGGGTAGGGCTCGTTGAAGTACTCCGCCATGATGCCGTTGACGATGGGGAACTTGCCGATGTCCGTCAGGTAGATCGTCACGCGCACCGCATGGTCGAGGGTTGCGCCGGCCGCCGCGGCGACTGCCCGCAGGTTATCGAAGACGCGGCGCGTTTCGGACTCGAATCCGCCGTCGACCAACTCTCCCGTCGCGGGGTCGAGCGGTATCTGGCCCGACAGGTAGACGGTGTTCCCGGCTCGGACGGCCTGTGAGTAAGGGCCTATGGCCCTGGGGGCGCTGTCGGTGGAGATGGTTTCGCGGGACATGGCGGCACCGGTGTGGGAAGAGGGTGCCGATGATTCTAGCGGATAGCGGATAGCGGATAGCGGATAGAAAGAAAGCGAGCGGAAAGCAGTGAACGGTTGTCCGTGAGCGGTGAGTCGTGAGTCGTGAGTCGTAAGAAGGCAGTGGCGGCTTCAGGACTCACCACGTCACGATATTCTGCCCATCCGCTATCCGCTATCCGCTATCCGCTATCCGCCATCCGCTCACGGCCTCACGCCAGCGTCCGCTCCACGCTGAGCACATCCGACATGGTCTTGATGGCGCGGATCACCTTGGCGAGGTGCGAACGCTCCCTCACCTCGATCTCGAGCGTGATCACCGAAGTCTGGTCGCCTTCCGTCGTGACGTTGACGTGGTCGATGTTGGTTTCCTGCGCGGCAATCTGCGCGGCGACCTGCGCCAGGACGCCCATGCGGTTCGACACGTGTACCCGGATCTCGGAGCTGAAAGTGCGGTTCGGCTGCCTTTCCCAGACCGCGGGAATCCACTTCTCCGGCTGCTTGCGGAAGCCCGCCACGTTGCCGCAGTTGTCGCGGTGGATGACGACGCCGCGGCCGCTCGACAGGTAGGCGACGATCGCATCCGGCGGGATCGGGAAACAGCAGCGCGCATAGGACACGACCAGGCCCTCGGTGCCCGCGATCGACAGCGGCTGCTGCGGGCCGCTTCCGGCATGTCCTCGCCGCGTGGCAGCAGGCGGCGCGCGATCAGCGGCGCCGGCGCGCTCGCCGAGTCCGATTCTTTCCAGTAGCTCGGCGCCCGTCGCCATGTTGAGCGCTTGCGCGACCTGGTCCAGGCGTCCGGCCGGCAAGGGAGCGAATCGACAGCTTGAACTCCTCGAGCGCCTGGTTGAGCAGGCGCGCGCCGAGATCGACGGCCTCGCCGCGCTTGAGGCCCTTCAGGTAGGTGCGAATGGCCGCGCGCGCCTTGGCCGAGACGACGAAACTGGCCCAGGCCGGGTTCGGCTGGGCGCCTTTCGCGGTGATCACCTCGACGGTCTGGCCGTTCCTGAGCACGGTCCGCAGCGGCGCGAGCCTGCGGTCGACCTTGGCGGCGACGCAGTGGTTGCCGACGCCGGTGTGCACGGCGTAGGCGAAGTCGACGCAGGTCGCGCCGCGCGGCAGCCGCATGATGTCGCCCTTGGGCGTGAACACGTAGACCTTGTCCGGGAACAGGTCGACCTTGACGCTCTCGAGCACTTCCTCGGCCGACGCTTCCTGCAGCTGCGCGACGTTCTTCAGCCACTCGCGCGCGCGCTCCTGGCGTGCCAGGCCGTCCGTTTCACCGGTCTTGTAGGACCAGTGCGCGGCGATGCCGGACTCTGCCATTTCGTGCATCTTCCGTCGTGCGGATCTGCACCTCGATGGGCATGCCGTTCGGCCCGAACAGCGTCGTGTGCAGCGACTGGTAGCCGTTGACCCGCGGGATGGCGATGTAGTCCTTGAAGCGGCCGGGCATCGGCCGGTACAGGCGCATGCGCCAGGCCGAGCACCCGGTAGCACTCGTCGACGGTGCCGACGACGACGCGGACGCCGAAGACGTCGATGACCTCGCTCGAGCGCGACCCGCTTGCGGCGCATCTTGGCGTAGACGCTGAACAGGTGCTTCTCGCGCGCCTCGACCGTTCCCTCGATGCCGGCCGCGCGAGCGCCTTGCCCAGGTTGCTGGTGATCTTGGGCAGGAACTCCTTCTGGTTGCCGCGGGCGCGCTTCACTTCGCGCTCGATGACCCGGTAGCGCTTCGGGTACAGCGACTTGAAGCCGAGTTCCTCGAGTTCCAGCTTGATCGAGTGGATGCCGAGGCGGTTGGCGATCGGCGCGTAGATGTCGAGCGTCTCGCGCGCCACGAGGCGGCGCTTGGCCGGCGGCATGGCGCCGAGGGTGCGCATGTTGTGCACGCGGTCGGCGAGCTTGACCATGATCACGCGGATGTCGCGCACCATCGCCAGCAGCATCTTGCGGAAGCTCTCCGCCTGCGCCTCCTGGCGGTTCTTGAACTGGATCTGGTCGAGCTTGGTGACGCCGTCGACGATTTCGGCGATTTCCTGGCCGAAGCGCTCGGCGATCTCCTGGGTCGAGGCGCCGGTGTCCTCGACCACGTCATGCAGGATGGCGGCGGCGATGGTGGCGCCGTCCATGCGCAGGTCGGCCAGCACGTCGGCGACCGCCACGGGATGCGTGATATAGGGCTCGCCGGAGCGGCGCTTCTGCCCCTTGTGGGCGGCCTCGGCGTACTCGTAGGCCTCGCGCACCCGGTCGACGTGATCGGGCGGCAGGTAGGACTCGAGCTTGGAAATGAGCTGCGCGATTCCGGGAGCGCGTCGGCCGCCCGGCAGGAATCCCAGCAGTGTGGAGGCGTAGCTCATGGGGCACGGTGCCCCGGGCATCAGTCTCCCAGGCCGAGCTGTGGCGCGCGGAAGTCGGCGGCCAGGTCGAGCGGGTTCTCCGGAATGAATTCCGGCTCCGGCTCGGGCTCCGGCTCGTCGAGCAGGTCCATGGTGACCTCGCCTTCGGCGATCTCGCGCAACGCCACCACCGTCGGCTTGTCGTTCTCCCACTCGACCCGCGCTTCGGCGCCATTCGCCAGCTGCCGCGAACGCTTCGAGGCCAGGAGGACGAGGTCGAACAGGTTATCGATGTTCTTCAGGCAATCTTCGACGGTGATTCGGGCCATGGGAAAACCAGTGAAATTCAGCAATATGGCCTGACAGAATAGCCTATCGCCCCGCGCGGAGCCAGCACTCGATGGATCGGCGCCGCCAAGCAGGCCGGCGGCCAGTTCGGCCAGCCCGGCGCGATCGCTTCCGGCAGCCCATCGCCCTGGCCGCGGACGATGGCGGTCAGGTCGTCCAGCGCCGGTATCGAAATCGTCGTTGACCACCACGTAGCGGAACTCGGCCCAGTGGGAGATTTCCTCGACCGAGTCGCGCAGCCGGCGCTCGATCGACCGCGGGACTGTCGGTCCGCCGGTTGCGCAGCCGCTGCTCGAGGATGGCGCGGGACGGCGGCAGGATGAAGACGTCGACGGTTTCCGGCAGCCTGGCCCGCACCTGCCGCGCACCCTGCCAGTCGATCTCCAGGATCAGGTCCTGTCCCTGGGCGAGTGCGGAGTCGATCTGGGCGCGGCCCGTGCCGTAGTGGTTGCCGAAGACCTCCGCGTGCTCGATGAACGCGTCGCTCGGCGACCATTTCCAGGAATTTCCCGGCCGATACGAAGTGGTAGTCGCGGCCCTCGACCTCGTTCGGTCGCCGCGGGCGCGTGGTGAAGGACACCGAGAAGGCGAGCGTCGGTTCGCGTTTCATCAGGGCACGCACGAGGCTGGTCTTGCCGGTGCCCGATGGCTGCGGCGATCACGAACAGCCGCCCGCGAGCTCTGCTTGCTTCGGTCATCTCTCGGCCATTGGTCATGGTCGGGGCGGGAAGGATGCGCGAGTCGCCGCCCGGTGCCAAGCCGGGTCGTGCCGGGAGCCGTCGGTCCGCCGGCGGGCCGCGGGACAGCGGTTTCGAGTGACGGAAAGGGGACTCGATGGCCGGAACTAAGCGAACTTAGAGGCTAGATCGGTGCAAATACCTTCTAGATAGCGGAAATTGCCGGAAGATAGGCCTAGTGTTTCCTCAGCAGCCAGATCAACGCCGGCGTTCCGACCAGAAGACAGGAAGATCGGGGTAAACAGAAAGATCGTGATTGGTGCGTCCATGACGGGCTCCTCCTTGGATCCCACGCCTATTTTATTGCGGTGCACCACAAGCTTCCATGCGGACTCTCCGCGGTCGCATCGGGCCTGCGAAGCAGGTCACACGGGGGACCGGCCTGGCTAGGAAAGGGCGGCTGCCCAGGCGGTTACGAGCAAGACCAGCGCGACGGTCGCCGCGAGCCATTGCGGCCCGCTCCGCCCCGGGGGCGGCAGGGGGGCATGTGCCAGCCCGAAGCCACTGGCGACCCCGGCCAGGAAACCGAGGACATGCGCCAGCACGTCAGTCCGCTCGCCGCCGACACCCGTGAAGGCGAGCAAAGCGACACCGGCCACCAACGGCGAGGCGCGCTGCATCCAGGTCAGGAGCGCCGAGGCGCGGCGTCGCCACGAAAACGCGGAGGCGAGACCGAGGGCGGCGAACACGGCGGTCGATGCGCCGAGCACGGAGTGCGTGGGCGGATGCAGGACCATGTCGATGGCGTTGGCAGCGCCGGCTGCCAGCACGATGGCCAGCCAGGCAACCCCCACGCCGACGAACTGGCTGGCGGGGTAGGCGAACAGCACGCCGAAAGCCAGGTTGGCCAGCAGGTGCTCGAGGTCGGCGTGCAGGGTCAGGGCCGTGAATACGCGCCACCATTCGCCGCGGTCGATCAGACCGATCTCGAGCACGCCGCGATTGACCCAGTTGCGTTCGCCCAACCCGGTACAGCGCCGCGGCGGTGACGGCGATCAGCACGGCCGCGTAGGCCACGACTCCCCAGAGCGCGTGCCGATACCTCGGCCACGACACCGGGGTCACGGGCTGGCCGTGGTTTTCGCGCAGGTAGCGCTCGATTTCCCGGGCGGCGCGGGCATGGTCGGCTGGCCCGATCCACAGTTCGCCGCCGTCAGACGGTGGTGAGCAATTCGTGCCGGACGCCGACCGCGTGCAGCACCAGCGACCAGTCACGGGCCACCTGGCGGGTAATTGGGAGGCGAGGCAGACGGAGTTCACGGGCAGTTCCGATGGCGGCGCATTGTCACGCTATGGGGGCTGCTGCAGGCGGATCAACGTCGCCACGGCCGCGTCGCAGCTCAGAAGGGAGCGCCGAGCACCAGCCTGTAGACCGATATTCCGTCGCCGAAACGGTAGCCGAGGCCCATCCGCGGCAGCGGCAGTTTCCAGATCCTCATCCGCGGCCTGCCGCCGAGGGTGAAGCCCGACCTCGAACTGCATCGGGAGTGCTCTCCGGGCCGCACGAACCACGACAGGTTCGCCGGGCCGGTCGACATACCATTCGGCGAGCAGGTAGAGCCCGACGTCGGCCCCGCCGCCCGCAAGTTGGAAGCCGGCCAGCCGCCTGGACTCGAGGCCCGCTTCGAATTTCGACCAGGTCGGAGGTCGCCTGGGCGCCGTCGAAATTGACGCGCGGCGTAGACGATCCCGGTGCTTCAGCCTGAAGTCCTTGTTCGCCCGACGACCATTCCCGGCGCGCGTGCAGCGAGGCCGAGTAGAGCGTCGCGTCGGCGTCGCTGCTCCGTTCCCAGGCGCGGCCGGCTTCAGCGTACGGAACGAGGTGCCAGTCGCCTGCCAGGGGGAAGTCCAGTTCGAGGCCGGCGGCGCGCGCTCACGGTGTCGAGCCGGTCCGGCAGTCCCGACTCGATCACGTCGCGCGCTTCGAAGTCGTAAATACCCAGGGTGGCGGGCAACCGGAGCCGGATCCCCGGCCGGCCGGCTTCTGCCTCGGCGATCGTCCAGGCGAACGGCAGGCGATAGATCTGTACGGTGCGCCCGCCTATGGAATAGACGCCGCTTCCCAGCTGTGTGGCAAATGCGAAATGGACGAGTTCGGCCTCGCTCTCGCGCAGCGACCGTTCCGCGACCGACGGCTCGGCGTACGCGAGCGCGACAACCAGGGAGATCGCGACAACGAGGCGGACCGCTGCGGGCCTTGCGCTGCCGATGTACATATCCCTCTTCCCCGGTTTTGACTCAGCCGCTGCTTTCGGAAAGGCTAACATCTAAGGTCAGTGGCGGCGACGGGCCGCCGGAGAAGCAAGCGCATGTCACGAATGACGATAGGGCTGGACGAGCGGCTCCACGATTACCTGCTCCGCGCATCCGTTCGCGACCTGCCCGCACTCGCGAGGCTCCGGGAGGAGACCGCGGCCCATCCCCGTGCGCGCATGCAGATCTCGCCGGAGCAGGGTCAGCTCATGCAGCTGCTCATCCGGCTGATGGGCGCACGGCGGGTCATCGAGGTCGGTGTCTTTACGGGCTACTCCAGCCTGGCCGTTGCGCTGGCCCTGCCCGATGACGGGCGCATCCTCGCCTGCGACGTCAGTGAGGAATACACGTCAATAGCGCGGCGACACTGGGAAGCGGCCGGCGTGACGCACAAGATCGAGCTGGTCATTGCCCCGGCGCTGCAGACGCTGGATGCACGGCTTGCGGCGGGCGAGGCAGGCAGCTACGACTTCGTCTTCATCGATGCGGACAAGGTCAACTATCTCGGCTACTACGAGCGGGCACTGAAACTGGTGCGTCCGGGCGGTCTGGTTGCCATCGACAACACGCTGTGGAGCGGCGCGGTGGCCGATGAGTCTGATCGTTCGCCGGACACGCTCGCGCTGCGGCGTCTTAACGAGAGGCTGCTGGCGGACGAACGGGTGGACCTCAGCCTGGTGCCCATCGGCGACGGGCTGACGCTGGCGAGGAAGACGGGGCTAGAGTCATGCAAACGAAAGACGCACCGAACGAAATCACGCGCTTGCCACCACCACCGGCACCGCCCGCGCGGGATGCCAATCCCTGGCCGTGGCCCGAGCAGGCACGCGGCGCCGAGAGAAGGCCGTCAAGGCTCGCCTCGATACGCCGCGCTGGACGACGTGACCGGCAAGAGCCGCCGGCAAGTCCGGCGCTAAGCAAGTCCGTGGCCATCGGCGTCGCGATACTGGTCATGACCATGGCGCTGATCGAGGCGCTGGGTCGCGGGGGTGCCGAGGACTGGGCCGGAGCCGTGTTCGTGGTTCTGCTGCTCGTCATCTTCGCGCTGCGCCAGCTGCGCGGCGCGAGCAAGCGGGCTGCCCGGCGGGAGCGCCGCGACGACGCCGGCTGAAGCACGGCTGCGGCTCCTGTGGCTGCGAACGCCGCCGTCGACCCGTCAGGTCACTCGACGTTCTGCACCTGCTCGCGCATCTGCTCGATCAGGACCTTCATGTCCACGGCGGCGCGGGTAGTTTCGACGTCCTGGGACTTCGACGACAGCGTGTTGGCCTCGCGGTTGAACTCCTGCATCAGGAAATCCAGGCGCCGCCCGGCGGGCTCGTCCGCATCGATCACCTTGCGCATCTCGACGACATGGCTGCGCAGCCGGTCGAGTTCCTCGTCGACGTCCATCTTCTGCAGCGCGATGACGATCTCCTGCTCCAGCCTGTCCGAGTTGGGCTCGACGGCGACTTGAGACAGGCGGTCGTTCAACCTGGTCCTGATGCGCTCGCGGATCTCCGGCAGGCGTGAGCTGACCTCGTTCGCTATCGTCTCGACGCCCTCGCAGCGCCCCAGCAGCAACTCGGCGATCCGGCCGCCCTCGCTACCGCGTGACTCTGTGAGTGCTGCCAGTGCCTCGGCCAGGAGTTCATGTGCCGCCTCGAGCTGTGGCGTCGTGTCGCGTTCCGCTTCGCGCAGCACGCCGGGCCAGCGCAGCAGGTCCACGACGTTGATGTCGGCAGCGTCGGCGAGGCGCCGACGGACCTGGTTGGCCTGCTCGATGAGCCGTTCGAGCAGGGGCTCGTTGAGTTCCAGTTCCGGTGAAGTCGCCGAGGTGGCGCGGAAATACAGCGCCGCCTCGACCTTGCCGCGACGAACGAGGCCGGCGATGGCCTGCCTGAACTCGCCCTCGCTGGGCCTGAATTCCTCCGGGAGCCGCAGGGTTACCTCGAGGTAACGGTGGTTCACCGTCCTCAGTTCCCAAGCGAGGGTTCCGAAAAGCGCGGTTCGCTCCCGTCGGGCGAAGCCGGTCATGCTGCGTATCATCGTGTCCCCGTCCGGCGTTGCCGCCAGCCCGCAGCGTCGCACTCACGGCGCCAGCGCTGGTCGTGTAAGCTTTCGCGCCAGAATAACAGATGCGTCGCGGGCTGCGCCGGGAGGACGCTTGAAGGTCGAATACGCCGACGTCAGCGATGTCGGGCACCGTGAGAACAACCAGGATCGCGCGGCGATTGTGGCCAATGAGGGCGCCGCGCTGCTGGTCGCGATCGATGGCATGGGCGGCCATGCGGACGGCGCGCGTGCGGCGGAAATCGGTCGCAAGGTCATGCTCGACGCCTTCGCGGCCGAAGCGCACCCGATGTTTGACCCGCTCGGGTTCCTGCACCTGTCGCTCGGGCGCGCCCACCACGCGGTGGTGGAGGTCGGCCGTTCGATGCCGATGGAGCACCGTCCGCGTGCCACCTGCGCCATCTGCCTGGTCCAGGATGGCTCGGCGTACTGGGCCCACCTCGGAGACAGCCGCGTCTATCACATCCGCAACGGGGCGGTCGTCGAGCGCACCCGGGACCATACCCATGTGGAGCAATTGCTGCGCGAGGGGATGATCCGCGAGGACGAGGTCCACGGTCACCCCCTGCGCAACTACGTGGACTGCTGCATAGGCGGGGAAGCCGCGCAGCCGGAGATGAGCCTGTCGCTGCGCAAGCCGCTGCGGCCCGGCGATATCCTGCTCGTCTGCACCGACGGCGTCTGGTCCAACCTGCGCGACGCCCAGATCGCCGGATTCTGGCAGCTGGACGGGCCGCCGCTGGCGCAGGCGCTTTCCGACCTGGTGGACCGCGCGGTGGAAGCTTCCGCCCCGCACAGCGACAATGCCACGGCCGCCGCGCTGCGCTGGCTCGGCTGAACATCACCAAATACACGGGGTACACGCATGAGACCGAGCGGCCGCTCGCCGGACGAGCTTCGCACGATTCAATTCACCCGCGGCTTCACCGCCCATGCGGAAGGCTCGGTGCTGGTCGAGTTCGGCGACACCCGCGTGTTGTGCACGGCGAGCGTCGACAATGGCGTGCCGGCCTTCCTGCGCAATTCAGGCCAGGGCTGGGTGACGGCTGAGTACGGCATGCTGCCGCGCGCCACCCACACGCGCAGCCCACGCGAGGCGGCCCGCGGCAAGCAGACTGGCCGGACCCAGGAGATCCAGCGTCTCATCGGACGGTCCCTGCGCGCCTGCATCGACCTCAAGGCGCTGGGCGAGAGGACGATCACCGTCGACTGCGACGTGCTGCAGGCGGATGGCGGTACGCGAACTGCCGCCATCACAGGCGGCTACGTCGCGCTCGCGGACGCCATCGGCTCGCTCAGGGAGCGGCGCATGCTGGCCAGTAGCCCGATCCACGGGCAGGTGGCCGCGGTTTCCGTCGGGATCGTATCCGGTGTGGGGGTCCTGGACCTCGACTACGCCGAGGACTCCGAGGCGGAGACCGACATGAACGTCGTCATGAATTCGGGCGGCGGTTTCATCGAGGTGCAGGGCACGGCCGAGGGACACGCCTTTCGGCGCGAGGAACTCGACGGCTTGCTCGACCTCGCGGCCGCAGGCATCACCCGCCTCTGCGCGCTGCAACTCGAGGCGCTGGGTGGCCGGACGGGCTGATCAGGTCCATGAGCAAGGTAGTCCTCGCCAGCGCCAACGCCGGCAAGCTGCGTGAACTGCAGGCACTGCTCGCTGATTGCGGGCTGGAAGTCCTGCCGCAATCGGCCCTGGGAATCGTGGCGCCGGACGAAGACGGCGCGACCTTCGTGGAAAACGCCCTGCTCAAGGCCCGGCACGCGGCGCGCGAGAGCGGCCTGCCTGCGATCGCCGATGATTCCGGGCTCGAAGTCGATGCGCTGGATGGGCGTCCGGGCATCCATTCGGCTCGTTATGCGGGTGACAACCGCAGCGACGACGACAACAAGGCAAAGCTGCTCGAGGAACTGGCGGCCGTGCCGGCCGTGGCGCGAACTGCGCGCTTTCGCTGTGCCATGGTCTTCGTTCGCGATGCCGGCGATCCGCAGCCGCTGGTGAGCGAGGCGGCCTGGGAAGGCTCGATCGGTTTCGAGCCGCGAGGCGCCGGTGGATTCGGCTACGATCCGCTGTTCGTCGTCGCCGGCGACACCCGCAGCGCGGCGGAAATGCCCGCGGACGAGAAGAACCAGGTGAGCCATCGGGCGCAGGCGTTGCGTGCGTTGGTGCGGGCGATCAGTGAAGAGGTGCCTGGCACCGGCATGCCGGTGCCAGGCACCACCGGCTGAGTGCCAGGCACCCCTTGGGTGCCTGGCACTTCTTCTGTCACTGCACGAATTTCACCGGATCGCCCGTTTTCGGCTCCTTGTCCGGGTACAGGCCGTTGATCAGCCGGTGTTGTTCCAGCGAATATTCCTTCAGCGGCGAGCGCGCCGCGATCTGCTCGATCGTCGTGCCGGCGGGCGCCGGGACGATGCGCAGCCGGTAGGGCTCGGCCAGGCGGAACTCGTTCGATTTCAACTGCCGGAAGGTCCTGGCGGAAGACATGAAGAGGACGTCTGCGGACGGCGCGGGATCATCGGCGCGACTTGCGCCGCGGAGGATCCACATCAGGTTGTTGTAGCTGATGACGACATAGCGGACATTGGCGCCGTTACCGTAAGGGGACGCGTCCCCGCGCACGATCACGGTGTAGGCATCCAGGCCGTTGATCTCCAGTTCCTCGCCGCGGTCGAGGCGGCGGTCCCCGAGTGCGCGCAGGACGAAGTCGCGGGGACGGGTAACGCCCGCCGGCGGCGCCTGGGCGGTCATGACCAGCATGCTGTTCTTGTCGGGCGCGGCCGCGAGCAGTTGCTGCGGGTCGTTCTGCACGATCCAGCCTTGCGGGAAGGCGATCGTCAGCTGGTAATCGGCGTGATAGAAACGGTTGTCGCGGACCATGCCCTGGCGCCGGCTGGAGCCGAAGGCCAGGCCGTTCATGGCCCGCAGGAACGGGTCACGATTCTCAAGCTGGCCCGTCGCCTTGCCCTCGACCTTGCCGGCGGAGATCACGGCTTCGCGAAACCGTGTGTCATTGTCGGGATGGGTCGAGAAGACGCCGTGGTAGACCTGCGGATCCCGGCCCTCGGCGCGTGCCCTGTCGCGTTCGAACTGTTCCTGGTCCTTGAGAACGGATACCACCTCGATCATCGCTTCGGGCTTGTAACCGGTACGTGCCAGGTACTCGGCGCCGAGGCTGTCGGCCTCGAGTTCCGCTTCCCGCCCGTAGCCGTGGAGGATGGCCTGGCCCGCGATATTGGTCAGGTCGCCCAGCGCCGGCTGGCCGGTGAACACGGCCGCTGCGGTGCTCAGCACGCCGGCGATCGTGGACTGGCTCTGCTGCTGGACCGAGTGGCGCGCGGTGACGTGGCCGATTTCGTGCCCGAGCACGGCGGCGAGTTGGGCTTCGTTGGACAGGTAGGGCAGGATGCCGCGGGAAATATAGACGAAGCCGCCCGGCGTAGCGAAGGCGTTCACGTCGTCGGTGTCCAGGACGGTGAACTTCCAGTCGAGGTCCGGCCGGTGGCTGGCCTTGGCCAGTTTCCCGCCGATACGCTGGACGTAGTCCTGCAGGTTGTAGTCGTCGTAGACCCCCATCGACTGGGTAATCTGGACGTGCATCTGCTTGCCGAGTTTGACCTCGCTGTCTTCCGACATCAGGGCGATGTCCGACTTGCCCGTCACCGGATTGGTCGCGCACCCGCCCAGGAGGGCAAGGGCGGCAGCGGCCGCGGCCAGGCTGCATTTCGTCAGTTTGTACATGGCGCATCCCTCAGCGCGGGCAAGACCTTGGCAGGCGGCGCCGGACAGGCCTTGCCGATGTTACCTATATAGCCGCCCAGCGCCGTCGGCCACAAGGCGGCGTCCTTACTAACTATGACGCCGGTGATCGCAGAAAGTTGGTATCGGAGGTGCCAGGCACCTCGCAAACGAAAAAGGGCGCCCACAGGCGCCCTTTCATGTCTGACCCCGAGGCTTCGCTCAGGCGGAGAGGCCGTAGCGCTTGCGGAACTTGTCCACGCGGCCGCCGCTGTCGACGATCTTCTGCTTGCCCGTATAGAACGGGTGGCAGCTGGAACAGACCTCGACCTGCAGGTCCTCGCCGAGCGTCGAGCGCGTCTGGAAGGTGTTGCCGCAGGTGCAGGTGACCGTAATCAGCGCGTACTTCGGATGAATGTCAGCCTTCATGACCGTTCTCGCCGTGCGTCCCGCGGGCGGGACGTTTCTTGAAGAGGGCGCGCAGTCTAGCGGGGCTTGCGATTTGGCACAAGTTGGTGCCGCGAAGGGTCGGCTCGCAGAGGCTCTTGAGACGGGTTCTGATCCGACTCAGCGGACCCACCGACCCGGGTGCGAAGCTAAGTAGCTAGATTAGAACGGCTTTTTTCTTATCCACAAAAGCTGTGGATAACTCTGTGGACTATCGGCTGGCGCTTGGCCCCTCAGGGCGGCAAAAACGCGTTTGTGTCAGATTGATTAAATATTGATCAGGGCATTTTGCGCTATAAAAACATGAGCTTAGGCACATGCAGTTAACGCGAAGTGGCAACAATGTGACGAAAGTGCCGGTCCTGCTGTGACCTGTCCCCCGTTGTGCACAACTGCTCTGCCGCTGGCCGACCGACTACCGGCGGGCAACCCGTTCATCGGCCCGGCCGCCGGCGCGCGGACCGCTCCGCGTGCCGGGAATCGGCACGGACTCTGTAAGTGTCTGGCAGGACTGGGAACTCCCGAGCCCCTTGCGCGAATGGCCGTCATGCGGAGCCTGTCTGGCCTTGGGTCGCAGCCGGCAGGAATGCGGCCTGGACGTCGTTCAGGAAGCGCAGGCCGAGGGCTGTCGTCTTTAGCCGGTCCGTCGATCGGTCTATCAAGCCTCGTGCGGCCAGCGACTCGAGCGTCGGCCGCAATATTGCGGCCGACAGTCCTGTCGCCGACTCGAAGGCATCGATCGTGGAGCCCTCGATGAGCCGGAAGGCGTTCAGCGCAAATTCGAAAGGCAGCTCCGCCGGGTCGACCAGTCGGCGGATCGAGGCGTGGCCTGCCGTTACCCGTGCCGTGTATTCGCGCGGCATGCGGGGTTTTTCCGTCCGCAGTACGCCGCCGGGCGTCGTGATCTTTCCATGCGCGCCGGCTCCGATGCCCAGGTAGTCGGCGAACGTCCAGTAGGCCATGTTGTGGCGGCAGCGGCGACCAGGCTTTGCGTAGGCCGAGACCTCGTACTGCAGGAATCCCGCGGCGCCGAGCAACGCCTGGCCGCCGAGTTGCATCTCCAGGGTGATGTCGTCGTCGGGCAGCTCCGGCGGGCGATGATAGAAGGCCGTCCCCGGTTCCAGCGTCAGCTGATAATGCGAAAGATGGGAAGGCTCCAGCGCAATGGCCGTCTTGAGATCGGCGAGCGACTCGTCGACCGACTGGCCCGGCAATCCGTACATCAGGTCGAGGTTGAAGTTTGACAGTCCCGCAAGCCGCAGGTCTGCCACTGCAGCCTCGATCTCGCCGGGAGAATGGATTCGCCCCAGCGTCTTGAGTTGGCTGACCGAGAAAGACTGCGCCCCGATCGAGACGCGATTGACGCCGGCCTCGGCGTAGGCTTCGAAGCGGCCTCGCTCGATCGTTCCCGGGTTGGCTTCCAGCGTGATCTCGGCGTCCGCCGCGAAAGGTAACGCGCCCCGGACTCCGCCCAGCAGTCTGCCGATGGAGGCGGCACTGAACAGGCTCGGCGTGCCCCCGCCAAAGAAGACCGACGCGACCGTCCTGCCTTCGACCAGATCGAGGTCGCCGTCGAGGTCCGCCAGCAGGGTGTCGATGTAAGTATTTTCCGGGAGTTCAGCCGGCGCCGCGTGGGAATTGAAATCGCAGTAGGGACATTTCCGGACGCACCATGGAAAATGCACGTACAGGGCTAAAGGCTGCGTCATTTGAGCATTGTACGCGCGGGAAACCGCATTGATTCCTGCAATGCGTCATGACAGTCTCGACGGCCTCTGCTGGCAGGGGCCAGTGGGCTAAAACCGGATGGAATACCTATGAGTAGCAAAAAGTTTCAGCTGACCAACCTCGCTACCGGCAAGTCCAGCGAGCTCGAGACACTCCAGGGCAGCGTCGGCCCCGACGTCGTCAGTCTCGCCAAGCTCTACAAGGAGCAGGGCGTGTTCACGTTCGACCCGGGCTTCATGGCCACGGCGTCCTGCGAGAGTCGCATCACCTACATCGACGGCGATGCCGGCGTCCTGCTCTACCGCGGCTACCCGATCGACCAGCTGGCCCAGCACAGCTCGCATCTCGAGGTCGCCTACCTGCTGATCAATGGCGAGCTGCCCAACGCAGCGCAGTTCAGCGATTTCAACGAGTCGATTCGCCGGCACACGATGCTGAACGAGTCGCTGCTCAACATGTTCCACGGCTTCCACCACGACGCGCATCCGATGGCGATGGTGTCGGCGATCGTCGCGTCGATGGCGGCCTTCTATCACGACACCACCGACATCTACGATCCGCGCCACCGCGAGATCTTCGCGCACCGGATCATCGCCAAGATCCCGACCATCGCCGCGGCCGCCTACAAGCACGCGCTCGGCCAGCCGTTCGTCTATCCGCGCAACGACCTCGACTACACCAGCAACATGCTGAACATGTTCTTCGCCGTGCCCTGCGAGTCGTACACGGTCGACCCGCTGTACGCCAAGGCGATGGACCTGCTGTTCATCCTGCACGCGGATCACGAGCAGAACGCCAGCACCTCGACGGTGCGCCTCGCCGGCAGCACCGGCTGCAACCCCTACGCGGCCATTTCCGCCGGCGTCTCGGCCCTGTGGGGCCCGGCGCATGGCGGTGCCAACGAGGCGGTGCTCGAGATGCTCGAGGAAATCGGCAACGTCAAGAACGTGCCCGATTTCCTGCGCCGCGTGAAGGACAAGGACGGCGGCGTGAGGCTGATGGGCTTCGGTCACCGGGTCTACAAGAACTTCGATCCGCGCGCCAAGATCATCCGCGAGATGTGCCACAAGGTGCTCGGCCAGCTCGGCGGCGCCGAAAACCCGATGTTCGAGCTGGCACTGAAGCTGGAGGAAGTCGCGCTGCACGACGAATACTTCGTCTCCCGCAAGCTCTACCCGAACGTCGATTTCTACTCCGGCATCATCTACAGCGCGCTCGGCATCCCGCGCTCGATGTTCACCGTCATGTTCGCCCTGGCGCGGACGGCAGGCTGGGTATCCCACTGGCTGGAAATGATCGGCGACCCGACCATGAAGATCGGCCGCCCACGGCAGCTGTACCTCGGCGCGACACAGCGCGATTACCTGCCGCTGGTCAAGCGGAAGTAATTGAAGAGGTGTCAGGCACCGCTTCGGTGCCTGACACCACGAACGCAGGTGCCTGGCACCTCTTTATGACTGCGTCAGCGCCGGCCCCGCCTCCTCGAGGTCCGCCAGCGCTTCCACTTCCTCCAGTGTCGCCCGCCGCATGGGCTTGCCGTCCACGGGACTGAGCGGCGATTGCCGGATTCCGTCAGTCGGGAAGATGATCGCGTCGACGTCGTGGCCGCCACTGGCGAACTGGATCGACGGGAAGGCCAGCGGCTCCTCGCGCTGGAACTTGACGCGCCGTTCGCCGACTCGATGACGGACGTGCCGGTCCAGGAGCCGGATCGAGACGGTTTCGGGCGTGTCCGCGAAGAGATGCAGCAGGATCTCGGTATGTGGCGTCGCGGTTCCCGAGAGAATGGGCCCCACGAGGCGCGGCTCGAATTCCGCCAGCAGCTTCATCGCCTCGACCGCCTGGCGGCGCAGCTCGGCGAGTTCGCCCGCATGTGAGCGCGAACTGAACATCCGCTGGTGTTCGGCGATCGCTTCCTCGATTTCCGTGTTCTTCGGCAGCACGGCGCGGTCCGTGACGCCCATGCGTTCTGCCGCCTTGCGCTTGGCGAAAAGATAGTCGTCGACGCCGTGGTCGACGATGATCCGCGCCGCTTCCTGTGCAAGCGCCCGCCGCAGCAGGTCACCCCTGATCGATCGCTTGGCCATCCGCAGCCCCCCGCAGCACAGCCTAGAAAATCTGCTCGTCGGGCTTCGTCGTCGCGGGACGTTCGCCGGAAGCGGCGTCCGCGCTGCCGGGCACGGTGCCGGCGAGGAAATACTCGAAGACCGCGTCCGGATCTTCCGGGCCTGTCGGGCGCGCCGCTGGTCGATGACACGCGGGCAGTCACGACGCCCTCGGGCATCGGCAGCCGGCTGTTCCGGCTGGCCGCGCAGCGCCTCGCGCATGTAGTAGATCCACATCGGCAGGGCGGTCCGCGCGCCTTCCTCGAGCCTGCCCAGGGTGCGCTCCTGGTCGAAGCCGACCCAGACAGTCGCCACGAGGCCGGCGTTGAAGCCGGAAAACCAGGCGTCCCGCGGTCATTCGTCGTGCCCGTCTTGCCGGCTAGGTCGTTACGCCCCAGCGCCAGGGCGCGGCGGCCCGTGCCGCGCCGAATCACGTCGCCCATCAGGTCGGTCATGATGAATGCGTTGCCGGGACTGATGATCGGCGCGGCGCGGGTTCCGGGATCGACGTCGAGACTGCCGTCGACGTCCGACATCCAGGTCGCGCCGGAGCCGTCGTCGGGCACGATGGAGCGCAGCGACCGGCGACGCCGAACAGCGCTCCCGGGGCTGCCGCGGCGTCGTTCTCGGCGCAATCGGGGCAGGCGATGTGCGGCTCGGCCCGCGTCAGGAGCTGGCCTTCCGAGTCCTCGACGCGGTCGATCAGGTAGGGCTTGACCGCGAAGCCGCCGTTGGCAAAGACGCTGTAGCCGGTGGCCACCTCGAGCGGCGTGAGCTGCGCCGTGCCCAGCGCGGCCGTCAGGTTGGCCGGGACCTGGTCGGGCGGAAAGCCGAAGCGCAGCGCGTACTGGCGGGCGGTGTCGACCACCCATGGCGCGCATCAGCCGGATGGACACGAGGTTGCGCGAGCGGGCGAGCGCGTCGCGCAGCCGGATCGGGCCCGTAGAAGCGGCTGTCGTCGTTGCCTGGCCGCCAGTCCTCCTGGTCCGTTCCTTCCGGCGCTTCGTACACGACCGGCGCGTCGAGGATGATCGAGGCCGCCGTGAAACCGTTCTCCAGCGCCGCGGAATAGATGAACGGCTTGAAGGCCGAGCCGGGCTGGCGCCTGGCCTGGGTCGCGCGGTTGAACTTCGACGCGTAGTAGTCGAAGCCGCCGGCGAGGGCGACCACGGCGCCGTCGTGCGGATCGAGCGAGACCAGCGCGCCCTGCGCGTCGGGCACCTGCGCCAGATAGGCGGTGCCGGCACCGTTCGGCAGGATGTAGACGACGTCGCCCCGGGCGACGACGTCGGCCGGGCTCTTCGGCGCGGCGCCGACCTCCTGGTTCGGCAGGGGCTTGCGCGCCCAGCGCATGCCCTCGAAGGCGAGCGTGAACTCGCCGCGGCCGCGCGTGACGACGCGGGCCGAGCGCGCGTCGACCGACAGCACCAGCGCCGGCAGCAGGCCGCCCACGGCCGGGAACTTCTCGAGCGCCGCGGCGATGACCTCCGGGCCCTCGACCGGCGGCAGCTCGACCTTGCCCGCCGCACCTCGATAGCCGTGCCGACGGTCGTATTCGAGCAAGGCGCTCCTCAAGGCCACGTCCGCCGCGCGCTGCAGGCGGCTGTCCACGGTGGTGGTCACGATCATGCCGTCGGTGTAGATCTTGCCGCCGTACTGCTCGAACAACGCCTGCCGCACCAGTTCAGCGACGTAGGGTGCCTCGACCTCGACCCGGGGCCCGTGCAGTTCGCCCGAGACCGGCTCGGCGAGCGCGGCGGCGTGTTGCTGATCGTCGATATAGTCGAGCTCGCGCATCCGCCGCAGCACATAGGCACGCCGGCGCTCCGCCTGTTCGCGGCTCGTGACCGGGTTGTAGCGCGACGGCGCCTGTGGAATGCCCGCCAGCAGTGCCGCCTCCGCCACCGTGACCTCTGGCAGCGTCTTGCCGAAGTAGGTCTCCGCCGCCGCCGCGACGCCATAGGCGCGCTGGCCGAGAAAGACCGTGTTGAGGTAGAGCTCCAGTATTTCCTGCTTGCTCAGCTCGTTTTCGAGGGTCAGGGACAGGAAGATCTCGCGCAGCTTGCGCCGGAGGGTGCGCTCGTTCTCGATCAGGGTCGTCCTCACCAGCTGCTGGGTGAGGGTGCTGCCGCCCTGCCGCACTTCCAGTGAGCCGGCCGAGATGAACAGCGCACGCAGCATGCCCTGCCAGTCGATTCCCGGGTGCTCGAAGAAGCGGTCGTCTTCGGCGGCCAGGAAGGCCTGGACGACCGCCTCGGGAACCTGCTCGAACTTGACCGGCAACCGGCGTTGCTCGCCGATCTGGCCGATCAGCAGCCCGTCGCGGCTGTAGACCCGCAGCGGGAGCTGCAGCTTCAGCTGCCTGATCTGCGCGACGTCCGGCAGCGTCGGCTTGAGGTAGTAATAGGTGGCCAGGAACGCGAAGCAGACCAGCGCCGCGACCGTCACGACGAAGGTCGTGGCCACCAGGAAGAGCTTGCCGGTATGCTTTTTCACCAGCGCCATGCCGTCATTTGCCAGAGGGAGGTGGCGATTATGCCTAGTCGGGACGCCATAGTGACAATGGCCGCGAACTGCCAGGTTCGTGACGCGCTGCACGGAGCGCAGGCCCGCGTCAGTGCAAAGTCAGTCCCTGGCTACCCCGGTTCCGGCTCAAGTGCCGGCCGCGGCGGCCGACAAACAGGATTGGGCTGGCGGGAATCCGGCACAATCGCGTTGCGGGAGCAGGGAGAAGGCAGGAAGTGGCGGCCGCCATTGATACTGGGACGGGTGTCACGTTCAATTTAACAGTTGCTTGCTATATAGTTGGCCGACAAAGCTGATCGGGCGCATTGCTAGGCGATGCAAGCGCTTGACATGAAAAGGAAACATCCGTGCTGAAGCTGCCTCAGATTTCGCTGCGTGCGAGGCACCGACCCTTGATCGGGCTCGACATCACGACGTCGTCGATCAAGTTGATCGAACTCGCGCAGTCCGGCGGGGAGTACCGCGTCGAGGCCTATGCCGCGGAACCGACCCCGCACAACGCGGTGAACGAAAAGGCCATCGTCGACGCCAATGCGGTCGGCGAGGCAATCCGGCGGGCGATCAAGCGCTCCGGCGTGCGGACCCGCGAATGTGCGGTGGCGATCAGCGGCGATGCCGCGATCACCAAGGCCATCCCCATGCCGCTCTCGCTTTCCGACGCGGAGCTCGAGCAGCAGGTGGAGATGCAGGCGGACCAGTACATTCCATTCCCGATGGAAGAGGTCAGCTACGACTTCCAGCTGCTCGGCCCATCGGAGAAGGACCCGGAGATGCAGGACATCCTGCTGGTCGCGACCCGCACCGAGAATGTCGACCAGCGCGTCGCCGCCGTCACCGCCGCCGGGCTGGTGCCCAAGCTGGTGGACGTCGAGGCCTTTGCGCTGGAGAACGCCTGCAAGCTGATGACCCACCAGATGCCTGATGGGGGCGTCGACCGCACCATCGCGGTCATCGATTTCGGCGCGAGCACCACCACGTTCAGCGTCCTCAAGGACCTGCAGGTCGTGTACACGCGCGATTTCGCCTTCGGCGGCCAGCTGCTGACCGAGGAGATCATGCGCACCTACGGCCTGTCCATGGAGGAAGCCGGACGGGCCAAGAAGGAGGGCGGGCTGCCCTCGAATTACCAGCCCGAGGTCCTCGATCCGTTCATCGACGACATGACCCAGCAGGTCAGTCGTTCGCTGCAGTTCTATCTGGCCTCGGGCAGCGGCCGGTCGCAGCCGGAACAGATCCTGGTCTGCGGAGGCTGCGCGAACATTCCGGGAGTCGCGGACGTCATTGCGAGCCGTGTCGGCATACCTGCCGAGAGAGGCGACCCGCTTGGGCAGATGCGCATATCATCCAAGGCCAAGGCGCTCGGCGTGACTCGCGACGCCGTGGCACTGCTAACGGCCTGCGGGCTGGCACTGCGGAGCTTTGAAGACGATGCCAAGTATTAACCTGCTCCCCTGGCGGGCAGATCTTCGCAAGCGCCGCCAGAAGGAATTCCTGATCGGGCTTGCCGGCGCGGCGGGACTTGCCGTACTGATCGGCCTGCTCGCCCATTTCACGGTCAGCACCATGATCGACGCCCAGCAGGCGAAGAACGACCTGCTCAAGAGCGAGATCACCAAGCTCGACAAGCAGATCGAGGAGATCATCGCCCTCGAGGAAGAGAAGGCGCGCATGGTCGCGCGCATGGAAGTGATCGAGAAGCTGCAGAAGAGCCGGCCGGAGGTCGTCAAGGTCTTCGACGAGCTGGTCAGCACGCTGCCCGAGGGCGTCTACCTGACGTCGGTCAAGCAGAGCGTGCGCCGCCTGGAATTGAACGGCGTGGCGCAGTCGAGCACCCGCGTCTCGGCGCTTCATGCGCAACATCGACGCTGCGGAGGTTCTCGGTACCCCGGACCTGAAGGTGATCGAGACCGGCGCTCCGGGCAGCGGCTCGAAGTTCACCCTGTTTTCGACGCTGAAGACCCCTGCGGGCGAAGAGGCGGCGGCTGAGCCCGTCGCCAAGAAGCGCGTCAAGGAGGCCAGCCGATGAACGCCCTGAAGCGCTTCTTCGAGCAGCTGCAGAACCTCGACCCCCGCGACGTGGGCCGTTGGCCGTTCCTCTTCCGGGCGCTGACCGTGGCCATCGTCTTTGTCGTGGCGACCGGACTGCTCGTGTGGCAGTTCGTTTATCGCGGCAACCTGCCCGACCTCAGGCAGGCGGAGGCCGAGCAGCAGCAGCTGTGGAACACCTTCGACCAGAAGCAGCGCAAGGCCGCCAACCTCGAGGCCTATCGCCAGCAGCTGGCCGAAATCGAGCGCACCTTCGGCGCCATGCTGCGCCAGCTGCCGGGCAAGACGGAAGTGCCGAGCCTGCTGGTCGACATTTCCCAGACCGGCCTGGCCTCGGGACTGCAGGAACAGCTGTTCCAGCCCGCGGCGGAGAACCGGCGCGACTTCTACGCCGAGCTGCCGATCAAGATCCGCCTGACGGGCAGCTATCACGAGTTCGGCGCTTTCGCCAGCGGCATCGCGGCGCTGCCGCGCATCGTGACGCTGCATGACATCCAGATCACCCCGACCACCCAGCGGAGAAGCGGGCGTGGCGCGGCGGCAGCGCCGACCGATCAACTGACCCTCGACGTGACCGCCAAGACCTACCGCTACCTCGAGGAGTCCGAGCTCGCCGAGCAGGACGCGCAGGCCAAGGCGGCTAAGAGCAAGCGCAAGTGACGAACATGAGCCACGCAAGCAACAGCAAGAGTTGGATCGCGGGCTGCGTCGTGGCGGCGCTGTCCCTGGCGGGGTGCGGCGGCGGCCTCGACGAACTCCGCGCCGAGATCGAGCAGGCCAAGCTCCGTCCAGGCGGGCGCATCGCGCCGCTTCCCGAGGTCGTGCCCTACGAGTCCTACGCGTACTCGATGGCCGGCGAGCGTTCGCCGTTCATCCAGAGTGCGGCGGGCGAGAGTGCCGGCGGGCCGCGGCCCGACAGCAAACGGCCCAGGGAGTACCTGGAGCAGTTCCCGCTCGATACCCTGAAGATGGTCGGGACGCTGCGCCTCGGCGGGTCAAACTACGGCTTGGTGCAGACCAAGGACGGACTCATACATCGCGTGCTTCCGGGAAACCACCTGGGACAAAACGACGGCCGCATCACCTCCGTCAACGACGCGCAGAGTAGCGGTCGTGGAAATCGTGCCTGACGGGATGGGCGGCTACATCGAGCGGCAGGCAGCCCTCGCCCTGAGCGATTGATTCGTGGGAGAACTTCTGATGGCTGGCAATGACCGGGCAACGGCTTCTAACAAGGGCGGACGCTACTCGCTGCGGGCGCTGGGTGGCCTGTTGGCCATACTGGCGGTCGCATGGGGCGGCTTCGCGCAGGCGCAGGGTCCGGCGACGACGCTGACCTCCGTCGAGGTGCAGTCGCTTGCAGGCGATGCCCTGCAGGTCACGCTGAACACCAGCGGGCCGGCTCCGGCGCCGCTGACCTTTACCATCGACCAGCCGGCACGGCTGTCGGTGGACCTGCCGGACGTCGGCCTGGCGCTTGAAAACCGCCGCATCGACGTCAACGCTGGCGGTGTCGATTCGATCGTCGCAGCCGAGGCGGGCGGCAGGACCCGGGTCGTGTTCAACCTCGATTCGCTGGTGCCCTACACCGCGCGCGCAGAAGGCGACGCCGTGATCGTCACGCTCGGCGGCTCGGCCGGCGCACAGGCTGCGGCGGTCCAGGAACCCCGGCGATGGCCGCGGCTCTGCGGTCGCCCCGCGACAGATTTCGGGCATCGATTTCCGCCGTTCGGCCGAAGGCGCCGGTCGCGTGATCGTCAAGCTGTCGGACGTCAGGACGCCCGCGAGCCTCAAGCAGGAAGGCAACCGGGTCATCGTCGATTTCACCGGCGCGCAGCTGCCCGAGGCGCTGATGAAGCGCTATGACGTGCTGGACTTCGCGACGCCGGTGTCGACGGTCGACGCCACCCGTTCCGGCAGCGGCGCGCGCGTCGTCGTCACGGCGAGCGGCGACTTCGAGCAGCTCGCCTACCAGACCGACGATACCTACGTCGTCGAGGTCAAGGAACGGCCGAAGAAGACGCTCGTCACCGAGGCCGAGAAGATCTATGTCGGCGAACGCCTGACGCTGAACTTCCAGGACATCGACGTGCGCGCGGTGCTGCAGCTGCTGGCCGATACCAGCGGCCAGAACATCGTGGTCAGCGACACGGTCAAGGGCCGCGTCACCCTGCGCCTGCAGAACGTTCCCTGGGACCAGGCGATGGACATCGTCCTGCGCACCAAGGGCCTCGACATGCGCAAGAAGGACAACGTGATCCTGGTCGCGCCGCAGGCCGAGATCGCCGCGCGCGAGAAGGCCGAGCTGGCAGCGCAGAAGGACATCCAGGAACTGGCGCCGCTGCGCACGGAGTTCCTGCAGGTCAACTACGCCAAGGCGTCCGACATGGCCAAGTTGCTCAAGTCGGGCGGCGGCGACTCGCTGCTGTCGGCGCGCGGCAGCGTCAGCATCGACGAGCGGACCAACACGCTGCTGGTGCAGGACACCGCGGAGCAGCTCGACCAGATCCGCGCCATGGTGGCGACGCTCGACATCCCGGTCCGCCAGGTGCTGATCGAGTCGCGTATCGTCATCGTCAGCGACGACTTCTCGCGCGACCTGGGCGTGCGGGCCGGCTTCACCCAGGTCGCCGACAACGTCGGCGACCTGTATCGCCATGAGCGGCAGCGCCGAGGCGACGGACTCGATGATGGGCTCGGCGCTCGACAACCTCGCCAGCACGGGCACGCCCTATCCGGTGCAGATACCTTTCGGCAACTTCGACCGCTACAACGTCAACATGCCGGTCAGCAACCCGGCGGGACGAATTGCGCTGTCGATCCTCGAATTTCGACCAGTTCCTGATCGACCTCGAGATCTCGGCGGCCCAGGCCGAAGGCAAGGGCGAGATCGTTTCCTCGCCGCGCGTCATCACCGCCAACCAGCGCGAGGCGGTGATCGAGCAGGGCGTCGAGATTCCCTACCAGGAGTCGTCCTCCAGCGGCGCGACGACAACCCAGTTCAAGAAGGCGGTACTGTCGCTCAAGGTGACTCCGCAGATCACTCCGGACGATCGCATCATCCTGGACCTCGAGGTCAACAAGGACAGCGTCGGCGAGCTGGTGCCGAGCGCCACCGGCGGCTTCGTGCCCGTCGATCGACACGCGCTCGATCATCACCCAGGTGCTGGTCAACGACGGCCAGACAGTGGTGCTGGGCGGCATCATGGAGACGGAACGGCGCGAGGGCGAGCGCAAGGTGCCGTTCCTGGGCGACATCCCCGGTCTCGGGCTCCTGTTCAGGACCACGACCAAGACCAACAACCGGGACGAGCTGCTGATCTTCGTGACGCCGAAGATCCTGCGCGAAGGCTCGAACATCCAGTAGTGCGGGTGTCCGGCTTGCGCGCCGGACCGTCCAACGGCAAAGTCACACGGCCGCCTTCGGGCGGCCGTGTGCATTTACGGACGTTGCAATGGATGCCGAACAGGGCCGCAGCGTTTTCCTGGTCGGGCCGATGGGGTCGGGCAAGACGGCGGTCGGCCGGCAGCTGGCCCGCGGCTCGGCTACCGCGTTTGTCGACAGCGACGCCGAGATCGAGGCCCGCACGGGCGTCGACATCCCCTTCATCTTCGAGAAGGAGGGCGAGGAGGGATTCCGGGCCCGGGAGCGGGAGGTGATCGACGAGCTCTCACGGCGCCCGGGCATCGTGCTCGGTACCGGCGGCGGCGCGATCCTGGCGGAGGAAAACCGGCAGCGCCTGGCGGCACGGGGCGTGGTCGTCTATCTTGAGACGTCGGTTGCTCAGCAGGTCGTGCGAACGAGCCGCAGCCGCGTCCCGCCCGCTGCTACTACACCGACGACCCGCGCGGCAAGCTCGAGTCGCTTGATGGCGGTGCGCGAGCCGCTGTATCGCTCCCTGGCGGCGATCACCATCCAACACCGACGGCCGCAAGGTCGGCGCGGTCGCCGACGAGATTGCCGACCGGCTGCGGCAACTGGGCTTCGACTGCTGAGGATGCTGAAAGCCCATGCAGACGCTCGACATCGATCTCGGTCCGCGCAGCTACCCGATCCTGATCGGACCCGGCCTGCTGGGCGACGCCGGGCTGCTCGAGGCTCGGATCCGCGCCCGTGACGTCATGCTGGTCAGCAACGTGACGGTGGCGCCACTCTGGTCGCCGCGACTCGAGGCCGCGCTGGCGGGTTTCAGGGTCGCGCCGGTGCATCCTGCCCGACGGCGAGGCGCACAAGACGCTGGCGACGGTCTCGCGCGTGTTCGACGCCCTGGTCGAATCGAACATGAACCGCGACTGCGCGGTGCTCGCCCTGGGCGGCGGGGTGGTGGGCGACATCGCCGGCTTCGCCGCCGCCTGCTACCAGCGCGGGGTCGACTTCGTGCAGCTGCCCACGACGCTGCTCGCGCAGGTGGACTCGTCCGTGGGCGGCAAGACCGGGGTCGATCATCCCGGCGGCAAGAACCTGATCGGCGCCTTTCACCAGCCGGTCGCCGTGCTTGCGGACACCGACACCCTGCAGACGCTGCCGGATCGCGAGTTGCGGGCCGGCCTCGCCGAGGTGATCAAGTACGGATTGATCCGTGACGCGGGGTTCCTCGAGTGGATCGAGACGAACCTGGCCGGGCTGCTGGCGCGCGATCCGGCCACCCTGGAACAGGCCGTCTGCCGGTCCTGCCAGTGCAAGGCCGAGCATCGTCGCGCGGGACGAACGCGAGCAGGGGGAGCGCGCGCTGCTCAACCTCGGGCACACTTTCGGCCATGCGATCGAGACCGGGGCGGGCTACGGGACCTGGCTGCATGGCGAGGCGGTCGCCGCCGGCATGGTCATGGCGAGCGAGTTCTCGCGGCGACTGGGATGGCTCGACCGGGCGGACGTCGAGCGGGTGCGCTCGCTGCTGGCGCGTGCGGGACTGCGGGCCGATCCGCCGCGACTGGGCAGGGATCGGGCGCTCGAGTTGATGCGGATGGACAAGAAGGTCCGGGCCGGCCGGATCCGGCTCGTGCTGCTCGACAGGATCGGCCATGCTGTGTGCACGGACGACTATCCGGACGACGCCTTGGCGACGCTGCTCGACGACATGCTCGGCGGGGCGACGGCATGACTTTTCCGCCTGCCCACGACACCGGACTGGCGCCCTACGCGGCGCTTGAGGCGACCTCGCGGGGGCGGAGGCACCCCGAGGCGCCCGCGCGCTACCGGGGGGAGTTCCAGCGTGACCGCGACCGTATCGTTCACTCGAATGCGTTTCGGCGCCTGGTCTACAAGACCCAGGTGTTCGTCAACCACGAGGGCGACCTGTTCCGCACTCGCCTGACCCACTCGCTCGAGGTCGCCCAGGTCGCACGCACCGCGGCGCGCGCGATCGGACTGTCGGAGCCGCTCGCGGAAGCGATCTGCCTGGCGCACGATCTTGGGCACACGCCTTTCGGCCACGCGGGCCAGGATGCGCTGAACGACTGCATGCGCGACTACGGCGGCTTCGAGCACAACCTGCAGTCGTTGCGCGTGGTCGACGAACTCGAGGAGCGTTACGCCCAGTTCCAGGGCCTGAACCTCACCTTCGAGACGCGCGAGGGCATCCTCAAGCACTGCTCGGCCGCGAATGCGCGCCAGCTCGGCGACGTCGGGCTGCGATTCCTCGAGCGCAGGCAGCCGAGCCTCGAGGCGCAGCTCGCCAACCTCGCCGATGCCATCGCCTACAACAACCACGACGTCGACGACGGCATCCGGGCCGGGCTGGTCACGGTCGAGGCCCTGACCGAGGTGCGGCTTTTCCGCCGTTACCACGACGCGGTCCTGGCGCGCTACCCCGGCATCGGGCCGCGACGACTGGTCCACGAGACGGCCCGGCGCATGATCAACGACGTGGTCACCGACCTCGTCGAGGAGACCCGGCGTCGGCTTGCGGCGGCCGCGCCCGCGAGCATCGAGGAAGTTCGTGCTCACAAGGGCCCGCTGGTCGCGTTCTCGGACGCGGGTGCCGAGGAGCACCTTGAACTCAAGCGCTTCCTGCGCACTCGCGTCTATGAGCACGAGCGGGTCAAGGGCATGCGGGAAGGCGCGGTGCGGACGCTGAAGGAACTGTTCGAGGCTTTCTTCGCCGACCTCAGCCTGATGCCGCCCGAGCATCGCGACACGGCCCTGAGGCTCGAGTCGGAGTCGGGGCCCGCCGGCCGCGCCCGTGCCGTCGCCGACTACGTTGCCGGCATGACCGACCGGTATGCCTTCCTGGAACACGAGCGCGTCTTCCGGCCGGTATCTGGCACCGCGTAGCGATGTCCTCCACGGCGTTGTCTGGCACCGCTTCGTGGAGCCTGGCACCAAACAGGCCCGCGGCCAGGGCGGGGTTCCCCCTGAAGCGACTGTCGGTTTTCGGAGCGAAAGGGGGAAGTCCCCGCCCGCAGCCAGCGGGCCGGGTATTGGCACGGCAATGATCCGCGCGGCCGTGAAGGGGCGGTTCCGTAGCGAGCGCAAGGTGAACCGCCCTGACAGATGCCCGCGCAATCCGGTGTCTGCATGCTATGAGGTGGACCGAGGTGTCAGGCACCGCTTCGCGGAGCCAGACACCTGCCTGCCGGATGACCATAGCGCCCCGTATACTTGCCAACAGCGTGCGACACGTGCTCGCAAAGCAACACATCGATTACCAACTCCCGGCGGACTGAAGACGTGACCTACCGGATGCGCCGCCTGCCGCGGCACGAAACACGGACAGTGCGCGGCCTGGCGCACCACATGACCCGTTGGGGGCCCGAGTCGGACGATCCCGTCGTCCTGCTCCATGGCTGGGCGGACACGGCAGACACCTTCCAGTTCCTCGTCGACGCGCTGGAGGCCGACTGGCCGCTCGTCGCGTTCGACTGGCGAGGCTTTGGCAGGAGCGCATGGAGCGGAACCGACTACTGGTTCCCCGAGTACTTCGCCGACCTCGACTTCCTGCTCGACTCGCTCTGCCCCGCCGGGCCGGCCCGGCTGGTCGGCCACAGCATGGGGGGCAACATCGCGCTGCTGTATGCGGGCATCCGGCCCGAGCGCGTGCGCAGCGTGGTCAGCCTGGAAGGCTTCGGCCTGCCGCGCAGCGACGTCGAGGATGCACCGGGCCGATACCGCGAATGGCTGCACCAGCTTCGCGACCCACCGCCCTTTGGGGAATTCAAGAGTTCCGACGAACTGGCGCAGCTGCTGCTGAAGCGGAATCCACGACTTACGGAAGATCGGGCCGCGTTCATCGCGCGCAGCTGGTCGGCCGAGACGGAGACAGGGACGGTTCGGATCACGGCCGATCCGGCGCACAAGCTCGTGAATCCCTATCGGTACCGGCGTGACGAAGCGGAGGCCTGCTGGAGACGGATCCAGGCGCCGGCCCTGCTGGTGCTGGCCGGGCGGTCTGAAATGCTGCCCCGCCTCGGCGAGGATGGGACGGAGGCCGGCTTTCGCGCCGCCATTCCGGGCGTACACATCGAGGTCCTGGAGACGGCGGGACACATGCTGCACCATGAGCAGCCCGAGGCGCTGGCCCGCGTGATCGAGGCATTCCTTCGTCGCGGCGAACAGGCGTAGCGATAAGAGGTGCCAGGCACCCAACAGGCCCGCGGCCAGGGCGGGGTTCCCCCTGAAGCGACTGTCGGTTTTCGGAGCGAAAGGGGGAAGGCCCCGCCCGCAGCCCGCGGGCCAACCGGTGTTGCCCCGCCCGCAGCGGCGGGCGTCAGGCATCTGCGACGACCTGTCCGCAGTGCTGCCGCCCCGGTCAGCTAGAATGATGACGGCCTCAGTGAAACAGACGTGAATCCAGATAACCTCGAACCCGCGCTCGATCGCATTCGCGAGTATTTCGCGGCCTTCCAGCGTGGCGATTCGGATGCCTATGCCCAGCAATGGGTCTATCCGGCCTGCTTCCTGGTCGGTGGCAGGTGGTCGACCTTGCCGACCCCCGAGGCGTGCCGTGAGTCCAACGAGCATTATCATCGTGAGGCACGCGAACAGGGCATGCTGGGCGGGCGAATCCTGGAGTTGACCGCGCGAGCCGAGGGTCCGGATGCCGCCTGGGTGGAGGGCCGCTTTTCGCGTGAGGGTGCAGCCGGGCGCGTGATTGCGGAGACCCGGGCTGCCTACCTCGTCGTCAGGACGGACGAGGGCTGGCGCGTGGCGGTCTGTGTCCTGAAGGACTGACCGATGCGCGGGTTGCGGCAGTGGTTCGCCGAGTCGCTTACCTACAAGTGGGCGCGGCGAATCGCCATTTCGCTGATCGGCGGCACCGTGATCCTGATCGGGGTGGCGATGATCGTCCTTCCCGGGCCGGCGCTCGTCGTCATTCCACTCGGGCTCGGTATCCTGGGACTCGAGTTTGCCTGGGCCCGCAGCTGGCTGGCCCGGGTGAAGGCCGCGACTAACGGGCTGGTCGATGGGCTGCGCAAGGTCAACCCGTGGCGCAAGCCGCCAACGGGCGGCCCGCCGCCGAGCCAATCGCCCCGGTCGCTTGACGAGGAGTGAAGACATGAGACGACCCGTCGTCAAAGCCGACTGGAGCGGACGAACGGACGCCGCCGAAGGCGAGCGCGCCCGACGCTGGCACCAGGTCGTCCGCCCCCGCGATATTGCCGCGGCGCCCGTCGCCCTGGTCGGGTTCGCCTGCGACGCGGGGGTCGTCCGCAACCAGGGGCGCCCGGGCGCGATGGCCGGACCGGCTGCACTACGCAGGGCGCTGGCCAACGTGCCGGTGCACGCGCTGGAGGAGGTGGACGACCTGGGCGATGTGGCCTGCGCCGCCGCCGCGCTCGAACAGGCGCAGGCTGAATTCAGCGAAGTCGTATCGGGCGTAATCCGCTCGTCTGGTGTTCCCATCGGCCTGGGAGGCGGTCATGAGATCGCCTATGGAAGTTATCTCGGCCTGCAGCAGGCGCTCTCCGTTGCGGGCGACGGGGATCCGGTCGGCATCGTCAACTTCGATGCGCACTTCGACCTGCGGGCTGGCGAGCGGGCAAGTTCGGGTACCCCGTTCAGGCAGATCCTGGAGCACGCGGCGGCCAACGGCCGTTCGGTCGAGTACCTGTGCATCGGCGTCAGCCGCTTTTCCAATACGCCTGCGCTGTTTGAGCGGGCGCGATCCCTGGGCGTGCGCTGGGTCCTCGACGAGGATACGCGCGCCGATCGCTACGCGAAGCTGCTCGAGGAAGTGACCGGCCTGCTTGCGAGGGTCGGGCATCTCTACCTGACCGTCTGTCTCGACGTCTTTCCAGCGGCGGTGGCACCCGGCGTCAGCGCCCCGGCGGCGCTTGGCATCGACCCGGGCCTCGTCGAGCGGCTGGTCGATGTCGTCACCGCGAGCGGCAAGCTGCGGGTCGCAGATGTCGCCGAACTGAACCCGAAATTCGACATCGACTCGCGGACGGCACGCCTGGCAGCCAGGCTGATCGCGCGGATCGCGGAAGGGCTGGCTCAGCCGAGCAGCTGACCCGCGC
Organism: uncultured Gammaproteobacteria bacterium; assembly: GCA_963695465.1. Taxonomy (GTDB): domain Bacteria; phylum Pseudomonadota; class Gammaproteobacteria; order Steroidobacterales; family Steroidobacteraceae; genus SG8-30. Next base: position 61,581 of record CAVOGM010000003.1, read on the forward strand.
GATAGATCTTCTCCGGCCGGGTAGTACCGAACTGCGCCGCAAGCTCCGCGGGATGCGAGGCGTTCCACAGCACCAGGTCCGCAAGCTTGCCCGGCTCTATCGTTCCCTGTTCTCCTTCGACGCCCAGCGCCCTGGCCGCGTTGCGGGTCACGCCCGCGAGCGCTTCGGCGGGCGTCAATCCGAACAGCGTGCAGGCCATGTTCATTGCGAGGCGAAGCGACAACAGCGGCGAGCTACCCGGGTTGAAATCGCTGGCAACGGCGATCGACACGCCCTCGCGCCGAAGCAGCCCGACCGGCGGCAGCCGCGTCTCGCCCAGGTAATAGAACGCACCGGGCAGCAGTACCGCCACCGTGCCGGCACGCGCCATGGCCGCGGCCCCGGCCTCGTCCAGGTGCTCAAGGTGATCGGCAGACAGCGCAGCCATCTCCGCTGCCAGGGCCGCGCCGTGGAGGTTGGACAGCTGCTCGGCATGCAGCCTGAGCGGGACGCCAAGACTGCGGGCGGCCGCGAACACCCGCCTGACCTGCCCGGGTGAAAAGGCAATGCCCTCGCAAAAGGCGTCGACCGAATCGACCAGCCCTGCGGCCGCTGCCGCCGGCAGGATGGCGTCCACGATGAGATCGACGTAATCGTCCGCCCGGCCGGCGAACTCGGGCGGCACGGCATGCGCTGCCAGCAGGGTGGCGTGAGTCCTGACAGGCAATTCGTCGCCGACCCGGCGGGCAACGCGCAGCAGCTTCAGCTCGCTGTCGAGGTCGAGCCCGTAGCCGGATTTCATCTCCAGGCAGGTCACGCCCTCCGCCATCAGCACGCGCGCCCGGCCGACCGCGAGGTCAAGCAGTTCGTCCTCCGTGGCCCGGCGGGTCGCCGCGACGGTCGAGAGAATACCGCCCCCGGAGCGCGCGATCTGCTCGTAGCTGGCGCCCTGCTGGCGCAGCTCGAATTCCGGCGCGCGGTTGCCGGCGAAGACCAGGTGGGTATGGCAGTCGATGAGCCCCGGCGTGAGAAGTGCGCCGCCTGCATCGATGACCTCGACCCGATCGCCGACCGCGGGCAGGCCCGCCGACGGGCCGACCCAGGCGATGCGCTCGCCGGCCAGCGCGACGGCGCCGCTTGCGCAGAGTCCGTATGCCACCGGACCAACGGAGCAGGTCGCGACGGTGGCGTTCGTCACGACGCGGGTCCAGCCTGCGGTGTCCATCATGTCTGTCCGGCCCGTATGCATGGTCAGTGAATCTTCGCCGCCTCGGCTTCCATCCGGGATACCAGTTCGTCCATCTGGTCGATCACCGCCTGGACGGTCTCGCGCCGGGTCAGGTCCACGCCGGCTTTCTGCAGCTGTTTCATCGGTTGGTCATTGCCGCCGCTCTTGAGCAGCGTGAGGTAGCGATCGGTCGCCGCCCTGCGCGACTCCTCGCTACCGGTCGTCATGTCCTTGAACAGCTGGGCGGACGAGGCAAAGCAGGTTGCGTACTGATAGACGTAGTACGGCGTCGAGTAGAAGTGGGGAATCCGCGTCCAGGTGTATTTCGAGAGCTCGTCGTCATCGATCGTATCGCCGTGGTAATCGCTGAGGAGCTTGAGGTAGATGTCGTTCAGGACCTGTGCCGTCACCGGCTGGCCCTGCTCGACCAGACGGTGCGCCTGCAGCTCGAAGTCGGCGAACAGGGTCTGCCTGTAGAAGGTCCCGACGATCGAATCCACCGCATGCTGCAGGAGCAGGAAGCGTTCCTTCGGATCCGGCGTGTCCTGCAGCAGTTTCTCGAGCAGGAAGCGTTCGCCTATCGTGGAGGCCACCTCGGCGACAAAAATGGTGTAGCCGGAAGTCGAAAAGGGCTGGTTCTCGTACGACAGCACGGTGTGCATCGCGTGCCCCGACTCGTGCGCGAAGGTGAACATGGCGCTGAGCGTGTCGTTGTAGTTGAGCAGCTGATACGGACCGACCCCATACACCCCGGCGCTGTAGGCACCGTTCTGCTTGCCTTCGTTCTCGTAGACATCGATGCGGCCACTGGCGACGAATTTGCCCGAACTGGGCCGCGTAGTCGGCACCGAGCGGCTCCACCGAGGTGGCAACGAGGGCCTTGGACGCCTCGTAGGGATATTTCCTGTCGGAGCGGTAGACCGGGATCAGGCTGTCGTAATGGTGGTAGCGGTCGAGTCCGAGCAGCCGCTTGCGCAGCCTTGCGTAACGCTGCAGCGGCGCGGTGCCCGCGCGAACGGTCTCGACCAGGTTCTCGACGACCTCGGGCGGCACGGCATTGTCGTCAAGCGCAGCCGCGAGCGTCGTCGGGTAGCCGCGCGCCTGTGCCTGGAACCAGTCGCGCTGCAGCACGCCGTTGTAAAGCGCGGCATAGGTATTGGCGGTGGCGGCATAGGTCTCCAGGTGGGCCTTGAAGGCCTTGGCGCGATCCTCCTGGCTGTGGTTTGTCTGCAGGACGGACTGGTAGACAGCCGGGCTGACCGTGACTTCCTCGCCATCGGACAGCGTCACCTTGGGAAACCGGATGTCGGAGGTGCTCAGTTCCTGGAACGTCGCCGCCGGCGTCGCATTGAAGCGCGACGCGTAGGAGAGCAGCGTTTCGCCCTGCTCGTCGAGGACATGTTCCTGCTGCCGGTAGAGCTCCGTGATCGTGAAGCGATAGGGCGCTAGCTCCGGCGTTTCGCTTAGCCAGCGTTCCATGGTGGCTTGCGGGATCCGCAGCAACTCGGGCGTGAACCATGCCGTGGCCGTGCCGAACCGGGCAAATACGGCGCCCACGCGCTGGAACTTGCCCGAGATGTCCTGGTTGCGGGTATCGACGTCGCGCTGCAACTGGGGATACCGGTAGATCCTGTAGCTGAGCATGCCGATGTCGTCGAAGGCCCGATAGGCGGCGAGGACGGCCTCGGGACCGCTCGCCAGCGTCCCCTTGCGGGAAACGAAAGCATCCATCTTCGCCTGGATATCCTTCATGCCCGCTTCCCACGCGTCCCAGTCGGCGTAGATCGGCGAGAAGTCCCAGCGGTATTCGGCCGGTATCTCCTCGCGGTTGCGCGTCGCCGGCGCAGCGGACTGGCACGGCGACGAAAGCAGCGCGAAGGTGTCCGCGGCGCAACCGAGCGGTGCAAGTCTCTTCATGATCAATGACCTGGATTTCGGGTGGCAAGGGCTTGGGTGCCTGCAGTTTCCGGGGCGCTGCGGTGGCAGTCAAATCCAACGTGGCGGCGGAACGCCGTCGCAAGGACCCTGATCGGTTGGGCCGCGGCTGCGACTGGCGTATCCTCGCGGGTCATGAAAACCCCGCCCGCCCCAGCCCCGACCGGCGCTCGTGCCGTCCGCGCCCCGCGCGGGACCGCGCTGTCCTGCCGCAACTGGTTGATCGAGGCGCCGTACCGGATGATCCAGAACAACCTCGACCCCGAGGTTGCCGAGCACCCGGATCGCCTGGTGGTCTACGGTGGCATCGGCAAGGCCGCGCGCAACTGGGAGGCCTTCGACCGCATCCTTGCCGTGCTCAAGCGCCTGCAGGAGGACGAATCGCTGCTCATCCAGTCCGGCAAGCCGGTCGGCGTGTTCCGCACCCATCCGGATGCGCCTCGCGTCCTGATCGCGAACTCCAACCTCGTGCCTCATTGGGCGACCTGGGACCACTTTCACGAGCTGGACCAGAAGGGCCTGATGATGTTCGGCCAGATGACGGCGGGCTCGTGGATCTACATCGGCTCGCAGGGGATCGTCCAGGGCACCTACGAGACTTTCGGTGCCTGTGCGCGCCAGGACTTCGGTGGCGATGCCGCCGGCCGCTGGATCCTGACGGCGGGCCTCGGCGGCATGGGCGGGGCACAGCCGCTGGCCGCGACCATGGCAGGTTTCTCGATGCTCGCCGTCGAATGCGACGAGTCGCGTATCGATTTCCGCTTGAAGACCGGCTACCTCGATCGCAAGGCGACCACGCTCGACGAGGCCCTGGCCATGATCGACGGCGCCCGCAAGGCTGGACGGACCTTGTCCGTGGGGCTGCTGGGCAACGCCGCCGACGTCTATCCGGAGCTCGTGGCGCGCGGCGTCGTGCCGGACGCGGTGACCGACCAGACCTCGGCCCACGACCCGAGGAACGGCTACCTGCCGAAGGGCTGGACGCTGGTCGAGGCTGCCGAGGCTCGTAGTCGCGACCCGCAGCGCATCGAGCGCGCGGCGCGCGCCTCCATGAAGATCCACGTCCAGGCGATGCTCGACCTCAAGTCCCGCGGCGCCGTCGTATTCGACTACGGGAACAACATCCGGCAGGTCGCCTTCGAGGAGGGCCTGAAGGACGCCTTCGGGTTCCCGGGATTCGTGCCGGCCTACATCCGCCCGCTGTTTTGCGAGGGGATCGGGCCTTTCCGCTGGGTCGCGCTGTCGGGCAACCCCGAGGACATCTACCGGACGGATGCCAGGGTCAGGGAGCTGATCCCCGGCGACAGGCATCTGCATCGCTGGCTGGACATGGCGCGCGAGCGCATCCAGTTCCAGGGCCTGCCGGCGCGCATCTGCTGGGTCGGCCTGAAGGATCGCGCACGTCTCGGCCTGGCCTTCAACGAGATGGTCGCCAAGGGCGAACTCGAGGCGCCGATCGTCATCGGTCGGGATCACCTCGATTCGGGCTCGGTCGCCAGTCCGAATCGCGAGACCGAGGGCATGCGCGACGGCTCGGACGCGGTCTCCGACTGGCCGCTGCTGAATGCCTTGCTCAACACCGCAGGTGGCGCCACCTGGGTGTCCATTCATCACGGCGGCGGCGTCGGCATGGGCTTCTCTCAGCACGCTGGCGTCGTCATTGTCTGCGACGGCACGGAGGCCGCCGCGGCGCGCATCGCCCGCGTGCTCAGGAACGATCCCGGCACCGGTGTCATGCGTCACGCGGACGCTGGCTACGAGGCCGCCATTGCCTGCGCACGCGAGCAGGACCTCGACCTGCCCTCCCTGGACTGAGATCCGCATGACCACCATAAGCCTGGCGCCGGGCGCCATCAGCCTTGCCGAACTCCGGCGCATCGTCCGCGGCAGCGAACCCGTCGCCCTCAGCGGCGACTGGCGCGCGGACGTCGAGCGGGCGGTCGCCGCCGTGAAGGTGCGGCTGGAAGCTGGCGAGGCGCTCTACGGAATCAACACCGGCTTCGGCCGTCTCGCCAAGACCCGTATCGCCCCGGACGAGCTTGCGCAGCTGCAGCTCTACATCGTGCGCTCGCACGCGGCCGGCGTGGGTGCGCCGCTGGCCGACTCGACGATTCGCCTGGTCATGATTCTCAAGGCGGCGAGCCTGGCGCGCGGCATGTCCGGGGTCCGGCCGCTGGTGATCGAACGGCTGCTGCAGCTCGTCAATGCCGGAATCCTGCCGCGCGTGCCGTCACAAGGCTCCGTCGGTGCCTCCGGCGACCTTGCGCCGCTGGCGCACATGTCGCTCGCGCTGATCGGCGAGGGAACCGTTCATTTCGGCGGCCGTGTGCTGCCGGCCGCGAAGGCCCTGGCCGACGCCGGGTTCGAACCGATCGAACTTGGGCCGAAGGAAGGCCTCGCGCTGCTGAACGGCACGCAGGTGTCGACGGCGTTGGCGCTGGAGGGCCTGTTCGAGGCCGAGGACCTGCTGCTGGGTTCGATACTCACGGGTGCGATGTGCGTCGACGCGGCGCTGGGAAGCCGTACGCCCTTCGACGCCCGCATCCATGCCGCACGCGGGCATCCGGCGCAGGTCGACGTGGCGGCCGCGTTCAGGGCGGTGCTCGCCCGCAGCGAGATCGAGCAGTCCCACGAGCATTGCGATCGCGTGCAGGATCCCTATTCCCTTCGTTGCCAGCCCCAGGTCGCCGGTGCCTGCCTGCAGCAGATCCGCGATGCGGCGCGCGTGCTCGAAATCGAGGCGAACGGCGTCTCCGACAATCCGCTGGTTTTCGGCGAGGCCGGGGAGGTTCTCTCGGGCGGCAATTTCCACGCCGAGCCGGTCGCCTTCGCCGCGGACAACCTGTCGCTCGCCATCGCGGAAATCGGCGCGCTGTCAGAGCGGAGGACGGCGATGCTGATCGATTCGTCGCTCAGCCAGCTGCCGCCCTTCCTGGTGGAGCAGGGTGGCCTGAACTCGGGGTTCATGCTGGCGCAGGTCACCGCCGCGGCGCTGGCCAGCGAGAACAAGTCGCTGGCGCACCCGGCCTCCGTGGACAGCCTGCCGACGTCCGCCAACCAGGAGGACCACGTCAGCATGGCCACCTTCGCGGCGCGCCGCCTGGCGCCGATGGCCGAGAACACCCGCGGCGTGCTGGCCATCGAGTTGCTGGCGACCGCGCAGGGCCTCGACTTCCGCCGGCCGCTCAAGTCATCGGAACCCCTGGAGCGGGCGCACGCGCTGCTGCGCGCCCGGGTCGGCTTCTACGATCACGACCGGCATTTCGCGCCGGACATCGAGGCGGCCAAGGACGTCATGCGTGACGCCCGGCTGCATGCCCTGGTCCCCGGCGGGCTCACGCCCAGCGCCGGCTGAGGAATCAACCATGACGACTGAACCCGGCAGGCCTTCGTCCGAGCTACCCGCCTACGCAACGGCGCTGGGTTACGGCGGGCTGCTGCCGTTTATCGCCTGTGGCCTGTCCATGCTGCTGCTGCCGGACGCCGGAATGCGCCACGTCGCGGGGCGCGTACTGGTTGGCTATGGCGCGGTCATCCTTGCCTTTCTGGGGGGCGTGCACTGGGGCCTGGTCGTCAGGGTGCAGTCGCCGCGTGCGGGTGGCATGCTGGCGATCGGGGTATTGCCCTCGCTCGTCGGGTGGTTGACGCTGCTGCTGTCGTTCGAGACGGCGGTGGCGGTGCAGGTGGCGACCTTTGGCGGTTTCTGGCTGTATGAGCACCGGATGCTCGGGCCTTCAGTCATTCCGCCCGCCTACCTGGCGCTAAGGCGATGGCTGACGCTGGTGGCGGTCGCCTCCCTCGGCGTGGCGCTGATGGCGCCTTCGCTGGTGCCCACGTCATCCTAGGAGTTGCATTGCCATGTCCCGCCAAGCGCATGACCCAAGCTGGATCGTCTCCTGGCCACGCTGCCGCAGCGCGGCCGCGTCGACTGGATTGGCCTGCGGCCGCCGCCAGGGGCGAACCGCTGCAGTCGGTGGCCTCCGTCGAGGCGGCGCCGGGCCAAGGTCTTACAGGCGACCGCTTCAAGGGGACCGAAGCCAGCAAGCGCCAGGTGACGCTGATCCAGGCGGAGCACCTCGCCGCTGTCGCCTCGATGCTCGGGCGCGAGCCGTTCGATCCGGCACTCGCTCGTCGCAACGTCGTGGTTTCCGGGATCAACCTGTATGCATTGCGCAATGCCCGGTTCCGCGTCGGATCGCTGCTGCTGGAAGGCACGGGCATCTGCGCGCCCTGCGAGCAGATGGAACGGGCGCTCGGCCCGGGCGGTTTCAATGCGATGCGCGGCCACGGCGGCATCACGGCGAGGATTCTGCAGCCGGGCGTCATCGCGGTCGGCGATGCAGTCGCCCTCGAGGAGCCCGGGGTGCTCGGGGCCGACGAGAACTGAGTGTTGCTGAAACGGTGCCAGGCACACGCCTGTCCCCGAATGGGGGCAGGCGTGTGCCTGGCACCTCTTGTTACGGCTGCGCTGTTGTCGCGCCGCCAGCCGCGCTGGTAGGCGGATGCTCCGCCAGCCAGCGCATCGCCCGTTCCACGCGCGTCCGGCCGCTGGGATGATCGAAAAGGATCGCCTCCTCGAGGGCGGACGGTTCCAGCTTGCGGTAGCCGGAGAGGCGCATGGCCGTGCTGGCAAAGCCATGGGGCTCGCGCGCGGCATCGAGGCCGTACGCGTCCGCCTGGTGCTCCGCAAAGCGGATCATGTTGTTGATCACGGGCGTGAGCAGGAAGAGGGTCATGCCGAAGATGGCGACGATCAGCGGCAGGCCCGCGGGGTCCGCGAGACCGCGCACGCCCCAGCGCCGGCCATGACGGCGCACGATGCGATCGAAACTCCGATCGACTGCCCGGAAGCCGAGCCCGAACACCAGCGTCAGGCCGAGCGGCAGCCAGTACGAGTGGTGCAACGCGTAGTGCCCCATTTCGTGTGCCATGACCGCGCGGATCTCGGGCAGCGACGTGCCTTCGAGCAGGTTGTCGTTGAGCGAAATCCGGGTCGTGCCCAGCACGCCGCTGACATTCGCGCTGATGCGCTTCGTCTGCCTGGACGCGTTGAACCAGTAGACGTCGTCCGCCGGGACGTCGTTTTCGCGGGCGAGCTGTAGGATCGACTCGCGGACCTCTCCCTCGGGCAGCGGCTGGTAGTCGTTGAACAGCGGCGCGACGAACACAGGGAAGATCAGCATGAACAGGAACAGGAATCCTCCGCTCGCCAGCGTCGCCCAACCGATCCAGCGGCGACCAACGCGCCGCAGGATGGCGTACAGGCCGGTCAGCGCGAGGCCGCCGAGTGCTGCATTCACGGCGAACCCGACGATCCAGTCCCTGAGGAAGCCGCCGAGGGTGTGATTGGACATGCCATAGGCATGCTCGCGGAAGAAACCGGTGTAGAGCTCCCAGGGAAGGGTCAACAGGCTGACGACAGCGAGATAGACGAGCGCGTACGCAAGCACTGGCGGGTTGACCCGCCTGAAGTGCCGCTCCGTGAAGTCGCGCAACCGTGCCGAGAAGCGACTCGATAACAGTATCCAGGCGATGGCCACGGTGATCACGGTTCCCCAGAGACCGAGCCAGTAGCCGCCCTCGAAATAGGCGTCGGACTGTACGCGCTCCGATGCCGGAACGGTGGCGATGTAGGCGTCGGTGGCGCGGGTGACGTCGAAGCCCGGCGTCCACTCGGTGCCGGGTGGCATGATCGGTTGTGAATCTCCCGTCGCGTTCATCCGGGACAGTTTACTTTCTTCCGGCAGCGACCTGGCGCCGCCGGCCAGCGAGGACAAAAAGTGAGCAGTCCCGGATTCCTTCCGAGTTATAGTTACGATCTTGCACTGCAACAAGGGTTTTGGGTGTGCCTATGCCGCGCGTCGGACTGATCGGTTGGCGGGGAATGGTGGGCTCAGTGCTCGTGCAGCGGATGCGCGAGGAGAACGATTTCGCGCTGATCGAGCCCGTCTTCTTCTCGACCTCACAGGCCGGTGGCCGCGGACCGGAAATCGGTCGGCAAACGGAGCCGGTGGCCGACGCGGGCGACCTGAAAGCCCTCGCCGGCTGCGACCTGCTCATCTCCTGCCAGGGGGGCGATTACACGACGGCGACGCACCCGCAGCTGCGGGCCGCAGGCTGGCAGGGCCACTGGATCGATGCCGCCTCCGCGCTCCGGATGAAGGCGGACGCCGTCATCATCCTCGACCCGGTGAACCGGGAGGTCATCGATCGTGGCATCGCGGGTGGGACCCGCGACTGGATTGGTGGTAACTGCACGGTCAGCCTGATGCTGATGGCACTCGGCGGGTTGTTCCGCTCGGGTCTCGTCGAGTGGGCCACGTCCATGACCTACCAGGCCGCCTCGGGGGCCGGTGCGCAGAACATGCGCGAGCTGCTCGAGCAGATGGGACATGCCCATGGCGCCGTGGCCGGCCTGCTGCAGGACCCCGCCAGCACGATCCTCGAGATCGACCGGGCCGTGACCGAGACACTGCGTTCGCCTGCGCTGCCGGTCCGGCATTTCGGCCACGCACTGGCCGGCAGCCTGTTGCCCTGGATCGACAAGGATCTGGGCAATGGAATGAGCAAGGAAGAATGGAAGGCCGGCGCCGAGGGAAACAAGATACTCGGCCGCGAGCAGAATCCGATTCCGATCGACGGCCTGTGTGTGCGCGTGGGTGCCATGCGATCCCACAGCCAGGCGCTGACCATCAAGCTCACGCGTGACCTGCCGCTCGCCGACATCGAGGCGCTCCTGGCTGGCGGCAACGACTGGGTCAGGGTCGTCGCGAACGAACGCGAGGCGTCGCTCGCACAGCTGACACCGGCGGCCGTGACCGGCACGCTGACAGTTCCTGTCGGGCGGCTCAGGAAACTTTCCATGGGAGGGGAGTACCTGTCCGCGTTTACCGTGGGCGACCAGTTGTTGTGGGGCGCGGCCGAGCCGCTGCGGCGCATGCTGCGTATCCTGCTCGAGGGCTGAGCCCATCGCCACGAACACCTCCGGCCCCGAAAGGCGCGGCGAGCTTCGTGAGCTGTTCGCGCACGCCAGCTTCGCGCGCTTCCTGTCCGCCCGGGTGGCGACCTCGGTTGCGGTGCAGATGCAGACCGTCGCGGTAGGCTGGCAGGTCTACGAGATCACGCATGACCCTCTCGACCTCGGCCTGATCGGGCTGTCCCAGTTCCTGCCCTTCGTGCTCCTGGTGCTGCCGGCAGGGCATTTCGCGGACCGCCACCTGCGGCAGAAGCTGTTGTCGGCTTGCTATGGGCTCATGCTGGTCTGCGCGCTGCTGCTGCTGGCGTTTTCCCGGTCGGAACTGAAGGTCGTGTGGCCGGTGTTCGCGGTCATGGTGCTGTTCGGGGTGGCGCGGGCCTTTGCGATGCCCACCGGCCAGGCACTCCTGCCAAACGTCGTGCCGCCCGCACTCTTCGGCCGGGCGGTTGCCGTCAATTCGACTACCTGGCAGTTGTCGACGATCGTCGGCCCCGCCATCGGCGGCATCGTCTACCTGTTCGGTGCGCCCGTCGTTTATGCGACCGTCGCGTTGCTGCTGGCCGCTGCCGTCGTGCTGATGTTCGGCGTGCGCGCCCCGGCGCCTGCGCGGTCCGCCCAGTCGGTCACCTTCGATTCGCTGCTCGAGGGACTGCGCTTCGTGTTCCGGCGCAAGATCATCCTGGGAGCGATCTCGCTGGACCTGTTTGCCGTGCTGTTCGGCGGCGCGGTCGCACTGCTGCCGGCGTATGCCAGCGACATCCTCAAGATCGGCCCGGATGGCCTCGGCCTGCTGCGCGCGGCGCCCGGCGTGGGCGCCGTCGTCGTCGCGCTGGTGTTTACCTGGAAGCCGCTGGCGCAGCGGGTCGGGCCGGCGATGCTGTGGGGTGTGGCCCTCTTCGGCGTGGCCACCGTGATCTTCGGCCTGTCCGAGAGCTTTGCCGTGTCGCTGACGGCGCTCGCCGTGCTGGGCGCCGCCGACATGGTCAGCGTCTACATTCGCCACATGCTGGTCCAGCTCGAGACGCCGGACGAGATCCGCGGTCGGGTGAGCGCGGTGAGTGCGGTCTTCATCGGCGCCTCCAACGAACTCGGCGAGTTCGAATCGGGCGTGACGGCGGCCTGGTGGGGGTTGCGCCCGGCCGTTGTCGTCGGCGGGGTGGCCAGCATCGCCATTGCGGGCCTGTGGGCGCGCTGGTTCCCGCAGCTGGCCCGGCTCGACCGCTTCGGGCCGCCGCGGACCTAGCCCCTGACGGGAACCCGTTGACGCGCGGCCGACGACTGTATATTTATACAGTCATGGATGCCCGATCCGCAGAACCCAGGCCCGGCCGCGGCGCCCTGTCCAATCCCGCCGGACGCTTTGAGTCGACCCAATCTGTCGTAGCCGACGACGGCTGGGGCTGCCTCGACGAGCCGCTGCCGCCGCTGGAAACCACCGTGCTGCCCGAGCCGGCGCGCTCCGTCATCAGCCGCAACGACTCTCCCGACGTGCCCTTCGACCAGTCGATCAATCCCTATCGAGGTTGCGAGCACGGCTGCGTCTACTGCTTCGCGCGACCGGCACATGCCTTCGTGAACCTGTCTCCGGGGCTCGACTTCGAGACCCGACTGTTCTTCAAGCAGGACGCGGCAGCAAGGCTTCGCGAGGAGCTTTCCAGGCCCCGCTACCGCTGCTCGCCGATCGCACTCGGCACCAACACGGACCCGTACCAGCCGATCGAACGGCAATATCGCGTCACGCGATCGCTGCTCGAGCTGATGCTCGAGTGCGGCCATCCCGTCAGCATCGTCACCAAGTCGACGCTGGTGCTGCGGGATCTCGACCTGCTCGCCGCACTGGCACAGCGCAACCTGACGCGCGTGTACCTCAGCGTCACGACGCTCGACGACGACCTGAAGCGCCGCATGGAGCCGCGCGCGGCGTCACCCGGCGCAAGGCTCGCGGCCGTACGGAAGCTGGACGCCGCCGGTATCCCGACCGGCGTCATGTACGCGCCGGTCATTCCGGCGATCAACGACCACGAGCTCGAACGCATCGTCGAGGCGAGCGCCGAAGCGGGTGCCGACTCGGTGGCCTACATCCTGCTGAGGCTGCCGCGAGAAGTGCGCGACCTGTTCCACGAGTGGCTGGACGTGCATTTCCCGGAGCGGGCCGCCAAGGTACGCGCGCGGATTCGCGAACTCAGGGGCGGGGCGGACGATGACACGCAATTCGGTTCCCGGATGAGCGGCCGGGGGCCCTGGGCGGAGCTGCTTCGAACTCGTTTTGCTGCGGCTTGCCGCCGTTTCGGCGTGAATTGCGGCGATTCCCTCCCGCTGGATACGGGGGGATTCCGGCCGCCGGTACCGACAGGCGGACAACTTGGCCTTCTGGAGACAAGCGACCGCCTTGACGAGGCGTAGGGAGGCGTATATTCCTTGATTGACGGCCGCCAGCGCGCCGCCTGTCTTGTTTCGTCGAGGTGCCCTGCCATGGCATGGATGTCGGGATTTTTCGTCGCCGCTCCCTCGCTCAGGGCGGTTACCGTCGTGAGCGCCGCCTGCCTGGTTTCCGCCTGCATGACCGCGAAGCTGGAGGAGAGCCGCACGCTGGAGACGGGCATCGCCACGGGCGAAGCGGTCGTGCTGCTGGCGCAGCCGCATGTCGAGGGAACCTCGGCCGAGGACGATTTCATGGACTGCGTCGGCGACAAGATGGCGCGGCGGTCGGGGATACGGGTGCAGGGCAACGACGAGTTCCAGGACCAGATGTTCCCGTGGTTCGAGCCGTCCACGGCCCCGCAGCGGGCAGAGGGCGTGGCGCAGCTGCTGACCCGGCCGGCGGTACGCCAGCGCATCGAAGAGAACGGGGTCCGCTATATCGTCTGGGTGGACGGGCTCACGAGGCAAACCGACAGCGGTGGCAGCATCAGCTGCGCCATCGGGCCGGGCGGCGGTGGCTGCATCGGCTTCGGGTGGTGGGAGAAGGAATCCGACTACGACGCGATCGTCTGGGACCTGAAGGAAGCGAAGTCCGCGGGCTCGGTGTCGACCAACGTGATCGGCACCTCGGCGCTGGTCGGTGCGATCGTCCCCCTGCCGTTCATCGCCCGCGTCCAGGGAACCGCCTGTGACCGGCTGGCCGAACAACTGGGCGGGTTCCTGCATGGTGCCGGACCTGAGGTTCGGGCCGCGGCGGGCGGCGGTTAGGGCTGTTTCTGAGGAACCATCAGGCGCTGAAAGCCGTCATATTGTGGTGGGTGGGGCAGCTGGACAGGACAGCGTGCCGCGGCGCGCGAGCTTCGGGAGGCGGTTCATGACGACGGGTGCTGGCCAGACGCGTTTGACGGCTACTGCAGCCCTGGGTGCGCTGCTGCTGACGGGCTGCCTGTCGCAGACGGTCATGACCCAGCCGAGCCCGAGCAGCATGCCGGTGCCGAGTTCGCCGCCAAGCGGAAGTTCCGGCTCATCGGGGTCCCCCAGCAGCACGCCTCCGCCGACGTCGTCGCCGTCGAGCAGCAGTGGGTCGACTTCCAGTTCCTCGTCTTCCAGTCCGGGCGGGTCGGCGGCGTCGCTGCCGCAGACCGGCGAGAGTGGTAGCTCGCAAGGCAGCCAGACGCCATCGGATTCCGGGAACCCCGGGGCTTCTGGCGAGCAGACGGGCACCTCCGGCGGGCAGACCGGCGAACAAGGCCAGGCGGCCGGCTCGGAAGCCCCCACGCAGTCGGGTGGCTCCGCAGCCGGTGGCGCGCAGCCCGGCGGCCAAGAGGGCGCACAGGGCCAGGCTGGGGGTTCCCAGGGAGGCGCTGGGCCGAGCCAGCCTGGCGCCGCCGGCGCCCAGGGCGGCTCTGCGGTGACACGCGGCGCAGAGGCCGGGGCCGGCGCGGCCGGTGGGCAGCAATCCGGCAGCGCGGGCCAAAGCCCCGACGCGAGCGCGGGTGGCGGTGGCGACAACCCGTGGGCCAAGGGCGGCTCGAGCGGCGCTGCCGGCGAACCCGAGGATCCGTTTGCAGTGCCGGGGTCAGGATCGGGCCAGGGAGCAGACACCGCCGACGACCCGGAGGGGGCAGACGGCACGGCGGCCGGGGGTGGCCCGGAGGGCGGCCAAGCCGGGAGTGAGGGAGGCGGTGGCGACGCCGCGGCGACCGGCGCTGCCGGTGACCCGGCCGCATCGGCGGGCGGTGCGGGCGCGGGGTCCGGGCCCAGCGTGCCCGGCGGCGAGGACCGTCGTGCCGCGATCGACCGGCGCCTCGACGAGACTTTCGGGGCCTTCGACGCCGCCGTACGCGCGGCGCAGGAACAGACCGCGCGGGAGCGCGCAGCGCAGCAGGGTGAGGCCGGCGCTGCGGGCGGCGGCGAAGAGACGGGCGCACAGGGGGATGGCGGCAGCGGACCCGAAGCCGGGACAGGCGGGTCGCGCGGCGGGCTGGAGTCCGTGGGCGCTGGCGGCGAGCAGAATCAGGGCGAGGGTACGCAGGGCGGCGGGACCGGGACGGGCGGGGCGACGGGGTCCGGCCCGCGCGACATCCCGCCAGACATTCCCGACGGCAGCGACGACGACGTCGTGGCCAGGCAGATTCGTGAGGCGGCGATGAAGGAAACCGACCCGGAGCTGCGCGCGGCGCTCTGGGAGGAATACCGGAAGTACAAGAAGGGCCAGTGACGGGCCCTGCGGGACGGAAGATGATGAAATGGACGATGCAGCGATTTTTGATCCTGGCGGCACTGGCCGGCCTGACGGCCGGTTGCGTCGTAAAGGAAACGCGGCCCTTGCCGCAATTGCAGGCGGTGCAGGCGACGGATGAGGTCGCCGGTGAACGGCTGCTGGATGTCGGCATCCGCGTGTTTGACGCCGGTATCCCGAAGGAGGTCGAGGAGAATCCCGACCTCGCCGACGAGAAGCGCGTCTATCCCGACATTCGCCGGGCCGAGGCGAGGTACTTTCCTTCGCAGCTCCGGGACACCCTGGCCGGCACGGCCCAGTGGGGTGCAGTACGCCTGGTCCCGGCTCTCGTCGATGCCACGGATCTCATCGTCACCGGCAAGATCCTGGAGTCCAACGGCGCAGAGCTGAAGCTGGCGATCCACGCCCAGGACTCGACCGGGCGCGTCTGGCTTGACGAGGACTACGAAGGACAGGCTGACACGCGATCGTACAAGGAGGGCGGCAACCTGGGTCGCGATCCCTTCGAGAACGTCTACGTCAATATAGCGAACGACCTGCTCGAGGCGCGCAGGAAACTCACATCCGCGCAACTGGCGGAGGTGCAGCGGGTGAGCGAGCTGCGCTTCGCCAGCGAGTTCGCCCCGGTCGCTTTTGAGAGCTATCTCGTCAAGGACAAGAAGACGGGTCTCTACAGGGCGGCCCGGTTGCCGGCGGCAAACGACCCGGTGCTGAATCGGGTGGAGGCTATACGCGAGCGTGACGACAGCATGGTCGATGCGGTCAGCGACGGCTACGCGTCGTTCACGGAAAAGATGGACGAGCCGTACTCGAACTGGCGCCGCTATTCCTATGACGAGATCACGGCCGAGGAGCGGCTCAAGGCCCAGGCGCGGACGCGCATGGCGCTCGGCGCGCTTGCGGTCGCCGCGGCGGTGCTGGTGCCCGACAGTTGCGGCAGCAGCAACTGCGCGCGCGTCGTCGACGCCGCGCGCTACGGCGCCGCGGCCGGCGGCGTGATGGCGGTCATGAGCGGCATGAAGAAGCGCGAGGAAGCCAGGATCCACACCGACGCGCTGAAGGAGTTGTCGAATTCCTTCGAGGCCGAGGCCGCGCCGCTGGTCGTCGACGTCGAGGGCCGGACGCTCAGGCTGACGGGCACCGCGGACGAGCAGTACGCCGAGTGGCGACGCCTGCTGCACGAGCTTTACGTCGAGGAGACCGGGTTCGCGTCAGGCGCGCCAGTGGCCGACGGTTCGGGAGGAGCGCCGAGTCCCGGCGCGGGCTGATTGTCGTCCATGGAGGTCCTCACGCCCGGGCTCGAGCTCGGGTCGCGATTCGCTCTCGTGCGGCGGGTCGCCGAAGGCGGTTCGTCACAGGTCTGGCTGGCGGAGGACCGCGAGCTGGGCCGTCGCGTCGCCCTCAAGATCCTCGATGGTCGCGTGCTGGAAACACCGCTTGCACGCTCCCGCCTCGAAAATGAGATTGAGTCTTGCACGGATGCTGCCGGCAGGCAGCGCCGTGGAAATCCTGGGACTTCACGAAGCAGACGGATTCCTGCTTCTCGAGATGGAGTACCTCTCGGGCGGCGACCTCGGGCAATTCCGCGGGCGCTCGTTTGCGGTCTTCTCGAGATCCCTGCTGGAGGTGGCGAAAGCGCTCGGGGCTGCTCACGAGCGAGGTCTGGTGCATCGCGACCTAAAGTGCGCAAACGTGCTGCTGGACGCCGCCGGCCGGGCGCGGCTCGCCGATTTCGGGCTCGCGACCCTCGCCGGCGGCGCGGCGGGCGTCGGCTCCCCGTACAACATCAGCCCACAGCAGCTGCGGGGCGATCCTGCAAGCCCGGCCGACGACCTGTACGCGTTCGGAGCGATGCTCTACGAGTTGCTGGCCGGACAGCCTCCCTACTACCCGGACATCACGCGCGAGAGGATCCTGCACGAACCGGTTCCACCGCTGGTGCCCCGAGCGCCGGCGCCGGAGAGGGCCCGGCAGCTGGCGCTGAGGCTGCTGGCGAAGTCGCCGTCAGCGCGGCCGGCCTCGATGAAGGAGGTCGAGCACGAGCTGGCGCTGCGCCTTGGCGGAGCCGGACGACGAAGCCATCGGGCCGCGCGCCGCCGTGCCGCCGGCCGTGTCGCCGCCCGAACCAGGGCAATCCCGCCACGGCGATTCCCGCTGGCGCCGTCGCGCCGGCGCGGGGGCCGTCGTGCTGGGCGTGCTGGGTCTCGCCTACGTATTCGTCTGGCTGCCGGAACAGGTCGAAGAGCATTCCGCGGCGACGGGCAATGAGGCCCTGGAAGCCGCGACGGCCGATGCGCTGCGCATGCGTCAGGCGCAGCAGGACGAAGCAGCGATTGGCGAGGCGCGGGCCGCAGCAGAGCGGGCGCGTGACGCCTTCGAGACCCGCCGGTCCGAGATCGAGGCGCAGTCCGCGGCCGTCTGGGCCACGGAAGCCCTGGCCGCAGCGCGAGCTCAAGGAGACGCTGCCGCACAACGGCATGCGCTTGAGCAATATGCTGTCGCGAGCGCGGGCTGGGAGCAGGGGCTGGCAGCGCTCGATGCAATCGAGGCCAGTCGCCCGGCGGCGCTGGCCGCGGCGCTTGCGGCCGGCGATACCGCGCTGTCGGAGGGGCAGTCCGGGTCCGCTGCCAGGTCGTTCCAGCTGGCGCTGTCGATCGACCCTGGCAATGCGGCTGCGGCGAAAGGCCTGGCTCGCGCGGGCACGCTCGACGAGGTCTTCGCCTTGCTCGACCAGGCGTTGCTGGACGAGCGGTCCGGAAGGACTGCCGCGGCACGCGAGGGCTATCGTCGGGCACTCGCGATCGACCCCTCCACAACGGGTGCCCGCGAAGCACTGGACCGGATCGGGCTGCGGCAGGCCAATGACGCCTACGCCGCAGCGATGTCCCGGGGGCTGGCCGCCATGGCGGACGGGCGGGCCGAGGAAGCAAGGTCAGCCCTGGAGCAGGCGCGGTCCATTCGCCCGCAGTCGCGTGAGGTCACGGAAGCGCTCGCCCAGCTCGATCGCGGCCAGCGCGCCGAAGGACTACAAGGGCTGACCGCGCGTGCCGAGGCGGCGGAGCGTGCCGAACGCTGGGAGGAGGCGCGGCTGGCCTGGTCGGAAGCACTGGGTATAGAACCTACCCTGGAGCCGGCACGCGAGGGCCTCAACAGGGTGGTTCCCCGCGTGCAGCTCGATGAGCAGGTCGACGGGCTGCTCGCGTCCCCGCAGCGCCTGTGGACCGAGAAGGGACGCACGGCGGCGCGCAGCGCGATCGCGAGCGCTGCGGACGCCGCGCCGCCCAAGGACCTGCTGGCTGCGAAGTCAGCCCGGCTGGCGGCGATGATCGAATCGGCCGAAACGCCGGTTCGCCTGCGGCTGGAATCGGACGGGTTCACCGAGGTCGTGATATATCGGGTTGGGCGCATGGGCGTCTTTGAGCGCCGTGAGGTGGAACTGCTTCCGGGTCGCTACGCTGTCGTCGGCACGCGACCCGGCTATCGCGACGTGCGCCGAGAGGTCGAGATTCCGCCGGGAAGCGACCCGGCGCCTGTTCTCGTCAGGTGTGAGGAGCCGATTTGAGCCAGATGCGCCTGATCGATCCGCTCGGCGAACGGCCGCTGGAGTCCGCCGACTTTCCGCTCACGCTGGGCGGTGCGGGCAGCGACGTCCTGCTGCCGGGCGTGGCGGCGGGTGGGGTCGTGGCGCGGATCGGACTGAGCGACGACCGGCTGTTCATCGAACCCCAGGGAGGGGCGACCCTGCGCCTGGACGATCGGCCAATCGAGGCGTCGGGTTGGCTGGACCCGGGTGCGCAAGTGGACCTCGGTCACGGGCTGCTTCGCGTCGAAGCGCGCGACGGCGCCACGGCACTCGTGATCGACTACGAGGCTGTCCGCAACGTGACCCTGCCGCCCCTGCTGGAGGGGCAGCCGATCGAGTCCGCCTTCGCGTCGGCCGAACGCGTGCCCATAGAAGTCGCGGCCTACCAGCCGCCCTCGCGCCGGCCGGTACGGAAACGCCGCGCGCCGGCGTGGGGCCGGATGGTCACGGCGGTCGCGGGGCTCGCGGTGTTGGGGATCCTCGGCCTGTTGCTCGCCTCGGTGGCAGTGACCGTCCGCACCGTGCCCGAGGTCGAGCCCGACAGCGTGGATTTTGCCGGCACGCCGTTTGACCTGCGCTTCGGGGAGCGCCAGCTGGTCCTGCCGGGCCGCTACACGCTGCGCGTGTCCGAGGCCGGTTATGCTCCGGCTTCGCTCGACGTGGAAGTCACGCGCGCCGACGGCCAGGAAATCATCGTGCCGCTGCAGCGCCTGCCAGGCCGCGTCAGCGTCGACGCGGGCGGCATCGAGGCGACGCTCATCGTGGACGGCCGCGAAGTGGGCGCGCTGCCGGGTGAGTTCGAATTGGCCGCCGGCACACGGGAATTGCTGATCAAGGCGCCCCGTCACGAGGAGCATCGCGAGTCGCTTGCCGTGGCGGGCGGCGGCGAGGCGCAGTCGCTGTCGGTGACCATGCTGCCGGCTTTCGCCGGGGTGACGGTCGAGTCGATACCCGCCGGTGCGCGCGTGATCGTCGACGGCGAGGATGCGGGCGTCACGCCGCTCGAGGCGACCCTCGATGCCGGTCGGCACATCCTTGCACTCGAACATCCGGGCTACAGTCGTTTTGAAACGCCGATCACCGTCAAGTCCGGCGAAGGGCTGAAAGTCGGCCCGATCCAGCTGGGCCTTCCGGATGGGACGCTCGCCGTGCGCACCGAACCCGCAGGGGCCGATGTCAGCGTAGCGGGACGTTACCGTGGCCGGTCGCCGCTGACGCTGACGCTGGCGCCTGGCGTCCCCCACGAGATCGTCGTTAGTCGTGCCGGCTACGCCCCCGTCACGCGGACGCAATCGCTGTCTTCCGGCCAGAAGGCGAGCCTTGCGCTCAGGCTCGAGGCGATTCTCGGCGAGGTCACCGTGCGCGGCCAGCCCGAGGATGCGGAACTGTTCATCGACGGTGTTTCGCGTGGCCCGGCGAACCAGACGGTATCGTTGCCGGCGGCGCCGCACCGGATCGAGGTGCGCAAGGCCGGCCTGGCCGCTCACGCCGTCACGCTCACGCCGAAGGCCGGGTTGCCGCAGGTTGTCGAATACAAGCTGACGACCGTCGAGCAGGCGCGCATGGCGCAGATTCGCCCGGTCGTGACGACGGGCCTCGGCCAGGAGCTGAAGCTGGTGCGGGGCGGACGCTTCGTCATGGGCAGCCCGCGACGCGAGCCAGGACGCCGCTCGAACGAATCGCAGCGAACGATCGAACTCAAGCGGCCGTTCTATTTCGGCGCCCAGGAAGTGACCAACCAGCACTTCCGCCAGTTCCGTGCGGCGCACGCCTCCGGCATCTTCAAGGAAGAGACCCTCGACCTGGATCGCCAGCCTGCGGTGCGCGTGAGCTGGCAGGATGCCGCGGCGTTCTGCAACTGGCTGTCGGCGAAGGATGGGCTGCCGCCGGCGTATGTCGCGAAGGGCAGCACACTGGAGCTGGCGGAGCCGGTGACGACCGGCTATCGCATGCCCACCGAGGCCGAGTGGGAATTCGTCGCCCGCCAGCAGGGCGGCGGCGCGACCCGCAAGTACCCCTGGGGCGATTCGCTGCCGGTGGGCGCGCGGTCCGGGAATTATGCGGACCAGTCCGCGATCTACCTCACGCCAGTCGTCATCAGCGGCTATAACGATGGCTTCCGGGTTGCTGCGCCGGTCGGCAGCTTCGCCCCGAACGCGCTGGGGATATTCGACCTGGGCGGCAACGTGTCGGAGTGGGCGACCGACCGTTATTCGATTTACGTGACCGATCCGGACAAGGTCGTGGTCGACCCGACGGGACCTTCACAAGGCCAGACCTGGGTCATCCGCGGGGCTAGCTGGCTCACCGGGCGCACGCCCGAGTTGCGGCTGGCGTGGCGCGACGTCGCTGCGGCCGGCAAGGCCGACCTGGGATTCCGCCTGGCGCGGTATGCGGAGTAGGAGAGTGCACATGATGCGCAAGGCGTGGTGGCTGTTGGCGGCAGCGACGATCGCTGGTGGAGCCTGGGCGCTCGATCCGCCGCGACCGGCCCCGGCGCCCTCGGCTCAGCCGGCCGCAGACAAGGACCAGCCCGCGCCCGCACCCGCGCCAGAACCGGCGGTCACAACGGCGGCCCCGGCGCAGGAGCCGGCCGAGCAGGCGGTAGAGGACGAGACCCTGCCGCCGCTGTCCCCGGAAGCGCGGCGAACGGGTCCGACGCCGCAGCGATTCGACCCGACGGAAGAAGTCCGGGCCGATTTCCCGGTATCGTTCCCGTCAGACATCTGAGCGGCCGGCTGACGGCCATGGCGAAATCAATGAAAAAACACTATCCAAGCGAGTTCCTCTTCAGCCTCTTCACGCTGCTCGCGGCGACCATCGTCGTGCATGGCGTTCTGGGTGGCGCTGGTCCGCCCCAACGCGCAGGCGGTCCTGGTTGCGCAGGCGGCAGCCATGAAGGCCGACCCGGACTACGTCCCGGAGCGGTCGTTGTGGGTGATCGTCAAGGACTACGAACAGGAGTCCTGCCTGATCCTGATGCTGTGGGCGCTTGGCATCATCGGCTACAAGGGTCGGGCCGCGCTGCGCGAAAGCGCTGCCCTGGAGGAGGACCTCGTCCAGGTGCCGGAGGGCATGCGCATCCTGCCGGAGGACACGCGCGAGTACGCCCGGCAGCTGGAGGCACTGCCGCCGGAGCGTCAGCGGATGCTCACCGTTCGCGCATTGAAGGCCGCGCTGGCGCGATTCGGGGCAACGCGCAACGTGCAGGACGTCTCCGACGCCGCGCATGCGGTGGTCCAGTCTGAAGCGGAAAGGCTCGACTCCGAGCTGTCGATGATCCGTTACATCGCCTGGGCCATTCCCGCGATCGGCTTCATCGGCACGGTGCGCGGCATCGGTGATGCGCTGGCCGAGGCCCACAAGGCCGTCACCGGGGACATCGCCGGCGTGACGGCGGGACTCGGCGTGGCTTTCAACTCGACGTTCTTCGCCCTGATGCTGTCCCTGGTGCTGATGTTCCTGCTGCACAACCTGCAGCTCGCCCAGGAGCGGCTGGTGCTCGATTCGGAGACCTATCTCGACCAACGGCTGCTGCGTCACCTGCAGGTGCGTTGACGGTGGCGAGCGTCTCGATCGAGTTGGTCGATGCCGGCCTCGTCGCGGCCCGCGAGGGTCTGGTCTCTTCGCCGAGTCCGGGAATCGCGATGCTCGACTCCGCGGGCGTCACCACGGGCCGGGAGGCTGCGGCACAGGCCCGGCTCAAGCCGGTGTTCGCCTTCGACCGGTTCTGGTCGGACCTGACGGTCGATCCGCTGCCCAGGCAGGTTCCCGAAGCCGGTTCGCGGGCGGACCTGGCCTACCTGCAGCTATCGAGATTCTGGGAGGACGAGGCCGAGCCGGGCGACGCCGTCGTGTTCGCGGTTCCCGGGACGATGCGCCCAACAGAGCTCGGGCTGCTGGCCGGAATCGCGCGTGCGGCCCGGATACCGGTGGCCGGCTATGTGGACCTGGCCGTCGCGGCCTGCGCCTCGCTGGATGCCTGCGAAACGGTGCTGCATCTCGACCTGCAGCTGCACCAGGCCGTCCTGACCGAGCTCCGGGGGACGGAAACGCTCAGGCGGTGTCGCGTCGAGTCTGCTCCCCGCGTCGGCCTGCGGGCGGTGCATGCCGCCTGGGCCCAGCTGGTGTCCGAGGCAATGGTCCGCCGCACGCGCTTCGACCCGTTGCATCAGGCGTCGACAGAGCAGCAGCTGTACGAGCGGCTGCCGGCATGGTTGAGCCAGCTCGCCGTTTCGGACCTGGTGGATGTCGAACTCGAGGCCGACGCTGGCAAGTTCGCAGTCTCGCTGCGTCGCGAGCAATTCGTGTTCGCCGTCGAGGCCTACTACGCCCAGCTGGCCGACCTGATTCACTCCGCGAGGCGCGCCGGCGAGCCGGTCACCATCGCGCTTTCGTCGCGCGCCGCTTCGTTGCCGCAGCTTGCCGAGCGCTGCCTGGGCCTTGGCGAGGCGCAGGTCGTCGGTCTCGCCGAAGGCGCCGCCGCGCTGGGTGGGCTGGCGCACTCCGCCAGCCTCGCGGCCGATGAGGGCGAGGCGCTGGTGACCGCGCTGCCGCGAACCGCGGCACCGCGGCGGCCGGCGTCGACGCAGCGCGGCGCGACAGGCCAGCGTCCTACCCACGTGACCTTCGCGGGCCGCGCCCATGCCATCTCGGGCGAGCCGCTGAACCTCGGGCTGGCGCCCGCGGAGGGCCGCTCGCTCGTGCTGGCAGGCTCCGCAGCCGGCGTGTCGCGATCGCACTGCACGCTCGTTCAGGAGAACGACGTCGTTCGCGTGCACGATCACAGCCGCTATGGCACCTTCGTGAACGGCGTGCGGGTCTCCGGCAGCGCCGAACTCGCTGCCGGGGACCGGCTCCGGATCGGCACGCCCGGAGTCGTGCTCGAGCTCGTGGCGGTGGGCTGAGCATGGCGCGCCGCCAAGCCGAAGCCTGGAGCATGTCCTTCCTGGACGTGATGAGCTGCGGCCTTGGCGCGGTCGTCCTGCTGTACACGATCATCAGCGCGCAGGCCGGCCTGGAGCGCATCAAGGAAAGCCAGGACCTGACCGCCGAGGCCAATCGCCTGGAGCAGCAGGTTCTCGACGGCTACAAGCAGCTCGCGGAACTGCGCAACGCGCTGACCACGACGGATGAAGACAAGGTGCGGGCCGAGGGGCTGGCGCGCAGGGTGATGGAACAGATCACCACGACGCAGGAGGAGCTGTCGAGATACGAGTTCGACACGCTTGCGCGCCGCGAGAGCCTGGAACGCCTGAAGGCGGATCTCAAGTCGCTCGAGGAGGACACACGTCGCCTGAAGGCGGCGGCGGAGCGCGTGCAGACAGGTTCGCAGGTTCGCAGCGTGGCAGGAGATGGCGACCGGCAGTACCTCACGGGACTCAAGGTCGGTGGCAAGCGGGTCCTGGTGCTGCTGGACGCATCGGCCAGCATGCTCGACGAGACGCTCGTGAATGTCATCCGGCTGCGCAACATGTCCCTGGACCGCAAGCTGCGTTCCGAGAAGTGGCAGCAGGCGATTGGCACCGTGGACTGGATATCGGCCCAGCTCCCGGCTGATTCACTGTTCCAGCTCTATGCCTTCAACACGCGAGCCTGGTCCCTGATAGAGGGTAGCGATGGCAAGTGGGTCCCGGCCAAGGACAACGCGGCCATGGGCAACGCCCTCAAGGCGCTGCGCAAGACCGCGCCGACCGAAGGGACCAGCCTCATCAATGCCTTCGCCGTGATCCAGCGATTGTCGCCGGCGCCGGACAACGTGATCCTGATAACGGACGGGCTGCCGACGCAGGGCGACAAGCCGGGGTCCAGGAAGCTGGTCGATTCAGGCGACCGTGAGGATTTCATGCAGAAGGCGGTGCGTTCGCTGCCGCGACAGCCGCCGCCGGTCAACGTCGTGCTGCTGCCGATGGAGGGCGATCCCGCCGCGCCAACCTACTTCTGGCGCCTGGCGCAGGCGACAGGTGGCGCCTTCCTGAGCCCGCCGAAGGACTGGCCGTGAAGCGGCGGCAGCGACGCGAAACCGAGGTCTTCAGCATGTCCTTCCTGGACGTGATCAGCTGCGGCTTCGGCGCGATCATCCTGCTGCTGGTGCTCAACGAGGTCGGCGAGCCCTTGCAGCTCGAGCAGGCCAAGGTCGACCTCGACGGGCAGATCCGTCGTCTCGAGGACGAGCTGTACGACATCCGCGGCACCTCGGAAGTGCTCGAGCGCGAGCTCAAGGCCCGCGTCGAACAGCTGTCCGAAGAGAAACGCAGGGTCGCGCGGCTGCGCGGCGACCTGTCGAATGTCGAAGGTGAGTTCAAGGCCAGCAAGGACGAGGCCGAGACGGTCAACAAGCTCGAAGGTACGCTCACCGTCGCTCGCCAGTCGATGACGGACGAGATGAAAAGGCTGCTCGGCGCCGACTTTCGCCGCAGCGTGGACCAGCCCATCGGCGGCATCCCGGTGGACAGCGAGTACGTCATCTTTGTCGTCGACACTTCAGGGTCGATGCAGACCTTCAGCTGGCAGCGGGCGCAGCAGAAGATGCGCGAGGTGCTGGAGATCTACCCGAAGGTCAAGGGCATCCAGGTCATGGATGACGAGGGGGGGTACATGTTCAGCGAGTACCGGGGCAAGTGGATCCCGGACTCGCCGGCGCGCCGGCGGGCGATCCTCGACGTGTTCCGGCGCTGGCAGGCCTTTTCCAACTCGAGTCCGGTGGAGGGCATCGTGGCGGCGATCCGCGCCTTCTATTCACCGGACCACCGGATCAGCATCTACGTCTTCGGGGACGAGTTCACGGGTCCGTCCATCCAGGAGGTCGTGGACACGGTCGATCGCATCAATCGCAAGGACAGGAGCGGCCAGCCGCTGGTCCGCATCCATGCGGTGGGGTTTCCGCTTGGCGCCAACGTGCCGCAGTACACCAGCATCCGCTATGCGACGTTGATGCGCATCCTTTGCGCCCGGAACGGTGGTACCTTCGTCGGCCTGACGGATGAGGCATTTGAATCGGGGCGCGGCGGATGAACTGCAGCTGGAAGGTACCTGGGACGGTGGTTTTGCTGGTGGTCCTGGCCGGCTGTGGCGCGGTCAAGGTCCAGCCCCAGACGCAGTTGCCGCCACCGCTGATCGACAAGCTGCCGGTGACGGTGGCCGTGTATTTCCCGGCCGAATTCCGCGACTACACGTACAAGGAACAGCGCAACCAGGTGGACTACGAGTTCGAGCTCGGCCCCGCGCATGTGGTCAAGCTCACGCGCCTGCTGCAGGCGATGTTCTCCCGGGTCGTGGAAGTCGACGACCCCGCGAAGGCCCTGGCCGTTGCGCCGGACGTCAAGCTGGTGCTGGAGCCACGCTTCGAGGACTACGCGTTCCTGACCCCACGCGACATGGTCGGTGATTTCTACACCGTGACCATTCGCTACCGGTTCAATCTCTACAACCCGCGAGGCGAGCGGGTTGATGGCTACGTCTTCACCGGGTACGGGCGCCGGAAGTCGGGCGCGATGTCGGGCACCGAGCCGCTGGTCCGGGCGACCGAGCGGGCGATGCGCGATGCCGGCGCAAAGCTTGCGGTCGAGCTTCCGGACCAGGAATCCGTAAGACGGCTGCTGGCAGGCAAGGATGTCGTGCCCGAGCGCAGTCGCGAAGTTGACTTGCAGGAGGCGCTGGGATCCTTTGGCCCGGGCACGCCGGTGGAAGCTCCAGCAGAAAAAGCCCCTGATGTGGGCGAGCTGGACACGACGGCGAGCGCGACTGAGCCGCCGACTTCCGGAAGCGGGGCGCAGAGCGAACCTCTTTCGTCATCGCCCGGTGAGGGCCGCGCCCCCGCGGCGGACGGACGACCCTAGGCGCAATGTCAGCCAGCGGTTGATGCGGCTGGATTGTCGCCCTCTGCGGGCGGGCTTGGCGCCGGCTGCGCCGACGCCAGCTCGAACCAGTACTCCACGAACCTGAAGCCCTCGGTCGTCACTGGCTGGCCATCCTCGAAACGCGGACTGAACCAGGCACGGTCCAGTGCGCGCCGGATCTGGGAGATCTGCCCTTCGGGCGCGTCCGTAACAGGCGTCACGCCTGCGGTCTGGCCCGTGGCCAAGATGGTCATCGAAAACTCGATGGGCTTCCTGACGAGCGGACCGTCCGTCTGCGTCAGGCTCCTGGATGCGGCCGTTGGCGGGCGGTAGAAAAGCGGGCGCGGCTCCAGCAGCGGGTTGGGTTCACCCTCGGTAGCCGCTTCGACCAGCAACGGCCAGGCCCGCTGGTAATAGGCAACGGCCTTGTCAGGTTCATGCGAGGTGATGTACCAGTCGCCGAGTTCCATTAACGTGTTGATCAGCGGCGTGCGCGGCGGTGACTCCGTCGAATCCAGGATCTCGAGCGCTTCGAGCACAGCAGCCTTGCCGTCCCTGTCGAGCTTGAGCTTCCCGGCGCGCTGCTGGCTGATCGCCAGAGGATCCGTACGCCCGGTGAAGGGGTCCACGGGGATGTCGGTGTTTAACAGCGACTCCGGGTCCTGTACGTACTGGAGCCGGAATGTCCTGGCAACGCCGAGCAGGCCGGCAATCGTCGCGGCGTTACGTCCGCCGCCCTCGCGTGATGCGATCTGCACCGAGTGGATCCATAGATAGCGCGCTGCCTCGAAGCGCCCGGTCCGCTCGTACCAGGTTGCCGCCCTGGTCATGGCGGGCAGCGTTCGAGGATCGTCGTAGCCGTATTCCTGCTGCACCACCTGTAGCGCGTAGCGCTGCTCGCGGTCGAGGTCCTCCTGCGCGCCGAGCGCCTCGTAGCTGCGTATCAAGGCGTCGAGGATATCGAGCTGGTCGACGTTGAAAAGCCCATTGGCCCGCCGGCTGATCCCCAGCGCCTGTTGCAGGACTGCGGCTGCGCGGGCGTGCTGGCCCTGGGCGGCATAAACGGCGCCGAGCCCGGCCAGCGGGGAGATCAGCTTGCGTGACGCGATGCCCTGGGTGGCCTCGAGCAGTTCCAGGGCGTGCATGAAGCTGCGCTCAGCCGCCGCGACGTCCCCGGACCTGAACTGGACGACGCCCAGGTTGTTGTAGGCGGTTGGCAGCTGCCTGTCGAGGGGATCGGCCTGCTCGAGCAGGCGCGTCAACTCCTCAGCCAGGGGTAGGGCGGTCTTGTAGTCTTCTGCGGCGAAGGCCTGGCGAAACTGCTCGTAAACGTCAGCGCGTCGGTCTGTTTCCGCCCCCTTGGCTGCGACCGGAGCCGTGGCCAGCAGGGCAGTGAATAGAATAAGTCGCGCGAGCCCATACATGATGGCCCGAGCATCTCAGGGGCGGCGCGCCGAGGCAAGCCCGACCTCGTGGCGGTACGCGAAGCTGCGGCTTGCTTTCAGCCGGGCTTCCTGAAGAGGTAGTGCGAAACCAGCCACTCCTGGCCACCGCCGTATCCCCACAGCTCCGCGCAGGACATGAAGAAGACCCGCCAGTACACCCACCAGCGGCGCGCCTCCGCAGCGCCGTAGGTGGCGGCCAGTACGGGCATCAGCTGTTCGCGATGGCGGTCCATGTTGGCAAGCCAGTCCTCGGCCGTGCGCTGGTAGTGGGTTCCATCCACCTGCCAGTGGGACTCGATCCGGAGGTCGCGCTGGAAGTACAGGAGCAGGTCGTCCGAGGGCATCATGCCGCCCGTGAAGAAATAGCGCGCCATCCAGTCCGAAGCGTCGCGAACCTCGAATGGATAGGCATAGTCGCGATGCGTGAAGATGTGTACGAACAACGTGGCCGAGGGCTTCATCCAGCCGGCGACGCGCCCGAGAAGCCGTTCGTAGTTGCGCATGTGCTCGAACATCTCGACCGAGACGACCCGGTCGAACTCGCCTGCCGGAAGTGCGAGCTCGTTGATGTCGCAGGTGATCACCTCGAGGTTGCGGAGACCGCGCTCCGCGGCACGGGTGTCGATGTGCTGCTTCTGCGTACGGGAATTGGAAACCGTGGTGATCCGGCAGCCCGGAAACCGCTCGGCCAGCCACAGAGACAGCGATCCCCAGCCGCAACCGAGCTCGAGCACCCGCTCGCCGTCGCGGATGCCGGAGCGCTCGGTCGTCAGCCGCAGCATCTCGGCCTCCGCGGCGTCCAGGCTGTCGGCCCCCGGCGCGTAATAGCAGCAGGAGTACTTCAGGTGCTTGCCCAGCACGCGCGTGAAGAACTCGGTGGGCAGCTCGTAGTGCTGCTCGTTCGCATCCGCCGTGTTGACCGCGATGGGGCTGGCGCGGAGCTGGGCGACCAGGTCCTGCAGCCGGCGCTGGCGCTGCTCCGGGCCGCCCCTGGCCTCCTCCGCCAGCCGCTGGCGGACAAGCCTGCGTATTCCCAGGCGGATGAGCCAGTCGGGCAGCAGGCCGCGTTCGAGCAGCCGTGTTGCGGGTGCCTTGGCGACAACGTCTTCGGTTGCGACCGCGGAGGCGCTCATGCCGACTGTACCTTTGCTTCGTTGCCGCGCCGGAGGAGGATCGCCGAGGCATCGTCGCCTGGCCTGAGCCGGCCGAGTTCCCTGCAGCAGGTATCCGGCCGTGGCCATGTTACCCAGCAGCATGATCGCAACGAACCAGCCCAGCCGCGCCGCGCTGCCCGGTTCCTTGTAGAACACCCAGGCGTAGAAGATGATGAAGCCGAAATAGGCGTCTATCAGCGTCGCAATCGTCCACCATCGATCCGGCGGCGACCAGCAATCCGCGCCACTCCCAGACGGCCTGCTGCGTGCTGGCCCAGGAGGTGTAAATGGCCAGCGAGATCAGGATGGCCGCAAACAATGTCTTCAATCCCGTCCTGGCTGTCACGGCAGTCCTCCCGGTCGCGTCAAGTCGAACATTCCCTTCGCCCATTCGCCCCGGTGGCGCGCATGGATTCGTTTCACCCCAGCGGCCGGCGCACGGCGCCACCCGGGCCGGCACCGTCGAACATGGCTACGAGCCCGCCGGCGGCCAGCACCAGCAACGGATCGGTGATGTCGGCGGGCTTGCCGGGCAGCCAGGCCTGCAGGAACTCGATTCCCAGCACCAGTCCCCCGGCGAGCACGGTGGCCGTCAGCGCGCGGTTGCCGGCCCTGATGAGCAGCCACACGAGCGAGCCGTAGAGAAAGCACTTCTCGAACATGTCGAGCAGGTTGGTGGCCCGGTAGCGGGTCAGCGAGTCGCGGAAAGGCACCAGGCCGAACGCGGCCGGATCGACTCGAAAGTCGAACGGCGCCAGGCCCTTGATGGCGATGAGCGCGGCCAGCAGGCATGGCCAGCAACAGGGCGCTTGATGTCCTCGTGCAGTCTCGACAGCGGCCAGGCGAGGAGCAGCGCCAGGGGCATCGAGATGACTTCCGCGGGCTGGAGCGTCCTGTCGGCGACGAGCACCAGTCCCGCGG
Organism: uncultured Gammaproteobacteria bacterium; assembly: GCA_963695465.1. GTDB lineage: Bacteria > Pseudomonadota > Gammaproteobacteria > Steroidobacterales > Steroidobacteraceae > SG8-30. The sequence goes on from CAVOGM010000003.1 coordinate 91,303, forward strand.
ACAGCGCCAGCATCAGCGTGCCGAGCGACGAAACCAGCGGCCGGCCGGGGACGATGGTCTGCAGCGCTCTCCCGACGACCAGCCAGAGGATCACGTATTCGACGACGGTGCCGGGCGTGAACCACGGACCCGCGGCGAGCGGCGCCAGCGCCGCGGCCCATTCCGCGGGGCGGAAAGTCAGCGCGAACGGCGCCAGCCTGTAGCCGATCCACAGCAGCAGCAGGGCGGCCGCGATCGGCTCGGCGAGTACGCTCGGCGAAGGCGTGCCGCCGGAAGCCGTGGCGGGCGGAGCGCAGCGTCAGCGCCAGCAGGCTGCCGGTGAGCGCTCCAAGGCCGTTGAAGAAGACGTCGGCGAGGCTCGCCACCCGGCGGGTCTCGAAGATCTGCGCCACCTCGATCGAGGTGGACAGCAGCACGCCGATGGCGGTGGCGGCAAGCGCCGCGAGCGGCCCGCCAATCCTGGCCGCCAGCATCCAGCCGAGGCAGGCGCCGAAGGGCAGGTAGAGCAGGACGTTGGCCGCGATGTCACTGCGCGTCGTCCTGGCCCAGTGCAGGCGGCCGATCAGGTCCATCGCACCCGTGCGCCTCGCCGGCGGCGAAGCCGAAGGGGTACAGGGAGCCGTAGATGATCAGGAACGTGACGACGGCAAGCAGCCATCTCGCTGCGCGTTGGCCGTCGTCCCGCGTCATGTCGCGCTCCCGCCCATGGCGCATTTTCCCACGCTGCCGGGGAAAAGAGGGGACATTCCTCCCTCAATGTGTCTCCAAAAAGGGGCAATCCCGCCGTCTGCGCCGCCAAGAGAAAGGAGCTGCCGCCCTTTCAGGGCCCCTTTGCCATGGCTACGCGGCGGCAAGCGCCTGGTCGAGGTCCTCGATCAGGTCGGCGATGTGCTCGATGCCGATCGACAGGCGCACCATGTCCTCGGTGACGCCGGCCTTGGCGAGTTCCTCCGGGCGACAGCTGCCGGTGGGTGGTGCTGGCTGGATGACAGGCGAGCGACTTGGCGTCGCCGATGTTCACGAGCCGGGTGAACAGCTTGAAGGCGTCCTGGACCCGCGCGCCGGCCTCGCGGCCGCCGTCCACGCCGAAGGTGAGGATGCCCGAGGCGCGTCCGCCCATGTAGCGGTCCACGAGCGGCTTCGACGGCGAGTCGGGCAGGCCCGCGTAGTTGACCCAGCGCACCTTCGGGTGCGACTGGAGATGGCCGGCGACCTTGAGTGCGTTGGTGCAGATGCGGTCCATGCGCACCGCGAGCGTCTCGATGCCCTGCAGGATCAGGAAGGCGTTGAACGGCGAGAGCGCGGCGCCCATGTTCCTGAGCGGCACCACGCGGGCCCGGCCGATGTAGGCGGCCGCTCCGAGCGCCTCGGTGAAGACGACGCCGTGATAGGACACGTCCGGCGTGTTCAGCCGCGGGAACTTGTCGGCGTGCTTGGCCCAGGGGAAGTTGCCGGAGTCGACCAGCAGGCCGCCGATACTGTTGCCGTGCCCGCCGAGGTACTTGGTCAGCGAGTGCACGACGATGTCGGCGCCGTGGTCGAACGGGCGGCACAGGTAGGGCGTGGAGACCGTGTTGTCCACGATCAACGGGATGCCGTGCCGATGGGCGATATCGGCGAGCGCGGCGAAATCGGTGATGTTGCCCAGCGGATTGCCGACCGACTCGCAGTAGATCGCCCGCGTGTTGGCGTCGATCAACTGCTCGAAGGAGGCCGGGTCGCGGTGGTCCGCGAAGCGCGTGGTGATGCCGTACTGCGGCAGCGTATGGGCGAACAGGTTGTAGGTGCCGCCGTAGAGGGTCGCGCTCGAGACCAGGTTCTGGCCCGACTCCATGATGGTCAGCAGCGAGTAGGTGATCGCCGCCTGACCCGACGCCAGCGCCAGCCCGCCGATGCCGCCTTCGAGCGCGGCGACGCGCGCCTCGAGCACGGCGTTGGTGGGATTCATGATGCGCGTGTAGATGTTGCCCTCGACCTTGAGGTCGAACAGGTCCGCGGCGTGCTGCGTGTCGTCGAAGGCGTAGGACGTCGTCTGGTAGATGGGCACCGCGACGGCCTTGGTCGTCGGGTCGGGGCTGTAGCCGGCATGGACGGCGAGGGTCTCGGGGCGCATGGCGTGTCCTGGTCGTGGGTGGGCGGAGAACCGAAAGTAGCGGTTCGGCGGGCGGCACCGCAACCGGAAAGCAATAACCATTCGTGATGGCAGAAGAACCGGCGGATCGCAGACTGCAGATCGCGGCCAGCGACCAGTGTGCTCGGCATGCCGGGACGCCTGCGGCAGCCCGAGGACGACCGTGGTCCCCCGGCGAGCGAGTTTTGGCTTTCCGAGCGAGCGGGGAGACCACGGGAGTAGGGAGGGCTGCCAAGCGCGACGTGGTCGGCCGGTGCCGCTGCGCTCGCTCGGCTCCGCTTCGCTCCGCAAGCCTGACTCGCTCGCTCCGGGCACCGGCCTCCCGCCCCTGCCGCCGACCGCCATCCGCTATCATCTGGCGCCATGCTCCACGACTTCCTGACCTGGTACACGAACGCGCTCGAAGAGGGTGGCTATTTGCTCATCGGGCTGCTGATGGCGATGGAGAGCTCCATCGTGCCGCTGCCGTCCGAGGTGGTGATCCCGCCGGCTGCGCACCTCGCCTACACACGCGGCGGCATGACCGTGCCCGGCGTGGTCCTGGCCGGCACGATCGGTTCCTGGGTCGGCGCGAGCGTCATGTACTGGGCCTCGCGCCTGCTGGGCCGCCCGCTGCTGATGCGCTATGGGCGCTGGGTCCTGATCACGCCGGCGAAGATCGAGGCGGCGGAGGCCTGGTCGGCGCAGTTCGGCACCGTTGGCGTGTTCATTTCGCGACTGCTGCCGGTGATCCGGCACCTGATCGGCATTCCGGCCGGCGTCGTGCGGCTAGATTTCCGCTGGTATTCACTGGCGACGCTGGCCGGGTCCTTCATCTGGTGCTGCGTGCTGGCCTGGGTCGGCGTCAAGGCCGGGCAGGACGCGGCGTTGATGCGTGGCGATTTGCACGCGCTGACCTTGTGGCTGGGCGGAGGCTCGCTGGCGCTCGGCGGCATCTACTGGTTCTTCGTGCACCGTCACATGAAGTGAAGGGTGCCTGGCACGTGCCTGGCACGTGCCAGGCACCTCCTGGAACCGATCACATGGGCGATAGCCGGCAACCTGTCCTGGTCCGCACAGGGGCGAGCGCCGATACCGGCAAACTTGCAGCGTTCGCCGAGCGCAGCTTTCGCGAGGCTTGGGCCGGGTACAACGACCCGGCGGACATGGACGCGTACTGCGCCGCCAACTTTTGCCCGGAACTCGTCCGGGCCGAGTTCGACCGGCTCGACGTCCAGTACCTGCTGGCCGAGGCCGACGGCGAACTCGCCGGCTACCTGCGCATGGCATCCGGCGCACCGCCGCCCTGCGTCAGTGCGCGGGCACCGATCGAGGTCTCGCGGGTGTATGTACTGCAGCAATGGCATGGCCGTGGCGTGGCGCCCGCGTTGATGGGTGCCGGCCTCGACGCTGCGCTGGGCAACGGTCATGACGTCGCCTGGCTGGCCGTATGGCAGCGGGCCGCGCAGGCGCTGGCCTTCTACCGCAAATGGGAGTTCGAAGTGGTGGGCACCACGACGTTCAGGCTCGGCTCCGACCTGCAGGATGACTTCGTCATGCAGCGGACGTTGTGAAGAGGTGCCAGGCACGTGCCAGGCACGTGCCTGGCACCTCCTGCGACTACCGTGGCCTCACCTTCCTGGTCGGTGTTGCGGTCAGCGGATCGTCCGGCCAGTAGTGCTTCGGGTATCGGCCCTTCAGTTCCTTGCGGACCTCGGCGTAGCCGCGCGCCCAGAAGCTCGCGAGGTCGCGTGTTACCTGAACCGGTCGCTGCGCAGGCGACAGGAGCTGCACGGTCAGGGCAACCCGGCCGCCTGCGACCTGGGGCGTTTCCAGCAGCCCGAACATTTCCTGCAGCCTCACGGATATCGAAGGCGCTTCCGGGTCGGAATAGTCGATCGGCACATGCGACCCACTCGGCACGTCCAGGTGGGTTGGCGCCAGCCTGTCGATTTCCTGCTGGCGGCGGTAGCCGAGCGCCGCGGCCAGCGCGGCGTGCAGGTCGAGTCGCTCGAGGTGGGAACGGCGCGTCATGCTGCCCAGCCAGGGGCCGAGCCATGCCTCGAGCGTGCTTTCAAGGCTCGCGTCGTCGAGTGCTGGCCAGTCCGGATCCTCGCGATACAGGTGAGTGCCGGACGAACTCGGCGCGCTCCCGCAGCGCCGTGGTGGCGCGCGACCAGGGCAGGGCCTGCAGGCCGATCGAGCGAATGCCCTCGAGCATGGCGGCGAGCAGCCGGTCGGGATCCGCGCCGTCCAGCCGCGCCTCGTCGAGCAGGATGGCGCCAAGCCGCGTTTCGCGCCTTGCGAGCACCGCGGCATCGGCCGCGTCCCAGCGAATGACCTCGGCAACGGTAACGAGGTGGCCCAGATGTTCGTCGATGTCCGCCCGGCTCAGCGGTGCAGCCAGGAAGATTCGCGCCTCGCGCTCGCCCGCATCGAGTTCCGCGGCAACGATGAATTGCTGGCGCGTCAGCGGCTGCACTTCGCGGAAGTAGGCGCCACGGCCGCTGGAGAGCAGGAAGCGGCCGTCGCCGCGACCAGCGCCGATTCGGTCCGGATAGGCGAGCGCAAGCAGCAGACCGGCGGCATCGGCAGGCCCCGGCCCGTCGCTTCCGGCATGGACTGCACGCCGCCAGTCGCGGGCGAGGCGTTGCGCCCTGGCGCGGGCGCCCCGGTCGACCTCGCTGCCGGCGGGGCGGCGCCTGATCCCCGCAACAGTTCGACGCGCAAGCGGACGTCGGCATCGGCTGCGGCGCCGGGTCCGCGCAGCAAGTCGCGCTCGGAAAGAATCGCTGCCAGGTCGCAGGCCAGTGCGGCGTGACCCATTTCGCCGGCGGCGATGAGCATGTGCGCCAGCCGCGGGTGAGCGGCGAACCCCGACATCCTGCGGCCATGCGGCGTGACGCGCCCCATGCGGTCCAGCGCACCGAGGTGCGTCAGCAGGTCGCGGGCCTGGGCCAGGTTGGCGGCCGGCGGCGGATCGAGAAATCGCAGCGATGCGCGGGTCGTCGACGCCCCAGGCGGCCAGGTCCAGCGCCAGCGGCGCGAGGTCCGCGTTGAGGATCTCCGCGGGCAGGGAGGGCTCCAGGCCGCGTGTCGCTTCTTCCGGCCAGAGGCGGTAGCAGACGCCGGGACCCAGTCGTCCGGCGCGGCCGCGGCGCTGATCGGCGGCTGAGCGGGAAACGCGGCTCGTCACCAGGCCGCTCATGCCGGTGACCGGATCGAAGCGCGAGCCGCGCGCGAGTCCGGCGTCGACCACGACCCGCACGCCCTCGATAGTCAACGAGGTCTCCGCGATCGATGTCGCGAGCACGACCTTCCGCCGGCCCCGGGTGGCCGGGGGCGAGCGCCGCGTCCTGTGCGGCGGCCGGGAGGTCGCCATACAGGGCGTGCAGGTCCACCGATGGCGGCAAGGCGGACTCTTCAAGCAACCGCAGGACGCGACGGATTTCGCCGGCGCCGGGCAGGAACACGAGAATGTCGCCCTCATCCTCGTCGAGCGCTCGCCGCACGGCCCGCGCCGTCGCCTGCGGCAGTGCCGCGACATCCGGACGGGGGAGATGGCGCGTTTCAACCGGGTAGGCGCGACCCTCGCTCGACAGCACCGGGGCGTCGTCCAGCAGCGCGGCCACCGCGGCGGCGTCGAGGGTCGCGGACATGACCAGCAGGCGCAGGTCCTCGCGCAGGTTGGCGCGGGCGTCCAGGCAGAGCGCAAGGCCGAGGTCCGCATGGAGGCTGCGCTCGTGGAATTCGTCGAAGATGACCAGCGCGACGTCTTCCAGCGCCGGGTCCGACTGCAGCATCCGCGTGAGCACGCCTTCGGTTACCACAGTGAGTCGGGTGTCGCGCGACACCTTCGTTTCCAGCCGCGTGCGATAGCCGACTCGTGATCCGACCGGCTCGCCGATCAGGCTCGACACCCGTGTCGCGATGGCGCGCGCGGCAAGACGGCGCGGCTCGAGCATCAGGATCCTGCCACCTTTCAGCCAGCCGGCGTCCAGCAGCGCCAGCGGCGCGCCGGTGCTCTTGCCGGCGCCCGGCGGTGCCTGCAGCACGGCGCAGTGCCGCTCCCCGAGCTTCGCAACCAGCGCCGGCAGCAACGGGGCAATGGGAAGCGACTGGATGGCTGCGGGCAGGTGCATAGTCAAAAGGGGAGGCACAAAAAGGGGACGGTCCCGTGTCGTCACTCATCGATTGCCAGACGCGGCCGCGCCCGGCAGGCCGGAAATGGGGACTGTCCCCTTCATCAGATCAGCACGGCCTTCCTCAACGCCGCGATTTCCGCGGGCGTCAGCGCGCGGAAGGCGCCGGGCCTGAGGCTCTTCAGGTGCAGCGGCCCGATGGACACGCGCTCGAGCTTGCGGACCTTGAGCCCCACCCTCGCGAGCAGGCGGCGGATCTCGCGGTTCTGGCCTTCGCTCAGCGTGATCGCCAGCAGCGACAAGCCGCCGGTCCGGCGATCCTTGATCGATTTCAGGACCCGCAGTGATTCCACCGACGCGCGCTTGGCGCCGCCGCCCCGGCCCGCTGCCTTGCTGCGTGCGATGGCACTGGAGTCCGCCAGGTACATGCCGCGCTTCAGCCCCGCAATGATGTCGGCGTTGAGCGCGCCTTCGACCGTGACCCGGTAGTCCTTGGACACGCCGTAGCGTGGGTGCGCCAGGCGATGCGCCAGCTCGCCGTCGTTGGTCAGCAGCACCAGGCCTGTCGAGTCCCCATCGAGGCGGCCGACCGGGTAGACCCGTTGGCCACGCGGCAGCGCCGCGCTCACCAGGCCGACAACATGCGGACGCCCCTCTGGGTCGCGAGCCGTGGAGATGACGCCCTTCGGCTTGTTCACCGCGAAATAGAGGTAGGCCTGGTCGAAACGGCGACGCTTCGTGATGTCGACGATCTCGCCGTCCAGTTCGACCAGGTCGTTGTCGGCGCGGACCCAGCAGGGAAGCTCGCGAATGGTCTTGCCGTTGACCCGGATCCGGCCGGCGCGGATCGCCATTTCGCAGTCTCGCCGCGAGGCGACGCCTGCGTCGGCCAGCACCTTCTGCAGTCTCTCGGTGCCCGGTGGCCCCGCGCCTTCCTGTGTTTCAGTGGGCGCGACAGCCCGCGGCCTGGCCGCCGGCCGTCGGCGGGGACCCTGGGGCGGGCGCTTGCCGGCGGGGGGTGCGTTGCGAAAGCGGGGATCGTCTGGCTGGCTCATGTGGCCGCGATTCTATCGCCACCGCCCCGAAGCGGGGCGTCGGTCTAGTCGGCGCAGACTGTCGGGATTTCTTACGTTTCCGACATAACGCGCGGCGTCCCGGCAGGCCGTGGATTCCTAATCCATTGAATTTATTAAAGTTCATATCAGTTGGCACGCAACTTGACTGTCCTACGTACAGAGCTGGGGAAGCTGTCGCCGGCCGACCCAAATAGACGCCGGATCTGTGCTGTCAGCAGGGATTCCGGCAAGCCGGTGAAGGGAAGGAAACGCTAGGGGAGACGCCGCCAGGATAGGTGGCCGCTCGACAAATAAGACGAAGATGCCGGACCACCGGCCCGACGACGAACCAAGAGGGACCTGACCCCGCCGCAAGGTGGGGTTTTTCTTTTCTTCAGGTCGAGAAGAACTGCAGCTTGCCGAATTGCCCGTCGAGCACCGGCCCCTGGCTTGCCGCCGGTTCGCCCGCGGCGTCGGCGAGCCTGTCCGCGTCGGCGAGGTAATCCGCGAACCGCCGTGTCCGCTCAGCGGCAGGCAGGGCCGTCACCGCCGGCGCGCCGGCTGCCAGCGCGGCGGCGAGCGAGAACGGTGCCCCGACCCGCCCCGCTTCGCGATGCTGCCAGGCACCCGAGACCGGATCGAACACATAGGCGGGCAGGAAGCAGTGGCCGCGGCGCGCCACGAAGCGCACCGCATCGATGACGTAGTCCGCGTCGACGTCGTCCATCACGTAGTGAAAGCCGATGCGGCACCAGCCCGGCTTGATGCCGTGAAAGCCCTTGCGCACCCAGTCACGGTACTGCTCCGAGATATCGGCGCCTATTCCCAGCAGACGGTGACCGTAAGGCCCGGCACAGGAGCAGCCGGCCCGGGACTGGATCCCGAACAGGTCGTTCAGGAGCGCCGTGGCGAACTTGGGATGCAGGTAGCCGCCACGGCTGTCGCGGACGTTGAACGAGACGATGCCGATGCGCCTCGCCGGCATCCGGGTTGCCGAGGATTTCGATGCCGTCGGCGTCGGTCCAGCGTGCGAAGGCCCGCTCGAGCAACGCCAGTTCGCGCGCCTCGATCACCTCGGGCGTCACCGCACGCTTGACCTCGAACGCCAGCGCGGCGCGCAGGGTCTGCAGGATGCCGGGCGTGCCGGCCTTTTCCCGCTCCTCGATGTCCGCGATGAAGTCGTGGTCCTCGGGACTCACGTAGTCCACGGTGCCGCCGCCGGCCACGCTCGGCGCCAGCTCGCGGTGGTACAGGCGTTCGTTGAAGACGAGGATCCCGCTCGAGCCGGGCCCGCCGAGGAACTTGTGCGGCGAGACGAAGACCGCATCCAGCCAGGCATCGCCGCCCGGGTTCATGTCGATGTCGACATAGGGGCCGCTGGCCGCGTAGTCGAAGCAGGCGAGGGCGTCGTGGCGGTGCAGCAGCGCGGCGATCTCGCGCACCGGGCTGCGCATGCCGGTCACGTTGGAGGCCGCCGAGAACGAACCGATCCGCAGCCTGCCGGCGTACTGCGGGTCCTGCAGCAGACGCTCCAGGTGCGCGAGGTCCACGGAGCCGTCGGCGCGCAAGCTCGACCTCGACCACGGTGGCGAGGCCCTGGCGCCAGGAGATTTCGTTGGAGTGATGCTCGTACGGCCCCACGAACACCACGGGCTGGTGATCGCGCTGGAATCGCGCAAACTCGGCGGCGGGCTGCTCGCCGAAGCACTGCGCGATCTGCGTATCGAGCAGGCTGCGCGTCGCCGGCGCGATGGCCACGCCGAGGATCTGCTGAAGCTTGTCGATCGCGCCGGTCGCGCCCGTGCCGCAGGCGACGATCTTGCCCCGGCCGCCGGCGTTGACCGCCTGCTTGATGGCGTGCTCCGCTTCGTGCAGCAGCTGCGACGTACTGCGGCCCGTGACGTCGTCCTCGGTGTGGGTATTGGCGTAGGTCTGCAGCAGGCCATGCAGGTAGCGTTCGACGAAGTGCAGCGAGCGGCCGGAAGCGGTGTAGTCGCAATAGACCATGGTCCGCTGGCCGAACGCGGTTTCGATGGCGGCGTCCATGCCGACCACCTGCTCGCGCAGCCCGGCCAGGTCTAGTGTCGGCAGTTTCATGTTCTCCCCGGCCGGGCATCTTCAGAGTAGGAACGGTATCACGGCGCATGCGCCAAAGGGTTGCCAATGGCTGCGCAGTAATGACCAATGGTAGAAAAGTATGCTAATAAAGATGGAATGAGCGCAAAGATAATCCTAGATTCCAAGGATAGGCAGATCCTGGAGGCCCTGCAGGATGACGCGATGACTCCCATCACCGAGATCGCCGAACGCGTCGGCCTGTCGACAACGCCGTGCTGGAGACGTATCCAGCGCCTGGAACGAGATGGCGTCATCCGCCGGCGTGTGGCGCTGCTCGACGCGGCTTCGCTGAATGTGCCGGTGTCGGTGTTCGTCGCGGTGCGGACGAACCGCCACAGCGCGGCATGGGTTGCCCAATTTCGCAAGACGCTGGACGCGATTCCGGAGATCGTCGAGGCCTACCGGATGAGCGGGGAGATCGACTACCTGCTGCGCGTGGTCGTTCCCGACATCGCCGGCTACGACCTGGTCTACAAGCAATTGATCGCAAAGATCGAGTTTGCCGACGTGACGTCGAGCTTTTCCATGGAGGAGCTGAAGCACACGACCGCACTGCCGCTGAACTACGCCTGATCCTGGTCCCGGAGCCAGCGCCTGCGCAATAAAAACGGCCCGGGACGCTCATGCGCCGCCGGGCCGTTCCGACATGGAACCCTGGATCGGTTTCAGCCGAGCGTGGCGCCGGGCTTCAGCACCCATACCTTGCACCAGCCGGCCGATTTCACGCTCTTCCCGGGGAAGAGATTGCAGCCGCCTTCCGCATCGCCGGCCTTGCCGGTGTACTGAATGCAGTTGGCGCAATGCTGGCCGGCCTTGTAGTTCGGGTTGGCCTTCGCATCCACCTTGGTGGCATCGTGGATGTAACCCAGCCCCTTGGCCTGCGCGTCGTTCGGGTCGACCAGCGGGTTGGCGGCCAGCGCTTCGCGCGTCAGCAACGCAGCAGCCGGCGCGGCGGCGAGTGTGAGCAGCGCGCCTTTCAGCAGGCCGCGGCGGGAAATCCTGTCATGGCTCATCTGGAAACTCCTTCAGGTGTCCGGCTCGGGGGCGGGCCGGGCAGGCTCTGGACCGGCCCTGAACAATGCCCGACCTTTCGACCGGCATCATTGTGGCAAGTTCGGATCCCGTCCGTAACATAAGTTCCTGATCTCGTTTCCCCTTGTTGTAAATGAGAATGATTAGCATTTATACTGATTCGCAACGAGCCCCACCAAGGCACTCTTCGGTCATGTACGTCTGTCTGTGTCACTGCATCCGGGATCGCGACCTGCGGCAAGCCGCCGAGGCAGGCGTGCGTTCCTTCGAGGAGCTGCAGGCCAGGACACAAGTCGCCACCGGCTGCGGACGTTGCGAGACCATGGCCCGGGACGTCTTCGACCGGGCACTTGATCCCGGCGAGCTGGCAGTGCAACCTGCCTGAGTGGCCCCTCGGGCCCATTCATAAACCGGCACAACCAGGGAGGGGCCATGAAGGGCGACCCCAAAGTCATCGCGCACCTGAACAAGGTCCTGCGCAACGAGCTCACGGCGATCAACCAGTATTTCCTGCACTCGCGGATGTGCGAGAACTGGGGTCTCGGCAAGCTGGCGAAGCACATCCACCACGAATCCGTGGACGAGATGAAGCACGCAGACATGCTCATCAAGAGAGTCCTGTTCCTGGAGGGGCTGCCGAACCTGCAGGACCTCGACAAGCTGCTGATCGGCGAGACGGTCGTCGAGGTGCTCGAGTGCGACCTCGCGCTGGAGCGCAAGGCGCACCCGGACCTCAAGGCCGCGGTCGCCGACTCCGAGGCGCTGGGCGACTACGTCAGCCGCGAACTGTTCGAGGACATCCTCGAGTCCGAGGAAGAGCACATCGACTGGCTGGAGACACAACTCGAGCTGATCCAGCGCGTCGGCCTCGAGAATTACTCGCAGAGCATGATGGAGGGGGCAGGGTAGCCGCCGAGCAGTGCTAGAATCGCGCCGGGCCTGTAGCTCAGCGGTTAGAGCAGGGGACTCATCTTGGTAAAGGTGCCTCGGCGCTGAAAGGCGCCGAGTGGACGGGACGAATTCAGGGAAACCTTCCAGCGCCACAGGCGGCTGATGGCAATCCTGAGCCGAGCCGGCGGTACACCGCCGGAAGGTGCAGAGACTACCTGAGGGCTCCAGTGCCCTTGATGACAGGCGCGAGCGTCCCGCACCCTACCGGCGACCACGCCGCGGGTGAAGAGATAGTCCACGCCCGCCGGAAACGGCAGGATGACGTGAATCCCTTGGTCCTGGGTTCGAATCCCAGCGGGCCCACCACTTTCGAGTTGAAACCTCGCGCGGCACACGGCCAAACTGGCCCCCCGGTCCGTCGAGGATCCCGCTTTCATTGAAAGGAGCCGTGCCCGCCAGGCACAGCTCCCACTGTGGAGACGACCAATGAAACCACTGTCCGGGCTGGACAACCTGTTCCTGCACATGGAACACGGCAATCAGTACATGCACGTGGCCAGCGTGGGCATCTACGACCAGCGGACGGCGCCCGGCGGCTCGGTGCGCTTCAAGCAGATCCTCGATTTCTTCAGCGACCGCATCCGCCACCAGAAGGTCTTTCGCCGACGACTGGTGGTGCCGCCGTTCGGCATCGGCCGTCCGTACTGGGTGGAAGACGGCGAGATTGACGTCGAGTTTCACGTCCGGCACGTCGCGCTGCCGGCGCCGGGAGACTGGCGGCAGCTGATGATCCAGGTGGCGCGGGTGCACTCGCGTCCGCTCGACCGATCCAAACCGCTCTGGGAAGCCTATGTGATCGAGGGCCTGGACAACATTCCCGGCATCGCCAAGGGCAGCTTTGCCTTCTACAGCAAGTTTCACCACGCGGCGGTCGATGGCGAGGCCGGCGCCCAGATCGTGCAGACGATTCACAGCCTGACCAACGAGATCGAATCGAGCTTTGCCCAGCCCAGCGTCGTGGTCGCTGATCGCGAACCGACCCTGCTCGAGCTTTACTCGCGGGCCATCACCAGCCGCGGCGCCCAGTTGCTTGACGCCGGCAAATTGCTGGCCGAGCTGGGTGGCAGGGCGGCCCAGGCCGGCGTCAACCTGGCGGCCTCCGGCAAGCTGGTGGAACTCGGGCAGACACTGCTTGCGGAGAACGTCGCAGAAAGGTTGAGCCAGATCGCCATGGAGGCGGCCAGCGTCTTCAAGCGCAAGCCGGCCACCCGCTTCGACGAGAAGGTGTCGCCGCACCGTGTGGTGGACGCCATGTTCATGTCGCTGGACGACTGCGCGACCGTGCGCGCACACGTTCCGCACGTCACCATCAACGACATCTTCATCGCCACCTGCGGCGGCGCGGTGCGTCGCTACCTCGATTCCAAGGGTGAACTGCCCGGGGAGAGCCTCTCCGCCCTGATGCCGATATCGACGCGCGGCGCCAACAAGAACGCCGACGTCGGCAACCAGGTCGGCATGGTGCCGGTGCCCGTGTGCAGTGACATCGCCGATCCTGTAGAACGTTTGCACGCCGCGCACAAGGGTGCACGACTGGCCGCCGGACTCTCCGGCTCGCTGGGGCATGACTTCACCGCGAAGCTGGTCCAGGTGGTGCCGGCGATGGTCGCCGAGAGCATCATCGAGCGCGGGCTGGTGCCGCTGTGCAACACGACGGTATCCAACGTGCGCGGCCCCAATGTGCCGCTGTACCTGGCGGGCGCCAAGCTGCAGATCTTCCTGCCGGTGTCCATCGCCTTCAACGGTATCGGGCTGAACATGACCGGCTTCAGCTACAACGGCGCGCTGTGGGTGTGCTTTGTGGCTTGCCGCAACATGCTGCCGGATCCGCGCTTCTTCCGTCAGTGCCTGATCGAGAGCTTTGCCGAAATTCTCGAGGCCGCCAGGAAGCTGCCGCGGCACGGCCAGAAGGCCGCCAAGGTCGGGTCTGGCAAGGCGCGGACGAAGGTCGCCACGGTCGAAGTGGACCCGCCGCCGTACACCACGGCGGAACCCGCCGCCAAGGCGAAGGCCGGGCCCAAGGGCAAGCCAAAGAAACCCGCCAGGCGTCCTGCCAGGGCGAAACGATCCACGGCCGGCGAGAAGACCGCCAGTTGAAGCCGAGCGGGGTGGCGGGACGCGCGACCCGCCGGTCCAATCGCCTGCTCACGTGAAAGGCTGGATTGATTGGCAGGACGCTGCGCGGGCGCGCCCGGGCCGGGCTGTGGGGAAGCCACGAACATACGGCGGTATTTAAAAACCAATCAACTGCTTTTTTAATGGTGCTAGACTGGGGTCTCTCCCGCCCCCTCGAGCGACAGCATGGCCCGTCCTCGCCGCAGCGAGATTAACGACGACAACCGCCGCGAGGCCCTGATCCGGGCGGCTGCGCGCCTGTTCAACCGTCACGGCTACCAGGGCACCAGCGTGCGCGACATCGCTTCCGCCACCGGCATGCGCTCCGGCAGCCCCTTCTATCATTTCGCCAGCAAGCAGGACCTCCTGTTCGAGGCGACCCTGCAGGGCCTCGGCCCCGCGCTCGGGGAACTCGAATCGATCTGGGCGGGCAAGGGCACGGCGCTGCAACGATTCCGTGCCCTCGTGCACACTCACCTGGGGCAGCTGCTCGGAACCGACCCGGACATGGCGGCGATGGTCGTCTCGGAGTGGCGCTGGCTGGAAGGCGAGCAGCGCGCACAAGTCATCGCCCTGCGCGATCGCTTCGAACAACTCTGGCAACAGGCGTTCGACGCACTGGTGGCGGCCGGTGAGATGCCAGCGGCGGACCGCACGACGCGATTGTTCTTCCTGGGCGCCCTGCACAGCGTGGGGCAGTGGTATCGCGAGGGCGGTGGCCTCGGCATCAAGCAGGTGGCCGACGCGCTCGCCGACTTCGTGCTGTGTCGCCAGGCGCCGGCGCGGCCCGCCAGGCGCGCACGGACCAGCAAGCGCCGTCCTGCACGCAAAGGGAGCTGAGGCATGTCGCGGGACCTCGTGCGCATTGGCTGCAGTTCGGGTTTCTGGGGCGACAGCGCCTGGGCCGCGGACCAGCTCGTCCGCAGCGGGCAGATCGACTACCTGGTGTCCGACTACCTGGCCGAGATCACCATGTCGCTGCTGGCCCGGGCACGACTGAAGAATCCCGAGGGGGGATTCCCGCCCGACTTCGTGCAGTCGCTGGCACCGTTGCTGCCCGAACTGCGGAGGCAGGGGATTCGCGTGGTGTCGAACGCTGGCGGCATGAACCCGCGCGGTTGCCGCGCCGCGCTCGAGAAGGCTGCCGCCGCTGCGGGACTCGAATTCAGGATCGCCGTGGTCGAGGGCGACGACCTGATGCCGCGGCTCACCGAGTTGAGCGCCGCGGCGCCGCGGGACATGTTCTCCGGGGCGCCGTTCCCGCAGCGGCCGCTCAGCATCAACGCCTATCTCGGCGCGCGCCCGATTGCCGCCGCGCTCGATGCGGGCGCGGACATCGTGCTGACGGGCCGCTGCGTTGACTCGGCGGTCACGCTCGGCATCCTGATGCACGAGTTTGGCTGGGCCGACGCCGACCACGACCTGCTCGCCGCCGGCAGCCTTGCCGGCCACATCATCGAGTGCGGGCCGCAATGCACCGGCGGCCTGTTCACCGACTGGCGGGACGTGCCGGGCTGGGACGACATGGGCTATCCCATCGTCGAGTGTTCCCCGGAGGGTGCGTTCGTCGTCACCAAGCCGTCGGGAACGGGCGGCCTGGTGAGCGTCGGGACCGTCGCCGAGCAGATTCTCTATGAAATCGGTGATCCGGCAGCCTATGTGCTTCCCGACGTCGTCTGCGATTTCACGGCAGTGCGCATCGAGCAGGCAGGAGAAAATCGGGTACGGGTGTCCGGTGCCCGAGGCAGGCCGCCGACCCCGACTTACAAGGTCAGCGCCACCCATGCCGACGGCTGGCGGGTGATCGCCACGGTGATGATCGCGGGCCGCGATGCGGCGGCCAAGGCGCGACGCGAAGGCGAGGCCATCATCGAGCGCACGCGCCGGTTGCTCCTCGCCGCCGGCCTGCCCGACTACCTGGAGACGTCCATCGAGGTGATCGGCTCGGAGGATACTTACGGGCCGCGTGCGCGGCGGGGCGCCGACGCACGCGAAGTGGTCCTGAAGCTGGGTCTCCGGCATGCCTCGAAGGATGCGCTGGATCTGTTCGCTCGCGAGATGACCCAGGCGGCGGTCGCGATGGCGCAGGGCACCACGGGCCTCTTCGGCGGCCGGCCGTCGCCGTCACCCGTCGTGCGTCTGTTCTCGTTCCTGCTCGACAAGGCGCAGGTACCCCTGCGGGTTTCCGTCGGCGATGAGGATTTCGACGTGCCGGTCGCAGCGGGCGAGGTGTTCGTTCCGGTACCGCAGAGCATCGTCCCGCCAGAGCCGGCACCGGCGGACGTTGTTGAGGTACCCCTGGTGGCGCTGGCCTGGACCCGCAGCGGTGACAAGGGCAACCACGCCAACATCGGGGTCATCGCCCGACGGCCGGAATTCGCCGCCGCGCTGCGCCGCGAGCTGACGCCCGAGCGCATCGGCTCCTGCTTCAGCCACTACCTCAAGGGCTCGGTGACGCGCTGGGAACTGCCCGGCGTCCACGCCTTTAATTTCCTGCTCGAGGACGTGCTCGGCGGCGGCGGTATCGCCTCGCTGCGCTACGACCCGCAGGGCAAGACCTACGGCCAGATGCTGCTCGACCTGCCCGTGCGCGTGCCGCGTGCCTGGACCGACGCGGGCGGGCCGTTGGCGGCACATGCGGCGAAGGAGTCCTGAGGCGTGTCAAAGATCCAGTCGGTACTGATCGCCAACCGGGGCGAAATCGCCGTGCGCATCGCCCGTGGCGTACAGCGGCTCGGCCGCCGCGCCGTGGTCGTCTATCACGAAGCCGACGCGCGTTCCCTGGCGGTTCGTATCGCGGACGAGGCGATTCGCATCGAGGGTCCCAGCCCGGTGTCGGCCTACTTGTCGATGGATGCGCTGCTGGAGGCCGCCCGCAGGTCCGGTGCCGACGCGGTGCATCCCGGCTTCGGCTTCCTGGCCGAGAACGCCGTGTTCGCCCGCCGGGTCCGCGAAGCGGGCCTGACCTGGATCGGGCCGCCGCCAGAGGCAATCGAGGCCATGGGCGACAAGATTCGCTCGAAGCGCCTCGCGCGCGAGGCCGGTGTGGGCACCATTCCGGGTGTCGACGACGAGATCCGTGACGCCGAGCACGCGCTGGAAGTCGCCAGCGCGATCGGCTTTCCCGTGATGATCAAGGCCAGCGCCGGCGGTGGCGGCAAGGGCCTGAGAATCGCGCGTTCGGCGGCGGAGGTCGCCGCTGCGCTCGAGCGCACACGTGGCGAGGCGCGCGCCGCCTTTGGCGACGAGCGCGTCTTCATCGAGAAATTCATCGAGCGGCCGCGGCACATCGAGATCCAGGTGCTCGGTGACGCGCAGGGCGGCATCGTGCACCTCGGCGAGCGTGAGTGCTCGATCCAGCGACGCCACCAGAAACTGATCGAGGAAGCGCCGTCACCGTTCCTGGATGCGGCAACCCGCGATGCGATGGGTGCGCAGGCGGTGGCACTGGCACGGGCGGTCGGTTACCAGTCAGCCGGCACCGTCGAGTTCGTGGTCGACGCCGACAGGCGCTTCTATTTCCTGGAGATGAACACCCGTATCCAGGTGGAGCACCCGGTGACCGAAATGATCACTGGCATCGACATCGTCGCCGAGCAGCTGCGCATCGCCGAGGGAGAGCCGCTCGGCTACGGCCAGGAGCAGGTGCGGCTCGAAGGTCACGCCATCGAGTGCCGGTTGTGCGCCGAGGACGCCCTTCATGACTTCGCTCCGGCGACCGGGACGCTGCGCGTGTTCCGCGCACCCCAGGCCGAGGGCTTCCGGCTCGACTCGGGCGTCGCGGAGGGCGACGAGGTGACGTCGAACTTCGATTCGATGCTGGCCAAGCTCATCGTCGTCGGCCGGAACCGGACAGAGGCGATCGCGCGCATGCGCGCTGCGCTGGCCGACACGGTCGCGCTCGGCGTGACTACCAACGCGGCCTACCTCGAGCGTGTGCTGGCTCACCCGGCATTTGTCCAGGGCGAAACCCACACCGACTTCCTCGTCGGGCATGCCGCTTCGCTCGTGCCGGTGGCGCCACCGCCGGAACAGCTGGCGGTGCTCATCGCCGCGGCCCTGCTGACCAACCGCACCGCGGCGGATGCCCGCTTCGCGGCGCCGGCCCTGCACGCCGCCATCGGCGACTGGAGGGGATGATGCGTCTCACCCTGGACATCGATGGCACAGAGTCACACCGTCGCGCTGCTCCGGCACGGGACCGGTGGACGCATCTGGATCGGTGACGCGTCGCACGAGGCCACGATCACGAGCATGGAGAGCGGCGAGCACGTCGTCGTCGTCGACGGAGCCGCCTATCCCGTATGGATTGCCCAGCATGGCGAGACTGCCTGGGTGCACGCCTTCGGGCGCGCCTGGGAGATCAACCTGCCGGATCCGGTCAAGCAGGCGAGCGGCGGACACGACGAGTCCGATTCTGCCGTGGCGCCGATGCCGGGCACGGTCGTCGAGGTGCTCGTGCATCCGGGCGACCAGGTAACACGGGGGCAGGCGCTGCTGGTGATCGAGAGCATGAAGATGCAGACCAGCATCACGGCCGGACGCGACGGCACGGTGGCGGAAGTCCCTCTGGCGCCGGGGCAGTCGTTCAATCGCGGTGCCTTGCTGGCACGGCTGCAGGCAGGAGAGGGCTGATGCGTCGCATCGAGACACGGATCAACACGGCCTCGGCCGAGTTCAAGGCCAACCGCGAGCACAACCTCGGGGTGCGCGCCGATTTCCGCGCCCGGATGGACGATGTCCGCATGGTTCGGCCCGAACGCGACATCAAGCGCCTGCGCGGCCTGGGCAAGCTGCTGGTGCGCGAGCGGCTCGACCTGGTGCTGGACCCGGGCACGCCGTTTCTCGAGCTGTCGGCGCTGGCAGCGGGCCTGGCCGACTACGACAGCGAGATCAAGGGGGCCGGCATGGTCACCGGCATCGGCGTCGTCAACGGTCGCGAGGTCATGGTCGTGGCCAACGACAGCTCCATCAAGGGCGGGGCAATCTATCCGCTCGGCGTCCGCAAGGCCGTGCGCGCGCTGTCGATTGCGCTCGAGAACCGCCTGCCCGTCGTCCACCTGGTCGACAGCGCAGGGGCCTACCTGCCGAGGCAGATGGACGTCTTCCACGAAGGCGGACACCTCTTCTACCTGCAGTGCCGGCTTTCGGCGGCCGGCATCCCGCAGGTCGCGGTCGCGCTCGGCCACTGCACGGCCGGCGGCGCCTACATCCCGACGCTGTCGGACTACTCGATCATGGTGCGCGGCACGAGCGGCGTGTTCCTGGGCGGGCCGCCGCTGGTCAAGGCGGCGACCGGCGAGGACATCAGCGCCGACGAGCTCGGCGGCGCCGACGTGCACACGCGGATCTCCGGCACGGCCGACTACGCGGTCGACAGCGAGCAGGCAGGCATCGCGCTGGCACGCGAGATCGTCGGCACGCTCCGGCGGGCGCCGAAGCAGCCGTGGACACGCGCGAGCCGGAGGATCCGTACTACGACCCGGAGGAGCTCTACGGCATCGTCCCCGACGACATCAAGAAGCAGTTCGACATGCACGAGGTGATCGCGCGCCTCGTCGACGGCAGCCTGTTCCACGAGTTCAAGCCGGACTACGGCTCGACACTGATCTGCGGCTACGCCTACCTGTGCGGCTACAAGGTCGGCATCCTCGGCAACAACGGGGTGCTGTTCTCGGAGGCCGCGGAGAAGGCGACCCAGTTCATGCAGCTGTGCGACCGTGACGGCGTGCCGCTGGTGTTCCTGCACAACGTCACCGGCTTCATGATCGGACGGGACTACGAGCACCGCGGAATCACCAAGGACGGCGCCAAGATGATCATGGTGCAGGCGAACGTCAGGGTGCCCAAGTTCAGCGTCATCTGCCATGCGTCGTTTGGTGCCGGCAACTACGGCATGGCGGGGCGCGGCTACGAGCCGCGTTTCCTGTTCGCATGGCCGCACTCGCAGTGCGCCACCATGGGCGCGGAGCAGGCGGCGCGCACGCTGTCGATGGTCAAGCTGGCCGCGCTCAAGCGCGAGGGCAGGCAGGCGGGACCTGGGGAGATCCAGGCCATCCATGACCAGATACACCATGATTTCGAACGCGGCAACAGCGTCTATTTCCAGACGTCCGAGATCCGCGACGATGGCGTCATCGACATCGTCGACACGCGCAACGCACTCGGGATGGCCGTTTCAGCGTCGCTGAATGCGCCCTTCGCCGAGCGCCAGTCGGGCGTGCTCAGGATCTGACTGGCCCCGAAACACCACGGAAGATCCGCAACATGAACACAGCACCTGGCCACAACGACATCCCCGAACCCGCTGGCGCTCACCGAGGACTACCAGGCCTTCTACGACGCGGCTTTCCGCTACGCGAAGGAAAAGCTCCATCCGCTGCTGGCGAAGATGGACGACGACGACTGGTATCCGCCGACGTTGATGCGTGACCTCGGGCGCGACGGCTTCGTCGGCATCACGGCGCCGGCGGAGTACGGCGGCGCCGGCCTGGACCTGTTCAGCGCGGCACTGGTGGGCGAGGCATTCGGCTACTGGAACACCAACGCGGGCTGCATCTGGGGCCCGCACGAGAACCTCTGCCTCAACAACATCCTGCGCAACGGCACCGAGGCGCAGAAGCTCAGGTACCTGCCCAGGCTCTGTTCGGGCGAGTGGGTGGGCGCGCTCGGCCTGACCGAACCCGGGGCGGGATCGGACGCGCTAGGCGGCATGAGCACGGTAGCGCGGCGCGAGGGCGACCACTACCTGCTCAACGGGCCGGAAGATGTTCATCTCCAACGGACCCGTCGCCGACGTGATGCTCATCTACGCCAAGACGGCCCCCGAGCGCGGACCGAAGGGAATTTCGGCCTTCATCGTCGAGAAGCAGCTTCCCCGGATTCAGCGCGGCGCAAAAGCTTCGCAAGATGGGTTGGCGCGGCGCGCCCACCGGCGAGCTGGTGTTCGACGACTGCCGGGTGCCGGCGGAGAACCTGCTCGGCACGGAAAACCGCGGCGTGGCGATCGTCATGAGCGGGCTCGACATCGAGCGCGCCTTCCTCGCGGCGCCGGTGATCGGCGCCTCGCAGCGCTGCCTCGACCTGGCGCTCGAGTACGTGACCCAGCGCAAGCAGTTCGGCCGGCCGATCGCCGACTTCCAGCTGGTGCAGGCCAAGCTGGCCGACATGTACACGGAGATCGAGGCGGCCCGGTTGCTGGTCTACAAGGCGGTCGCGGCCTGCAACACGCTCGAGCAGGGCGGCGGCGGGCGCGGCGATATCCACCGGCTGTGCGCGGCGGCCATCCTCAAGGCGGCGCGGGTCAACATGCTGGTCGTGGACCACGCCGTGCAACTGCACGGCGGCCTCGGCTTCATGTGGGACAGCGAGATCAATCGCCATTACCGCAACGCCAAGGTCGCCGAGATCGGCGGCGGCACCAACGAGATCCGCCAGCTGATCATCGCCGAGGAACTGTTGCGAGGCTATCGGCGATAGCGCCCGTCGCCGCACTGGCGGCGCCGTGCTAGAGTCCGCACCGCGCGACTCGCGTCGCACCTTCTTGGTTCGCCTCCAGGAGCGTCCAGGCCGGCATGGGTAAGTTCTCGACCGAGGTCCAGCTCAGCCGCGAGATGAGCGTCTTCGACGTGACGCTCATCGGCGTGGGCGCCATGATCGGCGCCGGTATCTTCGTCCTGACGGGCATCGCGGCCGGCGTCGCCGGCCCGGCGCTGATCGTCACCTTCGGGCTGAACGCCCTGGTCGCCCTGCTGACGGCAATGTCCTATGCGGAGCTCGGCTCGTGCTTCCATGGCGCGGGCGGCGGCTACATCTGGGTCCGCGAGGCGCTGCCGAGCTGGAACGGGTTCCTGTCCGGGTGGATGGACTGGTTCGCCCACGCGGTGGCCTGCAGCCTGTACGCGCTGGGTTTTGCCGCCTACTTCGAGCACGTGCTGCTCGAGATCGGCCTGACGCTGCCGGACATCGGCTTTCTCAGCGCCAAACAGCTACTGGCGGCCACCGTCGCGGCGCTGTTCGCCTATATCAATTTCCGCGGTGCCTCGGAGACCGGCAAGATCGGCAACATGGTGACGATCGGCAAGATCGTCATCCTGCTGGTGTTCATCGGGCTCGGGCTGGAGATCGTGTTCTCCAAGTCCGGCTGGCAGAGTGCCTTCACGCCCTTCGCGCCCAACGGCTGGAGCGGCATCTTCAAGGCCATGGGCCTGACCTTCATCGCCTTCCAGGGCTTCGAGGTCATCGCCCAGTGCGCGGAGGAGGTCGAGAATCCGCGCAAGAACATTCCGCGCGCGGTCTTCTTCTCGCTGCTGATCGTCGTGCCCATCTACCTGCTGGTCGCGGTCGTCTCCCTTGGGGCGGTCGATCCGGGAAGCATGACGCCCTGGGACTACCTCGCCTCGAAGAAGGAAGTCGCGCTGGTCGAGGTGTCCAAGACGTTCTTCACCGGCGGCGGGATCATGCTGCTGGTCGGCGGCCTGATCTCGACCATGTCGGCACTGAACGCCACGATCTACTCGTCGTCCAGGGTCGCCTACGCGATGGGCAAGGACCGCAATTTCCCGTCGTTCTTCGGCAAGGTGCACGCCCGCCGCTTCACGCCCCACGTGTCGATCATGTTCTCGCTGGTGATCGTCGTCCTGATCGCCGTGTCCCTGCCCATCGAGGACGTGGCCGCGGCGGCGGACATCATGTTCCTGCTGCTCTTCCTGCAGGTGAACATCGCGCTGATTCGCCTGCGCAAGCTGCGTCCGGACCTCGACCGCGGCTTCTTCGTGCCGCTCTTTCCCTACCTGACGATCGTCGGCATCCTGCTGCTGCTGTTCCTCGCCCTGTACATGTTCAACTACAGCGCGATCGCCTGGGTCGTGACGGCGTCCTGGATCGTCGCCGGGCTGGCGGTGTACTACCTGTATTCGTCCAAGCGCGAGCTGGCCCACGTCAAGAAGACCCGGGAGCTGAGCCGGCTGGAACGCAAGGAGTACCGGATCCTGCTGCCGGTGTCCCGGACCACGCCGCTGGAGAGCATCTGCCGGATCGCGGTGGCGGTTGCCCAGCGCAACACTGCCGAGGTCATCGTGCTGCACGTGGTGGAGATCGAGCCGGGCCAGCCGCTGCGCGCGGGCCTGGAGGTGGACGAGTCCTTGTCCGAAATGGTGGCGCGCGGGCGCGACCTGATCGCGGCCGAGGGCGTGCGGGCCCGGGCGATCGTCAAGGTGGCGCACCGGATCTCCAAGGGAATCGTCGAAACGGCCGACGTGGAGGAGTGCAATTTCATCATCGTGGGGCGGCCGAAGCGGCCGACGATGATGGAACGTTTCCTGTCGTCCATCATCGATCGCGTGGTCAAGCAGGCGCACTGCGAAGTGGCCGTCGTGCATGGGGACCTGCCGCAAGGCGACGTGCGCCGGATCGTGCTTCCCTATGGCGGCGGCGTGCATACGCAGCTGGCGGTGGAACTGTCGCCGGCACTCGCGCAGCGGTTCAACTGCGAAGTGGAAATCGTGGCGGTGCTGGGGCGCGCGGCATCGGTGGAAGAGCGTGAGCGGCTGCGCGCTGAAATCGCCGGGCTGGCGGAATCGAGCGGCCTGGCGGCAAGCGTCACGTTGTTGCAGGATGACAATACCCTGCGGGCACTGCTCGGCACGGTCGGGCCGACAGACCTCATCGTCATGGGCGGCCGGACCGGGGAGCCACTCGAGTACATGTTCGGGCGGTCGCTCGGGCAGCAGATCACCGAGTCGGCGCCCTGCGCGGTGGTCTGGGTGGCGGAATACGAGGAACGCAAGCCGTTCTGGTCCGGGCTGCTGAAGCCGCAGCCCCTGGAAGGAGTGACAAGCGGTGGATAAGCCCGTCGGCGGCCTGCTCTACGGAGTGGGGGAACAGATCGTCGCCTACCTGCCAAGCCTGGTCGGCGGCCTGATACTCATCGGCATCGGCTGGTTCCTCAGCTGGGCGGTCAAGCGGGTGGTCATCCAGTTCTGCGTGATCCTGCGCCTCGATCGCCTGCTGCGGCGCTTTCGCTGGGGCGCCGGCTTCGCCAAGGCGGACGTCCGTTACGCGTTGTTCGAATGGATCGGCAACTTCGCCGCGTTCGTGCTGTTCTTCGTCTTCCTGGATGCCGCGCTCATCGCCATGCAGCTGGACGTGCTGGCGCGGCTCCTCGAGGAGGCAGTGTCGTTCGTGCCGAAGCTGGTCATCGCCGCGGCGATATTCGGGCTCGGCTGGGTCATTTCCGGCGCGGCCGCGGCCTCGATGCTGCGCGCGCTGCACCAGGAGGACATCCCGCGGGCGACGCTGATCGCGCGCTTCACCCGGCTGGTGCTGATGATCTTCTTCTTCGCGATGTCGCTGACCGAAATCGGGATTGCGCGCGACATCGTGGTCATCGGCTTCGCTGCCATCATGGTCACGCTCTGCCTGGCAACGCTGATCCTGCTCTGGCTGGGAGGCGCCGAGGGTGCAACGCGCATTCTCGGGTCGGGCAGGGCGGGCAGGCGCGGCGCCGACAGGACCGAGGGCGAGTAGTACCTTGAAAGCCCAGCTCGCTGCCGTCCTCGCCGGTACCCTGATCCTGGCTTCCTGTGCGAAGGACGCGCCCGCACCGGCGGCGCAGGCCGGCGCCGCCAGTGCGGAGTTCGCCGAATTCGTCGACGAGTACTTCGACGCGTCGTTCCGGTACTCGCCCTCCTGGGCGACCTACGTCGGCATCCACGACTACGACCGGCAGCTCAACGAGCGCTCCCGCGAGGCGATCGAGGCGCGCATCGCGCAGCTGCACGGGTACCTGGACCTGCTCCTGGAAATCGACCGGGCGCAGCTGTCGTTCGACGAGCAGATCGACGCCGAGGCGCTGGAGATGAACATCCGGGGGCAGCTGCTCGAGATCGAGACGATTCGCTCCTGGGAATCGAACCCGATGAGCTACGCCTGGATGCCCGGAGGCGCGGTCGACGGCCTGATCAAGCGCGATTTTGCGCCGGCTGCGGAAAGGCTTGCCTCGGTCACGAGCCGCCTCAGGCGGGTGCCGTCGGTCTACGAGGCCGCCCGTGCCAACCTGAAAAACCCGCCGAAGGAGTTCACGGACCTTGCGATCCGCATGTCCCGCGGATCGGCGGGTTATCTCGAGAACACGGTAGCGGCCTGGGCACAGCAGGCGGCCGGCGAAGATGCCGCGCTGCTGGCCGACTTCACCAGCGCCAATGCCGAGGCAGTGGCCGCCACGAAATTGTTCTCGGCATGGCTCGAACGGGACCTGCTACCTGCTTCGAAGGGCGACTTCGCGATTGGCGCCGACAATTTCTCCAAGATGCTTCTTTACAACGAGATGATCGACAGGCCGCTTTCAGAGGTGCTGGCAATCGGCGAGGCGCAGCTCGACAAGGACTACCAGGACTTCATCGAGACGGCGAAGCAGATCGACCCCGCCAGGACGCCGGCGGAGGTCATGCAATCGCTGTCGGACGATCACCCGACCTCGGAGGACTTGATTCCGTCGGTCAGGCGGACGGTCGAGGCGGCGCGCCGGTTCGTGGTGGATCACGATCTCGTCACGATCCCCACGGAGGTGCGCGTGCAGGTCGAGGAGACGCCACCGTACGCCCGCAGCGGTTCCTTCGCGTCCACCAGCACGCCGGGACCGTACGAGACGAAGGCGACCGAGACCTACTACTACGTCACGCCGGTCGAGGCCTCCTGGGATGCGACGCACACGGAGCAGCACCTGCGGCTGTATAACCCGTATGTCGTGGCGATGATCAACGTCCACGAAGCCTATCCCGGCCACTACCTGCAGTTCCTCTACAAGAAGCAGCTGCAGTCGAAGGTCCGCAAGCTGACCGGGGCCGGCACGAACTCGGAGGGCTGGGCCCATTATGCCGAGCAGATGATGCTGGAGCAGGGCTTCGGGGGCGGCGACCCCAAGTACCGCCTGGGCCAGCTGCAGGAAGCCCTGCTGCGCGATTGCCGTTACGTGGCCGGCATCAAGATGCATGCCGAGGGCTGGACGGTCGACAGGGCATCGAAGGAACTGTTCGTCGACAGGTGTTTCCAGGAGCCGGCGAATGCCTACGAGGAAGCGCGGCGCGGCGCCTACAACCCGACCTACCTCTACTACACGCTCGGCAAGATCGAGGTGCAGAGGCTGCGCGACGAGTACATGCAGAAGAAGGGCGCGTCGCTGAAGCAGTTCCACGACGCCTTCGTGGCCGAGGGAACGCTGCCCATCCCGCTGGTTCGCCGCATCCTGCTGGAGCGCTAGCTGCAGGGTGGGCCGCCAGGCGCGGCCCCCAACCCCGAGATGGATCGCTCAGGACCGCCCCTGGCGGTCCCCGGCCGCGTTCGCAGCCCCGTTTTCCCCTGGCGCAATCCCGCATCGGGTCGGTGCCGATCCGGTCAGCTTGCGTTCAGCTGTGCGGGGATATCGTGTCAGCGTAAGGATGGCCCGCGCGTTTTGTTCCCTGCGGGCCTTGCGAGAGGACGGGACGATGAACAAGCGTCAACAGACCATCTCGATCCTGGCTGCGGCGACCCTGGCAGCCGGATGCGCCGGCGCGCCCACGCAGCCGACCGTCACCAGCGTGCAGGCGCCGCCGCCGGAGCGCCTCACCGAGGTTTTCGTGTATCCCGCACAGGGCCAGGGCGAGGCGCAACTCGACCGCGACCGGTACGAATGCCACCAGTGGTCGGTCAGGCAGAGCGGTTTCGACCCGAGCCTGCCCGGACTGCCACCGCACCAGCGAGTGCGCGTCGTCCAGGCCGGCCCGCCGCCGGGCGCCGCCGTCGCGGCGGGCGCGGTCACGGGCGCGATGATCGGTGCGGCCGTCTCGCATCCCCATGATGCGGGCGAGGGCGCACTGGTGGGCGCTGCCGCCGGCGCGGTCATCGGGGCGATGGCAGAAGGTTCGGCGTCGCGGCAGGCACAACAGGTGCAGTCCGGCTACGACGAGGCGGCAATTGCCGAGCAGGAGCGGCGGGCCGATGGCTACAAGCGGGCGATCACCGCCTGCCTGGCAGGCCGCGGCTACACCGTGCGCTGAGCAAGGAGAGGATCATGGCAGGCAAGAGGTTGCAGACGACACGAACGAGCGCGCTGGTTGCGGCGGCGGTCACCGTCCTGGTCTTCGGCGCCAGCGGCAGTGCCCTGGCGGACAGCCGCAGCGGCGGTAAGGATCATGGCCGGTCGGCCCAATACGACGGACGTCATGACCAGGGCCGTAGCCAGGGTGGCGGCCACCATTCACAGGGCTACGATCGCTACGACTCGCGCTGGCAGCATGACCGCTACTATCCGCGCCACGGCTACGTCGCGCCGTACGTGCCGCGCGGCGCGGTGGTCGTGAACCACCACCACAGCAGCTACTGGTATGCCGGCGGCGTCTGGTATGCGCCCTACGGCCCGCGTTTCGTCGTCACGGCGCCGCCAATCGGTATCTACGTGAACGTGCTGCCGCACTACTACACGACGGTCTGGTTTGGCGGCATCCCGTACTACTACGCGAACGATTCCTACTATGCATGGCGGGCAAGTGCGCGCGCCTACCAGGTGGTCGAGCCGCCGGTCAGCGCCCAGGCCACCACGGCCTCGCCCGCCACCGAGGACATCTTCGTCTACCCCAAGGCCGGACAAACGCCCGAGCAGGCGGCCAGCGATCGCTATGCATGTCATCGCTGGGCGGCCGACCAGACCGGGTTCGACCCGACGCGACCGGAAGGTGGCGTCCCGTCGGACCAGGCTCGCTCCAGCCGGGGCGAGTACTTCCGGGCGATGACGGCCTGTCTCGAGGGACGCGGCTACAGCGTCACCTGATGTGGCGCTGAACTCTCCGGGTAGTCAGTTGCCGTCGGACAGGAATCGGACGGTGATGAACAGGCCCACCATGGCAAAGCCGAGGGCGATCTTCACTGCCGCGCCGATGGCGAGCCCGATCGTTGCACCGATGCCGGCGCGGCCCGCGTCCTTCAGGGGGCGGCGCACCGACAGCTCGCCGATCACCGCGCCGAGAAACGGGCCGAGCAGGATTCCCGCCAGCCCGAAGAACAGCCCGACCAGCGTACCAATGGCGGCGCCGGCCGCGGCGCGCGGCGAGGCGCCGAAGCGCTTGGCGCCAAACGCGGTGGCCGCGAAATCCACGCCGTAGGCCAGCACGGTCATCAACCCCAGCACGGCCAGCATCCAGAAGCCGATGTAGCGAAAACCTTCGGCCCAGGCCGCAGCGACCAGCCCGAGGAACAGCAGCGGCGGACCGGGGACCGTCGGCAGGACCATGCCCGCGAAGCCCATCAGCGTTAGCAGGACCGCCGCGATCCAGAGCAACGTCGCCTGATCCATGTGGTCGCCCTCCCTGATTCGGGGACAGTTTACCGATTTCGTACGGCGCCCCGCTCAACGGCACGGATCACCTGCCGTTGCTATGAGATAGGTAAACTGTCCCCGATGTCAGACATGATGACAATCCGCATTACCGCAGGCGCTTGCGTCGTGCTCGGTTCACTCATGGGTTGCGAGGCGGGCCCGGGTAGCCAGGCCGCACCTGCGGTTGCCGTGGTACCCGAGCGAGGGCCATCATCGGCGCCACCCGTACCCATTGCTGGAAACCCAACCGTGCATGCCGACCTGCAGTCGATCGTCGAGGCGGCGACGAAAGACGCCGCAACGCGCAGCGGGGTGTCGCCCGAGGCCATCAAGGTACTGCGCGCCGAGCGGGTGACCTGGTCGGACGGCTCACTCGGTTGCCCGTCGCCCGGGATGATGTATACGCAGGCGCTGGTACCCGGATTCCGGGTGATGCTGGACGCGGGCGGACAGGTGCTCGACTACCATGCCGGCGCCAGCGGCCACCTGGTCCTGTGCCCCGCCGGCCGGGCCGTCGAGCCGCGGGTGGACGAGCGGATCTAGTCCCGCGCCGACGTTGCGCGTCGCCCGCTTATTCTGTTCGCTACGCAAAAGAAAGCGCCCCGGGGAGTGATCCCCGGGGCGCCAGTCGAGAACGACTCAGTAGGTGCGGTGATCCTTACGGGATCGACGCGCACTATCGTCGGGCTGGGCATCCCGGCTGCACCGCCATAGACCACCGAACCCAGGTACTTGGTTCCGGAGGCCAGGCCGTTGAAGCTCAGGTCTATCGCACCGGTCGCACCCTGGGTGGCTGACGCCGGGGCAGTGACGGTCATGTTGCCCGCCGCCGTCGATCCCAGTGCCCATGCATGCAGCTTGAATGGCGACGTGCCCGATCGGCAGTCCCCAGCCGTGCATGAAGACGTAGTAAGCTGCCAGCCACGGGAGCAGTGTCGTTGACCTCTTCGGTCGAGCCCCCATTACCGCTGCCACCGACATAGGTACCATTGCCTCTGTAGACATACAGGTCTATGTCGCTTCCGGCCGCTACGTCGGCGTCGAACAGCGCGAATCGCGCGTAGGTCGTGCCAGCCGGAACGTCCACTCTGACCAGCGTGGTACCCGCCGGGTCGTTTGGATTGAAGGTCTGATCCGGATCCTGGTCGACGTTGCCGGCCGTCACGTCGGCCGGCACGAGGCCACGAGCCGTTGCCGTGAAGGGCCCGGTGTAACCGAAGGTCACGCTGTACGAACTGCTGACCGCCGCCGGCGCAGCCAGTGCTACCGGCCGAGCGACGATTGGCACCCGAACCACATGGCCCTGATTGCCGATCAGCCTCAGTTGACCACCGCTGTAGCTATTTAGGGTCGCAGTGGTCCTGCTGAACGTCACCTGGAAGGTATGGCTCGCACCCTTTGCAAGGGTAAACGCTGCGGGTCCCGTGACATCGAAGCCAGGCATGTTCACCGATGCGACGTAGGATTCTGTCGCCGAGCCCACGTTCTTGACGGTACGCGTGACCGTCTGCGAGCCGGGCATCGCCCCCAGGGCGATCGACGGCGAGTTGAAGTCGCTGGTATTCCTGAGTAACCAGCACCCCACAAAGCATTGCAGGTGCTTGCCAATCCCTCCGGTTGCGTGGAGCAGATGAAGGCCAGCCAATCGTAGTAATCAGAATCGAACACGAGGCCCGGATCCGCTGCGGAGTTGGGCTGCACGTGGCCCGCGCCCTGGCGGAAGATCAGGACCGAGTTGGTCTCGGCCGCCGGGGGCGTTCCGCCATCGAGCACGTCGACGCCGGTCGTCATCAACGCCGACTTGATCATCATCGGCGACCAATCCGGGTGCAGTTCCTTCATCAGCGCCGCGAGGCCGGCCACATGCGGGCTCGACATCGACGTGCCGCTGTACAGTGCAAACAATTGTCCGCCATTTCCCGGAGGCGCCACGCCGGCCAGGATGTCCTGTCCCGGCGCGATCAGGTCGGGCTTGAGCAGGCTGCCGCTGGCCAGAAGCGGGCCACGCGACGAGAAGCTGGCCGTGAACGGCGCGGACTGACCCGTGACGATCGATGCGGCGTTGATGGTGGCCGTGGCGCTGGCCACGGACGCATACGCCTTGACGTCGGCGTAGTACGCGTTCACCAGGTGCACGGCCGGAATCTGATAGTCGACGTAGGGCACCGTGTTGGCGCTGGTCGGCGTGTTGACGAGCACCATGCCGACGCCGCCGGCGTCGAGCACCGCCTGAGCCTTGTTCACCAAGACGTTGCTGCCGCGCTCGCAGACGACAATCTTGCCGTCGACCTTGGCTGGATCGAGCCGTGCGGTTCCGTCGTCGGCCGCTCCGAAGCACAGCGCCAGTGTGGCCGGGTCGGCGCTGGGCAGGCCCGTCGCCGCGGCGTCGACCAATCCCGCGGGGCCGATGCCTCGGACGGTTCCGGTCGGGCTCGTGAACGTGCGGTCATCCCCCAGCGTCAGCGAGCCGTCCACTACGGCGCGGTCGTGCGTGCCCGCCGCCACCGTGGTGAGCCACGGCCCGGGGTGGGCAACTGTCGAAGAGGCCGGGCCGGAGTTGCCGGCAGACGCGGCGACGAACACGCCCGCATCGGCGGCGTACAGGAACGCGATCTCGACGGGGTCGCGGAAACTGGTCCGCGAACCGCTGATCGAGAAGTTGATCACGTCCACGCCGTCGGCGACGGCCTGGTCGATGGCCGCGACGCTGTCGGAATTAAAGCAACTGCCGCCCTCGCCATCGTCCCAGCACACTTTGTATGCTGCGATACGTGCGCGCGGCGCAATGCCATTGGTCTTGCCAAATACTTCCGCGAGTCCCGTGGCCTGCACGCCCTCGTTGCCGCCTGACGTGGACGCCGTATGCGTTCCGTGGCCACCCCAGTCGCGCGGTGAATTGAACTCATGCGGAATCTGCGCATCGATGCCCGCGTTGCCGCCCCAACCGGAGTTGTAGTAGCGGGCGCCGATCAGCTTCTGGTTGCAGTTGGCCGCAGTAAAGGCCTCGCCGGGGGTGCACTTGCCGTGCCAGCCCGGGATTTGCTGGTAATCCAGCTTGCCGTCCTTGCTGGCGTTGCCGTTGCTGCCGGTGCGGTCCGAGAAGCTCGGGTGCTCCGGCCAGATGCCGCCGTCGACGATGCCGATGATGACGTTCTCACCCTTGGCCTTTGTGTTCCAGAACCCACCGTCCCCGGCGAGCCCAAGGAATTCCGGCGTCGATGACGTGTCGAGGGCGCGAGCCTCGTCCTTTTCGACCGATAGCACGCCGGCGGTGGCCTTGAGCTTGTTGACCTGGGCCGCGGTCAGTTCGGCCGCGAAGCCGTTGAAGGCATAGCCATAGTCGTAGAGCTTGTTCGCGCCACCGGCCTTCTGCAGGGCCTGGTCGTGCTTGGTTTCGAGATACCCGAAGTACTTCGCCACGTTCGGGTTGTCCGGATCGATCTTCTGGCCCTTCTTCGGCGCCGTCGCCGAATAGCCCTTGATGCCGCCCTTGTAGGCGACGACCGGGTCGTCCGCCATGCGGACGATGTAGACGGAATTCGTGTGTTTGCTCTTGTTGGCGGATGCGGTATCGGACTTGATGGGCGCCGCCATCGAGGCCGTGCCCGCCAAACCCCCGGCCAATACCAGCGCGGACGCCGATATCAGCGATATCAGTTTGCTGCTAAACATGTGTTGTCCCCTAGTTCTTTTAGAGTCGCACCCGCGGCGCCTCGCCAAGAGGCTCGGCCCTTTTATCGGCCGAATGCTTCCGCTCGTGTGCAGCAAAGGTAGCGTGCTTCCTAGGGTGGTGGCTAGTGAAATTTCTGATCTCGTATGAATGGTGCCGCGATCCGCTTTACTTAACGTTGGCTTCGCGCTGCTAAAGTCCGATTCCGCCCCCATGCGCGGCCGTGAGACCGATATGGCATGCTTCATGAGCGCGACAGCACGCACCTGCCGGCCGGGCCTGGAGATCGAGGCGGCACAGGCAGGCACATCGTCGCCACCGCCCGGCTGATCGAGGACGCCCCCATGCCCACTGCTGTCTCTGCGGCCAGCCTGATCGTGGCAGCTATCGTGCTGCAGACTGCCTGCAGTGCCCAGCCTGCTGGCGACGGGCAATCGTCCCAGCAGGCGGACGTCGCGCGGCGCACCGAAGCGCGCGAGCGACTTGCGAAGCCGCTGCCCGCGCGCGAGCCGGAAGCAACGCCGGCGGCCGTGACGGGCGAGGTGCCCGCCGAGTTGCTGACCCGCATCATTGCCGACCTGGCAAGTCGAACCGGCGCCGATCCGGCGGCCTTCGAGATTGTCCGGGGCGAAGCCGTCACCTGGAACGACGGGTCGCTTGGCTGTCCGCGCCCCGGCGTGGCCTACACACAGGCGCTGGTGCCAGGTTACTGGGCCGTGCTCTCGCACGAGGGACGTGAATACGACTACCGCGCCAGCGCCCGCGGTTACTTCCTGCTTTGCGAAGCCGGCGGATTGCCGCCATCGCCCCGGGATCCCGACCTGCGCTGACCTGCCGGCGGCTGCGCCGGGCCGCGCAGTCGTTCTGCTGACACATCGGTCATGAAAAAGGGCCTCCCTCGAAAGAGGGAGGCCCCGCAGTGACCCAAAGGTCTTGGGCTTGCTTACTTGGCCCGGATCAGCAGCGCTTCGCTGTCCTGGGTCGCACCGCCACGGTTACCACTTCCACGATCACCGTTCGTGAACAGCATGATGCCGAGCTCGTCGGTGTTGCCCGGGAAGGCACCGAAGTCGATGACGTCGACCGCGCCGTTCGTCTTGCCCGGCAGGTCCTCGGGGATGCCGAAATAACGCTCGCCGAGTGGCGTGACCGTGAGTCCGGTGACTTCATCTCCGGGGCCACCGAAGTAGAAGTCGTCCGTATAGACGTCCATGTTCACCTGCGTCGTCAGCAGGTCCGCGGCGTTCATGCCGATCTGCTCACCACAGACAATCAGGGCCGTATTGCCGGTGTTAGTCGAATGCTCCGCGAAGAAGAACGCACCCAACGAGCCGGTTGCCACGTTCAGCACCCACGACAGCTGCCGGCCATCCGAGATCGTGGACGGTCCCGACAAGTCGCGGTTGAGCACGACATAGTCGGCCGCGCCGTCGCGGTTCGTGTCGAGCACGAACTGGTGGCTGACCGGAAGCAGGTGGCTCTGGCGCTCCCAGGTATTGATCGCGAACACCCACAGGAACGAGTCGTTGGCCGAGCAGAAGCCGGCCGGCACCGGGAAGGTGTTGATGCCCACCGCCCGGATGTCCGGCGTCGGTGCCTGGCCGCCCTCGGGCCCCTCGGGCAGGTTCGGGCTCACGGCCAGCAGCGAGTACGCATCGATCTGCGCAGTGCCTACGCCGATGTTGTTGAGCGCGATGCGATCCACGCCGCTCTTGCTGAAAGTCAGGACGTCCCGACCCTTCACCTCGGCCGCCTTGCGCGGCAGGACGTGCCAGGCAAGGTGGATCGGGTGCTTGCCGTCATCAAGCTGCAGGTACCCGTCGAACTCGTTGAACGTCAACGCCGCGGGGTTCGCGCCCTCGCTGCCCGAGTTCATCGCGTTGCCGGCGAGCTTCGCGCCCTGGATCGTGAGCTTGACGGGGAAGGTTGCGTCGCTGTTCGGGCCGACGCTGACCGTGCTCGGACCCTTGACCGAGACTGCGCCCGACTCCGCATCGCTCTGATAGCGGAACGTCGGCTGGACGCGGTAGGTCACCGTCTTGTTGCTGTAGTTGCGGACCCGGACGGTCTTGTGCAGGTTGACGACGTCCTTGCTGACGTCGACCTGTCCGAAGCTCAGCGAGCCGGTCAGCATCTCGTCGTCCCAGGCCGCGGCTGGCGCCGTATAGGCGCTGTATACGCGCACCTCGCCCCCACCGATCCGGCTGATCGGAGCGAGGCCGCTGAACGGATCGGTAGAGATCTCGGTCTCACCGTTGTTCATCAGACGCGCCTTGACCTCTGGAGGCGTCAGGCCTGGGTAGGCATCGAGAATCAGCGCGGCGGAACCCGCCACCATCGGCGCGGCACCGGAGGTGCCGCCAAAAGCGCCGGTACCGGTTCCACTGCCGTAGATAGCCGAGACAGATGCACCGGGTGCGCCGATGTCTGGCTTGAGCAGGTTGTCCGGGTTACGCGGACCGCGCGAGGAACTGCCGACCATGCTGCCGACAAGCGGCGTGCCCGAGGTTGGGATCGAAGCGGACTACCGTGTTGGGCAGGCCGCTCTTCAGCGTGTTGGAATCCGCCTGGCTGATCATGTAGCCCGGGATGTCGATCGGGCGGTCGCCACCGTCGCCACCGCTGAACGGCGCGCCCGGCGCGACGAGGCCGATGATGCCGATCAGGCCGCCGCCGTCGCCGACGTTCTTGATCTTCAGCGTGAAGTTGCAGGCGCCCCGGTCGACGAGCACGATCTTGCCCGCGAGGGAACCCGGGGCAAATGCCGCGCAGCCGTTCAGGTTGCCGCCGGCACCGTCGCCGTACTACGAGGGGCGCCTCGATGCACGTGGTCAGGGGCGCCGACCAGGGCTGGAAGATCGCGTCGTAGGTTCCGGCGATGGAAGCCGGCGCCACCACCTCGTACTGTGGCAGGAATGCGCTCGGCACCTCGGTCTGGGCCACCGAAATCGCCGTGGCGGCCGCACTCGGCGTGCCAGTCGCGTACGGCTTGTCACTCGAATTGCCAGCCGAAGCCACGGTCAGAACTCCGAGTGCCGTGGCATTGTTCACCGCGAGCACCAGGTCGTCGTCGAACGCCTGTCCGTAAGATGAGCCGAGTGACATGTTGATGATGTCGACATGATCCGAAGGGTCGCCATCGCCATCCGGGTCGGCGGCGAACTCCATTCCCTGGATCAGGGCGATGCCGCTGCACGAGCTGGAAACGGAACTGCAGACCTTGACCCCGTAGAGATCTACCCCGGGGGCGACACCCTTGCTGCCGCCGATAATGTCGGCAACATGCGTGCCGTGACCGCCACCGGAGCCCTTGTCGAGAGGGTCGGGATCCGGCGCAAGGTCGGCATTTGGCCAGTTGCTGCCGACGAAGTCGTAGCCGCCGACGACCCTGGCCGTCGGGAAACTGCCTGGCTCGATGATATCGGGATCATTCGCCGCAAAATCGGCCGGATTGCCACTGCCGCCGAAGGCTTCGTGCAGGTAGTCGATGCCCGAGTCGAGCACCGCGACCTTCACGCCGCCACCGTCAAAGCCGATGTTCTGCATCATCGTGGCGGTGATGTAAGGCACGGTTTCGAACAGGTCGAGCTCGTAGTCGACGACACGCGAGATACGGGCGACGTTGGGGTCGTTTGCCAGCGCGCGGACCTGGTCCGCGTCGACTTCCATGAACACGCCGTTCAGGACGGTCTGGACGCTGGTCAGCATCGTCGAGCCCGGCGCCATCTTGGCGGCGCGCCGCACGAAGGCGGACTGCTCGTTCTTGAGCTTCTCCTTCTGGCTCACGCGGTCCGCCGGCCCGTAGGCCGTGATCTGGGCAGCCGACGGTGAGCGCAGCCGGACGAGGACCTGCTGGGGTCCAGTGGCATCCCTGAGCGCCGGGTCGATGCGCGAAAACGTAACGTTTTGCGCGGTTATCGGCTCTGCCAGCCTCAATTGGTCGATAGAGGCGGGCAGGGCGCGACTGGCGCGGTCTGCGGCCGGGCCGGCCGCCGAGGCCGTACCGGCCAAACCGCCGGCCAAAACCAGCCCGGACGCCGATATCAGTGATATCAGTTTGCTGTTCAACATGATTTCCCCTCGATCTTTGCTAGTGGCGCACTCGCGGCGCCTCTCCAAGAGGCACGGCCCCTTCACTGGCCGAATGCTTCCGCTTGTGTGACGTGTAAACTTACCGTGTTCGCACAAAAGATGGCAAGGGCTGTCCGTTCCGTGCTGGGCACACAATGTGTGAATTGCCTTGATTGGCTTGTTTTCGCGCCCGCGCGAGCATCTGCGTTATTAACGAGACCGCACGTGTACTGGACATTCCGCGCACGATGGGCCCGCCCCGAGGCCGTGATGTTCAGGCAAGCGCGATGCGCAAAAGAGAAGGGCGGGGAGATCCCCGCCCTTCGAGTTTGCAGTCTGTCAGCAGTCGTTACGGGTGACCGATCACCGACGTGTCGGTGATGACCACGAACGGGCCGCCCGGTGCCACCGCCGAGGCGGCGAACTGGACGGTCTGCGACTGCATTTCCACCGTGGCGGCCAGGCTCGCCGTCGGGTCGAACAGGGACCCGTGCGAACCCTGGGTGAAGTTCACCCAGACGCCTTCGGTCGGGCCGACTGGATTGGCACCGGCGGCACTGACCTGCCGCAGGTTGCCGGCCTTCACAAGACGCTGCGTAGAGTTGTTTGGCACGACAGTGTCGCCCGTCACTTGAATCAGGTGTACTGGCTGCTGGGCAGCGCAGGCGCAGATGTGGTTGATCGGGTCACCCGCGTCCACAACGGTCTGGAAATCGCGGATGATGCGATTATTGAACAGCGTCGAGTTATTGACCAGTCCGGCACTCGCCAGTCCGGCGCGTACGACAGGACCGAACGTCTGGGAGTCCAGCAGCAGCTTGGTCACGACGCCGCCGGGCACTGCCAACGTGGCGGTCCGCGTGGCGGTATGGTGGATATGTGCGCCACCGACAATGGAGCCGAGCGACAGCCCGACGTAATGGATGCGTGCGGGATCCACGTCGGACCCACCACCGTCGATGTCCAGATTGGCCACCGACTTGGTGAACGCGATGAGGTCGGCCTCGGCCTCACGGAGGTTGTCACGGCCGGTCAGCGGATTCACCAGGTTGATGAAATGCGCGCCCGAGCTGTCGATCTTGCCGTCAGGGCCCGCAGCTCCAGTCGTGTTGTTGATTAGGTCCACATTGAACGTGCGCTCGATCGCGCCCATGTAGAGCGGGTTGGTCGTGTCGGTCAACCCATGTAGCGGCAGGTCGATCGACGCCACGATGAAGCAGGCGTCGGCAAAGGAGTCTGCCATCGCCAGCGCCTGAGTCCGGTTGCCGGTGATGCCATGCTGCACGATCGCCACTGGGTATGGCTTCGGACAGGCAACGCCACCATGTGCGTTGGCATTCGGCACTGTGACCAGCAGCGGAACGGTGACGTCCGTGGTCTTGACGGGCATCGGGTTGAAGCGGGTGATATAGGAGCCGGCGGGTCCATGCCAGTAGCTCTTCAGTACTGCGTTAGCATCGTGGTTGTCAGCGGCAGCCTGCAGGTAGTAAGGCACTTGCGTCGTACCGACGAAGATGTCCGCCTTGCCATACAGGCCGACGGCGGCAGTGTTCATCCCGCTTGGCGCGACGCCAATCGGCTGCGCGGGCACCAGCGCGGCGATCGCGGTGAAGGAATCTTCCACGGACTGCGTGGTGAAATTCCAGGACAGCGTCACGGAGGCCGGGTCGATCCCGACCGCCTGGGCGATGCTCAGGTGGGCCTTGGTCCAGGCACAGAGCGTGAGCGTCGTGATATCCGTGAAAGAGCTGCAGTTGGCGGGTGCGGCCTTGAGCGACGCGTAGAAATCATCCGGTATGGACGCCTGTCCCCGGACATCCTTGATGCCATTGGTCAGCAGCACGTAGTAGCCGATATTCGTCGCACCGGTGCTGGGCCGCAGTGGCTTGAGCGGCGTGATTCGCAGGATCTTGCCGAAACTGTCGTAGTCGGGAGAGACCTCGGCCGTGAAGTCGGTGCCGTACGTCAGGACGCGACTGACCGGCGACGTCACACCCTGCGGCAACTCACCTGCGCCGGCCGGTAGCTTGGTGGTGTTCGACAGGTACATTTCGATGAGGTGCACCGTGGTGCCGGACAACGAAGCCCCGTCGATCGTATTGTCGAAACTCGTGTCCATTGGCGCGCTGGTCGAGAAGCCGTCCAGCGTATTGAGTTCCACTCCCATGGTCGTGAAGGGCGGGGCATTCAATGGCGCCGGTATGTTCAGGGTGCCGTCGGTGCTGCCGGCAAAGAACGCATCGTTCGGCCAGGGGACGTAGCCCGTCTGCAAGTTGTACAGCGGCTTGAACGTCTGCGGCTGCGGCGGCGGAATCGGGTCGCCATCCTGTGTCGGACTGCAGCCCGCCAGAACCACGGCGGACAGCGCCGCAACGGAGACAAGAATCCTGCGCGTCGAGAACAACATGGAACACTCCCCTGAATAGCCAGCCGCGCGTTGGGCCGCGCGTTGTGAGATCGCCACCTGAAAGCCTACGCTTGCGCCAGTGCGGAGCGCAAGAACCCAAGCAATTGAAATTGCGGCGGGACTGCTTGTCGAGTGGGGATGTACGCAGCCTTCGATGACGCGGGGCCGGACCGGGGCGTTGCGCAAGCGCATCCCGCCTGGCGTGTCGCAGCAGGCGCGTCGAAAGACCCACATCCTGTTGCAGTGCAAAAGGGTGGGTCGCGAAAGACACTGAACGCGGTCAGGCGACAGTAATTGCGGATTCTTGGCGCAAGCCTCCGGCGCAGACTAAGACGGCTGGGGACAATGCCGTGGGTATCCCGATCCCGATGCTCGATTTGATGTTCCTCCTGACGGAGAGTCGGGAGAACCCTCGGCACGTCGGCGCCGCCCTCATCTTCCAGCGGCCGCGCCGCGGCGGCGCCCGGATGGTGGGCGAGATCGTCGACGCGTTCCGGCAGGCCGAGCCGGTGCCCCCCTTCAACCGCATCCCCGTATTGCTCAGGGCTGGCCTGCCCGAGTGGCAGGAGGCCGCGCGCCTCGACATGGACTGGCACGTCCAGCGCCGGACGCTGCCCGCACCGGGTACGGATGCGCAGCTGGACGAGCTGGTTGCCGAACTGCATGCGCCGATACTCGAGCGGGATCGTCCGGGCTGGAGGGTTCACGTCATCGACGGCCTGCAACGCAACCGGTTCGCGATCTTCATCAAGGTCCATCATTCCCTGGTGGACGGCGAGTCCGGGATCGCGCTGGTCCACGACTCGCTCAGTCGCTCGCCGCGCGACAGGCGGATCCGCAGCGTGGTCTCGACCGCCCTGCCGGTGCGCCACAAGGCCGTGCCTGGGCACCCGCTGCAGTGGCTCGAGCACGAGGCCGAGGCGCTCGCCCGGCGGGCGCTGTCCGTTGGCTGGGGATCGGTCCGCCTCGGCGAGGAAACGCTGGCCGGGTTGCGCGGATTCTCGAAGGACGAGATCCGGCCGTTCACCGCGCCGCTGACGCCGATGAACGAACCGATCCACAACGCGCGGTCCGTCGCACACACGATGCTGCCGCTGCAGGCCATGAAAGCCGTCGGGCGCGCCTGGGGCGCGACGCTCAACGACGTCGCGCTGTGCGTGCTGGACGCCGCCATGAACCGCTACCTTCGGGACATCGGCCAGGTCCCCGAGCGCGCGCTCGTTGCGATCTGCCCGGTGTCCCTGCATGACAGGAAGGTCAAGCAGGCCACCACGAAGGTCTCCGTCTTCTGGACGCCGCTCGGGACCCCCTCGGCACTCGGTCGGCCGCCGCATGCGCCAGTTGATGGCCAATACCCGCGAGGCCAAGGCGCGCATTCGCGCGCTGCCGAAGGACGCGGCCTACGCGTACGCAGTACTTCTCTTCGCCATGGGCGAATCGATCGCGCTGGTGCCGCGGACGTTCACGGATTTCTTCCTGCCCTCCAACGTCCTGATCTCGAACGTGCACGGTCCGGACGAGCCGCTCTACCTGAACGGTGCGCGGCTCGAGGCGCTCTGCCCGGTGTCCACGTTGCTCGGCGGGATGGGCCTCAACATCACGTTCATGTCCTACGCCGGGCAGGTCGTGATCGGCTTCACCGCCAACGCCTGCGCGCTGCCCGAAGCCGGCCGCCTGGCGCAGTACACGAAGCAGGCGTTCTCGACGCTGCAGCGGCACACGCAGCGGAACAAGCCGAGCCACTGACGGCCGGCCTTGCCCTGGGTGCGCGGGTCGAGATCGAGTGCATCGCCGTGGTTGGAGAGATGTAATCGGTCGCGATTCGTTCAGCAGTTGATCAGCCGCCGCCGCGGCGGAAACGCGTGTCGAAGCGGGCGATGAAGGCTTCGATGGTGTCCGCCGTGCAGCCCTGGAACCGCAGCTCGACCCGGGTGCGCGGCAGATGAAAATTGCCGAGGGAGCGCCTGCCCTCCGGGCCCAGCCGGATCTCGACGATTCCGGCATCGAGCCGCAGCGTCACGCCGTCGTCGCGCAGCGTGTGATCCGCGCCTTCCAGCAACGGCTGGACGCTGCGGAAGAAATCCGCATGCGTGATGCCCATGTCCTTGACGATCCGGCGGATGCCGTCGCGGGATTCGCCCGCGTCGGGCTCAACCACCGGCCACCGGCGGCCAGACGGCGAGCGCATCGCCGGCCTTGATGACGCTCTCGTCGCGGGCGCGCGCATCCAGGTAGGCGCCGTTGAGCAGCACCAGGTGAACTTTTTCGAGGGGCACCCCGAATTGCGTCAGCACCTGGTGCGCAGTGGCGCCGTCCGGCACGTCGGCCGGAATCGCATTCTCCCTGGCGCCTGGCGGCAGAAACTGTCCGAGGCTCGCGAACAGCTTCAACGTGATCCTCATATCACGTAGGCGTTGTGTCCCACCGGCATCGTCGTGGAGAGGTAGGCCTCCATCAGGCGGGTCGGGTCGGCCTGCAGCTTCTTCTTCCAGGGCCCCAGGGCCGTCTTGCCCTGGATGAGGCCGCGGATGACGCCGACGTGATCGGTCAGGCCGAGTGCCGTGGCGCCGACCAGGACGTCTTCCTGGAACTGCAGGTTGATGTAGCGAAACTGGTCGGGATGGGTCAGCTCGGCGCTGTCGCCGCCTTTCACGCCCATCCACTGGGCGAACGAACTCGAGACCAGGCCCAGTGTGTCGAGCACGTTCATGTTGAGCGTGCCCCGCTGCGCGTTGCCATGCCCGCGAGCCATGTGCATTGCCGCGATGCGGCCATGCTCGACGGCCGTCGGCTGGATCGCCTGCACGACGTAGGCGCCCGTCGAGAAGTCGCGGCCCTGCGCCACGTCGCCGGCGGCGTACACGTCCGGCACGCTGGCCGCCAGGAACTCATTGACCAGGATCCCGCGCTCGGTGGCGATACCGCTGCCTTCCAGGAAACCGGTGTTGGACTGCACGCCGGTCGCCTGGATGACGAGATCGGCGGGAATGGCTTCGCCGCCCTCGAGCAGCACGCGCAGCGGCGGCGCACCCTTGGCGCCCTCGATGGCTTCGACACGGCTCGACACGCGCACGGTCACGCCGCGACTCTCACACCAGCGCCGTACCATGCCTCCCGCCGTCGCGTTCAGCATCCTCGGCACCATCCGGTCCTCGAGTTCCACGACCGTGAGGTTGACGCCGCGCGCGGCCAGCGCCTCGAGAATGATGCAGCCGATGAACCCGGCGCCGATCAGCACCACCGAGCTGCCCTTGTGGGCCCGCGCGATGATCCGGCGCGCATCGGCCAGGGTCCAGCAGGCGCACACGCCGTCCCGGTCCAGGCCCGGGATCGGCGGCGCGATGGGACTCGCACCGGAGGCGATCAGCAGCTTGTCGTAGGGCTGCTTGTCGCCACTCGCCAGGGTCACGTTCTTTCCGGCGGCATCCACCGTGGCAACGCGGCCGCGGATGACGTCGATTCCCAGCTTGTCGTAGTGGCCCGGATCCTTGCGCAGGTAGGTGCCCGGTTCGCCGATCCGGTCCATCAGCAGGTACGGGATCGCCATGCGGGAATAGGGCGGTTCCGGCTCATCGCCGATGAGCGTCACCGTACCCTGCGGATCGAACTTGCGCAGCTGCTCGGCGGCGACCACGCCAGCCGGACCTGCGCCGATTATCACGTGCCGCATTGTTACTCCCTCAGGACAGGCCCAGCCGCTTCAGGGTGTCCGCCGTCGGGACGCCTTGATCGTTCCAGCCGCGGATCTGGTAGTACTGCGGGAGCATCTTGCCCAGTTCGGCGACATGGCCCTTCGCGGGGCCGACATTCGCGGCATCCTTCAGCAGGCGCTTGGGCAGGGTGTCGTCCTTGCCGGTGAGGCCCGCGGCGAGGTTGAACTGCCGCTCGAGGTTCCAGATGCGCTCCCCGACATGCAGCAGCTTTTCCGTCGTCCACTCGCCGTCGCAGGCGGCGTCCACCTGGGGCGCAACGTCGTCCAGGGTCCAGGCGAAGGACGTGAAGATGCAGATGCCCGCGGAATCGAAGGCGGCCGTGGCATCCTGGAACGCCTTGACCAGCTCCGGCTTGCCGACGGTAGCCAGCGGTTCCGTCTTTTCCGGGATGCCCATGATCTCGGAAGCCACCGTGTAGCCGCGAAGATGGCAGGCGCCGCGGTTGCTGGTCGCGTAGGCAAGCCCCATGCCCTGGATCGCCCGCGGGTCGTAGGCCGGGAATTCCTGGCCCTTGACCGTCATCGACAGCTCCGGGCGACCGTACT
Organism: uncultured Gammaproteobacteria bacterium; assembly: GCA_963695465.1. GTDB lineage: Bacteria > Pseudomonadota > Gammaproteobacteria > Steroidobacterales > Steroidobacteraceae > SG8-30. The sequence continues at coordinate 133,585 of CAVOGM010000003.1, forward strand.
TGGCGCAGAAGCGCTTGGAGCCCAGCGCCAGGTCACGGCCGAAGCCCTCGCCCTTGGCGACCAGCTCCACGGCCGCAGTCAGTGCCTCGGCCGAACCGAACTTGAACTCGATGCCGCCGGTGTGTTCCTTGGTGATCACGCCCTGTTCGTACAGCTCCATCGCGGCAGCGACCGTCGAGCCGAAGGAAATCGGGTCGAAGCCGTCCTCGTTGCAGATGAAGTTGGCGTAGGTCAGCGCGTCGAGGTCGTCCACGCCGGTGTCCGAACCCAGCGCCCAGGCGGCTTCGTACTCGAGCCCGCCGGAGTTGCCCCAGTACTCGGGCTTGTTCTTGATGGTGTAGTGGCCGCGATCCACGGTCGAGATGCGACCGCAGGCGATGGTGCAGGCGAAACAGGCGGCGTTGGTGGTCAGGTTGGGCTTGCCGTCGCTCTCGCGCGGCTGGTGCATGGCCTCGCCCGAGATCTTGTGCGCGCCCGGGAACTGGGTCTCGCGCATGTTGTAGGTGGGCATCGCGCCCGCCTCGTTGATGACGTTCATCAGCACCTGCGTGCCGTAGGCCGGCAGGCCCTGGCCGGTCACCGCGTTGTCGCGCAGCACCTTCTTCCCGGTCTCGGTCGCCTGCATGAAGCGCAGGGGATCCTTGATGTTACCGACGCCCTTTGTGCCACGGCACACGACCGCCTTCAGGTTCTTCGACGCCATCACCGTGCCGACGCCGGAGCGGCCGGCGGCGCGGTGCAGGTCGTTGATGACGCCGGCATACAGGCACCCGGTCTCGGCCGACCGGCCGACGGCGGAAATGCGCACGTTGCGGATCCTGGTGCTTCTTGCGCAGGATCTTGTCGGCGGCCCAGACGGACTGGCCCCAGACCTCGGCCGCGTCGAGCAGCTCGACGTGATCGTCGCGGATGTACAGGTACACGGGCTTGGGCGACTTGCCCTCGAAGATCAGCATGTCCCAGCCAGCATTCTTGAGCTCGGCGCCGATGTAGCCGCCGGAATTGGAACAGGCAATCGTCCCGGTCAGCGGGCTCTTGCAGACGACCGAGTAACGCCCGCCGGTGGAGGCCATGGTGCCGGTCAGCGGCCCGGTCACCAGCATCAGCTTGTTGTCGGGCCCCAGGGCATCACACTTCGGATCGATCTCCTCGACCAGGTACTTCGAGGCCAGCCCGCGCTGGCCGAGGTACTGCTGCGCCCACTCCATGTTGAGGGGTTCGACTGAAACGGTGCCGCGCGTCAGGTTCACGCGCAAGACTTTCTTTGTCCATGCCATGGCGGTGTCCCCTATGCCTTTGCGCGATCGAAGTTCTGCGCGTCCTTCGCCACCGGCGCGTTGAATCGCGCGCTGGTCGCCTCGCCGCGTTGCGCCCAGGCCCGCATGCGTGCCAGACCCGTGTCCGCGATGTCCACGTAGGTGATCGCTCCCGTGGGGCAGGCCTTGGCGCACCAGGGGTCGCCGCCGCACAGGTCGCACTTCATGACCTTGCCGGTATCGGCGCGGTAGTTCACGGTGCCGAACGGACAGGCGATGGTGCAGACCTTGCAGCCCACGCAGAGGTCGGCCAGCACGTCCTTCGAACCCGTCGCGGGGTTGAAGACGATCGCCTCCACCGGGCAGGCGTGCATGCACCAGGCTTCTTCGCACTGCGTGCAGGTGTAGGGCGCAAAGCCCCCCTGCTCGTGGAATTCAAAGACCTTGATGCGGGACAATGCGGGATTGAATACGCCCTCGTTCTCGTAGGAACAGGCCATCTCGCATTGCATGCAGCCGGTGCATTTCTCCGGCTCCAGCTTCAACGCTCGCAGCATGCTCGCCTCCTGGTGCGTCGTTCTTCTGGCCGGGGCTGAGCACAAGCGCGGCGCTTGCGGCCGGCGTGCCCGGCCCGGTTGATTTGCTGTCAGGCCCCAACATACCCCCGCATGGGCCTGACGGAAAGACTCCAGGCAAGGCGCCGCGGCCAGCCATCTCTTTTGCGACGCAGTATTCGAGGGTCAGCCGGCGGGACTCTGCGTTCCAGCCTGCCCGCTGCAGGCCTTGCAGCGCGGATTCTTCCTGAGCTGGAACCAGTTGAACTCCATCGCGCGCGCATCGATGAGCAGCAGTCGCCCCACGAGGCGGGTTTCGATACCCAGCAGAACCTTCAGCGCCTCGGTGGCCTGGATACAGCCGACGATCCCGGCCACGGGGCCGAGCACGCCCTGCCCGGTGCAATTCTCCCAGCCGGAGGCGGGGCGCCCGGCGTCGGGCTGTCCGTCCAGGTCCGGGTACAGGCAGGCGTAGCAGGGGCTGTCGTCGAGGTCGGCCCGGAAGACGGACGCCTGGCCTTCCATGCCGACGACGGCGCCGTAAATCAGTGGCTTGCGCAGGGCGATGCAGGCGCGGTTGAGTTCGAACCGCGATTCGAAGTTGTCCGTGCCGTCGACGACGAGGTCCACGTCGCGCAGGACTTCCAGCAGCGCGTCGCCCGACAGGCGGCACTGGTAGGTCGCGACGTCCACGTCCGGGTTCAGCGTCTGGAGGGTCAGCCGCGCCGACTCGGTCTTGGCGAGGCCTATCGTATTGTTGCGGTGCAGGATCTGGCGATGAAGGTTGGAGACGTCGACCGTGTCGGGGTCGACCAGCACCAGTCGCCCGACGCCCGCGCCGGCCAGGTAGGTCGCGACCGGGGAACCGAGGCCACCGAGACCGAGTACCAGGACGCGCGATCCGGCGAGCCGCCGCTGTCCCGCCTCGTCGATTTCCGGCAGGAAGATCTGGCGGCTGTAGCGCAGGAGTTGCTCGTCGGTCAGCTCTGTCATGGGCTCGCCGTTCGTTGGCCGGGGTGTCACGAGGCCGCCCTCGTTGCCCGAGTGTATCGCCGGGTCTGGGCGTCCGTCGCGACAGCCACGCCGCGTCGCCGGAATCGTACCCGCTCACCCCCGAGCGTGCCGCGGGTGATGGGTCTCAACTGCACGGGTTTGACGATCATCCGTCCGACTGTCGTTTTCATGCGACATAAGTTGTACTCCACCGGCAAGGAGGGGTAAGTTCGGCTTTCGACGCCGCCGCAACAGGCGTCAATCCTTATCCAGGGGGTCCAACGTGAACAAAAAACTGCCGTTGAAGCGGGCCATTGCACTCGTGATGGGAGGAGCGGTCGGATTTACAGCGAGCCTTGCGGCGCCCCAGGCGCTGGGGCAGGCGCTGGAGGAAGTGGTCGTCACGGGTTCCAGGATTCGCCAGAACCCGCTGGAACAACGGCTTCCGGTCCTGACCCTCCGCCGAAGACTACCGCGCCACCGGCGCCTCGTCGCTGGCCGAGTTCGTTCAGCGACTGCCGATTTCGGGCTCCGCGATCAACCAGACCAACAATTCCTCGGGCAACCTCGGTTTCCCACCCGACGGCGGCGGCATCGGCGCCGGCGCGGCGGAAATCGACCTGCGCTACCTGACCTCCAAGCGCGTGCTCGTGCTGGTCGACGGACGCCGTTGGATCAAGGGCTCGTCCGGTTCGGGCGTGTCCGGCGCGGTCGACCTGAACACCATCCCCGTCAACGCGGTCAAGTCCATCGAAATCCTGCAGGACGGCGCCTCGGCCGTGTACGGCTCGGACGCGATCGGCGGCGTGCTGAACATCATCACGCAGGATGATTATGAGGGATCAAGGTTTCCGCCTATTACGGCCAGTACGACGAGGGCGACGGCAAGACCACCGAGTTCGACGTCCGCTTCGGCGCGCGCGGCGAGAGAGGCCGGGCGCCTGATCGACATCAGCTAGGCCGACCAGAGATCGGTCAACACCGCAGGACCGCGACGAGTCGGTTTACGCTCTGCCCGGCTTTCCGTACGGCGTCAGCTCAGGCACGCCGGCAGGCCGCTTCGTGTTCACCGACCCCATCCTGGGCGGAGTCAGCGTGGCGCCGGATGCCGGGGTCGCATTCCCGGTCTGGAATCCGACCGATCCGGACAATGATGATTTCCATTCGTTCGCGCTCGCGGATCGCTTCAACTACCAGCCCTTCAACCACCTGGTGACGCCGAACGAGCGCTGAACCTCTTCGGCAAGGCCGAGTACGACCTGACCGACACGATCACGTTGCGCGCGCTGGCCAGCTTCAACAACCGCAAGTCGCAGGGCCGGGCGGCGCCGGTACCGCTGTTCTGCGGGCCGGACAGCGGCTCGACGCCTCTACATGGTCAACGTCGTCTGGGACGCCAATCAGCCGTACAATCCGTTCGGCATCACCCTCGACAGCAGCAACACGCCGTTCTTCTCCCGCCGGCCGATCGAGGCCGGACCGCGCATCTTCAACCAGGACGTCGACACCTGGTACGTGTCGGGCGGTTTTGACGGCGAGTTCGAGCTGGGCGAGCCGGCGCATGTACTGGGACGTGACCGGCATCCGGGCCGAGAACGACGCCACGCAGACCAAGCTCAACCAGTTCAACGCCCGCAGCCTCAACGTGGCGCTGGGCGACCCCGCGGTCTGCGCTGCGACGCCGGGCTGCGTGCCGCTGAACATCGTCGGCGAAGGCTCGATGACCCAGGAGATGCTGGACTTCGTGACCTACACCGGCCTCGACCGGAGCAGCCAGAAGCTGACGACATCACCGCGAACCTGTCCGGTGACCTGTTCGACCTGTCCGCCGGGTCCGCTCGGCTTCGCGATCGGCTATGAGTACCGCGAGGAAGAAGGCTCCTTCACACCGGATCCCGTGGTTGCCGCGGGCGAGACGGCGGACGTACCGACCAACCCGACGATCGGCGATTACGACGTGGACGAGTTCTACGGCGAGATCGTCGTCCCGATCCTGAAGGACGCGCCGGCCGCGAACGTGCTGAACTTCAGCGCCGCGGTCCGGTTCTCCGATACGAACCTGTTCTCCAGCGAGACCGTCAGCAAGCTCGCGCTGAACTGGGGCCCCACGGAGAATCTGGTCTTCCGGGCCAGCTGGTCCGAGGGCTTCCGTGCGCCGAATATCGGTGAGTTGTTCAACCAGGGGTCGCGCTTCGACGCGTCCGTCACCGATCGCTGCTCGAACGTGCAGCCGGCCGACGCGGCCAACTGCGCAGCACTCGGCGTCCCGCCGGGATATTCGCAGATCAACCCGCAGATCTCGGTGGATACGGGCGGCAACATCGACCTGTCGCCCGAGACCTCCGAGACACTGTCGGTGGGCTTCACCTGGCAGGTGCCGCTGAGCGGCGCCGGCGCCCTGGACGGCTTGCTGGTCGAGATGAACTACTACGACGTCGACGTCAAGGGAGCCATCCAGGCTCCCGACGCCCAGGACCTGCTGAACGCGTGCATCGACACGCTGGACGACATCTTCTGCGACGCGGTCAACCGCAATCCCAGCGGCACGATCACGAGCATCGAGGGTGTCCTGGGCAACATCGGCGGGATCAAGACCTCGGGAGTCGACCTCAACCTGGTCCTGACCACGGCGGAGACCGGCTTCGGCCAGTTCCGCATCCAGTGGATGACCTCGATGCTGCTCAAGTACGACGAACTGCTCGCCGAATGCCTCGGGTGGCTTCGACACGTTCGATCGCAAGGGCCGTGAGCTCGGTTCGCCGACCCGCGGTTTCCCGGAAACCAAGTCCTCGCTGAACACGGACTGGATGTGGGGAGACTGGAGCGTGCGCCTGGGCCTGCGGTACATGAGCTCCCTGACCGAGGACTGCACCGGCCTGGTGGCGGATTTCGAGCTGACCGAATTCTGCTCGAACGGCCCGGACACGAACAAGCTGGGTTCGGTGATGTACGCGGACGCGCAGGTCAGCTGGAAGCCCGAGGCTTTCATGGACGGTGCCTGGACTATCGCGGCGGGTGTGAACAACCTGACCAACGAGAAACCGCCGATCTGCTATTCGTGTGACCTCAACAGCCTGGACGGGACGCTGTACCCGATCGCCGGCCAGTTCTGGTACCTGAGGGCCGTCTTCGAGAAGTAGCCCAACGAGATGAAGGTGCCTGGCACCGGTCATTGACATGACCGGTGCCAGGCACCGTGGGGAAGCAGCCAGGCCCGCTGCCGGTGCCTGTACTTTCCTCGGCTTGTAATCGCTCCGCTCGTGACGCAGCCTCTGCGGAATTTCACCGCAGAGGGCGTGTCATGGAATTCCGGGTACGGTCTACGGTTCTCTGTGCGCGCTCGCCTGCGGGGTTTCCGCTGGCCCTGGCGCGACAGCACAGGCCGCAGGCGACGGCGAAGCAGCGTTTCGCGACCTGTACCGCGAGCTCGTCGAGATCAACACCACGCGCTCCGTCGGCAGCTGCACGCGCGCGGCCGGGGGGATGCGGGCACACCTGCTGGCCGTAGGCATCCCTGAACCCGACACGCAGATCCTGGCGCCGGCCGACCGGCCACAGGACGGTGCACTGGTGGCCCTGCTGCGGGGCCGTGACCCCGCGCTGAAGCCCATGCTGCTCATGGCACACATCGACGTGGTCGAGGCGAACCGCGAGGACTGGAAGCGCGACCCGTTCACCCTGGTCGAGGAGGACGGCTGGTTCTATGGCCGTGGCGTTGCCGACGACAAGGCGATGGCGGCAGCGTTGACCGACAGCCTGATCCGCTACCAGGCCGAAGGCTTCGTCCCACGTCGCAGCATCAAGCTGGCGCTGACCTGCGGCGAGGAAACGCCGGATGTTTTCAACAGTGTGCTCTGGCTTACGAAGGACAGGCCCGAAGTGCTCGACGCGGCTTTCGCGCTCAACGAGGGGGCGGGCGGCGAACTCGACGCCGAAGGCCAGCCCGTTGCGCTGCAGATCCAGTCGGGCGAAAAGGTTTACCAGGATTTCGAGCTGTCGATGACTGACGGCGGTGGCCACAGCTCGCGGCCGAAGAAGCACAACCCGATCACTCAGCTGTCTGCTGCGCTGGTCCGGCTGGGCGAGTATCGCTTCCCGGTGGCCTTCAACGACGCGACGCGGGGCTATTACGAGGTGACGGCGAAGCTGTCGCCGCCGGCTGTTGCCGCGGACATGCGTGCCGTGCTGAAGAATCCCACTGATGAGGCCGCCATTGAGCGACTCTGGGACATCAACCCGAGCTGGAGCAGCATGCTGCGCACGACCTGTACGGCGACGATGATCAATGGTGGCCATGCGCCAAACGCGCTGCCGCAGCGCGTGGCGGCCAACGTCAACTGTCGCATCCTGCCCGGCGTGCCGGTGGAGGCGGTGCAAAAGACGATTCAGCAGGTGCTGGCCGAGGACGCAATCCACGTCGAGCCGAAGGGAGTGCTGGGCGAGTCGACCTCGCCGCCGCCGCTAACGGCCCGGATCATGGGTCCGTTGCGTGACGTCGCCGAGATGGTCTGGCCGGGCGTCGCGATCGTGCCGACGATGGCCACGGGCGCCACCGACGGCAGTTATCTGAACGCCGTCGGGATCCCGACCTACGGCGTCTCCGGTATGTTTTCTGATGCCGACGGCAGCTACGCGCACGGACTGAACGAACGCATCCGGGTGAAATCGCTGCTGGACGGGCGCCGGTTCCTGTACGAACTCATCAAGCGCTACGCCGACGCGGACGACCCGATGCCCTGAGCGGCCGGGCTCAGCCCAGCCAGCCGCGATCCCGCGCCGATCGGGAGAACCAGACGAGATAGGCGCCGATGGCCAGGACCAGTAGCGGCAGGACCGCTGCGCCAGCGCCTCGCACTTCGAGCAGGGCGCTCATGAAAAGTGCGTGTGCCATCTGCACCACGATCGCGATCAGTGACACGAGTAACACCGGCACGGCCCAGGCTTTCCGGGCCAGCAGGGCGATGCTGCCCAGCGCGCCGCCGAAAACGGCGATGGCAAAGGCTGCGGTGGCCCAGGCGGGAATGTCGGTGTAGAGGTTTCTTTCGGCCTCTGAGAGCCCCGCCAGCGCCTCGGGCCCCGCGGTCACGTTCATGAGGTAACTCATCACGCCGATCAGGTTCCAGGCGAGCGCGACCAGGCCGATGAGCCAGAAACGGCGTGGCGGCCTGGCGAGCGATGACTCAGGCATGGCGGATCCCCCCCGGTTCCATGTTGCTGCCAGTCTGCACGACGTCCTGATGGCGATCAAGGCGCCGCTTCAGCGCCTTTTGACCCGCAACAATCACAGGTCGGCTTCGTGCCGCGCCGCACCGGGATGGCTCTAGTGGCCGGCCTGGAAGGCGCGAGCAGCGTCGCCTGTCCGACTCCGGACGACGTCGGAACAGGACGAGACTCATTCCAAGTGCGGGTGGTATTCGCGTGCCGTGCGGGACAGGGAGCCGACCGGGCTTGCAGCGAACGCACAAGGGAGTCCGGGCGCTTGATGTAGGTCAAGGCGAGCCGGTTCAAGGACGTCGATAGTGCGGGCGGAGACAGCCGCAACAAGCTGTGTCAGTGCGCGCTTGCGAGACAGCGCGCCACCGAACTCGCGGAGGGTGCATCGTGCCGATGACAGACCGGGGAAGGCGCAACTCCGTCCTGGCGATGAATACCCTGGCCTTCACGGTCAATTTCGCCATATGGACGATGTTCTCCATCATCGGTATCAGGATCAAGGCCGAGCTCGGGCTGAACGAAACGGAGTTCGGGTTGCTGGTCGCCACGCCGATCCTCACCGGTTCGCTGGTGCGACTGCCCCTCGGTGTGCTGACCGATCGTTACGGCGGTCGAACGGTATTCATGATCCAGATGCTGCTCGTGGCGATCCCGACCTATGGGCTCGCATTTGCGACCGAATACTGGCAATACCTGATCATCGGCCTGTTCGTGGGCCTTGCGGGCGGATCGTTCGCAATCGGCATCGCCTATACGTCGGCCTGGTTCCCCAAGGAGAGCCAGGGAACCGCCATGGGAATCTTTGGCGCTGGAAACGCCGGCGCCGCGGTGACCAACCTGGTCGCGCCGACCATCGTGGTGGCACTCGGCTGGCGCGCGGTGCCGCAGGTCTACTCGGTGGCGATGCTTGTGATGGCCGTGGCCTTCTGGTTCTTCACCTATCCCGACCCGAAGCACGAGCAGCGCAAGCTGAAGAAAGAGCACATCACCATAGGCCAGCAACTTGCGCCCCTGGTCGAGGCGCGGGTCTGGCGCTTCGGGCTGGCCTATTACTTCGTGTTCGGCGGGTTCGTCGCGCTGGCGCTATGGCTGCCCAAGTACTACATGCAGGAGTACGGACTCGGCCTGAAAACCGCCGCGTTCATTACCATGCTGTTCACCTTGCCGTCCGGCTTGATCAGGGCGCTGGGCGGGTGGTTCTCGGATCGCTGGGGTGGCCAGACGGTGACCTGGTGGGTGTTCTGGGTGTCGATCGTCTGCCTCTTCTTTCTTTCCTATCCGCCCACGACGCTGGTCGTCCACGGCATCGACGGCGACAGGAGTTTCGAGATTGCCGTTGGCGTCGCCGCGTTCACGCTGCTGGTGTTCGTGATCGGCATGGCGCAGGGAATCGGCAAGGCCAGCGTCTATCGCAGCCTTGCGGACTACTATCCGGACAACATGGGCTCGGTCGGCGGCCTGGTCGGCGTGATCGGCGGCCTGGGAGGCTTCACGCTGCCCATCATGTTCGGCATCATCGCCGACGCCACCAACGTCCGCAGCAGCGCCTTCATGCTCATGTACGCGGTCCTCGCGGGCGTGATGATCTGGACCTGGGTCGCCGCACGGAGCGAGCGGCAGGCCATCCTGGACGAGGAGCCGGGACTCCGCGATCAGCTGGTCGCAGGACATCTGCTCGATGCGCGGGCGGCCCGCGGCCGCTGGCTGACCAACTGGCGACCTGACGACGAGAGCTTCTGGCGGGCGACCGGACGGCGCATCGCGCTGCGCAACCTGATCCTCTCCATGCCCCCGTTGTTCCTGTCGTTCGCGGTGTGGATGGTATGGAGCGTCGTGGTCCTGGAGTTGCCCAAAGTCGGCTTCGACTTCACGACCAGCCAGCTGTTCTGGCTGGCCGCGCTACCCGGCCTGTCTGGCGCCGCAATGAGGCTTGCCTATTCCTTCGTCGTCCCGATATTCGGCGGCCGCAATTTCACTGTATTCAGCACGGTGTCGCTGCTGCTTCCTGCGTTATGGATGTCGTTGGCCGTGCAGGATCCGCAGAGCAACTACGCGGTGTTTGCAGCCATCGCACTGCTCTGCGGTCTCGGCGGCGGGAACTTTTCGGCCAGCATGGCCAACATCAGTTTCTTCTTCCCGAAAAGGATGCAGGGGACTGCGCTTGGCTGGAATGCGGGGGCCGGCAACCTTGGCGTCGGCGTGATGCAGGCGCTGGTGCCGGTAAGTATCTACGGCGGCGCCTTCGCGGCGTTTGGCGGCGAGCCGCAGGCCTACAGCGACCCCTTGATCAGCCAGGCCTGGCTGCAGAATGCGGGTTACATGTGGGTACCCTTCATCCTGCTGGCCGCTCTCGCAGCCTGGTTCGGCATGGACAACATCCGCGGCGTGCAGGCGACGTTCCGGGAGCAGACGGTCATATTCCGTCGCAAGCACTCGTGGATGCTCGGCTGGCTGTACGGCGGCACCTTCGGCTCGTTCATCGGCTTCGCGGCGGCGTTTCCGACGCTGCTGGCCACCCAGTTCCCTGCCTCGGCGTTGCTCAAGTACGCATTCGTCGGTCCGCTGGTCGGGGCGTTGATCCGGCCGATGGGCGGCTGGCTCGCAGATCGCCTGGGCGGCGGCCGCGTCACCTTCTGGAATTTCGTCGTCATTTTTGCGGCTGCCCTGGCGGTGCTGCAGTTCATGCCGTCGAACACGCGGCCGGGTGACGCGGACATGTTCTTCGCCGCCTTCATGCTGCTGTTCCTCGGCACCGGAGTTGGCAACGGATCCGTATTCCGCATGGTGCCGACGGTGTTCCTGGGCATGCATCGCCTCTGGAGTAGAGGTAGGGGCGAAGAGGCCGAGCGCGAGGCTTCACGAGAGGGCGAGATCGAAGCGTCGGTGGCCCTTGGCTTCACGGCGGCCATTGCCGCGCTCGGGTTGTTCTTCATTCCGATGGCAGTCGGCGTGTCGCTGAACGTGACCGGCAGTCCCCACGCGGCGTGGTTCGTGTTCATCGCCTTCTACCTGAGTTGCATCCTTGGAACCTGGTGGTGGTATCGGCGCAAGGACGCCGAGATCCACTGCGACTAGGTTTGAGCGCCGGGACCTGAACCGAATCAAGAGAGCCTTGTGATCGAGAGGTAACCTGCATGTCTGACATTACTCGATGGGATGTCGAGGATGAGACCTTCTGGAATTCCACCGGCAAGCGCGTTGCCAGCCGGAATCTATGGATCTCGATCCCGAGCCTGCTGTGCGGATTCGCGGTATGGCTGTACTGGGGGATCATCACCGTACAGATGCTCAACCTTGGGTTCCCGTTTACCCAGGCGGAGATGTTCACGCTGGCCGCGATCTCGGGCCTGAGCGGTGCAACGCTGCGGATTCCAAGCAGCTTTTTCATTCGCATCGCGGGCGGTCGAAACACGATCGTGTTGACGACCGCGCTACTGATCATTCCGGCGCTTGGAACCGGCTTCGCGTTGCAGGACAAGTCGACGCCGCTGTGGGTGTTCCAGGCGCTGGCGCTGCTGTCCGGGCTGGGTGGCGGCAACTTTGCCTCGTCGATGTCCAATATCAGCTTCTTTTATCCGAAGCGCATGCAGGGGTTGGCACTCGGGCTGAACGCCGGGCTGGGCAATGCCGGCGTCACGACCATGCAGATCCTCATTCCGCTGGTGATGACGTTCGGCCTGTTCGGCGCCATGGGCGGCGACTCGATGACGCTGCAGACAACGTCCGGAACGATGGTCGGCAAGATTCCGGCCGGTTCGGAAACCTGGATCCAGAATGCCGGCTTCGTGTGGCTGCTGATTCTGGCCCCGCTCGTGGTCGCGGGCTGGTTCGGCATGAACAATATCCGCACCGAGCACGTGTCACCGAAAATCGGATCGACGGCCGGGGCGTTCGGCAAGATCATCGGCATGCTGGCGATCGGTTTCGTCACTGCCTGCATAGGCCTGTACATCATCCTGCCGGCGCCAACGGGGCTCGGCGCGCCGGGCTGGGCGAAGTGGCCGGTGATCGCGGGCGTGATATTCGCCACCGTGATGCTATTGAAGGTGATCCCGGGAGACATCAAGCCCAACCTGGAACGTCAGTTCAAGATCTTTCGCAACAAGCACACCTGGATCATGAGCGTCATCTACACGATGACCTTCGGCAGCTTCATCGGCTATTCGGCCGGGTTCGCGTTGGCTATCAAGGTCGTGTTCGGCTTTCAGCACCTGATGGTCGACGGTGTGATGACGCACGACACAGCCAATGCCGCTGGCCCGAGCGCACTGACCTATGCCTGGATGGGGCCGTTCATCGGCGCGCTGATCCGCCCTGTCGGCGGCTGGATCGCAGACAAGATGGGTGGTGCCAAGGTGACGCAGATCGTTTCCATCGTGATGGTGGCGAGTGCGCTGGGCGTCGCCTATTACCTGCAGGCCGCCTACCAGTCGCCTACGCCAGAGCTGTATTTCGTGCCGTTTTTCCTGCTGTTCCTGGTCCTGTTCGCGGCGACCGGAATTGGCAACGGGTCGACCTTCCGCACCATCGCAATGGTTTTCGACAAGGAACAGGCGGGGCCGGTCCTGGGCTGGACCTCGGCGGTTGCGGCATACGGTGCGTTCATCATTCCGCAGGTGTTCGGCGAGCAGATCAAGGCCGCGACGCCGGAGTACGCCCTTTACGGCTTCGCGGTCTTCTACGTGTTGTGCCTGGTGCTGAACTGGTGGTACTACCTGGGGCCGAAGGCCGAGTACCACAATCCGTAACCAGGTTGATCATCTTGCCTTGGTGATGGGATCGTTTTCGAGGTTGTCGTCATGAGCCATTTTCTAGACCGTCTCCGGTTCTTCGACAGGGTCAAGGGCAAGTTCGCTGGCGACCACGGCGTCGTAACCAGCGAAGGCCGCGCCTGGGAGGACTCGTATCGTCAACGCTGGCAGCACGACAAGATCGTGCGCTCGACTCACGGGGTCAACTGCACGGGATCCTGCAGCTGGAAGATCTACGTCAAGAACGGCCTGGTGACGTGGGAGACCCAGCAGACTGACTATCCGCGGACGCGCCCCGACCTCCCCAATCACGAGCCGCGCGGTTGCTCGCGCGGTGCCAGCTACTCGTGGTACCTGTACAGCGCGAATCGCCTCAAGTACCCGATGATTCGCAGTCACCTGCTGCGGCTCTGGCGCGAGGCACGCAAATCGCTAGACCCGGTGGATGCCTGGGCTTCGATCGTCGAAAGTCCGGAGAAAGCGCGATCCTACAAGGAGCGGCGCGGCCTCGGCGGCTTCGTGCGCGTGGACTGGGAGGAAGCCAACGAGCTGATCGCCGCCTCCAACGCGTACACCATCAAGGCCTATGGACCTGACCGCGTGTACGGCTTCTCGCCGATCCCTGCAATGTCCATGATCTCCTATGCGGCCGGCTCGCGTTACCTGTCGCTGATCGGTGCAGCCTGCGGCTCGTTCTACGACTGGTACTGCGACCTGCCGCCGGCATCGCCGATGGTCTGGGGCGAGCAGACGGACGTGCCGGAGTCGGCCGACTGGTACAACTCGAGCTTCCTGATGATGTGGGGCTCGAACGTCCCGCAGACGCGCACGCCGGACGCGCACTTCATGACCGAGGTCCGGTACAAGGGCGCGAAGATCGTCACCGTCTGCCCGGACTACTCGGAGGCTTCGAAGTTCGCCGACATCTGGCTGCATCCCAAGCAGGGCACGGACGCCGCCCTGGCCATGGCGATGGGCCACGTCATCATGAAGGAATTCCATCTCGAGAAGCCGAGCGCGTATTTCCAGCAATATGCACAGGAGAAGACCGACCTTCCGGTCCTGGTCCTGCTGGACAAGCGGGCCGACGGCTACGCGAGCGGGCGGTTCCTGCGCGCCTCGGACCTGACCGGGCATCTTGGCCAGGCCAATAACCCCGAGTGGAAGACGCTGGCCTTCGATGAAGCGACCGGCGACGTGTGCCTGCCGAACGGATCCATCGGCTTCAGGTGGGGCGAGCAGGGCGCCAATGTCGGCAAGTGGAACATCGAGCAGAAGGAAGCGCGTGACGGAAGAGCGGTGACGCTCCGGCTAAGCCTGGTCGACGCTGCGGACGAGGTCGTGCCGGTCGCCTTCCCCTATTTCGGCGGAATCGAGCACGAGCACTTCGCGCACAGCGAGCATGCGCCGCTGCAGATGCGAAATGTGCCGGCCCGGCGGATCAGTCTCGGCGACGGGCGCCAGGCACTGGTAGCGACGGTGTTCGACCTGATGGCCGCCAACTACGGCATCGACCGCGGCCTTGGTGGTGGCAATGTGGCGTCGTCCTATGACCAGGACGTGCCGTATACGCCTGCCTGGCAATCGCGCATCACCGGGGTCAAGGCGGAGGATGTCATTACCGTTGCCCGGCAGTTCGCGGAGAACGCCCACAAGACTCATGGCAAGTCCATGGTGATCATCGGTGCGGCGATGAACCACTGGTACCACATGGACATGAACTACCGCGGCATCATCAACATGCTGATGCTCTGCGGTTGCGTAGGCCAGAGTGGCGGCGGTTGGGCCCACTATGTCGGCCAGGAAAAGTTGCGTCCCCAGACCGGCTGGCTGCCGCTGGCTTTCGCGCTCGACTGGAGCCGGCCGCCCCGGCACATGAACTCGACGTCGTTCTTCTACATCCACTCGAGTCAGTGGCGGTACGAAAAGCTCGGCATGAAGGAGATTCTCTCGCCGCTGGAGAACCCTGACGACTGGCAGGGCAGCCAGATTGACTACAACGTGCGCGCAGTGCGCATGGGATGGCTGCCGTCGGCTCCACAGCTGTCGGACAACCCGCTGGCCTTGAGTCGCGCGGCGGCAGAGGCTGGCAAGGCGCCCGCCGAGTATGTGGTGGACAGGCTGAAGAGCGGCAAGCTCGGCTTTGCGTTCGAGGATCCGGACAATCCAGCCAATTTCCCGCGCAACCTGTTCGTCTGGCGCTCCAACTTGCTGGGATCTTCCGGCAAGGGTCATGAGTACTTCCTCAAGTACCTGCTCGGAACGACCCACGGGGTGCAGGGCAAGGACCTGGGCGAGGAGGGCGGCGAGAAACCGCAGGAAGTCACTTGGCGCGACGCACACGAGGGCAAGCTCGATCTGCTCGTGACGCTGGACTTCCGCATGTCCACGACCTGCATGTACTCCGACGTAGTGCTGCCAACCGCGACCTGGTACGAGAAGAACGATCTCAACACCTCGGACATGCATCCGTTCATCCACCCCCTTTCCAAGGCCGTGGATCCGGCCTGGGAGTCACGCAGCGACTGGGAGATCTTCAAGGGCATCGCCAGGACCTTCTCGGAGGTCTGCGTCGGGCACCTCGGCGTCGAGAAGGACATCGTGGCCGTGCCGACCCTGCACGACACGCCCTCTGAGCTGGCGCAGCCGTTCGAGGTCAGGGACTGGAAGCGTGGCGAGTGCGAGCTTGTTCCCGGCAAGACGGCGCCGGCGCTGGCCGTGGTGGAGCGCAACTATCCGGACACTTACCGCAAGTTCTCCTCGATCGGCCCGCTGCTGCAGAAGCTTGGCAACGGCGCCAAGGGAATCAACTGGAACACGGAGGAAGAGGTCGCGGCGCTGGCCGCGCTCAACTACACGGTGGCTGAAGAAGGCGTGGGCCAGGGGCGGCCACGCATCGACTCGGACATCGACGCCTGCGAGATGGTGCTGATGCTGGCGCCCGAAACCAACGGGCACGTGGCCGTGAAATCCTGGGAGGCGCTGGGGAAGATCACCGGACGCGACCACACGCACCTGGCGCGTCCCAAGGAGCACGAGAAGATCCGTTTCCGGGACATCGTCGCACAGCCGCGAAAGATCATCTCCTCGCCGACCTGGTCCGGCCTCGAGGACGAAAACGTCAGCTACAACGCCGGCTATACCAACGTGCACGAATTGATCCCGTGGCGAACGCTGACCGGCCGCCAGCAGTTCTACCAGGATCATCCGTGGATGCGGGCCTTCGGTGAGCCACTGTGTGTGTACCGCCCGCCGGTGGATCTCAAGGCCGTGGCACCGATGCAGGGCAAGCGCCCCAACGGCAACCCGGAGATCGTGCTGAACTTCATTACGCCGCACCAGAAATGGGGCATCCACAGCACCTATACGGACAACCTGCTGATGCTCACCCTGTCGCGTGGCGGGCCGATCATCTGGATCAGCGAGACGGATGCAGCGACGGCGGATATCGTGGACAACGACTGGATCGAGGCATTCAACGTCAACGGTGCGATCACCGCGCGGGCGGTGGTATCCCAGCGCGTTCCTGTCGGCATGTCGATGATGTATCACGCCCAGGAGAAGATCATCAACACGCCCGGCAGCGAGATCACGGGCGGTCGCGGTGGCATCCACAATTCCGTCACCAGGACGATCCTCAAGCCGACCCACATGATCGGCGGCTACGCGCAGCAGAGCTATGGATTCAACTACTACGGCACGGTGGGTGCGAATCGCGACGAGTTCATCGTCGTCAGGAAGATGAACAAGATCGACTGGCTCGAGGAATCGGACCAGGATGCCATGCCCACGGAGGTCCGCTGACATGAAGGTTCGCGCACAGATCGGCATGGTCCTCAATCTGGACAAGTGCATCGGTTGCCACACCTGTTCGGTAACTTGCAAGAACGTCTGGACCTCGCGGGACGGCGTGGAATACGCCTGGTTCAACAACGTGGAGACCAAGCCGGGTATCGGCTACCCGAAGAACTGGGAGGACCAGGAGAAGTGGAAGGGCGGCTGGAGCCGCAAGGGAAAGGGCGGCATTGAACCCAAACAGGGCAGCCGCTGGAAGATCCTGGGACGGATCTTCGCCAACCCGTACCTGCCGCAGATCGACGAGTATTACGAGCCCTGGGACTACGACTACGCCCACCTGCAGAATGCCGGGCCGTCGAAGGCCGTACCGGTCGCACGGCCGCGTTCGGTGATTACCGGAAAGCGGATGGAGAAGATCGAGTGGGGCCCGAACTGGGAGGAGATCCTCGGCACGGAGTTCAGCAAGCGCTCGAAGGACACGAACTTCGACCAGGTGCAGAAGGACATCTACGGCCAGTTCGAAAACAGCTTCATGATGTACCTGCCGCGACTGTGCGAGCACTGCCTGAATCCGGCCTGTGTCGCATCGTGCCCTTCCGGCGCGATCTACAAGCGGGAGGAAGACGGCATCGTCCTGATCGACCAGGACAAGTGCCGTGGCTGGCGAATGTGCGTCTCCGGCTGCCCTTACAAGAAGATTTACTACAACTGGAACACCGGAAAGTCAGAGAAGTGCATCTTCTGCTATCCGCGAATTGAAACGGGCCAACCAACGGTCTGTTCGGAGACCTGTGTCGGCCGAATCCGCTATCTGGGCGTGTTGCTCTACGACGCTGACCGGATCGAGTCGGCCGCGGCGGTCGAGAACGAGGAAGACCTCTACCAGGCGCAGCTCGACATGTTCCTTGATCCGTTCGATCCGGCCGTGCAGGCGGCGGCCCGTGAGGCGGGGATCCCCGAGGCGTGGCTCGACGCCGCGCGCGAGTCGCCCGTGTACAAGATGGCGATGGACTGGAAAATCGCCTTCCCGCTGCACCCCGAATACCGCACGCTGCCGATGGTCTGGTACGTGCCGCCACTGTCGCCAATCCAGGCCGCTGCCCAGGCGGGTGACATCGGGCACAACGGTGTCATTCCGGACGTGGCCGCACTCAGAATTCCAATCAAGTATCTGGCCAACCTGCTGACGGCCGGCCAGGAGGCGCCGATCCGGCTGGCGCTTGAGAGGATGCTCGCGATGCGCGCCTTCATGCGCGCCAAGACCGTGGACGGCGAACACCGGCAGGACGTACTCGATGCCGTCGGGCTGACAACCCCCCAGGTGGATTCAATGTATCGCTACCTGGCAATCGCCAACTACGAGGATCGCTTCGTGATTCCCACGTCGCACCGCGAGTACGCGACCGCGACCTATGACGCAATGGGCGAGCGGGGCGGATGCGGCTTCAGCTTCGGCAACGGATGCGCGGGCGGGACCAGCCGGGCCAACTTGTTCGGCAGCCGCCGCATGACGGATCGACGCGCGATACCCATCCGCGTCGAGCCCAAGGAATAGGAAGTCTCTTTCCATGATGATATTCAAGGTCCTCTCCGCGCTGCTCAGCTACCCCAGTCCGGATCTGGTGGCGGCGACACATGAACTACGCGGTGCCCTGGCCCGGGCATCGGGGTTGTCGCCGGGCGCCGTCGAGGCACTGCAGGGCCTGGTCGACGAGCTGGAGCGACGCGATCTCTACGAGTTGCAGGAGCGCTACGTCGCCTTGTTCGACCGAGGCCGCCAGCTTTCGCTGCACCTGTTCGAACATGTTCACGGCGAGTCGAGGGATCGAGGTCAGGCCATGGTGGACCTGGTCGATGCCTACCGCTCACATGGCTTCGAACTTGCCGCACGCGAGCTGCCGGACTACCTGCCCCTGTTCCTGGAGTTCCTGGCGCAGATTCCCGAGGCGGACGCCAGGGAATACCTGGCCGATGCAATGCCGATCATCGCCCTCGTCGGTGCGAGACTGGCGGCAAAGGAGAGCGGCTACGCCGGCATATTCGATGCCCTGGTCTCGATTGGCGGCAAACCGGCGGACGAAGCGCAAATTCGTCGGCGGGTAGCTGACGAAGGCCCGGACCAGACGATCGAGCAAATGGACCGGATCTGGGAGGAGGAGGCGGTGAGCTTCCTCGGCAACCGGGCTGCAGGCTGCGCGGGGCAGTCGAGCACTGAGCAGCCGCTGCGCCCGATGCAGCGGCCGCCACAGTAGTTTCTTAAAGACTGGCAATCGATCAAGGGTCAATGACCATGTCCTATCTCAACCAGCTTCTGTTCGGCGTCTATCCTTACCTGGCAGGCACGGTGTTTCTCGTGGGCAGCCTGGTCCGTTTCGACCGGGACCAGTTCACCTGGAAGGCGGGTTCGAGCCAGATGCTGCGCACGCGTAACATGGTTGTCGCCAGCAACCTGTTTCACCTGGGCATTCTCGGCATCTTCTTCGGGCACCTCGTGGGCCTGCTGACGCCTCCCGAAGTGTTTCATGCACTGGGCGTTAGCCCGAGCGCCAAGCAGCTGCTGGCGGTGGTCGCGGGCGGCGTGTTCGGGTTGATGTGCCTGGTCGGGCTGCTGTTACTGGTCCATCGGCGACTGACCGACGACCGGGTCAAGGCGACCTCGACGCGCATGGACATCCTTGTCCTTTCGCTGCTGCTCACACAGTTGTCCCTCGGCCTGATCACCCTGCCTGTTTCGCTGCATCACCTCGACGGCGCCAACATGCTGCAATTGATGTCATGGGCACGCAACGTCGTGACGTTCGACCCCGGGGTGGCCGTCGCCTCGCTGCAGGGGATCGGCTGGCTGTTCAAGGCTCACCTGCTTCTGGGCATGACCATCTTCATGGTCTTCCCGTTCTCGCGCCTGGTACATATCTGGAGCGCGCCGCTCGGATATCTCGGTCGGCCATACCAGATCGTGCGTCAGCGCTGAGCGGCGATACAGCGTCGGGCCAGGGCCTACATTTCGTGCCTGACGAGCTGTTCCAGGTCCGGGATCACGATGTCGCGCCCATCGGATTCGATGAGTCCGGCCGCGGTGAGTGTGCGCGTCAGGCGGGAAAGTGTCTCTGGCTTGATGGCGAGTTGCGACGCCAGCATTTGCCGCGTCTCGTCGAAATGAACGCGCAGGCCCCCGCTGGAATCGCGAACCGCACGCCGGGCGAGATGGCGGATCAAGCGGTTGCCGGCGCTTTCCAGCGTCAGCTCCTCGATTTCCTGGATCTGGGCGTGCAGTCGCTGGCTGAGCCCGGCCAGCAGCCGCAGGCAGGTCCGGGTATCGTCCTTCAGGGCCGCGAGGAAGTCCTTGTTGAGGATGGAAACCAGGGCCGTAGGTTCGGTCGCGCCGGCCGAGACCGGATAGGTCGGACCCTCCATGAACATCACCGCTTCGGCGAAGACCTGGCCGGGGCCCATGAATGCCAGCATCTTCTCTTCGCCACCACGGGATTCCAGGAACAGCCTGACCTGGCCTTCGGTGACGATGTAGAAAGCGCTCGCCCGGTCGCCGCGCTGGAACAGCACCTGCTGCGGGTCAAGCCGTACGACCTGCGCACCCGAAGCAATCTGCTCGAAGCGCTCGTCGTCGAAGGCCGCAAACAGCGGGTGGCGCTGCAATAATTCCAGGATTTCCGTTCGTGCCAGCATCGTGCCGCCATGTTAACCGTTCGCCCCCGGAGGGAACCAGCGGATCGCCACCGGGATCCCGGACGGCCCGTGGACGCTGATCGACGCGCGTCGATGCCGTGGCGGCGGCGCGGGCCGAGACTCCCTCTCATCAAAGCCGGAACCCAGACACCCACCCGGCGCTGGAAGGATCGATCAAGCCCGAGCCCGTGAACCCGCGTCAACGGACCGTCTGATGGCCCGGATGTGCTCCGGAGTCGTGCCGCAGCATCCGCCGATGATGGAAACGCCGGCTGCTATCAACTCAGCCGTCCTGTCGCCGAAGTAGGCAGGCGATTCCGGATACACGACCCGCTCGCCCTGCTGCACGGGCAGACCCGCGTTGGACTGTATGGCGATCGGCTTGTCGGAAATCATCCTGATCTGGCGCGCGATCTCAATCATGTTGTCGACACCATGCCCGCAGTTCGACCCGATGATGTCCGCACCCGCGCCGGTCAATCCTTCGACTGCCTTGTCGATGCTCACGCCCATGATCGTGTAATAGCCCCTCGGGATCCTGTCGAACGTCATCGTTGCCATCACCGGGATCGATGGCGATATCGACTTGGCGGCCCGGATCGCCAGCGACGCCTCCCGAAGATCGGTCATCGTCTCGACGCAAACGAGATCGACGCCCGCGTCGATCAACGCGGACAACTGCTCCTTGAAACTCCTTGAAAGCGCTTCTTCACCCGCGCTGCCGTACGGCTTCAGCATCTCCCCGGAAGGGCCGCAGGAACCGGACACGTAGGCCCGGTCGCCAACAGCCGATCGTACGCAGGCCACTGCGCCCCGGTTGATCCGCTCCGCCTGTGCAGCCAGGCCGAAACTGGCGAGCTTGACCGGCGAGCCGCCGAAGGTGTTTGTCTGGACAATGTCGGCGCCGGCCTGCAGGTACAGTGAGGCAATCTCCTCCAGCATTGCTGGCTGCGCAAGATTGAATGACTCGGGGCATTGCCCGGGCTGCAACCCCCTCTGGAACAGCATCGTACCCATGGCGCCGTCGGCGACGAGGATGTCGCCGGATCGCAGACGCTCCAGGATGGGTTTCATTCACCCTCCCAACAGCGCATTGGCGCAGTCCACGCTCTTGGCGGCGTCGAACGCATAGGCGTCCGCGCCTATCTGATCGGCGTAGGCCTTCGTTATCGGTGCACCGCCAATCATGGTCTTGATCGTTGCCTGATGATTGCCCTGACGCAGCAGGTCGATGACCGTTTTCATCGCCGGCATGGTCGTCGTCAGCAGCGCGGACATGCCGATGATCTTCGCATTCGCCTTGACGGCCGTCTCGACGAACGTCTCGGGTGCGACGTCCTTGCCCAGGTCGATGACCTCGAACCCGGCTCCTTTCAGCATGATCCCGACCAGGTTCTTGCCAAGATCGTGCAGGTCCCCTTTTACCGTCCCGATGACGATCGTTCCGCGTGTGGGGATCCCTTCCTTCGCGAACAACGGCTTCAGCTGATCCAGGCCGGCGTGCATCGCCTTGGCGGCCATCAGGACGTCCGGGAGGAAAATCTCATGGTCCTTGAACAGCTTGCCGATGACGTTCATCCCGGCAATGAGGCCGTCGTTCAGGATGGCTGTGGGGTGGACGCCCTGCTCGATGGCCTGCCCGGTCAATGCATGGACCCGCTCGTCGTCCCCGAGCTGGACCTGCTCAGCAATGTCTTTCAGGACCTCCATGTGGCCCCCTCCAGGGTTAAGTGATTGACGGAGGACAACCGGTCTCGTCGATCGAGACAGGTCTTGTCCCTGCATGCGCGGCAAAAGCGAAAGCCGATGTCGAAGTCGTGAATGGCCCTGTGCCCGTAGACCAGGACTCCCGTGGCGGACTTCAATGGCGTCATCAGGTGCGATTCGTTGAGCGTGATCCCGATTTGCTCCGGGTCGAGGTAACGGAACACCTTGTTCTGCGCGCTGATGTGCCAGCCGCAGTAACCGGGGCTGTAATTCAGCACCACGCTGTCGTCCGATGCGGTGCCGTTTCCGGCAAACCGTTCGGCCACACGCCTCTCGAGGAGCCCCACGAAGTTCTCGACCGCCAGGGAGGCCGCCGTGTCAAGCATCGCAGCGAGGGCAAAATCGTTTTGTTTCAGGAATCCTTCTATCCTCTCGCCCAGCCCACGCCCCATCGTCAACGCGAACAACACCAGGTGCTGGGCCCGCGGGTAGATGTCCTGCAGCGGAGCTTCTTCTTCGTTGTGACCCTGGCCGCGGAATATCTCGTCAAACTCGGCACGAGACACGTCGCCGGTGATGCTGCAGGGACGCGCCTCGGCAGCCAATATGCCCTGCGACGTCTCGACCAAGGCCCGGATCCTGTCCTTGACGATCGCTTGCGGAGGCATTCCCTGGCCGCGGAGTATGTCCTCGAACGAGGGGGCGATGGCCTCAAGCGGGACCTGCGCGGTTTCGGTCACGGTGTCGTCTCGGGCAGGGTGTCCTGGCCGTGCAGCTTCGCGCTGGCCTGCATGATGTCGAGCAGGTCCCTGCGGGTGTCCCCGGGCAAGGATGGCGGCTGATAGCGTCGCAACAGCCGCTCCACCTCGGCATGCGCCCGGTCACCCATCGTGGACGAGCCTTCTTCGACCCAGCGGGCGTTGTTGGCCCGGTTGATCACCGGACCGGGACAATAGATCTCTTCCTTCAGGTGCTTCCTGGTATGCCTGGAAATCAGCAGGTGCTCGTCTCTCAGCAGTTCTTCGAAACGGGGAAGGGAGGGGAAGTCCTCCCGCGGCTCGATTCCCCTCACCATCCTCAGCACCATGCCGCAGGTTTCATTGTCGATGACGAGTTTCTCCAGGCTGATGCAACTCTCGAAGTCGATCATGCCGGGACCGGAGATATTGTTGATGCCGGACAAGGCGGCAAGCGTCGCGCCCATCCCCGATTCCAGTCCGGCCTGTACATCCAGTTGCTTCGAATCGGTCAGTGCGATGTAGGCCTGGGTGGGGATTCCCAGGTACTTGCCGATCTCGTTGTAGGCGCAATCGATCATCATCGTCTCGATGGCCCCCATCGGGGTGGATTCGTAACGATGATCGAATATGGCGGGAGAACCGCCATACAGGATCGGCGTACCCGGACGCGCGAGCTGGCTGAGGACAATCCCGCTGAACGTTTCCGCGGTGTGCTGGATGAGCGTGCCAACCAGGGTGACCGGAGCGACGAACCCGGAAAGCGGCATCGCGATGAATTCAACGGGAATGGAGTACTTCGCGCAGTCCAGCACATTCTGCGAGGTCACATCACTCCATTTGAAGGGAGACGTGGGGCAGCAGGAAAATACCGCAAGCGGCTTGTCCTGCAGCGCCTGGGCCGATCCCCGCACGGCAAGCAGCATGTCCTTCATGACCTGGAACGACTCGATCGTGAAGGTGCCGGTCACCACCGGCTTGGACGAGTGGAGCAGGCTCAGAAAGAGTCGGTAACTGTCGGAGACGTTGTTGACCACATCCGCCGGAATCATCGCCGTGCTCTGGGAGGCAATATGCGGGAGCTGATCCACGACCTTGACGTAGTTGACGTAGTCGCCGGTCAGCGGCCGGCGCATCGCATGAGTGCCGTGGTCCAGGTAGTTGAGGGCCGATGAGCCCGGTGTGAAGTGGATGGTGTTGCCGGAGAAATCGTTGGTCTGATTTCCCGACGCGCTGAAGAGCTTGAAGGATTTCGGCACGCTCGCCAGAGACTGATCGATCAACCTGTCATCGAGGAAAGCCCTCGATGTCTTTCGGTCGATCCGGGCCCCGTGGTCGGCGAGCAGGGCGAGCGCGTTGCCGTTATGAATTTCAACACCGAGTGCCGACAACGCCTGCCGGGCTTCGGCAATGATCTGCTCGATCAGCGCATCGGTCAGGAACCTGAGCTGTGGCCTCATCGTGAATTCCCCGTTCTGAGCGACCTTGCGCCCGGAATACCCGCTGGTGGCAGCTGGAACTGTGTTGCGCTGGTGCCGGCGATTGTATCCCTTCGGGTCTGCCGGGCAACGGCGAGCTTTGCAGGAGCCGGGTGAGGGGCGGAGAATGATCCACCTTTCGTACGGAGTACGGTGATGCCTGCGCCTGCTCGACTGTCCGGCGTCCTGTGTCCGGTGGTCACGCCATTCAACGAGGACCTGGATCCCGACCCTGACAGGCTGACCCGGCAATGCCAGTGGCTCCTGTCGCAAGACGTCGGGCTGGCCGTTTTTGGAACCACCGGCGAAGGCAACTCGCTGTCGGTTGGGGAAAAGATCGCGTTGCTGGACCGGCTCGCCGATGCCGGCATCGACATGAGCAGGCTGATGCCGGGCACTGGCTGCTGCGCCCTTGGCGACACGGTCAGGCTCACCCGTCACGCGGTCGATCTCGGCTGTGCCGGAGTCCTGATGCTGCCGCCGTTCTACTACAAGACGGTCAGCGACGACGGGCTTTATGCCAGCTACGCGGGCGTCATCGAGCGCGTCGGCAGCGATCGCCTGCGGGTCTACCTGTATCACATCCCGCCCATCGCCCAGGTGGGCTTGTCGCTCGGTCTCGTCGAGCGCCTGGTGAAGCGTTATCCCGAGACGGTCGTTGGCATCAAGGACAGCTCGGGCGACTGGGACAACACGCGCGCGATGCTGGAACGACGCTGGGACGACTTTCGCGTGTTTGCGGGCAGCGAGACCTTCCTGCTCAGGACCCTGCAGCAGGGCGGCGCAGGCTGCATATCGGCGACGGCCAACATCAACGCGGCAGCGATGCACCGGCTGTTCACGACCTGGCGGGGTGGGCAGGCAATCGCCGAGCAGGAGCGACTCGACACGCTACGACGCATCTTCCAGGGCTACCCGATGATTCCGGCGCTGAAGGCCATCCTGGCAACCCGTGGCAACGATGCGGCGTGGGCGACGGTCCGTCCGCCGCTGGTTGCCCTGGACAGCGAGCAAAAGCGGTCACTGCTCGCGGCGCTCGAGGTGCACGGCCTGGACATGCCTGGGCTCCCCGGTCGGCGCCCCGAGCCGGCGGTTCGGGTGGCCCCGTCGCAGGGGGCGACGAAGTGAGGGCGCCCTCAGCGTTCCCGGCGGCGCCACACCGGATGATGTTCGTTGCCGGCATGCTGGCCGCAACGACGGGCGGCCTGTGGTGGGCCGCCGGCCTGGTCGGCCGGCTGTGGCCGGCGCTCATGCCACCGGTGGCGGTGGCGCCGATCTGGGTACACGCCTGGATCATGGTCTTCGGCCTCCTGGGCCCGTTCATATTCGGCTTCCTGTTCACGACCTTCCCGCGTTGGCAGAACGCGCCGGAGGTCCGCCGCGCGGTCTATGTGCCGGTGTTCCTGGGACTGGTGGCGTCTCTCGGCCTGGCGCTGTGGGGCGCAATGGGTCGTCCCGCGTTATTCCTGGCAGGCGTCGTCATCGCCTGCCTCACCTGGCTGGCTGCCTGGATCGTGCTGCTGTGGGTCATGCTGGGCGCGAAGGCGATCGTGTCCCACGGCATCGTCACCGCCGCGGCCCTCGGTGTTGCCGCGCTGTCGCAGCTGGCCTTCGCGGCCGGGCTGTGGCGCGATGACGCCGACCTGCTGCAACTCGCGCTACAGTCGGCACTGTGGGGAGGTCTGTTGCCGCTCGTATACGCGGTCTGCCACCGCATGATCCCGTTCTTCACACAGTCGGCCGTGCCCCTCTACAAGGCGTTCCGGCCGACGTGGTGGCTGGTGACGGTGTCGCTGCTGTGCCTGGCACATCTGGCACTGCAACTGGCGGGTCTCGAGGCCTGGCTATGGCTCACCGACGGCCCACTTGCCACACTGACCCTGTACTGTGGGCTTCGCTGGCAGCCATGGCGTTCCCGGCCGTATCCGCTGCTGTGGACCCTGTATGTCGCGTATTTCTGGTTGCCGCTGGGACTCGGCCTGCAGTCCGTGGCGGATGTATCTTTCGCGCTGACCGGCGAGCGGCTGCTTGGGCGCGCGCCGCTGCACGCACTGGGAATTGGCTTCCTGTCGAGCCTGTTACTGGCGATGGCGAGCCGCGTGACGCTGGGGCATTCAGGTCGAAAACTGATCATGGACCGGTTCACGGTGGCCTGTTTCCTGGCGCTGCAAGCCGCCGCGCTGCTGCGGATATGCAGCGAGGTGCTTCCCGTTCCCGCCTTCGTGCTGCCGCTGATTGCGGCAAGCGCATTGGTATGGACCTCGGGGATGTTTGCCTGGTCGGTCCGTTACGGCAAAATGCTGGTCCTGCCCCGCATCGACGGCAGGCCCGGCTGAGCCGCCGCGCCTGGCGCAACACGGAATCCCCCCCCATGCAATACCTCGCCGCGCATCACACGCACGTCACGCTCGTAACGATCTCGATCGCCCTGTTCCTGTTTCGTGGCGGGCTGATGCTGGCCGACTCGCCCCGGCTTCGCGCGCCGTGGCTGCGAGTGCTGCCGCACGTCGTCGATACCCTGCTGCTGGTGAGCGCGCTGTGGCTGCTATCCGTCCTGCAGGTCCCCGTGCTGCCGGCATCCTGGTTGATGGCGAAAATCTCCGGGCTGATCGTTTACATCGGGCTGGGCAGCCTGGCGCTGCGGCCGGGTCGCAGCCGTGCCGTTCGCATCACCGCATTCGTTGCGGCGCTGGTCACCGTCAGCTGGGTCGTCTCGGTGGCCGTGCGCCACGATCCGCTCGGATTCATAGGCCTCCTGCGCTAGTTTCTGGCGGGGCGGGTCCGGCCGCATGCGACACTCAGCGGCCTGATGACAAGCCCGCTGCTCACAATCGAAGTCCACGAAAGAGTGCTCGCCGCCGGGCGGGCGGGCGGGGACGTCGTCGAATGCTCGCTCGACCTCGAGCGGTCGATGACGACGGTCGAAGCTGGCGTGGACGACTGGGGCTGGCAGGGCCGTCGCTATCCATACCTGGACGTCTGCAAGGATCGGACGATCTACCATTGGACTGGCAGCGCCTTCGAGCCCCTGGCGCGCTTCGCTGGTTCCCTGATCAAGCTGGTACCGACCGAATGGGGACCGCCGACCTTCGAGATCGACGGCATCAAGATGCTGCCCACAGCGCAGGTGTCCCCCTGGGAGGACGCGAGGAGCAAGGTCGGCCTGATCCGGCCACGCGGTAAGGTAATCCTGGATACCTGCGGCGGCCTCGGCTACTTCGCGGCATGGTGTCTCGAATCACAGGCCGCGAAGGTGCTCTCATACGAGAAGAATGCCGACGTCGTCTGGTTGCGCAGCCTGAACCCCTGGTCGCCGCAGGTGGGCGGGGCGCTGTCGCTCACGCAGGGCGACGTCTGCCTCGAGATCGAGGGAATCGCCGCCGCGTCAGTGGATGCCGTCCTGCACGACCCGCCTCGCTTCGGCATCGCGGGGGAACTGTACTCGGCGACGTTCTATGCAGGACTGGCGCGGGTGCTTCGGCGCAAAGGGCGCCTCTTTCACTACACCGGCACGCCGAACAAGCTGACCAGCGGTCGCGACGTCCCGCGCGAGGTGTCGCGTCGGCTGCGCGAGGCTGGTTTTGCCACTGAATTCAGTGGCGACGGTATCCTGGCGACCAAACGCTGAGGCGCGCGGAGTGCTGGATGGTGACTGGCCCCGAACTTGGATACCATCGACTCGCAACCCGGTTTACCGGCCGCAACACGTCGCTTGCGGCACTCGAATAACGGAGGCGACCATGCCAGTGGCTGTTCGGATCATCGTGGTTGCCGTCGCGGTCCTTTTCATCGGCGGCTGCGCCAGCCTGCAGAGCGGCGATCCGCTCCAGGTCACGGTTGCCGGTATCGAGCCGCTGGAAGGCGAAGGGCTCGAGTTGCGGATGCTCGTCAAGCTGCGCGTGCAGAACCCCAACGACGAGCCGCTGAATTACAACGGCGCGTACCTCAAGCTGGAGGTGCTGGACAAGACGTTTGCCACGGGAGTGAGCGACCAGGGCGGCAGCGTGCCCCGCTTCGGCGAAGCCGTGATCGCGGTGCCGGTCACTGTCTCGGCGTTCCGGATGGTGCGCTATGCGCTGGGTATGCTCGACGGCAAGCCCGTGGAAAAAGTCACCTTTGAATTGAGCGGCAAGCTCAACCGGTCGGCCTTCAGCGCCGTGCGGTTCAAGTCCGCGGGCGAAATCGACCTGCGGACGGCCACGGCGCCCGCCCCCGATACGGCGATCCCCTGACCAGGCTTCGCTGCATCGTTCCGCAGCCGGAAAACGAAAGGCCCCTCGCGGGGCCTTTCTTCTTGCGCTCTGCTGCGCGCGAGGCTCAGTCCTCGACCAGGAAGCTCCGCAACTGCTCGCTGCGACTCGGGTGACGCAGCTTGCGCAGCGCCTTGGCCTCTATCTGCCGGATGCGCTCGCGGGTGACGTCGAACTGCTTGCCGACTTCCTCGAGCGTGTGGTCAGTGGTCAGGTCGATGCCGAAGCGCATGCGCAGCACCTTGGCTTCGCGCGGGGTCAGCTGGCTGAGCACGCCGTGCACGGTCTCGCGCAGCGACTCGGAGGTCGCCGAATCCAGCGGACTTTCCGCCATGGCGTCCTCGATGAAGTCGCCCAGGTGCGAATCCTCGTCGTCGCCGATCGGAGTCTCCATCGAGATGGGCTCCTTGGCGATCTTCAGCACCTTGCGGACCTTGTCCTCCGGCATCTCCATGCGCTGCGCCAGCTCGTCCGGCGTCGGCTCGCGGCCCATCTCCTGCAGCATCTGCCGCGAGATGCGGTTCAGCTTGTTGATGGTCTCGATCATGTGCACCGGGATGCGGATGGTCCTCGCCTGGTCGGCGATCGAACGGGTGATCGCCTGGCGGATCCACCAGGTCGCATAGGTCGAGAACTTGTAGCCGCGGCGGTATTCGAACTTGTCGACCGCCTTCATCAGGCCGATGTTGCCTTCCTGGATCAGGTCCAGGAACTGCAGGCCGCGGTTGGTGTACTTCTTGGCGATGGAGATCACCAGTCGCAGGTTGGCCTCGACCATCTCCTTCTTGGCGCGCCGCGCCTTGGCCTCGCCGGTGGCCAGTTCCCTGTTGATGTTCTTGATGTCGTGGATCGACAGGTGCAGCAGCGTCTCGAATTCGCTGAGCATCTGCTGGCGGCCGACAATCTCCGGCTTGAGCTTCGACAGCGAGGCCGAGTGCTTGCGCTTGGCGCGCACGTGCTTGTCCAGCCAGCGCGTGTTGGTCTCGTTCTTGGGGAACGTGGTGATGAAGTCCTTGCGCGGCATGCCGGCCTGCTTCACGCAGACCATCATGATCTCGCGCTCGAGACGGCGGATCTCGTCGAGGTGGCCGCGCAGGTTGATGATCAGCGCCTCGAACATGCGGGGCGCGAGCTTCAGCTCCATGAACATGTCGGCGAGCTTCTTGCGCGCCTTGACCAGCTTTGGGTCCTTCGGGCCCTTGTCGTCCAGCCCCTTGACTACGGAGTTGTGCGCGCGCTGGATCTGCGCGAAGCGCTTGGCGGCTTCCTCCGGATCCGGGCCGGTATCGACGACTTCCTCTTCTTCCTCTTCCTCTTCCTCGACGTTGTCGTCGTCGAGTTTCTTCTCTTCCTTCTGCAGCGCCATCGTCTTCGGATTCTGGGGCTGCGCGATTTCGTCCGGCGCGTTCGGGTCGATGAAGCCGACGATGAGGTCGGTCAGGCGGCCCTGGCCTTCCTTGACTGGCGCGTAGGCCTTCAGCAGCAGGTCGTAGGTGGGCGGATAGTAGGCCAGCGCATGCTTGACCTGCAGCAGGCCTTCCTCGATGCGCTTGGCGATGCGGATCTCGCCCTCGCGCGTGAGCAGCTCGACCGTGCCCATCTCGCGCATGTACATGCGCACCGGGTCGGTGGTGCGGCCGAACTCGGCATCGGCGATGGCTAGCGCGGCGGTCGCTTCCTCGACCGCTTCCTCGTCGGCCTGCACTGTGTGGTCGGACAGCAGCAAGGCCTCGGCATCCGGCGCCTTTTCGTAGACCGTGATGCCCATGTCGTTGATCGTGTTGACGATGTCTTCGATCTGCTCTGGATCGACGATCTCGGGGGGCAGGTGATCGTTGACCTCGCCATAGGTCAGGTAGCCCTGTTCCTTGCCGCGGGCAATCAGCAGCTTCAGCTGCGACTGGCGGTCTTCGGGGGACTTAGCGGCCGGGGCTTTTGCGGCCGGGGCTTTTGCGGCCGGGGCTTTTGCGGCCGGGGCTTTTGCGGCCGGGGCTTCAGCCGGGGCTTTTGCGGCCGGGGCTTTTGCAGCCTTGGCCTTCTTGGCGCTCGCGGAGGCTTTCTTGTCGCTCAAGGGTGACACCTTACGACCAGCTAAAAAACAGCCGGCCATTATACACGATTGAGACAGCCCGGGCGGGTGTGGGTTCAATCCGGGCGGTTACTCGTCGGCGACCGCCGGCGGGTGGCGGGAGCTCAGAAGTGCTTGAAATTCCTGTTGTTCTTCCGGCGTCAGCTTGCGCTCCCCGGAGGCGGCGATGAGCTCGTCCAGGCGCCGGCCCGGCCCGGCCGCGACCACCAGCTTCTGGATCGCCATGTGCAGCTCCCGCTCGGCCGCCGCCCGATCCGGGACCAGGGACTCCGCTGCCGCCAGTTCGGCGATCCGCGCGCCTTCGGGCCGGTCACGCCAGCGTTCGACCAGCTGGGCGGTCGTAAGTTTGGGGTTCGCGGCGACCGCCTCGATCAGCTCGACCAGCACGTCCACGCCGCGTGCGGGCAGGGCGCGCAGGGCCTCGAGATCGGCGACCGCCCGTGCGGCGCCCGGATGGTGCAGCACCAGCATGATGGCCTGGGTCAGCAGCGGCTTGCGGCCCGCGCTGACGCCGGGACGCGGGCGCGCGGCCGGTTGCTGGCGACGGGCCGCCGGCGCGCTGCCGTCTAGCCCGAGCAGGGCGAACAGTCGGCTGGCCGGCATGCGCACTTCCTCGGCGAGCCGGTCGAGCAGCAGTTCGCGGTAGATGCCCTCCGGCACCCGCTGGACCATCGGCCGGGCCAGCTCGGCGAGGCGCGCGCGGCCGTCCACGGACCCGAGGTCAACCTGTGCCACGAGCTGGCCGACCAGGAACTCGGACAGCGGCAGCGCCGTGCCGAGCCGCGCCTCGAAGGCTTCCTTGCCTTCCTTGCCCACCAGCGAGTCGGGATCCTCGCCTTCGGGCAGGAACAGGAACTTCAGCTGCCGGCCGTCGCGGGCGTGGCCCAGGGCGTTTTCGAGCGCCCGCCAGGCCGCACTCCGCCCGGCCCGGTCGCCGTCGAAGCAGAACACGACCTCGTTGGTGACGCGGAACAGCCGGTTCAGGTGCTCCGGCGTGGTCGCGGTGCCGAGCGTCGCGACGGCGTAATGGATGCCGGCCTGAGCCAGCCGGACGACGTCCATGTAGCCCTCGACCACCAGCAAGCGGTCCACCTGTCGCAGCGCCTGGCGAGCCTCGTACAGGCCGTAGAGCTCCCGGCCCTTGTGGAACAGCGGCGTCTCGGGGGAATTCAGGTACTTGGGTTCGCCGTCGCCGATGATTCGCCCGCCGAATCCGACGGTGCGGCCACGGATGTCCCGGATGGGGAACATCAGCCTGTCGCGGAAGCGATCGTAGTGGCCGGCCTCGCGGCCGCCCCCGCGCTCGATGATCAGCCCGGTCTCGAGGAGCCGGCCCACCCGCTCCTCCGCGCCGCCGAAGCGCTTCAGCACGCTGTCCCAGGCGTCCGGGGCGTAACCGACGGCGAACTGCACGCAGGTCTCGCTGTTCAGGCCGCGGCCCTTGACGTAGTCGCGCGCCCGCTCGGAGTCCTTGAGCGCGTCGCGATAGAACTGGGTGACCTGGGTCAGCAGCGAGTAGAGGTCCTCGCCCGGCCGCTCGGGCGAGCCGCGCCCGTCGTCCTCGCGCGGGACCTCGAGGCCCAGGCGGGAGGCGAGCTCCTCGACCGCGTCGGGAAACGGCAGCTTGTCGTGCTCCATCAGGAAGCCGAGCGCGGTGCCGTGCGCCCCGCAGCCGAAGCAGTGGTAGAACTGCTTGTCCGGGCTGACCCAGAACGACGGGGTCTTCTCGTTGTGGAAGGGGCAGGGCGCCTTCCACTCGCGACCGCCCTTCTTGAGCTGCACGCGGCTGCCCACCACCTCGACGATGTCGGTGCGGGCTAGCAGTTCGTCGATGAAGCTCTGTGGGATCCGGCCGGCCATTCGGTTTGTGTCGTCTCTTTCGTCAGCAGCATAGCGTACCGCCTGGGCCCGGCTCTCGGTGCCTGGCTCCGCGAAGCGGTGCCTGGCACCTCCTGGCCCGGGCTACGTGACGCTGTAGTAGCGCAGGCTGGCCTTGGTCGGCCGGGGCTTCCCCTGCTCGCTCCGAAAGCCGCCAGTCGCTCGCTGGGAACCCCGGCCTCCCGGCGCGCCTGCGCTCTGGCACGGCGACCTGCCGCGCGGGCGTGGAGGGGCGGTCCCCGAGTGAGCGAGTTGCGGATTTCCGAGCGAACGAGGGCGAGCCGCCCCGACGGGCGACCGCGCCGTGAATCAGGCGCTGAGGGCGGCCTTGATGCGGGCGGACAGGGCGCCCATGTCGGTGCGGCCCTGGGCCTTGGGCTTCACGACGCCCATCACCTTGCCCATGTCCTTCATGGACGCGGCACCGGTTGCCGCGATGGCGTCCTTGATCAGCGCGTCGACCTCGGCGTCCGACATCTGCGCGGGCAGGTAGTCCGTCAGCCAGGCGATTTCGGCCGATTCGCGCGCCGCCAGGTCCGCGCGGCCGCCGGCCTCGAACTGGGTGACCGAGTCCTTGCGCTGCTTGATCATCTTGTCGATGACCGAAAGTACCTGGGTATCGTCGAGCTGGATGCGCTCGTCGACTTCACGCTGCTTGATGCCGGCCATGAGCATGCGGATGAGCCCGAGGCGATCTTTCTCGCCCGAGCGCATCGCCGTCTTCATGTCTTCGGTAATGCGGGCCTTGAGAGACATCTGGCCCTGATATCAGCGGGGAGCTGCGCTGCGCATGCCCTCGCGCGACAGCCGCTTCATGTGCCGCTTGACCGCGGCGGCCTTCTTGCGTTTCCGTTCCTGGGTCGGCTTCTCGTAGAATTCACGACGGCGCAGCTCCGTCAACACACCGGCCTTCTCGCAGGCGCGCTTGAAACGACGCAGTGCTGCGTCGAAGTATTCATTCTCACGGATGCGGACGCTGGGCATTCGGACCTCGAACCTCGTCTTGGAAACGTAGATCTCCCCGGCACCTCCGGGGAAAGAGCCGGAAAGTGTATTGATGTCGGGCCAAAAAATCAAAGCGACATTGGGTGCCAGGCACGTGCCAGGCACCGAAACGGTGCCTGGCACGTGCCTGGCACCTCTTGAAGTGTCGATCCCATGAGGGTCCTCGGCATCGAAACGTCCTGCGACGAGACTGCCGTGGCCGTCTATGACGGGGAACGGGGACTGCTCGCGCACGAGGTTTTCAGCCAGTTCGACCTGCATCGTGCCTGGGGCGGGGTGGTCCCGGAACTGGCGGCTCGCGACCATATCCAGAAGCTCCTGCCCATGCTGCGGGCGACGCTGGAGGCGTCCGGAACCGCCCCGGAAGACATCAACGGCATCGCCTACACGGCCGGCCCGGGACTGATCGGCGCGCTGATGGTGGGCGGGTCGGTGGCCGAGAGCCTGGCCTTCGCCTGGGGGGTGCCGGTGATCGGGATTCACCACATGGAGGGTCATTTGCTGGCCCCGATGCTGGAGTCCAACCCACCGCCGCTGCCGTTTGTCGCCCTGTTGGTCTCCGGCGGACACACGATGCTCGTCGAGGTGACCGGCATCGGCCGCTACAAGATCCTCGGCGAGTCGCTCGACGATGCGGCAGGAGAGGCTTTCGACAAGACCGCCAAGCTGCTGGGACTGGGCTATCCCGGCGGCGCGGCCCTCGCGGAGCTGGCCGAGCGCGGCCGCCCCGGCGTGTTGCGCTTCCCGCGCCCGATGATGGACCGCCCGGGCCTCGACTTCAGCTTCAGCGGCCTGAAGACGGCCGCCGTCGTCGCGCTTCGCGACCGCGAGCTCGACGACCAGGACCGGGCCGATGTTGCCCGGGCCTTCGAGGAGGCCATCGTGGACACGCTGGTCGGCAAGGCGCTGCGGGCACTGGAGTACACGGGCCACGACGCCCTCGTCATCGCGGGCGGGGTCGGGGCGAACCGCAAGCTTCGCGCCGACCTGGCGCGCGCGGCTGAAGGGCGCGGTGCGCGCGTTTTCTATCCGCGGCCGGGCTTTTGCACGGACAATGCGGCGATGATCGCGTACGCGGGCTACCGGCGGTTGGCCGCCGGCCAGCGGGGCGGCCAGGCCATCCGTGCCCGGCCGCGGTGGCCGCTGGACGAACTGGAGCCGCTCGACAGCTGAAGGCATCGGGCCGGCCGCGGTCCGCACAAGGCAAGGCAGGATCAATGGACAAGATTTTCCTCAAGGAACTGACCACCGAGACCGTCATCGGCATCTTCGACTGGGAGCGCGAGGTCAAGCAGACGATCGCGATCGACCTCGAGATGTCGGCGGACATCCGGCGTGCGGCTCGTACCGATTCCATCGCCGACACGCTCAACTACAAGGCGGTCGCGAAGCGCGTGCTGGCCTTCGTGCAGGAAACCCGCTTCCAGCTGGTCGAGACGCTGTCCGAGGAAGTGGCCAGGGTGGTCCTCACCGAGTTCCCGGTCGACTGGGTTCGCGTCACGCTGCACAAGCCCGGCGCCATTCGTCACTCCAAGGACGTCGGCGTGATGATCGAGCGAACCAGGGCGGACCTGGTCGCGGCGCCAGATGCCTGAAGTCTTCGTCGCGGCCGGCAGCAACATCCAGCCTCGGGCCCGGCTCAGGCAGGCGGTCGCCCTGATGCGCGAGGCCTGGCCGGACCTGCGGGTGTCGCGCGCCTACTCCAACAAGGCGGTCGGCTTCGAAGGCGACGATTTCATCAATCTCGTGACCGGTTTCCACAGTGACGAGCCGCTGTCCGCCGTGCTCGCACGGCTGCATGCGATCGAGTCGGCTTGCGGACGACCGCGGCTGGCAGCGAAGTGGGCGCCGCGCAGCATGGACCTGGACGTACTGCTCTACGGCGACATGGTCGGCGAGTTTCCGGGTGCGGTGCTGCCGCGTGCTGACCTGGCGAAACGACCCTACATGCTGCGGCCGCTGGCCGAGATCGCTGCCGATACCGTGCACCCGACCACCGGCAAGACCCTGGGCGACATGTGGGTGCGATTCGACAGCGCCGGCCACCAGATGGTGCCGGTGGAACTCGAGGGCGAGGATTGAGCGGTTGGCTACAGCCCGCCGCCGAGACTGCGGCCGCCGTCCACCGCAAGGACCTGCCCGGTCACGAAGGGCGCCTCCGCGGCGAAGTACAGGGCGGCCCGTGCCACGTCCTCGGGCGAGCCCATCCGCTTCAGGGCCGTCCGTTCGAGGATCTTCTTCTGCAGGTCTGTGTCGAGGCCGCCCTCGGGCCACAGCACCGGGCCCTGGCGCGATGCCGTTGACCCGCACCTGCGGCGCCAGCTCACGGGCGAGCGAGCGGGTGAGCATCACCAGCCCCGCCTTGGCCGCGCAGTACACAGGATGCCGCTTGAGCGGGCGCGACGCGTGAATGTCGAGCATGTTGATGATCAGGCCCTCGTGCAGTCGCAACTGGCTGGCGGCCGCTTGCGCCAGGAACAGCGGTGCGCGCAGGTTGGTGCCGAACAGGTCGTCGAACTGGGCCGGCGTGATCTCGCCGACCGGGGTCGGGTAGAAGGTCGAGGCGTTGTTGACCAGGATGTCGAGGCGGCCGAAGGCCCGCACTACGGACTCGACCAGGCCCGGCAGGCAGGCCAGGTCCAGCAGGTCGGCCTGCACGGCCAAGGCGGAGCTGGGCCGGAGCGTGTTCAGCTCGGCTGCCAGGGCCTCCGCGTCGCGCGAGGACGACCGGTAGTGGATGGCGACCCGGGCGCCCGCGCCATGCAGCGTCCGAACGATGGCGGCGCCGAGGCGGCGCGCGCTGCCGGTGACCAGTGCAACCTTGCCGTCGAGCGGCATCGGGCCGGGATCCGCCATGACAACTCCGTGTCGAGCGATGTGTTGCCGGCAAACATACCTGAAAGACCCCCGGCGCGGCCATGCTGAGCGCGCTGCCGCTGCCCGCCCTGTCGGCGGATGAATCCGCTCACGCAGCCCGCGTGGCCGCGCACATTCGCGGCGAGATCGCTGCCGCGGGGGGCTGGATGCCCTTTGCGCAGTTCATGCAGCTGGCGCTGTACGCGCCGGGGCTGGGCTACTACAGCGCCGGCACGCGCAAATTCGGCGCCAGCGGCGACTTCGTCACCGCGCCCGAGCTGACGCCCGTGTTTGCGCGCTGCCTGGCGGGGCAGGTCGCCGAGGTCCTGGCGCGAACCAGTGGTGGCGACGTCGTCGAGGTCGGTGCGGGCAGCGGGGCGATGGCGGCGGAGCTGCTCGCAACGCTCGCCGCGCGGGGTTCACTGCCGGAGCGGTATCGCATCCTCGAGGTGAGCGCCGAGCTGCGCGAGCGCCAACGCGCGGCGCTGTCGCAACGCGATCCGGCGCTGCTGTCACGGGTGAAATGGCTGGATGAGTTGCCCGGGCAGCCCTGGCGCGGGGCGCTGGTTGCCAACGAGGTCGCCGACGCCTTGCCGGTCGAGCGGTTTTGCCTCGGCGCCGGCGGCGTGGAGGCCGTGGGCGTGGTCGCGGGTGACGCCGGCTTCGTCTTCGAGAGACGGCCTGCCGGCGCGGAGCTCACGGCTGCCGTCGAGCGACGGCTCGCGGATCTGCCCGAAGGACTGGGGGCCGGCTACGAAAGCGAAGCCTGCCTGCTCCTGCGGCCCTGGATCGCCGCGCTGGCGAGCGAGATGCAACAGGGTGCGATGCTGTTCGTGGACTACGGGCTGGCCCGCATGCATTACTACCACCCGTCGCGCTCGGGCGGATCGCTGTGCGGGTTCTTCCGCCACCGGCGCGTGGAAGACGTGTTGTCGAATCCCGGGCTGCAGGACATCACCGCGTGGGTCGACTTCACCGAGCTCGCCGAAGCGGGGGCCGAAGCCGGGCTCGACGTGGGCGGGTTCAGCACGCAGGCGCATTTCCTGCTGGCCGCCGGGCTCGATCGCGAGCTGGCAGCCGCCGGGGAGGGACTCGACGCCGTGGGTCGGGCAAGATTGGCACAGGCCGCCTCGACGCTGGTCATGCCGGGCGAGATGGGCGAGCGGTTCAAGGTCATGGCGCTGACGCGCGGGCTCGACGAGCCGCTTGGCGGGTTCGCATTTCGCGACCTCGCGGCGACACTCTGAGGTTCAGCAACGTGGATCCGATTCAGGCCATCATTCTCGCCATCGTGCAGGGGTTGTCCGAGTTCCTGCCGATCTCGAGTTCCGGCCACCTGATCCTGATCCCGCACTTCTTCGGCTGGCAAGACCAGGGCATGGCCTTCGACGTCGCACTGCACGTCGGCACGCTCATTGCCGTGGTCGCATATTTCCGCCGCCCGCTCATGGCGATGACGCTGGCCTGGTTCACGTCGCTGAAGCGCCGCGAAACGACACCCGACGCAAGGCTGGCCTGGTGCGTGATCCTCGGAACCATTCCCGTTGGCGTCGTCGGGCTGGCCTTTGGCGGCGCGATCGAGGAACACCTGCGCAACCCGCTGTTCGTCGCCGGGACGCTGACCTTCTACGGCATCCTGATGTGGCTGGCCGACAAGCTGGGCAAGCAGTCGCTGGACGAATATTCCGTCGGCTGGCGGCAGGCCGTGATCATCGGCTGCGCGCAGGCGCTGGCGCTGCTGCCGGGCACGTCGCGCTCGGGGATCACCATTACCGCCGGCCTCGGGCTCGGCCTGACTCGCTCTGCAGCGGCCCGCTTCTCCTTCCTGCTCGCGGTGCCGGGCATCGCCATGGCGGGCGGCTACGAATTCCTCAAGCTGCTGTCGTCCGGCCAGGCCGTGGACTGGCAAACGATGTTGCTCGGCCTGGTAGTTTCCGGCATCACCGGCTATGCCTGCATCCACGTGCTGCTGAAGGTGATCGAGAAGATCGGCCTGCTGCCGTTCACGCTCTACCGGATCTTCATCGCCGCGATCATCGTCATGCACTTTGGCTGAAGGCTGCGACTCGTGCCCTTTGTGACTCGTTCGTTGCGAAAGGGCTCGCTCTAGCCCCGCAGGCCCTCACCTCCGCTTAAGTTCACCTCCAGGCGCGCTTCATTGGCGCGCTGGCTTCCGGCACATGGAATGTTGCCGGTTCCGGGTGAGAGAGCGCCGCAAGCGGCGGCGGAGCACGACAAGGAGGTCGGGCATGTACAGGTTGCGGGCACTGCTGCCCCGGGTAGCCGGGGTATTGTTGATTTGGCTGGCGGGATCTCCGGGGCTCGCGATCGCTGGGCCGATTTCGCGCTACATCGACGATCCGATAGAACCGGTGCGCCCGTCGCCGGAGGAGCCTGCCGCCAGCGGCGCCCGCAGGCATCGCGGTGGGGCGCAGCCCTGGCCATGCAACAGGTCTCGCCTGGCGGCGAGGCGCAGTATTCGATTCCGCTCGACCTGCCGCCTGGAACCAACGGGCTCACGCCAAGGCTGTCCCTGGAATACCGGCATACGGTTGCCGGCGGCATGCTCGGCGCGGGCTGGACGGTCGGCGGGTTGTCCTCGATCTCGCGTTGCCGGCGAACGATCGCCCTGGACGGCGTTGCGGGACCGGTGACGCAATCCCGATCCGACCGGTTCTGTCTCGACGGCCATCGGCTGGTCGTCGTCAATGGGGTTGCTTATGGCAGCGCCGGCGGCGAGTACCGGACGGAGATCGATTCGCTCGCCCGTATCCGTTCCTACGGAACGGCGGGTGCCGGGCCGCAGTATTTTCTGGTCGAGGCGGCCGACGGCTTGTTGCACGAGTACGGTGCGACGGCGGACTCCAGGATCGACTGGTCCGGGAAGCTGTGGACGCCGCGGGCCTGGGCGCTCAACCAGGTGCGCGATCGCGCCGGCAATACGATCGACTTCCGCTACACGGAGGATGCCGCCACAGGAAGCTTCCGCATCGCCAGCATTCGCTACAACGGCAACCCCTCCCAAGGGATTGCGCCGACGCATGAGTTGGCCTTTTCCTATGAAAATCGGCCGGCCACAGGAGTCGGACCTCAGCTACGTGGCCGGATCGCCGGTCAGGCAGATGGTCCGCCTTGCGCGCATCGACCTGCTCTACAACGGCTCGGTATTGAAGCGCCATGAGCTCGACTACGAGCCGCTGCTGTCGACGGCCGGCCGGAGTCGGCTGGCGTCGCTACGCGAGTGCGGCGTCGGTGCGGCCGAATGCCTCGCGCCGACCGTGCTGGGCTGGCAGGACGGCCGGCCGGGCCTGGGGCAGGAGACCTCACACCCGGTGACTATCGGCGGCAAGCGCCTGGATCGCCGAGCCCAAGCGCTGGTGGGCGGCGGATGTGAATGGCGACGGCCGCGACGACCTGGTCTGGGCGGGCGGTTCGCTGGATGCCGCGACGGTACACTTTCGGCTCGCAGTCGCCACGGGTGGATATGGCGCCGAAATCGATACCGGAATCGCGGCGCCGAACGGTGTCGGCGTGCCACTCGACTATGACGGTGACGGGGCGCGGGACGCCCTGCTGGTCTCCGCAGCCGGGCGGTGGCAGGTGGTCCTCGGCGGCGCGAATGGGCTGGGCGGAACAGTCGAAACCGGTATCACCGCGACTGATGGCGACTTCCGCGGCGTCGACCTCAATGGCGACGGCCTGTCGGACCTTGCCTACACGGAGATGGTTGGCACGTCAGGCAATCTCCTGCAGGTTCGCGCGCGCTACAACAAGCCCGGCCTGGGCTTCTCCGGGTCGCCGGTCGTGCTCTACGAGCAGGGGTACTCCGCCGGCTACGACTACGCGGAGGGCGGCGAATTTCTTGGCCGCCCGGGGCAGCGCATCGACCTCGACGGCGACGGACGTGAAGACCTGCTGATGAACGAGAATTACTCGCTCGCCAGGATCTCCGCGGACGAGAGGATGAGCGAACCGTTCGCGAGCGCCATCTCGGGTGCCGTGCCGGCAGACATCAACGGTGACGGCTGTACCGACATTGCCTATCCGCATTACCAGGGCAGCTGGCGAGTCCGCTTCAGCGGGTGCCTCGTCAGCGGCCCCTACGGTCTCGAAATTGCGGGTCCTGCCTACGGCGCGCTGCGCCACGCGATCGCCGTCATCGACTGGAACGCCGACGGCAAGGACGACCTGCTCTACGGCGATGCGTCCTCGACATGGAAAGTCGTGCAATCGGCCGGTGACAGCCTGCTGCCAGCGATGGACACCGGTGTGGCGCACGGGTCGCCATCGACGGTGGTCGTGGCTGATCTCGACGGCGATGGGCTGCAGGACCTGGCGACCCGGGCCGGGCCACGGCTGAGCTACCGCCTGCACGAGGGGCCGGTCCCGGACCTGCTGCTGTCGGTCGCCGATGGCTTTGGCGTCGCGACGCGTTTCGACTATGCGGTGGCCACCGACCCGCAAGATCCATACGAAATACTCGGGCGCCGTCTATCCCCAGCGCGACTTGCAGGACGCGCGTACGGTCGTGTCGCGCCTGTCCGTGAGCGACGGCTCTGGTCTCGACTCGATGGCAGTCACGAGCTACGCCTACGCAGGACTGCGCAGCGACCTGACAGGACGTGGGGACCTTGGCTTTGCGCGACGTGTAGCGACTCAACTTGCGCCGTCCCCAGGCATGGTTTTCGAAGACGAGTACCGGCAGGACCACCCCTATGCCGGGCGCAGTGCGCGCCACATCGTGAAGCTGTCCAACGGCCGAGCGGTTCGGGAGACCAGCCGCGACTGGGCGACGCTCACTCACGGGAGCGGGTATGCGGCGCGGCACTTCCCGTACGTGTCCTCAAGTCGTGAAACGCGATTCGACCCCTACCGCGGGGCCGGGGGCGAGGCACACACGACGATTTCCGTCAGCGCGAACTCCATTGATTCGATCTCGGGCCTGGTGACCGATGCCCGGATCATCGTCACGGAAGGGGCCGGCGGCGAGAACCCGGGCGCGACACGGACCGAGAGGATCCAGCACGAGTCGGTCCTGAACGATACGACCCACTGGTGCCTCGGCAGGCCGGGTACGACACGGGTCACCGCCCAGCACAGCCTGCCGGGCGGCGACCCGGTCACGCGCAGCGGGTCGCAGGCCTGGGACACGGCGGCCTGTCGCCTGACACGCCAGCAAGTGGCAGCCGGGCGACCCGCGCTGGCAGGTGACCACGGACCTTGCCTACGACGCTTTCGGCAACAACTCCCGCCGCACGGTCACGGGTGTCGGCATGGCGCCGCGCATCGACGACTGTCGGCTGGGGTGCGCGCGGGCGATTCCCGATTGCGTTGACGAACCCGTTGTACGAGACGACCGTGGTCTCCTGGGAGGAAGGCGCCGGGCTGCCGGTCGCGCTGACCGACACGAACGGCCTGACGACTCGTTGGGCGTACGACACTTTCGGCCGGCTCCTGCGGGAGACTCGCCCGGATGGCACCCGCGCGACATGGAGCCGGGCGAAGTGCGGGGCCGAATGCGACTCGCGCGCACGGTACAGCCTCAGGCGCGATGAGCAGGATGCCGCGGGCAGCGACACCGGCTCGATGCTTGCGGAATTCGATCGATTCGATCGCAGCCTGCGCGTTGCGACCCGCAGGGCAGGCGGCGCCTATGCCGAGGAGGCTGTGAACTTCGACAGCCACGGGCGCGTTGCCAGCCGCTCGGTCCCGTACTGGTCCGGTGGCCTGAGTCCCGCCGGCTGGCACTATGACTATGACGGCCTGGGTCGCCTGACGGTAGCCTCACTCCGATCGGCGAGTGGATCGGTCGAGCGCTCGCTCAGCTACGAATACGATGCGCTCAACGCCAAAAGCGCCGATGCATTGGGCGGCCAGTCCACGCGACGCTGGACCGCCTGGGGCGACCTGGTCAGCGTGACCGACGCACTGGGGGGAACATCGCGTTACCAGCACGGCGCTTTCGGCGAGTTGCTCCGGGTCGACGATGCTCTCGGCAACACCACCAGCAAGATCGCCTACAACATCCGCGGAATGAAGACCGGCCATTTCGACATGGACCTGGGCGCCTGGTCGATCGTTCCCAACGCGCTGGGCGAGGTCGTGGCGTGGACCGATGCCAAGGCGCAGACGACGACCGTTTCCTACGACCTGCTGGGCCGGCCGATCGGCCGCGTCGAAGCGGAGGGTGTGACGAGGTGGACCTGGGGCGCGTCCCGGGCGGCCAGGAACGTCGGCCGACTCGCTGCCGTGTCGAGCCCCGGCTACTCCGAGAGCTATATCTATGACTCGCTGGCGCGGCTGGCCTCACGACGGATCAGCTCGGACGCGATCTACGAGTTCAGGTACGCCTACGATGCCGCCGGACAGCTCAAGACGCTGACGTATCCGGTCAGCACCGCCGGCTACCGGCTGCAGGTCGGTTATGAGTACGAGCAGGGCCAGCCGGTGCGGATCGTGGATCGGTCGGCGCCGGGCACTGCGCTCTGGCAACTCGGGGCAACCGATGCGGCGGGCAACGTGATCGACGAAACCCTTGGCGCTGCAGTCAGGGTCGTGTCGGGATTCAGTCCGCTGACGGGATTGATCGAGTACCGCTGGGCGAGCACGGGCGGCGCCGCACCCGCCCAGGATCTCTCGTATCGCTGGGATGCGATGGGCAACCTGCTCGAGCGCCGGGACCGCAGCCGCAACCTGAACGAGACCTTCGGCTACGACGCCGAAAATCGTCTCGACGCGACGACGCTGAACGGCGCAACGGGCGTGTCGCTGGGCTACGACCTGCTGGGAAATATCCTGTGGAAATCGGACGTATGCCCGACGGCGTCGCCCTGCTACAGCTATGACGGCACCCGACGCCATGCGGTGACGAAGGCGGGCTCGAACTCCTATGGGTACGACGCCAACGGCAACATGACCAGTCGCAACGGCTCCAGCATCGCCTGGTACAGCTACAACCTGCCCAGAACGCTGTCGGCCCCGGGCGGCAAACCTGAGCCAGTTCTGGTACGGCCCGCTGCGGAATCGCTGGAAACAGGTGGCGACCGGCGCCGGTACGAACGAGACGACCATCTACGTCGGCGGACTGGTCGAGAAAGTCATGCGGGACGGAGCGACCGTCTGGCGCCACTACGTGCAGGGCCCTGCCGGCACCACCGCCATTCACCTGCGGTATGGCGATGGCAGCCCCGCCCGGACCTACCATCCGACGCACGACCATCTCGGTGGCACTGACCGGATCGTCGACGGTACGACCGGGGTCCCTATCGTGTCGGAAAGCTTCGACGCCTTCGGACGGCGTCGGGGCAATGACGGCACGATGTACCCGACCATCTCGGACTGGGCAGCCATCCGCTCGACGACGCGCGATGGCTTCACCGGACACGAGCATCTGGACAATCTCGGCCTGGTCCACATGAACGGGCGCGTCTACGATCCGGTGATCGCACGCTTTCTCAGTGCCGATCCCGTGGTGCAGGATCCGTCCTACGGCCAGGACCTGAACCGCTATTCCTATGCGTGGAACAACCCGCTGTCCGTGATTGACCCGAGCGGGCTCGAGGAAGTCCGGTGCATGCACGGACCGGATGGGAGATGCCAGGGAGTTACCGTGACGGGCCTTCGCGAAGGCCGTGGCATGAGCGGCTCCTTGGCAGCCTACCAGCTCTGGCGCAGTGGATCGAATGGCCAGGCGGCGTCCGCAGCTCAACGCGATCCCTGTGGCCAGGATGGGTCGGCGATGGCGTGTGCAGGCGCTGGCCGCCGGGAGGCTGCGGGCTCAGCTCCTCCGGCTGTCGCACCGGGCCAAGCGGACTGGCGATCCCTCGAGTCCTGGTCTGGGCTTGGGCGCGCATCGCTCAACCTGTTGCCCGGTTGGTACTACGCAGGTCAGGCGCCGGCTGCGCTCAAGAGTGGTGACTATCTCGATGCGTCGTTGCTTCTACGGCGCCACTGTTGGCGATGTCTTCCTGCTGGGTCGTGGATTCATGATGCGGCCCAGGCGGGTCGCGCCGTCCGGCCGCAAGCCCGTATCGCGCGGGGTGTGGCGTATGGTCCCGGTGAATCCCGGGCCGCTGGCTGAGGAGATTGCGAGGTACATTTTGTAGTGGCACTTAGGCACGGCGGCTCGATGCCCGCTCTTGCGGTCATCGGGCAACCCAGGGTTCGAGACAATCCCGTCGATCGGTTTCTCGACCACCAGCGAGCCCAGCGGGCCCGCTGCAATCGGTGGGCTTGATTTGGCCATGGACCAGAACTGGCGTAACCCGGCCACACGAGTTCGTCATCCGGGCGGAGATACCAGCCGGGACGCTAAACTACGAGGGTGCAACGGCGCCAAGAGAGGGCTCGTCGGCGGCACGGAGCAGATCTACAGGCCCCGCGTTGATGCGAGGTGGCTGAGATGAGCCGGTGGTACGAGATTCACGGGCTTTGCGAGCCCTAATCGAATTCGATCGCTTCGTGGAATACCTGCGCCGCGAAGTGGCCGCCGGGTATGCGGAAGAGGTCGCGACACAAGAAGACT
The DNA here is from genome assembly GCA_963695465.1 of uncultured Gammaproteobacteria bacterium. Classification (GTDB taxonomy): domain Bacteria; phylum Pseudomonadota; class Gammaproteobacteria; order Steroidobacterales; family Steroidobacteraceae; genus SG8-30. Next base: position 178,359 of record CAVOGM010000003.1, read on the forward strand.
ACGGTCGGGGTGAGATCTACGGTGGCAGCTGGTACCGCGACGGCGAGACCGGCGAGATCTGGCGGTTGGTGCCGCCAGATCCGCCGTTCCACGGCTTATGGGAAAGGGTCTCGCTACCTGATGAGTGGTGCGGTCCCCCGGATCAGCTCCCTTCGAGCGACGCCCCGATCGCCGCCAGGCGCTTCTTGCGCAGCGCCTCGCCGATCTCCTCGCCGGACAGGCCGCGGCGCTCTTCCTTGCTGAGCGTGGCGCCGAGCGCGGCGTCCAGCGCGTTGGAGAGCAGCGCGGCCTCCGGATAGGACTTCCGCTCCCAGCCCGTGCGGCCGCGGAAGTCGGCCTCGCAGGCCACCAGGAATTCCCGGAAGCGCTCTGGCCGGCGCAGTGCGTCGCAGTGCTCCAGCAGCTGCAGTATGGTCGTCGCGCGCAGCTCTAGCGCGCGGTGGACCAGCCCGTGCCAGCGCGCCGTCAACTCCGCCAGGTGGCGGTAGTCCGTCGGCACGCGCAGGCGATCCGAAAGCTCACGCACCAGCCTGGCGCTGCGCTCCTCGTGGCCGATATGCCTCGGCCACAGGTCCGGCGGCGTCTCGCCCTTGCCGAGGTCGTGCATCAGGGCCGCGAAGCGGATCCTCGGGCTGTCCGTCAGTCTTGCCGCCTGCTGCATGACCAGCAGCATGTGCACGCCGGTGTCGACTTCCGGGTGCCAGCGGGGGGGCTGCGGCACGCCCCACAGGGCATCCAGTTCCGGGAAGATGCGCGCCAGCGCGCCGCAGTCCCGCAGCGTCGCCAGAAAGGCATCCGGCCGCGGCTCTCCCAGCGCTTTCTGCGTTTCCTGCCAGACCCGCTCGGGGACCAGCGCGTCCACCTCGCCGGATTCGACCATGGCGCGCATCAGCTCGACGGTTTCCGGGGCCATGACGAATCCCAGTGGCGCAAAGCGGGCGGCAAAGCGCGCCACCCGCAGGATGCGGACCGGGTCTTCCGCGAACGCGTCGGAGACATGGCGCAGCAGCTTGTCCTGCAGGTCGGCCTGGCCGGCGAACGGGTCGATGAGCCGGCCGTCGTCGCTGCGCGCCATCGCGTTGATGGTCAGGTCGCGCCGCCGCAGGTCTTCCTCCAGCGTCACGTCGGGCGCGCAGTGCACCGCGAACCCGCGATAGCCCGGGCCGGTCTTGCGCTCGGTCCGTGCCAGCGCGTGTTCCTCGTGGGTCTCGGGATGCAGGAACACCGGGAAGTCGCGGCCAACGGCCCGGAATCCCAGGCGTTCGAGTTCGTCCTGGGTGGCGCCGACCACGACCCAGTCGCGTTCCTTCACGGGCAGGCCCAGCAACTCGTCCCGGACCGCGCCGCCAACCAGATAGACTTCCATGCAGTCATGTTACCGGAAGCAGGCCGTTACTCCGATGGCGCTCGCCGCGCCGCCCTGGCGACGCTGGCGCTCGCCTTCCTGGCGCTGCCCGGCTGCTACCTGATGCACGTCACCGCCGGCCAGCTGGAGCTCAACTGGGCGCGACGGCCGGTCGCCGAAGTGATCGCTGATCCCGCCACGCCGGAGGCAGTCCGCGCGCGGCTCGACTACGCGGGCCGGGCGCGGCGGTTCGCGAGCGACGCGCTGGCGTTGCCGGACAACGGCACTTTCACGGGTTACGTCGAGCTGGATCGCCCCTACGTCGTCTGGAACGTGTTCGCCGCGCCCGAATTCTCGGTCGAACCGAAGACCTGGTGCTTCCCCATTGCCGGTTGCGTGGCCTATCGCGGCTATTTCGACGAAGCCCGGGCGCGCGACTATGCGAGCCGCCTGCGCGGCGAGGGGTACGACGTCTACCTGGCGCCGGTGGCCGCCTACTCGACGCTCGGGCACTTCGAGGATCCCATCCTGTCCACGATGCTGCGCTACGACGAAATAGACCTGGCCGCCCTGATCTTCCACGAGCTGGCGCACCAGGAGGCCTATGTGCCTGGCGACAGCGCGTTCAACGAGTCCTTCGCCACCACGGTCGAGCTCGAAGGCGTGCGGCGCTGGCTGGAGTCGCTACACCGCGCGGACGAACTGGCCGACTTCCAGCAGGCCCGCGACAGGCTGGTCGCAGTGACCGACCTGATGGCGGAGGCGCGGCAGCGGCTGGCGGAGGTTTACTCATCCGGCCTGTCCGCCGACGAAATGCGCAAGGCGAAGCTGCGGGAGTTCGACAGGCTGAAGGCGGACTACCAGGCCCTGCGTGCCGGCTGGGAGGACAGCGCCAACCTGGACCAAATGATGGCGGCGGAGCTCAACAATGCGCGGCTTGCAGCCGTGTCGACCTACCACGAATGCGTGCCGGGTTTCACGCGCCTGCTGGCCGAGGTGGAATTCGACCTGCCGGCGTTTTACCGGGCGGTGCAGCAGGCCGGCCGCGAGACGGACGAGGCGCGCGCGGCGCGCGTCTGCCAGGGCGCTTCAGCGGCGGGCGCGGCGGCGGAACAGGGCGTAGCGGCTGCGTCCGCCCTCGAGTCCGAGGTAGTGCGGGACGACCGCCTGCATCGCCTGGGGCTGGATTCCCAGCCGCGCGAAGCCGCTGACCGTGCAGACGCTGTCCACGCTGAGTGAGCGGTAGTTATCGGTCGAGAACGGCTTGCCCGGGACGAAATCCATGATGGCTGCCTGCAGTCGCGAGAGTGCGTCGGGCAGGCCGACGATGGCGCGTCGCAGGCGCAGCTCGTCGCGGATGTAGCAGACGATCTGCCGCAGCGTGAACACCTCGGGGCCGCAGAGCTGGTAAGACTCGCCGCTGGTATCGTCGTCGGCGAGCGACAGCAGCATCGCCGCAACGACGTCTTCAATCCACACCGGCGCCAGCCGCGACTCGGGCTTTGCCAGCGGCATCCACAGCGGGATGATCTGCAGCAACGTCGCGAAGCGGTTAATGAACGAGTCGCCGCTGCCAAAAATGACCGAAGGCTGGAAGATGGTCCACTTGAAGTCAGGCCCGCCTTCCTCGCGCACGATGCGCTCGGCCTCGCCCTTGGAGCGCAGGTAGTGGCTCGGGCCGTGGTCGGCGTCGGCGTGCAACCCGCTCATGTGCAGCAGCCGGTCGATGCGGTTGTCAGCACATGCTCGCACGACCTTTCGCGCCAGCTCCGAGTGCGCCTGCCGGAAGCCGGCGCCGTTGCGGCCGCTTTCGTTGAGGATACCGACCAGGTTGATAACCGAGTCGTGGCCGCTCATGGCGGCGGCCAGTTGCCCTTCGTCGTGGACATTGCAGGCGACGAGTTTCACCGAGGGCAGCACGCGCAGGTGCTTGGCCCGCTCGACGCTACGCGTCAGGACGGTGATGCGATGGCCGGAGCGGGCGAGGCCGGAGCACAGGTGGGTGCCGACGTAGCCGGATCCGCCGAGGACACAGACGTTACGGGAGCGCATCCGGTGATTATAGAGAAGCGGATCGCGAATGGCGGATAGAGAGGAGCGGGCGGGGCCGGGCATCCCCCGCTCGCTCGGAAAGGCAGAAACTCGCTCGCCGGAGGACCCAGCCCCCGCCCGTCTCGTGATTCATCGCCAGCCGCCTGGTAGCGGCACACTTCTATCCGCTATCCGCTATCCGCTATCCGCTATCCGCTATCCGCTATCCGCTCATCCGCCTTCCGACTCACGACTCACCACTCACGATCCGGCCCTCACCTCACGGGCAGGATCACGGTCTGGCTTCCGCGCCGCAGCGTGATCAGGAAGCTGCTCCGCTCGCGGATCGCCTCGGCGAACTTGCTGACGCCGTTCACGCGGGTCCGGTCGATGCCGATGATCACGTCGTTCGACCGCAGCCCGATGCTCGCGGCCGGGCTGCCGGGCGCGACCGACCTGACCAGCACGCCACCCCCGGAGACTTCCTCCGGCGGTGCATCGGCGAAGTCGGCGCCGGCCAGGGCCGGGTGCAGGTCGCCGGCCGCCTCCGCGAGTTCGGTCTGCTTGCCGATGACCGCGACGATCGTGCGCGGCGTGCCTTCGTGCAGGATGCCGAGTTCCACCTTGTCGCCGACCCGCGCCATGCCGATCAGGTTGCGCAGCTCGCCCGCGCCCTTCACCGGCTTGCCGTTGACCGTGGTGATGACGTCGCCGGCGACGATGCCGGACTTCTCCGCCGCGGAGCCTTCCATCACCTGGGAGACCAGCGCGCCCTGCACGTCGTCTGTCAGGCCCAGCGACTTCCGGTAGTCCGCGTCGAGGCTCAGGATGGTCACCCCGAGCACGCCGCGCTTCACCTCGCCGAACTCGATCAGCTGGTCCATGACCGACTTGACCATGTTCGACGGGATCGCGAAGCCGATGCCCATGTTGCCGCCAGACTGCGACAGGATCGCGGTGTTGATGCCAACCAGCTGGCCGCGCAGGTTGACCAGCGCGCCGCCGGAATTGCCGGGATTGATCGCCGCGTCGGTCTGGATGAAGTTCTCGTAGCCCTCCGGGTTGATGCCGGAGCGCCCCAGCGCGCTGACGATGCCCGAGGTGACGGTGTGTTGCAGGCCGAAGGGATTGCCCACGGCGACGACGAAGTCGCCCACCTGCACCTGCGCCGAGTCGGCCAGCTGGATGTCGCCAGGCAGCTTGCCGTCCTTGATCTTGATGACCGCGACATCGGAGCCCTTGTCGGCGCCCACGACCTCGGCCTGCAGCTCGCGATCGTCCACGAGCGTCACCGTGATTTCCTTGGCGTTCTCCACCACGTGGGCGTTGGTCACGATGTAGCCGCTCTTCGCGTCCACGATCACGCCGGAGCCGGCGCTGCGAAACTCGCGCTCGCGCGGGGCGCCGCCGGGCGGCATGCCGAAAAAGCGGCGGAAGTTGGGATCGTCGAAGAACGGATGCTGGGGAGCCGCAACGGTGCCCTTGACCCCGATGTTGACGACGGCGGGGGCGACCCGCTGCACGATGGGCGCCAGGCTTGGCATCGGCTGCCCGTCGACCTGGGGGGGCAGTGCGGTTGCCGCGCTGGCGGTGAATGCGAGCAGCGACAGGGTCGCGACGCCGAGGACTTGCTTCATCTGGGGGGAACCTCTTGGGGCCATGGTGGCGAGTGCAAAAACTCGCTGTTACGGCCCTGTGTGACAGGCACATCGGGGCCTGAGTTCCGTTGCCAACCTCACGCGGCGGCCAAAAAAGCCCGGGCCGCCGCCTCAGCAGGGCGGCGGCCCCGGCCCGGATCCCGCGAACAGGGGGGCGCGGGACGATCTTTCAGCTGCCTCAGGCGGACTCGACGGAGATCCGTCGCGGCAGCACCTGCGGCTGCTTGGGGATGCTCACTTCGAGCACGCCGTTGGTGCAGCGGGCCTTCACCGACTGGGAGTCGGCAGTGTCCGGCAGTCCGAAGCGCCGGAAGAACTCGCCGCTGACCCGCTCGACGCGGCGATAGCCGCTGCGTTCGTCACGGTCCGCCAGGTCGCGCCGGCCGCGGATCGTCAGCACGCCATTGTCCAGCGTCACCTCGATGTTTGCGGGGTCCACGCCCGGCAGGTCGGCATACAGCACGAACTGCTTTTCTTCCTCGCGGATGTCGATGGCCGGGATCCAGCTTGCCAGGGCGCTCGTCTCGTCCTCGCCAGCGGCCTGCGGCGCGCCCATCAGCCTGTCGAGGTCGCGATGCAGGCGATTGACCAGCCTCCAGGGCTCGTTGAATGCAACGTTCATCTTCATGTCCTCCGATCAAGTATGGGTAGCAGGAAAATCGGCGTGTTGATCGATAAATAGGGGCGATGACGAGGCTTTCAAGGGAGCGTCAAAGGGCGCTTGGCGGACAACTTTCGCACTTCCCGAGGTCGCCGCTTGCATACAAGATCTGGTAGTTTGATGAAATCCGCGCTTGACATAGGCAGCTTCCGACGCTCTCCGGAAAGCTTCTGAAGTGCCACTTGTAACCTGTTGAAAAAACAACTATAAATTGAGTCCAATTTCGACCAACAAAATTCTTGACAGTGACGCGAAAGGGGCAATACTTTGACAACCCTGACACAACATCTTGTAGCTGCCCGTGAGTTGTAAGGTGGGGTCAGAAGAACAGCAGGGATCTTCGGGGGAATACCTCAATACCGTCCTCAGGTGCGGTTCGGCTTTCATTCCGGAGATTCGACATTTTTGCGCCTAGAAGCGCCAGCCAGGCACCCAGGGGAGCGGCAAGAAGCTCATGAGCACTGCGGTCAAGATCGAGCCCAAAGACGTGGATCAGATTTCTTTTCAGGAGGCGTCGCTCGACATCTGGGACAAGAAGTACCGCCTGACGGCCAAGGATGGTTCTCCCCATCGACGAGACCATGGATGACACGTGGCAGCGCGTCGCGCGGGCCCTGTCGGACGTGGAAGAGCCGGAACTGCGCGACCAGTGGTTCGAGCGCTTCGTGTGGGCGCTGCGCAAGGGCGCCATTCCGGCCGGCCGCATCATGTCGAATGCCGGCGCCCTGGCGCACAAGCCCGCGACGTCGACGATCAACTGCACCGTTTCCGGCACGATCCTCGATTCAATGGACGACATCCTGGGCAAGGTCCATGAAGCCGGGCTGACGCTGAAGGCCGGCTGCGGCATCGGCTACGAGTTCTCGACGCTGCGGCCGCGCGGCGCATACGTCTCCGGCGCGGGCGCCTATACCTCCGGGCCGCTGTCGTTCATGGATATCTACGACAAGATGTGCTTCACGGTGTCCTCGGCGGGCGGCCGCCGCGGTGCGCAGATGGGCACTTTCGACGTCGGTCATCCCGACGCCATCGATTTCGTCCGCGCCAAGCGCGAGAACGGCCGCCTGCGCCAGTTCAACCTGTCGCTGCTGGTGACCGATGAATTCATGAAGGCCGTGCGCGAGGACGGCGACTGGAAGCTGGCCTTCCCGCTGTCGCTGGCCGAATACGACCCGGCCGAGCACGACCTGAGCGACGCAAGCCAGTTCGTCTGGCGCGAGTGGCCGACGACCGAGCGGTACGTCGCCAACGACGAGGGGCTGGTGGCCTGCAAGGTCTACCGCAGCCTGCCGGCGCAACGGCTGTGGGACGTCATCATGACGTCCACCTACGACTTCGCGGAGCCGGGCTTCGTCCTGATCGACCGCGTCAACGAGATGAACAACAACTGGTGGTGCGAGAACATCCGCGCCACCAATCCCTGCGGCGAGCAACCGCTGCCGCCCTACGGCTCCTGCCTGCTGGGCTCGGTCAACCTGACTCGCTTCGTCCGCAGCCCGTTCACGGCCGAGGCCGAGTTCGACTGGAGCGAGTACCGCGAGGTCGTCCGGGTGTTCACGCGGATGCTGGACAACGTCGTGGAGATCAACGGCCTGCCGCTCGGCCGCCAGCGCGAGGAAATCCTGCGCAAGCGCCGTCACGGCATGGGCTTTCTCGGCCTGGGCTCGTCCATCACCATGCTGGGCATGAAGTACGGCTCGAAGGAGTCGGTCGCGTTCACTGAAAACGTCGCCCGCGAGATGGCGGTGGCCGGCTGGGAGGCCGCTCTCGACCTGGCGCGCGAGAAGGGGCCGGCGCCGATCATGACCGAGAAGTTCCCGGTCACGAAGGAAATGCTCCGCAAGCGGCCCGAGATGAAGGACGATGGCTGGAAGGTCGGCGACCGCATCCCCGGGCGAGTCCTGCACGTCCGCTACAGCCGCTACATGCAGCGCCTGGCGGAGGTTGCGCCGGCGCTGACCAAGGAACTGGAGTCCATCGGCGCGCGCTTCACCCATCACAGCTCGATCGCGCCCACCGGGACCATTTCGCTGTCGCTGGCCAACAACGCCAGCAACGGCATCGAGCCGTCGTTCGCGCACCACTACTTCCGCAACGTCATCCGCGAGGGCAAGAAGTCGAAGGAACGCATCGACGTCTACTCCTTCGAGATGCTCGCCTACCGCGAGCTGATCAACCCGCGGGCCATGCCGAACTCGACCAACGAGACCGAGAAGCTGCCGGCGTACTTCATCACGGCCGACGACATCGGCCCGAAGGAGCACGTCGACATCCAGGCGGCTGCCCAGAAGTGGGTGGACTCGTCCATCTCCAAGACGGCCAACGTGGCGACGGATTTCGCCTACGAGAAATTCAAGGACATCTACCTGTACGCGCATGAGCGGGGCCTGAAGGGCTGCACCACGTTCCGCTTCAACCCGGAGGCTTTCCAGGGTGTGCTCGTGAAGGAAGAGGACCTGAAGAACACGACCTACGTCTTCACGCTCGAGGACGGCACCGAGGTCGAGGTCAAGGGCGACCAGGAAATCGAGTACGACGGCGAGACCCATACCGCCGCCAACCTGTTTGACGCGCTGAAAGAAGGCTATTACGGCAAGTTCTGAAGCTGCGCACGGGAATCGAGGGACAAGGAATGAGCACGCTGAATATCGGCAAGAAGATCGTCAAGTACCGGGTCCAGAAGCCGGAAGCGGAGAAGCCCGAGAAGGGCGCCTCGAAGGACGGTCGCGGCCGTAAGGAAGGCGCCGGCAAGGTCGTGTGGATGCACGAGAAGCTCGAGCGGCCGGACGTGCTGATCGGCTCGACCTACAAGATCAAGACGCCGGTGTCCGACCACGCCATGTACGTGACCATCAACGACATCATGCTCAACGAGGGCACCGAGCATGAGCACCGGCGGCCGTTCGAGATCTTCATCAACACCAAGAACCTCGACCACTTCCAGTGGATTGTCGCGCTGACGCGGATCATCTCGGCGGTGTTCCGCAAAGGTGGCGACGTCGCCTTCCTGACGGAAGAGCTGAAGGCGGTCTTCGATCCGCGCGGCGGTTACTGGCAGCCGGGCGGCAAGTTCATGCCTTCCATCGTCGCGGAACTGGGCTTCGTGGTGGAGCGCCACCTGCAGACCATCGGCCTGTTGCAGATGCCGGAGATGGACGAGGCGCGCCGCGCGCTGATCGAGGCCAAGCGGACCGAGTGGGCGCAGCGCGACAAGCAGACGGACGCCTTTGCCGCGGAGAGCTATCCGGAAGGTGCCCAGCTCTGCACCAAGTGCAACACCGCCGCGGTCGTGATGATGGACGGGTGCATGACCTGCCTGTCCTGCGGCGAGTCGAAGTGCGGCTGAAGGAGCCGATGCCGGCCTGAACCAGAGGTTCTTCCACGCGCATGCCGGGTCCCCGCCTGGCCAGCCCTGGACAGCAGGGCGCGCGTGCGACTCCCAGGCGGCCTCCGGGCCGCCTTTTTTCCTGCCAGCCTCGCGCTACACTTCGCCCATGACCACCCTGTCCAGATTCACGCTCGCTGCGGCCACTCTCGGCGCGGCCCTGTGCGTGGCGGGCTGCGGCCACGTGCAAGCCTACGAGGGCGCGCGGCTGTCAAAGGCCGACAGGGCCGTCGTCAGGGCGGACCCGTCGGTGTCCGCCGGGCTGCCGGTGCAGGTGATCCTGCGCAAGGTGGACGAATACGAGGTGCCGGTCAGCAAGACGGTGGTCGAACTGCAGCCGGGCAGGCACAGTTTCCTGGTCGACTGCCGCGTGCCGGAGGCGGGCGTCGTCACGCGATTCGCGATCGAGGCCGAGGTCGTGGCCGGCGGCTCCTACCGGCTGGTGGCGGACGCCACCAGCCGCGGCTGCCGCGAGGTGGTCCTCCGGTAGTCCAGGTCCGGTATCGCAAGCGTGAGACGCGTCTCGGCGCACTTTTTCAGCTTGCGCCCTATAATGCGCGCCCATGAGCATGCGGATCCTTCTGCTCCTGGCCTGTGCGGCGCTGGTCGCGTCGCCTTCGCGCGCCGACATATTCGAGGCCGGGCCGGAGGCCTTCGGGACCGCCGACCGCGTCATCGTGCGCAAGTCGGACAGGACGCTGGCGCTCTTCCGCGACGGACAGCCGCTCAAGAGCTATCACATTTCGCTCGGCCTGAACCCGAGTGGCCCGAAGGAGCAGGAGGGCGACTTTCGCACGCCGGAGGGCCGCTACCTGCTGACCCGCCGCAACCCGCAGAGCGACTTCTTCCTCGCGATCCAGGTTTCCTATCCGGGCCCGCAGGACCTCGCTGCGGCGCGCAAGAATGGCGTACGGCCGGGCGGGCTCATCATGATTCACGGCCTGCCCAACATTCCGAAACATCCCCGCGAGCGCTATCTATCGAGCGACTGGACGGACGGCTGCATAGCGTTGTCCAATGAGGACATGCTGGAAGTGTGGCTACTGACCCGCCCCGACACGCCGATAGAGATCCTTCCTTGAACGACAAGATTGCCGAGACGGCCGAGACTGGTTCCAACGGCGGCGAGCCCGTGACGAACGGAGACGCCGACGCCGTGTTGCACGCCAGGGTGGCGCCAAAGGGCGCCCTCGAGAATCTCTCGCAACAGGAGGTCGCCAAGCTGCTGGATCGCGGCCAGGGCGGCCTGTACCCGTTGTTCAGGCAGTGCGCGCTGGCTGTGCTGAACTGCGGGACCCAGCTGGACGACGCGAGGATGATCTTCGAGGCCTACAAGGACTTCGATATCCGCATCATCCGCCAGCCCTGGGGCATCAAGCTCGAGATGCGCCACGCGCCGGGCACGGCCTTCGTCGACGGCCAGATGATCCGCGGCGTAAAGGAGCACCTGTTCGCGGTGCTGCGCGACATCGTCTACACCCACAACGAGGTCGTGCCGCGGTTCGACCTAAACGACGGGCCGAGCATCACCAACGCGATCTTCAGCATCCTGCGCAATGCGCACGCGCTGGAACACAAGAGCCGCCCGGACCTGGTGGTCTGCTGGGGCGGCCACTCGATCCCGCGCCACGAGTACGAATACACCAAGGAAGTCGGCTACGAGCTCGGCCTGCGCGGCCTCGACATCTGCACCGGGTGCGGGCCGGGCGCCATGAAGGGCCCGATGAAGGGCGCGACCATCGGCCACTCGAAGCAGCGGGTCCGCGACGGCCGCTACGTCGGCCTGACGGAACCAGGCATCATCGCCGCCGAGCCGCCCAACCCGATCGTCAACCAGCTGGTGATCCTGCCGGACATCGAGAAGCGGCTCGAAGCCTTCGTCCGTCTCGGCCACGGCATCGTCGTGTTCCCGGGCGGCGCCGGTACCGCCGAGGAGATCCTCTACCTGCTCGGCATCCTGCTGGATCCGGCCAATACGGACCAGCCGTTTCCGGTCGTCTTTACGGGGCCGCGCCAAAGCAAGGCCTATTTCGAGCAACTCGACCAGTTCATCAGCATCACGCTCGGCCCGGAAGCACAGAAGCGGTACCGGATCATCGTCGACGACGCGGCCGAGGTAGCCCGCGAGATGAGGCAGGGACTGGACGTGGTTCGCCGCGGCCGCCGCCGTGCCGGCGATGCCTACAACTTCAACTGGCTGCTGAAGGTCCCCGGGCCGTTCCAGCACCCCTTCGAGGTCAGTCACGAGTCCATGTCGTCGCTGGTGCTGTCGCGTGACCTGCCGGTCCACGAGCTGGCCGCAAACCTTCGTCGCGCCTTCTCCGGCATCGTGGCGGGCAACGTCAAGGAGCAGGGGATCAGGTTGATCGAGGCCGAAGGCCCTTTCACGATCCACGGCGACGCCGATATCGGCAAGCCCCTCGACGAGCTGCTGCGGGCCTTCGTGGCACAGCGGCGCATGAAGCTGCTGGGCGAGTACAAGCCCTCCTATCGCATCGTCGCGTGACCCCGCCCGGCGCTCGCCGGGCTGTGAACCAGTTCCTGTTTACCGCACGGCTCGGGGCGTAACGTCCCGGGCAAGTGACCCAACAGGACTCGCGTGTTATGAGCCAGCCAAAGCTCGCGGTGCTACCGGCACCGGTCCGGTCGACGCCGGCCGGGGCGGAACCCCCGGTCGCGTGGCAGGCGCGCAAGGTCGCGCCGAACCGCCACGGCGCGATCGAGCGCCAGCTGTTCACCTACACTCACTACAAGTCCTGGGCCGACAAGATGCGCGTCAGCTGGGCCAAGGATGACGCCGACGCGGCTGAGGATGCGCAAAGGCCCCGCTAGCGCCCTCCGGGCCCTATTCGCCCCCATGGAACGAATTCTTCAGCTGCTGGATGACTTCGACGATCTGCTGGCCGTCGTGCGCCAGCGGCTGCACTGGTTTCCCTGAGCCGTCTCAGCGCGCGGCTTTGCTCCCGAATCCACCTGCCTGGCTGCGGCTTTCGAGCCAGGCCACCAGCGGCGCCCATTGCTCGACGTCGGGCAGCGACCTTTCCGCCTGCATCTCGTGCAGCCCGAGCCCCAGCTCGAACGACCGCACGTAGTTCTGCGACTCACGAAAGGTCGCCATGATGGGAATGTCGAGCGTCTCCAGGAAGCGCATCAGCGAACGGAACACCAGGGTGTTCGGCCGCACGCGGTTGGCGACCACCGCTATGCGCCCTTCGCGGCGCTTGATCTTGGCCGTCGTCAGCAGGTGTTCGATGCACTTGGTGCAGGCGTGGATGTCGATCTGCGACGGCAGCACGGGCACCACGATCGCCTGCGCGTCGCGCGTGTATTCGACGAAACGCGTCGGCTCGATCGCGGCCGGCGTGTCGACGATCACCCGCGTCGTGCCGGGCGGCACCCTGAGCTGGAAGCTGCGCGTCATGCCCGGGATATTCTTGTACGCGGCGACGCCGTAAATGGGCGCCAGCGTCTGTGGGCGGATCTTCAGCCAGCGTGAGCTCGAGCCCTGCGGGTCGTAGTCGAACAGCGCGGTCGGGAAACCGCGCGAGGCGTAGTAAGCGGCCAGGTTCGTGGCCAGGGTGGTCTTGCCGGACCCGCCCTTGGGATTGAGGATCGTGATGCGTCGCATCCGGTCCGCTCCTTTCAACAGACGCGCAGACTACGCTGCGAACCGGGGGGTTCGCAAGGACGGGCGCATCGCAAGCCCTTGAAACCCAAGGTCATCACCCCCATACGGTTGCCCTGCGCCGCCGGGCTTCGCCCGCCGCTGCGCGTCGTGGAAACCAACGGAGCGATGGCGATGACCACAACCGGTACCGAGACCCTGGGCTTTCAGGCCGAGGTCAAGCAGCTGCTGAAGCTGATGATCCATTCCCTTTACAGCCACCGCGAGATATTCCTGCGCGAGCTGATCTCCAATGCCTCCGACGCCTGCGACAAGTTGCGTTTTGCCGCAATGGCGGACACCTCACTCACGGCCGACGGCGGCGAGCTGGATATCCGCATCGACTTCGACTCGAAGGCGAGGACGGTGACGGTGACCGACTCCGGCATAGGCCTGACGCGCGAGGAAGCCGTCGAGCATCTTGGCACCATCGCCAAGTCCGGTACGGCGGAGTTCTTCTCCAGGCTCACCGGCGACGCACAGAAGGACAGCCAGCTGATCGGCCAGTTCGGCGTCGGTTTCTACTCGTCTTTCATCGTTGCGGACCGGGTCGAGGTGTCCTCCCGCAAGGCCGGCGAGCCTGCTTCCAGCGGCGTCAGGTGGGCGTCGGAGGGAACCGGCGAGTTCACGGTGGAAACCATCGATCGGCCACAACGCGGAACCAGCGTCGTCCTTCACCTGAAGGAGGATGCCGCGGAATTCGCCGAGGCCTTCCGGCTGCGGCAGCTCGTTCGCACCTATTCCGACCACATCGCCTTCCCGGTGCTGCTGCGGCCCGACGGCGGCAAGGGGGACTACGACCGCGCCAACCAGGCGCAGGCCCTGTGGACCCGGCAGAAACAGGACCTGACCGAGGACGAGTATCGCGAGTTCTATCGCCACGTTTCGCACGATCCGGGCGATCCGCTGGCCTGGGCGCACCACCGCGTCGAGGGCCGCCGCGAGTACACGACGCTGCTGTACATCCCCTCGGCGGCTCCGTTCGACCTCTATAACCGCGAGGCCCCCCGTGGGCTGAAGCTGTATGTACGCCGCGTCTTCATCCTCGACGACGCCGAGCAGTTCCTGCCGCTTTACCTGCGCTTCGTGAAGGGCGTCGTCGATTCCAGCGACCTGCCGCTCAACGTGTCGCGCGAGCTCCTGCAGGAGGACCGCGAGGTGGGGGCCATTCGCGGGGCGATCACCAGGCGCGTGCTCGACATGCTCACGCCGCTGGCGCAGGACGAGCCGGAAAAGTACCGCAGTTTCTGGAAGGAGTTCGGCGCCGTCCTGAAGGAGGGCCTGGCAGAGGATCCCGCGAACCGGGAGCGGATTGCCCCGCTGCTGCGCTTCGCCACGACTTTCGCGGACAGTTCGGGGCAGGACCAGTCGCTCAGCGACTATGTGCTGCGCATGAAACCGGGACAGAAGCACATCTACTACGTCGTTGCAGGCAGCCTGGAGGCCGCCCGGGGCAGCCCGCAGCTCGAGCAGCTGCGGGCGCACGGCGTCGAGGCGTTGTTGCTGTCCGATCGCATCGACGAATGGATGATCGGGCACCTCGGCGAATATGACGGCAAGCAGCTGAAGGACGTCGCCAAGGGTTCGCTCGGCCTCGAGGAAGTGATTCCCGAAGGTGAACGCAAGGCCGCCGCCGTGTCGGCCTCGACGATGGCGCCGCTGTGGGAGCGCATTGCCGGTCGGCTCGGGGACCGGGTTGCCGGGGTTCGCGCGAGCGAGCGACTGGCGGATTCGCCGTCCTGCCTCGTCCGCGACGAGCACGACCTCGGGCCGCAGCTGCGCCAGCTGCTGGAAGCGGCGGGCCAGAAGTTGCCGCCGTCCCGCGCCTGGCTGGAACTCAACCCGTCGCACCCGCTGGTGCAGCGACTGGACGGGCTGGCCGACGGCGAGGAGTTCGACGACCTGGCCCACCTGCTGCACGAGCAGGCGGTGCTCGGCGAGGGCGGTCAGCTGGCCGACCCGGCCGAATTCGTGCGCCGCATCAACCGCCTGGTCGGCGCCGCCGCTGCGTCGCCCATCATCGTCCCGGGCGGCAAGTAACGAATGCGGTGCGCAGCGACCCTATAATCGTGGGCATCGCCGGCGCCGGCGGTGCTGTGTAACCCGAGGCATCCCCATGACCGACAAGATCCCGGCCAAGGACGAACTGAAGGCGCGGCTGTCGCAAGAGCAGTACCACGTCACCCAGGAGAAGGGCACGGAACGTCCCTTCACGGGCGAGTACTACCGCACCACGGACAAGGGCGTGTACGCCTGTGTCTGCTGCGGCCAGGAACTGTTCTCGTCGGATACCAAGTTCGACGCCGGTTGTGGCTGGCCGTCCTTCTGGCTGCCGCTGGCCGGCGACCGCGTCCGGACGCACCGCGACATCAGTCATGGCATGGTCCGTACCGAAGTCACCTGCGCCCGTTGCGACGCCCACCTCGGGCACGTGTTCGAGGACGGCCCCGAGCCGACCGGGCTGCGTTATTGCATGAACTCGGCCTCGCTCGACTTGCGCCGGGACGCCGAATGACCTGCCGCCCGTTCCCGGTCCTGGCCGCCTTGGCAATGTCGCTGGCTTTCACCCTGGCCTCGGCGCAGGAAGGCGCGGAGGACGAGACGACGGGAGACGCGACCACCAGCCCGGCGGCCGACGCAGCGCCGGCGGAACCGGCATCGGCCGGGACGCAGCCGCTCGAGGCCGTACCCGCCGAGACGGTTGCGGTCACGCAGGCCGGTCCGCAGCTGCTGACCGAGGACCTGCGCAGGGGCTTCGGCGATGAGGCTCGCTTCGGCATGGCGCTGACGGTCCACTATACGGGCTGGCTCTACGAGCCCGACGCGCTGGGCTATCGCGGCCGGAAGTTCGACAGCTCGCGCGACCGCGGCCGGTCGTTCCAGTTCAGGCTCGGCGAGGGCCGCGTCATCAAGGGATGGGAAGTCGGCATTGCGGGCATGCGGGTCGGCGGGCTCAGGCGGCTGGTCATTCCGCCGGAACTGGCCTATGGCAGCCGCGGTTTCGGCAACGGCCTGATTCCGCCGGATTCCACGCTGGTCTTCGAGGTCGAGCTGCTTGGCGTCGAGTCCGGCTCGTTCATCCAGAACGCGAAGTAGCCCGGTTCCAGGATGACCAATCGCCATCCCGTCGCCGAGCGCCTGTTCATCGATGGGCCGATCGGCCCGCTCGAGGCGCTGCTGGAGCGCCCCGCCGAGCCGGTCCCTGGCGTCTGTGCCGTGTGCTGCCACCCGCATCCGCTCTTTGGCGGGACCATGCAGAACAAGGTCGTGCATGCGCTGGCGCGTGCGGCCCTGGATTGCGGCGTGGCGAC
The DNA here is from genome assembly GCA_963695465.1 of uncultured Gammaproteobacteria bacterium. Classification (GTDB taxonomy): domain Bacteria; phylum Pseudomonadota; class Gammaproteobacteria; order Steroidobacterales; family Steroidobacteraceae; genus SG8-30. Next base: position 194,414 of record CAVOGM010000003.1, read on the forward strand.
CATTCGCTTCAATTTCCGCGGTGTGGGCGGGAGCCACGGTGCGTACGACAATGGCGTCGGCGAGACGGACGACGCGCTGGCCGTGGCGCAGTGGGCCGGCCAGGCCCTGGGCGCGAGCCGCCTCTGGGCAATGGGTTTTTCCTTCGGCAGCTTCGTCGCCTTTGGCATGGCGCTGGCGCGTGGCGCCGAGCGGCTGGTCACGGTGGCGCCGCCGGTGCAGCGGTTCGATTTCTCACAGCTCGCGACGCCACGGCATCCCTGGCTCGTCGTGCAGGGCGACAACGACGAACTGGTGAACCACGAATCGGTGCTGGCGTGGACCCGAACTGTGGAGCCTGCGCCGCAGGTCGCGATCTTCCCGGGCGCGGACCATTTCTTTCACGGACGGATCACGGAGCTGCGCGAGACGGTGGGGGAGTGGCTGAGGGAAGAGCGGATGGCGGGAGTAGTCAGAGTGTCGTGAGTGGTGAGTCGTAGAGTGGTGAGTCGTGAGTGGTGAGTCATAAAGCCGGTACAGCCTTCTTACGACTCACCACTCACGACTCACGACTCACCTCTGGAAACCAACAAAAAGGGCGGCTTTCGCCGCCCTTTTCGTAACGCGATGGTTCGACTGTAAGTCGATCAGCCCACCATCTCGTTCAGGTTCTTCAAAGAGCGGATGCGAACCTTCTTCGAGGCCGGCTTGGCCTTGATGGTCATCTTCGCTCCCGTGAACGGGTTCACGCCTTCGCGCGCCTTGGTGGCGGGCTTCTTCACGACACGCATCTTGCAGACGCCGGGAAGGGTGAAGACTCCGGCGCCCTTCAACGCCTTCTTCATCACGCCGTTCAGCGCGTCGAATACTGCCACGACCTGCTTCTTCGTCAGGTCGGTCTGGTCGGCAATCGTCGAAACGATCTGCGACTTGGTCGGCGCCGCATTTTTCTTCGCCATGTACTTCGTCTCCTGTGGGTTGGCTTGGCGGACTCAGTTCCGCCTTCGAACTACTCGATGCGCACGATACCACGTAAAAAACCGCTACATAAGAGGGCGCGATGAATTTTATGCCGCTTTTTTCCGGCTCATCGCGATGTCGTGTCGAAGCTGCGCGTGACACTTGCGGTAATCGTCGAAGCATGCGGGGGTCGTGCGCGGAGCTCGAACGTCGTCGGCTCCTGGTTGCGGACCGGCGCTTCGGCGATGTAGGAGACGGCGGCGCCCTCGAGGACTGCGCGGAATGCCAGCGGCTGCGGCTCGCCGACGAGCGTCCGCCATTCACCCTCGACCTCGGCCTCGATTGGCGACGGCAGGGCGCCTGCCTGACGGTGTAGCACGGAGACGTTGACGACGACTCGATCCTTGCTGCGGTTTATCGCGTAAGCCTTTGCAACTTCGGCAGGAAGTTCGCTGGCGAGCACGATGCCGTAGCGCATTTCATGGTCGCCTGTCGCCACGAATCCGGGGTCCTCGAACAGGCGGGCGGGGACAGGCGGCGGTGGCGCACTGCTGCCGCCGCAGCCCGTGACCAGGACCGCCGCCAGCGCAGTGATGAAGCTGGCAATGCGTGGCGTCATGCCGGGTGACCGGGCCCGGTGGCTTTCGGCAGCAGCTGGGCGATCGGCTCCGGCAGTTCGCCCACGCCGGCCAGCGAGACGAGCTTGTCGCGGCCCGTCGCACCCTTGAGCAGCGTCACGCGGGAGACCGGAATGCCGAAAAGCCGGGCCAGATACCGGCGCAGGTGCTCGTTCGCGGCTCCATCTACGGGGGGTGCCGTGATTCGTAGCTTGAGCCGGTCGCCCTGGATGCCGGACACCTCGTCGCGCGATGCGCGCGGCTGGACGCGCAGCGCCAGCACCAACTCGTCGTCGCGGCGGGTCAGCCAGGCAGGCATCGGTTCAGACGATCAGGCGTACCAGGGCCTGCAGCGCGAGGATCACGACCAGCGGGGAGAAGTCCAGCCCCCCCATGACGGGCAGCACCCGCCGAACCGGACGCAGCAACGGCTCGCAGAGGGACTGTAGAAGTCCGACCGCCGGACTGTAGGTGCCGGGAGCCACCAGCGACAGCAGCGCGTAGACCACGATGGCCACGGTGTAGAGCTGCAGTGTGGAGACGACGGTCTTCTTCAGGGCCCACCAGAGCAGGTCCGTGACAGGCATCGCGATGCCTGTGGACACCAGGAACACCAGGCCGACCGCCGCAACCTGCGCGGCGTAGACGGCGACCAGGGACGCCGTGTCCACCGACCGATGGGTGGCAGGAGCTTGCGCAGTGGCAGCACCAGCCAGTTGGTCAGCTTGACGATGGCCTGCGACAGCGGATTGCGGAAGTCGCCCCTGGACAGTTGCAGCAGCAGGCGCAGGAGGAACACGTAGACCGCGAGGGACAGCAGCGAATCGACGATGAAGATCAACGCGTTCATGGGCTCAGTTTCCGCCTTCTTCCGCCAGCTGGCGGGAACGTTGCGTCGCGGCCCGGATGGCCCGGGCGAAGGTATCACGAATGTCCGATCGCTCAAGCACGTCGAGAGCCGCAGCGGTCGTGCCGCCGGGGGACGTGACCTGCTCGCGCATGACGGCGGGTTCCTCGCCGCTCTCGCGCGCCAGCCGGGCGGCGCCGAAGACGGTCTCGATCACGAGCGTCCGGGCCGTAGCCGGGTCGAGGCCCTCGGCCCTCGCCGCGGATTCCAGCATCTCGATCAGCAGGAAGACGTAGGCCGGACCGCTGCCCGACACCGCCGTCACGGCGTCCATCAGCGACTCGTCCCCGACCCAGACGTGGCCGCCGACCGCGCCCAGGATTGCGGCGGCCCGCTCCCTCTGGGCGGCATCGACATCCGGCCGCGCGTACAGCGCGGTGATCCCGCATCCGATCAAGGCCGGCCGGTTCGGCATGCTCCGGATCACGGACGCCCCGGTGCCCAGCCAGCCAGCGACGTCGTCGGCCCGGATGCCTGCCGCGATCGAGATGACGAGCGGCCGCGTGGCCCGCGCGAGCGCCGCCAGCGACGACGACACCTGCCGCATGTATTGCGGCTTGACCGCCAGCACCCAGGTCGCGGCGCCGTCCGCCGCCGCGAGGTTGTCGTCGAAGACCCGCAGCCCGGGATAGCGCGACTGCAGGTGGTCCCTTGCGATGGGCGAGGGGTCTGCGACGCGGAGGCTGTCCGGGTCCCGGCCATCCTGTAGCAGGCCGCCGATCAGGGCGCGCGCCATGTTGCCGCCGCCGATGAACGCGAGTGTCGCTGGATCCGCTGTAGTCATGGTGCCTGGCCGTTGAAATACCGCCCGATTGTAGCGGCGCCGGCGCTCAGGAGCGCGTCCCGAAGATTGCCGTTCCGACGCGGACGTGCGTCGCGCCCTCGGCGATTGCCAGCTCGAAATCGCCGCTCATGCCCATCGAGAGGGCGTCGAGCGCATGCCCGGCGGCGTTCAGCTCGTCCCGGAGCCGCCTGAGCCGGGCAAACCAGTGGCGCTGCCGGCCCTCGTCGTCCTCCGGGGGCGGGATGCACATCAACCCGCGGAGCCTGAGGCGCGGCAGCGCGGCCACCGCGCCGGCAAGCTCGCCGAGCGCGTCCGGCTGCACGCCTGATTTCGTGTCCTCCGCACCGATGTTGACCTGCAGGCAGACCTGCAGCGGTGGGGCGTAGTGCGGGCGCTGTTGGGACAACCGTGTCGCGATCTTCAGGCGATCCACGGTGTGCACCCACTGGAAGCTCTCGGCTACCTCGCGGGTCTTGTTGCTCTGCAATGCGCCGATGAAATGCCAGGTGACCGCCGCATCGGCGACCTCGCCGATCTTTTCGACGGCTTCCTGCACGTAGTTCTCGCCGAGGTCGGTCAGGCCGGCCGCCACCGCCGCCCTGATCGCCGACGCCGGATGGGTCTTGCTGACACCGATCAGCGTCACGCCGGCCGGGTCGCGGCCTGCGGTACGTGCCGCAGTCTCGATTCGCAGGCGAACCTGCCGGAGGTTTTCAGCCAGATTCTGCGGACCAGTTAACATATTGGAGGCGGTGTCACGGGGCTATACTCCGACCGACCCGGGCCAACCGCGAAAGCGGCGCCCCAGACGAGTGGCCGCGGCCCCAAGGCCGCGGGGTCCGGGTAGGCACAGTAAGCACCGCGCCAGGGAGTCGCAATGGCCGTCGATATCGCACAACTCTTGGCCTTCGCAGTCAAGAATGATGCCTCGGACCTTCACCTGTCCGCGGGCGTGCCGCCCATGATCCGCGTGGACGGCGACATGAAGCGGGTCAATATGCCACCGCTGACGCACAAGGAAGTGCACAGCATGGTGTACGACATCATGAACGACAAGCAGCGGAAGATGTTCGAGGAGTTCTTCGAGACGGACTTCTCCTTCGAGGTTCCCAATCTTGCGCGCTTCCGTGTCAACGCCTTCAACCAGAACCGCGGCGCCGGCGCGGTATTCCGCAATATTCCGTCCCTCATCCGGACGCTTGACGACCTGAACACGCCGAAGGTGTTCAAGGACCTCTGCCTGCTGCCACGCGGCCTGGTCCTGGTGACCGGCCCGACCGGCTCGGGCAAGTCGACCACCCTCGCGGCGATGATCGACTACGTCAACATCAACCGCCCGGACCACATCATCACCATCGAGGACCCGATCGAGTTCGTGCACGAGTCCAAGCGCAGCCTGATCAACCAGCGCGAGGTCCACCGCGACACGCTGGGATTCTCCGAGGCGTTGCGTTCGGCCTTGCGCGAGGATCCGGACGTCGTGCTGGTGGGCGAGATGCGCGACCTGGAGACCATCCGGCTGGCGCTGACGGCCGCCGAGACCGGCCACCTGGTCTTTGGAACGCTGCATACCAGCTCCGCCGCCAAGACGGTCGACCGTATCGTCGACGTATTCCCCGCGGCCGAGAAAGACATGGTCCGTTCCATGCTGTCTGAGTCGCTGCGCGCGGTCATTTCGCAGACGCTGATGAAGCGCATCGGCGGCGGTCGTGTCGCCGCGCACGAGATCATGATCGCCACGCCCGCGATCAGGAACCTGATCCGCGAGAACAAGATCGCCCAGATGTATTCGTCCATCCAGACAGGCCAGGCGCAGGGCATGCAGACCCTCGACCAGTGCCTGCAGGAGATGATCATGCGGGGCATGATCACGAAGGAAGAGGCGCGCTACAAGGCGCAGAACAAGGATTCGATCTGACGGCCCCGGGGCCGCGGAGGACTACATGGACCGCGAACAGGCAATCAAGATCATGCAGGACCTCCTGCGCAGGATGGTCGAGCGCAAGGGTTCCGACCTGTTCATCACGGCGGGCTTCCCGCCCGCCATCAAGATCGACGGCGAGATCCGCCCGCAGTCCGAGAAGGCGCTTTCGCCCGAACACGCGGCGACCATGGTCCGGGCGATCATGAACGACCGGCAGACACGCGAGTTTGACGCGACCAAGGAGGCGAACTTCGCCATCGCGCCGCCGGGGATCGGCCGGTTCCGCTGCAGCGCATTCATCCAGCAGGGCAGCACCGGCTGCGTGCTGCGCACCATCCAGTCGAAGATTCCGACCATCGAGGAACTCGAGCTGCCGCCGATCCTCAAGGACATCGTGATGTCCAAGCGCGGGCTCGTGATCGTCGTCGGCGCCACCGGCTCCGGCAAGTCGACCAGCCTGGCGTCCATGGTCGGGTACAGGAACGAGAAGACCCGCGGCCACATCGTCACGATCGAAGACCCGGTGGAGTACGTCCACCCGCACCGCGGTTGCGTCGTCACGCATCGCGAGGTCGGCGTGGACACGGATAGCTGGCACACGGCGTTGAAGAACACGCTGCGACAGGCGCCGGACGTCATCATGATCGGCGAGATCCGCGACCGCGACACGATGGAATACGGCATCCAGTTCGCCGAGACCGGCCATCTGGTGCTGGCGACCCTGCACGCCAACAGCTCCAACCAGGCGCTGGACCGGATCATCAACTTCTTCCCCGAGGAGAAGCGCGAGCAGCTGTTGATGGACCTGTCACTGAACATCCGCGCGATGGTGTCGCAGCGGCTGATCCCCCGCGAGAAGACCGAGGGCCGCATTGCGGCGATGGAGATCATGATCGGCACGCCGCTGATCTCCGACCTGATCTTCCGGGGCGAGGTGGCCAAGATCAAGGAAGTCATGTCCAGGTCCAACCGCCTGGGCATGAAGACTTTCGACCAGGCGCTGTTCGAGCTGTTCGAGACCCGGCAGATCTCCTACGAGGAAGCGCTCAGGAACGCCGACTCGAAGAACGAGATCCGGCTCAGGATCAAGCTCGAGAGCAAGCGCGAAGACCGCCTGCAGGCGGAAGCATCCAGCACATTGAGGATCGTCGATGAGTCAAATGAAGGCACAGTCTACTGAGCCGGCCGGCGACGCCGCCCTGATCGGCGACAGCGAGACCGGCAGGGTCTCCATCAAGCCGCTCCTCAAGTTGATGGCGGAGAAGAACGCGTCGGACCTCTTCTTCACGTCCCACGCGCCCATCAAGATCAAGATCGAGGGCGTGATCTACCCGGTCAACAAGCAGGTGCTCACGCCGGAAGCGGTGAAGCAGATTGCCTTTGGCCTGATGAGCGCCGAGCAGCTCGAGCACTTCAATCACGACCTCGAGGTGGACTTCGCGATCTCGGAGCCCGGCGTCGGGCGGTTTCGCGCGGCGGTCTTCCATCAGCGCGGCTATCCGGCCATGGTGCTGCGCTACATCACGATGAATACGCCGAAGCTCGCCGATCTCGGCCTGCCGGATACGCTCGCCGACCTGGTGATGATGAAGCGCGGGTTGGTGCTGATGGTCGGGGCGACGGGATCGGGCAAGTCCACGACGCTCGCGGCCATGGTCAATCATCGCAACCTGGGCTCATCGGACCACATCCTCACGATCGAGGATCCGATCGAGTTCCTGCATTCCAACAAGAAATCCATCGTCAACCAGCGCGAAGTCGGCCTCGACACGCGCAGTTTCGAACGCGCTCTGCGCGTGGCGATGCGCGCGGCGCCGGATGTCATCCTGATCGGCGAGATCCGCGACCGCGTGACCATGGAAGCGGCCATTACGCTGGCCGGGACCGGGCACCTGGTGATGGCGACGCTGCATGCGAACAACTGCGCGGAGACCCTGGACCGCATCATCAACATGTTCCCACGCGACCAGCACGCGCAGATCAACCTGGACCTGTCCCAGTACCTGCGCGCGATCGTTTCGCAGCGCCTGGTGCGCGGCAAGAACGGCCGGCGTTGTGCGGCCGTCGAGGTGATGATCAACACGCCGCACATGCAGGACCTGATCAAGAAGGGCGACGTGATAGGCGTGAAGGAGGCGATGCTCACGTCCAGCGAGCTGGGCATCCAGAACTTCGACACCGCGCTGCTCAAGCTCTTCAAGGACAACCGCATCGATCTCGAGGAGGCGCTCAGCAACGCCGACTCGCGTACCAACCTCGAGGCGCGCATCAACTTCGGCTAGACAACGGTGCCTGGCACCTTCCGGGTGCCAGGCACCGGCGGTGATCACTCAGGCGGCGGCCGGGAAGACCGTCTCGGCGTCGAACACCGGCCCGTCCACGCAGACCCGCTTCATCGCCGGGCCTTCCGGCGTCTGCACCAGCACCGCACAGCCGGCGCAGCCGCCGACGGCGCAGGCCATGAATTCCTCGAGCGACACCTGGCAGGGCAGGCCGAAGTCACGGGCCACGGCCGCGCAGGCCTTCAGCATGGGCGTCGGCCCGCAGGCGAAGACCTCGACCTCGGCGCGCAGATCCGGCGACAGCGAGCCCAGCCACTCCGAGGCGAGCTGGGTGACATAGCCGTGGTAGCAGCCCGGATAGCCGGCCAGCGTCGCGAGGCGGCTCGGCACGCCCCAGCCGTCGAGTAGCGGCATGCAGGCAATGGCGCCGTCGGGGATGCCAGGGACCAGGATGGTCGAAGGTCGCGGCGCGAACGGAAAGGGCACTTCCGAGCCCATCAGAACCAGCGGCTGCCAGCCCTGGGCATGATCGGCCGCAAGCGTCTCCGCCAGGAACACCATGGGGGGAATGCCGACGCCGCCGCCGATGAGCAGGCTGCGCCGTCGGTCGGGATGCGGCGTGAAGCCCTTGCCGATCGGCCCCATGCTCGAAATCCGCTCGCCAACGCGGCGCTGCGACAGCGAGGCGAGGCCGTGCCCAATGGTCTTGTAGAGGATGTCGATCCAGCCCTCGCGCGCGCTCGCGCGCATGATCGACAGGGGCCGCCGCATCGGGATTTCCGGACCGCAGGTGATATGCACGAAGCTGCCGGGTGTCGCGGCGCTCGCGCACTTCGGCGCGTGCAGGCGCAGCACGTGCTGGTCGGCGTCGAAGTGTTCCTGTGCGAGGACCTCGGCGTCCTCGACGAAGATCGTGCCTCGGTGGGGCCCCGCGGTCGCGCCCATCAGGACCTCTTCCTGCGCGCCTCTGCCAGGTGCGAAAGCACCGCGGTCCTGACGGCGACGCCGTTGGCGACCTGGCGGCGTATCACGGACTGCGGGCCGTCGGCGATTTCGGAGGCGATCTCGACACCGCGGTTGATCGGTCCCGGATGCATCACGATTGCCTCCGGGCGCGCGCGCTTCAGCCGCTCCGCCGTCAGGCCGTAGCGCTCGAAGTAACGGTCCGCATCGGGTACTCGCGCCTGCTCCATGCGTTCGTTCTGGATGCGTAGCATCATCACGACATCGGCGTGGTCGATCCCTTCCTCGAGCGAGTCGAAGCGGGCGGTCCCGGGAAACTCCTCGGGCGCCGGCATCAGTTCATCGGGGCCGACCAGCCTGAATTCGGCCACGCCCAGCGTGGTCAGCGCCCGCCAGGCCGAGCGCGCGACTCGCGAATGGCGGATGTCGCCTACGACGGCGACGACCAGGTCGCGGAAGCCGCCCTTGTACTGGTGGATGGTCAGCGCATCGAGCAGGCCCTGCGTGGGGTGCGTCAGGTTGGCCTCGCCCCCGGAGACCACGCTGACGTGGCCGTCGACGTGCTCGGCGACGTACTGGGTCACGCCGGACTGGGCGTCGCGGATGACGAAGATGTCCACCTGCATCGCCTGCAGCGTGTAGATCGTGTCCAGCATGGACTCGCCCTTCACGCGCGAGGAAAGCATGAGGTCGAGGTTGACCACATCGGCGCCGAGTCGCAGGGCGGCCAGTTCGAACGACGAGCGTGTTCGTGTCGAAGGCTCGGAGAACAGGTTCGCGACGGTGAAGCCCTGCAGTTCCTTGCCGTGTATGCGGATTTCGCCCGGCCGGATCGCGTAGTGCTGGGCCCGGTCTAGCAATTCACGCAGCAGGTCGCCGTCCAGGCCCTCGAGCGTTATCAGGTGGCGGAGCCCGCCTTGTGCGTCAAACTGAGTAAAAGGCTGCATGATTTCCATCCCGTTTTACGGCCGTCAGCCCGAACGTCCCTCCAGCCATTGCCGGAGCAGCACACAGGCGGCCCCCATGTCGATGTCCTCGCGCCTCACGCGCCTCGCCAGGCTGCCGTCACGGCGCTTCTGTCGCAGCGTCTCCTCGGCTTCGCGTGAAGACAGCCGCTCGTCGATCATTTCCACCGCAAGGCCAGACCGGCTGCCGAGGGCCGCCGCGAAGGATTTTGCCCGCTCGGTCAGTCCGCTGGCGGTACCGTCCATATTATAAGGAACGCCGACGACAAGGATGCCGGGATGCCAGGCGGCGATACACCGGTCGATCTCGGCCCATTCAGGTTCACCCTGGCGCGCGCGCAGGACCTGCAGCGGCTCGGCGGTCGCCGTCAGCACGTTGCCCACCGCCACTCCGATCCGCTTGAGACCGTAGTCGAAGGCGAGGACGGTGGGGGCCGCCTGGCCTGACACGGTCGTCAGGCGCGGCCGGAGACGTGGCTGATACGCGCCAGGTCCACACCGAGCAGTCGCGCCGCGGCCTGCCAGCGCTGTTCAAACGGGACGCTGAACACGATGCTGTCGTCGCAGGGTGCGGTAAGCCAGGAGTTCTGCAGCAACTCGTCCTCGAGCTGGCCGGCGTCCCAGCCGGCGTAACCGAGCGCCATCGTCGCCTCTGTCGGGCCGTCGCCCCGGGCTATTGCCTCGAGTATGTCCCTGGACGTCGTCACATGCAGGCCGTCGGAGACCTCGAGCGTCGAGTCCCATTCCTTGCCGGTCGGGTGGTGCAGGACGAAGCCCCGGTCTGGCTGGACGGGGCCGCCGCGCAGCACCATCTGTTCCGCCAGCCGTGGATTCCTGTTCGGCAGCGAGAGCTGGTCGAGGACCTCGCCGAGGCGCATGTCGAGGGGCCGGTTGAGGATGACCCCCAGGGCCCCCTTGTCGGTGTGCTCGCAAACGAGCGTCACCGTCTGCGAAAAATTCGGATCCGCCAGCGAAGGCATCGCGATCAGGAGCTGGTTCGTCAGGTAATGATACTCACCCATGTTCATAGTATCGGCGTGCCGACCCCGGGGGTCAAAAGCGAGGCCGCTGCGCGGTCACCGCGTTCCGGCCGGCACCCGCACCGAGGATCCGGAGAGTTCGCCGCTGACAAACTGCCACTCGTAGGCGAAACGCAGCGTCTTGTGCTGCATGGCCATCTGGCGCGAAAACGGCTCGAACGGCGCGGCGAGGCGCAGGATATCGATGGCCGCCCGATCGAGCTCGGCGTAACCGCTGGACTTGCGGACGCGGACCTCGGCCAGCTGGCCGTCGGAGGACAGCGCGACCTCCAGGACCGGATTACCGCTCATTCCCTCGCGGCGGGCCTGGTTGGGGAAGTTCAGCGTCCCGACGCGCTCGACCTTGTGCTTCCAGGCATCGAGGTAGACGGCGACGGTCGATTCACGGGTGCTGGGCGTGACCATGAGTTCCCGTTGCGACTGCCCCTTCAACAGCAACTCCGGGTCGTCGTCGACGGACGGCAGGTTCGTGTCGGCGCCGGCGATCAGCTGGCGCGCCGTATCGGCCGCCTGGTCCGTCGGCTCGTCGGCATCCGCTGCGAAGATCTCGCGCCGCGAGATGCCGGACGCCGTGATCGAGTCGGATTGGCCACCGGCCAGGTCGGACCGGCCTTCCTGCGCGCTCAGTCCCTGGGCCTCTCCCGACTGGTCGACCGGCGCATTGGACTGCGTGGGTATCTGCGACCTGGCGCTGTCCTGCATGTTGCCGGCGCCTTGCTGGGTCCGCTGCGACAGGTAGCGAGCCTGATCGTTCTTCAGCGATTCGGGCAGCGCGTCGCTGACGAGCAGCACTTCGAGCGTCGAGGTCGACGGGTCAGTCGGGCTCGGGGCCGAGAACGAGATGCCGAGGATGAGGATCAGGTGGAACAGGCCGGCCAGGAAAACCATCACCATGAGGCGGTCGTCGACCGACGTCTTCTCGGTGGCGATATTTGCTTCGGCCATGCTGCTGATTATACGCGCCACCCGTCGGCGTCAGGCTCCGCGGGCGCCCAATTCGTTACCAGCTGGACCTCATGAGCGATGCCCGACACGTTCGGGCTGCACGCCGCGCCGCCAACGTTCAAGGCGGGCGCTTTCGTCGGTCCTGCGCCAGCCCATGCTGCCCGGCCCGCTGGCTGCGGCCGGGGTTTCCCCCTTTCGCTCCGAAAGCCGACAGTCGCTGCAGGGGGAACCCCGCCCTGGCCGCGGGCCGATCGTCACGCCGCGCAGAGCCGCGGCGCGGTCGAGGGAGGGCCAGCCTCCTTGGCGAGCGACTTTGGCCGCAGGCGGAGCGAGTCAGGGACGGACTGGGCCGACAGGCGACCGCGCCCCGAAGCGGGCACAACCTGTGCGGACGCGTAGGGGCGGCCCCCTGTAGCGGGCGAGTTACGGATTTCCGAGCGAGCACAGGGTGGACCGGCCCGACAGGTGGCCGCGCCAGGCGTTGATGGAGCGTCACGCGGCCCGGAGGTGTCAGGCACCCTTCGGGTGCCAGACACCGACGTAGTGGCAGTGGAGCCCGCCACTTGGCGGCGAACCCAGGCGCCCGCGTTGCTTTAGGACAGGCGCCGCAGGACGGCGTCGATCAGCTTGCCGGCGATGTCGATCTTGAACTGCTTCTGCAGTTCGCGGATGCCGGTCGGGCTGGTGACGTTGATCTCGGTTACGAAACCGCCGATGACGTCGAGGCCGACGAACATCATGCCGCGCTCACGCATGACCGGGCCGATCTGCGAGCACAGCCAGCGGTCGCGCTCGTCCAGGGGCCGGCCTATTCCGCGGGCCCCGGCGGCGAGGTTGCCGCGGTTGTCCCCGGCCGGCGGGATGCGGGCCAGGGCGTAGTCGATCGGCTCGCCGTCAATCAGCAGGATCCGGGCGTCACCTGTCTGGACGATGTCGGGAATGTAGCGCTGGGCGATCGCATAACGCTGTCCGTACTCCGTCAGCACCTCGAAGACGACGTTGGCGTTCTTGTCGCCCGCGTCAAGGACGAAGATGGACTTGCCCCCCATGCCGTACAGGGGCTTGCAGACGACCCGGCCGTGCTCGGCCATGAACGCCGCCATGTCCCGCATGTCGCGGGTGATCAGCGTCGGGGCGCAGCATTCCGGGAACCAGGCCGTGTAGACCTTCTCGTTCATGTCCCGGAGGCCCTGCGGCCGGTTGACCACCAGGGCGCCTTCGACCTCGGCCCGCTCCAGCAGGTACGTGGTGTAGATGTACTCGGTGTCGAACGGCGGGTCCTTGCGCATCAGGACCGCATCGACGTCCGCCAGCCGGGTCACGACGGCCTCGCCGAGCGAGTACCAGTCGCGGAGGTCGTCACGGACGGTCACCGGCCGCAGCCTGGCCATCGCCCGTCCATCCCGTACCCACAGGTCCCGCTGCTCGAAATAGGACAGCTCGGCGCCGCGCTCCTGCGCAGCCAGCATCATCGCCAGGGTCGAATCCTTGGCGGGGTTGATGGACCCGATGGGGTCCATGAGCACGGCGAGCCGTGGTCGCAGGGCCATTTTTGCTCTCCGGGAGGGACGGATTTACCGGAATGTGACGCGCATCGACCCCCCCAGGGGGTGGCGACATAGTACACCTGTAACTGGGCTCCGGCCCGCATCGGGCGTGTTGTCTCTCGTAGCGGGCGGGGTGCCGATATGTTAAAAAGTTGCTGCTCCGGCGACGGGCCCAGGGGGCGTGTTCAGGTGTGGCAAGCGAATGCCCGGCCGCAATGCCGGCGGGGCCGGAGGTGATCGATGGAAAGCGCAGCCGCGGTTAGCACGACAAGCCGGCTTCAGGGGCTGAAAGTGCTGGTCATAGACGATAGCAAGACCATCCGGCGGACGGCGGAAACGCTGCTTGCCAGGGAGGGTTGCGAGGTCTTTACTGCGGTGGACGGCTTCGACGCCCTGTCCAAGATCGCGGACCACCAGCCGGACGTCGTGTTCGTGGACATCATGATGCCGCGACTCGACGGCTACCAGACCTGCTCGCTGATCAAGCACAACAAAGTATTCCGCTCGATCCCCGTCATCATGCTTTCGAGCAAGGATGGGCTGTTCGACCGGGCCCGCGGCCGCATCGTGGGTTCGGAGCATTACCTGACCAAGCCGTTCACGCGCGACGAGCTGCTCTCGGCAATCGAGCAGCATGTCAGCCGTTGACGGCCGGTTTCTGGAGAAGTCCATGGCGCTCATCCTGATCGTTGACGACTCGCCGACCGAGGTTTTCCAGATGACCCAGGCCCTGGAGAAGGCCGGATTTCGGGTCGAGGTCGCGGCCGATGGCGAAGAAGCGCTGCGCAAGGCACGCGAGATGCACCCCGACCTGATCCTGATGGACATCGTCATGCCCGGCATGGACGGCTTCCGGGCCACCCGCGCGCTCAGCAACGACCCCGCCACGCGTTCGATACCCGTGATCATGGTCTCCAGCAAGAGCCAGGAGAGCGACCGCGTATGGGGCATGCGGCAGGGGGCCGTCGATTTCATCGTCAAGCCGGTAACGCCGGCCCAGCTTCTGGAGAAGGCGCAGGCGGCGTTGCTGGCGGGCTGAGGTGATGCAGCCTGCAACGAGCCTGAAGTCGCTCAGGGACCGGCCGTTCGAGCTGCTGCTCGAACTCGAGAGCCGCGCCAAGGCCGCTGCGGCCGGGGCGCGGGAATCCGCGGCGGGCCAGGCCTGGATAGGCGTTGCTTTCCGACTGGGTGGCGAGACGTTCCTGGTCGCGCGCGACGAGGCGAGGGAGATCATGGGAGTCCCGGCGCCGCTGACGCGCGTGCCGGGGTCGAGGGAGTGGATCAAGGGGCTGGCAAACGTGCGCGGCCAGCTGTTGCCGGTCATCGATCTCAGGCAGTACCTCGGCAGCGGCGAAACGCAGGCGGGCCGGAACACGCGCGTGATCGTGGTCAACCACCGGGAGATTCCCGCGGGGCTCCTGGTGGACGAAGTGCTCGGCTTCAGGCGTTTCAACGAGCAGGATTTTCACGCGGAGCCGCCGCCGACCGTGATTCGCTGCGAGCGCTACCTTGCCGGATCATTCCGGCGCGGGACCGAGGCGTGGCCCGTTTTTAGCTTGAGGAAGCTGGTCGAGAGCCCGGCATTCCTGCAGGGATCGACATGAGGCGCAGGCGCCAGTGGGGTAAGCAAGCAGATGCCTAACAACCTGGACAGGCAACGGGCGGCGAAAACGCTGCCCCTGCTGATAGGCGTCGGCCTGGCCCTGCTTGCGCTCGCCGCGGTGCTGCTGGTGCTGTCCGGCCGCATGCAGGAGCACGACAGGATGTACCAGCGCCACGTCGCCGAGCTGACGCGTATCAGCGCGGCGCTGCCGGCGTTGGCGCCGGACGCTGCCGCCGGCGATGAGAAGGCGATGTCGCGCCTGGCCGACGCCCGCGCTTCGCTGGCAACGGTGCTGGACGAGGCGGATGCAGGCCGCGCCTCTTTCGAGGCACTGTCGAGCCAGAGCGCCCGCCGGCTCGGTGACGACCCCGTCTGGAGGACGTTGCTCGACGGGATCGACGCGGTGCTGGGCGGGCGGGCGACGGCAACGGAACTCAGGACCTGGGCTGGCGAGGCGCGCGACGAGCTCGGCCGCGTGCTTGCGGCGACCGGAAACGCGGTCGCGGCGCCTGGCGGCGCCGCCGCCTTGCGGGAGCTGCCAGGTTTCGAAGCCATGGCCAAGGGTGCCGGTGACAACCTGCAGGCACTGGCCGACGGCTCGGCACGGGCGGTCGCAGGCGGCCGGGCAGATCGCCGAGAGCACCTCGGCCATGGGCGGGTTCCTGGCGGGGCTGGCGGGCGAATCGACCGCCGCCGGAGTACCTGCCCTCAGGGGCGAGGCAGCGAGCCGGCTGGGCGAGGCGCGCAGCGCATTCGGCGCGTTCGAGCAGAAGATCCGCGGCACCCTCGCCAGGGCCCAGGGCATGGCGACCGCGCAGCGGGCCGCGGCCGACCTGGCGGCCACCGGGGAGGCCACCTACGACAAGCTGACGGGCCTGGGCGCCCAGGACGTGGAATCCGGGCCGCTTGCCGGGCCCTATCCGGCGCTGGCGGCGGTTGCGATGGCCATGGTCGCCCTGGCGGCCGCCCTGTTTGCCTGGCTGTCGGCGGCCGGTTTGCGGCGGGCAACGGAGTTGCAGGCGCGGCAGAGCCAGCGTAACCAGGAGGCGATACTCCGGCTGCTCGACGAGATGTCGAGCCTCGCCGATGGCGACCTGACGGTCCAGGCGACCGTCACGGATGACATCACGGGCGCGATCGCCGACGCCATCAACTATGCGATCGAGGCGCTCCGCGACCTCGTGCTGACGATCAACGACACTGCCGTGCAACTCGACTCGGCCGCGCGCCAGACCCAGGCGGCCGCCGGTCACCTTGCCAAGGCAAGCGTGGCGCAGTCGCGGCAGGTCGCGGCGGCAACCGACGCGGTCGGCGCCATGGCCACCTCGATCGAGGAAGTCTCCAGCAATTCGGAGCGTTGCTCCGACGTCGCCAGGCACGCCGTCGACGTCTCTCACAAGGGTGCCGATGCGGTCCGCCGCACGATCGACGGGATGAACGCCATCCGCGAGAACATCCAGGACACCTCCAAGCGCATCAAGCGGCTCGGCGAAAGCTCGCAGGAGATCGGCAATATCGTCGAGCTGATCAACGACATCGCGGAACAGACCAACATCCTCGCCCTGAATGCGTCGATCCAGGCCTCCATGGCCGGCGAGGCGGGACGCGGCTTTGCGGTGGTGGCGGACGAAGTACAGCGTCTCGCCGAGCGCGCGGGACATGCGACCCGCCAGATCGAAGTGCTGGTCAGGACCATCCAGAGCGATACCAACGAAGCCGTCGTGTCGATGGAGCGCACGACGACCGACGTCGTCGGTGGCGCGCTGTTGGCGGAAAATGCCGGCGCCGCGCTTGGCGAAATCGAGGACGTCTCCAACCAGATCGCGCAACTCGTGCAGAACATTTCGGGCAGTGCACGCCAGCAGGCTGCGACCTCCGCGCACATCTCCAGGACCATGCAGGTTCTGCGGGAAATCAGCCAGCAGACCGCCGACAACACCAGCGCCACGTCCAGTGCGATCGGGCGGCTGGCCGACCTGTCGGCGCTGCTGCGCAAGTCCGTCACGGGCTTCCGCCTGCCGCAGGAGGCGCACAGGGCGCTGCCGCTGCGCAAGGCAAAGCCGGCCAGCACCGCACCAGTACCGGCGCCCGAGCCGCCGGCACGACGGGCCGGGGCAGGAGGCTAGACGGGCGTGACGGAGATGAACGAAGTCAACGCCCAGGCACTGCAGGTGGTCGCGCAGGAGCTCGCGTCGACGCTGAACGACGCCCGCGCGTCGCTGGAGGCGTCGCTCGAGCGCCCCGGGGACCCGGCGCCGCTGGCCCACATCGGCGAATCTGCTGAGACAGTCCCGCGGCGTGTTGCGGGTCGCGGAGGTCTACGGTGGCGCGTTGCTCGCCGAGGAAATGGAGCAGACGGCGCGCTTCCTGGCGAGGGGCGCCGACGCACGACAGCAGGCGGACGGACTGGATGCGTTGATGCGGGCGGTCGTGCAATTGCCCACCTACCTTGAACGCGTGCTCGGCGGCGGTCGCGACCTGGCGCTGGTTCTGTTGCCGCTCCTGAACGACCTGCGCGCCGTGCGCGGCGCGTCGCTGCTGTCCGAGGGAACGCTGCTCTCGCTCAACCTGACCTCCTCGCAGCAGCCGAGGCCGCGCCCGGCAGCCGAGGGCCTGATGACCGCCCCGCAGTCGGCACGTCGACTGCGTCCAAGGTTCCAGGTCGCCCTGCTGGGGCTGATCCGGGGCGATCGAACGATTCCGCACGTCGATGCGCTGATCGATGTGGCCGAGCAGATCGAGACCGCGGCCACCACCGCGCCGGTGTTCCAGCTGTGGTGGGTGGTCGGGGCGCTGCTGGAGGCACTGAAGGCAGGCGGTATCGAGGAAAGCGCCTCGATCAAGCGCCTGCTCGGCCAGGCCGACCGTGAACTCCGGCGGCTTTACGAGCTCGGCGAGGACATCTACGCGCAGAAGCCGGCGCTCGACCTGCTGAATAACATGCTCTTCTACGTGGCCCGCGCGACCACCGCGGGGCCGCGAATCGAGGCCGTGCGGGAATCGTTCCGCCTCACCGAGCTGCTTCCCGTCGACGATGCCGTGGGACAGGAGCAGGACTCGCTGTCGGGACCGTCGGTGAAGCTGATGCACACCGTCGCTGCCGCGATCAAGGAGGATCTCGGACGCGTGAAGGACGCGCTGGACTTGTATACGCGCAAGGGTGGCCAGCCGGAGGAGCTGGAGCCGCAGGTCGAGCTGCTCAAGAAGATAAGCGACACGCTGGCCGTGCTTGGCCTCGGTTCGTTGCGCGAGCAGGTGCAGGGTGAGATTGGCAAGCTGGCTGCGCTCGTTTCGCGCAGCGCGCCCGCGGAACGCGACGCGCTGATCGGCATTGCCGCAGCGCTGATCAGCGTGGAGGACAGCCTGGACGACTCGCTGGTCCGGCTGATCATGCCGCCCGGTGCGCCGCTGGCCGGCGTGATCCAGGACCCCGAGTTCCGACACGTGGCCGAAGCGGTGCTGCGCGAATGCGGCGTGAATCTCGCGCGCATCAAGGAGCTGGTCGCGCAGGCCCTCGAGCCGGGAGCGGACGTGTCCGGGCTCGACTCCGTATCCGGGCTGACGCGCGGTGTGGCCGCCGGCCTGCTGATGCTCGGAAAGTCCCGCGCGATGGAGATCATGAGCCGCATTGGTCAGCACATCGTCCGGTCCCTCCGGCCGGATGGCGAACGCCTTCCACCCCAGATCATCGACAGGCTGGCCGACGCGGTGGTCAGCCTCGAGTACTACATGGAGACGCTGCAGGCCGGGCGCGGCGATCCCTGGTACATGCTGGACAATGCGGAACGCTGCCTCGCCGAGGTCGACGCGCCCGGCGTCGTCGTGCCTCCGCAGGAAGCCGCGAAACCCGTCCTGGAGCCCGCGCCGGAGCAGCCAGCCGAGGCGGAAGCGACGCAGATCATGAAGCTGACCCGCGGGCTGCCGGCAGCGGGTGGCTGGCGTCAGGCACCGGCGCACCTCGTGCCGAAGCCCGCACCGCCGGTCGAGCCGGCTTCGCCGGCGCCGCCCGCGGACGCTGGACTCGACGCCGAGATGCTCGAGGTCTTCATCGAAGAGGCACGCGAAGAGATCGAGGTGGTGCGCGGGTTGTTCCCGATGTGGGAAGAGAATCCGGCGGATCGCGAGTCTCTGACCAGGGTCCGCCGCGCGTTCCACACGCTGAAGGGCAGCGGGCGGATGGTCGGGGCGAACGCACTGGGCGAGTTCGCCTGGTCTGTCGAGAACCTGCTCAACCGCGTCATCGACGGCACCCGCGACCGGTCGCCCGCCGCCATGGCCGTATTGCGCGATGCCGTGGCGGCCCTGCCGGACATGATCGACGCGCTCGAGCGAGGCGACGCGGCCGGTAGCGGGGCAGAATCGCTGCTGGCTCGCGCGCAGGCGATTGCCGAGGGAACGGAGCCGCTCGAGGCCCTGGAGCTGGAGCCGGAGCCGGAATCCGGGCCAAAGCACGAGCCAACCCTCATGATCGCCACGCTCGACGAGGCGACCATGGCCAGGATGCTCGATCGAGTCCCGCCGCTGGGCGCGCTCGTGGTGAAAGTCCCCGAAGAGGCGCCCGTTCCCGCAGGCGAGGCCGAGCGCGGCCCGGCCGAAGAGGCGGTGTCGGCCGCGGCTCCTGCCGAGGAGGAAGCGGCACCGGCCATGGTGGCGCCCGCCGGCGAGCAGGAAGCCCCCGGGTATGAGCCGGAGGAACAACCCGCGTACGAGGTCGAGGCGGAGTCCTACGCCGGAATGGACCCGTCGCTGCAGGACATTTTCCGCAAGGAAGTGCAGTTGCATCTCGACGTGCTGCGGGATTTCCTGCGCAAGGTCTGGGTGACGCCGGGTCCGCACTACGTCACGGACGACCTGTACCGGGCCTGCCACACGCTCCGCGGCGCAGCGCGAACCGCCGAGTCCAGCGAATGCATTCGCCTGGCCGACCCGATGCACCGCTGGCTGCGCCGCTTGTTCGACGCCGACCGGCCGTTCGACGAACAGGGGCTGGGGACGCTTGCCGACGCGGTGGCGGCGTTCGAGGACATTGTCGACAGCGTCGGCACTGCGGCGGATTACTTCCCGGCCCTGCAGGGTCTCATCGCCCGGCTGTTGGCGCTGGACGTGGCGCTGGAGCAGGCGCTGGCCGCCGAGCCCGCCGAACCCCAGACGCCGGCTGAACAGGCTGCGCCGCCGGAACCGACGCCGGAGGAGGCGGAGGCCGCCGAGCCGGCCGAAGCAGAACCGGTCGAAGCGCCGCTTCGCCTCGAACATCTGATTCCGGCGATTTCGGTCGAGACGCAGACGCCACGCGGACGGCCTGGTGCCGGGTTCGACAGGCTGCTGCCGCAGAGTCCCGCCGAGCAGACCGTGGAAGGCGAAATGCCGTACATGTCCGGCGCCGAGCCGCCCGCGGAGGCGGAGGCGAGGCAGCGGAACGCTCGAGCCGCACGGAAGCGGGTACGCCGCAGGTGGATGTGGACGTGGAGGCCGCACCGCCGTCGGAACCCGTAGCGCCGGGTGGTCCCGTGAGCGAGGAGCCAGAAGGCGAGGCCGCTGCTGACCTGCACCTGCCGTCGGTCATAGAGGAAGTGGCCAGGGCTGAAAGTGCCTTGTACGAGTCCTTTGAAGAGGCGCCGGGTGGCCCCGTGAGCGAGGAACCAGAAGGCGAGCCCGAGCCTGCAGAAGCGGCCTCCGGGCTGGCAGGCGGTGAAGCCGGGCGTGTAATCGAGGTATCAACCGAGCCGCGCCCGGACGAGGCGGGCCAGGCCGCCGACTACGATGCCGACATCGCCGCCATCTTCAGTGAGGAGGCGACCGAGCTGCTGGAGGCTGCCGACAGCTCGCTGGGCGCCTTGCGCGCGGAGCGGGGCAGCCGTGAACGATTCGTCGAGCTGCAGCGTGCCCTGCATACGCTGAAGGGCGGCGCGCGAATGGCCGGCATCACTGCGATGGGCGATCTCAGTCATGAACTCGAGTCGCTGCTGATCCAGGTCGGAGGCGCCGCGACGCCGCTCCATGAGCGAACCTTCGACGTGCTGCAGGCGAGCCTCGACGAATTGAACCGGATGCGCGACTTCGTGAACGCCGGTCGAGGTGTCCGGCCTGCGCGGGACTTGATCACGCGGATCCAGCTGGTGGCGCGCGGCGCTACGCCGGAGCCCATCGTGGAGCCGCAGGTCGAGACGCCACCGGCAGCGGTGCCGTACGAAGAGCCCGCGGCCACGGAGCCCTTCGCCACGGAGCCCTTCGCGGAGTCGATGGAAGAAGTGCCACAGCCCGAGCCGGAGACCCTCGTGCCGGGCATCGAAGAACAGCCCGCCGCGACAGAACTGGCGGGCACCGAGGAATTCGTCGAGACGCGACCGGCGGAGCAGCCGCCGGTGCTGCCGGGGCGCGAGGCCGGCGTGGAACGTGCCGAGATGGCACGGGTGGATGCCGACCTGCTCGACACCATGCTCAACAATGCCGGCGAGGTGAGTATCTTCCGGTCAAGGCTGGAGCAGCAGCTGTCGTCGGTCGACTTCAACCTGGCGGAGCTCGCCAGGGTCGTGCAGCGCCTCAAGGAGCAGTTGCGCAAGCTCGAGATGGAGACCGAGGCGCAGATCCTGCACCGCCACGTCGATAGCGCGCCCCGGCGCACCGATTTCGACCCGCTGGAGCTCGATCGCTATTCGGCGATCCAGCAGTACTCGCGCGCATTGGGCGAGACGGCCGCGGACGTGGCCAGCATCCAGGGCCTGCTCGGCAGCCTGACGCGAGAGGCGCAGAACCTCCTGACCCAGCAAGGCCGGATCGTCTCCGACCTGCAGAACAGCCTCATGCGCACGCGCATGGTGCCGTTCCAGCGTCACGTGCAACGCCTTACCCGTATCGTCCGGCAGGCTGCGGCGGAAGCCGGCAAGCGTGCCGACCTGACGGTGACCGGCGCGGCGGGCGAGCTCGATCGCCAGGTCCTGGACCGGATGCTGCCGCCCTTCGAGCACCTGGTGCGCAACGCGGTGGTCCACGGCATCGAGCCACCTGAAGAGCGCGTGCGCACAGGGAAGCCCGAGGCAGGCCGCATTGAGCTGGCGCTCAGGCGCGAGGGATCGGAAGTGGTGATCGTCGTCTCCGACGACGGCGCAGGCATCAACCTGCGCGCAGTGCGTGAGAAGGCGCTGGCGCTTGGCATCGTGTCGCCGAAGCAGGAGCTTTCCGACGAGCAGGCGACCCAGCTGATCCTCGAGCCGGGCTTCACCACGGCTGGCCGCGTCACGCAGTCGGCGGGCCGCGGCGTCGGCATGGACGTCGTCGTGACCGAGATCAAGAAGCTCGGCGGGGCCTTGTTCATCGAGTCCGAGGAGGGGCGCGGCACGCGCTTCACCGTTCGGCTGCCGTTCACGCTGGCCATCAGCCAGGCGCTCGTGGTGCGTGCCGGCGACGAGTTCTTCGCGCTGCCGCTGCCGACCGTCGAGGGCGTCGTTCGCGTGCCTGCAGTCGAGGTTCAGCGACAACTCGTCGCCGATTCCGCCGCGTTCGAGTACGGCGGCCAGCAGTACCGCTTCCAGCACCTGTCGACCTTCGTGGGTGGCGAGGCGGCGGGCCCCGCCGAGCATGACCCGGCCGTGCCGGTCATCCTGGTACGGGCGGGCGAGCATTCAACCGGCATCGTCACGGACGAACTCATCGGAAGCCGCGAAATCGTCGTCAAGTCCGTCGGCCCGCAGATTGCCGGCATCCGGGGCATCTCGGGCGCCACGATCCTGGGGGACGGGCGGATCTGCATCATCCTGGATGTGGGTGCGTTGGTGCGTTCCGAATGGCGTGCGCGGCCGCAGGCCGAGAGGACGCAGCGGGAGCGCGAGGACAGCAGGCTGTTCGCACTCGTGGTCGACGACTCGATCACGGTGCGGCGCGTCACGCAGAGACTGCTGGAGCGCAACGGGATGCGCGTGATGACGGCCAAGGACGGGCTCGACGCCATCGGCGTCCTGCAGGACCACGTCCCCGACGTCATCCTGCTGGATATCGAAATGCCGAGGATGGACGGGTACGAGGTCGCCTCGCACGTGCGAAACGATCCGCGGCTCAAGGACGTGCCGATCGTGATGATCACCTCGCGCGTCGGCGAGAAGCATCGCGCGCGCGCGATCGAACTCGGCGTCAACGACTATCTTGGAAAGCCCTACCAGGAGGCCCAGCTCCTGCAGGCCCTGGAACCGCTGCTGCAGCGCAGGCGGGCCTCGTGACCGCCGAGGACCTTTACGGTCTCCTCGTGCCGCTGCTCGACGAACGGCTGCTCGTGCCGCGCGCCTGCGTGGCGGAGGTGACCGGCATGCAGGCCCTGCAGGAGATGCCGGGCGCGCCGCCGTGGTACCTGGGGATCACACCCTGGAACGGCCGCAGCATTCCGGTGATTTCCTTCGAGGGAACCTGCGGGCAGCGCATACCCGCACTCGGTGGGCGTACGCGCATCGTGGTGTTCAGCTGCCTGGGCCAGAAGTTGCCGGCAGGTCACTTCGGCATCATCACCCAGGGCTTTCCTCAGCTGGTCCGGGTCAGCTCCACCGTCATCACTCCCGACAATTCGAGGGTTTTTGGCGAGCGCCTTCCTGTCCTCTGCCAGGTCCGGATGGTGAACGAGTTGCCGCTCGTGCCCGATCTGGAACGGCTCGAGGAAATGATTGCGGACGAAACGACCGTGACGGCCTGACGCCCCCCGGGCTCAGGCAAGCATCAGTCGCGGTCTGAGCCGCTCCCAGGCGTCGGCAGCGAGTGTCCTGGGGACGCGCGGGGCCGCCGAAAGCACCCTCTGGTCCTTCAGCCACGAAAGCGGCAGGAATCGTTCGAGCCTGCCGAGCAGGATCGTGTCGAGTACCAGCACCGGGCCGCCGGCCAGGCGGGACCGGATTTCTGCCAGCGAGTATCCGGGGCGTGCGGCATTCAGCGCGAGGATGTCCTCCAACCTGCTGCACTCCCGGGCGCGCTCGACCCGCGCCACACAGGTCAGGGAGGACGACGCGGGACGGCCCGATGCCCGGCCATGCAGGACCAGCAGCAGGTCGCCCGTCGCCGGCTGGCGCGGACCTCGGGGGAGGATGACCTGCTTGCGCAACGAGCTACCCAGTGTCTGTGGCCTCGCCTCGGCGCCGATGGCAAAGAGCTGGGCCTGGGGCGCCCCGGCAAGTTCCGGGAGCAGCAGGTCGTGGGCCCGTGCGTCGAGCGGTAGCGTCCAGGCTGACGTCCCTTCGATCAGTTGGGGCAGCAGCGGCTCGGCTGCGCGCGAGAGTCTCTCCCTGCCGTGCGGGTCGAGCCCTTGGCGCGTGAACCCGAGCCGGTCCAGCAGTCGCAGGACCACCTCGTCATGGGGCGGCAGCAGCGCTTCCACCGCCACGCCGCGCCGCCTGGCGATGGCAAGCGCCGCCGCCAGGATCGGTTCCAGGACTCGCGAACCGCGAGCGGCTTCCCGTGCGGCCAAGGCGACAATCTCGATGTGATCGTCGGCCTGACCCGACTCGATTACGCCGATAGCCAGCGGTTCCTCGCCCGCAAAACACGCCAGGACGCGCCCGCGACCTGCGGCAAGCCTGCCGCGGAGGTAGGGATCGAACGGCTCACATTCGTTGAGAATCAGATCCGACAGCGGACCGTCCGCGACCGTCCGGCGCGGGTCCAGTTCGCGCAGCACGACCGTTTCGGCGCCTCCGCCGAGCCGCCCCAGCCAGTGCAGGGTGTCCGCGGGTGTCAGCACCTTCGACGAGAACCCGGCCTGGGCTGCGAGGCCGTGAATCCGGCCGTCGAGTGCGATCAGGATGTCGGCCGCACGGGCATGCAGGGCGCCGAGGAGCTTCAGGTCCGCGATGTCGGTTTCGCTGCGGGCCGGCATGAACAAGGCGCCGGCATCGCGCTCGGTGGGCAGCTGCAGCGGGTCGAGCTTGACGATGGGCTCAAAGCGCGAGAGATCGACGCGGCGGCGTACGACGTCCGGGTCGCACGCAGCCTCGAGCCACGCCTGGCGTTCGACGCAAAGCGTCACGCCCAGTGCAGCGCTCCGCTGCGCGATGGCGAAGAGCGTGTCGGCGTGAATCTCCGAGCCCGGACCTACGCACAGGTAGGGATCCAGCAGCAGGCGCGTCCGGCAGTCGATGGGCGCCGGCCGCGCACGGGCCGAGTTGGAGAGTTCAAACACGATGGATAGCAGTACCTTGCAGATTGGCCCCGGCCGCCGACATATGTTAATCAATGAGGGGTAGCGCACGCCACCGGCGCGGACGCAGGGCGACCGGCCCACCGGGCATCAGTAAAGGGGGATGAAAAATGGAAGAACGCCGCCATCCCAACGTCGTCAGCCTGCGGGAGGCCGACGCGCGCGAGTACTCACACGGCGAAAAGTTCGCCTGCCGGACGCGCTGGCTAACCGAAGCCACCGGGGCAACGGGCCTGGGTTGCTCCTGGTACGAGGTGCCGCCGGGGCGAACCGCTTTTCCCCATCACTTCCATTGCGCCAATCACGAGGCGCTGTTCATCCTGGGCGGTCTGGGGACCTTGCGCATCGGCGAAGAGCGCGTGCCGCTTGCCGTCGGGGACTACGTGACATTGCCACCCGGACCCCAGTACGCGCATCAGCTGCAGAACACGGGTGACGGGCCGCTGACCTACCTGTGTATCTCGACCATGGTTTCGACCGACGTGGTCGGGTACCCGGATTCGCGCAAGACGGCGGCACTGGCATTCGCGTCGGGCACGGCCGGGGGAACGCCCTGGGTGCGCGCGATGTTCCGCAACGAGTCGGTCACGGACTACTACGATCGCGAGGATGGCGATCGCTGAGGACTGCTTTCACCCCAGGTCGCCGTGGATTGCCTGCAGAACGGCCAGCGCGGCGAGTGCCGCCGTCTCCGTCCGCAGTACGCGCCGGCCCAGCGAACAGGATTGGTAGCCAGCTCCCGCCGCCTGCGCCTGCTCGGCGTCCGTCAGTCCACCCTCGGGACCGATGAGCAGGGCGGCTTCGCGCCACTCCCCGCCGAGGGCGCGCAGCGGCTGCTCCGCCCCGGGCGCCAGGGTCAGGCGCCGCGCCGGCTGCGGCTCCCGCGCCAGCCAGTCATCCAGGTGGACCGGCGTCTCGACGACCGGCAGCCGCGACCTGCCGCTCTGCTCGCAGGCGGCCACGGCCACCGCCTTCCAATGGGCCATCTTGCGCTGGCCCTGCCTTTCATCCAGCCGGACGACGCTACGCTCCGTCAGCAGCGGGACGATGCGGGCGACGCCGAGCTCGGTGGCCTTCTGTATCACCATGTCCATTCGTTCGCCGCGCGCGACGCCTTGCGCCAGCGTCAGTGCAAGCGGCGACTCCGCCATGCCGGCGACCCTTGCGGTGACCTCCACTTCGACGACCCCACCCCGGTCGGTGGCCACCACGCCGGGGTATTCCCAGCCGTCGCCGTTGAAGAGGGTGACGGGATCGCCGCCGCGGAGGCGCAGCACCCTGGACACGTGGGTTGCGGCGGATCCTTCGAGCCTGGCGGTTGCCGCGACCCGCAGTTCGTCCGGTGTATAGATGCGTATCAGGCGCATGCGAGGTCTATTCCGCGCGCGGTGACGTCAGCCAGCAATTCGAGTTGCTCGTCCTCGAGGATATAGGGTGGCATCCAGTAGACGACATGGCCCAGCGGCCTGAGCAGCACGCCGCGCGACAGCGCATATTCGTAGAGCCTGAGCCCGCGGCGCTCGCGCCAGTCGAACGGCGTGCGGCTGCGACGGTCGCGAACCAGTTCGATGGCGAGGATCATCCCGGCCTGGCGAATCTCCGCGACGTTTGGATGCTCGGCGAGCGGGGCCGCTGCAGCCCCCATCTTCAGGGCAAGTTCCCGGTTCCGTT
This sequence comes from uncultured Gammaproteobacteria bacterium, assembly GCA_963695465.1. Classification (GTDB taxonomy): domain Bacteria; phylum Pseudomonadota; class Gammaproteobacteria; order Steroidobacterales; family Steroidobacteraceae; genus SG8-30. The sequence continues at coordinate 220,767 of CAVOGM010000003.1, forward strand.
CGATCACGCGGTCCGACTCGAAGATGTCCAGCGTCGCCAGCGCGGCGGAGCAGGCCAGCGGGTTTCCCGTGTAGCTGTGCGAGTGCAGGAAGGCGGTCAGCTTGGTGTAGTCGTCGTAAAAGGCGGCGTACATGTCCTCCGTCGTCACCACGACGGACAGCGGCAGGTAACCGCCGGTCAGCCCCTTCGACAGGCAGATGATGTCCGGCCGGATGGCCGCCTGCTCACAGGCGAACAGGGTGCCCGTGCGGCCGAAGCCCACCGCAATCTCGTCGGCGATCAGGTGTACGCCGTGGCGATCGCAGGCCTCCCGAAGCATCGAGAGGTAGGCGGGGTGGTACATGCGCATGCCGCCCGCGCACTGCACCAGCGGTTCGACGATGACGGCGGCGGTTTCATGCGCGTGCTCGGCCAGCGCCCGCTCCATGTGCACGAACATGCGCCGTGAGTGCTGCTCCCAGGTCTCGCCAGGCTCGCGCAGGTAGCAGTCGGGTGACGGCACGGTCGTGACGTCCATGAGCAGCGGCCGGTAGAGGCTCTTGTAAAGCTCGACGTCACCGACTGCGAGCGCGCCGAGCGTCTCCCCGTGATAGCTGTTACCCAGCGTGATGAACCGCTTCTTTCCCGGCTTGCCCCGATTCAGCCAGTAGTGGAAGCTCATCTTGACGGCCACTTCGACGGCGGCGGATCCACTGTCGGCGTAGAAACACCGGGTCAGGCCCGCCGGCAGCAGCGTGGTGAGCCTCTCGGACAGGCGCAGCACGGGTTCGTGGGTGAATCCTGCGAGGATGACGTGCTCGAGCTTCTCGAGCTGGCGCCCGGACGGCGGCACTGATCCTCGGGTTCGCGTGCCCGAAGAGGTTGACCCACCAGGAGCTGATTGCGTCGAGGTAGCGACGGCCATCGAAATCGTAGAGCCAGGCCCCCTCGCCGCGGTCGATCGGTACCAGCGGCAGCTGCTCGTGGTCCTTCATCTGCGTGCACGGGTGCCACACGACGCCGAGGTCCCGGCGGGCGATGTCCTGGTTGCGCGATTGGTCCTGCATTGTCGTCGGGCCCCTTGCTTGCCCCGATTCTAGGCAACCGGAGGGATCTCTGCGCGGCCGAGGCTGCCGCGGGTCGCCGGAGGGGCTAAGCTTGCCGCATGCGCGCGACGTCCCGGACCTCCCAGAATCGGCTGCTTGTGGACCCCCGCAGCGGCCTGTTGCTGGGCGCAACGGTCGTTGCCTCGCCCAACTGCGACGACCGTCCAGGGGGCTGCAGGCCTGAGCTGGTCGTCATTCACGGCATCAGCCTGCCGCCGGGCGAGTTCGGCGGGCCGTGGATCGAAAGGCTGTTCACCAACGACTTGCCGGCGTCTGCGCACCCGTACTTTGCGACGATCGAAGGGCTGCGCGTCTCCGCCCATGCGCTGATCCGGCGTGATGGCAGCGTCATCCAGTTCGTCCCCTTCGACCGGCGTGCCTGGCACGCCGGCGAGTCGAGCTGGCGCGGCCGGGAGCGCTGCAATGACTACTCCATCGGTATCGAGCTCGAGGGCACCGACGGCACGGCCTATGAGGACGCACAGTACTCATCGCTGGCCACGGTGCTGGTAGCGCTGATCGACGCGTACCCGGGGCTCACCGCGGAGACACTCGCAGGCCACTCGGACGTGGCGCCGGGCCGCAAGACGGACCCGGGCCTGGCCTTCGACTGGCCGCGGCTGCGTGCGCTGGTGCAACGGGGACTCGGCCTCCCACGAGGCGAGGTGCCGGAATGACGTTACTCGCGCTGCTTGCGGCGTTGCTGCTTGAGCGGCTGGCGACGAAGCTGTTGCGGCTGCGGCAGGCCAGCTGGATGGAAAGCTATGCCGGCTGGGCGGCCGGCAAGGCCGCGGCAGCCTCCGGATGGGGTCACGCGGTGCTCTGCGTTGTGCTGGCGTTGCTGCCGGTCCTGCCGATCGCTGCCGCGGCCATGACGCTGGCGAGGTCGGCTCCGGGGGCCGTCTGGCTCGCCTTTGCGGCGCTCGTCCTGGTTTTTTCCCTCGGGCCGACCGACCTGGACGAGGAGGTCGGCGAATATATTCGCCGGGAGAAGGATGGCGACACCAATGGGGCGGCACGCGCCGCCGGCACAATCATCGAGCACGATGCGGCGCAGCGCCGCGAAATGCGCGCGGCGGCCGTGGAGGATGCCATATTCGTCCAGGCCAATAACCGGATCTTCGGCGTGTTGTTCTGGTTCGTTGCACTCGGGCCGACGGGTCTCGGTCCGGCGGCGGCCTGGTTTTTCCGCGTCAGCGACCTGATGCGGCGCCAGGCCATCGCGGCGGCCGGCCCGGCGGCGACGGCGGATGGAACGAGTTGCCCGGAGCGGTTGCACTTCCTCCTCGCCTGGGCGCCGGCCCGGCTGCTTGCCGTCAGCTATGCGCTGGCGGGGAGCTTCGAGGAGGCGCGGCGCAGCTGGCGGGAGCGTTACCAGGGTCTTCCAGGCAGGCTCCTGGAACGCAACGACTGGTTGTTGGTGCACGTCGGCCGCGGGGCCATGGCAACCGCGGTCGCAGGCGCGGGTGATCCGACCGCGCCGGCTGAGGCGGCGATGACGCTCGTGAAACGCGCGCTGCTTCTCTGGCTCACCGTCATCGCGCTGTTGTCGCTCGCCGCGTGGATCGCCTGAGGCGCATTGTCGCGGCCTGCAGCGGGGCCTGCCTGCTGGCGCTGGCCGCGCCGCCGGCCGTGCTGGCGGCGGCGCCACGCATCGTCAGTCTCGCGCCGCACGTGACAGAACTGGTCTATGCGGCGGGAGCCGGCGAGTCGCTGGTCGGCGCATCCGAGTTCAGCGACTACCCGGCCGAGGCGCTGTCCCTGCCGCGCGTCGGCGACGCGTTCAGGCTCGACTACGAGCGTATCGTCTCCCTGCGACCGGACTTCGCGGTCGCCTGGGAGTCCGGCACGCCGGCAGCGTCGATCGCCCGGCTCGAGGCGCTGGGTGTTCGGGTGGTGGTCCTGCGGGTAAAGGTCCTCGACGACATCTCCACAGCGCTCGTCGAGCTTGGCGGACTGGCCGGCACGAGCGAGGTCGCGGAGGCGGCGGCCGCTAGCTTGCGGCAGGGTTTTGCGGAGCTGAGACGCCAGTACGCGGGGCGCCCGGCGGTGCGTGTCTTCGTCCAGCTCGACGATGAGCCCCTGTTCACCGTCACCGGCCGGCATCTCATCAGCGAGATGGTCGCCCTGTGCGGCGGCCGGAACGTATTCGCCGAGCTGCCGGGGCTTGCGCCTGCCGTCGACCTCGAGGCAGTCATAAGCGCCGACCCGGAACTCATCCTCTACATGGGAGGCAAACCGGAACCGCCCCGCAACTGGCGGAACTGGCAAGGCTTGTCGGCCACGCGACTCGACAGCGTACTCAGGGTGCCGCCCGATCTGGTTGCGCGGGCGACGCCGCGCGCCCTGGATGGCGCGCGCGAGGTGTGCAACGCGATCGAGCGGACGCGTGAACTGCGGCGCGGGCACCCGCCGGGGATGCCGGTCGCCGTGGGCCCGTCGCATTCGAAATCACCCTGAGCCCATCCCTGTCGGCGACGGCTTCCAGAGGGGCGATTCCGTGGCTCAGCGGGGACCTGACGACGCCCGTCGTGGCCGCGTCGGTGGCGGGCCTATCGTTCGCGCTTCCACAGCACTTCCTGGCCGGTTTCGTGGCGCGCCAGCACGCGCGCAATCACGAACAGCAGGTCAGAAAGCCGGTTGAGGTAGCGCAGCGGCTCGGGCGCGACGGTTTCCTGGCCTGCAAGGGTCCAGGCACGCCGCTCGGCGCGTCGCGCGATCGCGCGCGCCAGGTGGCAGGCCGCGGCAGCCGGTCCGCCGCCCGGCAGGATGAATTCCTTCAGCGGCGGCAGGCCTGCATTGAACTCGTCCAGCGCTTGCTCGAGTCGCCCCACGTGCGCATCCGTGATGGCCCGGTGCCCCGGGATGCACAGCTCGCCGCCGAGGTCGAACAGGTCGTGCTGGACCTCGGTGAGAGTGCGCCGTACGTCGGCGGGGATTTCCTGCACGGCGAGCGCCATGCCGACCGCGCTGTTGCATTCATCGACCGCGCCGTAGGCCTCGACGCGGGGGCAGTCCTTGGCCACGCGCGTGCCGTCGCCCAGTCCCGTAGTGCCCTCGTCGCCGGTCCGTGTATAGATCTTCGAGAGCCTGTTGCCCATGCCGTCGCTCCTCAGCGGAATTCGTGGCGCAGCGAGACGAACAGGCTGCGGTCCATGGTGTTGTAGCCGCGCGCCAGTTCGTACTGCTCGTCGAGCATGTTCTCGAGCCGCGCAGTCATCGTCCAGTCGCGAGGCAAGGCGATCGTCGCTGACAGGTTCGCAAGCACGTAGGCGCCGAGCCGCACCGGCTCCGGATAACCATAGTCGAGACGCTGGCCTGCCGCGAGCAGGTCGATGGACAGGCGATGCGGCCCGAACTCGCGTGCCAGCGCCAGGGTGAAGTTCTCGCGTGCGCGCCGGAGCAACCGGGTGCCCGTGGTCAGGTCCTGCGGGTCCTGCAGGGTGGCACCGGCGCGGGCCAGCCACGGGCCGTTCGTGTACTGCCAGCTGGCTTCGATGCCATCGATGCGCGCGCGCGCAACGTTGCGGTTCTCGCCCTCGTAGGTGTCGTAGTCGGTGACGACGTACTGGATCAGGTTGTCGATCTGGTTACGGAACGCCACCAGCGAAACGAGGTGTTTCTCGCCGGCGTGATGCCTGATCCCCAGCTCGTAGGACCGCGAAGACTCGGGCTTCAGCTCGGGGCTGCCGCCGAAGCCGAAGCGATCCGTCGCGTCGGGTGCGCGGAAGGCGGTGCCGGCGGCCATCCACAGGGACGTCGTGTCGGCGAGCGTTAACCCGTACTCGGTGTTCCAGGTGAAATGACCGCCGAAGGCGTCGTGGTCGGTGTGGCCGGCGGCAAGCAGCAGCTGGTGCCGGCCGAACGTGGCCTGGTTCTGCAGGTACAGCAGCCGGGTGTCCGTGGTCTCGTCGAAACCGAGCCCGTAGGATTCCGAAGCCGCCGCCTCACGCTGCAGGAGTACGCCAGCCGTGAGCGCGTTGTGCTCGCCCAGGGCAACGTCGTTCTGCCAATCGGCCTGCCAGCGGCGGGTGCGCAGGAAGTCGCCGGACTGGTTCTGGGCGATTTCGTCGGTCGCATGACTCAGCGTGACGTGCGTCCGCCAGCCCCCGGCCGGCTCGCCCGATGCATCGACCGCGATGGCAGAGTTCACGAAGTCCTGGTCCACCGGGGTGACGAAGAAGTCCGAGTACTCGGACGTGCCGCTCGTGCGCCAGGCGCGGGCGCCGAGTTCCACGCCGCCGAGGCGTGCCCGTACGGACCCGTTGAGCGACAGGTTGCGATAGCCGCGATCGGTGTCGTCGTCGCTACGCGTCGGAAACCCGGCGCTGTCGAGCCAGTAGGCGGCCAGCGATCCGTCCAGTTGTTCGTCACCGGCGCCCGCCGAGAAGCCGATCGTGCGCGTGCCGAAGCCGCCCGTGCCGAACTCGAGGCTGCGGCCGGCCGTCGCGCCGCGCCGCGTGATCACGTTGACGACCCCGCCGATGGCGTCCGATCCGTACAGGCTCGAGCGAGGTCCCTTGACGATCTCGATGTGGTCGATCATCGAGGGGGTGAGGTTCTGCACGGCGGGGCTGCCGATGGTGCCGGGATTCATGCGCACGCCGTCGACCAGCAACAGCACGTGGTTCGATTCCGTGCCGCGAAGGAACAGCGAAGTCTGTTGCCCCGGGCCCCCGGTGCGCGCGATCTCGAGACCGGTACGCATGCGCAGGGCGTCAGCCACGTCGGCGGCGGGCCAGCGATCGAGTTCCTCGCCGGAAATGATATCGACCGACCCGAGTGCGGTATCGGCCGCCTGCGGGGTGCGCGTCGCGGTGACCAGGATCGCTTCGATCGGATCCGCCAGCGCAGCGCAGGGTTGCAGGCAAACGGCGACGGCAGCGGCAGAAAAACAGGCAATTCGAGACACGGACATCCTCCCTGGCGCTCCCGCAGGGTTGGCGCAGCGAACCGGGTCGCGATGGCAGGGGAGTCGCATGGCCTGACGGCCTGCGCCCCACCGCCCACCGCGGACTCGGCACCAGCGACAGGCCGGTCTCCGGGCTCTCGGTGGCCCTCGAGGGGCCTTTCGCATCGCCTTCCCGGCGGCCATGGGCCGTCAGTGGCTTGCAGGCCGGGCCTGCGTGATGCGGCATTAACCGATTACCGTTGCGGGGGCAGCGCCGGCCTTGCAGAAGTCTGCTCACCGGCTTCCCGTTTCACCCGGGACGTTTCCCAGGTCACCTGTCGTGACCGGGACTTTAGGAAGACGGTCGCCCGGGGTCAAGCGGAACATTGACGCGGCGGCCCGTCGGCATCACGCTGGCCGCTTCCCGAAAGGAAAGCGAGCCGGCATGAGCAAGTCGCCCTACCTGACCGCGGCGCTGGAGGCCGCCGAGGCTGCCAGCGAAGTCATCCGGCGGCTCTATCGCCGCAACATCGAAATCACGGTCAAGGCCGACAAGTCCCCGGTGACCGAGGCGGACGTCGAGGCGGAGCGGGTCATCAGGCGCCTGCTCGAGGCCCGCTTTCCCGATCATGGGTTCTTCGGCGAGGAGACTGGCTCTCGGGGCATGGGCGCGGACTACGTGTGGCTCGTCGACCCGATCGATGGCACCAAGTCATTCGTGCGCGAGTACCCGATGTTCTCGACCCAGATCGCCCTGCTGTGCGAAGGCGAGCTGGTGCTCGGCGTATCCAGCGCCCCGGTCTACGGGGAACTTGTCTGGGCCGAGCGGGGCAAGGGGGCATGGCTGGGCGGCGAGCGACTCGCGGTCAGCGATGTCGCCTCCATCGCCGACGCGACGCTTTCATCGGGCAACCTCAAGTCTCTGGCCCGAAGTCCCGCCTGGAGTCGCTACGGGACGCTCGTCGGTTCCGTCAACCGGATCCGCGGTTACGGCGACTTCCTGCACTATCACCTGCTGGCGGGCGGCAAGCTCGACGCGGTCATCGAGTCGGACGTCAACATCCTCGACATTGCCGCGCTCGCAGTGGTCGTCGAGGAAGCGGGCGGGCGGTTCACCGATCTGTCGGGCCGTGCGGTCGGCTTCGACACGACGACGGTGCTGGCGACCAACGGGCCGCTGCACGGCCTGGTCCTGGAAGCGATCCAGTACGGCTGACGCAAGAGGTGCCAGGCACGTGCCTGTCCCCGCTTGGGGACAGGCATGTGCCTGGCACCTCTGCTAGTAGATCAGGATGTCGCGCCGGCCCTTCGAATCGCGGGCGCCACGGAACATGCCCTCGGTATTGAAATCGAGCGCGATGTTGCCCTCGTGATCGACGACGATCACGCCGCCCTCGCCGCCGATCCGCTTGAGCGTGCCGTGCACGGCTTCGCGGGCCGCTTCCTCGGCCGACAGCCCGCGGTACTTCATCAGCGAACTGATCTCGTGGCCGAGCACCGTGCGGATGAAATACTCGCCGCTGCCGGTCGCCGAGACGGCGCAGGAAGCGTTGTCGGCGTAGTTTCCCGCGCCGATGATCGGCGAGTCGCCCACGCGTCCCCAGCGCTTGTTGGTCATGCCGCCGGTCGACGTGGCCGCCGCCAGGTTGCCGGCACGATCCAGCGCGACCGCGCCGACCGTGCCGAAGTAGCCGATCTCCGCGGCGCTATGGCGCTCGCCGGTCCGGGCCTTCTCCAGCTGCTTCCAGCGACGATCCGTGTGGAAATAGTCGCGCGGCACCAGCGCGATGCCCTGCTCCAGGGCGAATTCCTCGGCGCCGGCGCCGGAAAGCAGGACGTGCGGCGAGCGGTCCATCACCAGCCGCGCCAGGTCGATGGGATTCCTGACGTGCCTCACGCCGGCGACCGCGCCGGCCAGCAGGGTCCTGCCGTCCATGATCGACGCGTCGAGCTCGTTGATGCCCTCGTGATTGAACACGGCGCCCTTGCCGGCATTGAACAATGGCGAATCCTCCAGGATCCGCACTGCCGCCGTCACCGCATCGAGTGACGCGCCGCCGGAGTCGAGCACCGCGTAGCCGGCGTCAAGCGCGCGGCCAAGGTCGGCACGATACGACCGCTCATCCTCGTCCGACATGGAGCTGCGCGTGATGACGCCGGCGCCGCCGTGAATTGCAATCGATATCATCGGCGCCTCTCCTCGCGCGACGTTGGTCACCGGCATGAATGCGACGGCTGCCGCGAGGCAGGTCCACAGCGCTCGCAGGCCGGGGACCTTGCCGCTGCCGCGGCTCACGCCGCCGGGTTCACAGATGCTGGGGAAGCTGCTGGTCATTCCGTTATTATCGTGCGTCCATACGCATCCGGGTCAACATGATTCGTCCAATCCGAACACTCCTGGTCGCGAATCGCGGCGAAATCGCCATCCGCGTCATGCGTGCGGCGACCGAACTGCGCATGCGGACCGTGGCCATCTATTCGCAGGAGGATCGCTTCTCGCTGCACCGTACCAAGGCGGACGAGGCCTACCTGGTCGGCGAGGGCAAGGGCCCGATCGAGGCCTACCTCGATATCGAGGACATCATTCGCATTGCGCGCGAGGTGCATGCCGACGCCATTCACCCCGGCTACGGATTCCTCTCGGAGAACCCGGCCTTCGCCGAGGCCTGCGCGGCCGCCGGCGTGGTCTTCATCGGTCCGTCGCCCGACACCATGCGCCGCCTGGGCAACAAGGTGCTGGCCAGGCAGCTGGCCGAGGCCGCGGGGGTGCCGGTCATGCCGGCAAGTCCGCCGCTGCCGCGCGACGATGCCGAATGCGCGCGCCTGGCCGCCGAAGTGGGCTATCCGGTGATGCTGAAGGCGAGCTGGGGAGGCGGCGGGCGTGGCATGCGCGTCGTCGACAGCGAGTCGCAGCTGGCCGGCCTGGTGGCCGCCGCGCGGCGCGAGGCGCAGGCCGCGTTCGGCAACGACGAGGTCTACCTGGAGAAGCTGATTCGTCGTGCGCGGCACATCGAAGTACAGATTCTCGGCGACAGCCACGGCGGGCTGGTTCACCTGTGGGAGCGGGACTGCACCGTGCAGCGCCGTAACCAGAAGGTCGTCGAACGGGCGCCGGCGGTCTTCCTGGACGCGGCGCAGCGCAGCGCGCTCGCGGCGATGGCCATCGACATCGGCCGCGCCGCCGACTACGTCAATGCGGGCACCGTCGAGTTCCTGCAGGACTGCGGACACCGGACAGATCTACTTCATCGAGGTGAATCCACGGATCCAGGTCGAGCATACGGTCACCGAGGCGGTGACCGGCGTGGACCTGGTGAAGGCGCAGATCCGCATTGCGCAGGGCGCGCGCATCGGCGACCCGGACAGCGGCGTGCCGGCCCAGGAGGAGATCCGCAGCAGCGGCCACGCGATGCAGTGCCGCGTGACGACCGAGGACCCCGAAAACGGCTTCATTCCCGACTATGGCCGGATCAGCGCCTATCGCAGCCCGGCCGGCTTCGGCGTGCGGCTCGACGCCGGCACCGCCTACAGCGGCGCGTTCATCACGCGGTATTACGACTCGCTGCTGGTCAAGGTCACGACCTGGGCGCCGACGGCGGAGGAGTGCGGCGCGCGCATGCACCGCGCCCTGTGGGAATTCAGGGTCCGCGGGCTCACGACCAACCTGCGGTTCCTCGACCAGGTCGTCACGCATCCGGCCTTCGCCGACGGCAGTTACACGACCAAGTTCATCGACCAGACTCCGGAGCTGTTCCAGTGGCCGCGCCGGCGGGACCGGGCGACACGACTGCTCGGCTTCATCGGCGACGTGATCGTAAACGGCAACCCGGAAGCGCAGGGTCGGGAGCCGGCCCGGACGGCTTCCCGAGCCGCGGCTGCCCAGGGTCACGCTGCCGGCGCCGGCGCCGGGCAGCCGCCAGATCCTGGAGGAGCGCGGCCCCAGGGGCCTGGCCGACTGGATGCTGACCCAGCAGCAGGTACTGATTACGGACACCACGCTGCGGGATGCGCACCAGTCGCTGCTGGCCACGCGCTTCCGTACCCACGACATGGCCCGCATCGCGCCTTACTACGCCAGCCTGCTGCCGGGCCTGTTCTCGGTCGAGTGCTGGGGCGGGGCGACCTTCGACGTGTCGATGCGGTTCCTGAAGGAATGCCCCTGGGAGCGGCTCGCCGCCTTCCGCGAGGCCATGCCCAACCTGCTGCTGCAGATGCTGCTCCGGTCGGCCAATGCGGTCGGCTACACGAACTACCCGGACAACGTCGTGCGCCATTTCGTGGCGCAGGCGGCCCTGTCCGGCGTCGACGTGTTCCGCGTCTTCGATTCCCTGAACTGGGCGGACAACATGCGCGTGGCCATGGATGCCGTGATCGAGAGCGGCAAGGTCTGCGAGGCCGCGATCTGCTACACGGGCAACCTGGCCGACCCGGGCTGCAGCAAGTACGACCTGGCGTACTACGTGAAGCTGGCCAGGCAGCTGGAGCGTGCCGGCGCGCACGTGCTGGGCATCAAGGACATGGCCGGCCTGTGCCAGCCGCGGGCGGCCTACGAACTGGTCCGGGCACTGAAGCAGGAGGTGTCGATCCCGATCCACTTCCACACCCACGACACCAGTGGCATCGCCGCCGCCAGCGTGCTCATGGCGGCGGAGGCCGGTTGCGACGCGGTGGACGCGGCGCTGGACTCGATGAGCGGGGGCACGTCGCAACCGAACCTGGGGTCCCTCGTGGAGGCGCTGCGGCACGGCCCGCGTGCCACGGCGCTCGACCCTGCCAGGGTCCGCCTGATTTCTTCGTACTGGGAACAGGTCCGCAAGCTCTACAGTGCCTTCGAGAGCGACCAGCGTTCCGGCGCCTCCGAGGTCTATGTCCACGGCATGCCGGGGGGCCAGTACACCAACCTGCGGCAGCAGGCGCGTTCGTTGGGCATCGACGCCCACCGCTGGCCGGAGGTCGCCGAGGCCTACGCCGAGGTGAATGACATGTTCGGCGACCTGGTCAAGGTCACGCCATCCTCGAAGGTGGTCGGCGACATGGCGCTGATGATGGTGACCAGCGGGCTGACGCGCGCCAAGGTCGAGGATCCCGAGGTGGAAATCGCGTTCCCCGAGTCGGTGGTCCAGTTCTTCCACGGCGACATCGGCCAGCCCTACGGCGGGTTCCCCAAGGCGTTGCAGGAGAAGGTCCTGAAGGGCAAGGCGCCACTGACCGTGCGTCCCGGCGAGGCGCTGCCGGCCGCGGACCTCGCCGACCTGCGAAAGGCGACCGAGAAGGAGTGCGGGCGCGCGGTCACCGACGAGGAGTTCGCCTCGGCGTTGATGTATCCCAAGGTCTTCCTCGACTATGCCGCCGACCGCAATACCTACGGCAACGTCAGCGTGCTTCCCACTGCCACGTTTTTCTACGGCATGGAGGCCGGTGAAGAGATCACCATCGAGATCGAGCGCGGCAAGACGCTGATCGTCCGTTTCGTGACCGTCAGCGACGTGCACGACGACGGCACGCGCACCGTGTTCTTCGAGCTCAACGGCCAGCCGCGATCCGTGCGGGTCGCGGACCGGAGCCAGGGCGTGGTCCACAAGGCGGCGCGCAAGGCGGATCCGGGCGACGCCAGCCACGTCGGTGCGCCGATGCCGGGTACCGTGGCGACGGTTCCCGTGGCGGTCGGCGAAAAGGTGGAGCGTGGCGACGTGCTGGTGACGCTCGAGGCGATGAAGATGGAGGCTGCCGTTCGCGCCGATCGCGACGGTGAGGTGGCCGAGGTCGTGGTGAAGGCAGGGCAACAGGTCGATGCCAAGGACCTGCTGATCGTGCTGGCCTGACCGGGTCCAGAGAAAAATCCGGGAGTTGTCTGATGGGAGGGGTCTTGGGCAACAACGCGGCGACCGGCGAGCGGCTGCTCGAGCTCTATCCGGCGCTCCGGGAGCTGCCGGGCGCGGAATTCGAGCGCCTGCTGGCCGAGGGTTCGCTGCGCAGCGTGCCCGCCGGGACCGTCATGTTCGACGACGCCCAGCCCTGCCAGGGTTTCCCGTTCGTGCTCGACGGTGCGATCGGGGTCAGCAAGCTGTCCGACAGCGGCCGTGAAATCCAGCTCTACCGGGTCGAGGCGGGCGAGAGCTGCATCCTCACGAGCACCTGCCTGCTCGGTTCCATCGACTACGACGCCCGCGGCGTCGCCCTCAGCGAGACCAGCCTGTTCACCCTGCCGCGACCGACTTTCGAGCGTCTGCTGCGCTCGAGCGAGGCCTTCCGGCGTTACGTGTTCCGCCTGTTTGCCGAGCGGATCAGCGACCTCATGCAGACCGTCGAGGCGGTGGCATTCCGGCGTCTCGACCAGCGTCTCGCGACGTTGCTCCTAGAGCGCGGCCCGACGGTCCGCGCGACCCACCAGCAGCTCGCGGATGAGCTCGGCAGCGTGCGCGAGATCGTCAGCAGGATCGTTCGCAGCTTCGCGGAACGCGGCCTGGTGCAGACGGGCCGCGAGCAGATCACGGTTCTCGACGCCGCAGGGCTCCGTCGCGTCACCGGCGTGGCGGCCGCATGACCTCGGAAATCCACTACGCTGCGTAAGTAACCTTGGTCACACAGAAGGGGGCAGCGGCGGGATAGCATGCTCGTCGAGGTGTACTCCGTTATCGGGGCCGGGGGAAGTCGCTCATGAAAACCAATGTCGGCACGGTGGATCGCGCGCTGCGAATCGTCGTCGGCTTGGCGCTGTTGAGCCTCTTCTTCTTCCTCGAAGGACCCGCGCGCTCCTGGAGCCTGGTCGGGCTGGTGATGCTGGGGACCGGACTGTCCGGTTTCTGTCCCCTGTACACGTTGTTCGGATTCGACTCCTGTTCGAACGGTAAATAGCCCGGCCAGGTCCCTCCGCGGGGCCCTGATGTCAGGCACTGGCGTCGTCTCCCACGTCGGCCTACAAGCCGGCTTGAAGAGTGCGAACCCCCCCCTCCGCCAGTGCCTGACCTCAGGGCCTTGCCTTTTCCGCCACCGATTCAGCGGCCAGTCCCCTGGTTGCCGTTCCGGTCGTCCAGGCGTAAATTATTCGGGTGTTTAATTATTCCCTGTCCCGGCCATGACCGCCGGTGCGCGCAAGCCCGCTGGGCCGCGCCGCCGCGGGCGCCCGCCCGCGGCCCCGGACCGCGACGTTCGCGGCGCGCTCCTCGAGGCCGCCCGCGCGCTCTTCCTGGAGCGCGGCTACGCGGGCGTGTCGGTGCGGCAGCTCGCGGGCGCGGCGGGCGTCAATCCGGCGATGGTCAAGTACTACTTCGACGGCAAGCCGGGCCTCTATGCGGCCATGCTGCAGGAGGTGATCGGCCCGCTGGCTGCCAGGGTCGAGGCCATGGTCGCCGCGCCGGCTGCCGACTCGCCCGACCTCGCCGGCTTTCTCGGCGACTACATGCGGACCGTCGCCGCCCACCCCTGGCTGCCGGCGCTGATCCTGCGCGACGTGCTCGCGCCCGACGGGCACTTCCGCGACCGTTTCGTCGCATGACTTCGCGGGCCGCGTCGCGCCCAAGGCGGCGGAACTGGCGCGCCGCGGGGTCCAGCTCGGCCGCATGCGTGGCGATCTCGATCCGCGACTGACCGTGATTTCCATGCTGAGCCTCGGGCTCTGGCCCTTTCTGGCGATGCCGGTCCTGAAGCAGGCATTGAAACTGGAACCCGACGGGAAGACCGTCGAGGCGTTGATCAGGCACACCGTGCGGCTGTTCGCCGCGGGGATAGCTGTGGAGGCGAACTCGTGAACTGGAATCGCGCCCTGTTTCCCATGGTGCTGGCGCTCTGCGGCTGCTCCGGCGACGCCGGCGAGAGGCTGCTCGGCACGCTCGAGCGGGACCGCCTGGAACTCATAGCGGAGAGCCAGGAGGTCATCGTCGAAGTAGCGGTGCACGAAGGCGACCGGGTCTCGGCCGGCCAGCGCCTGCTCCGGCTTGACCCGGCGTCGACCGACGCCCAGCTCGCGCAGGCCAGGGCGGGCGTCGAGCAGGCGCAAAGTGCCTTGGCGGAGCGGGTCAGCGGACCGCGCCGCGAGGAGATTCTTGCGGCCCGCGCAAGGCTGGCGGGTGCGACGGCGCGCCTCGACGCCGCGGCAAGGGAGTTCGATCGCACCGAGAAGCTGGTCGAGCGGTCGCTGTTGCCGCAGAGCCAGCTCGACAGCCAGCGGGCGGCCCGCGACGGCGCCGCCAGCGATCGTGACGCCGCGCGCCAGCAGCTGCTCGAACTGGAACGGGGGACGCGCAGCGAGGTTGTCGACCAGGCCCAGGCGGCTCTTGGGCAGGCCGAGGCCCGCCTGGCTGCCCAGGAAATCATCCGGGGCCGGCTCGAGGTCGTGGCTCCCCGGGACGGCGTGATCGACGCCTTGCCCTACAAGCTTGGGGAGCGTCCCCCCCGCGGCGCGCCGGTCGTCGTCATGCTCGCCGACGGCATGCCCTATGCGCGCGTCTTCATTCCCGAGCCGGTCCGGGCCAGCGTCGGCCCGGGGACGGCCGCGCTGGTGCACCTCGACGGCAGCGACCGCGCGTGGCAGGCCGTGGTCCGCTACGTAAGCACGGACGCAGCGTTCACGCCGTACTACGCGCTGAACGAGAAGGACCGCAGCCGCTTGTCCTTCCTGGCCGAAATCGTGCTGACGGATGCGGAGGCGGCGGCCCTGCCCACCGGCATGCCGGTACAGGTGGAACTGCTGCCGCGGGACGGCGCGCGGTGAGCAACGCGATCACCGCGCGGGGCCTGACGCGGCGCTTCGGCTCCGTCGTGGCCGTGGATGACATCGACCTGGACGTTCCGGCGCGGCAGATCTACGGCTTTCTGGGTCCCAATGGCTCGGGCAAGTCCACGACGATCCGGATGATGTGCGGCCTGCTGAAGCCGTCCGCCGGCCGCGTCACGGTGCTCGGGCACGATGCCCTGACCGAAGCCGAGACGGTGCGCCTGAAGCTGGGATACATGACCCAGAAGTTCTCCCTGTGGGACGACCTCAGCGTGCGCGAGAACCTGGATTTCATGTGCAGCGTGTACGGCCTGCACGGCGCCGAACGGCGCGCCCGGGTTGCCGCCCGGACCCGGGAATACGACCTGGGTGAATTCGCCGGCCGCCTGGCCGGCACGTTGAGCGGCGGCCAGCGACAGCGCCTCGCGCTGGCGGCGGCCACGCTGCACGAACCGCAACTGCTGCTGCTCGACGAGCCGACCAGCGCGGTGGATCCGCAGAGTCGTCGAGACTTCTGGGAGAAGCTCTTCGAACTGGTGGCGCGGGGCTCGACCATCCTGGTGTCCACTCACTACATGGACGAGGCCGAGCGATGCCACCGCCTCGCCATCCTCGACCGCGGTCGCGTCGTGGTCGAAGGCTCGCCGAAACAGCTGGCGCGCGAGATCGACGCGTCGGTCGTCGAGGTCGAGTGCGTGGACCTGCCCGCGGCCAGGAAAGCGCTGGCGGTCGAGCCGGCGGTGCTCTCCATCGCCCAGCTCGGCAACCGCCTGCACGTACTGATGAAGCGCTCGCTGGCCGAGCCGGAGCGGCACGTCGAGCGGGTGCTGGCAGGCCGCTGCGAGACCGCAGTCATCGAGCGCGTCGGGGCCACCCTGGAGGACGTATTCGTCGCTGCGACCGCGCTCCGCGACACCGCTGGCGGCAGGAGCTGCGCGGGCGGCATGAACTGGCTCAGGCGAATGACGGCGATCGCTTCCAAGGAGACGCGGCAACTGCTGCGCGACAGGGTGACCTTCGGGCTGATCATCGGCATTCCGGCAATGCAGATCATGCTGTTCGGCTATGCCATCAACTTCGACGTGCGGGACCTGGACGCCGTGGTACTGGACCAGGCGCGCAGCTCGCTGTCGCGCCAGCTGGTCGGCGACCTGGCCGCCACGCAGGTCATGCACATCACCTGGCAGGCTGACAGCGGGGCCGAGTTCGACAGGATCATGGAGCGTGGCGACGCCAATATCGGCGTGGTGATCCTGCCCGACCTCGAGCGCCGGCTGGCGGACGGTGCCGCGGCCGTGCAGATCGTCGTCGACGGCAGCCAGCCGTCGCTGGAGAACGTGGCCCAGGGGCTGGCGGCGATGCCGATACTGCGGCGCCCGGGGACGCCCCCCCAGGCCGCCTCCAGCGTCGCGGTCCGCGTCGCATACAACGCGGAGAAGCGCACCGCGGTGCAGGTCGTGCCCGCGCTGGTCGGCACCATCCTCAACATCACCATGGTCATCTTCACGGCCGGCGCGATCGTCAGGGAACGTGAACGGGGCAACCTCGAGCTGCTGATCACGACGCCGGTGTCGCGGGGCCAGCTCATGACCGGCAAGCTCCTGCCGTATATCGTCATCGGGCTGATCCAGACCACCCTGATCCTGCTGCTTGGCCACACCCTGTTCCGGGTGCCCATCGTCGGCAGCCTGGTCGAGCTCTATGCCGGTGCGGCGCTGTTCATTGCCGCCACCCTGTCCCTGGGCCTGTTCATCTCGACCGTCACCCGGACCCAGTTCCAGGCCTTCCAGGTGGCGTTCATGACCATGCTGCCGTCCATCCTGATGTCCGGCTTCGTATTTCCCTTCGACGGCATGCCCAGGGTGGCCCAGTGGATCGCCCAGCTGCTGCCCCTGACCCACTTCGTGGAGATCATCCGGGGCATCGTCCTCCGGGGAGCCCACCTCTGGGACATGCCCGCCCAACTGGGCAAGCTGGGGCTGTTCTTCGTCGTGATGCTCACGGCCTCGGTGCTGAGATTCCACAAGCGGCTCGACTGAAGACCCGGCCCCGAGGAGTGGAATCTCGAGCCCGGCCGGGGTTTTTGCTTGTTTTTCCGGGCCTTGTGTTATGCTCCGTGCGGATCGCTGCCCGTCCGCCCTGCATTTCCAGGCGTAACCCGCCTCCTTGCACCGTCGAATTGACCGCGATCAGGTGACAGGACCCGTTGTCCCCGGATCGATCTACTGGCCCCAAGCTTGTTCGACGACCCCGACCACGTGCCTGCCGTGTAGTTCGTGATCGATGCGACCCCAACAGGCCGCCTCTCGGTCCGTTTGCTTGTGAGTGAGATTCGAGGATTATGAAGATCTACGTTGGTAACCTGCCGTTCTCTGCGACGGAATCGGAAATTCGTGATTTGTTTGCCCAGCATGGCACGGTGGAAACCGTTGCCCTGCCGACCGATCGCGAAACCGGTCGTCCGCGCGGTTTCGGCTTCGTCGAGATGCCGCAGGCCGAGGCCGCTAAGGCCATCGAGGCCCTGAATGGCTTCACCATGGGCGGCCGTCAGCTGCGCGTGAATGAGGCGCAGGATCGTCCGCGTACCGGCGGCGGTGGCCGTCCGGGCGGTGGTGGTGGTGGCTTCCGTGGCGGTGGCGGCGGTGGCGGTGGCTACCGCGGCGGCGGCGGCGGTAGCGGTGGTGGTGGTGGTGGTGGCGGCCGCTGGTAAGCGGTTCGTTCCAGTACCGAGAAAGGGCCCGCGAAAGCGGGCCCTTTCCTTTTGCGGCTACATCTTCGCGCGATCCTTCATGATGCAGCGGTTCATCACGACGAACAGGCCCGCTTCGCGGGCGCGGGTCGCGGCGTCGTCGTCGATGACGCCCTCCTGCAGCCAGAGGGCGGGCAGGCCGAGCGCGATGCACTCATCCACGATTCCGGACACATGCTCGGAACGACGAAAGACGTTGACGAGATCCGGCGCCTGCTCCGGCCCGAGCGCCTTGACGGCACTGGCCAGCGAATCGAAGGCCTTCTCGCCGAGCGCGGAGCCGACCAGCGGGTTGACCGGGATGATGCGGTAGCCGAAGCGTTGCATGGCGGCTGCGACGCCGTTGCTGGTCCGAAACGGGCTGTCGGAGAGGCCGACGACGGCGATGCCGCGCACCCGGCCGAGCAGGGCCTCAATTTCTTCACGGGTCGGGTTGGTGAACGTCACGCGCCCAGACTAGCATCGGGAGTCCCGCTTGAGCGGAGCCGCCGCGCGGGACAGACTGCGAGCACCTGACAGCAGCCAAGACGGACGCGACCGCCATGCAGTACCGGGACCTCCGCGACTTCCTCAGCCAGCTCGAGGGCAGGGGACTGCTCCGGCGCATCGGCGCCGAAGTCAGCCCGAAGCTGGAGATGACCGAGATCTGCGACCGGACGCTGCGCGCGGGCGGACCGGCGCTGCTGTTCGAGCGGCCCGCGGGTCATGACATCCCCGTGCTGGGCAACCTGTTCGGCACGCCCGAGCGGGTTGCCATGGCGCTGGGGCGCGACAGCGTCGACGAGCTGCGGGACGTCGGCCGCCTGCTGGCGGCCCTCAAGGAGCCGGAGGCGCCGCAAGGCCTCAAGGATGCCTGGGACAAGCTGCCGATATTCCGCAGGGTGCTCGACATGGCGCCCAGGGAAGTGCGGCACGCGCCCTGCCAGGAAGTCGTCCTCGAGGCCGGCGAGGTGGACCTGGGACGGCTGCCGGTGCAGACCTGCTGGCCGGAGGATGCCGGCCCGCTCATCACCTGGGGACTCGTCATCACGCGGGGACCGCTCAAGCGGCGGCAGAACATGGGTATCTACCGCCAGCAGGTGATCGGGCCCAACCGGACCATCATGCGCTGGCTGTCGCACCGGGGCGGGGCGCTCGACTATCGCGACTGGCAGGCGGAGCATCCCGGCGAACCTTTCCCGGTCGCCGTCGCGCTGGGCGCGGATCCGGCAACCATCCTTGCAGCGGTCACGCCCGTGCCTGACACGCTGCCGGAATACGGCTTTGCCGGGCTGCTGCGCGGCAGCCGCACCGAGCTTGCGCGCTGTGCGACCGGCGACCTGCAGGTGCCGGCCACGGCAGAGATCGTGCTCGAGGGCCACATCCGTCCCGGGGAATCCGCGCCGGAGGGCCCGTTTGGCGACCACACCGGCTACTACAACGAAGTCGAGCGTTTCCCCGTCTTCACCGTCGAGCGGATGACGCATCGCGAGCAGCCGATCTATCACAGCACCTACACGGGCCGGCCACCCGACGAGCCGTCCGTGCTCGGCGTTGCCCTCAACGAGGTCTTCGTGCCCCTGCTGCAGAAGCAGTTCCCGGAGATCACCGACTTCTACCTGCCGCCGGAAGGCTGCTCCTATCGAATCGCCGTCGTGACCATGCGCAAGCAGTATCCGGGCCACGCCAAGCGCGTGATGATGGGCGTCTGGTCCTTCCTCAGGCAGTTCATGTACACGAAGTTCGTCATCGTCACGGACGACGACGTCAATGCCCGCGACTGGAAGGACGTGATCTGGGCGATCACGACACGCATGGATCCGGCTCGCGACACCGTCATCCTCGAGAACACGCCGATCGATTACCTGGATTTCGCATCGCCGGTGGCGGGACTCGGCGGCAAGCTCGGCTTCGACGCAACCAACAAGTGGCCCGGCGAGACCCAACGCCAGTGGGGCCGGCCGATCGCCATGAGCGAGGAGGTGCGGCGCCGCGTGGACGAGCTCTGGCCCACGCTGGGGCTCCCGTGATTCGGGGACAGTTTACTGATCTCGTGACCGGCACCGCCTGAAACGGCGGCGCGGCGGGACACGACACGAGATCAGTAAACTGTCCCCAGCTATGAAGGAAGGAGATGAACATGGCCAACGAGGGCTACCACGAACCGATCGATGAGCTGAGCGCGGCAACCCGCGACATGCACCGCGCGATCGTGTCGTTGATGGAGGAGCTGGAGGCCGTCGACTGGTACAACCAGCGCGTCGACGCCTGCAAGAACCCGGAACTCAAGGCGATTCTTGCGCACAACCGGGACGAGGAAAAGGAACACGCGGCCATGGTGCTCGAGTGGATCCGCCGCCAGGACGCGACCTTCTCCAAGGAACTCAAGGACTACCTGTTCACCGACAAGCAGATCGCCCACGGCTGATTCCGTTGGTGCCTGGCACGTACCTGGCACCGCTTCGGTGCCAGGTACGTGCCAGGCACCTCTGTCGCTACAGGCTGGCGCGAATGCCGTCCTCCAGGTCCGCGTAACGGATCTTTACGCCGAGTTCCTCGCGCATGCGGGTCGTGTCCACGCGCCGCGAGTCCGCCAGATAGGACCAGGTGGCCGGCGGCAGGCTGCTGCGGGCCTCCTCGCGCGATACGGCCGGCGGCGCGGGCAGTCCTGCGAGGCGCGCCACGGCGGTGAAGTACGCGGTGCTGCTGGCGTGGTTGCCGTCGCCGACGTTGTAGACGCGGTTGCGTGCCGCCGGCAGCGTCGCAGCGGCGACGCAGACGCCGACCAGGTCGTCGACGTGGATGCGATTGCCAGGTCCCGCTTCCGACTCGACGATCACCGGGTCGCCGCGGCGAATCCGTTCCAGCGGCAGGCGGCCGGGCCCGTAGATGCCGGGCACGCGCAGGACGACCCATTCGACGCCGCGCGAGTCGCACCACTCCCTCACGGCGGTCTCCGCATCCAGCCGCGCGCGCGCACGATCCGTGGCGGCCTTCGGCGGCTGCTGCTCGTCAACCATCGCGCCGCCGGCGTCGCCATAGACACCCGTGGTGCTCATGTAGACGATCCGCGAAGGCGGGGCGGGCAGCGCTGCCAGGCATCCGCGGAGGCGTGCATCCGTCGGGCCGTCGCCGGGCGGTGGCGCGAGGTAGACCAGCACGCGTCCACGTGTCTCGATGGGCAATTGCGCGCCTGCCGGCAGCCCGTCGAGGTCGCAGGCGACGGCGCGAATCCCCGATTCTCGGAGCCGCTCCGCGCTCCCGGCCGACCCGGTGACGGCGACCACCGTCGCCGGCAGTCGCCGGACAAGCCGGGCGCCGACATAGCCGCAGCCAATGATCACGAACTCCTGCATTCCGCTGCTTCCTCAATTCCGCCGACTCGACCGTGCCGACGCGGGGATAATAGCGGTCCTGGCCACAGGGGGGCTTTCGATGCACGTGACGCTGGTTCCCGCCGGGGAGCAGATCGAGGTCGAGCAGGGAGAGTCGATCCTCGATGCCGCCCTGCGGGCCGGACTGAACCTGCCGCACAGCTGCAAGGCCGGGCGCTGCGGCTCTTGTCGTGCGCGCATCCTCTCCGGTTCCGTCGCCTATCCGTCGGGCCGGCCGCTGGCGCTGACGGAGGCCGAGCAGCGCGAAGGCTTCGCGCTGCTCTGCCAGGCGCGCGCCCAGGGCCCGGTGGCCGTCGAAACCAGGAAGATCCAGAGCGTCACCGACGTGCAGATTCGCAGCCTGCCCTGCCGGGTGCAGCGGATGAAACGGCTCGCGCCCGACGTGATGGGACTGTGGCTGCGGCTGCCCGCCGTGGAGCCGTTCTCGTGGCAGCCGGGCCAGTACGTCGACGTGATGCTGTCAGGCGGGCGGCGGCGAAGTTTCTCGCTGGCCAACCCGCCGCAAGACGGCGCCCTGCTGGAGCTGCACGTGCGCCGCAGCGGCCGGGGCGAGTTCACCACCCAGGTCTTCGAGTCGATGACCGAGGGGACCCTGCTCAGGATCGAGGGCCCGCTCGGGCAGTTGACCTACCGGCCCGGAGAGGGCCCGCTGCTGCTCGTCGGCGGGGGGACGGGCTACGCGCCGATGAAGGCGATCCTGCGGCACGTCCTGGAGTCGGGGATCGCGCGGCCGGTGACGCTGTTCTGGGGCGCGCGCACCGGCGACGACCTGTACGAGGACGCCTGGCTGCGCGAACTGGCCGGCCGCGACCCGCGCCTTCGCTACGTCCCGGTGCTGTCGGACGAGGACCCGGTGGGCCAGGGGGAAGCGCGGCCTCGTTCACGACGCCGTCCTGGCCGCCGGTTTGTCGCTGGCCCGGACCGACGTCTACCTGGCAGGACCGCCGGACATGGTCGCGGCGCTGCGCGACGCGCTGCCGCGCGCTGGCGCGGACCCGGCGCGCATCGTGTTCGATTCCTTCGAATATTCGCCGGACGCGCTGGCCCGGCTGCGCCAGGGACAGGCTCAGGACTGAGGCTTGCGTTGCCGCGCAGCGCGCCAGGCCAGCAGCGCCGTGACCAGCGACTCGTCGTCCTGCGCCTCGGCGAGGATCACCGGCGAACCGAGCCCGAGGCGCGTCGCCCGGTCCGCGACCCGGGCCGCGCCGGTCAGCAGGCTGGTCGAGTCCATCAGGTCGCGGCAGCGCGGCGCCAGGATGCCGACCAGTGCCTCGAGCAGCTCGCTGCTGGTCGCCGTGTAGACCTTGATTCCGCCAAGCCGCCAGGTCTCTTCCAGCTGCTCGAGCGCCTCCTTGCTCGGGTGCGCGGGCTCGCGCTCGTAGACCTCGGCGTAGGTCACTTCGGCGCCGCGCTCCCGCAGCGTGTCGCCCAGCAGTTCCCGGCCACCCTTGCCGCGCACGATCAGCACCCGCTGGCCCGACATGTGGCGCAGTCCGGCGGATGCAAGCAGCGACTCGCTGTCCGCTCCCGTCGAGGGCACGACCGACACGCGGTACCCCGCCGTGTTCAGGGCCTGGGCGGTCGCCCGTCCGATGGCTGCGATCCGCAGGTCCCGGCGCTGCGCAATCAGTTCGCCGCCGAAACGCACCGCGTTGGCGCTGACGAAGATCACGAGGTGATAGCGATCGATCGGGCCTACCGCCGCCCGGATCGCCGGTCGGTCCGCGGTCGGGTTGATCTGCAATGCCGGCAGCACGATGGTGGAGCCGCCCTGCGCCTCGATCAGCTGGCACAGGTGATGGGCCTGGTGGGCCGGCCGGGTGACCAGGACGCCGATGCCGGAAAGCGGCCCTTCCACGTTCAGTGTCCGGAGGCGTTTCGCAGCGCCGCGAGCAGCGGCCCGGCGCCGGCCTCGAGCAGCCGGGCGGCAAGGCGGTCCCCAAGTTCGGCTGCCTCGTCGGGATTGCCGCCGACCTCGTCGGCGAACACCTGTGTCCCGTCGGGAGCGCCGACCAGCCCGCGGACGCGCAGATGGCCCGATTCGAGCTCGGCAAATCCGGCGACCGGCGACTGGCAGCTGCCTTCGAGCCGTGCCGCGAAAGCCCGCTCGGCGTCCAGGCAGGTGCGCGTCGTGGCGTGCTCCAGCGCCCCGACCAGGCGGCGGGTCGACTCATCAGCGCCACGGCATTCGATTCCGATGACCCCCTGGCCGACGGCCGGCAACGACGATTCGGCCGGCACCAGCGATGCGATGCGCTTATCGAGGCCGAGCCGCTTCAGGCCCGCGGCCGCGAGGATGATGGCGTCGTAGTGGCCTTCGTCCAGCTTTCGCAGGCGCGTGTCGACGTTGCCGCGCAGCTGCAGGATCTCGAGGTCCGGGCGCGCATGCCGCAGCTGGCACTGGCGGCGCAGGCTCGAGGTGCCCACCTTCGCGCCGAGGGGCAGCGCATCGAGCGCCGCAAAGCGGTTGGACACGAAGGCATCCCGCGGGTCGGCCCTTTCGAGCACCGCGGCCAGGACCATGCCTTCCGGGAGCTCGGCGGGAACGTCCTTCATCGAGTGCACCGCCAGATCCGCGCGGCCCTCGAACATGGCGACCTCGAGTTCCTTGATGAACAGTCCCTTGCCCCCGACCTCCGCCAGGGCGCGGTCCAGGATCCGGTCGCCCTCGGTGACCATGGGGACGAGCTCGACGGCGAGGCCCGGATGCGCCTGCCTGAGCAGGGCGGCGACGTGTTCGGCCTGCCAGAGGGCGAGCCGGCTCTTGCGCGTGGCAATGCGGAGTACTTCGTGCATCGCACCATTTTGCCATGTTCCCGCAGTGCAATGCCTTCCCGGCTGTCCTAGGATGACCTGAATCGGCCGGGAAGGGTCCCAAGGAACGGGGAATTGCTCATGAAGATCCAGAAATCGGGTTGTTTTGGCCTCATCGCACTGCTGCTGGCGGTTGCCGGGGTCGCGGGGGCCGCGGACGAGGCCAGCGGCAGCCTGGGCGGCGACCGCTTCCTGGCAGGCGACGACGTCGCGCTGACCGAGCAGGTCGACGGCGATGCCTTCGTCGCCGGCGGCAGGAGCGAAATCGACGGCCTTGTCGGCGGCGACGCGGTGGCCACCGGTGGCACGGTCGACATCCGCGGGGAAATTGCCGAGGACCTGTACGCGGCCGGCGGCGACGTCAGGATCGAGGCGATCGTGCGCGGCAACGCGCGGGTCGCAGGCGGGACGGTGTTCCTCGAGCGGAGCACGGACATCGCGGGCAATGCCACCCTGGCGGGCGGCAGCGTCGAGCAGCGTGGCCGGATCGGCGGCAACCTGCAGGTCTTCGGCGGCCGGATCAGGCTCGACGGCGAGGTCGGCGGCGACGTCGAGGCCGCTTCCGAGGACATCCGCATCGGGCCGGATGCGAGGATCAGGGGCCGGCTCGTTTACCAGAGCCCCAGCCCGCCGGAGGTGGCGGACGGCGCGGTCATCGCCGGTGGCATGGAAAGGCACCATCGCGCGTGGCGCGGAATGGCCGAGGAGAGCGGCGTGGGGCGGGTGCTGGTGGGTGTCTTCCGCACCCTGTGGTTCGCCGGCGTCCTGCTGACTGGCATCCTGCTGCTGGCGGTCTTTCCGCGATTCACTCGCGAGGCCGCCGCGACCGCGCGCAGCGACGCGCTGGCGAGCCTCGGCCTCGGCGCCGCGTTGCTCATCGCCGTGCCCATCGTCGCGCTGATGCTCTTCATCACGATCATCGGCATTCCGCTGGGCATCGCGACCCTCATGGGCTATGGGCTGCTGCTCATGCTCGGCTACCTGGTCGCGGCATTGGCTGTCGGCGACTGGCTGCTGGCGCGCACCAGGCCGGCCGACGCGGCGTCGGCGGGCTGGCGCATGCTGTTCCTGCTGGTGGCGCTGGTCGCGATGGCGCTCGTGCGGCTGTTGCCCTGGATCGGGGACGTGGCCGTGTTCGTCCTGTTCCTGGCCGGGCTCGGGGCCTTTGCCCTGCGCAGCGTCCGCGGCTACCGGGGCGAGCCGGCGCACGGCTGAGGTCCGCGCGGGCCGACGGTGCCGGCTTCAGCGCAGCCGGCGCAGCACGTCCGTGGCCAGCCGCCGGCTGACCTGCAGGCTGCCGCCGCCGTGGCGCAGGTGCACGACGTAATGGCCGTCGGCTTCGCGTTCCAGGGACTCGACCTGCGAGATGGCGACCAGCGCGTTGCGATGCACGCGCACGAACGATCCGCCGAACTCCTCCTCGAGGGAGCGTAGCGAATCCTCGATGATGTCCTCGCCGCCGGCATGACGGACCGTCGTGTATTTCTGCTCCGCGATGAAGCAGAGCACGTCGGCGAGCGGAATCAGCTTGAGCTGGTCGCGGACCCGCGCGGACACGTGGCTGCGGCGATCGGCCACGGCGGCATCGCCGAGACTCGCGATCTGGGCCTTGCTGGGGCGGCGAGCGCGCTTGAGCGCTTCCGCCAGCCGCTCCCTGCGGACCGGCTTCAGCAGGTAGCCGGACGCCTGGACGTCGAAGGCCTCCAGTGCGTGCTGGTCATAGGCGGTGGTGAAGATCACGGCGGGCGGCTCCGGCAGCCGTGCCAGGCGCCTGGCGGCCTCGAGGCCGTCGATACCGGGCATGCGGATGTCCAGCAGGACGACGTCGGGCCTCGACGCTTCCGCCATCGTGACCGCCTCCTCTCCGGTAGCGGCTTCACCCACGCATTCCGCGTCCGGCAACTCGGCGAGCATCTGCCGCAGCCGGTCCCGTGCGGGCGGCTCGTCGTCGACGACCAGGACCTTCAGCGTCATGACGGGGCGGTTTCCGCGGGGAAGCGCAGGGTGGCGGTGAACCGATCGCCCGTCTCGCCCCAGAGCAGCGTTCCCTCGCCCGCGAACACGAGCTCGAGCCGCTGCCTGACGTTGTCGAGGCCTATCCTGTTGCCGCCCTCGCGCATGCGCCGTAGCCCGTCGACCGGGTTTTCCACCGAGATCTCGACGAAACGACCGTCGCGGCGGCCACTGACGATGACCGTGCCGCCGCCGGCCAGCGGCTCGATGCCGTGGTAGACGGCATTCTCGATCAGTGGCTGGAGGATGAGGGCCGGGATCAGCGCGTCGCCTGGAACGTCATCGAGCAGCCACTGGACGTTCAGCCGATCGCCGAGGCGCAGCCGCTCGATGCGCTCGTAGGTCCGGGCAATGTCGATTTCCTCGTCGAGCCGGATCCGTTCGCGGGACTCGCGCAACGCGACCCTGAACAGCTCGGCCAGGTCGGTGACCGCTTCCTCGGCGCGGGCTGGGTCCGACCTCGTCAGCGACGCGATCACGTTCATGCTGTTGAAGAGGAAGTGCGGGCGGATGCGAGCCTGCAACGCGCGCACCCGCGCGGCGGCCTCCGCCTCGACGTTGCGCTTCCACTGCTGGGAGACGTAGAAATAGCGCAGCGCCAGTCCACCGGCGATCGCGCCGACGAACAGGTTGCGCAGCATGAAGGGCAGGTGACCCTGGCCGAGGTCGCTGGCGGCGAGGCCGAGAATGCGGCCCGAGGTGCCGGCCAGCCACCACGCCCCCTCGGTCACGATCGCGGTGACCGCGAGCGTCAGGCCGAGGGCGAGCAGGCTGCCGCGCCGCACGTCCTGCCGACTGAGACGCGGCCTCGCGGCGCACAGCACGGCGGCGCTGCCCAGCCCGACCCACAGCAGGAACAATGACGTGCGCGCCAGGTCGGGCCAGAAGCTTTCGGCGATGCCGTAACGCGCCAGGGCCAGCAGCATGGCGACCAGCTCGGCGATCAGCACCACGGCCAGCACGTTGCCCGGCGCACAGAAATCCGGCAGGTAGAACCGCGGCGGATCCCCGGGTTCCTGCGGTGTTGCCACCCGGTCAGTCCTCGTTACCGCCGCGCGCGGCCGGGAACAGCGCGGCCTTGAGGCGGAAGATCGTGGAAATGTCCTCGTCACCGTGTCCGTCGGCGATCAGCTTCCGATAGTGCATCAGCGTCGTCTCGACGATCGGCAGCTGCGTGCCGTGGCGCTCGGCCATCTTCTGGCAGATCTTCAGGTCCTTCTTGTGCAGCCGGACGCGGAAGCCGGCCGGAAATTCGCCGCGGGCCATGAAGGGCGCCCGGTGCACGAAGTACCAGCTCGAGCCGGCACCCTGGCCGAGGGTGTCGATGACCTTGTCGAGCGGCAGGCCCTCGGCGCGCGCAAAGGCCATGGCCTCGCCGACGGCCTGGATGATGCCGGCGCACATGATCTGGTTGGTGGCCTTGGTGGCCTGGCCGAAGCCGGACGGCCCGATGCGCACGACGGTCTTGCCCATCGCCTCGAGGACCGGCCGCGCCTTCTCGAAGGGCGCGGACTCGCCGCCGCACATGATCGCGAGGGTCGCCTTCCGGGCGCCTTCCACGCCGCCGCTGACCGGGCAGTCCAGGAAGTCCGAGCCGGCGGCCGCCAGCGTCGCCGCGGCGCTGCGCGCCGTCTCGGCCGACACGGTCGAGCAGTCGACGACGATGGAGCCGGGGCGCAGGCTGCCTGCCATGCGTCCGACGAGTTCGAGCACGTCGGCATCGGCTGACACGCAGAGGACGACCAGGTCGCAGTCGGCGGCCAGCGTTTCCGGGTCCGGGTAGGCACGGGCGCCGGTTTCCAGCGGCCAGCGCTTCCGCTCCGGCGGGGTTGCGGCTCCAGGCGCCGGCCAGCAGCCCGGCCCTGGCGAGATTGCCGGCCATGGGCAGGCCCATGGCGCCCAGTCCGATGAATCCGGTTTTCATGTTGGGATCTCCGCGCGCGGGGGCGATCCCCATTGTGCCTGAAAGCGCCCGTCCGCCGCCTCGCGGCCAGGGTCTACTTGCAGAGGTCGTCCACGTCCTGCTTGGCCTGGATCCGGGCCGCCGTCAGCTCGGCGTCGGTCAGGTATTCGCGCTTGCCGTCGGCGGTCTGCCGGTACAGGCGACGCGACTCGACGTAGGTCTTGTACTGCTGCTGGGCCTGCTGGCACTGCTCGGAACGGATCTGCGCCACGTCGCGCTGCACGCTTGCCGCGGCGGAGGCCGTCGGATCCGCGTCGTCCTCTGCCGGGCTGCCGCCCTCCGGGCCGCCCGTATCGGCGGTGTCGTCTTGCGACTCCGCGGCCTGCGGCAGGAGAGTCGCGATCGAAGACGCCGAGCAACCTGGCGCCGGCTTCCTCCGGCGGCAGGTCGGAGTAGTGGACCTGGCCGTGTCGTATCCACCCACTTGTAGACGACATCGGCGGCCGCGACGGTCGCGAGTCCGGCGAGCATTAGCGTGACGATGGCCCTGCGCAGCATTTCGTTGATCTCCAGCCGGTCGGGCAAGTCCCCGCCGGGCAATGTCATGTCGCCGCCCGAACGCGGTTCATCCCGGTCGGGACCGGATACCGGCCAAGTGTGCCGGCTTCGGGCTGCGAATCCCTTGACGGGGGTCACAAATGACCGCAGCCCCCGGCACGATGTCGGCAGCCGCCAGTCTAGCGAATGTCGCCGCCGACGGGCAGCGTGTTTCGGGCCGATCGGCCCATAAAGAAAGGGAGCGGGCGCCTCACGGCGCCCGCTCCCGGAAAGCCGGCCCGTGGCCGGTCAGGCGTTGTAGGCCCGCTCGTCGTGCAGCGCGAGGTCGAGACCCACGCTTTCCTGTTCGCTGGTCACCCTCAGGCCGACGACCGCGTCCACGATCTTCAGGATCACGAAGGTCAGGACGCCGCTGAACACCAGCGTGAAGAGGACGCTCTTGGCCTGGATCCAGACCTGCTGCCCGATGCTGACGCCTTCGGCCAGGCCGACGCCCCCGAGCGTGCCGGCACAGACGCCGGTCAGGATCGCACCGACGATGCCGCCCACCGCGTGAACGCCGAAGACGTCCAGCGAGTCGTCATACCCCAGCGCCCGCTTCAGCCGCGTCGCGGCCAGGAAGCACAGGAACCCGGCGACGAGCCCGATCACCAGCGCACCCGCCGGCCCGGCGGTGCCGGAGGCCGGCGTGATGGCGACCAGGCCTGCCACGGCGCCCGAGACGATGCCGAGGACGCTCGGCTTGCCGTGGGTGGCCCACTCGCTGAACATCCAGGCCAGCGCCGCGGCGGCCGTGGCGATCTGCGTCACCAGCATGGCCATTCCCGCGGTGCCGTTGGCGGCCACCGCGCTGCCGGCGTTGAAGCCGAACCAGCCGACCCACAGCATCGAAGCGCCGATCACGGTCAGGGTCAGGCTGTGCGGCGCCATGGCGGTGGTCGGATAGCCCTTGCGCTTGCCGAGCACCAGTGCGGCGACCAGCCCCGCGATACCGGCGTTGATGTGCACGACGGTGCCGCCGGCGAAGTCGAGCACGCCCCAGTCCCACATCAGCGCGCCGTCGCCGCTCCACACCATGTGGGTCATCGGCAGGTAGACGAAGGTGAACCACAGCACGCTGAAGACCAGCAGCGCCGAAAACTTCATGCGTTCCGCGAAGGCGCCGACGATCAGCGCCGGCGTGATGATCGCGAAGGTCATCTGGAAGGTCGCGAACACCGACTCGGGAATCGTCCCGGTGAGCGAATCGACCGTGATGGTCGACATCATGGCCAGGCCCATGCCGCCGATGAACGACTGCAGGTTGACGGTTCCCGCCTCCATGCCGGTGGTGTCGAAGGCCAGGCTGTAGCCATAGACCATCCACAGCACGGAAATCAGGGCCGTGATCGCAAAGCACTGCATGAGCACCGACAGGGCATTCTTCTGGCGGACCATGCCGGCATAGAAGAGCGACAGCCCCGGGATGGTCATGAACAGCACCAGCGCGGTCGCGGTGATCATCCACGCGGTGTCGCCGGTGTCCGCAGTGGGGGCCTCTTCCGCGCGGTTGCTCGGCCGCGGCGGCTTCGGGGGCCGCAGCTTCGGCCGCCTCCGACGCCGTCGCCTCGAGGGTGTTTTCCTGCGCGAATGACGGCAGGGGCGCCAGCAGGACGAGAGCCAGGGCCAGTAATGCAGTCATCGCCATGATGCGATGCCACGCCGCCGCCGGAGTCATTGCTCGCGCGGTGTCTCGGAGCCGCACATCGGCGGCCTGCGGGATCAGTGTCAGCGTTCTCACGTGTCTCCTCCAGCGGTCAGCGGTTCTTGGTCGATCTCGAGTCGATCGTCAGTCCATGAGAGCCCGGGGTCCGAGCCGGTCGGCAGAGGGCGCAGATCAGTTTCATGGCCTTTCTGCCTCCTTGCGCCGGATACAGGTCAACCGCGTCGCCGGCCAGCGGCTTAGTCTCACGGCAGGAGATTGCAGCTTCCGTGCCATGCCGATAGCGACATGTTTTTCAAGGACTTGGGCGCCTCCGCGGTCGACAGGAGCGGGCGCCCTGCACCGATTTGGAGCACGGGATTCGCGCCCGTGCCTGATTGCGGGGCGCCGCTTGACCCGACCGGGCCGGGGACGGAAGCTTGCGCAAAAGGAACCGCTCATCATGAATCTCGACCCCAAGAACCTCGACGAACTCGCCCGCAAGCTGTCCGAATCGGTTCCGCCCGGCCTGGTCGCGGTGCGCGACGACCTCGAGCGGAATTTCAAGGCGGTGCTGCAGTCGGGCCTGTCGCGCCTCGACCTCGTCACCCGGCAGGAGTTCGACGTCCAGGCCGGCGTGCTGAAACGCACGCGCGAACGGCTGGAGCAGCTGCAGGCGCGCCTGGCGGCACTCGAGGACAAGAAAGCCGGCTGAAGCCGCTGCGTCGGGCACGGCGTGGTGCCGTGAGCCTGGCGACCGTCCTGACCCGTGCCCAGCTCGGTCTCGACGCGCCGCTGGTGCGTGTCGAGGTCTACTGCGGCCCCGGCCTGCCCCAGGTCAACATCGTCGGCCTCGCGGAGACCGCGGTGCGCGAGAGCCGCGACCGCGTGCAGGCGGCGCTGGTGAACTCCGGCTACAGCTTCCCGGACGGGCGCATCACGGTCAGCCTGGCGCCGGCCGACCTGCCCAAGGGGGGTGGGCGCTACGACCTGGCGATCGCGCTGGGCCTGCTGGTCGCTTCCGGGCAGCTGCCCGACGGCAGTCTCGAGGGCACCGAATTCTTCGGCGAGTTGTCGCTGTCCGGCCAGTTGCGGCCGGTGCGCGGCCTGCTGATCGCCGCCGTCCACGCCGTGCGCGACGGCCACCGGATGGTGGTTCCGGCGGCGAACGCCGCCGAGGCGCGCCTGGCGCCCGGCGCAGTCGTCAGCGGGGCGTCCAGCCTGCTGCGGCTGAGCCGCGGCCCTGGCCGGCAGGACGCCGCTGGAATTCGCCGGTGCGCAGCGGCTTGCCGGCGCCGGCGCAGTCAGGCCCCGACCTCGCCGACGTGCGTGGCCAGCCGGCAGCCCGGCGCGCGCTGGAAGTGGCGGCGGCGGGCGCTCACGGGATGCTGATGCTCGGACCGCCCGGGGCGGGCAAGAGCATGCTGGCCGAGCGGCTGCCCGGCATCCTGCCGCCGCTCGATGACGCGGAAGTCATCGAGACGGCGATGATCCACTCGATCTCGCGCGATCCGCCGCCGCTGGAGCGCTGGCGGATCCGGCCATTCCGGGCCCCGCATCACTCGGCGTCGGCACCGGCCGTCATCGGCGGCGGTTCGCGGCCACGGCCGGGGGAGATTTCGCTGGCCCACCACGGCGTGCTGTTCCTCGACGAACTGCCGGAGTTCAACCGCAGCGTGCTGGAGGCGCTGCGCGAGCCGCTGGAGAGCGGGTCGGTCAGCATCGCCCGCGCCGGCTACCGCACGACCTTTCCGGCCCGCTTCCAGCTGGTTGCGGCGATGAACCCGTGTCCCTGCGGCTACGCCGGCGATCGCGGCGGGCGTTGCCGCTGCTCAGCCGACGCAGATCCAGCGCTACCTCGCGAGATTGTCGGGTCCGCTGCTCGACCGCATCGACCTGCACGTGACGGTCAGGGCGGTGGACTACGCTTCGTTGCGCGGTGTTACCCGGGACAGCGAGGACTCGGTGACGGTGGCGGCGCGCGTCATGGCCGCGCGCGCCGCGCAGAAGCGGCGCGGAGGGCTCAACTCGGTCCTCGAGGCCGGCGCGCTGCAGCAGGCCTGTGGTCTCGGGGAACCCGAGCATCGGCTCATGGAAGACGCCGTGACGCGCCTCGGTCTGTCAGCCCGCGCGTGCCATCGCGCGCTGCGGGTGGCGCGCACCGTGGCCGATCTCGACGGCGCGGAGCGCGTCGGCACCTCGCAGCTCTCCGAGGCGCTCGGCTATCGCTGCCTCGAGAGGCTGACGGCGGCTGTACAGTCCATGTAGTGCAAGGCGGCTGGATCGCGCCGGGACGGCACTCCTGACCCGGGTCGGAAGAATCGCAGAATTGCCGGAAAAAAGAACTGCATTTCCGCAGCGCAACCCTCGGAAATCCACTACGCCGATAGGTAACCAAAAGCGGGCTTTTGCGGCGCACCGGACGATAGGATTCATGGCAGGTGGGACCGCAGTTTCCACGGCGCGATTCTCCGTGTTGGATACACGGCAAATCGAGCCATCCGGGGAGACGGGGCCTGGTGGTTTTTCTAGGGAGTGATAACAAGATGAGTATCAATCCATTGAGATTTGCACAATCTCTCTTGATTTGCGGTCTCATCGCTTCAGTCGCCGTATTGGGTGGCTGCTCGGGCGATGACGGTAAGGATGGTGCAGCTGGCGCACCTGGCACGCCTGGTACACCGGGCACTGTCGGGCCGCCAGGACCTCCGGGACCCCCGGGACCGATTGCCAGCAAGACACCGCTCGAGAGCTGCGCCGTGTGTCACGACTCCGACTCGTTTGTGGCCGTCGACGAAGTGCATGCCCTCACCGGGCAGCCCGCAGTGAGCGATGTGGTCTTCGCGGAAGACGGCGCCGACCTCCTTGTTACCTTCAATCTGACGGTTGACGGCGTGGCCGCGACGAACTTCACCAACCTGCGCACCGACTATCGGTTTGACGGCGTCGACCGCCTTGCAATGGACTCCGCACTGGAAGGTACGGCGCCCTTTGCTGACGGCGACTACACCATCAGGATCACCGGTGGTGCGGCCTTCGCGGGTGAAAACAATCGCTACCTCTTCCGGCTTCGGGATGAGGTCACGCGGATCTCCGCAGTCGTGGCCGGTGACTATCCCGCTTCGCCGCACGATGACGTCATCAACAACCAGGCCTGCGCCAACTGCCACGGCGACAACATCTCGATTCACTACGGCTATCAGATAGGCGCGACCCTCGGCGGTTTCGAAAATCTGCAGTGCGTGGTGTGCCATGACGCGGCGAACACCACTTACCCGCGTTTGATCGAAGTCGGCCATGCAGTCCACAACTCGGCGAACCGGCCGAGCGGTGAGTGGGAAGGACTGCACGTCACCTACCCGACCTACATGAACAACTGCAGCGTGTGTCATGCCGAGGCGGATCAGCTGGCGGCGGCGAACGGGATGACGGTGACGAAGGAAAACTGCTTCTCGTGCCACGAGTCGACCGAAGGCTTCGGTGAAGCGCTCGATGGCCTGGCATTCCACAGTGCCTATGACGACGTCGCGTATCCGTCCGAAATCTGCCTCGACTGCCACGTTGTAGACGGTGCGGCACGCGAGTACGTGACGGTCACGGACTTCCACAACGGTCTCGCAGACCGAGCGCGCTGGCATCATCTGGGACGGCGAGGATACCTCCGTCACCGAGGGTGCGAAGTTCAACTGGCAGATCACCGGCGTCGTGGACAATGGCACGACCCTGGCGATCTCCTGGACCGCGACCTATGACGGCCTCGCCGTCGATCCGTGCAACGCCACGGTCGCCGCAAATGCCCCGGCGTTCCATGCCATTCCGGCGTTGCCACCGGTACCGCCGGCGACTTCGCCGACGAACCGCAGCAACCTGAGCGTGCTGTATACGCTACGCCCAGGGTGAGGATCCGATCCTCGGGACGGCGAGTGACGCCGGGCCAGGCCGCTAATGTCGAACGTCAGCACGACCAACACGGTCTGCGCCGCGAACGTAGCGACCACCACGATCACGCCGGCCCGCGTCGCGGGTGCGACGCGCGCCAGGATTGCCCTGCAGGGCAAGCCCTGGGTGGCCTCAACGCCGACCCGTCGGCGACTTCCGATGCAGGTTCGTGCCAAGACCCCGGTCTACGACTTCGTCGTCGGCACGGGCGCCAAGGCCAGCGATCCGTCGCGTGATCGTCGACACCACCCAGTGCCTGAAGTGCCATGTCGGCTCGCTGTACCAGCACGGTGGCAACCGCGTCGACAACGTCGAGATGTGCATCCTGTGCCACAACTCGGCGTCGAACGAGAAGAGCGTCCGAGTCGGCATGGGCGTCACGGCCTCCGAAGCCTACGACGGCAAGGTCGGCCAGACGTTCGAGATGAAGACGATGCTGCATCGCATCCACTCGGCCGGCGCGGAAGGGTCGCCCCCGATCGTCATCTATCGCAATCGCGGTATCTACGCCTGGGCGCCGGAAGGGACGGTTATCCCGAACTGGCCGGGCACGGGCAGTCAGCCGGTCTTCGGGTCGGATGACGGCACGGGCGCTCCCGTCATGCAGACGCACAACTACCACAACCCGACGTATCCGCGTCCGCTCAACGACTGCGCGGCCTGCCACGACGAGGATTGGGAGAGCTTGGTGCCGGATCAGAGCCATAGCCATGGCGACGACGCTCGACGCGGGCGACGAGCCATGGACCAACCAGGTCGATGACGTGCTCCAGGGCGCGGGTGCGGCCGCTTGCACCAGCTGCCATAAGTCGGGCGCTGCGTTGGGCCATGCCTACCAGAATGGTTGGGAACCGTCGACGTTTGCGAACGGGCGTCAGACCATTATTGACGCGGCACCGTAAGGTGTTCGACTAACCTCCAGGTAAGGGGGTGGGCCTTCGGGCCCACCCCGTCGCCTGAAGCCAGAGTGCGAGGCGGACCCCCGGGTCCGCCTCTTTTTTTGCGGGAGGTGCCAGGCACGCACCGGTCCCCGGATGGGAACCGATGCGTGCCTGGCACCGATTACTCCGTTTTTAACCGAGCGCTAACGACCCGTGGCCCTGTCAGCGGGCCTCGACGCACGCGCTGGCCTCGGGGATCGCCCCGACCGGTGCCAGCCCTGACCGGATGTCTGCTGCCCGCCTGGCGCGAGTTGATTGCCGGGCCGCGGGCCCGGTGGTTGTCGGCGACCGGGTTTCTGTCGAAGGCTCGTACGCGCCGGGCAAGCCCGCTCTGTTACGGATGGGGCCTGTGGAGCGAGTGGGTTCTGGTGCGCCCGGCAGCGGCTGGCGGGCACAAAAAAATCGGCGCCGCGCGATGAACGCGGCGCCGACGGATGGACAATCAGTCAGCCTGGATGGCTACTCGACGGTCACCTCGCCATCTTCGATGATGACGGGGTACTGGTAACCCATGCCGAAGTCCTTGTTCAGCGAGACCTTGCCGGTGACGACGACGGTGTCACCGACATTCGGCAGCGCGCCGGCGGTGGTGACCGTCAGGTCGTTGGTCCCTTCTTCGCCGCTGCCGTCCCGGACGTGCAGCCAGTTCTTGCCCATGATCTCGGCGTTGGTCTTCACCACCTTGCCGCGGACCACGACCGTGGCATCGGCCAGGCCGTCCTTCTCCGCGTACACCTCGGCGACCGTCTTGCCGCCGTCTGCCTTGGCGATGCCGGACAGGTCGACGTCCGCGGCGGGCGCGCCCGTCGGCATGGGGTGGGGCTGGGCGGATTCCGCGCTGGCCGCGGGGGCAGCGGGAGCGGGGCCGGCGCCGGCTGTTCCTTTCCGCAGCCGGCGGCGGCGAGAAGAGACAGGGCGAGCACGGAACTGACGGTTGCTTTTAACACAGCGGAATTCTCCCGATTCGATTGAATGTCGGCCGCAAGGTATCGGCCACAAGGTGCGTAATTCTAATGAACCGCCCACCGCTTCGCATGCGGTTGGGCGCGTAGGAACGTAGGTGGTTGCCCCAGCGGCCCGGTGCCTCGGTTCAGCGCGAGGCGTCAGCCAGGTAGTCGACCGCCTGCACGATCAGTTCGTCCGGCAGGTCCGCGCGACCGCCCTTGGCGGCATATAGCCGGCCTGCGCCGGTATAGCCTTCGAGGGCATGCTTGTGCAGCGTGGCAGCGCCCTGGGCGATCCGTGGCGCCCACGCAGCCTTGTCCCCCAGCTTGGGAGCGCCGGCGATCGCCGGCCCCGTGGCAGGCCGCACAGACGGCGTGGTAGGTCTCCTCGCCATTGGCGGGCAGCGCCGCGACGGCCGACGGTGCCTCGGCGCCGGGCGGCGGGGCGATGGTCATGGCCGAGTTGTCCTGGCCGGCGACCGCGACCTGGCCAAAGGGCTTGATCCGCTCGACGACGTCGCGCTGCAGCAGGGGGTCTTCGGCGACGTGGGACTCCGACATGCCGCCGCCCAGGATCCGGGCAAAGATGAATATGCCGATGGTGATGGCGATGAGGATGCCCAGCACGGCGCTGAAAGCATTGAAAAACCGGTCGTCATGCGTGCTCACGAGCGTCCCCGCGGATGGAGCCAGAAAACGGTCGCGGAGTATAGCCGCAGACGCCCCGTGCACGAAAGGTTCCGATTGGACGGCCGTCGGGCTCGGCCGGTACAATCGCCCGTTACCGATCGGGTAACCCGGGCCCTGCCCGCTGTCCCCAATGCGCCCGTAGCTCAGCTGGATAGAGTGACGGTCTCCGAAGCCGTAGGTCGTGGGTTCGACTCCCGCCGGGCGCGCCAATGAACGAAAAAGCCCTCCGCAAGGAGGGCTTTTTTGTTGCGACAGCCGTCACTGCGCGGTCGAGGGAGGGCCAGCCTCCCTGTGAAGCGACTTGCCGCAGGCGGAGCGAACAGGGAGGACTGGGCCGACAGGCGACCGCGCCGTAACGCTGGCACAGCATCACGCGGCCCGGAGGTGTCAGGCACCGCTCCTGATGCCGAGCTACCGAATCAACGCATTGCCAGCGGAGCCAGACCCCTACAGCCAGCCGCGGCGGCGGAAGTACAGGTACGGCACCACCGCCGAGATCACCATCAGCAGCAGCGCCAGCGGGTAGCCGAATTTCCAGCTCAGCTCGGGCAGGAAGTGGAAGTTCATGCCGTAGATGCTCGCGATCAGCGTCGGCGGCAGGAAGGCGACCGCGGCGACCGAGAAGATCTTGATGATGTCGTTCTGCTCGATGTTGATCAGGCCGAGCGTGGCCTCGAGCATGAACGAGGTCTTGCTGTTGACGAACGAGGCGTGGTCGGACAGCGCCAGCACGTCGCGCGACAGGGTCTTGAACCGCGAGCGGAGATCGGGCGGCATGGCCACGGCGCCGGACTGCTGCGCGTAGCTCAGCAGCCGCCCGAGGCTGACCAGGCTCTCGCGCGACTTCGACACCAGGTCGCCGATGCGGCCGATGCGCTCCATGACCGCGCGCATGTCGCGCGAGACGTTCTGGCGGCGCTTGCGCGGGGCGAAGATGCCGGCCGACAGCTCGTCGAGGTCGGCGCTGATGCGCTCGAGGATGTCGGCGCTGCGCTCGATCACCGCCTCCAGCAGCCCGGCCAGCACCGCGAGCGCGGAGCCCGTCGCTGCCGGGTGGCGCTCGGCGTAGGCGATGAAGCGGCGAAACGGCAGCGGATCGTGGTAGCGGTTGGTGATCAGCTTGTTGCGCACCAGGATGAAGGTGATCGCGGCCACCTCGGGCCGGTCGGTGTCGATGCGCGTGACGATGGTGGCGGTCATGTACAGGGCGCCGTCTTCCTCGTACAGCCGGTTGGAAGTCTCGATCTCGCGCATTTCCTCGCGGGTCGGGACCTCGATGGCCAGGAACTGCTCGACGGCGCGCTCTTCCTCGAGGGTCGGCTCGAGCAGGTCGACCCACAGGCAATGTTCGGGAATGACCGCCGGCGGCGGGTCGAGGCGGGTGAGCCCCTGGGGCTCCGGAACGAAGCAGTTCAGCATGGCTGGCTCCAGGTCTGATGCCTTTTAGCACAGTCCCGAAACGAAAGCGCCCGCGGTCGAAGACACGCGGGCGCGGTGCGTCTCAATGCGATCGCCTCAGCGCGCGGCACGTTCCCGCGCGGCCAGGTCGCCGAGCAGTTCGAAGAACTGGTCCAGGCCCCCGGCCATGCTGACGTCGGTCATGTACTTGCCCTGCACGACCGCCATCGGCGTGTGATCGGCCATGTAGCGGCGCGACAGGTTCTCGGCCTGGCGGATCTTGCTCTCGATCGCGAAGGAACGGTAGGTCCGGCCGAAGTCCTCGGCGCTGACCCCGTGCGACAGCAGGAAGTCGCGGGTCTTCTTTTCCGTCGCCGCGGTGTCCACGCGGTTGCCGGCCACCACGGTCAGCGGGTTGCGGTTGACGTGCAGTTCGCGGAAAACGGCGAGGTTGAGCTCGTCGAGCTTGCCCAGCGCCTCGATCGTGTAGAACAGGCGGGCATCCTCGCGGGCGACCTCGTTCCAGACCACGGGCAGGCGGACGACCTTGACGTAGTCGGGCTTGCCGCTCTTCTCCCAGGCCTCGAGACGGCGGCTCGACCGTGAAACAGTGGCCGCAGCCGTACCAGAAGATCTCGGTCACCTCGACCTCGCCGGGCCCGACGGAGACGGGCTGGGCGGCCGGCAGCGGCGCAAAGTGCTGGCCTTCCTGCCACTTCGACGGCAGGGAAGCCTGCGGGACCGGCGTGTTGGCAGCGACCGCGTCCGCGATCGGGCTGACCGACACGGTGGCCTCGTCCACCGATTCGCCGTCGCTGGCGGGGCCCTCGGCCGCGGCTGCGCGGGCCGCGGCCGGCTCCGCCGGCGTCACGGCGGCGGTTGGCTGCCCGGCGGGCGGCGCGGCGGTCTCGGCCGCCGGAGGCGGGGCCTCGCGGCTGCCGCAGGCAGCCAGTCCAAGCGCCAGCAGGGCGCAGGCAAGGATTCGGTTCATGCGCGGACTCTCCAGGGTTCGTTGCAGTCTTTGAACAGCCACCGGCGGTGCGAAGTTCCACCGGATTCGGGCTGTCGCGGCCGGGAGCCTGCTCAGCGCAGGCCCTGTAAATAGGAAGCGACCGATCGCATTTCCTCGTCGCTGAGCCTGGCGGCGATGGTCTGCATGATGCTGTTGGCAGCCGGCTTGCGCTCGCCGCTGGCGTAAGCCTTCAGCTGGGCGTAGGTGTACACGGAATGCTGGGCGCGCAGCGCCGGGTACTGGGCCGGGCCGTTGCCCTCGCCCTGCGGACCGTGGCAGGCGATGCAGGCGGGCAGTCCGCGCGACGCGTCGCCGCCCCGGTAGAGCTTCTGGCCGGCCTCGTAAAGCGACGGGTCGGCCTCCAGGCCCTGCAGCGGCTGCCTGGCGAAGTAGGCGGCAAGGTCGGCCATGTCCTGCTCGCCCAGGATCATCGCGTTCGGCGCCATGATGACGTTGACGCGCTGGCCCTGCTTGAACAGCGCGAGCTGGGCCGCGATGTAGCTTGCGTGCTGCCCGGCGAGTTTCGGCCACTCCGGGTTGAGGCTGTTGCCGTCCACGCCGTGGCAGGCGCCGCAGACGACCGCCTTCTGCGCACCCGCGTCCGGGTCTCCCGTCACCGCGTTCGCGGCCGGTGCGGCCATGAAAGGAAGCAAACCGAGCACGGCAAACCACTTCTTCATCTGCGCCAAACTCCATTCCACGCGACGGGTCCCGGGTGCAACCGTCGGGTCGGGTGCCCCGCCGTCGAGCCGGGCATTATACTCAAGCCACCCGTCACAGCGTCCATCTCCCCAGAATGTCTGCCTATCCTAACGCCAGGTTCCTCAAGAGCGCCCACGATCCGGGCGATTTTTGCGAGGATTTCGGCATCGAGGTCGCCTTTTCGGGCCGGTCCAACAGCGGCAAGTCGAGCGCCATCAACGCGATCCTTCATCGCAGGGACCTGGCGCGGACCAGCAAGACGCCGGGGCGGACCCAGCTGATCAATTTCTTCGAGTTGAATCCCGGGGAGAGGCTGGTGGACCTCCCGGGCTACGGCTACGCCAAGGTTCCGCCGGCCATGCGCAAGCACTGGCGGCACCTGATGGGGGACTATTTCAGCGCGCGGGCCTCGCTGGCGGGGCTGTTCATCATCATGGACGCGCGCCGGCCGCTGGCGGAGTTCGACTGGCAGATGATCGAAATGGCCGCGGCGCGTAATTGCCGCGTGCACGTGCTGCTGTCCAAGTGCGACAAGCTCGGACGCAACGAGGCCCGCGCCACGCTCAAGCGCGTACGCGCCGAACTGGGGGAGGCGGCCACGACGCAGCTGTTTTCCGCCCTGTCCGGGGAAGGCCTCGACGAGGCCCGGCGAATCCTCAAGTCGATGCTGGTTCGAAACCGTGGCGCCGCCACGGCCGGCGAGCCGCCGGCGCAGTCCGGGGAGCGCAGCGCTTGACCACGGACCGCCGGCGCCGCCGACTCCGCCCGCGACCATGAGCACGCGCAACCTCAAGTACCTCATGCGGCCACGCTCCGTGGCGGTCATCGGCGCGTCCGATACCGCCGCATAGCGTCGGCGCCACGGTCATCCGCAACGCGCTCGGCGGCGGCTTCGCGGGCCCGGTCTGGCCGGTGAACCTTCGCCACACGACCGTCGCCGGGGAGCGGGCCTATCGCTCGGTGGACAAGCTGCCCGAGGCGCCCGACCTGGCGGTCATCTGCACGCCGCCCGCGACGGTGCCGGGGCTGGTCGCCGAACTCGGCGCCTGTGGGACGCGCGCGGCGGTGGTGCTCACGGCCGGCCTCGATGCCACCCTCATGGACGACGGGCGCACGGCGGTCCAGGCCATGCTGGACGCGGCCAAGCCGCACTGCCTGAGGATCCTGGGGCCCAACTGCGTCGGCCTCCTGGTGCCCGGCATCGGCCTGAACGCCAGTTTTGCCCACGTCAGCGCAAAGCCGGGTGAGCTGGCGTTCATTTCCCAGTCGGGTGCCCTGACGACGGCGATGCTCGACTGGGCGCGTGCCAACCAGTTCGGCTTTTCGCATTTCCTTTCGCTGGGCAATTCCGCCGATATCGATTTTGGCGACCTGCTCGACTATCTCGGCAGCGATGCCGACACCCGGGCGGTGCTCCTGTACGCGGAGTCGATCGGCTTTGCCCGCAAGTTCATGTCGGCGGCGCGTGCGGCAGCGCGCAACAAACCGGTCATCGTGGTCAAGGCGGGCCGCAGTCCGGTTGCGGCCAAGGCGGCTGCGTCCCATACCGGCGCGCTGGCCGGCGTGGACGCGGTCTACGACGCCGCGTTCAGGCGCGCGGGCATGCTGCGCGTGGACACCACGCGGGAACTGTTCGGCGCCGCCGAAACGCTGGCCAGGATCCGCGGCGTCAAGGGCAAGCGGCTCGCGATCATGAGCAACGGCGGCGGCCCGGCGGTCATGGCTACCGACGCGCTGATCCGCGGCGGCGGGCGGCTGGCCGAGCTGTCGCCGGAGACGATCCAGGCACTCGATGCCGTGCTGCCCGCCACCTGGTCGAGAAGCAACCCGGTGGACATCATCGGCGACGCGCCGGTCGAGCGCTATGTGGCCGCGCTGCGGCCCCTGACCCAGGATCGCAACGCCGACGCCATCCTGTTGATCCATGCGCCGACCGCGATCGTTTCGGCCGAGGCCGTCGCCCGCGACTGCGCGCAGCTGCTGAGCGAGGCGCCGCACCCGGCCCTCGTCTGCTGGCTGGGGACGGATTCGATCACCCAGGCGGACGCCATGCTGGCCCGGGCCGGGTTGCCGACATTCGCGACGCCGGAGGAGGCCGTGACCGGCTTCCTGCAGCTGGTTGCCTATCATGAGAACCAGCTGCAACTGCTCGAGGCGCCGCCGTCCGTGGCGGAGGACTTCGAGCCCGACCCGGAGGCGGCGCGTGCGGTGATCGCCGCGGCGCTGGCGAAAGGGCGCACGATGCTGACGGAGCCGGAGTCCAAGCGCGTGCTGGCCGCCTACGCGATCCCGGTCGTCGAGACGGAGGTGGCGCGATCGCTCGAGGAACTGCCCGAGATCGGCGACAGGCTGGGTTATCCGCTGGCCTTGAAGATCCACTCGCCGGATATCACGCACAAGACCGACGTTGGCGGCGTCGTACTCGACATCGGCTCGGAGGAACTGCTGCTTGCGGCGGCCGAGGCCATCCTGGCGCGGGCCCGAAAGCGCAGGCCGGATGCGCGCATCGAGGGCCTGTCGGTCCAGAAAATGATCGAG
Organism: uncultured Gammaproteobacteria bacterium; assembly: GCA_963695465.1. Taxonomy (GTDB): domain Bacteria; phylum Pseudomonadota; class Gammaproteobacteria; order Steroidobacterales; family Steroidobacteraceae; genus SG8-30. The sequence continues at coordinate 262,712 of CAVOGM010000003.1, forward strand.
CACGAGGGCGGCCACGAGCTCATCCTCGGCATTGCGATCGACGCGATCTTCGGGCCGGTGCTGATGTTCGGCCAGGGTGGCACCGCGGTCGAGACCATCGCCGACCGGGCCATCGCACTGCCGCCGCTGAACATCGCGCTGGCACGGGAACTCATGGGCCGGACCCGGGTGGCGAAGCTGCTTGGCGATTCGCGGTCGCATCGTCCCGTGAACCAGGCGGCCGTGGAGCTGGCGCTCGTCAAGCTGTCGCAGCTGGCGGCGGACTTGCCCGAGGTGGTCGAGCTCGACGTCAACCCGTTGCTGGCCGACGCCCACGGCGTGGTGGCCCTCGACGCGCGCATCAGGATCGATGCGTCAGCGCCGGGTGGGCGGCGCCATTTCGCGATACGCCCGTACCCGAAGGAACTCGAGGAGACCATCGAGTTCGGCGGCGGGACCGTGCTGCTGCGGCCGATACGCCCGGAGGACCGCGCCAAGCACGAGGCCTTCATCGCGCGCAACACGCCGAACGACATGCATGCGCGCTTCTTCCGCATGGTGCGCGAGCTGCCGGCTTCCGAGATGGCGCGCTTCACCCAGATCGACTACGAACGGGAGATGGCCTTCATCGCCGTCGGCAAGGACGAGGCGGGCGCGGAGGAGACGCTCGGCGTGGCGCGCGCCCATGCGGATGCAGACAACGTCGAGGCCGAGTTCGCGATCATCGTGCGCTCGGACCTCAAGGGTCACGGCCTCGGTGCGGCCTTGCTGACCAAGCTGATTGACTACTGCCGCGGGCGGGGCACGCTGCGGTTGGTGGGCGAGGTGTTTGCCGACAACGAGCGCATGTTGCGCCTGTCCCGCGATTGCGGTTTCCGCATCGTCGGCCGGCACGACGCGGTCGTGGAGCTGTCGCTCGACTTGCAGGCCTAGCCGGGTTCAGTCGTCGTCGGCGGTGAAGAAGAAACAGCACTGCGGCAGGTCGAGGAATTCGTGCTGCTTGGCGAACAGCCGGCGCTGGAGTTCCTGGACAGCCGGGTCGCCGCGTCGGGTCTCGAGGTCGTGCGCGTCGTTCGTCCAGGTTTCGACCAGGCCGTCGAAAGGTTCCGCGGTGCCGCGCTCGATGGCGATGCGATCGTTGGCGTCGATCGCAAGCGTCGTGCTGTAGGACACGCGAATGGCGGCAAGCTGCTGCGCCACTTCCGCCCACAGCGCCTTGTACTCTTCCCAGTGCCGCCGGAAGTCGGCCGGCGACAGGTCGGGATGACGGCGCAGGCACTGGACGTACTTGATCATCTTCGCACCGCTGCGATTCGCGTGATTACCAGCGTCTAGCATACCGGTTGTCGGCGGGATTGCCCGTTTCGACGACGCATTTCGGCGAATCGGACACAAAAAAATGCCCGGCGGGTCTTGCGAGCCGCCGGGCAGACGAACCCGGCTTGGGGATGCTGTCCGGGTACGCCCGCTCAGGGAGGTAAGCGGGGAGCACCTTGCGGCGCTCATGAAGTTAGATGAGCCGCCCCGGGAAAAAGTTCCGGACCTGCACGCGAACCGCGGAAAATTCACAAGCTACTTGAAAATAAAGGATTAATGTGCGTCGTCCCAGTTCGCGCCGACGCCGGTATCGACCTTGAGGGGCACCCGGAGTTCCGCCGCCGCGATCATGAATCCCACGAGCCGGGCACGGACCTCGTCGACCGCCCCGGCCTCGACTTCGAGCACCAGCTCGTCGTGGACCTGCATGACCAGCCTCGCGCCGGGACGCTCGCGCTGGATCCAGCCGTCCACCGTGATCATGGCGCGCTTGATGATGTCGGCAGCCGTGCCCTGCATCGGCGCGTTGATGGCGCTGCGCTCCGCGTACTGCTGCTGCTGGCGGTTGCGTGAGCGGATGTCCGGCAGGTACAGGCGCCGCCCGAAGACGGTCTCGACGTAGCCGCGCTCCCGGGCGCTCTCGCGCGTCTCGTCCATGTAGCGCTTCACGCCGGGGTAACGCTCGAAATAGCGGTCGACGTATTCCTGGGCGGTGGCGCGATCGCTGCCCAGCTGGCGCGCGAGGCCGAAGGCCGACATGCCGTAGATCAGCCCGAAGTTGATCGCCTTGGCCGCGCGCCGCTGCTCGGCCGTGACCTCGTCGGGCGCGACGCCGAGCACCTCGGCCGCCGTCGCCTGGTGGATGTCCCGGTCGGCGGCGAAGGCGTCGAGCAGGCTCTGGTCGCCGGACAGGTGCGCCATGATCCGCAGCTCGATCTGCGAGTAGTCCGCCGCCAGCAGCAGGTGGCCCGGCGGCGCGATGAAGGCCTGGCGGATGCGCCGGCCTTCGGGCGTGCGGATCGGGATGTTCTGCAGGTTCGGATCGCTGGACGAGAGCCGGCCGGTCACGGCCACGGCCTGGTGATAGGAGGTGTGCACGCGCCCGGTCCGCGCGTCGACCTGGCCCGGCAGCTTGTCGGTGTAGGTCGACTTCAGCTTGGCGAGACCGCGGTACTCGAGGATGATCCGCGGCAGCGGATAGCTGGCCGCCAGTTCCTCGAGCACGTCCTCGGCGGTCGACGGCTGGCCCTTCGGCGTCTTGCGCACCGTCGGCAGGTTCAGCTTGTTGAACAGGATTTCCTGCAGCTGCTTGGGCGAGTCCAGGTTGAACGGCTGGCCGGCGGCCTCGTGCGCGTCCTGCTCCAGCTCGCCGAGACGCTTGGCGATCTCGCCGCCCTGGCGCCGCAGCGTGTCGCGATCGACCAGCACGCCGTGATGTTCCATGCGGAACAGGACGGGCACCAGCGGCTGCTCGATCTCCTCGTAGAGCTTCCTCAGCGCCGGCTCCTTCGTCAGGCCCTCCCAGAGCACCCGGTGCAGCTGCAGCGTGATGTCGGCATCCTCGGCCGCGTAGTCGGCCGCGGTGTCGATCGCGACCTGGCTGAAGGAGATCTGCTTCGCGCCCTTGCCGGCCACGTCCTCGTAGTGGATGGTCTCGACGCCGAGATAGCGGCGTGCGCAGGAATCCATGTCGTGCCGCGTCGCCGTCGAGTTGAGCACGTAGGACTCGAGCATCGAGTCGTAGCGCATGCCGGCCAGCGCGATGCCGTGGTTGGCCAGCACGTGCGCGTCGTACTTCAGGTGATGGCCGACCTTGGCCGCCGCCGGGTCCTCGAGCAGCGGCTTGAGCTTGCCGAGCACCGTCTCGCGCGACAGCTGGTCCGGCGCGCCGGCGTAGTCGTGCGCCAGCGGCACGTAGGCGGCCTTGCCCGGCTCGATGCAGAACGACACGCCGACGATCTCGGCCGCCATGTAGTCGAGGCTGGTCGTCTCGGTGTCGAAGGCGAACAGCTCCGCGTCGGCGCAGCCGGGAGAGCCACGCGTCCAGCACCGCCTCGTCGACGATGCATTCGTATTCCCGCTTGCGCTCGGGCGCCGGAGGCGGCAGCAGCGCCGCGACGCACGCTCGCGCCGGGCTCTCGCCTTCATCCGCAGGCGCCGACAGTTGCCTGAGCAGCGAACTCAGCTCGAGTCGCGGGTACAGCTCCCTGAGCTTCGTCGGTGTCTGGCGCGCGCCGCGACAGGTCGTCCGGACGCCTGCTCGAGGTCGACGTCGCAGCGAATCGTCGCCAGCTGGCGCGACAGGTCGAGCCTGTCGAGATGCTCGCGCAGGCTCTCGCCGACCTTGCCGGGAATCTCCGCCGCGTGCGCGACGATCTCGTCGAGCGTGCCGTACTGGTTGAGCCACTTGGCCGCCGTCTTCGGCCCCACCTTCGGGATTCCGGGGATGTTGTCGGAGGTGTCGCCGGTCAGCGCGAGATAGTCGACGATCTGCTCCGGATGGACGTCGAACTTGGCCTTGACGCCGTCGCGATCGAGTCGCGAGCCCGTCATCGTGTTCACCAGCGTGACCTGGTCGCACACCAGCTGCGCCATGTCCTTGTCGCCGGTCGAGATCACCGCGTGAATGCCGGACCGGGCGGCCTGCGCCGCCAGCGTGCCGATCACGTCGTCCGCCTCCACGCCGGCGATGCGCAGCACCGGCAGGCCGAGGTCCTCCACGGCATCGAGCAGCGGCTGCACCTGCGCGCGCAGGTCGTCCGGCATCGGCGGACGGTGCGACTTGTACTCCTCGAACAGGTCGTCGCGGAAGGTCCGGCCGGGCGCGTCGAAGACGACGGCGATGAGTTCCGGCGATTCGTCCTTCAGCAGCTTGTTGAGCATGTTGAGCACGCCGAGCACGGCGCCGGTCGGCTCCCCGCGCGAGGTGCTCAGCGGCGGCAGGGCGTGAAACGCCCGGTAGAGGTAGGAGGAGCCGTCGACCAGCCAGAGCTTGCGTTCGTCCGCCATGACCCTCACTCCTGCGCGGGCGGCTGCCCTCACCCTCGGTGTTGTCCTGTTTCTCCGCTGTCCGGGGGCTGGCCGGCCGCCTCCGGGGTGGCTGTCGGGCAGGGCGGATCTCCACCGGCGTGGTGACACCGGCGTCGGGCAGGTAGAGCGCCCCGGTCTGGCCGCAGCCGAGCCAGCAGGCATGCGCTGGCCGAGCAGGCGATGAGCACCGGGAGCTTCAATTGCATGACGGTACCGTGTTGAGCGACCGCCACAGTATAGGCCACGGACGGGGGGCGTCCCTCAGGGCGCCGGCCGTTGCGCGCGCTTGTCGAGCACCGCGAGCGTCAGCCGCGAGATGCAGACCAGCCGGCCGGCCGGGTCGACGACGTCGATCGACCACACCTGGCTGCGGCCACCGAGGTGAACCGGCCTGGCGGTTCCGGTTACGTGGCCTTCGCGCACGCCGCGAATGTGGTTGGCATTGATCTCCTGGCCCACCACCAGCGTGTTGGCCGAATCGACCGTCATCGCGGCGGCCAGGCTGCCCAGCGTCTCCGCCAGCGCGATCGAGGCGCCGCCGTGAAGGAGGCCGTAGGGCTGCACCGTCCGGTGGTCGACGGGCATCGTGCCGGAGACGAAGTCCTGCCGATTTCCGTCATCTCCATGCCGAGCTGCGCGGCGAGCGTGCCGTCGTTCAGGGCATTGAGCTCCTCGAGGGTGTGGGGCTTGAACCAGATCGATGCTGCGGCGGATTCGGTCATTCGGCTACCTCGGTCTGGCGCGACGCGTTTTCGGGGGCGCGATTATCGCCTCTCGCGGCCCCGCGTGGGATCCCGTTGCGCCGGGGTGTCCGGGTGGCGTCAACGGATGCGCCGGGTGCCGGTCGTGGGTAGCTCTCGACCGGCCTGGCCATGAGGAAGCCCGATGACCGTAATCGATGTGTGGATGCAGCATCCCACGACCCTGTTTCTCGGCCAGCCCATCTTCGAGTCGCTGCGGCGCTGGACTGGCAGGCACGACGTCGCGGCGCCGCCGCTGGCGGCAACGATGGCGGCGATGGACCAGGCGGGCGTCGGTCTTGGCCTGGCTGCCGCCTGGCATGGGCCGCAGGGCGCGTGGATCAGCAACGATGAGGTCGCGGGGTTCGTCCGGGAGTTCCCAGGGCGCTTGCGGGGCCTGGCCGCTGTCGATCTGGCGCGGCCGATGGAAGCCGTTCGCGAGCTGAAACGCTGCGTGCGCTCGCTCGGGTTCGTCGGCCTGAGGATCGTGCCGTGGCTGTGGGGATGGCCACCCGACGACCGCCGCTACTATCCGTTGTATGCGCAATGCGTCGAGCTGGACGTGCCGGTGTGCCTGCAGGTCGGGCATACGGGGCCGCTGATGTCGTCCGAGCCCGGCCGGCCGATTCCCTACCTGGAACACGTCGCCCTGGAGTTTCCCGAGCTGCGCATCGTGGCGGGCCATGTCGGAGTCCCCTGGACGCAGGAGATCCTTTCGCTCGCAGCCAAGTTCCCGAACCTCTTCATCGATACCTCGGCCTACAAGCTGGCGCGACTGCCGGGCGACTTCACCGATTTCATGCGGGGCCATGGTGCGCGCAAGGTCATGTTCGGCACCAACTATCCGATGCTGACCGCAACCGAATGCCTCGCAGGGCTGGCCGGCCTCGGCCTCGACCAGGAGACCACGGAGTCATTCCTCGCGGGCAACGCCCGCAGGGTATTTCGGCTCGCCGACGACTGATGCCGATGCCAGCCGGATCCGGGCCGCGCCTATAATCGCCAGGGAAGCAGCAGGGGAGACTGTCTTGACCAGCGCTCTTGTCGTACAGGCGCCGCTGGCGCCTTCGGTGGCCGTCGCGGGAACCGACTGCAAGGTTTCCCGTGCACCGCATTTACTGCGTGGGCCGCAATTATCGCGAGCACGTGAAGGAGATGGGTGGCGACCCGACCCGCGAGCCGCCGATCTTCTTCACCAAGCCCGCCGACGCCGTCGTGCCCTCGGGCGCCGAGGTTGCGTACCCGCCGCGGACCTCCAACCTGCATCACGAGATCGAACTGGTGGTCGCCATCGGCCGCGGCGGCAGCAACATCGCCGGTCGAAAGCGCGCTTGAGCACGTCTTCGGCTACGCCGTCGGCAACGACCTGACGCGCCGCGACCTGCAGGCCGAGGCGCGCAAGCGCGGCGCGCCCTGGGACACGGCAAAGGGCTTCGACGCTTCGGCGCCGATCACGCCGATCCGCCGCGCGGACGACATCGGTCACGTCGCCAGCGGGCGGATCTGGCTGGAGGTCAACGGCGAGCTGCGCCAGCAGGCGGACGTCGTCGAGATGATCTGGTCCGTGCCGGAGGTCATCGCGGAGCTGTCGACCTACTTCGCACTGGCGCCGGGCGACCTGATCTTCACCGGCACGCCGGCAGGCGTGGGCCCGCTGCTGCCCGGCGACCTGGTCGCCGGCGGCGTGGACGGCATCGGCACGCTTCAGCACGGGGTCGTCGCGACATGAAGCTCTACACGTATTTCCGCAGCTCCGCGGCCTACCGCGTCCGCATCGCCCTGAACATCAAGGGCCTGGAAGTCGAATACATACCGAAGCACCTGGTTCGCGAGGGCGGCGAGCATCACCTCGAGGACTACCTCGCGCTCAACCCGCAGGGGCTGGTGCCGGCGCTCGAGCACGAGGGTCGCGTGATCGGCCAGTCGCTGGCCATCATCGAATACCTGGATGAGATCCAGCCGCAGCCGCCGTTGCTGCCGGCAGACCCGGGCGAGCGCTCGATCGTGCGATCGATGGCGCTGTCGATCGCCTGCGACATCCACCCGCTCAACAACCTGCGGGTGCTCGAGTACCTGAAAGGCCCGCTCGCGCAGGATGGCGAGGCGGTGTCGCGCTGGTACCGCCACTGGATCACCGAAGGTTTCCGCGGGCTCGAGGAAATGGCGAAGCGCAGCTCCGCCGACCGGCGCCATCTCTATGGCAGCTCAGTGACCCTGGCGGACGTCCTGCTGGTGCCGCAGATGTACAACGCAAGGCGCTTCGGCTGCCAGCTGGCGCCCTACCCGACGCTGGTGGCGATCAGCGAGCACCTCGAGTCGCTGCCGGCCTTCGCCGCCGCGCGGCCCGAGGTGCAACCGGACGCGGAATCCTGACGCCCGAAGCCAGGGGGACGGCCATGAACGAACGGGACGACCAGCGGCTCGATCGCCTGATGGAGGACGTTCATTGGGACTTCGACCGCGACATGAGCTACAGCGAGTACCTGCAGCTCGACAAGGTGCTCGACTCACAGCGGCTGCTCTCCGGCCAGCACGACGAGATGCTGTTCATCGTCATCCACCAGGCCAGCGAGTTGTGGCTGAAGCTTTGCCTGCACGAGCTGCTTGCGACCCGCGAGCAGGTCCGCGAGGACGACCTCGAGCCGGCCTTCAAGATGCTGGCCCGCGTGGCGCGGGTCCAGGCACAGATGATCCAGTCCTGGGACGTGCTGGGCACGATGACGCCAGCCGACTACACGCGGTTTCGCGACGCCCTCGGCCACAGCTCGGGCTTCCAGTCGTGGCAGTACCGCCACCTGGAGTTCCTGCTCGGCGCCAAGGACGCGCGCATGATCGAGGTGCATTCGGCCGATCCGCAGGCCTACTCGCTGCTGTCCCGCACGCTCGAGGAGCCGAGTCTTTACGACGAGTGCCTGCGGTTGCTGGAGCGGCGCGGCTTTGACATGCCGCCGGAACGCCTGCAGCGCGATTTCAGCGGACCCTACGAGCCGCATCCCGGCGTCGAGGAGGCCTGGCTGGAGGTCTACCGGGAGTCGGAAGAGTACTGGGACCTCTACGAGCTGGCCGAGAAACTCGTCGACCTGGAATACCGGCTGCAGCAGTGGCGCTTCGGTCACCTGAAGACCGTCGAGCGCATCATCGGCTTCAAGCAGGGGACGGGCGGCTCGGCCGGCGTGCCCTACCTCGAGCACGTGCTGAAGAAATCCTTCTTCCCCGAACTGATCTCGGTTCGCACCGTCATCTAGGGGTAAGATCTGCGCGGTGGCGCCGCCCGTCCGGGCAGGCCGGATCCCGGAGGAATGCGATGGTTGCCGCTCTCGTGATGATCAAGGCCGATACCGACAAGGTCTCGGAGCTCGCCACGGCACTGACCGAGACCGAGGGCGTCAGCGAGGTGTTTTCCGTCGCCGGGCAGTGGGACCTGGTGGCGATCGTCCGGACCCGCGACAACGAGACGCTGGCCGAAGTGGTGACCGACCGCATCCGCAAGCTGCCGGGCATCGCCGGGTCCGAGACCATGATCGCGTTTCGCAGCTACTCGCGCCGCGAGCTCGAGGCCGGCTTCGCGCTGGGCGTGGACGACTGAGGACGGCGCTTCGTTGTCGACGCTGAATCGCGTGGGCCCGGGCCGAGGCGTGCCACCATGAGCGAGGCAGACCGCAACAAGTGGGATGAGCACTACCGGGGACGCCCCTGCGCGTCGCTGTCGCCGAGCCGAATCCGCTGCTGGTCGAGTGGTTGCCGAGGCTCGAGATCGACTCGCCGAGCCCGCTGGCCGCGGACGTCGCCTGCGGCGCAGGGCGGCACGCACTCTACCTCGCGCGGCGCGGCTGGCGGGTCGAGGCCATGGACATCTCGGACGTGGCGCTGGAGAGACCTCGCTGCGGCGGCGCGCGCCGAGCGACTTGACGTGACCTGCCTGCAGCGCGACTTCGAGCCGGTGCCGCCGGCGACGATCCCGCCGCTTCGAGCCCGATCGCTACGACCTGGCGGTCGTGATGCGCTACACGAACCTGCCGCTGATCGGGAAGCTGGCCGGCGCGATTCGCCCGGGCGGCTACCTGATCGCGGAGGCCTACCTGAAGACGGCGGAGCCCGGCGGCGGGCCGCAGAATCCGGCCTACCGGGTTGCGCCGGGCGAGTTCGAGGCGGTGGCTGCGCGCCACTTCGACATCGTCGCCTGCCGGGAGGGCATGGCCAGCGGGCCACGCCGGCCAGCCGCGGCCGTGGTCCAGGTCATCGCGCGGCGCCCGGGCTGACGGCTTCCCGGCGGCGCCCGCGACGGGCGTCGTCAGGCCACCCTGACCGGAATCTTCAGTTCCTTGATCTTGCCGGCCCAGGCCGCCGGGCCCGTCTGGTGCACCGCTGCGCCGGTCGCGTCCACCGCGACCGTGACCGGCATGTCCTTCACGTCGAACTCGTAGATCGCCTCCATGCCCAGTTCGCCGAAGGCGACCACGCGCGAGGCGCGGATCGCCTTGGAGACCAGGTAGGCGGCGCCGCCGACCGCCATCAGGTAGGCGGCCTTGTGCTTGCGGATGGACTCGATGGCGACCGGGCCGCGCTCGGCCTTGCCGACCATGGCGATCAGGCCGGTCTTCTCCAGCATCATGTCGGTGAACTTGTCCATGCGCGTCGCCGTGGTCGGTCCGGCGGGGCCGACGACCTCGTCGCGTACCGGATCCACCGGGCCGACGTAGTAGATCACCCGGTTGGTGAAATCCACGCCCTCGGGCAGTCCCTGGCCCGACGCGAACAGGTCGGCAATCTTCTTGTGCGCGGCATCGCGGCCGGTGAGCATCTTGCCGTTCAGCAGCAGGGTTTCGCCCGGCTTCCAGCTGGCGACCTCGGCGGGCGTCAGCGTGTCCAGGTTCACCCGCCGCGAGTCGCCGCCGGGCGTCCAGCCGACCTTCGGCCAGAGATCGAGCGAGGGCGGCTCGAGGACAGCCGGGACCCGAGCCGTCGAGGACGAAGTGCGCATGCCGTGTCGCGGCGCAGTTGGGGATCATCGCCACCGGCTTGGAGGCCGCGTGGGTCGGGTAGGTCCGGATCTTCACGTCGAGGACGGTCGTCAGTCCGCCGAGGCCCTGGGCGCCGATGCCCAGCGCGTTGATCTTTTCATAGAGCTCGACGCGCAGCTCCTCCAGCGGGCCGGCCGGTCCGCGCTCGAGCAGCTCGTGCATGTCGATCGGGTCCATCAGGGATTCCTTGGCCATCAGCATGGCCTTCTCGGCCGTGCCGCCGACGCCGATTCCCAGCATGCCCGGCGGGCACCAGCCGGCTCCCATCGTGGGCACGGTCTTCATCACCCAGTCCACGATCGAGTCCGAGGGGTTGAGCATCACGAACTTGGACTTGTTCTCCGAGCCGCCGCCCTTGGCGGCGACATTGACGTCCACCTTGTCGCCGGGGACGAGTTCGACGTGCACGACGGCCGGCGTGTTGTCCTTCGTGTTCCTGCGCGCGAACAGCGGGTCGTCCACGACCGATGCGCGCAGCGTGTTGTCCGGGTCGGTGTAGGCCTTGCGAACGCCGGCGTTGACCATCTCCGCCAGGCTCATCCGGGTGTCAAACCTGACGTCCATGCCGACCTTCAGGAACACGTTGACGATGCCGGTGTCCTGGCAGATCGGCCGGCGGCCCTCGGCGCACATCCGGGAATTCGTCAGGATCTGCGCGATGGCATCCTTCGCGGCCGGCGACTGTTCACGCTCGTAGGCGCGCGCAAGGTGGGCGATGTAATCGGCGGGGTGGTAGTAGCTGATGAATTGCAGCGCGTCGGCGACGCTCTGGACGAAGTCGGCTTCACGGATGGTGGTCACGGCGTGGGTCCCGGATAAAGGGTGACCGCCGGATTGTAGCGGCCCGGGCCGGCCGGCAAGTCAGGGAGCCTGCGTATCCGCAGGGCGGTGGGCCACAAGCGCCTGCGTCAGCCCGCCTCGGGAGGCACGAGGTAAGGCGCGGAGGCGCCGCGCCGCTCTGCCGCATCCTTCATCTCCTGCTTGGCGACCGAGCGCAGGTGCACCTCGTCCGGCCCGTCGGCGAGCCGCAGGACCCGGCCCCAGGTCCAGGCGCCGGCGAGCGGGGTGTCATTACTCAGGCCCATGGCGCCGAAGGTCTGCATGGCGCGGTCGCAGATCGTGGTCTGGACGAGCGGTACCAGCGCCTTGATCATGGAGACCTCTTTCGCGGCTCCCTTCGGCCCGTGCCGGTCGATGAGCCAGGCCGTCTTCAGCACCAGCAGGCGCGCCTGGTCGATCTCGATGCGCGACCGCGCGATCCATTCGGCCACGGTGCCGTGCTGGTGCAGGTACTTGCCGAAAGCTCCGTCGCTCCGCCGCCCTCTCGCACATCAGCTCCAGCGCCAGTTCGCACTGGCCGATGGACCTCATGCAGTGGTGGATCCGCCCCGGGCCGAGCCGCGCCTGGGCGATGGCGAATCCCGCCCCCTCTTCATGCAGCAGGTTGGTCACGGGCACGCGCACGTCGCGAAACGTGATCTCGCAATGGCCCTCGGCCGAGTAATGGTTCATGACGGGCAGGTCGCGCACGATCGTGACGCCCGGCGCGTCGAGCGGCACCAGCACCATGCTCTGGCGGCGGTAGGTCGGACCTTCCGGGTCCGTCACGCCCATCACGATGGCTACCCGGCAATGTGGGTGCGCCGCGCCGGAGATGAACCACTTGCGCCCGTTGATGACGTAGTCGTCGCCATCGCGGCGGATCGAGGTCTGGATGTTGGTCGCATCGGAGGAAGCCACGTCCGGCTCGGTCATCGCGAAACAGGAGCGGATCCGGCCTTCCAGCAGGGGCATCAGCCAACTCTCCCGCTGCGCCGGCGTCGCGAAGAGGTGCAGGATCTCCATGTTGCCGGTGTCCGGCGCGCTGCAGTTGAAGACCTCGGAGGCCCACATCACCCGTCCCATGATCTCGGCGAGCGGCGCGTACTCGAGGTTGGTGAGACGCTGGCCCGGCTCGTCGTCCTTCAGTCCCGGCAGGAACAGGTTCCACAAGCCCTCCGAGCGGGCCAGCGACTTCAGGTCCTCGATGAACGCCGGATGGCGGTGGCCCGCCGCGACCTCGCGGCCGTATTCGGCGATCCGCGGGACGACGTACTCGTCCATGAATTCGCGGACCTGCTTCCGGAGTTGCTCGACGCGCGGCGAATAGTCGAAATCCATGTGGGGCATTCCTTGATGCTGCGGACCGTCGTTCGCGTACGGGCGTACGGCGCCAGTCCCTGCCAATGCTACCCTGCGGACGACCCGCGCGCGAGGCAGGCTGTGGCGTTACATGAGGGCCAGCCGTAGCCTCTCCTGCCACGGGGTCAGTCCCGATGTGCGCGGGTTACACTTCAAGAGGTCGCCCGGCCGCGGGTCGCCATTGACTGTGCACGAGGTCAAACATGACGAATCCTGTTACCGACCCGTTGTTCCAGCAGGACGCCTACCTGCGCAACTGCCAGGCGCGTGTCGTCGAGTCAGGCCCTGACGGCGTGGTGCTCGACCGGACGGTGTTCTACCCCCTGGGGGGCGGCCAGCCCGGCGATACCGGGTTGTTGAAGGCGGCCGATGGCCGCGAGTTGCGTGTCGCCGATACGCGCAAGGGCGAGGGCGGGGGCATCCTGCACAAGCTGGAGCCCGACGTTACCCCGCCGGGTGTGGGCGAGACCATCGAGGCCGTCATCGACTGGGACCGGCGTCATGCCCACATGCGCATGCACACGGCGCTGCACCTGCTGGGCTCTGTGCTGCGCTACGGCGTGACAGGCGGGCAGATCGGCGCGGAAAAGAGCCGGCTCGACTTCGATACGCAGGAAGAGATCGACAAGGATCGCGTCACCGCGGAGGTCAATGCCCTGGTCGCGGAAGACCACCGGGTGCGGTCCCAGTGGATCACGGACGAGGAGCTCGACCGGCAGCCGGAGTTGATCCGGACCATGTCGGTGCAGCCGCCACGCGGGGTCGGACGCATCAGGCTTCTGGACATCACCGGCGTGGACCTGCAGCCCTGCGGCGGGACGCACGTCGCCACGACCGGCGAGATCGGCCGGGTCGTGGTCACCAAGGTGGAGAGCAAGGGACGGCGCAACAAGCGCGTCTATATCGCGCCAGCCGGGGCCTGACGGCGCTTCGCGCCTGCGAAAGGTGATGGCTGCGGCGGCCCGCCCGACGCATCGTCGGGACCGACATGATACCCGGGGCACGCCCTCGCCCTATGCGGGGTGACAGCGCGAATTTCGGGCATTGTTGCCTTATGTCGAGTCCGTCCGCGGCACGGGATTCCGTTGCCTTTTGCATGCGCCGGGAGTAATTTTGGGTGAGCCAAAAGGGAAGGGCACACCCACCGCGAGATGGGGCCGCAAAACCACAGCTGTTGATGCAATGTCGACAGGGCTGGGTTGCCTGAAAGCTGCGGAAAGGCAGGTCTCCCGGCGACCCCCGGGGCTTGTTGATTCTCCTACTTTCTGTCGCTCGCTCTGCGCAGGCAGGATTCCCCGATCTGACGATCGCGGCTCCGGCTTCCGGTGGCGGGCCATGGCGGCGATGTCGCAAACAACAAGGGGAGATTGTCAACATGAAACGCAGCGGATTCGGCGTAGTGCTCGCGGCAACCGCCGTTACCATCCTGGCCGGAGCGCCACCTGACGCGTCACTGGCCGCGGGCTCGGTGTCGCGGTTGGGCGCGAGCGTCCCGGCGAGCGCCAACGAGTTCTCCGGACTCTGGTTCGTCGAGCTATCGGGCCTACCGAGCGCGGATGGCGGCAACAAGGCACAACTGAAGAACGAAAAGGCTGCGTTCCGCACGGCTGCGAAGGGCGCGGGCGTCGCGTTGCATGAACGGTACGCCTTTGACACCCTGTGGAACGGCGTGTCCATATCGGCGTCGGACGCCGAGATCGGCAAGCTGCGCCGGCTGCCTGGCGTGAAGGCAGTGTATCCGGTCGAGATCGTCGCGTCGCCGGAGCCGAAGGGCGGTGTCAATCCCGATCTGTTCACGGCCATCGAGATGACGGGGGCCAGCATTGCGCAGGACTCGCTGGGTTATACCGGCGTGGGCGTCAAGGTGGCGGTGATGGACACCGGCATCGACGTCGATCACCCGGCCTTCGGGGGCGACGGCGTGCCCCGCTATGACAGCCCGCTGTTTCCCAGTGCGCGCATCGCCTATGGCTACGACTTCGTCGGTGACGACTTTAATGCCGACAGCACGTCGCCGAGCTACAACCCTGTCGCAACGCCCGATGACAATCCGGACGACTGCGGCGGCCACGGCACCCACGTAGCGGGCATCGTCGGCGCCAATGACGCGACGAACGGCCTCAAGGGCGTTGCGCCCGACGTGACCTTCGGCGCGTACCGCGTCTTCGGCTGCGAGGGCTCGACCACGGCGGACATCATGATCGCCGCCATGGAGCGCGCGCTGGCCGACGGCATGCAGGTGCTCAACATGAGCATCGGCTCGTCGTTCCAGTGGCCGCAGTACCCGACGGCGCAGGCTTCCGACCGCCTGGTCAACAAGGGCATGGTCGTGGTGGCCTCGATCGGCAACAGCGGCACCAGCGGCCTGTATGCGGCCGGCGCGCCGGGCCTTGGCAAGAAGGTGATCGGCGTGGCGTCGTTCGATAACTCGAACGTGTTCCTGCCGTATTTCGACGTCAACGGCCGCAACATCGGCTACGTGACCATGACTTTCTCACCCCCAATGCCTACATCCGGGACAGGTGAAGTGGTCGATCGTGGGCCTTGCGTGCTCTGCGCTGCCGGCAGGGAGCGCGGCAGGCAAGATTGCGCTCGCTGCCCGCGGCACCTGCTCGTTTTGCGATCAAGGCGACCAACGCCATCGAAGCTGGCGCCGATCGCTGTGGTCATCTCACAACAATGTGGCCGGCGTTTTCAACGGCACGCTGGGAGCGCCGATTGGCAGATCGACGCCGGTCGTCGGCATCTCGCTCGCGGATGGAGTACTTCATCCGCGCCCAGGCAGCCCCGGTCAGCATGACCTGGACCGACCAGCAGGACAGTTTCCCGAGTCCGACCGGCGGGTTGATCTCGTCCTTCAGCTCCTACGGCCTGTCGCCGGACCTGGACCTGAAGCCGGACATCGGCGCGCCGGGCGGCAACATCTACTCGAGCTACCCGCTCGAGAAGGGTGGCTACGCTCACGCAAGGCGGCACGTCGATGGCGTCGCCCGCACGTGGCGGGCGCCGCGGCACTGATGCTGCAGGCCAGGCCGAAGACCAATTCCCAGGTCATGCGGGCCATCCTGCAGAACAGCGCCGATCCCGCGGTCTGGAGTGGCAACCCGGGACTCGGGTTCCTGGATAACGTGCACCGCCAGGGTGCCGGCATGGTGGACATCGACGACGCGATCCTGGCGACGACCAAGGTCGAGCCGGGCAAGATCGCGGCGGGCGAGGGCGAGGCAGGCCCGTACTCGACCATGCTGACCATCGAGAACTCGGGCTACTCGGCCGTGACCTACGACCTGTCGTCGGTGAATGCGCTCTCGACCGGCGGTGTGATCACGCCGTCGTTCTTCGTGTCGAATGCGAGCGTGGCGTTCAGCGCGTCGAGCGTCACGGTGCCGGCGGGCGGCAGCAAGAAGCTGGGCGTGACCATCACGCCGGCCACGAGCCCGGCCTTCGGGCAGTACGGCGGCTACATCGTGCTGACCCCGCAGGGCGGCGGCCAGGTGTACCGGGTGCCGTTCGCGGGCTTCGTCGGCGACTACCAGGGGATCCAGACGCTGGCGCCGACGGCCAACGGGTTCCCGTGGCTGACGGTCCTGTCCGGTGGCAGCTACTACAAGCTGACGGATCCGTCTGACTGGACCTTCACCATGGAGGGCTCCGACGTTCCGTTCTTCCTGGCGCACTTCGACCATCATCCGGAGAAATTCCGGATGTCGTTGTACGACAAGAAGGGTCGCGCGATGCACCGCGCCTACGACGACCGGTACTATCCGCGCAACAGCACGACGACGGGCTTCTACGCCTTCCCGTTCGATGGCTACACCATCAACGGCCGGAAGGTGAACATGCTGGCCGACGGCGAGTACTACGCCGTGATCTCGGTGCTCAAGGCCAACGGCGATGACGACAACCCGGATCACTGGGAGACCTGGACGTCGCCGCACTTCGTGATCGATCGCCCGTAAGGTCGATTCGCTCGCGGAAAAACGGGCCGCCTCGCGAGAGGCGGCCCTTTTTTGCGTGCTGGGCGGGCGGGCCCGGTCGCCCTAGGCCTGGCGTCCTTCAGACTGCGACAGGTCCCTGAGCGCGCGCAGACGTCGCGCCGGCTGATCTGGCCGACGAGGTGGTGCCCGTGGACGACGGGGTAGCGGCGGAAGTGCCCGTCGATGAACAGGCGGGCGACGTCGAAGATCGCCGTTTCATCGCTGACCGTGGCCACTTCACGCTGCATGTGGTCAGCCACCAGGCCGCCCAGGTCCCCGTAATACGTCGCGTTCAGCGCGGCGCGCAGGCAGTCCTTCTCCGAGAGGATGCCCACCAGGTTGCCCGTGCCGTCGACCACCGGCGCGCCGGAGATGCGCCGCTCGAGCAGCATCTGCACGGCCTCCAGCAGGTTCATGTCCGGGCTCAGGGTCGCCACGGCGCTGGTCATGTAGTCGCGGGCCAGGGTCGATTTCTTCTTGCTCAAGACTGCATCTCCTCGGCCAGCCGGGCGGCCTGGGCCAGCGCCCGCTTGCGGCGCGGGCAGGGTTCGGCGCAAACACAGGGATCGGCACCCTCGGATGCGCTGACGCCGCGGCAGCCGCCACGAATGGCGCCGCGCCCGAACATCAGCCCGAGCGACAGGCCGGCTGCCGCCAGCAGGAATACCACAAGCGAAATGACGATGACAGTCACGGTGCCGATTCTCCCGCCTTGGCCGCCGATGTGAAAGCCGTGGTTTCCCTTTGGCTGAAGCCGTCGGCGGTTCGCTGGATGAACAGCGCGGCCCAGCCCTGGCTCTCGGCCAGGTCGAAGCCCTCGTCCGGGCCGAGCACCGTCAGGGCGGTGGCGAGGCCGTCCGCCTCGGTGGCGGTGGGCCTGAGGATCGTCACCGACGCCAGCGAGTGGGTCACCGGTCGCCCCGTGCGGGGATCCAGCGTGTGCGAGTAGCGCTGCCCTTGCGCCTCGAAGAAGTCGCGATAGTCGCCGGAGGTGGACACGGCCATGGCCTCCAGGTGCAGCACCCTGGCGACCTTGCGGTCGCCCGCGTCCGGCCGCTCGACGCCGATGCGCCAGGGCCGGCCTTCGGCGTTGCGGCCATGCACACGGACCTCGCCGCCGATCTCGATCATGTAATTGTCGATGCCACTGGCCTCGAGCCGTTCGGCGACCCGGTCCACGGCATACCCCGGGGCGATGGCGTCGAGGTCGAGCCTGAGTCCGCCCACGCCCTTGCGCAGCGCCGGCGGGTCGCTGCGCGCCGCCAGCTGGCTCTGGCCGGTGAGCGCCATCGCCGCGGCAATCTCGTCGTCCGTGGGCGGCTGCTCGCGGGGCGTTCCCGTGCCGAATCCCCAGAGGCTGACGACGGGTGAAATCGTGACGTCGAATGCTCCGCCGCTGAGGCTGCCCAGGCGCAGCGCCTCGGCGACCAGGTCGGCCAGCCCCCGGGGTACGTCGAACCAGTCGGTGGCGTCGCTGGCGTTGAAGCGGGAAACGGCGGAGTCCGGGCGGTAGGTGGACATGGCCACGTCCACCTCGTCCAGGGTCGTGCGAAGCAACTCGCCGACGGCGACTGGATCGGCGCCTGCGGCACCGGGAACGGCGCGCAGGTTCCAGGTGGTGCCCATGGCCGGGCCCGAGAGCATGATCTGCTGGGGCGGCGGCGCGGCGCAGGCGGACAGCAGCGCAAGCGCCAGCGTGCCGGACATCGGCCGGAGGAAGCGCTGCGACAGGGTCATGGACCGGCGCGCCCGACTACATCCCGAAGTCGTCCATCAGGATGTGCTCCCGATCGACTCCGAGGTTGTCGAGCATGCTGATCACGGCGCTGGTCATGACCGGCGGCCCGCAGAGGTAGTACTCGCAGGCCTCGGGCGCCGGGTGCTCGGCGAGGTACTCATCGTGCAGCACCTGGTGGATGAATCCGGTCGCGCCCTTCCAGTTGTCTTCCGGCATCGGTTCCGACAGGGCGACGTGCCAGCTGAAGTTCGGGTACTTCTCCTGCAGCCGGTCGAAGTCCTCGACGTAGAACATCTCGCGCATGCTGCGCGCGCCGTACCAGAACGTGATCTTGCGCTTGGTCTTCAGCCGTTCGAGCTGGTCGAAGATGTGCGAACGCATGGGCGCCATGCCCGCGCCGCCGCCGACGAACACCATCTCCGCTTCGGTCTCGCGGGCAAAGAACTCGCCGAAGGGCCCCGACACGACCGCCGTGTCGCCGGGCTTCAGGGAGAAGATCCAGGAGGAAACTATCCCGGGCGGAACGTCCTCGGCGGCGCCCGGCGGCGGGGTCGCGATGCGCACGTTGAGCATCACGACGCCCTTCTCGAGCGGGTAGTTCGCCATCGAGTAGGCGCGGGCGACCGTCTCCTTGTTGACGGCGCGGTAGCGCCACAGGTCGTAGCGGTCCCAGTCGGGGTGGAACCGCTCCTCGATGTCGAAGTCGCGGAAGCCGAGGTCGTAAGGCGGCGCCTCGATGACGATGTAGCCGCCGGCGCGGAAGTCCAGCTCCTCGCCCTCCGGCAGTTCCATCACCAGTTCCTTGATGAAGGTCGCCACGTTCTGGTTCGAGCGGACCTTGCAGGTCCAGCGCTTGACGCCGAAGACCTCGCGCGGCAGCTCCAGCTTCATGGGCTGCTTGATGACGGTCTGGCAGGCGAGGCGGAAGCCGCGCGCGGCGTCGCCGCGCGAAATGTGGGTGCGCTCGGTCGGCAGGATCTCGCCGCCGCCCTCGAGCACGCGGACGCGGCACTGGCCGCAGGTGCCGCCGCCGCCGCAGGCCGAGGACACGAACAGGCCCGCGTCCGCCAGCGCGCTCATCAGCTTGTCGCCGGCGCTGGTCTCGATTTCGTGCTCGTCGTTGATGACCAGGGTGACCTTGCCCGAGGCCACGAGGTGGGAACGCGCGAACAGGATCACGATGACGAGCAGCAGCACGATCGCCGTGAAGACGCCGACGCCGAGGAGGATCTGCAGCTGGATCGAGGCTGGTTCCATGCCGGGGCCTACAACTGGATGCCGGAGAAGGCGAGGAAAGCCATCGCGATCAGCCCGGCCGTGACGAAGGTGATGCCCAGGCCCTGCAGGCCGTCCGGCACGTCGCTGTACTTGAGCTTCTCGCGCACCGCGGCCAGCATCACGACGGCGAGCGCCCAGCCCGCGCCGCTCGAAACGCCGTAGACGACGCTTTCGCCGAAGCCGTAGTTGCGTTCCACCATGAACAGCGAGCCGGCGAGGATCGCGCAGTTGACGGTGATCAGCGGCAGGAAGATTCCGAGCGCGTGGTAGAGCGCGGGCGCGTAGCGATCGAGGAACATCTCCAGCACCTGGACCGAGGCGGCGATGACGCCGATGTAGGTGATCAGGCCGAGGAAGCTCAGGTCGATCGCCGACAGCCCGGCCCAGGCCAGCGCGCCCGGTCCAAGCAGGTTGTGGTAGATCAGCGCGTTGATCGGTACGGTAACGGTCTGCACGAAGATGACCGCGGCGCCAAGGCCCATGGCCGTGTCGACCTTGCGCGAGATGGCCAGGAAGGTGCACATCCCGAGGAAGAAGGCGAGCGCCAGGTTCTCGATGAAGATCGCCTTGATGGCGAGGTTGATGTAGTGCTCCATCACGACACCTCGGTCCGGTGCACGATGCGGATCTGGAACTCCGGCTTCTCGTTCTGCGCCGGCTTCCAGGCGCGCACGGCCCAGATGATGGCCGCGACCAGGAAGAAGGCGCTCGGCGCCAGTACCAGGAGCCCGTTCGGCTCGTACCAGCCGCCCGCGGACTTCAGCGGCAGCAGCTGCAGGCCGAGCAGGGCGCCGGTACCGAGCAGCTCGCGCACCGTGGCCACGATGATCAGGATCGCGCTGTAGCCGAGGCCGTGGCCGAGCCCGTCCAGGAAGCTGAGCCAGGGCCCGTTCTTCATGGAGAAGGCCTCGGCACGGCCGAGCACGATGCAGTTGGTGATGATCAGGCCGACGAAGACCGACAGCTGGCGGCTCACCTCCGGCAGGTAGGCCCGCAGCAGCTGGTCCACCAGGATCACCAGCGACGCGATGATGGTCATCTGCACGATGATGCGCACGTTGCCCGGCACCGCCTTGCGGACCATGCTGATCGCCATGCAGGCCAGCGCCGTGACGGCGGTGAGCGCCAGCGACATGATCAGCGACGGCAGCAGGCGCGAGGTCACGGCCAGCGCCGAGCAGATGCCCAGCACCTGCAGGATCACCGGGTTGTTGTCGACGATGGGCTCGAACAGGGCTTTCTTCGACTCAGCTTTCATCGGGCTGCTCTCCCTTCGTCGCCCGCAGGCGCGACAGGTAAGGGCCGAAGCCCTGCTCGCCAAGCCAGTAGCGGACCAGGTTCTGCACGCCGCGCGCCGTCAGCGTCGCGCCGGCAAGGCCGTCCACCTGGTGGGCCACGTCCTCGCCCCGGGGCTCGCCCTTGACGATCTCCAGCAACACGGTCCCGTCGCCGGCCAGCGCCTGCTTGCCGGTCCACTTGGCCTGCCATCTCGGATTGTCGATTTCCGCGCCGAGCCCCGGCGTTTCGCCATGCTGGTAGAAGCTGATGCCCTTCACCGTGCTGCCGTCGCCGTCGAGCGCGAGGAAACCGTAGAGCGTGGACCACAGCCCGTAACCGTGAACCGGCAGCACGATGGTCTCGACCCGGCCGGCGTGCTCGACGAGGTAGACAGGCATGGCCGCCGGCCGCCTGCGGATCTTGGCGATGTCGGACTCCGCCGGCACGGCGCTGCTCGATTGCGGGTCGCGTGAAGCCCGCGCGACGTCGAAGTCGACCGGGTCGCCCGCCTCGACGTACTCGCCGGTGTCCAGGCTGATCATGCGCGGCGTCATCTGCGCGAACTGCTCCACGATGTCGCGGCCGGGCACCAGCAGGCCGGCCGCCTGCAGGATCTGTCGCTTCCGGACCTTCAGTGCGTTCTCGTGCTGGATCGGCGCGAGCACCACGGCTGCGGAGGACACCAGCACGGAGCACACCACGCAGACGGCGATCACGATCGCGAAGGCGCGGATCGGGCTGTCGGCCGGCAGGTTGCGCAGCGCCTTCATCGGACCACCGGCGGTTTTCGTGACGGCATCAGGTGGCATCGCGACGCAACCTCCGCCGGATATTGGCCTGCACCACGCCGTAGTCGATCAGCGGCGCCAGCGCGTTGCCGAAAAGGATGGCCAGCATCATTCCTTCGGGATAGGCCGGGTTGACGACGCGGACCAGGCTCACCATGAAGCCGATCGTCAAGCCGTAGATCCAGCGGCCGGTGTTGGTCATGGCGGCGCTGACGGGATCGGTGGCCATGAACACGAGGCCGAAGGCATAGCCGCCGAGCACCGCATGCCAGTACCAGGGAACCGAATTGAACGGATTGTCCGGGCTGCCGAAGCTGTTGAAGACCAGGGTCGTGCCGATCATTCCCAGCAGCACCGAGATCATGATTCGCCACGACGCGACGCGGGTATAGACCAGGAAGACGGCGCCGGCCAGGCAGGCGAGGGCGGAGGTCTCGCCGATCGATCCCTGCAGGTTGCCGATGAACGCGTCCTTCCAGGTGATGCCCGCGGCCTGGATGGCGTCCAGGCCCCCCGAGCCGGCGAGCGCGAGCGCCGTGGCGCCCGTGTAGCCGTCGACCGGGACCCAGACGTCGCCCGACATTTCGGCGGGATAGGCGAAGAACAGGAAAGCCCGGCCCACCAGCGCGGGATTCAGGAAGTTCTTGCCGGTGCCCCCGAAGACTTCCTTGCCGATCACCACCCCGAAGGAACTGCCGAGCGCGACCTGCCACAGCGGCACGGTCGCCGGCAGCGTCAGGGCAAACAGTATCGACGTGACCAGGAAGCCCTCGTTGACCTCGTGGTTGCGCGACGCGGCGAAGACCACTTCCCAGAAGCCGCCCGCGGCCAGGGTCACGATGTAGATCGGCAGGAAATACAGCGCGCCGTGCAGCAGGCAGGCCGTGATGTTGCCCGGCCGGATCCCGATGCCGAGCGCCTGCAGGAACTCGATCCGCCAGCCCGAGCCTGTCAACCCCGCCGCGTCGAGCGCCAGGTTCGCCTGGTGGCCGACGTTGTACATGCCCATCAGTGCGGCGGGCAGAACGGCCAGCACCACGAAGACCATCACGCGCTTGAGTTCGATGGCGTCCCGCACGTGCGGCGCGCCGGGCGTCACCACCGAGGGGGTGTACAGGAAGGTGTCCACCATCTCGAACAGCGCGCCGAACTGCTCGAGGCGCCCGCCGCGGCTGAACAGCGGCTCCAGGCGGTCGAGGGCTTTCCTGATCGGGCGCATCAGCCTTCCTTCTCGATCTGGTCGAGCACGTTCCTGAGGAACGGCCCGTAGTTATACTTGCTCGGGCAGACCACGGTGCACAGCGCCAGGTCCTCCTCGGCAAGTTCCAGGCAGCCGAGCGCCATCGCTTCCTCGATATCGCCGACCAGCAGCGCGCGCAACAGCTGGGTCGGCAGGATGTCCAGCGGCATCACGCGCTCATAGGAACCGATGGGGATCATCGCCCGCGGGCTGCCGTTCTGGGTCGTCGTGAACCTGAACGGCAGTTTCCTGCGCAACGCGGAGAGGTAGGCGTTGGTGATGGAGTACTTGTCGCCGCCCGGCGCCATCCAGCCCAGGAATTCACGCTCGCGGCCCTCGCGCAGGACGGTCACCTGGTTGTCGTAGCGGCCGAGATACGCGCCCCAGTCCGTGACGGCCGAGCCGCCGAGCAGGGAACCGGAGACCACGCGCGAATCGCCGGCCTGTAATTCTCCCCGCAACAGGTCCGCGAGCGAGGCGCCCGGCCGGGTGCTGACGAGGCGCGGGTCCTTCACCATGGGCCCGCCAAGGGCCACGACGCGTTCCACGGTCAGTCGGCCCGTGGTGAACAGCGAGCCGATTGCGATCACGTCCTGGTAGCCGATGTGCCAGACCGTGCGGTGGGCGCCCGCCGGACAGAGCATGTGGATATGCGTGCCCGGCAGGCCGGCAGGATGCGGGCCCTCGAACTGCGCCAGGATGAAATGCGGCAGCTTGGGCGCCGGGACGTCCACGCCCGGGGCGGTGCAGACGTACACCACGCCGTCGGTCAGCCGCGAAATCACCCGCAGGCCGTCCGCGAAGTCCTGCTGCCTGCCCGCGATGACTGCCATGGGATCCGTGGCGAGCGGGTTGGTGTCGATGGCCGTCACCGTGATGGCGAACGGGACCTTCCCTGGCGCGGCGACCTTGTTGTACGGCCGCATGCGCAGGCCCGGCCAGAGGCCCGACTCGCACAGCTGCCGGGTCACCAGCTCGCGGTCGAGCGTGTCGAGATCGCCCGAGTGGTAGGCGTCGAACTCGTGCTGCTCGTCGCCGTCAATGCGAATGACGACCGAGCGCAGCGACCGGCGCTCGCCCCGGTTGATGGCCACGACGACGCCCGCGGCCGGCGCCGTGCAGGTGATCCGGGGGTCGGCACGATCGCGCAGCACGGGTTCGCCCAGGGCGACGTGCGCGCCTTCCTCGACCAGCGGGCTGAACCGCAGTCCGGGGTAGTCGCGGCCGACGATGCCGACCTGCGATACCGGCGGCGCGGCGCAGATCTCCTGGCGAGGAGGTCCTGCAACCGGCAGGTCGAGACCACGCCGGAGTTTAATTTGAAGTCTCTGGGCCAATGCCTGGAACCTCGTTTGGTGGCCGCTTTAGACCATGCGAGCCGTGACCGTGGCATCGGTAAAGCCCGAAACACGGATGCCTGGCGCGCGGTCAGGGATCGGTTGCCGGCGATGTTAACAGGCCGGTCGCTTCGCATGTATCCGCTATTCCCTGAGGCCGAAGGTCCGCTTGTTCTTTTCGAAGAAATCCTTGCAGTACTCGAAGAAGCTTCTCGTCACGCGCGTCATCGGCGCGTCGGATGACGTCATGAAGCCGTACTCGTGCACGAAATTCGGTGAGAAACGCCTCAGGACGATGCCGCTGCCCGCGTACTGGATGCCGAGCATCTCGTTGACGATGGCGATTCCGGTGCCGCCACGGGCGAACGCGCAGGCGGCGCCGACCGTGTGGGTCTCCACGCGAACGTTCATCTTCACGCCTGCGTCGGCGAACGCGTCGTCGATCTGCTTGCGTGAAGCGCGGCCCTGGCCGAGCAGGATCAATGGCTCGTCGCCGAGGTCGCGGATGCTGAGGGTCTTCTTCCGGGCGAGCCGGTGACCTGCCGGCAGGGCGCAGAGGGTCCCGGCGCGAATCAGCGGTTCGTAGGCCAGGCCGGGGTAATCGACGGGCAGTTTCACGAAGCCGCAATCGACGGCGCGCAGGGTCACCATGTCGCGGGCGTTCTCGACGCTCTGCGAGTCGAGGCTGACCTGGACGCCGGGATGCTCGGCGATGAACTCGGAGATGACCCGGGAAAGGATTCCCTCCGCGAAACTTGGCGGAGAGACGATGCTCAGGACGCCGAAATTCTCGTTCTTCAGGTTCTTCGCCAGCCGCGAGACGCGATCGATGCTCTGCAACGCGATGTCGACCTCGCGGTGGAAGGCCAGCGCCTCCTCGGTCGGGACCAGGCGCCCCTTGCGACGATGGAAGAGCTCGAAGCCCATGCTGGCTTCCAGCAGCCCCAGCAACCGGCTGACGGCCGGCTGCGTCAGGCCAAGTTGCTGCGCGGCCGCAGTCGCCGAGCCGCTGGTGATGATCGCCCGGAAACATTCCAGGCTCTTGAGGTTGGTCGTGAACGAGGGGTGCTGCATATCGGACCCATAACAAAACCTGATGGATTGATAGCATTATTGCATCACATTGCATGACCTGCAGTACCTGCCTAGGATTCCGGGCGACTACGCGGAACGCGCCAGCCTGCTGGCGCCACATTTCGTACAAACACGTGGAGAGACCGACGATGACCCAGCCCCTTCCGAACCGTTCGACTTCACTGGCGATGGCGGTAGCGCTTGCCCTGGCAGGATTCGGCGCCACCGGCGCTGCGGCCCAGGCGCAGGAGACCGCCGCGGCAGGCGCCAAGGGCGAGGAGCTCCAGGAAATCCTGGTCGTCGGCTCGCGAATCAAGCGCCAGGACGAGGTGTCGAGCAGCCCGATCCAGACGCTGGGCGAGGCGGACCTGCGGATCAGCGGCGCCCTGTCCATCGGCGAGACGCTGCAGACGCTGCCGACGGTCGGCCCCAGCCTGAACCTCAACGGTTCGGCGGGCACCGCCCACGGCACCAGCAGCATCAACCTGCGGAACCTCGGCGAGAACCGCACCCTGGTGCTGGTCAACGGCCACCGCTGGATCAACGGCGCGGGCACACGCGGCTTCCGCGATTTCGTCGACCTGAACACGATTCCGCAGGTCATGATCGAGCGCGTGGAAGTCCTGCAGGACGGCGCGACCGCCGTCTACGGCGCCGACGCGATCGCCGGCGTCGTCAACATGCACACCTACCAGCGCTTCGACGGCAGCCGAGTGAAGGCTTACTACGGCATCAGCAGCGAGGATGACCGGCAGACCGTGGGGGCGGAAGCCCTGCTGGGCCACAGCTTCGGCGACAGCAACTGGTTACTCGCACTCAGCTATGTGGACAAGAAGCCGGTCTACGCCCAGGACCGCAAGGTCTCGGAGGTGCCGCTGAACGGCCTGTCGGCGGGCACCGCCGAAGGCCTGTTCCGGGAGAGCGGCCTGGCCGGCGTGGTCGGATTTCCGGTGCCCAGCGCCGGCATCACGCGCGATCCGGGAACGGACGGCAGCGTCATCGGCAACTGGCGCGCGGCAGATTCCACGACCGATGTGTTCAACCGCTATTACAACAACTACACGGTCGGCCCGCTGGAAACGGCCTCGGTCTACCTGCAGAACAAGACGAGTTTCGGCGACAGCCTCGAGTTCACCTTCGAGGCGCTGTACAACGAGCGCGACTCGGACCAGCTGTTCTCGCCAGTGGTGCCGGTCGTCCGTGGCGGTAGCCGCGGTTTCATCATCGCCAACGACCCGCAGGTCAACCCCTTCGGAATCCTGTTCTCGGGCTCGGACTTCCGTATCGACAACGTCTTCGACGACAACGGCCAGCGTGACAACGTCCAGCACGTCGAGACGACCCGGGTCGGTGCCGGCCTCGCGGGCGACCTGGCCAACGGCTGGAGCTGGGACTCGTTCGTCTCCTGGGCACAGAACAAGGCCACGTTCAATTCGGAGAACCAGATTGACCTCGACAAGCTGGCGCTCGGCATGCGTGCCTGCGACACGACCGGGATCACCGCGGACGTGTCGGACCTGGTAGCCGGCTGCGTGCCGGTGAACATGTTCAACCCGCTGACGCCCGACATGGTGAGCTACATCAACTTCACCGGGTACGACCGCAACCAGACCGAGCAGGTGGACTTCACGCTCAACATCACGGGCGAGCTGTTCGACATGCCCGCCGGCGCGCTCGCCTTCGCGGCGGGTTACGAGTACCGCGAGGAAAAGGGGCTCGACGTGCCGGACAGCGTCATCAACTCGAGCCCGCGGGTGAACACCTACCGGACGACGAGCTCCGCGCCGCGCGACGGCACCAAGGGCAAGTACGACCTGAACGAACTGTACGTGGAGTTCGACGTCCCGCTGCTGCGCGACAGGCCGGGCGCACAGGACCTGTCCTTGCAGGCCGCGACCCGCTTCTCGGACTACAGCACTTTCGGCAGCACGACCAACAGCAAGCTCGGCTTGTCGTGGCGTCCGGTCGACAGCCTGCTGTTCCGCGGCACCTGGGCCGAGGGCTTCCGGGCGCCGTCGATCCTCGAGCTGTTCGAGGGCTATCGCCAGACGTCGGTGCCGGTGACCGACCCCTGCAGCGGCGGCGGCGCCGGGCTGCCCGGCTGCGCCGGCGTGCCTTCTAGCTACGTGCAGCCGTCCCCGAACGTCCCGGCCTCGGTCGGTGGCAACCCCGACCTGCAGCCGGAAACCTCGGAAAACATCAGCTTCGGCCTGGTGCTGACGCCGGCGGCGCTGCCGGGCGGCAGCATGACGCTCGACTGGTACAGCATCAAGATCGACGACACGATCAGCACCTACGGTGCGCAGAACCTGCTGGACCTGTGCGCCGCCACCGGCCAGCGCTGCAACTTCATCGACCGCGAGGCGAGCGGCGAGATCGCCGAGGTCGCCGACGGCCCGATCAACCTCAACAGCACCAAGGTGGAGGGCGTCGACCTGGTACTGCGCTACCTGGCCGATACCGGCGCCGGGACCTGGAACTTCATGTTGTCGGCATCGCGGTTGCTGGACTTCACCCAGAAGGCCACGTTGCCCGATGGCAGCATCGAAGTCGTGGACAAGGTCGGCACGGCGGCCAGCCGCGAGTCCTACCCGGAATGGCGCGCGATGTTCACGACGCAGTGGCGCAACGGCCCCTGGTCGGCGAACTACAAGGCTCGCTACATCGGCGACACGACGGAGATCGCCGGTGGCGAGCCGAGGAAAATCGGGTCGGTGATGTACCACGACCTCTCGGGTGGCTTCGCCTTCGAGAATGGCGTCAGCGTCCGGCTGGGCGTGGACAACCTGTTCGACGAGCAGCCGCCCGTGTCGCTGACGAACCTGAACATCAACTACGACATCAGCACCTACGACCCGGTGGGCCGCTTCATGTACGCGCAGCTGTCCTGGGACTTCGGCGGGTAACCCGCGCGGCGAGGGCCCGGGCTGGAAGCGTACGATGGGCAGGGGAGCGCACGCCCGAGGGGCGTGCGCTGTTCCCGCCTGCGATCGACGGGGGATTGACGCTTGACGATGCGTGACCAGCGTGGCGGCGAAGGCAGGCCCACCAACCCCGTCATCGTGCTGCTGGGAATCCTGCTGCTGGCGACGGCGCTGACCTACTTCGTCGAGTCGGGCAGCTACCAGCGGGACGGCAAGCTGGTGGTGCCTGGCACCTACCAGGCGCTGGACAAGGACACTTCACCGGCGCACCTGTTCGACTCGGGACGCGTCGCCGTGCCCGGCGAGGCGCGTCCGGTCAGCCTCATTGGCACCCTGCTCTCCATTCCGGCCGGTCTCGAGCGCATGGCCGGGCTGATTTTCATGGTGCTGATCATCGGCGGCATGTTCGGCGTCATGACGCATTCGGGCGCGATCGACGCAGGGCTCGAGAAACTGCTGTTCAGCCTGCGCGGCAACATCTACGTGCTGGTCGCGATCCTGATGGTCGTGTACTCGGCGGGAAGCACGTTCCTCGGCCTCGCGTCGGAGTACCTGCTCATCATTCCCCTGATGGTGACGATGGCGAACCGGCTGGGGCTGTCGAACGTCGTCGGGCTGGCGATCGTGACGGTCGCGGTCAAGGCCGGCTACCTGGCATCGGTGACCAACCCCATCCCACTCTCGATCGCGCAGCCGCTGGTCGGCCTGCAGATCTTCAGCGGCGCCGGCTTCCGCTTTCTTTGCTACCTGGTGTTCCTCGCAGCCGGCATCGCCTTCGTCATGTTCATGATTCACAGGGAGGGCCACGACGCGACCGTCGATCGTGGCTTCAACAGCGCTCCGCTGTCCGGACGGCACCGGCTCGTGCTTGCAGTCGTCGTCGCGGGCATCGCCTTCCTGGTGTTCGGCTCCAACCGCTGGCACTGGAGCCATGGCGAGCTGTCCGCCTACTACATCGGCCTGAGCATGGTGGCCGCCGCGGCCGGCGGCCTCGCGCGCGGGCGAGGCCGCGGACGCCTTCGTGCGCGGCATGAAGAAGGTGCTGATGGCCAGCATGCTGATCGGCGTTGCGTCGGCCGTCGCCATCACGCTCGAGAAGGGGCAGGTGCTCGACTCGATCGTCCATGGCCTGACCGGACCTGATCGGCGAGGATGGCGCCTGGGTGTCGTCGATCGGCATGTTCTTCTCACAGCTGATGCTGGACTTCCTGATTCCCTCGACCTCCGGGCAGGCCGCGGTCAGCATGCCGATCATGGGACCGCTGGGTCAGCTCTCCGGCGTGTCGCCGCAGACGACCGTCCTGGCGTTCCTGTTCGGCAACGGCATCACCAACCTGCTGACGCCGACCTCGGGAACGCTGCTCGCCTACCTGGCCACGGCGCAGGTCGGCTGGGTGCAGTGGGCCCGTGCCGTGTTCTGGCTGTGGCTCATCTACATCGGCATCGCGATCGTCATGCTTACGGTCGCCGTCCGGATCGGTTTCTGAGCCATGCTCGACAGCACGCTGAATGACTTCACGGTCCGTTCCGACGTCATGGTCGCCATGCGCGATGGCGTGCGCCTCGCGACCGATGTCTACCTGCCCAGCGCTGCCGGCAAGTCCGTCGGCAGGGCGTGTGCCGGTCATCATGGAGCGGACGCCGTATGACAAGAACGGCGTCAGCCGCTCCGAGAAGAGCCTCAGGGATCCCGAGCCCGTCGACGCGCGCCCAGGTCGCGGAGTTCTTTGCACGACGGGGTTTCGCGGTCGTCATGCAGGACTGCCGCGGCCGCTACCGGTCGGAGGGCGAGTTCACCAAGTACGTCAACGAGGCCCAGGACGGCTACGACACCCTGGCATGGCTGCGGCAGCAGCCGTGGTGCAACGGCCGCATCGGCACCATGGGCCTGTCCTACGGCGCACACACGCAGCTGGCCCTGGCTTGCCTCGATCCGCCCGGGCTGGCCTGCATGTTCATGGACTCCGGCGGGTTTTCCAGCGCCTATCACGGCGGGATTCGCCGCGGCGGCGCGTTCGAGCTGAAGCAGGCGACCTGGGCCTATCGCCATGCACTGCTCAGTCCGCAAACCGCTACGGACCCGCGGCGACTCGCGGCGCTGCAGGCGAGGGACCTCGTCGACTGGTTCCGGGACATGCCCTGGTGGCCCGGGCATTCGCCGTTGAGCGCGGCGCCCGAATACGAGGCCTACCTGTTCGAGCAATGGCGCGAGGGCAGGTTTACCGACTACTGGAAGCAACCAGGCCTGTACGCGGCCGGGTACTACGACCAGATTCCCGACGTGCCGATCGCGATCGTGGGCAGCTGGTACGATCCCTATGTGCAGACCTGCACCGGCAACTTCATCGAACTGTCGCGGCGCAAGCGTTCGCCGGTGACCCTGCTCATGGGTCCCTGGACGCACGGCGATCGATCCTCGACGCACGCGGGCGAAGTCGACTTCGGGGGGCAATCGACGCTCGACGGCAATATCGCCGAGGATTACCTGGCGCTGCGCCTCGAATGGTTCAGGCGATGGTTGCTGGACGAGGATGTGCGCACCGACTTGGGGGAACCGCGGGTTACCTACTTCCAGATGGGAGGCGGCAGCGGCGAAGTGGGCGCCTCAGGCCACCTGCAGCATGGCGGACGGTGGCGCAGCGCGGACAGCTGGCCGCCACCGGAAGCGACGGACAGGAATTTCTACCTGCATTCGTCGGGAGTCCTGCTGTCGGCGGTCCCGGTCGAGCGGGGCGCCGTGATCGAGTACCGCTACGACCCGATGGATCCGGTTCCCACCATCGGTGGGGCGCTGACATCGGGCGAGCCGGTGA
The DNA here is from genome assembly GCA_963695465.1 of uncultured Gammaproteobacteria bacterium. Classification (GTDB taxonomy): domain Bacteria; phylum Pseudomonadota; class Gammaproteobacteria; order Steroidobacterales; family Steroidobacteraceae; genus SG8-30. The sequence goes on from CAVOGM010000003.1 coordinate 293,427, forward strand.
TGGAAGGCGGTGCCTTCGACCAGCGGGTGAGGACGGAAACGTTCACGTATCGCAAGGACCCCATGACGGGCCCGCTCGCGGACCGCTCCGACGTGCTGGTCTTCGAGACGGAGCCCCTGGCGGCGGACCTCGTCGTTTCGGGAGAGATCGAGGCGGAACTGTGGGTGTCCTCCGATTGCCCCGACACGGACTTCACCGCCAAGATCGTCGACGTTTACCCGCCGACCGACGCCTGGCCCGAAGGCTTCGCCATGAACGTCACCGATGGGATCTTCCGCCTGCGCTATCGTGAAGGCTGGGACCGGGAGGTATTCATGGAGCCCGGGGGTGTCTACCGCATCACCGTCCGGCCGTTCGCCACCAGTAACCTTTTCAGGGCCGGGCACCGTTTGCGTGTGGACATCTCCAGCAGCAACTATCCGCACTTCGACATCAACCCGAACACGGGCGGTCCCGAGGGCGGATCCGACCGGCCGAGGGTCGCGACGAACCGCCTGCATTGCAGTGCGCAATACCCGTCGCGGATCAAGCTGCCGGTCGTGCCGGATTGAGGGAGACGGATTTGGCCAATTCCTGGAGCCGCCGCCGAGTCCTCCAGTATCTGGCCGGGCTGCCGTTGGCCGGGGCCGCGGCCTGCCGTCTCGAGCGCCCGAGCGCCCCGGCAACCACCCGCATCACGCTGGCGGGCCAGGCGTTGATGACCCATCCACTTTGCGAGGATCCTTATCCGGGGCTGGACGAGGTCGTGGCGGAGCTCAGCGGCGGGGCCGCGGTGTTTACCGACCTGGAGGCCGCCATCGACATGCCGGACTCCGGCAAGCCGACCCGGGACACGGTGTTCCTGCACGTCGCGCCGCCGTCGGTGCTGTCCTGCCTGCACAACATGGGCTTCAACCTCGTTGCACTAAGCAACAATCACGCCTGGGACCTGGACACGGCGGGTGTCCTGGCGACTCGCGCCGCCGTTGCCGCCGCCGGCTTCGGCTTCGCGGGTACGGGCGCCGATCTTGCCGAAGCCAGCGCGCCGGGCATCTCGCCGGGAGCTCCGCACGTCGCGCTGGTTTCCATGGCCACCGGCAAGATTCGTGAGGGCGCGGCCGCCACGGCGACCAGGGCAGGCGTCAACGAACTGCGGATGAGAGGAGAAGACCTCGACGAGCAGGATGTCGAGCGGAACCTGGCAGCGATTGCCCGGGCCCGCGACGAGGCCGGGTACGTGATCGCCTGCCTGCACAATCATCAATGGGGCGAGGACATGGCGACGACCAAGTCCTGGGCGCGGCAATTCGCGCGGCGTTGCGTTGACGCGGGTGCCGACGTCTACGCGAGCCACGGCGCGCCGCTGATGCACGGCATCGAGTCCTATCGTGGCAAGCCGCTGCTGCACGGACTGGGCAGCCTGGTGTTTCACACGCGCACCGAAGCCGGTCGTTACCCGCCGGAGGCCTGGGAGAGCGCGATCGTGCACTGTGATTTCGAAGGGCCGCGGCTGTCGGGCATCAGCATCGTGCCAGTCGTTCTCAACGAGGCGGGCGACGATCCGGCACGGCCCCTGCAGACACGCGGCCGGCCGCGGATCGCGGGGCCCGTGGAACGGGCGCGCATCCTCGCACGGCTGGCGCGCCTGAGCGAGACCCTGGGCACGGTCCTGCGCTACGACGAGTCCGCCGCGCGCATCGAACTGGCCTGAATCTCTTTCCTGGGCTGTCCGGTGCTGCGCGCCGCCCGGTCGCTCAGGGCTGCACGGCGCCGATGGGCCTGCCTTCGTTCAGCGTCAGCCAGCCGCGGGCCACGCGGTAGATGACCCACAGTCCGATCACTGCCAGGCCAAGCGCAAAGGTGAAGAAGCCGACCAGGACCAGCATCAGGGGTGCCGACGCCACCGCCAGCAGCACGACCCACAGCGCCGCGAACCAGAACGTTCGCAACTGCCAGGTGAAATGCGACTCGAGCCAGGTGCCCCGGGCTTCCGATCGCCGCAGGTAGTTCATGATCACCGCGATGATCGAGGGCAGCCCGAAAATGAACTGGCCGACCACCGTCACGGCGCTGGTGATGCCGATCAGCGCGGCCAGCGCGTGCAGCGCGTACATGATGTGAACGTAGCTGACCAGCGATGGCTCGGGATTGCGGTCGACCATGGCGCGTTCTCCTTGCAGCGGGCGAAGGCAAGCCTATCAGGTCTTGTCGAGTTCCCGCGCGACCCGCAGGTAGGCGTCGCGGAACGGGATGCCTTCGCGTACTACCAGTTCGTAGGCGCGCTGCGCGGCGTGGATGGACGGGTCGAGCCTGATCTTCTCGGGCCTGAAGCGGACACCAGCCAGTGCCGCGGGCAGGATGGCGAGCGTCTGCAGGCACAGGTCGATGCCACGAAACAGCGGCGCCTTGATCAACTGCAGGTCTCGGTGATACCCGGACGGCAGCCGCGAACAGACGCCGAGCGCTTCCACCAGGCAGGCGAGCGCGGTGGCCGAGCGGCCGCGGATGAGCTCGAATACGTCGGGGTTGCGCTTCTGCGGCATGATCGATGAGCCGGTGGTGAACTCGTCCGGAAGTTCGACGTAGGCGAACTCCTGCGTGTAGAACAGGATCAGGTCGGCCGCCAGCCGGCCCATGTCCTGCATCAGCAGCGTCACCTCGAACAGCAGCTGCGCCTCTGCCTTGCCGCGGGACAGCTGCACCGCGGTGACCGGCTCCTGGACCTCCGCGAAGCCGAGCTTGCTGCGGGTAACCTCGCGCTTCAGTGGCAGGCCGGGCGTCCCGTAGCCGGCCGCGGAACCGAGCGGACACTTGCCGGCGCGCCGATGCGCGTGTCGCAAGCCCTCGGCGTCGTCGCGGATCTCGGCCGCGAAGCCGCGCGCCCAGAGGGCGACCGAGCTCGGCATCGCCTGCTGCAGGTGTGTGTAGCCGGGAAGCGCGACGTCGCCCTGGCGTTCGGCCAGCGCCTCGAGTGCGCCGGCCACCTGCATCGCGCCGCCGCTGAGTTGTTCGATGGCGTCGCGCAGGTACAGCCTTAGCGCGGTCAGCACCTGGTCGTTGCGCGAGCGGCCCAGGTGGATGCGCGCGCCGGCCGCGCCGACGCGCTGCGTGAGCAGGCTCTCGAGCGCGGTCTGGCCGTCCTCCTGCTCGAGCGTCACGCGCCACTCGCCGCGCGCGTGCGCGGCGGCAATCTCCTCGAGTCCACTCTTCAGCGACTTGAGGTCGGCATCCGACAGCAGGCCCACCGAGTGCAGCATCTCCGCGTGCGCGATGGACCCCTGCACGTCGTAGGCGACCAGCCTGTCGTCGAGCACGTGGTCCTCGCCGGCCGTGTACTCGAGGACCTGCGCATCCAGCGGCGCGCCCTTGTCCCAGAGTCGTGTCATGCGCCGGCCTGCGAGCTCTGTTCCGCGGGGGTCAGCGCCCCGATGTCCTCGACGATCAGTGTGCCGGTGCCCTCGTTGGTGAAGACCTCGGCCAGCAGGCTGTCGGGCACCTTGTAGGAAATGACGTGCACGCGGCGCACGCCGCCCCTGATCGCAGCCTCGATCGCGGTCGCCTTGGGCAACATGCCGTCGGCGAAGCTCCCGGCAGCTGCCAGTCCCGCGAGTCCCTGGAGGTCGGTGTACGACACGAGGCTGCTCGGGTCGGCCAGGTCCTCGAGGATGCCCGGTGCGCCGGTGCAGAGGATCAGCTTCTCCGCGCCCAGCGCGGCGCCGATCTGCGCGGCGATGGTGTCGGCATTGATGTTCAGGACACAGCCCGCCTCGTCGGAGGACAGCGGGCTGACGACCGGCATCAGTCCGGCGTCGAGCTGCTTCACGAGCAGCGACGCGTCGATGCCCGTCACGTCGCCAACGAAGCCGTAATCCACGGTTTCGCCGTCGATCTCGACCGGCGGCCGGCGGCGCGCACGCACCAGGCCCGCGTCCACGCCCGAAATGCCGACCGCGTCGATACCCAGTTCACGGCAGATCGCCAGGATGCGCGTGTTGATCAGGCCGTTGAGTACCATGGTGGTGACGTCGATGGACTGCGAGTCGGTGACCCGGCGCCCCTTGACCATGCGGGGTTCGATCCCCAGCGACCGCTGCATCTCGTCGAGCTGGGGCCCGCCGCCGTGCACCAGTACCACGCGTATGCCCAGGTGGTGCAGGATCGCGATCTGCTCGACCAGCACGCGCGTGCTGGCGCTGTCGGCGAACACGGCGCCACCGGCCTTCACCACGAACACCTTGCCCTTGTACAGCCGCACGTAGGGCGCGGCGCCCTTGAGTGCTCGGACCGTGGCGGACGTGTCGGTACGGTGGGTCACCATGTCGCTTCTACTCCTCGGCAGGGGTTCAGTCTGTATCTTGTGGCGCTCAATGCGCCAGCAGCCGGTGCAGCACGGCCATCTGCACGACCATGCGATTGTGGGCCTCGTGCCGCACCACGCTGCGCGGGCCGTCGAGCACCTCGTCGGCGACCGCCACGTTGCGCCGCACCGGCAGGCAGTGCATCAAGCGGCAGGCCGGGTCGGTCCTGGCGAACCAGCTCTCGCGGACCATCCAGTCGGACAGGTCCTTGCGCAGTGCCGCGTCGGCCTCGGCATCGCCATAGTACTGCGGTGAGCCCCATTCCTTCGCATACACGACCTGGGCGCCGGCGAGGGCCGCGTCGCGCTGGTTCGTTTCCGTGACCGAGCCGCCGGCCACTGCCGCCGCCGCGCGGGCGCGATCCATCAGGGGGCGCGGCAGCGCGTAGCCGTCCGGCCGCAGTACGACGACTTCCATGCCGCGATGCGCCGCCATGTGCAGGGCCGCGGCCGGGACGGCCAGCGGCAGCGCCCGGGGATGGTTCACCCATGACAAAACGAACTTGCCCTGGCGGGGGATCGCGAGGTCGTCCATCGTCTTCCAGTCGGCCAGTGCCTGGCAGGGGTGGTTCATCGCCGACTCGAGGTTGACCAGGGGCTTGTCGCAGAGCGCCGCCATGGCCCCGAAGGTGGCCTCCGCCAGGTCCGCCTGCAGGTCGCGGCCGTCCGCAAACGCGCGGATGCCGAGCGCGTCGCAGTACGAGGCCAGCACCGGAATGCCTTCGCGGATGTGCTCGGCGGCGCCGCCGTCCATGGTCACCCCGAGGCGCGTCTCCAGTTGCCAGGTGCCGCTGCCCGGGCGTGATCACGAAGGACGCTGCCCCCGAGTCGCGCCATGCCGGCCTGCATTGACGACAGCGTGCGCAGGGAAGGATTGAAGAACATGAGGCCGAGGATGCGACCCGCCAGCGCATGCGGCTCGGGATGATCCTGCAGGCGTTGCGCCAGGGCCAGCAGGTCCACGACCTCTTCGCGCGTCAGGTCGGCCAGGTCGATGAACCGGTTCATGTCGGCAGCTCCGCCAGGGCCCGGCTCAGCAGGGCGACGTGCTCCGCAGCCAGGGTGAAGGGCGGCAGCAGCCGCAGGACGTCGGGGTCGCCGCTGGTGCCGGTGAGGATGTCGCGCTCCAGCAAGGCGGCGTGGACCTGCTTCGCCGGGACCCGCGTCTTGAGGCCCAGCAGGAAGCCCTCGCCCTGGATGCCCGTGACCGGCCCGGTGATGCAGGTCTGCCGGATCCCGGCGGCAAGCTCGCGGACGTTCTGCAGGAGGTTCTCCTCGCGGATCGTGTCGATGACCGCCTCGACGACCGCGCAGGCCAGCGGCCCGCCGCCGAAGGTGCTGCCCAGTTCACCGAGCTTGAGCCCGGCCGCGATCTGCGGCGAGAGCAACAGCGCGCCGACGGGGAACCCCGCGCCGAGCGCCTTGGCTGTCGTCAGCATGTCGGGAAACACGTCGTAGAGGTTGGCCGCGAAGGGCTGCCCGGTGCGGCCGACGCCGCACTGCACCTCGTCGAAGATCAGCAGGGCGCCCGTAGACTGACAACGCAGCCGGATCGCCTCGAGGAAATCGCGTCCCATGTCGAAGGCGCCGCCAACGCCCTGCACCGGCTCGACGATCACCGCCGCGGTGTCTTTCGTGACGGCCGCCTCGAGCGCAGCCGTATCGCGCCGGGGAACGAAGCTGACGTCGAAGGGCGTGCGCGGGAAACCGTACCACTTGCCGGCCGCGCCCCAGGTCACCGCAGCGGCAGCGGCGGTCCGGCCGTGAAAGCTCTCCTCGATCGCCACCACATGGCCGCGGCCGGTGATCCTGCAAGCGAGCCGCAGCGCGTTCTCATTGGCTTCCGCGCCGCTGTTGACGAAGAACACCGTGTCGAGCGGCAGGCCGGAAAACTCGACCAGCTTGGCGGCTGCACGCTTGCGGACCTCCATCGGCACGGCATTGCTCTGGAACAGCACTTCACCCGCCTGGCGCTCGAGCGCAGCCAGCCAGCGCGGATGGCCGTAGCCGAGCGCCGCGACGGCATGGCCGCCGTATAGATCGAGGATACGGCGGCCGTCGCGGGTGTTGAGCCAGACGCCGTCGGCGCTGACGACCTCGATCGGGTATTGCGCGAAGACCTGCGCCAGGTGGTCCCTCGCCGCCGGGCCGGCCTGGTTTGCCATCGATTGCCGGATTGCCATGCCGCGTCCCGTCCGTCAGGTCCAGCCCGGTGCGGGCGCGAGGAGGCCTGTCGCCTCGTCGAAGCCGAGCAGGCGGTTCATCCACTGCACGCCGCCGCCGGCGGCGCCCTTGACCAGGTTGTCGACCACGGACATGACCGCGACCGTGCGGCCGTCGGCGACCGCACTCAGGTGGGCGTAGTTGCTGGTGGCGACGTCCTTCACCCGCGGCGGCGCATCCAGTACACGGACGAAGCGGCTGCCTGCATAGAACTGCCGGAGTTGAGCCACGACGTCCGCGGTCGTCATCGACTTGCGCAGGGTCGCCTGTACGGTCGCATGGATGCCGCGGGCGAAGGGCCCGGAGTGCGGGATGAAGGCGACGTCGGCCGCGACCCCGGTCGCCGCGTGGGCCAGCGCCGCGATCTCGGGCGCGTGACGGTGGGCGAGGCCGCTGTAGGAGTACATGTCGCCGTGGCGCTGCGGATGATGCGTGCCTGCTGTCGGCTTGCGGCCGGAACCGGTGCTGCCGGTCACCGCGGAAACGAATACCCGCGGTTCGATCAGGCCCAGCGCCAGCAGTGGCACGGTTGCCAGCAGCGTCGCCGTGCTGAAGCAGCCGGGGTGTGCGACGTGCGGCGTGGTGACCTGGTCCAGGTGCTCTGGAACGGCGCAGGTGAACTGGGCCTGCCGGGCCGGCGCGCCGTGGGGATGCTTGTAGACGCGGCCATAGGCATCGGTGTCGGCGAAGCGGTAGTCGGCGGAGATGTCGACGACGGTCGGCTTTGTGCCGGCTTCCTCGGCGCGCGTGAGCAGCGTATCGATCAGGGCAGCGGACACGCCGTGCGGCGCCGCGGCGAGCACCGCCGAGCGGGGCAGGCTGGCCGCCAGGGCGGCTGCCTCGTCCTGGGAGCAGAAGGCCAGGTCGCCGACGGCCGCGGCGAGGTGCGGGAACGCGACACCGACCGGCTCTCCCGGCTGGCTGTCTGAGGCGACCGCCAGCAGCTCCAGGCGAGGGTGGCCCGCAAGCAGCCGAACGAGCTCGCCGGCCACGTAGCCGGTCCCGCCGAGCACTATGGCCGGAATCCTGTCGCTCATTCCTGGCTCACCGGATCCCGCGCCAGCGCGTCCAGGCCGGCGGCGGTGATCACGTAATCGCCCAGCGCTGCGCCGCTGGTCATGGCGTTGAAGGCCGCGACGCCCATCTGGTCGCGAATGATGTCCACGCCGACGGCGTTGTCGGTGGCGGGGCCGGTGACCACGCAGGGCTCGATGCCAAAGCGCTCGCGCAGCAGCTTGACGCCGCCCCAGGCGCGCGACCGGGTCGTTGGCCGAGAGAACGACGGCGGTCAGCTGCTCCCGGATGTCGTCGGCGTCGAGGATCGATTCCACGCCATAGGCGCCCAGGATCCCGTCGCCGAGTTCGAAAACGATGACGTCGGGCTTGCCCGCGGCCATCTCGTTCAGCATCGTGCGGGTCAGCGCCGGCCCCGACTTCGCCGTGGTGGTGACGATCCCGAGGTCGGTGAAGATCATCGACCGGCGCGCGCCGGAGTCTTCCATCGCAAGGATGTCGCGACGCAGGGACACTCCCGTGGCCTTGAACGCATCGATGGTGAGGCCGCGATGGCGCATGCGCGAAACGATCGCGCAGGCCGCGGCTGTCTTGCCGGCCTCCATGCAGCTGCCGGCCAGGGCCACGATCGGAACGCCACGGGTGTCGAGCGAGACGGACTGGTCGAGCTTGCGCGAGCCGACCCGGGCCGGTACACCGATGCGCTCCCCCAGGAACGGGAACTGCAGCACGACGCCGAGAACCCGGCAATCGAAGGGACGCCCCTTGTCCGGGTTGATCGAGTCGCACACGCCGAGCACGCCACCGATGTTCAGCACCTGGATGACGTCGCCGGGCTTCAGCGACTCGGGCAGGTGGCCGGAATAGCCGAAGAGCGCGCGACGATGGCCGAGTGCGCCGACCACCACGTCGCCACGCGAGATCTTGGCCATGCGCCCGCTGGTGAGCTCGAGCGTGTTGTAGTTCGCCTTGTTGGTGAGGATCTCGACCGCGAGCACCACGCCCTCCTCGCTGGGAATCTCGGTGGAGATGCGCAGCTCGTGCGACAGGTTGCATGCCTGCGCAACCGAGGCGATCTTGTCCACCATGATGGTCTTCATCATTTCGCGCTTCCTTGTTCGCTGCCCGCACGCGCCCAGAACATGCAGGGCAAGGACACCATCTTCGAGAACCCGAGAGCGTCCTGCGGGGTCCATTCGCCGGTTGCCTCGCCGTAGACGCCCTTGGACGCCTTCATCAGCGAGTACGGGGAGTCGACTCCCTCGACGAAGACGCTGCCCGGGCGCAACAGCACCGTGACGGTTCCGGTCGCGCGCTGCTGCGATGACAGCAGCAGCGCCTCGATGTCGCGGCAGACCGGGTCGAGGTTCTGGCCCTCGTGGACGAGGTCGCCATAGGGGCGACGCCAGCGTCTCCTTGATGCGCTGCTGCCGCGATGTCAGCGTCAGCTTCTCGAGTTCGCGGTGCGCGTTCAGCAGCACCTCGGCGGCGGGCGCCTCGAAGGCGACGCGGCCCTTGGTGCCGATGATGGTGTCGCCCAGGTGGATGCCGCGGCCGATGCCGAAGGGCGCGGCCAGCGATTCGAGCTTCTCGATCACCGCAACCGGGTCGAGTGACTCGCCATCGACTGAGCAGGGGACACCGCGCTCGAAGCCGATGACGTGCCTTGCGGCCGGCCGCGGGTTGTCGAAGGCGCCCTTCGACAGCACCCAGGCGTGCTCGGGGATGGAGCCCGAGGAGGTCAGCGTCTCCGTGCCGCCGATCGTGACGCCCCAGAGGCCGCGATTCACGGAGTAGGCCGCGCCGAACGGCGGCACCGGCAGCTTGCGGTCCTCCAGGAACTTCAGCTGCTCGGGACGCTTGAACGCCTCGTCACGCACCGGGGCCAGCGTCTCGAGGCCCGGAGCGAGCGTGCGCAAAGCCACCTCGAAACGTACCTGGTCGTTGCCGGCCGCGGTGCAGCCGTGGGCGACCGTGGCGATCCCGAGCCGCCTGGCCTCGGAGGCCAGTGTCTGGGCCTGGATGGCGCGCTCGGCGCCGACGCACAGCGGGTAGAGCTGGCCGCGGCGGACGTTGCCCATGATCAGGAATCGCAGCACCTGCTCGAAGTAGGTCTTGCGCGCATCGACCAGGTGATGACCGATGGCGCCGAGCTGCTTCGAGCGTTGCTCGAGCACCTTGGCCGCGGCGGCGTCAATGCCGCCGGTGTCGACGGTCAGCGTCAGCACCGGGCGCTTGTGCGTCTCCTTCAGCCAGGGCACGAGGAAGGACGTGTCCAGGCCGCCGGAAAACGCGAGCAGGATGGGCGAGTCCGCCCCGGGTTTCGTTGCAGTCATGATGGTTCTCAGACTTGGAAGGTGTCGTGCAGTCGCGAGAGCAGCTTGCGCTGCGCGGCGGCGTTTGCCGTCGCGACAAAGATGGTGTCGTCCCCGGAAATGGTGCCCACGACCTCCGGCCACCGGGCGCGGTCGAGAACGATGGCCACGCTCTGCGCAGCGCCCGCGGACGTGCGGACGACGGTCAGGCTGGCGCCCGCAGGCTGCACCTCGCGGACAAAGCCGGCCACGGCGGCGAAGCCGTTGCCCGCCGGCGACGCTTCATCGGGAAGCACGTAGCGGTCGCCTAGCTTGGCGACGCCCAGTTCGCGCAGGTCCCGGCTGATGCTGGACTGCGTGGCGCGATGCCCGGCGCGCGCCAGCAGGCGCACCAGGTCGGCCTGCCGGCCGACGGCGGTGTGCGTGATGATCTGCCTGAGCGCTTCTCGCCTCGCGCCGGTCAGGGTGTGTTCGCTGCTGCTGGCCATTGCCATGTCCGCATAAAGATTCATAAGTGTTGCATAAATATGCAATCACGGTCAACAGGCGGGACGATCCCGGGTGGGGCGCCGCGGTCAGCGGTCTATCGTGTACTCGATGTCGGCGCTCGCTTCCTGCCCGGCCTCGCCGGTAATGACCCAGCGATCGCCGATCGTGTAGCGGAGCTTGAAGGTATTGATCGCGTTCGACAGGGAGATGCCATAGCTGATGTAGAAGCGGGGAGAGAGGAACTTGCCGATGACCAGGCTGGATTCCTTTCCGGCACTCGCGTCAGTGCTGTTGGTGGTCTGGTTTTCGAGGCTGATTTCGTCGATGCCTATGTAGCGACCCAGCTGCCCCGCGAGCAGGGCGCCGCCCTCGGCGGCCATGTCGCCGGTCGAGCCGCCCAGGCTCTGGCGGGAGCTGGAATCGAGGTTGTCCAGCCGCCGGCCGACCAGCAACAGCGATGCGATCTGCGACTGCGGCATGGACGGGTCCGAGAAGAGACTCAACTCGGGCTTGCGCAGTCTGCCGCGGGCGATGACACCGACTTCATATCCCGGCACCTTCTTGCTGGCGCGCAGGTCGATGCCGGGATCGGAGACCGGCCCGCCGGCGAAGAGCAGCCGGCCCGTGTCGACATCGAGTTCCTTGCTGTAGGCCTGGTACTTGCCGTCCATGATCTCGAATTCACCCGATGCGGTGGTCACTTCGTCCGGGCGGCTCTGGAGAACGACACTGCCCTCGAGGCGGCCCTTCAGCCCGAAGGCGTCGAGACGCACATCCCTGCCAAGCTTGAGTCGCATGTCGCTCGTGACCCGGTAACGCGCGGCGTCGTCCTGCTCCTCGCCGATCCCGACGATGCGCTCGTCAGCCGAGGTGGTCACCGCCCCGATCAGCTGGCGTGGTTCGATCCGTGCCGTCGGCACCGTGACGCTACCCCTGACACCGATTTCCACGCCGTCGAATTCAAAGGCCAGGTCGGGCGAAGCCTCGATCCTGACTTCCGGGACGTCTGCCAGCAGGAGCTGGTCGCCTTTCAGTGTCAGCTGGCCATGGAGCTGCCGTTCACGCCAGGCAAACTGGCCGTTCGCTGCAAACGTACCGTCGCCCGCCTTGCCGCTCGACTGGAGCCTGAGTCCCTCGTTGAGCAGATCAACCCGGGCGCTGACTTCGCGGAGGCGGAGGTTGGTCTGGTAAAACTCGAACAGCCCGCCATCGAGTCCCAGCGTGCCGTCGAGTACCGGCGCGGCCGCGACGCCCGACACTTTCAGCCTTGCCTGCAGGCTGCCCTCGGCCTTGTCGATGTCGGGCACGAGCAGGGGCAGCAACCCGAGTCGCGTCGTGGAGAACTGCAGGGACCCGGACAATGGCGACTCGCCCAGCGGTACTCCCGGGCTGCGGTCCATCGTCGCCTCGGCGCGCAGCTGCATCGCGGTGGTGTCGTCGATCGCCGCCGTCAGCTGGTGTCGCTCCGGCAGGCTCTCGAGATGTATGTGGGCGACCCCGAGGGAGACGCGCTCCTGCCTGCCGCTCGGAGTAACGTACTCGAGCCAGGCGTCGCGCAGGGTTGCGCGGGTGGTCGCGGTCCAGGGCATGTCGACCTTGCCTGCGGCGGCGACGTCCAGGTCCAGGAGGCCCCGGTACCCGGGACTGCGCGGCAGGTCCGCACGCAAGGCCTCCAGCGGGAAATCATGTGTCACCAGTGCGGCCGACCAGCCCGTATCGCGGTCCCAGTCGCCCCGCAGGCAGATCCGTCGCGGGGCGTGGACGAAGCAGGTCTCCTCCAGCCGCGCCGCATCCGCCCCGATGACGACGAGCATGGGCGCCTCGAGCGAGTAGGGGTGCAACGCCGGGGCCTCGCTCTCGATACGCGTTGCGGCCAGGCGGTAGACGCCTTCGTCGAAACGGCCTTCGCCGACCAGGCTGACGGCCTGCTCGCCAGCGCCGACGCGGAAGTCTACCGCGTGCTCGCGGGCCCGGCCGTCAAGCGAGATGCGGGTCGAGGCGATGTCCTGCCCGCCGACCTGCATGCCCGCGGCCCGAAGCCTTATCCAGGAACTCTCGCGATCGCTGAGGTCGATGTCCGCATCCGCCGAAAGTACTGCGGCGCGCTGCTCGCCATAACGCAGGTCGCGTCCGCGCACCGCCAGGTCGACCCGGAGGTTGGAGCCGTCGGCTACCGGGGCGCCGACCGAACGGGCATCGAGCTTCGCCTCGAGGCTGCCGCCGAGTTCCGGCAGGAACCCTGAAAGATCGGGCGCCTCGAAGCTGGCGGTCAGTTCCGTCTCACCGCCCACATGACCGTTGACCTCGATCCTCGCCGGTCCCAGCCTGAAGGCGAATCGCTCGATGTCGTAATGCCCGAGCTGGTGCCGGAGGAATCCGGCGCCGGACAACCTCTGGCCGCGGGCCACGCCCTCGATCGAGCCGACGTGTGCGGCCCAGGCAGCGTCCCGGCCCGTACCCTGTCCGGATCCCGCGGCGTGGAAGGAGAGTCGGCTGTTCAGTCCCTCGCGGAACGCCGACAGGTCCAGGTCCTTGACCCTGGCGTCGAGACGCCAGGGATGCCCCGTCCCGAAGCCGAAAAAGCCTTCGGCCTCGGCGGTGCCGGCACGGGCCTCTAGACTTGATTGCAGGACGACGATGCCCATCCTGTCGGCCTGGCCGGAAGCCACGACCGCTACCTCCGGCAGGTCCGGTAGTGTCACGACGGCATCGGCGGCAAACCCGAGGCGGTCCCAGCCGCGCAGTTCGAGCGTCCCTTGGCGGCTCGAGACGACCGGCGTGCCGGCGAGCGGCCAGGCCACGCCCGCCCAGGCGGAGCGCAGCTCGAGCGAGCGCTCGTCCCCCAGTGCGATGCGACCCCTGTTCTCGATCCTCAATCTGCGGTCGGGCGTCGCGACCAGCACGGGTTCCAGGAGAAGTTCCTTGCCGTCGAGCACCAGGGTAGCCTGCAGGTCCAGCCCGTCCGAAGTCAGGCCCGGCCCGTCGAAGTGACCGGCCAGTTCAAAGATGCGCAGGTCGCCGCTGGCCTCCAGGTGGCCCGCAAGCGGACCCACGGGCGGTTCGGCCATCCACGGCGACAGGTCGATTGCCGCCGAGTTGGCGCTGGCTTTCCAGTGCAGTCCGGTGGCCAGGTCCTCGAGCGTGGCGCTGACGGTTGCGGCGGCGGGATCGCTGATCGCCGCGTCGATATCCAGCTTCGCCAGGTCGCCCTTGGCGCGCAGCGTACCTGCCAACGCAGGTTTTCCAGGAACCGACCACGCCAGGTTGCCGCTCAACCGGAGCGGGTCCCGAGCCACGAGGCTGACGGTGCCGTGGGCGGACCAGAGTCCGGCGTCGGCGGCGACCTCGTCGAGTTCGATCCGCGAGTGGGTCACGCTGCCGGATAGCGTGACGTCCCGGTACCGCAATTCGGTGGAATTGGGCAGCCGGACCGAGATCAGGTCTGCGCTGGCGCGGCCGACCCCGATCGAAAGCCAGCCCGGCATGAAGCTCGGCGGCGCGTCGGACGGAGGCGCGACGGCTGGGCCGATCACCAGGTCGAGGGACTCGACGGCGAGCCGGCCGATGTGAAGATGACCGAAGACGAGCGCCACCAGGTTGCCGTCGACGTCGACGCCCTGCGCACGCAACTCGACGCGGCCGGCGCGCAGCTCGAGCGAGTCGACATGCAGGGGCCCGGCCAGCCGGCCGCGCTCGCCCTGAACGGTGAGTTGAATGGAGTCCAGGGACTCGAGCAGGGCGATGGCACGCGCGAGGCCCGACTCGGAATAGGTTAGCCAGGCGCCCACGCCGATGGCGACCGTGAGCAGCAGCCCCGCAAGGGCCGCCGCCGCCAGCAGGAACTTGCGTCGCTTGCTCACAGGATGGGCGTGAAATTCATGTGCAGGTGGGGTGACCGGCCAGATTCCGAGATGGACTGGGCGACGTCGAAGCCGACCATCAGGAAGGGCAGCCGGTAGCGAATGCCCACACCGACCGAATACTGGAGCGGGTCACCGAAGCTGTCGAAGGCATTGCCGGCATCCACGAAGGCCGCCACGCCGAAGTTCTTCGGCAGGTCGTGTTCGATCTCGATGCTGCCGACCAGCAGGTGGCGCCCGCCGACCTTGTTGCCGAGTTCGTCCACCGGCGACAACTCATTGTAGGAATAACCCCGGACGCTGCGATCGCCGCCGGCGAAGAAGCGGTACTGCGAGGGCAGCTGCTGGAAATCACCCACGGCGCTGGTGCCGAGCTCGCCGCGAACGACCAGGTGCCATGGCCCACCGAGGTCGAAGCGGCGCTCGTCGCTGACCGAGAAACGCAGGAAATCCGAGTCGGAACCGAACGCGCTAGCAGAGCCGAGGAGCTCGGTGTAGAGGCCGCGGCCCACCGCGTCGACGTTGACGAAGCCCGGCGGCAGCAATGCATAGGAAATGCCGGGCACCAGCAGGAAATTGCGGGATTCGTTGATGCTCGAAGGGTCGCTCCCCTGCGTGCCGACGATCTTGTCGCGTGTGTAGTCGACATTGGTGAACAAGACGCGCTGCCAGCGGCCCCGCATCTGGGTCAGGCTCGGAACGAAGGTCAGGCCGCGGGTCTCGACGTCGCCGCGAAGGATTTGCCCTGCCGTGAGCGAGAACGCAAGTTTCTCCAGGGCCGGGTCACGCCAGGGGATGACGTAATTGAGCTGGACGGTCTTCTCCGGATTGGAATACTTGCCTTCCGCGAACAGCCGGTGCCCGCGGCGGTTGACCTGCCGGTTGGTCCAGCCGAGCACCAGCCGCCATTCGGTGTCGGTGGCGTAGCCGGCGCCGATCTTGTAGCGATACCGCTTGTTCCTCTCGGCACTGATGTGCACCGGCATCGTCCTGGCCGTCCGGTCACGCTGCTCCGGCAGCACCTCCACTACCGAGAAATAGTCCGAGTCGTCGAGTGCGAACTGCGTGCGCAACAGCTGCGTCGCGTCATACCAGTCGCCAGGCTTGTAGCGCAGGTACCGCTTCACCAGGGCAGGCTCGAGAAAATCCTGCTCGATGGTCGTTTCACCGAAGCGGTAGCGCTCGCCCGTGTCCAGCGTGAGCAGGGCCGTCGCCTGCCTGGCCGGGACGTTGACCCGCAGTTCCGCGCGCGGCCACGACGCATCCAGGTAGCCGCGGCTGGCGGCAACCCTGTGCAGATCGTTCTTCAGCCGGTCGTAGTCGGCGTGGCTGAGCTGTTCGCCGACCCGCAGCGGCGAGCCGTCGATGACCTCGCGCAGGAACTCTTCGTCTCGTCCCGGGCCGATGATCTCGACCTGTGCGTCCGTAAGCAGGACGGGCTCGCCGGGGGTGACCGTCACCACGGCCTTCCAGCCCTTGTCCAACGCAGTGACGCTCGGTTTCGGCCCGCGCCTCGTAATACCCGAAGGGCTTCAGCGCATCGGTCGCCTCGCGCACAGCGCGCAGGGCCAGTCGATCGACCCGGTCCTGGTCCAGGTCCCTGGAACTGGCGTAGCGCTTGAGGCTGAGGAAGGCCACGACATTGTCGCGCAACGGGCCTTCTACGCCGACGATCTCGATGTCGATGCCCTGCGCCGCCGCCGATGCCGCGGCCAGCCAGGAGGCGGCAATAATCGTCAGGAGCCGGAGGCGATGCATGAAGAGTCCCGGGCGTTAACCCGCGCCAATTCTAGCCTGTGGGCACTCATGTCCGCGTCGTGTGGAATGCGATCGTCGTCCGGCCGGTCGTCTCGCCGTCCGGCGAATAGCGGCGCTCCTCGGCCCGGACCAGCCCTTCCCGGTCGACCAGCACGACCGTGGTGCAGCGCGTGCCGTAGTCCTGGTTGACGATGAAAGGCGCGGAAACCAGCCGCTCCAGGCCGAGATCGAGCCCGGTCGAGGGCAGGTCGGCGTCGGCCGCGGGCTCCCGATCCTGCAGGGCCGCGAACAGCGTGGTTGTCGATACGCGTGCGCCCGCGAGCGCCGCCCGGACCCGTTCGCGCGTCCGCAGGACCTTCGGCCAGGGCGTGTCGAGCAGGTGATTGCTCAGCCCGTAGAGGCCGGGAGGCAGCGGCCGTGACACCGGCTCCGGCTTGTTGGCGACATACTCCAGCGTCGTGCCGTCGAAGGCCAGCATGTTGAAACCCGAATAATCCGCCGCTGAGCCGGTGAGCCACCGTGCGAAGGCCTGGGCGGATTCGTCGCGGGCCAGGAACGCGGGGATGAGCAGGCCTCGCGACGGGGCGCCCGGGCGCAGCGAGTCCACGGCACGAAAATTCGTCAGGACGGCGAGGCGGCCGCCGCGATGCAGGCCGAGCCATGTGCCTCCGGCCTCGAGGTCGCGTCCGGCGAGCAGGTCCGGGGCGTCGGGCCACCAGTCGAGCGGCGCCGCCGGTCTCGCATGAAATTCGTCGCGATGCCCGGCGAGCACCAGCCGGTAAGCCGGGTGGAAGTCATAGGCGGCCACGAGCAGGCACATCAGCCGGCCCCTCGCCTGCTTCGCCGCCGGCGAGAGGCGGCCACGAGGATCCACGCCAGCGCAAGGAGGGCGATGACCGGCGCCAGCAGGGCGAGTGCGGCGAGCAGCACCGAGCCGGCCAGCTCGACTGTCGAAATCAGCGGATTGGCCAGCCCACCCGTCGCGACACCCGATTTCGCGCGCATCAGGGTCGTGAAGGAATACGATGCGGCGGTCGCGCCGCCGCCGGCGACGATCGCGGCCAACCAGCGCAGCCAGGGCGGCAGCTCGGCCATGACGCTCGCGGCGACCACGATTCCCGCGGCCAGGGCCAGCGGCGCCGCGATGATGTCCAGTGCATGATCCAGGCCCGGAAAATAATAGGCGCCGACTTCCAGCGCGGTAGCGACGGCCAGCGCCAGCAACGTGACAGGCTCCCCCAGCCAGCCAAATCCGCTGGCCGGTTCGATCACACCGAAATGGACGGCCAGCCCGGTGGCCAGCAACGGCACGAAGGCGCGGAAACCCGCGGCGGCGGCCAGGGCGAGCCCGGTGGCGAACGAGAGCGCGAGGCTGGCTGGATCCAATGGCTCAACTCCGGCCGGCGCGGCGGCCGGCCATTCCCCGGGTCCGGCTCAAGGCCTGGAGGTCCAGCGCCGGGCACCCCGTTCCTCGGCGAGCGGCCGGTCCGCGCCGGCGTCGTACCATTCCTCGATCAGGCGGTATGACACCGACTGTGGCGGCGGCAAGGACGGCTTGCCCTGGGCGATCTGTTCGCGGCTGAACCAGTTTGCATCCTCCAGTTCGTCGTCCCCGCGGACGATCCTGGTGCTTTCCGCCTGGGCGATGAAGCCGAGCATCAGCGAGGAAGGAAACGGCCAGGGTTGCGACGAGTGGTAGCCCAGGGTGCCGACACGGATGCCGGTCTCCTCCAGAACCTCGCGGCGCACCGCGTCCTCCAGGCTCTCGCCAGGCTCGACAAATCCCGCGATCGTGGAATAGCGCCCTTCCGGCCAGCTGGCCTGGCGTCCCAGCAGCGCGCGCGGACCGTCGGTGACCAGCACGATGACCGCCGGGTCGAGGCGCGGGAACACCTGGGAAAGACAGCCCTCGGCCGTGCAGATCATGACGTGTCCGGCCTGTTCGGCGCGCATCGGGGCGCCGCAACAGCCGCAGAACCGGTGCCGGCGCCTCCAGGTGACCATCGCACGGGCGTAGGCCAGCAGGCCCGCTTCCTCGAAATCGAGCGCGCCGCTCGCAAGCCTCAAGTCGACGAATTCCCCTTCCGCGCCAAGATCGGGCGCCTCGTCGCCGCCGAATTCCGCCGCGAAGGCGCAGTGTTGCCCGAACCGTCCGAGCAGGATCAGCTGGCCCGGGTCGATGCCATGGCGCAGGTGCACGCTGACGTCCAGCAGGCAGGCGGTAGGCGCGGGCGCGCGCCTGAGCAGGTTACGCGATCGCCAGACCGGCACGAGGCGCGCTGACGGATCCGCCAGCGCGGCGGCGACCGCGGCGGCATCGCCGCGCCGCGGCTCGAGTCGATTGACATACGGCCCGGCGAAGATATTGGGCCGCGAGTGGGGCATGGGCGAGGTCTCCTGGGATGAGGGGACGCATTGTAGGGCAGGCCCGGCTGCCTCGTGCGGCGACTGGCCGGCCGCGGTCCGTCAACCCGCCGCCCGGGCGCGGCCGCCGTCATTGCAGAAGGCGCAGTCCACCGGCCGCGCCGCAAACACGGGCGCCACGATCAGCGCGCCACAGTCCGCGCAATCGTCGATGCACAACTCCTTCTGGCGCTCGAGCGCCCGCTGCAGGAAGCAGGCGTGCTCGAATCCGATCTCGGGACGCTCATGTTGCTGGAGGAAAGCTTCGTAGGCCTCGCAGAATCGCTCGCCCCAGCGCAGCCGCTCGAGGCCGCCGGGCAGGCCGGGGCCGGCTGGCCGCAGCATTCCCAGCTGGCAGAAGAACGATGCCAGGCTGGCGGCCTGCAGCCGCACTTGCGGATTGCGCAGGAAATAGGCGGGTTGCCGCGGGGACTTGCCGCGGTGGCGGCGGATTTCCCGGTCGCCCGCATGCTCGATATAGCTCTTGAAGAGCTTGCGGATCCGGTCATCCGTCAGGCCGGTCCAGTCGCGGATGGTGCGGGTCCTGGCCTCGTGGCGGATCAGGCGCAGGGCGAGGTCGAGCCGCAGCCGGTCGCGGGTATAACGGTCGTCGGTGATGCGCATGGGCGGGTCCATTGACGTCGCTGAAAACGACTGGTATTTTTTTACCAGTTCTGGCCGAGCGAGCCAAGACCCGCAGGCCGGCTCAATCGCGCGGTAAAGGGGAGAAATGCCATGCGCCATCAGTCACCGCTCGCCCTGCCACCCCCCGCCGGGACGGCTCACTGGGGCGAACAAGTCCTGTTCAACGAGAAGATCATCGGCGCGCTTTCCAGCGTAAATGGGGCGTTCATCGCCCTGGTCCTTGACCTGCACGCGGCGAGGCCGGGCCTCCCGGTCCTGGGGCTGCCGGCGGATGCGCTGGGAGCCCTGGGCCGGGGCGCGACGCTCGCGCGTCGACTGCCGCTTCCCTATGCCTTGTTCGATCTCAGGTTCCGGGACGAGCGTTTCTGGAGGGTCGAATCGCGCGCGGCGAGCGCCATCCAGGACGGACCGGCGCCGCCAGCCGCCGATTCCCGCCTGCTGCGCTTCGCTCGCTCGGGACTGATGCTCGCCTGGCATCTCGCCCAGCTGGACCCGCGGGTGGCGCGCCTCGCACTGGGGGTGGAGCCGGGAACCCAGGAAGCGCTCGAATCGCTGCCCGTCGGTGCGCTGGACGCGTTTGCGCGCCGGCTGGCGCCGATCGTCTCGGCCCGCTTCTGTACGCGCGAGCGGTTCTGGGCGCAGATCGCGGTGGCGCTGCGCATGCCGGTGGAGAGTGCCGGGCTGGATCGCCTGAAGCTTCTCGGGCTGCAGTTGCAGGGAGCGGAAGCCGCGCGCGCACAGCAGCTTCACCGGCGGCTGCGGCGGAGCACCCAGGCGTAGATCGCCAGGTTGGCGAGGAGCACGGCGACGCCCAGGGCGACCTGGATCCGCGGCGTGAGACCGGTCGGGTAGACCAGCGGCAGCAGATAGTGGTCGACGAATCCGCCCTCGTACGACGTGGCCCCGGCGCGCGCGCGGAGGCTGTTCTCAAGTGGCGTCAGCGGGCAGACGCCGCCCGAGAACTCGATCCACGCCGCCCAGGCCGCGGCGGGGAGGTGTACCCAGGCAACCCACCTGTGCCGCGCCGCGAGCAAGCCGCCGAGCACCGCAAACAACACGAACAGCCCGTGCAACAGCAGAACGGCGTCGGCTGCGACACGGTAGCCCACGTCAGCGGCCGCCGCGCCGGGCGGCATCTTCCCGGGCGGCCACACCCGGCGACGGCGAAGGCGGCAGAAGCAACAGGATGTGGATCCCGCGCAGCGCGGCCAAGTGGCTACTTCCCGGCATCGGCGGACGGTCCTGTTGCGGGGAGGGTCGCCTGAGTTTACGCTTCGCCGCTCGCGTCGCGTCCGCGGCGCTGTGCTGACCCCAGGGGCCACGATGAAGGCGCTTTGCATCCAGGGCCTTGCCAAGACCTACGGCAACGGCGTCCAGGCGCTCAAGGGCATCGATCTCGACGTGGAGGAAGGCGACTTCTTCGCGCTGCTCGGTCCCAACGGCGCCGGCAAGACCACGGCGATCGGCATCATCACCTCGCTGGTCACCAAGACCTCCGGCTCCATTCGCGTCTTCGGCCACGACATCGACAGCGACCTGGAGCGGGCGAAATCCTGCATCGGCCTGGTGCCCCAGGAAATCAACTTCAACCAGTTCGAGAAGGTGTTCACGATCGTCGTGAACCAGGCGGGCTTCTACGGAATCCCGCGGAAGCAGGCGCGGGAGCGGGCGGAGAAGTACCTCCGCCAGCTGCAACTCTGGGACAAGCGGGACAGCATCGCCCGAGCGCTTTCGGGCGGAATGAAGCGCCGCCTGATGATTGCCCGGGCGCTGGTGCACGAGCCGAAGCTGCTGATCCTCGACGAGCCGACCGCCGGCGTGGACATCGAGATCCGGCGCTCCATGTGGACATTCCTGCAGGGACATCAACCGCGGCGGGACGACCATCATCCTGACGACGCATTACCTCGAGGAAGCCGAGAACCTCTGCCGCGACGTGGCCATCATCGACCGCGGCCGGATCATCGAGCACGACACCATGGCCAACGTCATCCGCAAGCTGCACCAGGAGACGTTCGTGCTGAATTTCCGCGACCCGGTGCGATCCGGTCCCCGACCTGCCGGGTTACGCGGCGCGGCTGGTGGACGATCACACCATCGAGGTCGACGTGTCCAAGGAGCACAGCCTGAACGAGATCTTTGCGCGCCTGTCGGCCGCCGGCATCGACGTGGTCAGCATGCGCAACAAGGTGAACCGTCTCGAGGAACTGTTCATGCGACTGGTGGAGGCGGGCGGCGCCTCCGCGGGAGGCGCGGCATGACCGCCGTCGCCGGAACGGCCGTCGCGGCGGGCGACGCCGGGGCCCGTGTCCGCTGGGTCGGGTTCCTCACCATCGTGCGGCGCGAGTTCGACCGCATCCTCAGGATCTGGGGCCAGACCATCGTGCCGCCGGCGATCACGGCGACCCTGTACTTCATCATCTTCGGCAGCCTGATCGGCCGCCGCATCGGCCAGATGGACGGCTTCGACTACATGCAGTACATCGCGCCCGGGCTGATCATGATGTCGGTCATCACCAACTCGTTCGGCAACGTGGTTTCCAGCTTCTTCGGCGCCAAGTTCGGCAAGCACATCGAGGAATTGCTGGTCTCGCCGCTACCCAACTGGCTGATCGTCCTGGGTTACGTCGCCGGCGGCGTGTTGCGCGGCCTGCTGGTCGGTGCCCTGGTCACCGGCGTCGCGCTGTTTTTCACGCGCCTGCCCGTGCACCATCCCTTGCTGATCCTGGGCTCGGTGGTGCTGACCTCCATCGTCTTCTCGCTCGGCGGTTTCTTCAATGCGATATTCGCGAAGAACTTCGAGCAGATTTCCTGGTTCCCGACGTTCGTGCTCACCCCGCTCACCTACCTCGGCGGCGTGTTCTACTCGATCTCGCTGCTCCCGGACTGGGCCGAGCGGCTGTCCTACGCCAACCCCATCCTCTACATGGTCAATGCGTTCCGTTACGGCTTCCTCGGCACCAGCGACGTGGACATCATGAGCGCCTTCCTGGTCACTGCCGGCGCCGCTGTGGCGATGTTCGCGGTCGTGGTGACGCTCATGAACCGCGGAACCGGCATTCGCGAGTAGCGCGGGCGCCGACATGTGCGGACGCTACGCGTTCTTCTCCCCCGCCGAGGCCGTCAAGCGAGCCTTCGCGCTCGACGATTTCCCGGCGCTGGAGCCGCGCTACAACATCGCGCCGACGCAGCCGGTGCCGGTGCTGCGCGAGACCGAGCCGGGACGGCGCGCAGGTGGCGCTGCTGCACTGGGGGCTGATCCCGTCGTGGGCCAGGGACAGGTCGGTCGGCAATCGCATGATCAACGCGCGCGCCGAGACGCTGTCCGAGCGGCCCGCCTACCGCGCGGCGTTCCGCCGCCGGCGCTGCGTCGTGCTGGCGGATGGCTGGTACGAATGGCAGGCGGTGGCATCGGGCAAGCAGCCGTGGTTCATCCACTCGCGCGACGGCGCGCCGCTGGGACTCGCCGGGCTATGGGAGACGTGGCGCGACCCGGCGGGAGGCGAGCCGGTCGAGTCCTGCACCATCGTCACGACCGACGCGGTCGGGCCGCTGGCGGAGATTCATCACCGCATGCCGGCAGTGCTGCCGGCCGAGGGGCTCGAACCCTGGCTCGACCCGCGGCAGCAGGACGTGACCGCCCTGTCGGGCTGGCTCGGACCCCGCGACCCGGCGGAATTCAGCGCGCGCGCCGGTCAGCCGCCGGGTCAACGATCCCCGCAACCAGGGCGCGGAGCTGATCGAGGCGGTCGAATGACCCGCGCAGGGCTTCCCTGAGCAGCGTCGCGCCCGCTACTTCTGCACCCAGTTCCCCGCGGCATTCCGGTACCACCAGCCGCCGCGCGCCTTGGCGATCCAGCGCGACGCAAAGGTGTTGCGGATGTCCGTCTCCCACTCCGGGTGGCCGTTGCCCGCAGCGATCTCGCGGTACAGTGAATTCCGGTCGCCGTTCTCGTCCGACACCAGCTTGCGCACCGCGTTGCGCTCGGCAAGCGGTACCGTATTCGCGTCGCGAATCTCGACCAGTCCGTCGGCGGTCAGGCCCACGGCACCGGATGCGTAGTACTTCTCGAGCTGGCCGTGGCGCGACTCCATCGACGCGGTCAGGCTGCGTATCGCCGGGGTGGACACGTCGAGGTCGGCCTGCGCATTGGCGGCGGGAATGACGAATTCGAGTGCGCCGCGGACGGCGGCGAGCAGTACGCCTTGCTCGCGCGGCGGGCAGTGCCGACTGCTCGGTGCCCTTGGCGTCCTTGCCCCAGACGTCCTCGATGATGCGGTCGGCGGCCTTCTCGGCGGCGGCCGCAGGGAAGTAAACGTTGATGGTGACGCAGGCGGCGAGCGCCAGCGCTGCGGTACCGATTGCGGTCGTGATCCAGCGGGTCATCTTCACGGGCTCCTTTGCGGATGCTGCAGCGGCCATGGTGGTTGCCGCCAGCTGAACGAACCATGAACCCCGTCGAGCTTACCCGAACGTATCGTCGTTTGAGCAGCCCCGATCACCGTTTGCGCCGCCGCACGGGGCCCGCGCAGTCGCCGCGGGCCACAGGTCACTCGATGACCGGTCCCGAGGACTGGGTCATCGCGGCGAGCTGCCGGACGAGCCGGCTCCAGGCAACGCGCCGCTGGCTGGCGATCACGT
Source organism: uncultured Gammaproteobacteria bacterium (assembly GCA_963695465.1). Taxonomy (GTDB): domain Bacteria; phylum Pseudomonadota; class Gammaproteobacteria; order Steroidobacterales; family Steroidobacteraceae; genus SG8-30. The sequence goes on from CAVOGM010000003.1 coordinate 317,112, forward strand.
CGATGCGGGGCAGGCCCCGGCCCTTGACGATGTAGTAGCCGTTCGGCGCCGGCGCCACGCCGTCCATCATGCAGACGTCGTTCACGAGCCGACAGGACAGGCCCAGCCGGTCGTAGCGGAAGCTGTCGAAGAACCGCAGGAGCCCGCTCTGCAGTGCCGCCGTGACGCTGCCACCGCTGCCGCCGCCAATGCTCGACAGGTTGGATACGGCGCGCTGGCTGATGCGGTGCGGGGAGCGGTCGCCGGGCGTGCTGAAGAACCTGGCGTCGAACGCCACGGGCATCCAGTCGAAAGTCTCCAGTGACGCCACCTGGCCCGACAGCCGCCCGGTGATCAGGCCGAACTCGAACGTGTTGGTAAGGCGCTCAAGGTCGAGTCCCTCGACGTCGATATCGGCGAACAGCTGGGGATGCTGGCCCAGGGGATCGCGCAGGCGCAGCCCGCGCAGGGTCACGGCCCCGTCGAAGACCTGCGCCTCGATATTGCCGCCGAGAGTGACCAGGCCGTCGGCCATCTCGAGGCGCGGTATGCGTCCGGCCACGGTCCCGGAGAACTCGGGCCAGCCGAGCGCGCGCCCGATCAGCGCGATGCTGACCGGCTTGAGTTCGGCGTCGAAACGCACGTACATCTGCGGTGTCCCGGCACGGCGAATTCGCAGGGTCTCGATGGCCAGGCCGCCGTCGAACACCGGCAGTTCGACAGGATCGAGGAGCCTGAAATTGTTGCCGGTCGTGGTGAAGGGAATCCGGGCGGGACCGAACTCGATGCCCCACAGTCGCGCCGACCGCCACTCGAGCGCGGATTTGAACAACTCGCTGTCGACCTGCGGCGCCAGCTCGTTGCGAAGCTGCTCGTCGAACCAGCTGAAATGACCGCTCAGCCCGCTGACCGAGAGCGCGCCGGCGGGACTGTCGGCGGTCACGTCGTCGAGCCGCAGTTCGAGCCGGCTGGGCAGCCCGGCGTCCATATCGGCCTCGCCGCTGACGCTCCCCGAGCCGGCGATATCCGCAAAGGGGGTGGAGATGAGGAACGGGCCTGCATAGACGCTGGTGAAACCGGCGAGATCCACGCGTTCGAGCCGCACGCGTGCCCGTTGGAGAAGCGTCTCGCCAGCCAGGTCGATTTCAGCCGATCCGTCGCCGGTTCCGACGCCGGCTTGCCGGAAAGCGAACCGGCGAATCGACGCCGCGTCGAGGTGTTCCGACAGGAGGCCTTCCACTTCGAGATCGATCGCATGCTGCCCGAGGTCCAGGAACACCGGCTCCAGGTAGGCCTGGCCGCTGTCCGACTGGAGTCGTGCGCGCACGAGCCAGCCGCCGGCCGGGGCCGCGACGCGCTCGAGCCCGACGTCCAGTATCCCGCGCAGCTGCTCGCCTGCCAGCGCCCCCGATTCGTCCGCGAACCCGGCCTGCGCAAAGGCCAGGCGCGCCGTGGCGCGGGCGATCCGGCTGCCGCGGCCGGCAACGGCTACGGGACCCGACACGATGCCGTTGGCCTGCAACCCGGGGGGCAGGAGTTGCCTGATGGGGGGCATCGCGGCGAGTTCATCCAGCCTGACCTCGTCGACGTTCGCCTCGGCTGACCAGGCGCCGCCGGAGAGGGCTCCGCCCAGGGCCACGGCACCGGCGCCGATTGCCAGCCTGTCGACCTGGAAACGAAGGTCGCCGTTTGCCACGAGGACGAGCCCAAACCTGCTGTCCTGCCGTCCCGCCTGGCCGAAGTCGCCGGAGAGCCTGCCGCGGTCGCACTGCAGCCGACCGGCCGAAACGACCAGGCCCGGGCAGGAAAATTCCAGACGGGCCAGCCGCCCGATGGCGGGAAGGCCGTCGACCCGAGCCGCGCGAATGGCCGTCTCCAGCACAGAATCGGCGTGCGCCGCTGAGCAGCACCTCGACGCCATGGGCCGCTAAACCGCCCGATTCGACGCTGGCGGCGGTGACGGCCAGCCTGCTGCCCGCCTGGGCGGGGCCCGCCAGCGCAAGCGAGGCCAGGGTCAGCAGCCATCGGCGCCCGACTCTCGCGATGCGTGCGGACCTTGCGCGCGACCGTTCCATGGCGCGATTAGCCTCCGTCGACCGGCATCCGTCAAGCGATGGGTGCGCGGCGCTCGCGGTGCGCTAAACTCGCATTGGCGTAATCAGGGGATCCAGATGTCGGCCAAGCGCGCATTGGTAGTGGACGACTCGAAGTCCGCGAGAGTCGTACTGAGCAGGATGCTGGAAAAGTACGGCATCGCCGTGGACACGGCGGACTCGGCCGAGTCCGCCCTGGACTACCTGGAGCGGGAGCGCCCCGATGTCGTCTTCATGGACCACCTGATGCCCGGCATGGACGGGCTGCAGGCGGTCAAGATCATCAAGGCGAATCCCGCGACGGCGACCATCCCGATCATGATGTACACCTCGCAGGAAGGCGAGTTGTACGTCGGCCAGGCGCGCGCGCTCGGCGCGATCGGCGTGCTGCCCAAGACGGTCAAGCCGATCGACGTCACCAAGGTGCTCTTCCAGCTCAGGCTGCTGCCTGACAGGCGCGACGATGCGCCGTCGTCGCTGCAGGCCGTGAACGATCACGGCGAGCTGGTGCCGGTGGCAGCGGAGGCCGGCGATGAGCCACTGGACGCGCGGACTCGCGGCTTCGTCGAGGCGATGCTCAAGGAGCAAAGCCTGGAATTGAGGCGCTTCGTCGTCGCCGCGCTGGACAGCCACGCGCAGCGGCTGATCGCCGAGTTGAAGTCCTCCGGGCAGGAGCCCGAGCCGATGCCGCCGCCTCCGCCGGAGGAAAAGGCTCGCGCCCGGCCATGGGGCTGGATCGTCGCGCTGGGGGTGCTGTTCTTCGCGCTGGCCGTCCTGAGTGGACTGTACTGGCAGTCGCTCGACACCGCGCGCCAGGTGGAGAGGGCGCGGGCACGGCTCGAGGTCGAATCGGCCGCACTCCGTTCCACCCTCGACGAGGTGCGCCAGGCCGGTCGCAACGGGCCGCCGGCCGAGACGTCGCTCGCCGGCCCGAGTCCGCGGATCGAGGTGCTGACCGTGCCTTACGACGAGTCGCCGCTGGCGTCATCGAGGCTCGAGGCGGTCCGTACCCTCGTGGCAGGGCTGGAGCGTGGTGGTTTCCAGGGCACGGTGGCGGTCGAGACCGTAGCCGGCCAGTTCTGTCTGTCGGGCAACGGGGACGCGGGTTTCTCGATGGCTGCCCCGGACCAGCCTGCCGCCGAGTGCGACTACCGGGGCAATCCCTTCGACGAATCGCTCACCGGTGCAGCCAGGCAGCCGCTCGCCTTCGCCAACCTCGCGGCATCGGTGCGCCGGCGCACCGAGGGCCGGATCCAGCTCACGCTGACGCAGGGATCGGCGGAGCACACCGTGGCGAACTACCCGCCGCTTGAGCGGGCGACCGCAGGCGCCTGGAACGAGGCCGCGGCCGCGAACAATCGCCTGGAGATCTCGGTCCTGTCGAAGTGACTTCCCCAGCGCCCGTTGCGATGGAAGACGTCGCGCGCATCCTGCCGTTTGACCCGCCGCGCTGGCTGGGTAACCGCCACCTGCAGTCGGTCCTGCCGAGCCTGCCGGCGCGCCGCTGGTCGGTCGAGCGCCGGGCGAGGAGCCTGATCGCTGCGAGCCGCGAGCTGGTCATCGACTGTGGTGAAGGCGTTCGCCTGCTGGCGCTGCACGCCACCCGGGAAGCCCTCGGCCAGGCGCCGGCGCGGCGCCTGGTCGTGCTTCATCACGGCTGGGAAGGCAGTGCCGACTCGCTCTACCTGTTGTCGCTCGGGCAGGCGATGCTGGACGCCGGCTTCGACGTGATCCGCCTCAACCTGCGCGATCACGGGCCGACGCACCACCTCAACCTCGAGTTGTTCCATTCCTGTCGCATTGCCGAGGCAGTCGGCGCCATCGCCCGCATCCAGGAGCTCAATCCGCATCAGGAGGTCTCGCTCGCCGGCTTCTCGCTCGGCGGCAATTTCGCACTGCGAATCGGGGCCCGGGCTGCTGCAGCCGGGCTGAGGCTGCGGCGAATCGTCGCCGTCTGCCCGGTACTCGATCCGGCGGTGACGCTCGATGCCCTGGAGCATGGGCCGGCCATCTACCGCGAGTACTTCATGCTGAAGTGGCGCCGCTCGCTCAGGAAGAAGCAGGCGGCCTGGCCGGGACACTACGACTTCGGCGAGCTGATGGGCGAACGATCGCTTACCGGCATGACCGCGCGCATGGTCACGGGTTACGCGGGCTATCCGGACCTCGCCACCTATCTCGCGGGCTATGCGATCACCGGTGAGGCGCTGGCGACGCTGGACACCGAAAGCAGGATCATCACGTCGCTGGACGATCCCATGATCCTGCCCGGCGACCTCGCGCGCCTGAAGCGAGTCGACGCGCTCAGGGTCACGGCGACTCGCCGGGGCGGGCACTGCGGCTTCGTCGACGGCTTCGGCGCCACCTGGATCGACCGGGAGATCGTCGCCCAGCTGAGCCGGGAATGAGGCGGACGGCGTAGCGGGGCGCGTGCCGCCCGCTCAGTGATCCAGCGCGTCGTCGAGCAGGTTCCGCCACCTGCGGTAGCGTGCCTGCAGCACCTCGCCGTAGCCCGCGTCGGGCGCGAAGCGCGTCAGCGCCGCCGGCTCCCAGCTGTCGGGCTGCCCGGCCGTGAGAAACGCCAGCCCGCGCGCAGTCGCCTCCGCGTCTTCGAGCCGGTCAACCGGCAGCCCGGTGACCGCCGCCAGGCTGCGAACCACGAAGTCGCTGCGGGCCAGCCCCCCGCTGGCCACGATCCGCTGCGGACTCCCCGCATGCAGTGCAAGCTCGTCGAGATTGGTGCGTAGCAGGAAGACGATGCTCTCCACCACCGCCCGGAAGCGCTCCGCGGGTTCCGCCTGCCCCACGTAGCGGGACTCGAACTCCGGCACCCAGAAGGGCGAACCGAGTCCGGCCACTCCGTTGAGGAAGAACGGCGAATCGATCCCGGCCGGCGCCGCCTGCTCCAGTCCAGCCAGGAGGCGTTCGGCGGGCAGCCCCTCCTCGTTCTGGAACCAGTCGAGGGCGTTGCCTGCGCCGTTCACCGTCCCCTCGAGCGCGAAGTCGACGCGCCCGGCATCCGACCGCAGCACACTGGTCAGCAGCGGCGGCGCCAATCGCGGCTGCGCCATGGGCCGCAATGCGAAGGCGCCACTGCCCAGGTTCACGTACGCGGCGCCGAGGTCGAGCGCGCCGGCGGCGTAAGGAACGGCCGACTGATCGCCGGTGCAGACGCGTAGCCCAATCCCTGGCAAGCCGTCACCCGCCAGGCAGCCGAAGGCACCCTCGGTCGGCACCAGCCGGGGGAGAATGGCCTCCGGCACGCCGAACAGGTCGAGCAGCTCCGGCGACCAGCGGCGCTCCATGGGCAGCCACAACTGGGTTCGCGAAGCATTGGCTTCGTCAGCGACGAAGGGCCGGCCCTCCACGAGCCGCGCCAACAGCAGGCTGGCCAGCGGGCCGGCGCACAGCCGTCCGGCTGCGCGGGCCCGTGCAACCTCCTCGACATGATCGATGCACCACCGCAGCTTGCTGGCGCCGTAGTGCGGCGACAGGGGGAGCCCCGTGATTTCGTGGATGCGCTGCGCCATGTGCTCGAGGCGGCCGAGCCACGCCGCCTGCCGCCGGTCCTGCCAGGAAATGACCGGGGCGAGCAACGCGCCCGTGTCCCGATCCCAGCAGGCGACAGTCGAACGCTGCACGGCCAGGCCTGACGCCAGCCACTTTGGTGCCGGCACCAGCGCCGCGAGTTCGCGCAGGGCGTCCTTGACGCCCTCGACGAGGCTCTCCCCGTCATGCTCCACGTGACCCAGCGCGTCGCGACCGGTGTCGACGTTGGCGAACGTGGAACCGAGCAGCCGGCCGCGCAGGTCGTAGGCGACGGCGCGCGTCGCATGGCTCCCCTGGTCGACCGCAACGACGACCGCGTCGTCCGGGTTCATGGCGTGACGCACCGGCGCCCTGCCAGCGGCGCGCGGACGTTCATGCTCCCCCGCCGTGCGTGCGCAGTTCCGCCGCGACCCGAAGCGGCGCCATCGACTCGACCATGGCGGCTCCCCGGGAAAATTCCACGAACGCGCGCGCCGCGTCCCCGACCTCGTACGCGACCCAGCGCCAGGGGCCGGCGGGCAGGCGCGTCTCCGGACGCGGGCACTTCAGGTGGTCATAGAAGACGAAATCCGGCTGCAGTTCCTGCAGCAGGTCGAGCTGGGCAGGGCTGAACCAGTCGATCACCCAGCCGATCCGGGTGCCCGTCGCGGCACGGGCGAGCGCAATCGCGGTTTCGTCAAAGGAAATCGGTACACAGCGACCGGCGATGGCGCCAAGCGCGTCGAACATGCGTTGGACACAGATCTCGGGTCCGTGATGCCTGAGGCTCGCGCGCTTGAGTTCGACGAACGCCCCGGCGCCGGGGTGCTCGGCCAGCAACGCGGCAAAGTCCGCGAGCCGTGGCAGGACCGTCGCGCGATGGGCGTCGCCGAAGCGCTGAGGCTCGCCGGCATCCACTGCCGCAAGCTCGCTTGCCAGCATCAGGCGAACGTCGCCGGCGGCGCGTGTCGTCCGTTCGAGGCGCGCGTCGTGGATGACGAACGGGACGCCATCGGCGGACAGCTGTATGTCCATCTCGACCCAGGAGAGCCCCGCTTCCAGCGCGGACGCGAAGGCCGGCAGCGTGTTCTCCGGAAAGTCGGCGGCGTTACCACGGTGCGCAACGACCCTGGACGCGGGCGCCTGAGGCCGTGGCAGCGACTCGGGCGTTTCTTGCCAGTCTTTTCCCATGGTTCATTATAGGTTGCGTGCGGCGCGGCCGTGTTCGGGGACGGCATCGCTGTCGACGCCTGCCACCGCGGTCGTGTAACGTCCCTGCTCCAAGGGATGGAGCCGGGATAGACAGGTGTTGCTCGCGACAGCCGTATTGCTTCCCTTCCTGCTCGCGCTGCTGCCGGCGATGCTGGAGCGGCTGCGCTTGCCGCCGGCCGCCGTCGCCGGGCTGGTTGCGGCCTGTACGGCCGGGCTGCTCGCCGTCGTGGCGCGCGACGTGGTGGCCGGTGACACGGTCCTGGTCAGCTTTCCATGGGCGCCGGCCATCGGCCTGGACTTCGCCCTGCGCCTGGACGGCTTGTCGCTCCTGTTCGCCGGCCTGATCACCGGCATCGGCCTGCTGGTCATTCTCTACGCGCACTACTACCTGTCGGACGAGGATCGCGACGGGCGCTTCTTCGCTTATCTGCTGTTCTTCATGGGATCGATGCTCGGCGTCGTGACCGCCGACAACCTGCTGCTGCTGCTGGTTTTCTGGGAGCTGACCAGCCTGAGCTCCTTCCTGTTGATCGGCTTCTGGCGCGGCGCCGCCGAGGCGCGCCAGGGCGCGAGGCTGGCGCTGTTCGTCACCGGTGCCGGCGGACTCGCGCTGCTGGCCGGCGTGCTGCTGATTGGCGACATCGTTGGAAGTTTCTCGCTCGGTGATGTGCTGGCCGCCGGCGACCGGGTCCGCGCCGACCCGCGTTACCCACTGGTGCTGGCGCTGGTGCTGCTCGGGGCCTTCACCAAGTCGGCGCAGTTCCCGTTCCATTTCTGGCTGCCGCACGCCATGTCGGCACCGACGCCGGTCAGTGCGTACCTGCATTCCGCCACCATGGTCAAGGCGGGGATCTTCCTGCTGATGCGGCTCTGGCCGGTCCTGGCCGGCACCCAGGAATGGTTCTGGGCAGTGAGCGGCGTCGGGCTGGTGACCATGCTGTTCGGCGCGTACGTCGCGCTCTTCCAGCACGACCTGAAAGGACTGCTGGCCTACAGCACCATCAGCCAGCTCGGGCTGATCACCCTGCTGCTCGGGCTCGGCACGCCGCTGGCCGAGATCGCCGCGCTCTTCCATCTCGTGAACCACGCGGTCTTCAAGGCGTCGCTGTTCATGTCGGCCGGGATCATCGACCATGAGACGGGCACCCGCGACATGCGCCGGCTGTCGGGACTCGCCCGCTACATGCCGATCACGGCGGCACTCGCGATCGTGGCGGCCGCCGCCATGGCGGGCGTGCCGCTGCTGAACGGCTTCATCAGCAAGGAAATGTTCTTCGCCGAGACTTTCGCGCTGCCACCGCCCTGGTCCTGGCTGATGCCGATGGCAGCGACGCTCGGCGGACTGTTCTCGGTGGCCTACTCGGCGCGATTCGTCCACGACGTGTTCTTCGGCGGCCCGGCGCGCGACCTGCCGCGCAAGCCGCACGAGCCGCCGCGATTCATGCGCGTCCCCGTCGAGATCCTGGTCGGCGTCTGCCTGCTGGTCGGACTGTGGCCAGGGCTGGTCGTCGAGACCCGCCTTGCGACTCGCCGCCGGTGCGTTGCTGCAAGGGCCGCTGCCCGCGTTCACGCTGGAGCCGTGGCATGGCTTCAACCTGCCTTTGGCGATGAGCGCGCTCGCGCTCGCCGGCGGCGTGGCGCTGTACTTTGCGCGTCGCTATCTCTGGGCCCTGCACGGAGACCGGGGCTTCGGCGTGTCGGGCAAGCAGCTGACCGAGGGGTTCCTGCGAGGCGTGACGTCCGCGTCCGCCTGGACGCACCGGGCGCTTGAAACGCGGCGGGCTGCGCCTGTCGCTGCTGGCGCTCATGCTGGTGGCGCTGGCGGCCGGCTTTGCCGGGTTCGGTCCCGGCGCACCCGAGGCGTCCCGGCCATCGATGGATGCCGGCCTGGCCGGCGGAGTCGGCCTGTTCGTGATCCTGGTCGGGTCTGCCGCGACCGTCCTGATGCACCGCGAACGCGTGACTGCGGTGGTGTCGATCGGCGTGATCGGGCTCGTCGTCTCGCTCGCCTTCGTGAAGCTGTCGGCGCCCGACCTCGCGCTGACCCAGCTGCTGGTCGAAGTGATCACCGTGCTGCTGTTGCTGCTGGCGATGTATTTCCTGCCGCAGCGTTCACCGCGCGATGCATCCGGGTTCCGGCGCCTGGTGGACGCAGCCGTGGCGCTCGCAGCCGGTGCCGGATCGGGTGCGCTGGCTTACGCGATGCTGCGTTCTCCTGCGGCGACCCTGTCCGGTTTCTATCTCGACCAGGCCAAGCCGGGTGGCGGCGGCTACAACGTCGTCAACGTGATCCTGGTCGATTTCCGCGCGCTCGATACGCTGGGCGAGGTCACCGTGCTCGGCATCGCGGCGGTGGCGATCGTGGCGATCCTGGATCGCATCCAGCTGCCGGCGCGCGAGCTCGACTGGGATGGCCGGCCATGGGCCAGTGGGCATTCGCTGCTGCTCGAAGTCCTGTCGCGGCCGCTGCTGCCGCTCGCACTGCTGGTCTCCGTCTACCTGCTGCTGCGCGGCCACAACCTGCCTGGCGGCGGATTCATCGCGGGGCTGGTGACCGGCACGGCGCTGCTCGTCCAGTACCTGGCCCACGGCAACGACTGGGTCGAGGCCCGGCTGCCGCCGCACTACACGTCGGTCGCCGCGGCGGGTATCGCGATCGCCACGCTGACCGGGCTGGCGGCGCTCGCTTTCGGCGCGCCGTTCCTGACCTCGACCTTCGGTTACCTGACCTGGCCGATCGTGGGCAAGTTCGAGGTCGCCAGCGCGATGGTGTTCGACCTCGGCGTCTATCTCGCGGTGATCGGCGTCGTCCTGTCCATTCTCGCGACCATAGGGCGCCAGCACGGCGCTGCGGGGAGAGGGTGATGGAAGCGCTCCTGGCCACCGCCATTGGCGCGCTCGTCGCCGCCGGCGTCTACCTCGCCCTCAGGCCGCGGCTGTTCTCGATCCTGCTGGGCATGACCCTGTTGTCCTATGCCGTCAATCTCTTCCTGCTGGCAAGCGGTGGGGTGCTGGCCGATACGGCGCCACTGACGGACCGGCCGGGGCCGTGGCCTGATCCGTTGCCCCAGGCGCTGGTCCTGACCGCGATCGTCATCAGCTTCGGCATGACCGCCCTGGTGATCGTGCTGGCGCTGCGGGCCGTGAGCGAGCGCGGCCATGACCGGGTCGACGCCGCCCCGGGCGAGGAGGGCGGGTGAACGGGCTGCTGCTCCTGCCACTGCTCGTGCCCCTGGCGGGCGGCCTGCTGCCGCTGTTCGGCGCGCGTTCCGGCCTGGTGATGGAGCGCGGCGCCGGCCTCGTTGCAACGCTCGTCATGTTGCCGGTGGCCGTCGCGCTGTTCCAGGTGGCGGCCGAGGGCCAGATCGTCGTCTATGCCATGGGCGACTGGCAGGCGCCCTTCGGCATCACGCTGGTGCTCGATCGCCTCGCGGCCTGGATGATCCTGGTCACGGCCGTACTCGCGGCGGGCGCGATGCTGTTCTCGGTGGGCCGGGCCGACGAGTCCGGACGCCACTTCCACGTCCTGTTCCAGTTCCAGTTGCTGGGCATCTACGGCGCTTTCCTGGCCGGCGACCTGTTCAACCTGTTCGTGTTCTTCGAGGTCCTGCTCATCGCCTCCTATGCCCTGCTCAGCCACGGTGCGGGGGCGGAGCGGACCATGGCCGCAGTGCGCGTTGCGGTGCTCAACCTGCTCGGCTCCACGGTCTTCCTCGTTGCGGTGGCGTGCATCTACTCCGCCGCGGGAACATTGAATTTCGCCGATCTCGCCCGGCGGGCGGCCGACCTGCCGGCCGATCGCCTGGGCCTGTGGCAGGTGGGGGCCTGGTTGCTGCTGGTCGTCTTCGCGCTGAAGGCGGCGCTGCTGCCGCTGGGCTTCTGGCTGCCGGGCGCCTATCGCGCCGCCGATGGGGCTGTTGCCGCGCTGTTTTCCATCCTGACCAAGGTCGGAGTCGTCGCCATCATCAGGGTCTGCACGCTGATCTTCCCGGCCCTCGACGCTGGCCCCGTGATCCAGGTGGCTGCGCTCGGCACCCTCGTGCTGGGGTTCACCGGGATGCTGTCGGCGCGCCGGCTTGCGGGACTCGCGGCGCACGCCGTCATCGTCTCGGTCGGCGTGCTGTTCGTCTCCGTCGCGCTGTTCACGCGCGATTCGCTGGCTGCCGGCCTGTACTACGCCGCCCATGGAACGCTGGCGACGGGGCTGCTCTTCCTGGTGTCGACGCGCATCGGCATGGTTCGCGGCGAGACCGGCGACAGGCTGGTCGCGGGACCCGCATTCCGCGGCAGGACTGCGCTGCCGGTCGCCTTCCTGCTGGCTGCCGTCGCCGTGACGGGACTGCCGCCGCTGGGCGGGTTCCTCGCCAAGCTGGCGATCCTCGACGCAGCGATGAGCGGCGCGGGAATGGCCTGGAACTTTGCTGCGGTGCTGGGCGCCAGCCTGTTTTCGATTGTCGCGCTGTCGCGTGCCGGTACCATCGTCTTCTGGACAGGTCGGTCGGGACCGGGGCGAGGTCGTCGAGATCCCGCGGTGGCGGCCGTTCGCCGTTTCCGGGGTGGCCCTGCTGCTGGTCGCGCTGGTCCTGCTGGCGGCGTTCGCCGGCGCCGGCCCTCGACCAGGCAGGCGAGGTCGCGGCGCAGCTGCTCGATCGGGACGCCTACGTGCGCGCCGTACTCGGCACCGGCCTGGCGGGAGGCAGTTGATGCGCACCCGCCTCGTACCCCATCCACTCTGGAGCGCAGCCCTGGCGCTGTTCTGGCTGTGGCTCAACAACAGCGCTCGCTCCCGGGCACGGTGGTCGTCGGCCTCCTGCTCGGCTGGGGCCTGCCGCTCTTCGCGCGCCGTTTCTGGCCCGAGCAGGAGCGGGTTGACCGGCCGTGGCGGTTGCTGCCCTTCGCCGGCGTGGTGCTCGTCGACATCGTGGTGGCCAACCTGCAGGGTCGGCGCGCGCGGTCCTCGGTCCGGTGAGGCGCCTGCGCCCGGGCTTCGCGCGGGTGCCGCTCGCGGTGCGCTCGGACGTGGGGATCATGGTGCTGGCCAGCACCATCTCGCTGACGCCCGGGACCCTGAGCGCCGAGTTGTCGGACGATCGCAGCGGAACTGCTCGTCCACTACCTCGACGAGGCCGATCCGGTCGGCCTGGTCGCCATCATCAAGTCCCGCTACGAGCGGCCGCTGCTGGAGATCTTCGGATGATCGTGGCGGCAACGAACCTGGCGCTCGCCTTCCTCGGCGTCGCGATGATGCTCGCCTTCTGGCGCCTGCTGCGTGGGCCGGATGTCGTGGACCGTGTCGTGGCGATCGACATGCTCTACGTCAATGCCTGCGCGATGCTGCTGGTCTACGGAATTCGCATGGACACCCTGCTGCACTTCGAGGCCGCACTGATCATCGCCATGCTCGGGTTCCTGACGACGGCGGCCTTCGCCAAGTTCCTGCTGCGCGGAGACATCATCGAATGAGCGCCGCGGGCGAGATCGTCGTGTCTGTGCTGGTGGTGGTCGGCGCGCCTGTTCTGCCTGCTCGGCTCGATCGGGCCTGGCGAGGCTGCCGGACGTGTTCATGCGCCTGCACGGCCCGAGCAAGGCGACGACGCTCGGCGTCGGTTGCGTCGCGCTCGCGTCGGTCGTCTATTTCACCCTGCGCACGGGTTCGCCCTCGCTGGACGGCCTGCTGATCATCCTGTTCGTGGCGATGACCACGCCGGTGAGCGCGCACCTGCGTGGCGAAGGCGGCGCTGCACCGGCGCCTGCCGCAGTGGCGTCGCGACCGGGATGCGTCGTGAAAGGCCGGCTGCTCAGTCGGTTGCCTGCTGGTCGTCGTCGCTTGCGGCGCCGGGCTGCAGTCGCCAGGAGTCCGCGTGGCGCAGTTCGCGCGCGCAGGACACCGTGACGGCCTACGAGGCTTACCTGCGCGACTATCCCGCAGGCGGGCACGCCGGTGAGGCGCAGGCACGGCTCGGCGAGCTGCGCGAGCAGCAGGAGTGGGAGCGGGCGCTGCGTTTCAATACGCCCGAGGCCTTCCAGCGCTACCTGTCCGGTTATCCCGCAGGGACGCTACGCTGCCGACGCGCGCGACAGGCTCTCGGATTTCCTGCTGGCGCGCGCGCCCGACGATCGCCGGTGCCGCCGGCCGAGCCGCGCCGCCGGAGCCGGCCGGCCGGCGGGACCCTGATCGCGGCGGCCTCCGCGGCAGGCGATTACCGCGTGCAGCTCGGTGCCTTCCGCGGCGGCGAAGCTGCGGCCAGGCGCGCCTGGGAGCAGCTGAGCCGGAAGCACGGCGACCTGCTGGGATCGCTGACGCCGCGAGTCGACGTGATCGTGCGCGACGGCCACGACCTCTGGCGGCTGCAGGCCGGTGCCCCTGAGCGAGGCGCGTGCCCGCGATGTCTGCGCGACGCTCGAGGCGCGCGGCGAGGCCTGCCTGCTCGTGCGCGATTGATCGAGTTCCTGGCGCGGCCGAGCGTCACAATGTGACGCCGGCCGTCACTTCGTCCCGTTTCTTCTCCGCAAGTCGCTGATTTCAGGTGCGGCGGGCTCTGGCACGAGGCTTGCTTCAGTCCGGGTAACTCTGGCGGACGAACGGACGCGGTAACGACATGGACGACAATGAAGTGATCGCGGTGCTGGTGGCGGGATACGACGACGAGGGCACGGAGCGCGCGACGGTCATCCTGCGGGACTCGCACGGCAACGTCAGCATGAAACAGATGGCTGCCGACGGACCGGCTGGTGCCAGCGCGCAGCCGATACCGACCGATTCCGTCGCGGCAAGCCGATCGTCGACCCGGTCTCGCGCGAAGTCGTCGGCTACGAACTGGAGCGCGTCGCGCTCAGCCACTGATCCGATCAGGTCCCCTGTCGAGCGAAGTCCCCCAGGGCTCGCTCTCGCGCCGCGGCACGGCTTCCCCCGGCCGCGGCGCTCTTTCTTCAGCTGCCTCCCGTGGCATCGGTCGCGGCGCTCGGCCGCGCCGGCACCGGCGTGGCGGGGCCGGAGGCGCGCAATCGGATGTTCGGGACGGGGCCTTGAACTCGGTGGCGGCGCGAACAATGACCGGGGCCCCGTAGCTCGGGCCGTAGTACCAGGGATTGTAGTAGCCGCCGGTGCCGTAGTACATGCCGACACTGCCGTGAACGGATACGTTGTCGTAGTCGCTGCAGCTGGCCAGCGCGAGGACGGCGGCCAGGCCGGTGCCCGCGAGCAACGCGCGGCGAAGGATGTTGCGTGTCATGGCTTGTCCTCCGTGGCGTCGGCCCGGGTCCAGTGGATGATTCCGATCACGCCGCCAAGCGGGTCGCCGATCACGGCGACGTTGCCGTCGAGCAGTGCCGGATCCGGTCGCAGCAGCACCTTGCCACCCGCGGCCGTGGCGGCCGCAAGGGTCGCTGCGACGTCCTCGACCTGCACGTAGGGCAACCAGCCCGGCCTCGCGCGCGTCCGCCGGCAGTGGCGTGATGCCGGCCCGGGCGTAGCCGCGCGATTCCAGCAGCATCCGGTTGCCCGCGTCCTCTCCGGCCGGCACGACCTTGTAGCCGACCGCCGAATAGGCGGCCGCCGAGGCCACGACGTCGGTGGTGTAGAGGTCGACCCAGAAGAACTCACCTGGGGCGACCGGTGCATCCGGCGGATCGCCACTGGCCGAATGCATCAGCCCAAGGATGGCGCCCTGCGGGTCGCGGACGATGGCCTGCTGTCCCCGGCCCGGAACCGTCGTCGCGGGCAGGAGCTTCATGAACCCGAGTCGCTCCAGGCGTTCCAGGACGACGGTCATGTCGCCCACCGAGGCGAAGCTGAGCCAACGGGTGCCGGCCGGCGCGCGGGCCGCGACCGGCTGGAACACGCCGCCTATGGGTCGGCTATCTGCGCTGATCACGGAATAATCGTTGCCGCCGGCGACGGCCTGGAAGCTCCAGCCGAATACCTTGCCGTAGAAGGTGCGCGCGGCGACCGGATCCGCCGTGACCAGGTCGAACCAGATGAACTTGCCGGGAATGTTCAGTCCGGTCGGGGGATCGACCAGGGGCGGCAGGCTTGGCGCGGCCGTGGCCGGGCCGGTCTGTAGTGTCGCCGCCAGCGCAATGGCCACGAAGAATCCTTTCATCGGTTGCCTCCAGTTTCGGTGCCGGCGAACTTGCGCCAGAGCGCCCGGCCGATGAGCCGGGTCTGTGTGCCGAGGTCGAGTCGCTTTAGGTTGGTCCTGATGGTGCCTTCGGTAAAGCAGGTGCGCCGGGAATAGTCGATGCGGACGTCCACCAGCACCGGCTTTCCGGCGGCGGCCGACGCCAGCGCCCGGTCGATCACGCCTTCGATTGCCGAGTCGCTGTCGATCGACTCGAACGCGACGCAGTTTGCGCGGGCGAGCCCCTCCAGGTCGAGCGCGGGCAGGACCGTGCAGGTCTTGCGGTTGTAGGGCGTCTGCTGCGCCTGGGCGATCTGCGCCAGCTCGCCGTCGTTGAAGATGAACCACACCACGCCGAGCTTCTGCGCGACGGCCGTGGCCATCTCGAGCCCGGTCATGCGAGCCGCGCCGTCGCCGACGATGCCCACGACCACGCGCTCCGGCCGGGCGATCTTGGCGCCGATGACGCCCGGAATGCAGTAGCCCATGGAGTTGAAGTCCGACGGCGAGAAGAAGGTCCGGGGGGCGTGCATGGGCATCAGTTCCGCGGTCAGGAACGTGTGATTACCGTCGTCGGCCACCACGATGCCGTCGTCCGGCAGGCGCTGCCGTAGCGCCCGGAAGAACTTGCCCGGGTTGACCCGCCCGCGCGAATCGTGGCCCAGCCATTGCTCGAAATACGCGGCCTTGTCGGCCGCGATCTGGGCGGCCACGCGGCCTGCGCGCAGCTCGCCGCCGTTGACGGGCCCGAGCCGCTTGAGCAGCTCCGTCAGCACCTCGCGAGCGTCGCCCTCGAGCGCGACCGCAGCCGGGTAGTTGGCGTCGAAGACCTTCGGGTTGATGTCGACGTGGATGAGGTTGGCCGGCGGCTCGTAGCCGTAGCTCCCGGTCGGGATCTCGGCGAAGCGCGTGCCCACCGCGAGCAGGCAGTCGCAGTCCTTGAAGGCGTTGCGCGACGCCGGGACCGCGGAAGGACCGAGGGCGAAGCCCGCATGAAGCGGGTGGTTGCCGCGAAACGCTGAGAGCCCCTGAAGTGTCGTCGCGACCGGTGCGCCGAGGCTTTCCGCGAGCCGCTCGAGTTCCGCGCCCGCGTCCACGCCGCCCCAGCCGCAGAAGATGCCCGGTCTCTCCGCATGGCGAAGCAATGCCGCTGCGCGATCGAGTGCGGGCGCACCCGCCTTCATCTCCCGCGGCGGTGGCCCGGGAAATTTGCGGCAATTCGCCTGTATCGCCCGGCATGAGCTGCAGCTCGACCGGGATCTCCACGAACACCGGCCCCGGCTCGCCGCTCAGCGCCACGCGGTAGGCCTCGAACAGCGTCGGCACGACGTCGGCATGCTTCTCGATGCGCCACGTGCCCTTGGTGATCGGTCTCAGCAGCGCATGCTGGTCCATGTCGTGCAACTGATAGCTTCGCCCGGTGTCGCGGCGCACGCCGCCCGCGATTACGAGCATGGGGATGCCGTCGAGGAACGCCTCGCCGATGCCGCTGGCAGCATGCGTCACGCCGGCAGCCGGAACGATCAGCAGGGTGCCGAGCCCGGCGCCGGTCCGGCTGACGGCGTCGGCCATGAAGGCGCCGCCGCCCTCGTGGGCGACCAGCACGGGCGTGATGGTCTCGGAGGAGTCCAGCTGGTCGTAGATTTCGGTGTTGTGCACGCCGGGGATGCCGAAGGTGTGACGCACGCCGATCTGTTCCAGCGCGTGGCGCACGAGCCAGGCGGCTGTTTTCCGCATGTATATCTCCAGGGTTTCCGGCTGCCGCGGGGCCCGCGCCCGGGGCCCGTCATGCTAGCGCACCCGACGGCCCCGCCATAGCCTGATTGCTCGCCGCCGCTGCGGCTTGCCTGGACCAGTGCTTTGGTTCCCAATCGGACCGCGGGCAGCTTGCGCGCGTCGCTGGGGCCGGCCTGGGGCGGTTGCATGAACGAGGACGAAGGGATCGCGGGGACCTACCTGCGGCTGGCGGTCGTGCCCGTCATCTGGGGCGGCACCTTCATCGCGGGGCATGTCCTCGCGGTTGCGCTTCCCGCAACCGTGGGCGCCTTGTTCCGCTTCATCGCGGCCAGCGCCGCACTGGTGGTCGCGGCGCTGCTGCTCGAGGGGCGCCCGCCACGCCTGAATCGCCGCCAGCTGGTCGCGACGATCTCGCTCGGCGCGACGGGCGTGTTCGCCTACAACCTGCTTTTCCTGGGCGCACTGGCCCGGCTGCCGGCCAGCCGGACCTCGCTGATCGTCGCCTTGAATCCCGTGGTGACGATCGCGCTGTCCGCGTGGCTGTTCCAGGAGCGAATCACGCGATTGCGGTTGTTCGGCATCCTGCTGGCTCTCGCCGGTGTCTGGACCGTCGTGTCGCGCGGCAACCCGCTGTCGTCCCTGTCCGGATCGGTCGGCCCGGGGGAAATCATGATGTTCGGGGCCGTGTGTTCCTGGGCCGCCTATACCCTTATAGGCCGCGGCGTGCTTCGCGGCCTGACGCCTCTTGCGGCGACCGCCTATGCGTCGCTGTTCGGCACCGCGATGCTTGCGATCGTGGCGACGCCCGACCTGTTGCGCCTCGACCGTGCGGCGCTTTCACCCGGCGTGATCGCGTCGGTGCTCTACCTCGGCCTGTTGGGAACCGGGGTGGCGTTCGTCTGGTACTACCGCGCGGTACAGCGACTGGGTCCGTCGCGTACGGTCATCTTCAACAACCTGGTCCCGGTCTTTGGCGCGGCCTTCGGCGTCACGCTGCTCGGCGAGCCCCTGCTGCCGAGCATGGTGGCGGGCGGCGCCATGGCGGTGACCGGGGTGATGTTGGTGTCGCGCGGCTAGAGGGCGTCAGCGCTGGCCGAAACCCGGCGCGTCGCCGGCCAGGTACGCGGCCTCCTCGGCGGTATTCGGCCGGCCGAGCGCGCGATTTCGATGAGGAAAACGCCCGAAGCGCATCACGATGTCGTGGTGGGCGATCGCGAATCGCGTGAAACCCGCGAAGGCGTCCCGCAGGTTTCCCGGTGCGATACGCTCGAGTTCGGTGAACAGTGCGACGCAGCGCCGCTGGTCCTCGAGTGACTCCGAGTGTTCCAGTGGCAGGTAGAAGAAGGCGCGCTCGAGGGGGCCCAACTCGAGGTCCTGACCCAGTTCGAGACCCTTGACGCACAGGCTGCGCGCCTCGGCGTCCAGCGAAAAGGCTTCGGCCCGTCCGCGATGAATGCTGCGTGGGAACTGGTCGGTGAGCAGGATCAGCGCCAGCCTGCCGGTGGCTGCCGCCGCCCAGTCGTCGAGCTGACCGTGCCGACGAGCTGCCAGGTAGGGCTCGAAGCGCTCCGCCAGGGCCGCGTCCCGGGCCGCGACGTCGGCCTCGGTGTCCTGCTCACTTCCGAACCACAGGCGCATGCGGCCCGGCAGCGCGGACCGGTCGTCGCCGACCTCGGCGAACCAATATTCGAGCACGGCTTCGGGACGCATGCCATTGAGCATACGCCCGGCCTGCTGCCAAAGCGGGGCGCGTCATCGTCAGCGGGGATGCTGCGCCGCAGCAAGGCTGCTGCATCGCAGCATTGACTCCTTGGCAGGGCAGGCTATCCTGCTTTCGGCCTTTCTGGAGCCATCCCATGACCGATTTCGATGCGAGTCCCGGCGGCAGCCTGTACCGGGAGGAATTTGAGCGCGACAGCTGCGGGTTCGGGCTGATCGCCAATCTTGACGACCATTCCAGCCACTGGCTGGTGGAAACGGCGATCACGGCCCTGTCGCGCCTGACGCATCGAGGGGCCGTTGCCGAGGATGGCAAGACAGGCGATGGCTGCGGCCTGCTGCTGAAGAAGCCGGTCGGCTTCCTTCGCGAGGTCGCGCAGGAGGCGGGACTGGAACTCGCCGAACGTTTCGCCGCTGGCATCGTGTTCCTGTCCCGCTTCGACGAGCAGGCGGACCGCGCTCGCATGGCGCTCGAGCAGCAGGTCGAGCGCGCCGGCCTGCAGGTCGCCGGCTGGCGGGTGATGCCGACCAATCCCGAGGCCTGTGGCGAGGAGGCGCTCAGGTCGCTGCCACGAATGGAGATGCTGTTCGTGAACTGCGTCGACGAGATCGACGAGGCCGCGTTCAACCGCTTGCTGTTCCTGGCCAGGCGCCGCGCCGAGAAAAGCCTGGAGGGCAAGGACCCGGTCTTCTACGTACCGTCGCTGTCCGCCTCGACGATCGTCTACAAGGGCATGGTCATGCCCGCGCGCCTGGCGGAGTTCTTCCCGGATCTTGCGGATCCACGGCTGGAGACGTCGGTCGCGGTCTTCCACCAGCGCTTCTCGACCAACACGCTGCCGCAGTGGCGCCTCGCCCATCCCTTCCGCTACCTCGCCCACAACGGCGAGATCAACACGATCCAGGGCAACCGCAGCTGGGCCGTGGCGCGCGGCCCACTGTTCCGCTCGCCGTTGCTGCCGGAACTGTCCGACATCCAGCCGCTGGTTTCGCTGGTGGGCTCGGATTCCCAGAGCCTCGACAACATGCTCGAAGTGCTGTTGATGGGCGGTCTCGACGTGATGCACGCGATGCGCCTGCTGATCCCGCCCGCCTGGCAGAACGTGGACAACATGGAACCCGATGTGCGCGCCTTCTACGAGTTCTATGCCGCGCACTTCGAGGCATGGGACGGTCCGGCGGGTGTGGTGCTCACCGACGGCCGCTATGCGGCCTGCACCCTGGATCGCAACGGCCTGCGCCCGGCGCGCTGGGTCATCACGCGCGACCGCCACCTGACGATCGCCTCCGAGATCGGCGTCTGGGACTATGCGGCCGAGGACGTCGTGCAGAAGGGTCGCCTGAGCCCGGGCGAGATGCTCACGCTCGACCTGCACACCGGCGAACTGCTCGACTCGAAGCGGATCGACGACCTGCTGAAAAGCCGGCATCCCTACAAGAACTGGCTGAAGAAGGGCGTCCGGCACCTCGAGTCCGACCTGATCGACCCGCGGCTTGCCGCCGAGCCGATGGACCACGACACCCTGTCGCTGTACCAGAAGATGTACAACGTCACGGCGGAAGAACGGGACGAGATCATCCGCGTGCTCGCCGAGGACGAGAGCGAGGCGATCGGCTCGATGGGCGACGACACGCCCATGCCGGTCCTGTCGCAGCGCCCGCGGTCCCTCTACGACTACTTCCGCCAGCAATTCGCGCAGGTCACGAATCCGCCCATCGACCCGCTGCGCGAGTCGATCGTCATGTCGCTGCAGACCATGGTCGCGCCGGAGAGCAACGTGTTCGTCCCGACGCGGGAGCACGCCCGGCACATCGTGCTCAACTCGCCGGTGCTGTCGCAGCGCAAACTCAGGCAGGTACTGGCGCTCCGGGAACTCGGCGTCAACTTCGAGCATGTGGACCTCCAGTACGACCCGGCGGAGGGGCTCGAGCGGGCCATCCTGCGCATTTGCGACATGGCGGAGCAGGCCGTGCGCTCCGGCAAGACCCTGGTCATGCTGTCCGACCGTTACCTGGTCCGCGGCAAGCTGCCGGTTCATGCGCTGCTGGCGACCGGCGCCGTCCATCACCGACTGGTGGCAACCGGGCTGCGCTGCAAGTGCAACCTCCTCATCGAGACCGGCACCGCGCGCGACTCGCATCACTTCGCCTGCCTGATCGGCTATGGGGCCACTGCCGTCTACCCCTACATGGCCTACCAGACCCTCTTCGACATGATGAAGAAGGGTGCCGTGAAGATGGACGCCCGGGCCCGTCTCGAGCTGGGCCGGAGCTACCGGCGCGGAATCCAGAAGGGGCTGTTCAAGATCATGTCGAAGATGGGCATTTCGACGATCATGAGTTATCGCGGTGCACAGCTGTTCGAGATCGTCGGGCTGGCCGACGGGATCGTGGACCTGTGCTTCAAGGGCACAGTCAGCCGCATCAAGGGTGCAGATTACTCGGACCTGGAGCAGGACCAGCTCAAGCTTGCCGCGCGCGCCTTCGACCCCCGCGAGGAGCTGGAGCGGGGAGGTATGCACAAGTACGTGCACGGCGGCGAGTACCACATGTACAACCCGGACGTGATCGCGACGCTGCAGTCTGCGGTGATCACGGGCGAGTACGACCGCTATCGCCTGTTCGCCTCGCTGGTCAACCAGCGCCCCGTGTCCTGCCTGCGCGACATGTTCCATCTCGCCCCGGGCCGGGGCCCGATCCCGCTCGAGGAGGTCGAACCGCTCGAGGACATCCTGGTGCGCTTCGACAGCGCCGGCATGTCGCTTGGCGCGCTGGCGCCGGAGGCGCACGAGGCGCTGGCGATCGCGATGAACCGGCTCGGCGCGCGCTCAAATTCTGGCGAGGGCGGGGAGGACCCGGAGCGCTACGGCACGGAGCGCAACTCGAAGATCAAGCAGGTCGCCTCGGGGCGCTTCGGCGTGACCCCGGAGTACCTCGTCAGCGCGGAGGTGCTGCAGATCAAGATTGCGCAGGGCGCGAAGCCGGGAGAGGGCGGCCAGTTGCCCGGTCACAAGGTCAACGACATGATTGCGCGACTGCGCTATGCGCGGCCGGGAGTCGGCCTGATCTCGCCTCCGCCGCACCATGACATCTATTCCATCGAGGACCTCGCGCAGCTGATCTTCGACCTCAAGCAGGTCAACCCGCAGGCGCTGGTATCGGTGAAGCTGGTCGCCGAGCCGGGCGTCGGCACGGTCGCCGCCGGCGTCGCCAAGGCCTATGCGGACCTGATCACGATCTCGGGGCACGATGGCGGCACCGGCGCCTCGCCGATCAGCTCCATCAAGTACGCGGGGACCCCCTGGGAGCTCGGCCTGGCCGAGACGCACCAGACACTGCGTATCAACGACATGCGGCACCGTGTGCGGCTGCAGACGGACGGCGGCCTGAAGACCGGGCTCGACGTCATCAAGGCCGCGATCATCGGCGCGGAGAGTTTCGGCTTCGGTACCGCGCCGATGGTTTCCCTGGGCTGCAAGTACCTGCGCATCTGCCATCTCAACAATTGCGCAACCGGTGTCGCGACCCAGCACAAGGTGCTGCGCTCGAAGTACTTCGTCGGCATGCCGGAGATGGTGGTCAACTACTTCCGCTTCGTGGCGATGGAGTGCCGGGAACTCATGGCCAGCATCGGCGTCCGGCGCATGGCCGACCTGATCGGCCGGACCGAGTTGCTGACGATCGCCGAGGGCGAGACGGACAAGCAGCGAAAGCTGGACCTGAAGCCGATACTGTCCACGGCGGGACTTGCCGACGACCGGCCGCAGTTCTGCCTCGACGAGCGCAACGCGCCTTTCGACAAGGGCGAGCTGGCCGAACGGATGGTCAGCGAGATGCTGCCTGCGATCGAGGCCAAGTCCGGCGGCAGCTTCGAGTACGAGGTGAAGAACTGGCATCGTTCCATTGGCGCGCGCGTCTCCGGGGAAATCGCGCGCCGCCACGGCAACTACGGCATGAGCGACTCGCCGATCAAGGTCCGCCTGCGCGGGAGCGCTGGACAGAGCCTCGGCGTCTGGAATGCCGGCGGGCTGATGCTCGAGCTCGAGGGCGACGCCAACGACTATGTCGGCAAGGGCATGGCGGCCGGCCGCATCGTGCTGGCGCCGCCGCGCGGCATGCAGTTCGTCGCCCGCGAGACGCCGATCATGGGCAACACCTGCCTGTACGGCGCCACCGGCGGGCAGCTGTTCGCGGCCGGCGTGGCCGGCGAGCGTTTCGCGGTCCGCAACTCCGGCGCGGTGACGGTCGTGGAGGGCGCGGGCGACCACTGCTGCGAATACATGACCGGCGGTGTCGTGGTGGTCCTGGGCCGCACGGGGGTCAACTTCGGCGCGGGCTTTACCGGCGGTTTCGCCTATGTGCTCGACGTCGATCGCGACTTCGTGGACCGCTACAACCATCAGCTGGTCGACATCCACCGGATCCAGTCGGAGGGCATGGAGACCCACTACCAGCACCTTCGTGCGCTGATCGAGACGCACCAGCGAGCCACCGGCAGTGCCTGGGCACAGGAGATCCTCAACGACTATCGCAGCTTCGCGCCGAAATTCTGGCTGGTTAAGCCTAAGGCTGCCGATATCGACTCGTTGATCGAGAACCTGAGGCGCGCCGCATGACCGAGCGTACCCTGCAATTCCTCGAGATTCCCCGGCGGGACCCGGAGAAGCTTGCCATCGACGATCGCCTGGAGGGCTTTCGCGAGATCTACGCGCAGTTCGACGAGACCGGCGTGGCCGAGCAGGCGGGGCGCTGCCTGTCCTGCGGCAATCCATTCTGCGAGTGGAAGTGCCCGGTCCACAACTACATCCCCAACTGGCTGCAGCTGATCGCCGACGGCAAGCTGTTCGAGGCGGCCGAGCTGTCACACCAGACCAACTCGCTGCCGGAGGTCTGTGGGCGCATCTGCCCGCAGGATCGCCTCTGCGAGGGCGCCTGCACGCTCAACGACGGCCTTGGCGCCGTGACGATCGGCTCGATCGAGAAGTACATAACCGACGAGGCCCTGAAGCAGGGCTGGCGCCCGGACCTGTCCCAGGTCAAGGCGACCGGCAGGCGCGTCGCAATCGTCGGCGCGGGACCGGCGGGCCTCGGCTGCGCCGATATCCTTGCGCGCAACGGCGTCACGCCGGTGGTCTTCGATCGCTATCCGCGCATCGGCGGCCTGCTGACCTTCGGGATCCCGCCGTTCAAGCTCGAGAAGGACGTCGTCGAGAAGCGGCGTGAACTGATGGAAGGCATGGGCGTCGAGTTCCGCCTCGGGGTCGAGATCGGTCGTGACCTGTCGTTCGAGCGCCTGGCCGACGAATACGACGCCGTGTTCCTGGGCATGGGCACCTACCGCTACGTCCGCGGAGGCTTTCCGGGCGAGGACCTGCCGGGTGTTCACGAAGCGCTGCCGTACCTCGTCTCCAATATCAACCGCGAACTGGGCCTGGAGCGCGATCCCGGCGAGTACGTCGACATGCGCGGCAAGCGGGTGGTGGTACTGGGTGGTGGCGATACCGGCATGGACTGCATTCGCACCGCGCTGCGGCAGGGCGCTGAAAGCGTGACCTGCACCTACCGGCGGGACGAGGAAAACATGCCGGGGTCGCGGCGCGACTACAAGAACAGCAAGGAGGAGGGCTGTGCCTTCCTGTTCAACCGTCAGCCGGTCGAGGTCGTCGGCAGCGGCCGGGTCGAGGGCGTGAAGATCGTCGAGACGCTGCTCGGGCCGCCGGGGCCGGGCGGCAGGCGCATGCCCGAGGTCGTACCGGGCAGCGAGCAACTGCTCGAGGCCGATGCCGTGATCGTCGCCTTCGGTTTCCAGCCGAGTCCGCCGGAGTGGTTCGAGCATGCGGGAATCAAGCTGCATGCGAACGGGCGCGTGCGCGTTTCAGCGGACCCGCGCCGAAGCTTCCAGACGACCAACGACAAGGTGTTCGCCGGGGGCGACATGGTGCGGGGCTCGGACCTGGTGGTGACGGCCGTGTTCGAGGGTCGCGAGGCGGCGCGCGGAATCCTCGCCTTCCTCGGCGTCCGCTAGAAAAGGGGACCATCCCCTTTTCCGGGAGGCGGCGTCAGCCGTCGAGGTGCCAGGCGCCGTGGTCGTCGCGGCAGGCGACGCCGCGCCGGCTTTCGTTCCGGCCGTCGTAGGAGCGAACCAGCTGGTAGCGGCGGCAATCCCGCCCGCCACGTTCGTAGCTCTCGTAGGGCGTAAAGGACCAGGCGAGACGCGGGTCGGCGTCATGCCACTGCACCGGCTGGCCGGCCTGCCCCAGCTCGAGCGAATGGCCGATGCAACCGCGGTCGGCGCTGTCCATCTGCCGGCCGATTTCATGGCCGATGACGCCGCCGATCACCGCGCCTGCGAGGATCGCGACGATCCGCTGGTCGCCTTGCGCAACAGTCGAGCCGATCGCCCCGCCCGCCACGGCTCCCAGCACCGCGCCGACCTCGTCGCGATCGCAACGACCTTCGCGGACGCCGTAGTCACGGCTCCAGTGGTGTCCGTCGTAGCCGACGTAGTAGGGCTGTGCTTGCTTGGCGCGCCAGCCGTGCGCCGGCGCGTGCGCCGGTGGATCGGCCAGTGCGGTTGGCGCGGCGATGATCGCGCTCAACAGCACCGACAGGGTTCTTGAAACGAGCTTGTCTCGACGAAACATGTCTGGCTCCTCCGTGCTCTGCGTGCATCTTCCCGCAGGCTCGTAGCCAGTTTCGCTCTTGTTTACTGAACGCAGCCTGAAACGAGCTGCGGCATGCGGGGAATGTGAAGTGCGCCACACATTCGCGCCCAATAGCAGGCCATCGCCGCCCCGCCGTGCCGCGGCCGGACGAAGTCAGGTCGCCAGGATTGTCCCGCGGCGCCGCAGCCGGCGCAGGACCCACCATTGCGCGAGGCCCCGTGCGCCAAGGAACAGGGTGAACGCCAGCCACAGGCCGTGGTTGCCGAAAGGCCTCAACAGGTACCAGGCGGGGAGGTAGACGACGATTGCGGCGAACAACATGGTGTCGCGCATCGGGCGTGAGAGGGTCGCGCCGACGAAGATGCCATCGAAGAGATACGCCCAGCACCCCACCAGCGGCGTGATCACGAGCCATGGCAGGTAGGTCCTCGCCGCTTCCCGCAGTTCCGGCTGCGAGGTCATGAGGTCTATCGCCGCGTAGCCTCCCGCCGCGAAGAGCGCGGACAGCATCGCGGCGACGCCCAGTGTCCACAGGCCCGACAGGCGTATCGACCGGCGCAACGCTCCGGCGTCCCCCGAGCCAACGGCCCTGCCGACCAGCGACTCGGCCGCGTTGGCGAAGCCGTCGAGCGCATAGGCCGCGAAGTACAGGAAGTTCAGCAGCAGCGCGTTGGCCGCCAGCACCACGCTGCCAAAGCGGGCGCCCATCGCCGTCACGAAGGCGAACGACAACATCAGCGCGGTGGTGCGGACGAACAGCGGGAAGTTCAGTTCCAGGTAGCGCCGATAACCGGCCCTGGCGCCACCGCCCCGAAACAGGCGGCCGCCGAGGCTGCGGGATGCCAGCGCGAGACCGAGCGCGACGCCCAGGTACTCGGCGGCTACGGTCGCTGCTGCGACGCCGTCGGCCGTCATGCCGGCGACCCAGACGAGCACGAAGTCGAGCGCGATGTTGGTGGCGTTGACCGTCAGCACGATGGCGAGCGGCGAGCGGCCGTCGCCACGCCCGATGAACCAGCCGGTCAGGACGAAGAGCGCGAGCGTGGCCGGGGCGCCCCAGAGGCGGACGGAGATATAGCGCGAGGCCTCGGCCGCGACCGCGGGCTCCGGTGCGATCAGGGACAGCGCCAGGGCCTCGAGCGGACCTGCGGCCAGCAGCAGCAAAGCCGCGAGTCCCAGCGCCACGACCAGGCCCTGACGGAGCGTGTTACGGCCGGCGTCCTCGTCGCCGGCGCCGCGGGCCTGCGCAGCCAGTCCGGTGGTTCCCATCCGGAGGAAATTGAGCGCCGTGAACAGCACGCTGAAGACCGTGGCGCCGACGGCGACGCCCGCGAGGCTGGTCGGGTCGTCGAGGTGACCGACCGCCGCCGAGTCGGCGATGCCGACCAGCGGGACCGAGACGTTCGCCAGGATCATCGGCACCGCCACGTCGAGCACGTCGCGGTGACCCAAGGCTGCCCGGTCTGCGTTCATGGCCGGCAGACCCGATCAATAACCGAAGCTGGCCGGCGGCATGGACTCAGCCGGACAGTCCGGCGACGGGGAGCAGCGCGCCGTGGATGGCGCGCGCGGCCTCCGAGCCGAGAAAGCAGATGACGTTCGCCAGGTCGCCGGGCGTGACCCAGTTCGCGGGATCGGCATCCGGCATGGCTGCGCGGTTCGCCGGCGTGTCGATGATGCTCGGCAAGACGGCATTGACGTTGATGCCATGTCGCTTGACCTCCGCCGACAGGCTCTCGGTCAGCCGCAGGACGACGCTCTTCGACGCGACGTAGGCGCTCATCGCGGCCGTGCCCTTGAGTGCGCCGAGCGCCCCGACGTTGACCACGGCACCGCGGCCCTGCTCGATCATGCGCGGGACCACGGCCTGGATGCTCTGGCGCAGCGTGTCCACGTTGGACCTGAACATGGCGTCCCAGTCCGCGCCGTGCGGGTCATAGCTGGTTTCGCCCATGGCGAAGCCGCCGGCGATGTTGAACAGGGCGTCGATGCGGCCGGCACCGGCGAGCGCCGCGCCGAGCGAGCCGGGTTCGGCGAGATCGAGCGTGAGCAGTCGCGCCCGTGGGTGATCGACGGCCGTACGCTTCGCGAAACTGCGACTCGCCAGGATCAGCGAGGCGCCCAGGGCGGCGGCCCTGTCGGCGACGGCCCGGCCGACGGCACCGTTGGCGCCCGTAATCAGCACGGTCTTGCCTGTGAGATCGATCATCCTGACGCCTCCCCGGGATGCTGGCCCGACAGCTTAGCCGATGCCCTTCCATGCCAGCGATCGAGCAGGCTTGCGACGGCGGAGTAGGTGGCCGGGACCACCAGCAGGCTCAGTACCGTGGACGTGACCAGGCCGCCCATGACCGCGATGCCCATTGGCGAGCGGAAGCTCGCGTCGCCCGAGATCCCCAACGCGACCGGCAGCATGCCCGCGCCCATGGCGATCGAAGTCATGATGATCGGCCGCGAGCGCTTGCGGCATGCGTCGATGATGGCGTCGAAACGCGACAAGCCGCGCTCCTCCGCCAGGATCGCGTAATCCACCAGCAGGATCGAGTTCTTCACCGCGACGCCCATCAGCATCAGCATGCCGATCAGGGCAGGCATGGTCAGCGCGTTGCCCGTGAGCAGCAGCGCGCCGAAGGCGCCGCCGATGGACATCGGCAACGCAACCAGAATCGACAGTGGCTGCACGGCCTGGTTGAAGAGAACGGCCAGGATCGCGTACACGCAGAACACGCCGGTCAGCATCGCCACGATGAAGCTCGAAAACAGCTCCTGCTGGCGCTCGGCATCGCCGCTCGCCCTGCGGATCACGCCTTCCGGCAGCGACCGGAGTGTCTCCGCGCTGTCGACCAGCTTCTCGACCGTGCCGAGCGGCTGGCCGTCGAGTGAAATGTCGATGTTGACGTTGCGCATGCGCTCGAACCGGTCCACCCGTGCCGGACCGCTGCTGAGTTCCAGCGAGGCAACGCTCGACAGCGGTACCGTGCCGTCGCGCGCGGGAACCCGCAGCAACGCCAGCGTCGACGGCTCGCTGCGTGCGGCCTCGTCGAGCTGCACGCGAATCGGCACCTGCCGCGTGGGCAGGTTCAGCTTGGGCAACCGGAAGCCGACGTCGCCGCTGGTGGCGATGCGCACCGCGTCGGCCAGCGCCTCCGTGGTCACGCCCAGCTCGGCGGCCCGGGAGAAGTCGGGCCGGATCAGCACCTCTGGCCGCAACAAGGCTGCGCTGGAGCGGACGTCGCCTAGCCCGGCAATGGAGCGCAGTTCGCGCTCTACCTTCTGGGCCGTTTCCAGCAGCACCCGCGAGTCGTTTCCGGCGAGCACCAGGGTCAGCTTCTCGCCCGCGTCGCCGGCACCGAAGGTCATGCGCACGCCGGGAATCGGTGCGAGGATCGAGCGGGCCGCGGCTTCGAATTCGGTCTGCGTGCGGACGCGTTCCCCATGTGGCAGTCGCGTGACCGTCAGGCCGGCGCTGCGCACCTCGCCACTCGAACTGCGGCCGCCGGGAGCGTTGCTGACGACGGGCGCTCCGACGGCGGCGAATACCGTGACCACGTCCGGCTCTTCGAGCAGCAAGCGCGTGGCCCGCTCCGCGACCGCCCGGGTCTCGGCCAGCGTGGCGCCGGGCGCCAGCTCGATCTGGATGATGCTCTGGTCCTGGTCGTCCTTGGGGATGAAGCCGGTGGGCAGCAGGCCGACCAGCGACACGGAAACGACGAAGACGCCGAATCCCGCCAGCAGGGTCTGCCGGCGGTGGTTGAGTGTCCAGCGGGCGGCATCGATGTAGCGATCGAGCCAGCGGGGCCGCACCTCCGGTCGGTCGCTGCCGGTGAGCAGGTGGGCCGCCATCATCGGCGTCAGCATGCGGGCGACCGCCAGCGACATCATCACGGCGGCGACCGCCGTGAAGCCGAAGTGACGGAAGAACCTCCCCGGGATTCCCGGCATGAACGCGACCGGCAGGAATACGGCGGCGATGGTCAGGCTGGTGGCGATGACCGCGATGCCGATCTCGTCCGCGGCCTCGATGGCGGCGCGCCTCGGGTCCTTGCCCTCGCGCTGGTGGCGCACGATGTTTTCGATTTCGACAATCGCGTCGTCGACCAGGATGCCGACCACCAGCGACAGCGCGAGCAGCGTGACCGTGTTCAGGGTGAAGCCGAGCCAGTGCATGATCAGGAAGGTCGGGACGATCGACAATGGCAGCGCCGCCGCGGTGATCCAGGTGGCGCGCCAGTCCCTGAGGAAGAAAAACACGACGATTACCGCCAGCAAGGCGCCCTCGGCCAGCATCTGCAGCGAGATCGTGAAATTCTCCTCGACACGATCGACGATCGAGGCGATCTGGCGGATCTCGATGGTGGGGTTCTGGGCGCGCAGCGCCTCGAGGACGCCCCGCGCCCGGTTGGCCACCTCGACTTCGGTCGCGCCGCGCGCCCGCTGCAAGGCAAACGCGACGGCGGGCTCGCCGTTGACCAGCGCCAGCTGCCGCGGCTCGGCGTACCCGTCGACAATGCGGGCCAGCTGGTCGAGGCGGAGGTGGCGGCCATCTGGCATGGCGATCGGGAACTCACGCAAGGCGGCTGCGTCGGCCACGGTGCCGAGCAGCCGCACGGACTGTTCGCCACTGCCCCAATTGGCCCGTCCGCCGGGTAGTTCGGCCTGGACCCTGCGCAACTGGCGGGAGACGTCACCTGCCGACAAGCCCCAGCCCGCGAGCGCGGTGGGGTCGAGGTCGACCCGCACTTCACGGTCGACGCCGCCAATCCGGGTGACCGACCCGACTCCCTCGGCGGCGAGCAGCGCCTTGGTCACGGTGTCATCCACGAACCAGCTCAGGTCCGCGGCATCCTGTGTCGGCGACGTCACCGCATAGGTGATGAGGTTGCCGCCGGCGATGTTGACGCGGGTCACGTTGGGCTCGTCCACGTCCTGCGGCAGGTCGGCGCGGATGCGGCTCACCGCATCACGCACCTCGCTCAGGGCGACGTCCACGTCCTTCTCGAGTTCGTATTCGATGATCGTCACCGACGAGCCGTCCGTGACGGTCGAGATGATCTTGTCGATGTCCTGCAGGCTCGCGATCGCGTCCTCGACCTTGCGCGTCACCTCGGTCTCGAGCTGGGAAGGCGTCGCACCGGCATAGCCGACCTGGACCCGCACGATCGGCACGTCGATGTCCGGGAAGTCG
Organism: uncultured Gammaproteobacteria bacterium; assembly: GCA_963695465.1. Lineage (GTDB taxonomy): Bacteria > Pseudomonadota > Gammaproteobacteria > Steroidobacterales > Steroidobacteraceae > SG8-30. Next base: position 347,350 of record CAVOGM010000003.1, read on the forward strand.
GCGACGCCGAGCTGACCGAATGCCCATAGCCCGCCCAGCGTGGCCAGCGCGAAGCCCAGGATGGCGGGCAGCGGCCGGCGGATCGACGCCGCGGAAACGTTCATCCGCCGGCGCCGGCCAGGGCGACCAGGTCGCCATCGCGCAGGAAGGCGCCGCCGCTTTTCACCACGGGAGTGCCGGCCGGAAGCCCGGACAGGACCTCGACCCAGTCCTCGGCGGTCGCGCCGAGCTCAACCTTGATCTCGCGCACGTGCCGGTCTTCGCCGACCGTGAAGACGTAATGCGAGCCGTCGCGGGTCGTGACGGCGGACAGCGGCACGACCTGCCCCCGTGTACTGTCGAGGCCCAGGCTGCCACTGACGTACATGCCCGGGCGCAGCTCCGGCGTCAGCGGCACGTCCACATAGGCGACTCCACGGCGCGTGACCGGATCCAGGCCCGGCGAGACCGTGCGCACCGCGCCGGCGACGGCCGGGCCGGTGATCGGCTGGACCTGGGCAGCCATGCCCGCAAGGATCGCCGGATAGTCGCGCTCCGACACCTCGGCGCGCCACTCCACCCGGCCCTGGGCGATCATGCGGAACAGTTCGCTGCTGCTGCCGACGACCTGGCCTGCGGTGGCGGTCCTGGCCGAGATGATTCCGTCGTCGGGGGCGAAGATGGTCGCGTACGACAGGCGACGCTGCGAATTGGCGAGTTGTGCCTTCGCGCTCTCGACCCGCGCGTCGGCGGTCGCTGAGGCAGTCACGAGCTGTTCGGTCTCGCGGGCGCTCAGCGCGCTGCGCGACCCGAGTGCCCGGGCACGATCCGCATTGCTGCGCGCCTCGGCCGCACTGGCGCGGGCCTCCGCCAGCAAGGCGTCGGCCTGGTCCAGGTCCGCCTCGAGGGTGCCGCGTTCCAGCCGCGCGAGTATCTGGCCTTTGCGCACCGCCTGGCCGACATCGGCGTCGATCGAGACGATTCGCAGGCCGGAGAGCTCCACGCCGATGACGACCTCCCGCCAGGGCGCGATGGCGCCCGAGGCCGCGATCTGGCGCGGGATGTCGCGGCTAACCGGTTTCACGACCTCGACCGTCAGCGCAGGGCGGCCCGGGCCGGCCTCGTCAGCGCCCTTGCCGCAGCCGCCAGCCAGGCACAGCAGGACGGCGGCCGCGGCCAGCGCCGCGGTGAAGAGTGCCCTGGCGCCACGGGTGGGGAAATTGGACATGTCTGAAACCATGGGTTGGGTGAACATCGACTGGCCTGCGGGCCGCTGAGTATGGGTCACGGCCTGTCATTCGGGCGAAACCGCTCCCCGGATGCCAGCACTCCTGGCCCCGCCAGTCCCGCCTGCGTACCGGCCCGGTCTAGAAGGCGTTGATGCCGGTCAGCTCGCGGCCGATCGTGAGCTGGTGAATGGTTTCGGTACCCTCGTAGGTGATGACGCTCTCGAGGTTGAGCGCGTGGCGGATGGGCACGTACTCGGCGCTGATCCCGGCGCCGCCAAGGATGTCGCGCGCGTCACGGGCGATGTCGAGCGCCATGCGGCAGTTGTTCCACTTGGCCAGCGACACCTGTGCAGGCGCCATCGTTCCCGCGTCCTTGAGCCGGCCCAGTTGCAGCGACAAAAGTTGCGCGGTGGTGATCCTGCGCGCCATCTGGGCGAGCCGGATCTGGATTGCCTGGTTGGCGGCCAGCGGGCGGCCGAAGAGCACGCGGTCGGCCGTGTAGTCGAGGACCTGCCGCAGGCAGGCCTGGGCCGCACCGATCACCCCCCAGGTTATGCCGTAGCGCGCCTGGGTCAGGCACGACAGCGGGCCCTTCAGGCCGATCACGCCGGGCAGCACGTTTTCCTCGGGGATGACCACGTCCTGCAGGAAGATCGCGCCCGTGGCCGAGGCGCGCAGCGAGAACTTGCGCTCGATCTCGGGCGTCTCGAAACCCTTGGTGCCGCGCTCGACGATGAAGCCGCGGATGCCGTCGTCGGCCTTCGCCCAGATGACGGCAAGATCCGCGATCGGCGAATTGGTGATCCACATCTTGGCGCCGTTCAGCACCCAGTCGCCGCCGCGGCGCTTCGCGTGGGTCTTCATGTTCGCCGGGTCTGAGCCGCCGTGCGGCTCGGTCAGTCCGAAGCAGCCGATCAGCTCGCCGGTCGCCATGCGCGGCAGGTAGCGCTGCCTCTGCGCCTCGCTGCCGAAGGCGTGAATCGGGTACATGCACAGCGACGACTGCACCGAGACGAAGCTGCGGATGCCCGAGTCGCCCCGTTCCAGCTCCTGGCAGATCAGCCCATAGGCGACTGCGTTCATGCCGGCGCAGCCGTAGCCTTCGAGCGACGAACCGAGCAGCCCGAGGCCGGCCAGCTCGCCGACCAGCTCGCGCGGGAAGGTGTGCTCCTCGAAGTGCTTCTGGATGACGGGCAGCACTTTCTCGTCGACGAGCCGCGCCACGGATTCCTGCACCATCCGCTCCTCTTCCGAAAGCAGCGAATGGACGTCATAGAGGTCCAGCGGATCGAGGCTGCGGGCCGTGCTCTTGTGGCCGGCCGGGGTCCCGGTTGCGGTTGCCATGGGCGGTCTCCGTGAAATGAGTCCGGGGGCGCGCAGCGATGCGCCACCCCCGGGAAATCCGGTCAACAAGGACGGCGTGCCTGGGCGCGCCGCCCCTGGATCATTGCTGCGGGGTTTCCGGGGTGGTCGGCGTGAGCCCGACCACGGTCATTCCCGTGGTGAGGAGCGTATCGACGGCCTGTGCCAGCTTGGCGGCTTCCTCGAGCTTGCCTTCGGCAAATGCGGCGGTCGCTTTGTCCCACTCTTTCCTGGCCCATTCGAGGCTGGACTCGGCAATATTGACGCTCTTCTGCTCGATGCCCGCGGGCAGTTGCCGGAGCTTGCCCAGCTCGACGAGCCTGGCCTCGAGTTGCGCCAGCCTTTCCGGTATGGAGTCGCTCAGTTCACCCCAGGTCTCGGCGAGCCGTGCCGTCGCCGCCTCCTTCGCCGCGGCCGCTTCCTCGCCAAGCTGTTTCGCCCTGGCCGGGATCGTCTTGACCGCTGCCAGTGCCTCGGCGTATTTCTGCTCGTCAAAGGCCTTTCGCGCCTTTTCGAGGTCGGCCTTGATCTCGGCGTACTGGTCCGGGACGTACTTCATCGCGGACTCATGCACGTCGACGAGCGACTGCTCCGCCGCGGCGATGGCTGCGGCCGCCGGGTCCTTCTGCGAGCACCCGGGGGTGGCAGCGACAATCAATGCAAGGGCAACCAGTGCCCAGATCCTGTTCATATGACGACTCCGACGTGAAGGTTTCGGGTGGGCTCAGCCGGCAGCCATGCCGAGGGTCTGCATGACGGCATCAACCGTCTTCCTGACCTCGCGGGACTGCAGCACCGCTTCCTCGTCGTTGCCCGCATTGCCGGCTTCCGCTGCCGTCGTCCAGACCTTTTTCGCCTCGTCGAAAGTCGCCACGGCCTGCTTGAATCCGTCGCGGTCCAGGCCCTTCGGCAACCGGCCGCTGGCGTTGAGGCGGGAAATCTGCTTGTCCACGGACGAAATGACGTCGGGCATGGTCTTCGCGGTCTCGACCCATTCCTCGTTCATCTGCTTGGCGTAGGCCGCCTTGGCAATGATGGCGTCGGCCTGCAGCTGGCGGATGGCCGTCGAGGCGGCCGGCGCGCCCTGTACGACGGCGTCGTAATCGCCGCCGTCGAAGCTCGCCTGGAGGCCGTCCATCTGCGCCTGGACCGCGGCGAACTCTTCCGGCATGTACTTCTCGCTGACCTCGCCGACCTTGGCGAGGGCGGCGCTGAGTTCGGTCAGCGCCTTCTGGGCCGGTTCTTTCTGGCCCGCGCAGGCGGCCATCGCGATGGAAACCAGGGCGACGGCGGCGAGCCTGGCGAACGGGATCGGGCGGATCATGGGCGACTCCTTGGAAAACCTGTTGTTCTTCAGACGGCGCGCCGCGCGTACCTGGCGAGGCGCCGAAATCAGTCGCCAAGGGTACCGCGCTTGGCGCAGGGCCGCATCTGCATCAGCCCGCTTACGGATTTGCCGGATTGCCGGGGGGACGGCGTGTGAGTCGTGGCGCGAAGCCGGGCGGCTCACTACCATACGGGCCGTCAGGAGGGGCCAGTCGCCTGTTTCCCGGGGGCCCGCAGGCCGGCACCCGGGGGTCAGCCCACGCGTGACAGCCGCAAGCCCGCACGCCGATCTGCGTCGCGTCCCGCACCTGCAGCCGACAACAGGATGCCAAAGTGAAAATACCCGAGATATTGATGGTCGAGACCGTTCACCAGCCAGGCAGCCTGGCCAAGGTCCTGCAGGTCATCGCCGAGGCGGGCCTGATGATCGATCACCTGAACGCGGTACGACGCGAACAGGGCCGCACGCTCTGGGAAATCACCCTGGAGATGGACGAGGAGACCGATCGCAGCCTGTACGGCAGGATCGACGCGTTGCCGAACGCGAGTTTCATCGGCAAGTCGGATCGGGTGTTCGATCGGCATCGGGGCGGCAAGATCCGCCTGTCGCCGTCGATCCCGATCAATACCCAGCAGGTGCTGCGCGACGTCTACACGCCCGGCGTGGCGCGCGTTTGCCTGGCGATCCGCGACAATCCGGAGGTGGCCTGGCAGTTCACCAGCCTCGACCGGACGGTCGCGGTGATCACCAACGGCACCGCGGTGCTGGGCCTCGGCAACATCGGCCCGCTGGCCGGGCTGCCGGTGATGGAGGGGAAGGCGGCGCTGTTTGCCGGGCTGGCCGACATCAACGCCGTACCGATCCTGCTGACCGAAACGGATCCACAGCGTTGCGTCGACGTGATCTGCTCGATCGCGGAGTCATTCGGCGCCATCCAGCTGGAGGACTTCGCGGCGCCGGAGTGCTTCGAGATCGAAGCCGAGCTGCGCCGCCGGCTGGACAAGCCCGTGCTCCATGACGACCAGCATGGGACGGCGGTGGTGGTGCTGGCGGCCCTGCACACGGCGGTGCGGCGGGTCGGCCGGCGGATCGAGGATTGCGTCATCGGCCAGGTTGGCCTCGGCGCGGCCGGTATCGGTATCGTGCGGCTGCTCAAGTGCCACGGCGCGGTGCGCGTCAAGGGTGCGGACCGGAACCCCGCGGCGCTGGATCGTCTGGAGCGCCTGGGAGGAACCCGTTCCACCCTCGAGGACATCATGGCGACCTGCGACATCGTGATCACGACCACGGGCGTGCGCGGCCTGATCAAGCCGGAGATGGTGCGTGAGGGCCAGATCATCTTCGCGTTGTCGAACCCGGACGCGGAGATCGACCCGGTCAAGGCGCTGCAGCACGGTGCCGCGTTTGCCGCCGACGGCAAGGGCATCAACAACGTGCTCGGCTTCCCGGGACTGTTCAAGGGAGCGCTCGAGGCCCGGGCGCGCCGATTCACGGACGAGATGCTGATCGCGGCGGCACACCGGATATCGGACCTGACCAGGTCGGACGACCTGGTGCCGGATCCGCTGGACCGCAACGTGCACGCTGCGGTGGCGCAGGCCGTGCGCGAGGCGGCGCTGGCGGGGATGCAGGAGGAGGCAAAAGGCGCGCCGGTGTGACGTGCCAGCGAGAGGTGTCAGGCACTTACCTGGCACCGCGGCGGTGCCAGGTAAGTGACTGACACCTGTTGGTTCACGGTGCCAGGTGCGTGCCTGGCACCCGTAACCGGCTCAGGACATGAAGCCGCGCAGCTTCTTCATGGCCTGGCCCTCGATCTGCCGGACGCGCTCCGCCGAGATGCCGAACTCGGCAGCCAGGTCGTGCAGCGTCAGCTTGTCTTCCGCCAGCCAGCGAGTCTCGATGATGCGCCTGCTGCGCCCGTCGAGCTGTTCAACGGCGAGCGCCAGCGAGTCGGACGCGGCGTCTTCCCATTCCGCCTGCTCGACCGCCAGGGCCGGATCGGCGCCGTCGGCCGGCAGGTAGGCGGCAGGCGAGTAGACGCCATCGCCATCGTCGTCGGCCGGCGTCGGATCGAAAGACAGGTCGCGCGCCGCCAGCCGCTGCTCCATCTCGCGAACTTCGCGCGCCTCGACGCCGAGGTCATGCGCGACGGCCCGGGTCTCGTCCTCGGACAGCCAGCCAAGGTTCTTCTTCATGCGCCGCAGGTTGAAGAACAGCTTGCGCTGCGCCTTGGTCGTCGCGACCCGTACCAGTCGCCAGTTGCGCAGGACATATTCGTGGATTTCGGCGCGGATCCAGTGAACCGCGAAGCTTACGAGGCGAACGCCCATCGACGGGTCGAAGCGTTTCACGGCCTTCATCAGGCCGACGTTGCCTTCCTGGATGAGATCGCCGACCGGCAGGCCGTAGCCCATATACCCGCGCGCCACGTGCACGACGAACCGCAGGTGCGACAGGACCAGCGCCCGGGCCGCCTCCAGGTCGCCGTCGTTGCGGAAATGCTCGGCGAGCTCGATCTCGTCCTCCCGGCTGAGCACGGGCAGGCTCGTGACGCGCTCTATGTACGCGTCGAGGCTGCCGATCGGCGCGGCGATCAGGTGAGAGGACTGCTTAAGCGCAAGGGCGGTACTGGTCATCGGGATGTCATTCCTCCACGTTCACGGGCTGGTCACTATCTTAGCGCGAACTTAGCACTCGCGGAATTGGAGTGCTAACCCGACGGGAAGTTCCGTGATGGAAGCCAATATAAACAGGGAGTTAGGCGCGGGGCTCGATTCGTCGCAGGTGATAGCTGGCGGTGATCCAGGAGCCGATCCAGCCCAGCAGGGTGCCGCCGGCGACCAGCACCAGGATGCCGTCCTGGGCGAGGCCATGGAGGCGGAAGGTCGAGGCGTACAGGGAGGCGACCCGCTCGATGGGCCCGGCCAGGAGCCAGACGGCCGCCGTGACCAGGGCCCAGGCCAGCAAGCCGCCGCCCAGCCCGTACCACGTGCCGCTGTACAGGAACGGCCGCCGGACGAAGGCGTTGCTGCCCCCGACCAGCTTGATGACCTCGATTTCATCGCGTCGGCCGTAGATGTCCAGGCGAATCGTATTGCCGACGATCGCGACGACCCCGAGGCCCAGCAGGCCGGCGGCCAGCAGCACGACCTGTCGCAGCGCATCGAGGATGGCGTCCAGCCGCCGCACCCACTCGGTGTCGACCTGCACGATCTCGATTTCGGGCAGGGTCTTGAGTTCGTCCGCCAGCGACTCCACGGCCTGCGGCGAGTCGAACAGGGGCGCCGGCCGGAGGGTGATCGCATACGGCAGCGGGTTGTCCCCCAGCGCTTTCAGCGCATCGCCAAATCCCGACATGTCCTCGAATTGCCTGAGCCCCTCCTCGGGCGTCACCAGGCGGGCATCCAGCACGTCGTCGCGGGCCTCGATGCTCTGCAGCACCTTTTGCGCCTGCTCTGCCGTCATCGGGATCTTCAGGTAGGCGGACAACTGCACCGTACTGCCGATGCCCTCGGTGACCGCCGAGGCGTTCAGGACGACCAGGTACAGACAGGCGGGAAGCGCCAGGCCGAGGCCGATCACGCCGACCGTCAGGATGGTGGCGAACGGTTGCCGCACCAGCTTGCCGAGCGACGACACCAGGGTCTGGACATGGCGCTCGATCCAGGTGGACAGGACCGCCAGCGGCGAGCGCCGCGCCGAGGCGTAGGCCTTCCTGGCTGGGTCAGGCCGCGACATCGGGGGGCAACCCGGCCAGTTGGCCGTGCTCGATGTGGATGCGGCGAACGCCGAAGCGGTCGATCAGGTGGACGTCGTGGGTCGCGACCATGACGGTCACGCCGACGTCGTTCAGGCGCTTGAACAGGTTCATCACCTCGAGCGCGAGGTCCGGGTCGAGATTGCCTGTCGGCTCGTCCGCGATCAGCACCGGCGGCTTGCTGATCACGGCGCGCGCGATGCCCACGCGCTGCTGCTCGCCGGCCGACAGCTCCATCGGGAAGCTCGTTTCCTTGCCGAGCAACCCGACCTGGTCGAGCGCTGCGCGAACACGCTTGTCGAGTTCGCGGCGCGTGACGCCCGCGATCACGAGCGGCAGTGCGACGTTGTCGTAGATCGGCCTGTCGGCCAGCAACTTGTGGTCCTGGAACACGACGCCGACCTGGCGGCGAAAGGCGGGAATTGCCCGGCTGCCGACGCTGGTCGTGTTGCGGTTGTTAACGATGACCTGCCCTCGCGTCGGCCGCTCGAGCAGTGCGATGAGCTTGAGGACCGTGCTCTTGCCAGCACCGGAGTGGCCGGTCAGGAAGGCCATTTCGCCCGAGGCCAGGTCGAAGGTCACCTCGGCGAGTGCCTCGCGGCCGCTCGGATAGCGCTTGAAGACCCGCTGGAAGGAGATCATGGGCCTGCGGTTTCCGTGGGCCGCAGCAGCCCGTCGACATAGGCCTCGGCCTTGAACGGCCCGAAGTCGCCCACCTGCTCGCCGACGCCGACAAAACGTATCGGCAAGTCGAACTTGCGCGCGATTGCGATCACGACGCCGCCCTTGGCCGTACCGTCGAGCTTGGTGACGACCAGCCCGGTGACGCCAACCGCCTTGTTGAACTGCTCGGCCTGCCTGACCGCGTTCTGGCCCAGGCTCGAGTCGAGCACCAGCAGCACCTCGTGTGGTGCCTCCGGGTCGAGCCGCTTGAGCACCCGGGTGATCTTCTTGAGCTCGTCCATCAGGTGCGACTGGGTGTGCAGGCGGCCGGCGGTGTCGGCGATCAGCACGTCCACGCCACGCGCCCGGGCAGCCTCGAGCGCGTCGAAGACGACCGCAGCCGGATCGGCACCGGTCGCCTGGGCAATGATCGGCACCCGGTTGCGTTCGGCCCAGACAGCCAGCTGTTCGACGGCAGCCGCGCGGAAAGTATCGCCGGCGGCCAGCATCACCTTCAGTCCGTCCTGCTTGAGGAGCCGCGCGAGTTTGCCGATGGTCGTGGTCTTGCCGGAGCCGTTGACCCCGACGACCAACACGACGTAGGGCCGCCGGCTGCGGTCCACGACGAAAGGCTTCTCGGCAGGTCGCAGGATGTCCAGCAGCGCGCTGCGCAGCGCGGCCAGCAGGGCGTCTGCATCGGCCAGTTCCTTGCGGGCGACCTTGCGGTGCAGCTCGCCGAGGACCGCCTCGGTCGCCTCGACGCCGACGTCGGCGGCGAGCAGGCGCGTCTCGAGCTCCTCGAGCAGCTCGTCGTCGATCTTCCGCCCGGGCAGGAGGTCGCCGATCCAGGACGTGCCCCGGTTGACCTTCGCACGCAGGCGCGCGAGGAAACCGCCTTCGGCAGGCTTCCCAGCAGTCTCGTCGGGTGTCTTCGCGCGCGAGCCGAACATCGGTGACCTCGTTGGTCGGCGGATTGTACCGAAAAGCCGGCACCTCGATTTTTCACACCCGCGACCCGAGCCTCCGGCCGCGCATCCCTGGCAGGCGCCCGCTGTTGCCTGTAGCGTTCCCCGGGCGCGTATCATCTCCGGCAAGCGGCGCTTGCGCGCTCTCCGCTCGCGGCGCGCCTGCATGCCGACTCAAGGGATCTGACACCTCGATGCCCCGCAAACAGCACAGCCGCCGGGACCATTCGCCGCATTCGAAGCCGGCGAGGCGCCCGCCGCAGGGCCGCGGCGAAGTACGGATCATCGGCGGCCGCTGGCGCGGCAGGAAAATCCGCTTTCCGGCCGGCTCGCAGATCCGCCCGAGCCCGGATCGGGTGCGCGAGACGCTTTTCAACTGGCTGGAACCCTCGATCCGTGGGGCACGCTGCCTGGACCTGTTTGCTGGCAGCGGGGCGCTGGGATTCGAGTCGCTGTCGCGGGGCGCCGCGAACGCCGTGTTCGTGGAGCGGGACGCCGCCATCGTCGGGCACCTGAAATCGCTGGCACAAGAGCTCGCCGCCGATGCCGCGTCCGTCGTCCAGGCCGATGCGCCTGGGTGGCTCGGTGGTCCTGCCCAGCGCTTCGACATCGTGTTCCTGGACCCGCCTTTCGGCTCGGGGCTGCTGCCCGGGCTGCTCCAGCGCCTCGACCGCGGCGGCTGGCTCGCCCCGGGAGCGCTGGTCTACGTCGAGTGCGGCATGGCCGACGGCGCGCCCGGATTGCCGGAGGGCTGGCGAATGCACCGTTCCGGGCGGGCGGGCGATGTCGGCTATTATCTGGCTGCTGGCCCGGCCGCCGATGCGCCGTCGCCCGCGACGCACCCGGAACCGGACAACGAGGGCGGGCAGTCGACATGACCCAGAAATCCAAGCGCCAGGCCGTGTACCCAGGGACCTTCGACCCGATCACGAACGGTCACCACGACCTCGTGCGGCGTGCCGCAAGCATCTTCGACCGGGTGGTGATCGGCATCGCCGCGAATCCCAACAAGGTCCCGATGTTCTCCCTCGAGGTTCGCGTCGACATGGCGCGTCAGGTACTGGCCGACCTCGGCAACGTCGAGGTCATGGGTTACTCGGGGCTGACGGTCGACTTTGCGCAGCAGCAGAATTGCGGCGTCGTGATCCGCGGCCTGCGGGCGGTCTCGGACTTCGAGTTCGAGTTCCAGCTCGCCAACATGAGCCGGCACCTGGATCGCGAGGTCGACTACGTGTTCCTGACGCCGCAGGAACAGTTCACCTTCATCTCCTCGACGCTGGTCCGTGAGATAGCGACCCTGGGCGGGGACGTCTCGAAGTTCGTCCACCCCGTGGTGGAAGCCGAATTCGTCAAGCGGCTGAAGAAGAAGGCATGAGAGGTGCCAGGCACCCGGAGGTGCCTGGCACCGTAAAGGCCTAGAACTGGGTGCGCAACTCCAGGCCCCAGTAAGCCGGCTCGCTGACGAACGCCGTCAGGTTGAGGAAGTTGATGCCGCCCTCGACCACGACCTCGTCGGTGATGTTGCGACCCACGACCGCAACCTCGTAGCCGCGATTCGAGCGGTAGCCGGCCCGCAGCCCGCCGAGCCAGCGTGACTCCTGCACGAACTCGACGGAGCGATGCAGGAACAGGTTCGATTCGTCGCGATAGTTCCAGTCGGTGTTGAAGTACAGCTCGCCGGCCTGCAGCGGGTAGCTGTACTGCAGCACGAAGTTGAAGATCCACTCCGGCGTGCGCGGCAGCGGGTTGCCGTCGATGAACACCTCGGTCGCCGGGCCGAAGAAAGTGTCCCGAATGCCGGCGACCGGATCGAGTCCGGTGCACGACGGCGTGGAACCGCACTGGTCGTCGCGCAGGCCCGGGTCGTCGATTTCCGTCTTGTTGTAGCTGAGGTTGGCCGAGACGAAGAGGTTCTCCGTGACCAGCAGGTCGAAGTCGGTCTCAACCCCGTGGCCGTTCACGCGCTTCGCGTTCAGCAGCTGGTTGACGTTGCCCACGCCGCCGGTCGCCGTGAGCTGCTGGTCGTCGTTCCTGAAGGAATAGACCGAGGTGTTCCAGCGTGCCCGGCCGCCGAGCAGCGTGCTCTTGAAGCCGAGTTCCGTGGACAGCGTGTCCTCGGTCTTCGCCGAGCTGACGAAGCCGAAGCGGCCGAGCGTGACGGGGCCACGCGAACCGGTGGCGACGCGGCCGTACAAGGTCCAGTCGTCGCTGACATCCCAGGTCAGCGCGACGTCCCAGTTGAAGAAGTCATCCGAAACGGATATCGACGCCGGCGTCACGGTTCCGCCGTCGACGCCCGGCCCCACCGTCAGGTCCTTCTCGTCGTCGGTCCAGCGGCCGCCGATCGTCACCGCCCAGGCGTCGTTGAGTTCGTACTCGGCCTGGCCGAAAACCGCCTGCGAGGTGGTCTTCTGGGTGACCAGCGCCGTTTCCAGCGGGCTCAGGAAATTCTGGTTGATGAGGTCGAAGTCCTCGTCGAAGTAGAACACGCCGACCTGGTAGAACAGCCGGTCTCTCTGCTGCGCGAGGCGGAACTCCTGGGTGAACTGGTAGTGCTTGTCCAGGCCGTCGCCGGTGGCGACGCCGAAGAAGAGCTGCTTGCCCAGCACGCCCTCGTCGGCCTCGTCGAAGGAAACCTCACCGCCGTCGACGTCGGCACTCTGGAAGTTGTCGACCGTGTCGTAGCCGGTGATCGAGGTCAGCCGCATGCCGTTGCCGAAGGTCCACTCCAGGTTCAGCGCGGCGCCAATGTGGTCCAGCTCGAGCGTCGCGACGTCGCCGTCGTCGTGGCTCGCGATCTCCTCGTCGAACCCGGGCCTCAGGCCCTTGCTGCCGACCGCCATCGCGTTCGCGTAGAACACGTTGGGATCGCTGCCTTCCTGGCTGAAGCCGTGCAGCTTCAGCAGGCCCGAGAAGGAGTCCGAAGGATCCCAGGCCAGCTGCACGCGCCAGCCCAGCTCCTCGAATTCGCCGAAGTCATCGCCCGGGCCGTTGGAGACGTTGTCGATCCACTTGCCGCGCTCCTGGTACTTGAGCGAGACGCGCGCGGCCAGGCTGTCCGACAGGCTGAAGTTGGTGGCGCCCTCGGCGATCAGCGTGTCGCGCACGCCGTAGGAAAGGCTTGCATAGCCGTTGCGCTCGGCGCTGGGCCTGACGGAATCGATCTTGATCGCACCGGCATTGGTGTTTCGGCCGAACAGCGACCCCTGCGGGCCCTTCAGCACCTCGATGCGCTCGATGTCGAACAGCGGCAGGCTGCGCAGGGTGTTGTTCTCGAGCGCTATGTCGTCGAAGCTCATCGCGACCGGCTGGTTGGCGTTGACGTCGAAGTCGATGTTGCCCAGGCCGCGCAGGTAGAAGCGCGGCTGGGTGCGGCCGTTTGACGTCTCGACATTGAGACCGGGAACCCTGGCGCCCAGGGCGCGAATGTCCTGGGCGCCACCGAGGTAGTCGTTGACGCTATCGCCGGAAATCGTCGACACGGCGGCCGGCACGTCTGCAAGGGACTGGACGCGCTTCTGGGCGGTGACCACGATTTCCTCGAGGGTCAGTTCCTGCGAAACCGCGCTCGTTGCGCAGAGCAGGCTGCCGACGGCGAACGCAAGGGTTGCTGATGGACGACGAGTGCGCATTGTTGTTCTCCCTGGGCGGTGAGGCGCGAGTATAGCTTCGAAACATGACGATCGCGGCATGGCTTGCGGCATGAAAAGGTGCCAGGCACCCTCTCGGTGCCTGGCACCTCTGCAAGGGTGCCTGGCACCTCCTACGCGATGCGCCGCTGCCGTCTCATCAGGACCAGGAACAACGGTACCCCCACCAGCGCGGTCAGCGCGCCGACCGGCAACTGCCTGGGGGCGACGACGGTTCGTGCGGCCAGGTCGGCCAGCACGACCAGCGTTCCGCCGGCCAGGACCGCGGCCGGGACGACGATCCGGTGGGAAGCCCCGAGCGCGAGCCTCACGAGGTGCGGGGTGACCAGCCCGACAAAGCCGATGCTGCCGGCCGTGGTGACGGCGACCGCGGTCAGCAGCGACGCGCCGACGTAGATGCCGATCCGGATGGGCCGCACCGGCAGGCCGACGATGCTGGCCTGGAGGTCGCCGCGGGCCAGTACGTCGAGGGGCCGCGCGATGGCAAAACAGGCCGGGGCCGCAACGAACAGGGTCGTCAGGGCCAGCCACGGCATGCCGGCGTACGTGAAATCGCCCATGAGCCAGAACAACATGCCGCGAACCGGGCCCTCGTCCGCGAGTGCCAGCATCAGGCTGACGGCGGCGCTGCAGCCCGCGGCGACCACGATGCCGGTCAGCAGCAGCCGCGCGGGTGTCCAACCCCCGGGGCCGTGGGCGAGGGCGAAGACCAGCCACATCGCCACGAGCGCCCCGCCCGCAGCGCCGGCGTCGATCCACAAGCCGGTCAGGCCGGCGAGCATCGCGCCGAGTGCCGCGACCGCCGCACCGCCCGACACCCCGAGCACGTAGGGGTCGGCGAGCGGATTGCGCAGCAGGACCTGCATCAGCACGCCGGCGAGCGCCAGCGTGGCCCCGGTGGCGAAGGCCGTGACGGCCCTGGGCAGGCGCAGGTCGAAGACGATGGCGCGCGCCACGGGATCCTGCTGGACGAAGAGCTGCTGCCACAGCTCAGCCAGGCCGTGACTCGTGCTGCCGAACATGACCGACAGCGCGAGCGCGCCGATGGCGGCGAGCGCGAGCAAGAGAAATGCCGAAAGGCGGGGCATCAGGCACCTGCGGTCGGAGGATGTCGGGAAGGCTAGACTGCCGCCGCAAGCCAGGGCAAGCAGATCCCGTCTGGCCGGCAGCCTCGGCGGTATGGAACAATCGGGCAAGGAGACCATTTGTGCCGGCAACGGACGACTACATCGATTCGCAGGGTTTTCGCGCAAACGTAGGGATCATCCTGATTGGTGACGACGGCCGCTTGTTCCTGGGCGGGCGCGCCGGCGCCCGTGGCTGGCAGTTTCCGCAGGGCGGCATCCTGCGCGGCGAGCGGGCCGAAACGGCGCTTTATCGGGAGCTCGAGGAAGAGATCGGGCTCGAGCGTGGCGACGTGGAGGAGCTTGGCCGGACACGAAGCTGGCTGCGTTATCGCCTGCCGCCGCAATTCCGCCGCCGCAATTCAAAGCCGCTGTGCATCGGGCAGAAACAGCGCTGGTTCCTGCTGCGGCTCACGGCGCCGGAATCCCGCCTGCGGTTCGACGCGACCGAACACCCTGCAGAATTCGACCGCTGGCGCTGGGCGGACTACTGGGACCCGGTACGTGAAGTGATCTACTTCAAGCGCCGCGTCTATACCCGGGCACTCGAGGAGCTGGGCGAATACGCCTTTGACGGGGGTCCGCCACCCCGTCCCGACTGGTGGGACGAGCGGATGACGCCAAGGAGCCGGCCGCGTGCCAAACCCTGACAGGCCCCCCGGGAGATGAAATTCCGGCTGACCGCAGCGGGTTGGCGTCGCCTGGCCGCTCTGGCGGTCGGCGCCCTGCTGTTGTACGCCGCCTTCGAATACGGCCGTTCCCTCGCCGGGTATTCCGCCTTTTCCTCGCTGACGCAGCGCCAGGCGCTGGCGGCGCGCGTGGAGGAACTGACCGGTGAGGTCGGCAGCCTCCAGCGCCGCCTGGCGGCCGGTGCGGTCTCGACACAGGTGGACCGGGAGGCCCAGTCCGAAACCCAGGCCATGATCGGCGAACTGCAGGCGGAGCTGGCGCGCCAGCAGCAGGAACTGGAGTTCTATCGGGGCCTGGTCGAGGAGAAGTTCGGCAGCGGAACCTTGAAGGTCCAGGAACTGTCGATCAAGCCGGAGGAAAAGGACCGCTATACGATCGCCGTGACGCTCGTGCAGACCGCAACCCGGGACGCCACCGCCAGCGGGTCGATGACCCTGGTCATCAGCGGTTCGCGGGGCGGTTCCCTGACGGAACTCAAGCTGCGCGACATCTCCACCGAAGGCAGCGACCGGGTTGAGTTCAAGGTGAGGTACTTTACGACCGTCGAGGTCGGGGTCAGGCTGCCGGAGGGGTTCAAGCCCGCCGCCGTGCAGCTCGAATACCGCTCCAACCGGAGCGGTCCGGAGCCGGTCAGGCAGAGTTTCCCCTGGGCCCAGGCGCTTGTCGGCGACGCCAGCGGTTCTTTGACCCCGGGAACTGCTGCCGAGTAGACTGGGTCTATATCTTGATGGACAAACAGACAGCCATGACCGAAACCGCCACGTCCCTGGACGACCTGATCTTCACCGACGCCGCCGCCCGCAAGGTGAGCGAGCTCATCCGTGAGGAGGGCAACCCCAAGCTGATGCTGCGGGTATTCGTCTCCGGGGGCGGTTGTTCCGGTTTCCAGTACGGCTTCACCTTCGACGAGAACGTCGAGGATGGCGATGAGCGGATCGCCAACCAGGGCGTTACTCTGCTGGTCGACCCCCTCAGCTTCCAGTACCTGGTCGGCGCCGAAATCGACTACCGCGAGGACCTCGAGGGCGCGCAGTTCGTCATTCGTAATCCGAATGCGAAGTCGACCTGCGGCTGCGGATCGTCCTTCTCCGCCTGATCTTCCCCGATGTGATCTGCAACCCGCCGGGCAAGCCCGGCAGGCGGCTGTGCGCGCCGCTTTCGGTCAGGGGGAGGCGAGGGCGACGCGAGTCTCGCCGCCGGCGCTGATTGCGTCGAGCCGCGCCAGTAATGGCGCGCTCTTGGCCTCGAAGTCCGCGCGCAGGTTGGCCGGAATCGTCTCCGCCTTGGGCAATGGCACGGTCGCGGGATTGCGATGTACCCCGCCAACACGGTATTCGTAATGCAGGTGCGGCCCGGTTGCGAGGCCGGTCATGCCCACGTAACCGATGACCTCGCCCTGCTTGACCTTGTCGCCGACCCGCAGGCCGCGGGTGAAACGCGACATGTGCCCGTAGAGGGTCGTCACGCTGCCGGCATGGGCCAGGATGACGGCGTTGCCGTAGCCACCCTTGACGCCGCGGAAGATCACCCGTCCGCTGCCCGCGGCCTTGATCGGCGTGCCGACCGGCGCCGCAAAGTCGATGCCCTTGTGCGCGCGCACAGTCTTCAGCACCGGGTGCCGCCGCGCCAGGTTGAAGCCCGAGCTGACACGGCCGAAGGCCACCGGGAAGCGCAGGAACGCCTTGCGGACGCTGTGGCCGTCCGGAGTGAAGTACTCCGCTGAGCCGTCGGGCATGATGTAGCGCACGGCGCGGAACGTCTTGCCCTTGTTCACGAACTCGGCGGCGAGGATTTCGCCGTCGCGGACGAAGGCACCGTCCTGCCACTGCTGCTGGTAGGCCACGGCGAAACGATCGCGTGGCTGGACCTCGTTGACGAAGTCGATGTCGTATTTGAAGACGTCGGCCAGCGCCACGGCCAGGCCGTCGCTGCCACCGGCGGAGTTCACGGCGCCGAACAGCGACGAGTCGATGGTGCCGGACATCGAGGTTTCCTGGATCTCCAGTGGATTCTCGATGATGTCGGTGCTGAAGCCCTGCCCGGCGCGCGTGACGGAAAGCGTCGCCGTGTCGGAGAGGCGGCGCGTCAGCGACTTCAACTCGCCGTTCAGGTGCGTCAGCATGATGATGTCGCCCGGCCGGAGCATGTCGAGGCTCTTGCGCACGTCGGGGAGGTTGCGCAGTTCCGCCAGGTCGGCCAGCGACAGTTCCATCTGCCGGAAGATCGCGTCCAGCGTGTCGTTACGGCGGATGATGATCTCTGCGGACTGGAACGGGGACACGGGCTCCTGGATTTCGACCGGTGCGGCCACGGCGGCGCGCGCCGTCGACACCGGCGGCTGGAGCACATCGGTCGCAGGCGGCGGGAGACTCTGCGAAATCGCCGCCGCGATGGCGACGCCGGCCACGAGGAACGCGGCAAACACGCCGAACCGGTTTGGATGAGCGGCCACCTCGGCGACCATGCTCATTGCGTTACCGGATGCCTCGCCAGTGTTTTCCACGAAATCGCGTCCCCGACAGGATTCAAGCCGCCACGTTAATCAACCGCTGATAGCGGCGTCAACAGAAGTATCTTGAGCCAGTTCATAAAGTTGGGAATCATTTCTGCCCGCGGGTCTCGGCGAGGGAACACCCGGGTGGGCGGATTGCGCCGCCGCGGTCCTGCCCATACAGTTGCGGCTCCGCCGCCGCAGTGCACAAAGCCCTTCGGCCCGGCTCTCAGGGGAGATTGATGCCCACACCAGCCGAACAGATGCAGGAACTCCGCCGGGGCGCCCAGGACGTCCTTCTCGAGGAGGACCTGGCCCGCAAGCTCGCCCGCGGCAAGCCATTGAAAGTGAAGGCCGGCTTCGACCCGACCGCGCCCGACCTGCACATCGGACACACGGTGCTCATCAACAAGATGCGCCAGTTCCAGGAGTTCGGCCACGAGGTGGTGTTCCTGATCGGCGACTTCACCGGGATGATCGGTGACCCGACCGGCAAGAACGCCACGCGGCCGCGGCTGACGCCGGCCGATGTCGAAACCAATGCCCGGACTTACCAGGACCAGATCTTCAAGATCCTGGACCCGGAAAAGACGCTCATCGATTTCAACTCACGCTGGATGGGTGCGATGACTTCGGCCGGGATGATCGAGCTGGCCGCCAGGCACACGGTTGCGCGCATGCTGGAGCGGGACGATTTTTCGCGGCGCTACAAGTCGGGCCAGCCGATTGCGATTCACGAGTTTCTCTACCCGTTGGTGCAGGGCTATGACTCCGTCGCACTGGAGGCCGACGTCGAGCTGGGCGGCACGGACCAGAAGTTCAACCTGCTGGTCGGACGGCAGCTTCAGGCCGATTACGGGCAGGAGCCGCAGGTCGTCATCACGATGCCGCTGCTGGAGGGCCTCGACGGCGTCAACAAGATGTCCAAGTCGCTCGGCAACTATGTCGGCATCACGGACCCGCCGGGTGAGATGTTCGGCAAGCTGATGTCGATCTCGGACGTCCTGATGTGGCGCTATTTCGAGCTGCTGTCGTTCCGCCCGACCGGCCAGGTCGAGGCACTGCGCGCGGGCATCGCCGAGGGTCGCAATCCGCGCGATGTGAAGTTCGAGCTCGCGGTC
>CAVOGM010000004.1:0-167226 GCA_963695465.1 uncultured Gammaproteobacteria bacterium
GCGGCACGCTGTCTCGGCCTGGCAATCCACTTCCCCGATACCGTAGCCATTTTCAGGGATAACCAGGGGCCGCAGCACCCGGTCCAACCCCAGAAAGTTCGGCCAGCGACTTGTCTGTCGGCCGGTGTCTGCGCCAAGCTGCCGGTGCTCGGCCCGGATTCGGCCATCCTCACCCACAAAATCTGGTGACAGTAGTTTGTTCGCCAGGAGATTAGAGGCCTTTCTTTCTGCCCGTAAAAGGGCAATTGCCGGATGCAAACCAGCTTTTTTCTCTAGGGTATTCTTGTCAAAACTCACTTTGTCGCCCTGCAGAAACTTATACAGGAGACCACATTTTTTAAAAAACTCCGACAACTGTTTGTGGCTCCGGGTGTTCTGGATGCCGTACTGAGCGGCCAGGTGATTTTTCAGCGTCTCCTGATGCACTTTTATTCTGTCAATGGTCTCGTCACGCTTTCTTTCATCACCCGCACCCCGGTCCACTCAATGCGGGCATTGGTAATCACCCAGGCCATCTCCACGGTCTCGCAATGGTGAAACAAGCCATGCTGGACAGCCTTTTCTGAACCTGGAGGGGATAGAGCAGGCCAGCGGCAATGGCGTCCTCGGCAGCGTATTCGATCTGCTCCTGTGAAAACGGGTCATCACTGGAATGGACCAGAAACGATTGCTGCAACCGCTTTTTCTCCGTTTCCATGGGATATGCCACTCCATGTCGCTGGCAGGTTGCAACAAGGGAAAAACCAAACATTTCCTTTTCCTTTGCCTCTTCCTTGGCCTGGATCTGCTCGAAAGTGTCGGCCGATTTCTGCAGATTGTACTTGTGATGGTACCGTCCCAGGTGCATAACTTTCTCAAAGATAAAGGTGTCCCAGAGGATATTTGGTTCCGGCAACCCGAGCTGCCACAGGCAAAAAAGCTCCCCCTTGGCAGAGTGACCGGAGAAAGTTATCGGGAGCCGAAAAAGTTTCTTTAGGACCGACAACAACTCCGGTTTTCTAAGGTCAATAACAAAGTTGTACAGGCAACCCTTTTCGTCATCAAACGGTTCCGCCACGGCAAGCGACAGCAAAAGCGGTCGGATGCTTTTCGGATCATGGGCCGTGTTTCTTTTTGTCGATCACCACCCTCGGACGGTCATAACGAAACTCTGTATCAAACCCAATATGGGAAAGAGGTCGCTGCAAGACAAAGTTCAGCATGGCCTGCGCACCGTCCAGAGATTCAACAAAATTGGTTTTCATGGCATAGTACTGGGGCGATTTTTTCAAAACATAGTCAATAGAACGAACGACTGGTTCTGGTACAACCTTTTGCATTCGCTCATTCCAAGATTGTAAAAGTTTCATCGGGCCACCTTTTTAAAAAGCCGCCAGTTTCCCTTATAATAAATTCTATATAAGGGTTAGTGGGCGAGTTAAATCCTCCAATATCGTTGTATGGTCCGCAATCCCACGCCCAAATATTCGGCTGCTTCATGCTGCTTCAGCCCTTTTGTTCTTGAATCCTGTATCAGGGAACGAAGTGCCGCTGTCTGAGAAGATCTTCTGCCAGGGATACCAAATTTCGAAGCACCGGGTCCTGCCCCTGGTCAAGCGCGGCAAGCGCCTGCACGTCGCGGTCTCCGACCCGACCAACCTGCACGCCATCGACGAGATCAAGTTCCAGACGGGCCTGTCCATCGAGGCCGTGGTCGTCGAGGACGACAAGCTGCAGAAGGCCGTGCAGAAGGCCATCGAGCAGGTCGACGTGTCGATGCCGCGCTGGCCGACGACGACTTCGACCTCGAGAACCTGGACATCTCCGCCGACGAGCACGTGACGCCGAGGCGTCGGCCGCGACGACGTCGAGGACGCGCCGATCGTCCGCTTCGTCAACAAGATCATGCTGGATGCCATCCGCAAGGGCGCATCGGACATCCATTTCGAGCCGTACGAAAGGTATTACCGCATCCGCGTCCGCCTCGACGGCATCCTGAAGGAAGTGGCCCAGCCGCCGGTGCAGCTGGCGCAGAAGCTGTCGGCCCGCCTGAAGGTCATGTCGCGGCTGGACATCGCCGAGCGGCGTGTGCCGCAGGACGGCCGCATCAAGATGCGGCTGTCGAAGAACCGCTCCATCGACTTCCGCGTCAGCACCTGCCCCACGCTGTTCGGCGAGAAGATCGTGCTGCGTATCCTGGATGCCAGCACGGCGATGCTGGGCATCGACGCGCTGGGCTACGAGCCGTTCCAGAAGGAAGCTGTACCTGAAGACCCTGGCGAAGCCGCAGGGCATGATCCTGGTGACCGGACCGACCGGCAGCGGCAAGACCGTCTCGCTGTATACCGGCCTCGCCATCCTGAACGTGGAAGACACGAACATCTCGACGGCCGAGGACCCGGCGGAAATCGTCCTGCCCGGCGTCAACCAGGTCAACGTCAACCCGAAGGTCGGGCTGACCTTCGCCTCGGCGCTGCGCGCCTTCCTGCGCCAGGATCCGGACGTCATCATGGTCGGCGAGGTCCGCGACCTCGAGACGGCCGAGATCGCCATCAAGGCCGCCCAGACGGGCCACCTGGTGCTGTCCACGCTGCACACCAACGACGCGCCGCAGACGCTCACGCGACTGGTCGACATGGGCGTCAAGCCCTACTCCATCGCCACCTCGGTCAGCCTGATCATCGCCCAGCGCCTGGCGCGGCGGCTGTGCGGCAACTGCAAGGAGCCGGTGGACCTGCCCGGCCGAGGCGCTGCTCAAGGAAGGCTTCACCGAGGACGAGGTCAAGAGCATGAGTTCCGGATCTTCCGGCCGGTCGGGCTGCAGCCAGTGCACCGACGGCTACAAGGGCCGGGTCGGGATCTACGAGGTGCTGCCGGTGACCGAGGCCATCGGCCGGATCATCCTGGCCGGCGGCAGCGCGCCGGACATCCGCGACGAGGCGGACCGCGAAGGCGTCTGGGACCTGCGCAGGGCCGGACTCAAGAAGGTCCGGGACGGGCTGACGAGCCTCGAAGAAGTCAACCGCGTCACAGTTGACTGAGTCGCAACGGGTTAGGATTGGGTCGTTTCACTTAAGCAGGGCGGACACACATGGCGCAGGCCGCAGCAGTTGCCAAGAGAGACACCCCTTGGGTCTGGGAAGGCACCGACCGCAAGGGCAACCGCCTCAAGGGACGGTCGCTCGCGGTCAGCGAGAACGAGATCCGCGCGGACCTCCGGCGCCAGGGCGTCATCCCGGTCAAGATCAGGAAGGAGCGCAAGCTCTTCGGCGGCGGCGGCAAGAATCACGCCGCTGGACATCGCGGTGTTCAGCCGCCAGCTGGCCACGATGCTGACGGCCGGCATCCCGCTGGTGCAGGCCTTCGAGATCGTCGGCGTCGGCCACGACAAGCCCAAGATGCAGAAGCTGATCCTCGACATCAAGGCGGACATCGAGTCCGGCACCGCCCTGCACGAGGCGCTGGGAAGCATCCCGCTCTACTTCGACGACCTGTACGTGAACCTCGTCGAGGCCGGCGAGCAGGCCGGCGCCCTGGAGAGCCTGCTCGACAAGGTCGCGACCTACAAGGAAAAGACCGAGGCGCTGAAGAAGAAGATCAAGAAGGCGTTGTTCTACCCGGCGGCGGTCCTGGCCGTCGCCGTCATCGTACCGTCATCCTGCTGATCTTCGTGATTCCGCAGTTCGAGAGCCTGTTCAAGGGCTTCGGCGCCGACCTGCCGGCGTTCACGCGCATGGTCATCGACCTGTCCCGGTTCGTGCAGGACCAGGGCTGGTTGATGGCCGATCGTTGCGGGCGGCATCGTCTTTGCGTTCTCGGCTATTTCCACAAGCGCTCGCAGGCCGATGCGGCAGTTCATCGACCGGATGATGCTGAAGATCCCGATCATCGGTCCGATCCTGGTCAAGGCCGCCATCGCGCGCTTCGCGCGCACGCTGTCGACCATGTTCGCGGCCGGCGTGCCGCTGGTCGAGGCCATGGAGTCGGTGGCCGGCGCCACCGGCAACATCGTCTACGAGCAGGCGACGATGCGGATGAAGGACGAGGTCGCCACCGGCCTGCGCCTGCAGCGGGCCATGGAAAACACCGGCCTGTTCCCCAACATGGTGGTGCAGATGATCGCGGTCGGCGAGGAGTCCGGTTCGCTGGACGAGATGGCGTCCAAGGTCGCCGATTTCTACGAACTGGAAGTCGATTCCGCGGTGGACAGCCTGTCCAGCCTGCTCGAGCCGCTGATCATGGTCATCCTGGGCGTGCTGGTCGGCGGCCTGGTCATCGCCATGTACCTGCCGATCTTCAAGCTCGGCGCCGTGATCTGACGACGCCGGCATCGCAGCCGACACCGAAACGCCGCGCTCGTCGCGGCGTTTCGCTGAAGGGAGACTCGCAGACCGTGGACATCGTCACCCTGCTGCAGGCCGACACCGTCGCGTTCACGGCCGCGGTCTTCATCCTGAGCCTGCTGGTCGGCAGCTTCCTGAACGTGGTCATCTACCGCCTGCCGCTGATCCTGGACGCCCAGTGGCGCGCGCAGTGCGCCGAACTGACGGGAGAGCCCGCGAGCCGCCGGCGAGCCGGCCCTGACGCTGTCCTCGCCGCGCTCCCACTGCCCCGCCTGCAAGGCGCCGGTCCGGGCCGTCCACAACATCCCGGTCGTCAGCTGGCTGGCGCTGCGCGGCCGCTGCGCCAGCTGCGGCGCCCGGATCCCGGTTCGTTATCCGTTGGTCGAGCTGACGACCGCGATCCTCAGCGCCGCCGTGGCCTGGCACTTCGGCTTCGGCTTTACTGCCGGCTGCGCGCTGCTGGTCACCTGGATGCTGATCCCCCTGACCGGAATCGACGCCGACCACCAGTTGCTGCCCGATGCGATCACGCTGCCGCTGCTGTGGCTCGGCCTGCTGGCCAGCCTCGGGCACGACCCGGCCGCGGGCAGCGCCCTGCCGGTCACGCCCGGCGACGCCATCCTCGGCGCGGCCGCGGGCTACCTGCTCCTCTGGAGCGTCTTCCACGCCTTCAAGCTGCTGACGGGCAAGGAGGGCATGGGCTTCGGCGACTTCAAGCTGTTCGCCGCGCTCGGCGCCTGGCTGGGCTGGCAGATGCTGCCGCTGATCCTGCTGCTGTCCGCGCGGCGTCGGCGCGATGGTCGGCATCGCCCTGATCGTGTTTCGCAAGCAGGGCCGGGAGGTCCCCATTCCCTACGGGCCCTACCTCGCCGGCGCCGGCTGGATCGCGATGATGTGGGGGCCGCAGATCGTCGGCGGCTACCTGTCCTTCGCCGGGCTCCGCTGAGGCGGCCGTGGCCGAGCCCTTTCGAATCGGGCTGACCGGGGGCATCGCCAGCGGCAAGTCCACCGTGGCCGAGCTGTTTGCCGGGCGCGGCGTCCCGGTACTCGACACCGACCGCATCGCCCGCGACGTCGTCGAACCGGGACAGCCCGCCCTGGCGGCCGTGATGGCAGAATTCGGGACCGGCATCCTGGGCCCAGACGGCCGCCTGGACCGCGCGGCGCTTCGCGCCCGCATCTTTTCCGACCCCGAGGCCCGCCGGAAGTTGGAGGCGATCCTGCACCCGGCCATCCGCGCGGAACTCGCCCGCCAGTCAGCCGTCGCCGGCGGCCCTTACCAGGTGCTGGTGATTCCGCTGCTGGTCGAAGGCGGACGTATCGACTCGGTCGATCGGGTCCTGGTCGTGGACTGCCCGGCCGAGATCCAGCTGGAAAGAGTCAAGACTCGCGACGGCGAAACGGCCGAATCAGCGGCGAAAATCCTCGCGGCGCAGGCCTCTCGCGAGGCGCGCCTCGCGGCCGCCGACGACGTGATCGTCAATGCCGGCAGCCCGGACGAGCTTGCCGCACAGGTCGCGGCACTCGATGCTCGAATACCGCAAGCTGGCCGCCGCCAGCGCGGCTGATTCCGGGCCATTCAGCATCCCTGCGCGCGCCTGGTTCGTGCTCCACCCTGCCGCGCGAGAGCCGAAACCAGCCCTGCGCAACCCCCTCAATCCGAGGCCCGGATCCCCGGCAGAGGTTTACGGAGCCCGACCCCTGCCGCAGAATAGCCGGATGTTCGAGCCCATCGAGGCCCCGGAGGCGGCTGCAGAGCCCGTCGTCTACGAGCAGCCGCTGAATGAGCGGATGCGCGCGTTCCTGCGCCTGGAATTCCTGTGGAACCAGGCAACGTTTCACGGCTCCTCGCCGGACCCCTGGTCCAGCCGCGCCGCGGTCGGCAGCCTGCTCGAGATCCTGGCCATCACCGCCCGTGGCGATTCGCGCGGCGACGTGCTGAAGGAACTCGAGCGGCAGATGGCAATCCTGCGCGACTACCAGAACCGCCCGGGCGTCGACGGCGCGCGGCTGCGCGCCGTGCTCGCGACCCTGGTCAGGCGCCGCGAGGAACTGAACACGGCCGGCAGCAACTTCATGCAGCCGCTGCGCGATTCGGAGTTCCTGAACGCGATCAAGCACCGCAGCGCCATCCCGGGCGGGACCTGCGAGTTCGACCTGCCCGATTACTTCCACTGGCTGAACCGTTCCCCGGCCGTGCGCGAGCACGACCTGGATGAGTGGATGAGCCGTCTGCGCCCTCTCTGCGAGTGCGTCTCGGAACTGCTCTGGGTCACGCGCGAGAATGCGCGGCCGAAGAAGGAAACCGCGCCGGGCGGCGTGTTCCAGATCGTCTTCGAGCGCGAGCACCCGGTCCAGCTCCTGCGCATCGAGCTGCCTGCCGGCTCCGAGCTGTTCCCCGAGGTCAGCGGCAGCCACTACCGTTGCAGCGTGCGCTTCCTGCACTGGAACGGGGTGCAGGCGCGACCCGCGCAGCCGCAGGAAGACATTCCCTTCACGCTCACCTGCTGCAGCTGAGGCCATGACGCCCGTCATCGTGAAGTGCCCGGGCTGCGGGCGCAGCCTGGAATGGAGCGCCGCCAACAAGTGGCGCCCGTTCTGCAGCGAGCGCTGCAAGCTGATCGACCTCGGCGCCTGGTTCAAGGAAGAGCACGCGATCCCCGGCGAGCCCGCCCTCGACGTCGCAGAGGACGGCGACCCGGATGGCGACGATCCCCGTCACTGACCATGGACGCGAACTTCTGGCACGAGCGTTGGCAGCAGGGCCAGATCGGCTTTCACCAGCCTGAATTCCATCCCTCGCTGCCGCGCTTCTGGGCCGGCCTCGGGGTCGCGCCCGGCTCGACGGTGTTCGTGCCGCTCTGTGGCCGCAGCCTCGACATGCTGTGGCTGTCCCGACACGGGCACCCGGTACTCGGGAGTCGAATTGAGCCCGATCGCGGCAGCAGGATTCTTCAAGCACGAGGCGATCGAGCCGCAGGTCGGCACCCGTGCTGCATTCACCGTTTACGCCGCCCCGGGTTACGAGATCCTGCAGGGTGACTTCTTCGACCTGACGCCCGGCACGACGGGCCCCCTCCATGCCTGGTACGACCGCGCGGCCCTGATCGCGTTGCCGCCGCCGATGCGCCGCCGCTATGCAGGTCATCTGGCGGGCTGCTGGCACCCGGCGCGCGCGGGCTGCTGGTCACGCTGGAGTACGCCCAGGAAAAAATGCACGGGCCGCCGTTCTCGGTGCCCGTCGACGAGGTCCATGCATTGTTCGACGGTGAATTCGACGTCGAGCTGCTCGAGCGCGAGGACGTGCTGGCGGCCAACCCGCGCTTCGCCGAACGCGGGCTCGATCATTTCCATGAGGCGGTGTTCCGGCTGGAACGACGCTAGCCGGCTGCGAATCCGTGGCGCGTGCCGCGCCGGCTAACGGGCCGTGGCCGGCCCGATGGCGCAACCGTGGGCGCCGCTGGCCCGCGCCGGCCCGAGCGATTGGGCATCCGGGAACCAGCCGATGAAGACCGGCAACCCCAGGCGCTCGGGCAGGCCGGCGAACCGGCGTTTGTCTGCGGCGTCACTCCCCGGTGTCAGCACCAGGAAGTGCGCACCGGCCGCCGCGGCGGTCTCCGCCGCGGCAGGCGTCGGGCAGATCGCCCCGACGATGAAGGCGCCGCTCGAGTCGATGGTCACCATCCCATCGGAAGGTTCCAGCAGCATCCCGTCGGCGCCGCTGGCGGCCGCGGTCATCGCCGCCTGGATGTCCTCGCCGGTGACGATGACGCGGTATCCGGCGCGGCGTGCCGCACGCACCGCCTCGCGGATCGATTCCGAACCGGGATCGGCGTCCTGGGGATCCCAGAACAGCGTCTCCGGCCTTTCACCCCGCACGGCCTCGACGAGTCCCTCGGCGCCGGCAACGCAGCGGGCGACGCGCGGCAGCCGGAGCACCGTGATGATCGGCTGGTCGGCCTCGAGCAGGTCGACGGCCGGCAGGTCGTCCAGCGACACCCACTCCAGCGCCTGGCCGTCGAGCCCCTGCGGCGTACCGGAATACGCCGTCACCTGCCAGACATCGAGCAGGATACGGCGGTTGCTGTACGCGTGGCGCAGGCGGATCAGCGGCTCGGCGGACTTCAGGGTCACGCCGAGTTCCTCGGCGAGCTCGCGCTTCAGGCCCGCAAGCGGCGCCTCGCCCTCGGCAAGCTTGCCACCGGGAAACTCCCAGCGTCCGGCCAGGTGCTTGCCGACGGGCCGCTGCGCGACGAGGACGCGCCCGGCCTCGTCCGAGAGCACGCCGGCCACCACGTGAATTTCGTGCCGCCCCCGCATCTGTCTCGCGCCGCCTCCTGTGGCTGGCCCGTCCCGGTGCTACCCGCCCTGCTGCAACGCCCCGTGGCAGTGCTTGTACTTCTTGCCGGAACCGCAGGGACAGGGCTCGTTGCGTCCCACCTTGCGCTCCTCGCGAACGAATGGCGCCGCCGGCGGCGCACCGCCGGCCCGGCCGGGTCCTGCTTCCTCGCCGGCACCGGGCTGGGCGCCGGGTTCCTGTCCGCCGATCGCGGGAGGCGCTGCATGCAGCGTCTGCATCTGCCGCTGCAGCTTGGCCTGCCGCTCGCGCTCCTCGCGTTCGATCTCTTCCTCGGTACGCACCTGCAGCCGCTGCAGCAGCACGACGGTATCGTGCTTGATGCGGTCCAGCATCGTGGTAAACAGTTCGAAGGCCTCGCGCTTGTATTCCTGCTTCGGGTTCTTCTGCGCATAGGCGCGCAGGTAGATGCCCTGGCGCAGGTAGTCCATGGCCGCGAGGTGCTCGCGCCACTGGCCGTCCAGCTGCTGCAGCATCACCGCCTTCTCGAGGTGGCGCATGATCGGCGCGCCGACGTGCTCGACCTTCGCCTCGTAGACCGTCTCGATGCCGGCCAGCAGGTGCCCGGCGATGGCCTCGTTCTCGCGGCTGGCGTCTTCCTCGACCCAGGCCTTGAGCCCGGTCTCGACACCGAAGTCCTTGGCGATCTCGCGCTCCAGTGCCTCGAGGTCCCACTGTTCCTCGGGGCTGCCGGGCGGGACGAACCGGGCGACGACGCCGTCCACGGCCTCGGCGCGCAGCCCGCGGATGACGTCCGCCATGTCGTCGGCCGACATGATCTCGGTGCGCTGCTGGTAGATCACCTTGCGCTGGTCGTTGGCGACGTCGTCGTACTCGAGCAGGTTCTTGCGGGCGTCGAAGTTGTGCGCCTCGACCTTGCGCTGTGCCCGCTCGATCTGGCGGGTCAGCATGCGGCTCTCGATCACCTCGCCCTCGCGCATGCCGACGGTCTTCAGCATCGACTTGGTACGCTCGGGGTCACCGAAGATGCGCATCAGGCTGTCTTCCAGCGACAGGTAGAAGCGGCTCGAGCCCGGGTCGCCCTGGCGGCCCGAACGGCCGCGCAGCTGGTTGTCGATGCGCCGCGACTCGTGCCGCTCGGTGCCGATGATATGCAGGCCGCCCGCCGCCACGACGGTGTCGTGCAGGTCCTGCCATTCGCCGTGCAGGGTGCTGATGCGGCTCTCGCGCTCTTCCTCGGTCAGGCCCTCTTCCGCGCGGACGTGCTCGACCTGCTTTTCGACGTTGCCGCCGAGGACGATGTCCGTGCCGCGGCCGGCCATGTTGGTGGCGATGGTCACGGCGGCGGGGCGGCCCGCCTGCGCGATCACCTGCGCCTCGCGCTCGTGCTGCTTGGCGTTCAGCACCTGGTGGACGAAGCCCTCCTTCGTCAGCTGCTTCGACAGCAGCTCGGAGGTCTCGATGGACGTCGTGCCGACCAGCACCGGCTGCTGCCGCTTCATGCAGTCGCGGATGTCCTCGAGGATGGCGTCGAACTTGTCGTTCTGCGTCAGGTAGACCAGGTCCGGCATGTCCTTGCGGATCATCGGCCGGTGCGTGGGGATGACCACGACCTCGAGCCCGTAGATCTGCTGGAACTCGAAGGCCTCGGTGTCCGCCGTGCCGGTCATGCCGGACAGCTTGCTGTACAGCCTGAAGAAATTCTGGAAGGTGATCGACGCGATGGTCTGGTTTTCCTCGCGGATCTTCACCTTCTCCTTCGCCTCGATCGCCTGGTGCAGGCCGTCGGACCAGCGCCGGCCCGGCATCGTGCGGCCGGTGAACTCGTCGACGATGATGACCTCGCCATTGCGGACGATGTACTCGACGTCCTTGCGGTACAGGGCGTGGGCGCGCATCGCGGCATTCAGGTGGTGCATCAGGCGGATGCTGGCCGCGTCGTAGAGGCTCTCGCCTTCCCGGAGCAGGCCGGCCTCCAGCATCAGGTCCTCGGCCTTCTCGAAGCCCGATTCGGAGAGGTGCACCTGGCGGCTCTTCTCGTCCGCCCAGTAGTCGCCCTCGCCTTCCTCGGAATCCTGCCGGGTGAAGCGCGGCACCAGTTCGTTGATCTTCTGGTAGAGCTCCGTGCTCTCCTCCGCCGGGCCGGAGATGATCAGCGGCGTGCGGGCCTCGTCGATCAGGATCGAGTCGACCTCGTCGACGATCGCGAAATTGAGCCCGCGCTGCGCGCGATCCTCCAGCCTGAAGGCCAGGTTGTCGCGCAGGTAGTCGAAGCCGAACTCGTTGTTGGTGCCGTAGGTGACGTCGCAGGCGTAGGCAGCGCGCTTGTCCGCCGGGGTCTGGCCGCTCTTGATGACGCCCACGGTCAGGCCGAGGAAGCGGTAGATGGTGCCCATCCAGTTCGCGTCGCGCTCGGCCAGGTATTCGTTGACCGTGACCACGTGCACGCCCTTGCCGCCGAGCGCGTTGAGGTAGACGGCCAGCGTCGCGGCCAGGGTCTTGCCCTCGCCGGTACGCATCTCGGAGATCTTGCCCTGGTGCAGCGTGATGCCGCCGATCAGCTGGGTGTCGAAGTGCCGCTGGCCGATGGCGCGCGAAGCCGCCTCGCGTACCGTGGCGAAGGCCTCCGGCAGCAGGTCGTCGAGCGACTCGCCGGCCGCGAGGCGCTCGCGCAGGCGCTCGGTCTGGGCCCGGATTTCTTCATCGGACAGCGGCTTGAGTTTGGGCTCGAAGGTGTTGGCCCGGGTGACGTAGCCGCCGTATTCGCGCAACAGCCGTTGGTTACGGCTGCCGAAAAGCTTGGTGAAAATGTTCCGCAAGGGAATGGGTCCTCCGGGTCGGCCACCGGGACAAGGGGGGAGCCCCGTGCGGCGCCGGCTAAAAGCCCGGTATTGTACGGCCTTTGCGGCCCGGAGCGTACCCGGCGGGAATCACCTAGCGGCGCACGAACGACATGGGATTCATGTGCTTGCCGTCGCGCAGCACCTCGAAGTGCAGGTGGGTACCCGTGGAGCGCCCCGTGGAGCCCATCAGCGCCAGGGAATCGCCCCGGCGGACCGTCTGCCCCGGTTCTACCAGCAGCGACGAATTGTGGGCATAGCGGGTCACATAGCCGTTGCCGTGGGTGACCTCGACCAGCTTGCCGTAGCCCTCATCCCTGCCGGCAAAGCTGACCACGCCGTCGGCCACCGCCAGCACCCGCGTGCCCGGGGCCCCGGCGAAGTCGATGCCCGCGTGGTAGGCCGTCTCGCCCGTGAACGGATCCGGACGCCGGCCGAAGAAGGACGAGATATAGCCGGATTCGACCGGACGGCCGCCCGGCACGATCTGGCGGGCCAGCTCACGGGACAGGATCAGGGTCTCCAGCGCCGCCAGCTGGCGGCTGCGGTCGTCGATCGTCTCGGACAGGGTATCCAGCAGCTCGGACACGGTCGGCACCGCAAGGGCCTGGCCGGCCGGGACGACGTCCTCGGGTCCACCGACGGCCGGCGGCGTGTCGAAATCGAACTCGCCCCGGTCGAGGTTGGCCGCCTCGGTCAGGCGCTTGCCCAGCGCGTCGAGGCGGATCAGGCGGGCGTGCATCTGGCCCATTCGCCCGGCCAGGGCATTGATCTGCTGCTCGGCCGCGGCCCGGGCCGCGACGATCGACTCCCGCTGGGATCGCAGGTCGCCGGACCAGCGCTCGAGGTCGGCCAGGGCACCGCGCTCCGCGTAGCTCGAACCGGTGACGGTTCCCGCCAGGAAGGCGCAGGCCAGCAGCGCCACGACACCGCCCAGGACGATGGCGACGGTGCGGGGACGTGACAGGTCCACCTTGGGCAGGCGGCGAAACAGTACAGCGGTATCGAAGCCCATGGGCAGGCCCTCAAATCTTCGGCGATTCATCGTTCCCCGGAGCCACCGGAGGCTGTCTCCCGACTTCAGCGAGACGGAAGGCGATCACTTGCCGTAACCTTATCAACCAGGCACCCCGGGGCTCCTGGGCGCCAGCTACAGGGCACACCAAGCCCCCGGCGTTTGCCGGTGGGGGTCGCAAGTTGCCAAAAATCCCTTTGCGGATCAAGCACTTTTAGTCAAAGAAAGCCGGAGCGAGCACCCTTGAAACGGGAAAAACCAACCTCTGTCAGTGACTTGCTAGGCAAAGGTCAGGGATTGCTTGAGAGGCTTCGCCAGGGCTCCGCCCAGGCCGACGTGACCCTGCAGGCGGTCCGCGGCGTCCTGCCGGACGGGCTGGGGGAGCACGTCTGGGGTGCGACAGTCCGTGACAAGACACTCACCGTCCTGGTCGCCTCGGCCGCCTGGGCCACCCGCATCCGCTATCACGCGCCCGGCCTGAAGGACCAGGCCGCGGAGCGGCTGGGCATCGAGATCGACCGTGTCCTGGTCAGGGCGCGGCCGGCGGGCGCGCCGAAAGCCCGCTAGGTTCTGACGCCGTTGTCGGTGCCTGGCTCCGGAAGCGGTGCCTGGCACCTCCTACTGCCGACGCTTCCGTGCAGGCGAGGAGGGGCGGTCCCCGGAGCGAGCGAGTTTCTGCCTTTCCGAGCGAGCGCAGGGCGAGCCGCCCCTCCTCGCCCGCGCCAGCTGCCGTTCGCGAGGCATCGACGCGGCCCGGACGCGTGCCGCCGGCACCGAGAAGCGTCAGACGGCGACGGCGACCGGATCGACGTAGGAGATCGGCGCGACGTTCGCGTCGTCGAAGGTGACTTCCTGCCATGCGTCGGCGTTGGCGAGCAGCGCCCGCAGCAACTTGTTGTTGAGGCCGTGGCCGGACTTGAAGCCCGTGAACTCGCCGATCAGGCTGTGCCCGAGCAGGTACAGGTCGCCGATCGCGTCGAGGATCTTGTGCTTGACGAACTCGTCCTCGTAGCGGAGGCCGTCCTCGTTCAGCACCCGGTAATCGTCCAGCACGATGGCGTTGTCCATCGTCCCGCCGAGCGCGAGGTTGCGCGAGCGCATGAACTCGAGGTCGCGGACGAAACCGAAGGTCCGCGCGCGGCTGATTTCCCTCAGGAAGGCCGTCGTCGAGAAGTCCATGCTGGCCCGCTGGCCGTGCTTGCGGAAGATCGGGTGCTCGAACTCGATCTCGAAATTGACCTTGAAGCCCTCGTAGGGTTCGAAGCGCGCCCACTTGTCGCCGTCCCGGACTTCGATGGGCTTGCGGATCCGCACGAAGCGTTTCGGCGCGGACTGCTCCTCGATGCCGGCCGACTGCACCAGGAACACGAACGGTCCGGCGCTGCCGTCCATGATCGGCACTTCCGGCGCGGAGAGCTCGATGAACGCGTTGTCGATGCCCAGGCCGGCGAGCGCCGACAGCAGGTGTTCCACGGTCGACACCTTGGTGTCGCCCACCGCCAGCGTGGTGCCGAGCATCGTCTCGGTGACGTTGGTGGCGCGCGCCGGAATGTCGACCGCGTTGTCGAGGTCGGTGCGGCGGAAGACGATGCCGACGTTGGCCGGCGCCGGCCGGAGAACCAGCAGCACCTTGCGCCCCGTGTGCAGTCCCACACCGGTGGCGCGAATCGGATTCTTCAGCGTTCGTTGTTTCACGATCTGGCTCTGGCGGACCTTAACATAACCTCAACCACGCCTGTCCGCCTGGCGGACAAGCCCTTGTAATAGCCCGATAATTTACCACAAGCGATGCGCCCGGAACCCGCCGCCCAGCGGAGAAAACGGCGGACGGATTCCGGGGCATCGTGGGCCGCTCAGTCGGCCTGTCGCCGCAGGAACGCCGGGATGTCCAGCACGTCCTCGCTCGACAGGTCGTGCCGCAGCCCGTCGCCCACCGCCCGCTGCTGCCGACCGCGGGTCGCGGCCGGCGCTTCGAAGCGGCTGTAGTCGGGCGCACCCACCGGGCCGCCGCGCCCACCGACGACCGCCACATCGGGCTTGCGCCGGGGAGCCTGGGCCGGTGTGACGATCGGCGGCGCCGCGACCCGCGCCTCAGGCCGGTTGAGGCCGGTCGCCACGACGGTCACGCGCAGCTCGCCTTCGAGCGTGGGATCGATGACGGTCCCCACGACGACGGTGGCGTCCTCGGCGGCGAACTGCTTGACGGTATTGCCCACTTCCTCGAACTCGCCGATGGCGAGGTCGAGCCCGGCGGTGACGTTGACCAGGATCCCTCCCGCGCCGGCAAGGTTGATGTCCTCGAGCAGCGGGCTCGAGACCGCCATTTCAGCGGCGATGCGCGCACGGCCCTCGCCGCTGCCGAAGCCGGTGCCCATCATGGCCACGCCGGTCTCGGCCATGACAGTACGGACGTCGGCAAAGTCGACGTTGATCAGGCCCGGGCGGGTGATCAGCTCGGCGATGCCCTGCACGGCGCCCTGCAGCACGTCGTTGGCCTGCCGGAACGCGTCGAGCAGCGTGGTCGACCCGCCGAGAACCGACAGCAGCTTCTGGTTGGGAATGATGATGAGCGAATCCACGTACTTGGAGAGCTCAGCGATTCCGTTGTCGGCGATGGCGCCGCGCTTGGCGCCTTCCATCGCGAAGGGCCGGGTGACCACGGCCACCGTCAGGATGCCGAGTTCCTTGGCGACCTGCGCGACCACCGGCGTCGCCCCGGTGCCCGTACCACCACCCATGCCGGCGGTGATGAACAGCATGTCGCAGCCTTCGATCAGCTCGATGATCCGGTCGCGATCCTCCATGGCGGCCTGCCGGCCCACTTCGGGGTTGGCGCCGGCGCCGAGGCCCTTGGTGATGTTGCAGCCGATCTGCAATGCCGTCTTCACCTTCGAATGCTTGAGCGCCTGCGCGTCGGTGTTGACGCAGATGAAGTCGACGCCCTCGATGCCGCTCTGGGACATGTGCGAGACGGCGTTGCCGCCGCCGCCGCCCACGCCCAGCACCTTGATTACAGCGCTTTGGCTGTATGAATCCATTAGTTCGAACATGTGCTCATCTCCTCCGCTGTTTGACCCTGCATCATTGCGGGGCACTCGCCCCCGAAACTCAGAAATAGCCCTGGAACCAGGACTTCATTCGCTCCATCACTGTCTTCACGCCGTCGCCCACGATCCGTGGCGCGGGTTGCGTGG
This sequence comes from uncultured Gammaproteobacteria bacterium, assembly GCA_963695465.1. Classification (GTDB taxonomy): domain Bacteria; phylum Pseudomonadota; class Gammaproteobacteria; order Steroidobacterales; family Steroidobacteraceae; genus SG8-30. Next base: position 15,690 of record CAVOGM010000004.1, read on the forward strand.
CGTTCGCCCTGCCGTAGAGCAGCAGCCCGATGCCGGTCGCATGAATCGGGTTGCGCACGACGTCCGCGAGTCCGGTGACCCCGTGGGGCACGCCCAGCCGGACCGGCATGTGGAAAATTTCCTCGGCCAGCTCGACCGCGCCTTCCATCTTGGCGCTGCCGCCGGTCAGCACGACGCCCGCGGCAATCGCTTCCTCGAAGCCGGAGCGGCGCAGTTCGTCGCGTATCAGCGTGAACAGCTCCTCGTAACGCGGCTCGACGATCTCGGCGAGCGTCTGGCGCGCGAGCCGTCGCGGCGGCCGGTCGCCGACGCTCGGCACCTCGATGGTCTCGTCCGGATTCGCCAGCTGCGACAGCGCGCAGGCGTAGCGGATCTTGATTTCCTCGGCGTAGTGCGTCGGCGTGCGCATCGACACCGCGATGTCGTTGGTGACCTGGTCGCCGGCGATCGGAATGACGGCCGTGTGCCGGATGGCGCCGCCCGAGAACACCGCGATGTCGGTGGTCCCGCCGCCGATGTCGACGAGGCAGGCGCCGAGTTCCTTCTCGTCGTCGGTCAGCACCGCGAAGCTGGAGGCCAGCTGTTCGAGGACGATGTCCTCGACCTCGAGCCCGCAGCGCTGCACGCACTTGACGATGTTCTGCGCGGCGCTGTCCGCGCCGGTGACGATGTGGACGCGGGCCTCGAGCCTCACGCCGGACATGCCGATCGGCTCGCGGATGCCCTCCTGGCCGTCGATGATGAATTCCTGCGGCAGGACGTGCAGGATCTTCTGGTCGGCCGGGATGGCGACCGCCTGGGCGGCATCCATGACCCGCGCGACGTCGCCGCTGGTCACTTCCTTGTCCTTGATCGCGACGATGCCGTGCGAGTTCAGGCTGCGCACGTGACTGCCGGCGATGCCGGTGAAGACGGAGCGGATCTCGACCCCCGCCATCAGCTCCGCTTCCTCCACGGCGCGCCGGATCGACTGCACGGTCGAGTCGATGTTGACGACGACGCCCTTCTTCAGGCCGCGCGAGGGGTGCGAGCCGAGCCCGATGACCTCCAGGCTGCCGTCGGCATGCAGTTCGCCGACCAGTGCGACGACTTTCGAGGTTCCTATGTCGAGCCCGACGATCAGGCTGCGATCCGTGCGCTTAGGCATCTGTATCAACATCCTCAGTCTGCGGCGCGGCGGCCGCGCGATCCGGCGTCGGGCCGGCGCCGTCGCGCCAGCCAATCGAGAAGCCGTTGGAATAACGCATGTCCACGTGTTCGATCTCCGCGGCATGGCCGGCAATAACCTGCGCGGCCACCCGCAGGAAGCGATCGGTCCGCTGGTCCACCTGGCTGCGGCCGAGCCGGATCGTCACGCCGTTGGAGAGGTCCATCTCCCAGGCGCCGCGCGGATCCAGCCTCAGCGCCGCCAGGCGCAGGCCGAGATCGAGCAGCCGTCCCTGCACGGCGAGGTAGCGCTGCGCGACCTGCGCCTCCGTGCCCGGCGGCCCGTCGAGGCGCGGCAGTTCGGGCGGCAGGTACCGGGCGCCGGTCACGAACAGCTCGCCGCGGGTGTTGAGCAGGCCGTCGTCGCCCCACCGCGCCGCCGGCCTGCTGCTCGAGAACCTCGATGACGATCGTGTCGGGCCAGCGACGCTGCACCCGCGCCCGGTCCACCCAGGCCAGTGCCTCGATCGACCTGCGCAGGCGTTCGAGGTCGGCGGTGACGAAACCGCCGTGCAGCGAAGCGCGCAGCACCTGTTCCACCTCGACCGTGGAGACCCGCTGGAACGGGCCTTCGAGCGTGACCTTGCGGACCTGCTGGTCGAGGCCGAGCGATATCAGGTAGCCGAGCGCCGCCAGCGCTCCCAGCGCGGCTGCCGTCGCGACCAATGCGGCGCCAGTCCAGCACGGGCAAGGCGAACCGCCGCTGCTCAGGCAGCTTGCGTCGGTTTCGCTTGCGGAGAAGGCTCATGTCCTGCTGTTCCTCACGCCGTCTCGCGCGCAAAGCTCGTTTCGAGCACGCGCCAGACGAGTTCGTCGAAGTCGATGCCAATGGCCCTGGCCGCCATCGGCACCAGGCTGTGGTCGGTCATGCCGGGCACCGTGTTGATCTCGAGCAGCAGCGGCACGCCGTCGTCGGCCATCATGAAATCGACCCGGCCCCAGCCCTGGGCGCCGGCCGCGCGGAAGGCCGCGAGCGCCGCACGCTGCAGCGCGCGCTCGGCGCCCGCCTCCAGCCCGCAGGGAATGTGGTAGCGGGTGTCGTCCGCGAAATACTTGGCCTGGTAGTCGTAGAAAGTCCGCGGCGTCTCGATGCGGATGGCCGGCAGCGCCTCGCCCTGCAGGACGGCGACGGTCAACTCCTGGCCGGTGATCCAGGGCTCGGCGATGACGACGGGATCGAGCGCCGAGGCGCTGCGCCACGCCGTGGGCAGGTCCTCCAGCCGCTCCACCTTGGACATGCCGACGCTCGAGCCCTGCGTAGCCGGCTTGATCGCCAGCGGCAGGCCGAGCTCCTCGGCGGCGCGACGGCAGTCGTCTGCGCCGCTGAGTACGAGGAACGGCGGTGTCGCCAGGCCGTTGGCCAGCGCCAGTTGCTTGGTGCGCAGCTTGTCCATGCCGATCGCCGAGCCCAGCACGCCGCTGCCCGTATAGGGGACGCCGAGCCACTCGAGCGCACCCTGCACGGTGCCATCCTCGCCACCAGGACCGTGCAGCGCGATGAAGACGCGATCGAAGCTCTCGGCGAGCAGCGCGGCCAGCGGCTGTTCTGCCGGGTCGACAGCCGTGCGCATCGACGCCGCGCCGCTGCAGCCCGGCCAGCACCGCCTTGCCGGACATCAACGAAACCTCGCGCTCGCTCGAACGGCCGCCCAGCAGCACGGCAACCTTGCCGAACGCCTGCGCGTCCTCGATCCGGCGGAACTCGGCACCGGTTGACCTCAGTGAGCTCATGCCGTCTCTCCCAGGATCCTGACTTCCGTCTGCAGCCGTACGCCGTGGACACGCGCGACCGTTTCCTGCACGTGGCGAATGACGGCCTCGATGTCGACCGCCCGCGCATGGCCCCGGTTGATGATGAAGTTGGCGTGCTTGGTCGACACCACCGCGTCGCCGACGCTGAAACCCTTGAGCCCCGCCGTCTCGATCAACCGCGCGGCGTGGTCGCCCGGCGGGTTGGTGAACACGGACCCGCAGCTCCATTCGCCGATCGGCTGGCTCGCCAGGCGGCGCTCGAGCAGCCGGCGAATCGAGTCCGGTGCTGGCCGTCGGGTCGGGTTCGAACTTCAGCGTGGCGGCGACGAACCATTCGCCGGGCGCCGGCGGCACGACGCTGCGATAGCCGACGCGGTACTCGGACGGCGAGCGGCGGCGAATCACGCCCGCGCGGTCGACGGTCTCGACCTCCTCGACGCGCGGCCAGGTCTCCTGGCCCCAGGCACCGGCGTTCATCGCCAGCGCGCCGCCCAGCGTCCCGGGAATGCCGGCGAAGAACTCGGCCGGACCGAGGCCCCACTTGACGGCCTGCCGGCCGATGCGCGCGCAGGGCACGCCCGCTTCCGCCCTGATCCGTGTCTCGTCGATCCGCTCCAGCAAGTTGAGCGAGCCGTGCGGGCAGATCACCACGCCGCGGATTCCGGCGTCGCGAACCAGCGCGTTGCTGCCGAGCCCGACCCAGGTCACCGGCACGCTCCGCCGGCAAGCTGCGCCAGGAAGGCGGACAGGTCGGCCAGGTCGCGCGGCACGAACCACAGGTCCGCCGGGCCGCCGACGTGCCAGGAGGTGTGGCGCGACATCAGCTCGTCGCGCCTGGCACGCGTGGCTCGAAGTCCGTGCGGCACGGCGATCGCCGTCATGCGCGCACCCCCGGACCGCAGCCGGGCCGGCAGCTCGTGGGCGACGGCGCTGATGTTGCCCGCGCCCATGGTGATCACCAGGTCGCCGTCCTCGATGAGATCCGCCAGCGGCTCGGCGAGCGTCAGCACGTCCTCGACGAACACCGGCTCGACGCGGCCGCGGGAGCGCACCGCCCGACAGACCGCGCGGCCGTCGGCGTTCGCGATCGGCTGCTCGCCCGCCGCATACACCTCGGTGACCAGCAGCACGTCGGCCTCCGAGAGCACCTGCCCGAAGTCGTCCATCAGGTCCTGGGTGCGCGTGTAGCGGTGCGGCTGGAAGGCCAGCACCACGCGGCGGCCGGGCCAGCCCTGGCGAACGGCCTCGAGCGTGGCCGCGATCTCGGTCGGGTGGTGGCCGTAGTCGTCGACGATGTCGATGCGGCCGCGCGCAGTGTTCACTTCGCCGACCCGCTCGAGGCGTCGGCCGATTCCCTCGAAGCCGGCCAGCGCGGCGCGGATGGCCTCGTCGCCGACGTCGAGTTCGGTCGCGACCGCGATGGCCGCCAGTGCATTCAGCACGTTGTGCGCGCCCGGCAGGTTGAGTTCCACCGCCAGCGGCGCCCGGCCCTCGCGCAGGACGTCGAAACGGGAACGGAAGCCCGACGCGCTGCACGTTGCACGGCACGCAGGTCGGCGTGCGCGGACAGTCCGTAGGTCAGGATCGGGCGCGGCACCTGCGGGATGATCTCGCGCACCTCGGCGTCGTCCGCGCACAGCACCGCCAGGCCCCAGAACGGCAGGTTGTGCAGGAACTCGACGAAGCCCTGCTTGAGGCGATTGAAGTCGCCGCCGTAGGTCGCGAGGTGGTCGCGGTCGATGTTGGTGACGATGGCGATGACCGGCTGCAGGTGCAGGAACGACGCGTCGCTCTCGTCCGCCTCGGCGACCAGGTAGCGGCTGGCGCCGAGGCGCGCGTTGGTGCCCGCACTCTTCAGCTGCCCGCCGATGACGAAGGTCGGATCCAGGCCGCCGGCCGCGAGCAGGCTCGCGACCAGGCTCGTGGTCGTGGTCTTGCCGTGCGTGCCCGGCGACCGCGATGCCCTGCCGGAAGCGCATCAGCTCGGCCAGCATCTCGGCTCGCTGGACCACCGGCAGGCGCGCCTCGCGCGCCGCCACGAGTTCCGGGTTGTCGCCGGGAACCGCGGTCGAGACGACGACGACGTCGGCCGCCGCGACATGCGCCGCGTCGTGGCCGATGTGGACGTCGCGCCGAGCCGCTCGAGCTGGCGCGGTGACTGCGTTGCGCCTTCAGGTCGGAGCCCTGCACCTGCGTAGCCCAGGTTGAGCAGCACCTCGGCGATGCCGCCCATGCCGGCCCCGCCGATGCCGACGAAGTGGATGCAGTGGATCCTGCGCATGCGGTCGGTCATGGCGCGGCCCTCCGCGGCGGCGACGCACAGGCCGGCAAGCCGCTCCGCCGCGTCGGTGACGGCGACGCGCGCGCGCGGCGCGCGCCATCGCGAGCGGCAGCTCACGCCCGCCCTCGAGGATCCCGAGGAGCTCCTGCGCAAGGCGCTCGGGCGTCAGCTCGGCCTCGCGGATCACCCGCGCGGCGCCGGCTGCGACCAGGAAGCCGGCGTTCTTCGTCTGGTGGTCGTCCATGGCGATCGCAAGCGGCACCAGCAGCGCGCCGAGGCCCGCGGCCGCGAGCTCCGACACCGTCGAACCCGAGCGTGCGACGGCGAGATCGGCCGCGCCATAAGCCGCGGCCATGTCGTCGATGAACGCCCGCACATCGGCGTCCACGCCAAGCTCGCGGTACAGGCCGCCGGTCTCGTCGAGCTGCGCTGCGCCGGCCTGGTGCAGCACCAGCGGCCGCACGGCGTCAGGCAGTGTCGCGACGGCCCGCGGCACGACACGGTTGAGCACCGCGGCACCCTGGCTGCCGCCGAACACCAGCAGCCGCAGCCGGCCACTGCGGCCGGCGAAGCGCGCCTCCGGGGGCGGCAGCGACGCGATCTCGCGCCGCACCGGGTTGCCGGTCGTGATCACGCCCTTGCGTCCCGGGAAGCTGCCGGGGAACGCCTCGGCCACGGTGCCGGCGAGGCGCGCCAGCCAGCGGTTTGTCAGGCCGGCGGCGGCGTTCTGCTCGTGGATGACCAGCGGCGTGCGCGTGAGCCATGCGGCGAGGCCGCCCGGTCCCGAGGCGAAGCCGCCGCCACCGAAGACGACGGCCGGGCGCACGCGCCGCAGGACGGCCAGCGCCTGCGACACGGCCCGCAGCAGCTTGACCGGGGCGGCGAGCCAGCCTCCGAGGCCGCGCCCGCGCAGGCCCTCGATGTCGATCCACTCGATGGGAATGCCTTCGGCAGGCACCAGGCGCGCCTCGATGCGGCGCCGCGTGCCGAGCCACACGACGTCGTGGCCCCCGGCGCGAAGGGCGCGCGCCACCGCGAGCGCCGGAAACACGTGGCCGCCCGTGCCGCCGGCCATGATCAGGACCGGGCCCATCATGTCCGCCCTCTTTCCGACGCGACGCGCCCGGAAGCCAGCACTTCGTGATTGATTCGCAGCATCACGCCGATCCACGCCAGCGTCACGAGCATGCTGGAGCGGCCATAGGAGAGCAGCGGCAGGGTCAGGCCCTTGGTGGGCAGCAGCCCCATGTTCACGCCGATGTTGATGAAGGCCTGCAGGCCGAGCCACACGCCGAAGGCGGCCGCCATGAAGGCGTGGAAAGGCATGCCGGCATCCGATGCGAGGCGCGACAGCCTGAGGCACCTGAGCATCAGCACCAGGAACAGCATCAGCACGCCGACCACGCCGATCAGGCCGAGTTCCTCGGCCAGCACCGCGAACACGAAATCGGTGTGCGCCTCCGGCAGGTAGGAGAGTTTCTGGATGCTCGACCCGAGGCCGACGCCGAACCACTCGCCGCGGCCGATCGCGATCAGCGACTGGGTCAGCTGGAAGCCGCTGTCGTAGGGATCCGCCCACGGATCCATGAAGGCGGTCAGGCGGCGCACGCGATAGTTCGAGGTGAGCGCCAGTGCGGCGATGCCGAAGGCGCCCAGCGCCGTCACGCCGAGGAAGTCGCGCCAGCGCGCGCCGGCCAGGAACAGCACGATGGCCCCGGTTGCCAGCAGCACGACCGCCGCGCCGAAGTCGGGCTCGATCAGCAGCAAGGCCGCGGCAATGCCGAGCACCGCCAGGGGCTTGAAGAATCCCTGCCACGAACTCGCCAGCGTTTCCTGGTAGCGCACGGCATAGGCGCAGACGTAGGTCAGCAGCGCCACGCGCGCCAGCTCTGACGGCTGGAAGTTGATCGGACCGATGCGGATCCAGCGACGGCTGCCGTTGACCTCGTGGCCGATCCCCGGGATCAGTACCAGCACGATGAGGATGAACCCCGCGGCGAGCAGCAGCGGCGCAGCACGCTCCCAGACCGACACCGGCACCGCCAGCATCGCGACCGCGGCGATGAGGCCGAGCACGGCCGACAGCAACTGCCGGTCGAGGTACATGAACGGATCGCCAGCCTGGCGCTCGGCGATCGTCACCGACGACGACGTGACCATGACCAGGCCCAGCAGCAGGAGACCCAGGGTCGCCGCGACGATCACCGGGTCGATCGCGAGCCGCGGCTGCCGGCCGGCCGAACGGGAGTAAGCGAGCGACGCGGCGGTCGTCATGCCGAGCCTCCCCGGACGGCCGCGGCGAAGACTTCGCCGCGGTGCGCGTAGTCGCGGAACATGTCGAAGCTGGCGCAGGCGGGCGACAGCATGACGGTATCGCCCGACCGGGACGCCCGCCTCGCGGCCGCCACGGCCTCTTCCATCGAGGTCGCATACTCGATCTCGCAGGCGCCCTCGAGCGCGGCACCGAGCGCCTTCGCGTCGCGGCCGATCAGGATGCTGCGGCGGACCTTGCCGCGAAACGCGCCGGCGAGCGGCGTGAAGTCCTGGCCCTTGCCTTCGCCGCCGGCGATGATCACCAGCGGGCCGGCGAGGCCCTCGACGGCGGCCATGGCGGCGCCGACGTTGGTCGCCTTGGAGTCGTCGATCCAGCGGACGCCGGCGGCATCGGCGACCCACTGCGTACGATGCGGCAGGCCGGGGAAGTGCTGGAATGCGGTGACGGCCGCGCTGCGCGGCAGGCCGCAGGCGTCGGCCAGCGCGAGCGCTGCCAGCGCGTTCGCCGCATTGTGGCGGCCGCTGAGGCGGAGTTCGGCCAGCGGCAGCACGGGTTCGCCGCCGGCCACGAGCCAGGCGGCACCGGCGAGGTCCTGGACCGAGTAGTCGGCGTCCGGCCGCAACAGGCTGAACCCGACGGTCCGCTGGCCGGGCCGCGGCATGCGGCACACCAGCTCGTCGTCGAGGTTGACCACCGCGGTGGCGCAGTTGTCGTAGATCCGCGCCTTGGCGGCGCCGTAATCCGAGAGCCCGCTGTAGCGGTCGAAGTGATCGGCCGTGACGTTCAGCACGACCGCGGCCTCGAGCGCCAGCGAGCGGGTCGTTTCCAGCTGGAAGCTCGACAGCTCCAGCACGTAGAGGTCGGCCGGCTCGCCGGCCAGCAGGTCGAGCGCCGGGCGGCCGATGTTGCCGCCGACCCGCACGCCGACTCGCGCCGCCTCGGCGATTTCGCCGACCAGGGTGGTCACGGTGCTCTTGCCGTTGGTGCCGGTGATGGCGACGCAGCGGCCGCCCGCCTCGCGCGCGAACAGTTCGATGTCGCCGACCACGTCGAGTCCGCGGTTCAGCGCCGATACCACGATGGGCTCGCGCACTGAAATGCCCGGCGACACCACGACCTGGTCCGCACCGTCGAGAAACGACTCGTCGAAGCCTCCGAGCGCGACGCTCGCGTCCGGGCAGGCGAGCTGCAGCTCCGCCAGCCCGGGCGGCGCGCTGCGTGAATCGGTCACCCGCAACTCGTGGCCCCGTTGCGCGAGGTGGCGTGCACAGGAAACTCCGGTGCGGCCGAGGCCGAGTATCACGCTGACCGGGCGCTGGCCCTTGTCCCGTCGGCGATTCGGGGTTGTGGATTCCATCAGCGGATCTTCAGGGTGGCGAGCCCGACCAGGACGAGCACGAAGGAAATGATCCAGAAGCGGACGATCACCTTTGGTTCGGCCCAGCCTTTCAGCTCGTAGTGATGGTGAATGGGCGCCATGCGGAAGACGCGCTTGCCGCGCAGCTTGAACGAGGCCACCTGGACCATCACCGAGACGGTCTCCAGGACGAAGATCCCGCCCATGATGGCCAGCACGAGTTCCTGCCGGACGATCACGGCCACGACACCCAGCGCGGCGCCGAGGGCCAGCGCGCCGACGTCGCCCATGAAGACTTGCGCGGGATAGGTGTTGAACCAGAGGAAGCCGAGGCCCGCCCCGGCCAGGGTGCCCAGGAAGATCAGCATCTCCCCGACACCCGGTACGTAGGGAATGTGCAGGTAGGCCGCGAAGTTGACGTTGCCGGTGACATAGGCGAACACGCCCAGCGCGCCGGCAACCATGACGCAGGGCATGATTGCCAGGCCGTCGAGCCCGTCGGTGAGGTTGACCGCGTTGCTCGAGCCGACGATCACCAGGTAGGTGAAGCCGATGAAGGCGAACGCGCCCATCGGCAGGGCCACGTCCTTGAAGAAGGGCACGTAGAGCGAGGTCTCCGCCGGCCCCTGCGCCGTGTGCCACAGGGCGATCGCGGCACCCAGGCCGGCCACCGACTGCCAGAGGTACTTCCAGCGCGCCGCCAGCCCCTCCGGGTCCTTCACCACCAGCTTGAGGTAATCGTCGTAGAAGCCGATCAGGCCGAAGGCCAGCGTGACGCCGAGGACGATCCAGACGAAGCGGTTGTGCAGGTCGCCCCACAGCAGCGTGCCGGCCGCGATCGCCACCAGGATCAGCGCGCCGCCCATCGTGGGCGTCCCCTTCTTGCCGAGGTGCGTCTGCGGCCCGTACTCGCGCACCACCTGGCCGATCTGCTTCTGCGCCAGCTTGCGGATCATCCACGGGCCGACCATCAGCGAGATGGCGAGCGCGGTGAGCACGGCCAGGATCGCGCGCAGCGTCAGGTAGCCGAACACGCGGAAGCCGCCGTAGAACTCTGACAACCATTCGAAGAGCAGTAGCAGCATGGTTACCGCAGCCTCAATTGCCGTTGCACGCCGCGGGCGGCGCCTCGACCAATGACCCGACGACCGTTTCGAGCCGGTTCACCCGGGAGCCCTTGACCAGCACCGTGACGCCCGGTCGCAGCAGTTCCCTGACCGCCACCGCAAGTGCATTCGAGTCCGGAAACCAGGCCCCGCCCTGGCCGAAGGCCTCGACCGTATGCAACGTGGTCGGCCCGACCGCAAACAGCCGCGACACGCCCCGGGCACGCGCCGCACGGCCGACCTCCGCGTGACCGGAGACGGCGTGCTCGCCGAGTTCCGCCATCTCTCCGAAGACCAGCCAGCGCTCGCCCTCGAGACCGCCGAGCACCTCGAGCCCGGCCAGGGCCGAGCTCGGATTGGCGTTGTAGGAATCGTCGATCAGCCAGGCGCCGCCATGCGCCGGCTTCAGTTGCAGGCGGCCACGGACGGGGCTCACCGCTGCGAGCCCGTCGACGATCTGTTGCAGGCTCGCGCCGCAGGCCCAGGCCGCGGCGGCCGCGGCGGCGGCATTCAGCACGTTGTGACGGCCCGGCAGGGCGATCCGTGCGCGCGCCGTCCCGGCCGGCGTCGCGAGGTCGAAGCTCGAGACCCAGGCGCCGTCCTCGATCCGCGAGGACAGCGACAGCGCGCGGAAATCCGCCTCGTTGTCGATGCCGAAGCTGACGATGCGCGCCGTCCCCGACAGCTCGCGCCACAACGGCGCGAACGCGTCGTCGGCGTTCATCACCGCGGTCGCCGCGCCGTCAAGGCCGGCGAACATCTCGCCCTCCGCGTGCGCCACGCCCTCGAGACTGCCAAAGCCCTCGAGGTGCTCGGCGCCGGCATTGGTGACGAGGCCGACGGTCGGCGAGGCGATGTCAACCAGCGTCGCGATTTCCCCGGCGTGGTTCGCGCCCATTTCGACGACTGCGGCGCGGTGCCCTTGCGCCAGCCGGAACAGGGTCAGCGGGACCCCGATGTGATTGTTCAAATTGCCGCGCGTCGCGAGCGTCTCGCCCAGTCGCGCCAGGATCGCGGCAAGTATCTCCTTGGTCGTCGTCTTGCCGTTGCTGCCGCCGACACCGACCAACGGCAGCGTGAACTGCTGCCGCCAGGCCTGCGCGCCGCGCGCCAGGGCCTCGAGCGTGTCGGCCACCACGACCTGCGGCACGCCCACCGGAAGCTGCCGCGACACGATGAGTCCACAGGCGCCGCGCCCGGCCGCCGCGGCAGCGAAGTCGTGCCCGTCGAAGCGCTCGCCTTTCAGCGCGACGAACAGGTCGCCGGGCTCGAGCGTCCGCGAGTCGATGGACACGGCGCCGAATGCGCGGTCCTCGCCGACCAGGCGCCCGTCGCAGGCGCGCACCAGGAAGTCCAGGGTCCGGCTCATGCGGCCCTCCCCGCCAGGTCGCTCACGCAGTCGCGATCGCTGTACTCGCGCGCCTCCGTGCCGATGAACTGCTTGCGCTCGTGGCCCTTGCCGGCCACGACCACGACGTCGCCGGTCGCCGTGCCGGCCAGCGCGGCGGCGATTGCAGCCTCGCGGCCGTGAATCACCTGCGCGCGCGACGGCTCGGCCATGCCGCCCAGGATCATGGCGACGATGCGCTCGGGATCTTCGCGGCGCGGGTTGTCGTCGGTGACGAAAACCTCGTCGGCCAGGCGTTCGGCGATGCCGCCCATGAGGGCGCGCTTGCCGGTGTCCCGCTCGCCGCCACAGCCGAACACGACGCGCAGCCTGCGGCTCGTATGACGGCGCGCCGCCTCGAGGACCTTGGCCAGCGCGTCCGGGGTGTGTGCGTAGTCGACGATCGCCAGCGCGCCCGCGACGGTCGTGAAGGCCTCCATCCGGCCCGGCGGCGGCGCCGCCGCCGCCAGGGCGGAAATAGCGGCGTCCACCGGGTGGCCCCAGGCAAGCAGCACGCCGAGCACGACCGCGAGATTCTCGGCGTTGAAGTCGCCGATCAACGGCGAGCGCAGCGTCCTCTCGCCGAAGTCGCCCTGTACCGTCAGTTCGATGCCGGTCGTGGACGGCGCGACGGCGGTAACGGTCAGGGTCCTTGCAGCGGCCACACCCGCGTGCGCACCCACGCTGACTGCCGTCAGCTCGACGGCCTGCGGCAAGGCCACCGCGAACTCACGGCCGACGGCATCGCCGACGTTGATCACCGCATGGGCCACGCCGGGAATCGCGAAGAGGCGGCGCTTGGCGGCCGCGTAGGCCTCCAGCGTGCCGTGGTAATCGAGGTGATCCCGCGTCAGGTTGGTGAACGCGGCGATCTCGACTCGCACCGCGTCCAGGCGACCCTGGTCCAGCGCGTGCGAGGACACCTCCATGGCGGCGCGCGCGGCACCGGCCGAGGCGACTTCCGACAGGACGCGATGCACACCCAGGACATCGGGCGTCGTATGGGTGGTCGCCGCGACCGACGGCGGGAATCCGGCGCCCAGCGTGCCGACGTACGCGGTCCTGGCGCCGAGCGCGGACGCCGCACTGGCCAGCAGCCAGGCGCAGGTGGTCTTGCCGTTGGTGCCGGTGACGCCGGCGATCGACAACCGGGCGCTCGGCGACCCGTAGCAGCGATCCGCGATCTCGCCCAGCCGGGCCTTGAGGGCCGGCACCGCAACCGCGACGATTCCCGGCGGCAGGGACGGCGTCGCAGCCTCGGCGGGATCGAACAGGACGGCGCGTGCGCCACGCTCGACGGCCTGCGTCACGAAGTCGAGACCGTGCGAACTCAGTCCCTGGACGGCGACGAAGGCGTCACCCGGTCGAATGTCGCGACCATCGAGCCTGAGGCCCGACACGGCGACCGGCGGCGCTGCGACGAAATCGCCTAGCAGCGCGTCCAGGCTGACGGTGTGTGGGGGCGTCGTGCTCATGGCGTCGCCTGCACGATGGTCGCCGACTCGACCTCGCTGAGGTCGTCCGGCGCCACGCCCATCAGCCGCAGCGCGCCGGACATGACCGAGGCAAAGACCGGGGCGGCGACGTCGCCACCGTAGTACAGGCTGCCGCTCGGCTCGTCGATCAGCACGATGGCCGCGAGCCGCGGCCGGGAAGCGGGAACGACGCCGGCAAACACCGCGGTGTAGCGGTTCTGCGAGTAGCCGCCGCCCGACGCCTTCCAGGCCGTGCCGGTCTTGCCGGCGACCTGGTAGCCGGGCACCGTGGCCTTGATGCCCGTGCCTTCCTTGCTGACCACATGCTCGAGCAGGCCGATCAGGTCGCGCGCCACCGGCTCTTCGAGCGCGCGCTCGCCGGGAACCGGACCCTCGACGTGGCGGAAGGTGATCGGCCTGCGCACACCGAAGGACCCGATGGTGGCGTAGGCCTGCGCCAGCTGCAGCGGCGTGACCGACAATCCGTAGCCGTAGGCCAGCGTCGCGATGCCGATCGGCCGCCAGTGCGAGGCGCCGCTGAGCAGGCCGGCGGATTCACCCGGAAAGCCGCTCGCCGTGACCTGCCCGAAGCCGAGCCTGGTCAGCGTCGCGTGGATCTGCTCGGGCTCCAGCGACAGCGCGATCTTGGCCATCCCGACGTTGCTGGAACGCGCCAGGATCGTGCTCAGGTCGACAGCGCCGAGGTTGTGCTTGTCCGTGATCGTCTTGATGCCGACGCGGACCGAGCCCGGCGAGGTATCGACGATGGTGTTGGGGCGGTAACGGCCCGAACCGAGCGCCGCCGCCAGGATGAAGGGCTTGATGCTCGAGCCCGGCTCGATGATGTCCGTGACTGCGCGGTTGCGGTAGCGGGACACCTCGTACTGCGAGCGGTCGTTGGGATTGAACGACGGCTGGTTGACCATCGCCAGCACCTCGCCCGTCTGCACGTCGAGCACGATCACGGATCCCGCCAGGGCGCGGTTGTCGCGGATCGCCGATTTCAGCTCGCGGTAGGCGAGATACTGGATGCGCAGGTCGATGCTGGTCTCGAGGTCCTCGCCAGGCCGCGGCGCGCGCACGCTCTCGACGTTCTCGACCGTGCGGCCCCGCGCGTCCTTGATCACGCGCTTGAGCCCGTCGACGCCCGGCCAGCGACTGGTTGTAGGCCAGCTCGAGGCCTTCCTGCCCCGCTTCGTCGAGGTTAGTGAAGCCGAGCACGTGGCCGGTCACCTCGCCGTTCGGGTAGTAGCGCTTGTATTCCCGCATGAGTTCGACGCCGGGGATGCCCAGCGCCTTGACGCGGGCCGCGGCCGCGGGATCCATGTGCCGTGCGACGTACAGGAACTGGCGGTCGAGGTTGCTGGTCACTCGCTGCGCCAGCCAGCGCGAGTCGCGCTCGAGCGCCTTGGCCAGCCGGGGGATCTCGTCGGGCGACTGCGCCAGCACCTGCGGGTTGACCCAGACGGTGTCGACCGGCGTGCTGACCGCCAGCGGCTCGCCGAAGCGATCGACCACGGCACCGCGGTGCGCGGCCATCTTTTCCGTCGCGCAGGTAGCGCTTGTCGCCTTCCTGCGGCCAGGAATTCCTGGTCGAGCACCTGCAGGTGCACGGCCCGCGCAAGCAGCGCGCAGGCGATCAGCGCCAGGCTCGCCACGATCAGCCGGGCACGGCCGCGGAACCGGTCCGGATCGAACTCTCCCGTGTCGCGCCTGCGCTTCATGGCGTGACGATCCGGACTTCGAGCCGGCTGCGGCAGCGTCATCCGCAGCTTGTCGCTGGCCACCCGCTCGACGAAGCCGTGGTTCGACCAGGCGCTCTGCTCGAGTTGCAGCTGGCCCCACTCGATGTTGAGCTCGTCGCGCTCGTCCGACAGTCGCTCCAGTTCCGTGAACAGGTTGCGCGCCTCGTGGCGCACGAAGACGACGCGTGACCGCGGAGGCCAGCACGGCGAGCCACAGCAGCGGCAGGGCGAACAGCAGCAGGCGTCCCGGCTTCATGCCTCGATCCTCTCGGCCGCCCGCAGGACCGCGCTGCGGGCGCGCGGATTGCGCCGGACTTCGTCCTCGTTGGGGAACACCGCGCGGCCGGCCAGGCGCAGGCGCGCCCGCGCGTGCGCGGGCACCACGGGCAGGCCGGCCCAGGCCGGGTCGTCCTGCGAGGCGCGGCGCATGAACCGCTTCACCATCCTGTCCTCGAGCGAATGAAAGCTGATCACCACGAGGCGCCCGCCGGGCGCGAGGCTGTCGACCGCCTGCGGCAGGACCTGCTCGAGTTCCTCGAGTTCGCGATTCACGTGGATGCGCAGCGCCTGGAACGTGCGCGTCGCCGGGTGCTTGCCGGGTTCGCGCGTGGGCACGGCCTGCGAGATGACCGAGGCCAGTCGACCCGTCGTCGCAATCGGCGCCTCGGTGCGGGCGACGACGATGGCGTGGGCGATGCGGCGAGCGAAGCGTTCTTCACCGAGTCGGGAAATCACCGTCGCGATCTCCCGCTCGCTGGCTCGAGCAAGCCACGCGGCAGCGCTCTCGGCGCTGCCAGGATCCATTCGCATGTCGAGCGGCCCGTCGCGCAGGAAGCTGAAGCCGCGGCCTGCGTCGTCGAGCTGCGGCGAGGAGACGCCGAGATCGAGCAGGATGCCGTCCGCCGGGCGGCCGGCGTCGCTGATCGCGTCGGCCAGCCGGGAGAATGGAGCGTGCACGACGCTTGCCCGCGGATCCGCGCCGAGCAACGCCTTCGCTGCGACGACAGCCTGCGGGTCACGATCGATGGCAAGCAATTTCCCCTGTTCCCCAAGCCGCGCGAGGATGGCGCGTGTGTGCCCCCCGCGGCCGAACGTTGCGTCGACGTAGAACCCGTCGGGCCGCAGGGCGAGCGCGTCAAGCGCCTCGTCCAGCAGCACCGGCGCGTGTCCGGCCGCGCCGCCTGAAACCCCGCCCGCGTTGCCTGCCACGGCTCGCGGGTCTTACAACGACAGCGAGCCGAGCTCGGGCGGCAGCAGATCCGCCGAGTGCTCGGCGTTCAGCCACTCGTCGCGGCGCTCGTCCCACCTCTGCTCGTCCCACAACTCAAAGCGGGCGCCCTGTCCGATGAGGATCGCGTTGCGCTCGAGGTGCGCGAACTCGCGCAGCTTCGGCGGCAGCAGGACGCGCCCGTGGCCGTCCAGTTCGACGTCCGAGGCGTGGCCGACCATGAGCCGCTGCAGCCGACGCGCCTGTTCGTTCAGCGTCGGCAGCCGCATCAACTTGCGTTCGATCTCCTCCCAGTCAGGCAGTGGATAGAGGAGCAGGCACTGATCCCGGTCGACCGTGATTACCAGCTTTCCCTGGCAGCGCTCGAGCAAGCGCTCGCGGTACCGGGTGGGCATGACCATCCGGCCCTTGGCATCCAACGTGACTTTGTTTGCGCCGCGAAACACAGTTCTGAAACGGGATTTTCTCCCATTTCCTCCCACTTTTTCCCACTTCGCGCCACTATAGGCAGACGAGTGCTGGGGGTCAACGCCTTCTCGAAAAAAAATTTCTTGCCGCTCAGAGACTTAGAGCGGATCTTTAATGCACGAAAAGGCGCTGCGGGGCGCCTGTAAATCAGTCACTTATGGCGTGAACTTCGCGCTGCTTATGAGGGTCTGCCTCATCCTGGCCGCTCTTGCGCGAAAACGTGGTGAGAAGTGGGAGTCGGCCGGTAAGCCGGGTTCTGTCGTGGGCAACCATTCCTCTGGGATGCACGTCGCCGTGCACCTCAAGCAGCCTACCCGGAAACACGCGCGGGCCGCGCGCTGCAGCACAAGGCTGCGTGCTTCCCTATTTGGCCTTGCTCCAGGCGGGGTTTGCCGTGCCGTCGACGTTACCGCCGACGCGGTGCGCTCTTACCGCACCCTTTCACCCTTGCCGTCGTGCGAAAAACGCACGCTTGGGCGGTTTACTTTCTGTTGCACTTTCCGTGGGCTCTCGCCCCCCAGGCGTTACCTGGCGCCTTGCCCTGTGGAGCCCGGACTTTCCTCCATTTTCCATTGGAAAACAGCGGTTGCCTGGCCGACTCCCGCAGGCAACATAGGGGCTTTGATGCAGGTATTCAAGCGGCGCGAGAAATCATTCGCCGGAAAGCGCGAGCGCCCGCGCGTAACACTCGTTGCGCCGGGCGCCGGTAATCTCGGCGGCGAGCGCCGCAGCCTGCGAGGGAGAGTGCGACTTGAGCAAGGCTTTCAGCACCCGATCGACCTCCCCGGCAGCGCCCTCCGGCGCGGCGGCCGCACCGGCGACGGCCAGCACGATCTCGCCACGGCTCATGTCCGCGTCCTGCGCGGCGCGGGCAGCCAGTTCGCCGAGGGTCCCGTGGTAGAGGCTCTCGTGCAGCTTGGTCAGTTCGCGCGCGATGGCCGCCCGGCGCTCGGCCCCGAGCGTCGTCGCAGCGTCCACGAGACTGGCGGCGAGCCGCTGCGGCGCCTCGTAGAAGACCAGCGTGCGCGTTTCCATGGCGAGGCCGGCCAACCGCGATCGGCGCGCAGCCGGCCGTTGCGGCAGGAATCCCTCGAAGCAGAAGCGGTCGGTGGCAAGCCCCGACACGCTCAGCGCGGCGATCGCGGCGCAGGGACCCGGGATGGGGCTGACCGTCAGGCCAGCCTCGATCGCGCCGCGGACCAGGTGAAATCCCGGGTCGCTGACCAGCGGCGTACCGGCGTCACTCACCAGCGCGATGTCCTCGCCCCGCCTCAGGCGATCCAGCAAATCCGGCACCCTCTCGCGTTCGTTGTGCTCGTGGAGGGAGATCATCGGGCGGGAAATTCCGAGGGTTTTCAGCAGCTGTCCGCTGTGGCGCGTGTCCTCCGCCGCCACCGCCGCCACCCGGCCCAGTACCTCGCGGGCCCGGTCGGACAGGTCGCCCAGATTGCCGATCGGGGTCGACACCACGTAAAGCCTGCCCGCCTTCGTCACTATAATGATGCTCCCGGCCGCACACTGCGGCGTCATGATCCTCGCCAAGGGCGTAACGCGATGCAAGCCTCCTGCACCCTGCCGCGGCTCGCCGCGCTCATTCTGCTCACCGCACTCATGGCTGCCTGCCAACCCGGCGCGGGCGTCAGGCCGGATGCCGCCGGCGCAATCGAATCGCGCGCCGCGCAGCTTGCCGGACGCGGAGAGCACGCCGCCGCCGCCCAGTCCTGGGAACAGGCCGCCGCCGCGGCGCCGCAGGCCCGCGCGAACGGGCTCTGGCTCGCCGCCGCGCGGGAATGGCTGGCAGCGGGGAATGGTGCCGCAGCGGATCGGGCGCTCGCCAGGCTCACCCAGCCGGTCACGGCCACGGATGCGCAGGAACGAACCCGGCTCATGGCGGAGCTTGCCCTCCTCTCCCGCCAGCCCGATCGAGCCCTGGCGCTGCTGGAGGGTGCCGGCGCCTCGCAGGACCCGGCCATGCTGGCTACCCGGGCACGGGTCCAGTTCGCGCTCGGCAGGGTTCCCGAGGCTGTCGGGACGCTGGTATTGCGCGACGCGCAGTTGCGCGGCGCGGATGCCAGGCTGGCCAACCAGAAGTTGATCGTCGAGAGCGTGGCGGCGGCGGCCCGGCGCGGCGCCAGCGTCAAGCCGCCGGCCGGAACCGGCCCGGTCGTCGCCGGCTGGCTCGAACTGGGGCGTATCGAGGCCGATGCGGCCGTCAGCGGCGCGGCAGCGGCTGGCCAGTTGCGGGCATGGCGACTGCGATACCCCGCGCATCCCGCCAACGCAGCCCTGTGGCCGGAGCTGCTGGACCGCCATGCAGTCGCGATCGAGTCTTCGTCGCGAATCGCCCTGCTGTTGCCGCTGACCGGGCGCACCGCCGGCGCAGGCCAGGCCGTTCGTGACGGGTTCCTGAGCGCCTATTACCAGCAGCCGCAGGGGACGCGCCCGGAAGTCAGGCTGTACGACGTCGCTGCGTCCGACGCCGGCAGCGCCTATCTCGCCGCGCTGGGCGACGGCGCGCGGATCGTCGTCGGCCCGCTGACACGCGATGAGGTGGCGGGGCTCGCATCGATCGCGGACGGCCGCGCCAAGACGCTGGCGCTCAACTTCCTGCCCGAAGGCACGGTGACGCCGAGCGACTTCTACCAGTTCGCGCTGTCCCCGGAGGACGAGGCACGCCAGTCGGCAAGACGCGCAGTCGCCGACGGCTTCGCCAGCGGCGTAGCGCTAATCCCCGCCAACGACTGGGGGCAGCGGGTCCTGGCCGCATTCAACGAGGAGCTTGTCGCCGCCGGCGGCACGCTGGTGGCACGCAGCGTGTACGCCTCCGGCACCACCGATTTCAGGGACCTGATCGGCGCCCTGCTCCAGCTGCGACCAGCGCAGACGGAGAGCGGCAAGTCGACGCAGGTCTACCGGCAGGACGCGCAGTTCATCTTCGTCGCGGCGCAATCCGTCGGCGGCAGGCTGATCCGCACGCAGCTGCGCTTCAACTACGCCGGCAGCCTGCCGATGTATTCGACCTCCGACATTTTCGAGCCGGGCGGCAGCGGCAACAACGACCTCGACGGCGTCGTCTTTCCGGACATGCCCTGGGTCATCGACAGCGCCGGGCCTGCAGCCCTGGAGCGCGAGACGGTCCGGCAGACCTGGCCGGATCGTTCCCTGTCGCGCAGCCGCCTGTACGCCTTCGGATATGACGCCTACGCCATCGCCGCGGAACTCACCCGCCGCCGCAACCCGTTTGGCAATCCGGTAGCGGGATTGACGGGCCGGCTCAGCCTCGACGGCTCCGGACGGATTCACCGGCAGCTCGACTTCGTCCGCGTCGAACGCGGGGAACCGCAGCCGTTGTTGCAGATGGGTCCCGGCCCGGGACCGTGAAACCGAGGGCCGCTCACCTCGCCGTCGGCCAGGCGGCGGAGGAAGCCGCCTGTCGCTACCTCGAACGCGCGGGCTACCGCCTGGTGACGCGCAATTTCCGCAACCGCATGGGCGAACTGGACATCGTGGCGATCGAGGAAGACGTGCTCGCGATAGTCGAGGTTCGCTACCGTTCCCGTCGGGATTTCGGCGGCGCTGCGGCCAGCATCACCGCATCCAAGCGCAGGCGCCTGGTGCGCGCCGCGCAGGGTTTGCTGCGGCTGCGCCCGGCGCTTGCCGGGCTTCCCGCCCGATTCGACGTGGTCGAGGTGGACGGCGAGCCCGGAAACCTGCGTTGCCGGCTGATCCGCGCGGCCTTCAGCCTCTAGGGCTTCCTGGCGCCAGCTGCGGGGGCCGTTGGCACCGGCCAGCCACCCCGCCGGCCATCACTTGACGACGCGCAGCTTCGGCTTGGTCCCACCGCCGGCAGCGGGTGACGGCGCCGATGGAGGCGGCGAGCCACTCTCCTCGTCCTGGAAGAGCATGCCCTGCCCCGTCTCCTTCGCGTAGATCCCCAGGATGGCCCTGCCGGGCACCCAGACTTGGTGCGAGGCGCCGCCGAAACGGGCGGAAAACTCGATCGACTCGTTACCGAGCTTCAGTCCCTGCGTTGCCTGCCAGCTGACGTTGAGGATGACCCGCCCTTCCTTGACGTACGAGGCAGGCACGTCCACGCCGTCGGACCGTGGCATCGACGACGAGGTGCGGCGTCTGGCCGTTGTCGGTCATCCACTCGTGCATGGCGCGGACGAGATAGGGGCGCCTCGAGCTGGGGTTCATGGTCAAGCCCGGTGTCCTCGCGTGATTCTGCCATGCGCCAGCGACCCGCCGGCGGCGGGCCGCGCGCGGGCGGTGGGCGCCCGCCGGGTCAATGAATGTCCTTCCAGTACTCCTTCTTCAGGAGATAGGTGAACAGCCAGAAGACCAGCAGGAACAGCGTCACCCAGACACCCATGGACTGGCGCTTCGCCTTGACCGGCTCGCCCGATGTAGTCCAGGAAGTTGACGGTGTCGCGGACGAACTCATCGTACTCTTCGGCCGACAGCGTCCCCGGCGAGCCCTCGCCAAGGCCGACGATGTGCGGCGTGGTCTGGCCCTCGTGCGTCACCAGCTCGACCCTGGCGGTCCTGACCCCCTGCAGCCCGGCCAGCACGTGCGGCATGGCGGCATTGGGCAGCACCAGGTTGTTGACGCCGGTCGGTCGCGACGGATCCGCGTAGTAGCTGCGCAGGAACGTGTACAGGTAGTCGACACCGCGGCTGCGCGCGATCAGGGACAGGTCGGGAGGCGCGACGCCGAACCACTCGATCGCCTGCGCGCGAGGCATCGCGCTGTGCATGGTGTCGAAGGGCTTGCCGCCGGTGAACATCAGGTGCTGCTGAAGCTCGGCCTCGCCGATGCCCAGGTCCTCGGCGACGCGGTTCCAGCGCACGTACTGCGCCGAATGGCAGCCGAGGCAGTAATTGACGAAATTCCGGGCGCCGCGCTGCAGCGACGCGTCGTTGTGGATGTCGGTGCCGGCGTGATCGAGGTGAACGGCGGACTCGCCGAAGGCGACCGCCGGGACCAGCATGGCCGCGGCGAGGACGATCTTCTTAATGAGCATGGTACTTGACCCTCTGCGGCTCCGGCTTGTGGCTGTCGATGCGCGTGTACCAAGGCATCAGCAGGAAGAACGCAAAGTAATAAATGGTGCCGACCACCGACAGGGTCTTGAACGGCTCGACTGCCGGCTTGAGGCCGCAGTAACCGAGCGTGACGAAGCAGACGACGAACAGCGCCAGCCCGACCTTGTAGAGAGGCCCGCGATAGCGAATGGACTTCACCGGCGCGCGATCGAGCCACGGCAGGAAGAACAGCAGCACGATGGCCGCGCCCATGACCAGGACGCCCCAGATCTGGGTGCCGAAGAAGGCGGGCACCGCACGCAGCATCGCGTAGAACGGCGTGAAGTACCACACGGGCGCGATGTGCGGCGGCGTCTGCATCGGGTTGGCAGGTTCGAAGTTCGGCGGCTCGAGGAACAGGCCGCCGAATGCCGGCGCGAAGAACACGACGCCGCAGAACAGCACCAGGAAGAAAGCCAGGCCCATCAGGTCCTTGACGGAGTAGTAAGGGTGGCTGGGGATCGAGTCCAGCGGATGACCGTCCGGGCCCTTGTTCTTCTTGACCTCGATGCCGTCCGGGTTGTTCGAGCCGACCTCGTGCAGCGCCAGCAGGTGCGCGACCACCAGGAAGATGAGCACCAGCGGCAAGGCGATGACGTGCAAGGCAAAGAAGCGGTTCAGCGTGATGTCGGATATGTAGAAGTCGCCGCGGATCCACTCGACCAGCCCGCTGCCGATGACCGGCAGCGTGCCGAACAGCGAAACGATGACCTGCGCGCCCCAGTAGGACATGTTGCCCCAGGGCAGCAGGTAGCCGAAGAAGGCCTCGCCCATGAGCACCAGGTAGATGACCATGCCGAAGATCCACAGCAACTCACGCGGCTTGCGGTAGGACCCGTAGAGCATCGCCCTGAACATGTGCAGGTAGACGACGATGAAGAACGCCGACGCGCCGGTCGAATGCAGGTAGCGGATCAACCAGCCCCACTCGACGTCCCGCATGATGTACTCGACCGAACCGAAGGCCTCGGCCGCGGCGGGCTTGTAGTTCATCGTCAGGAAGATGCCGGTGAGGATCTGCAGCACCAGCACCATCAGCGACAGCGAGCCGAAGTAGTACCAGGTGTTTAGGTTCTTCGGGGCGTAATACTTGCCCCACTGCTCGTTCCACATCTGCGTGAGCGGGAACCGGTCGTCGATCCAGCCCAGCAGCGCCTTCATGCGCCCGCCGCCGTTGGCGGCCGATGTCGCTTCGTTCGCCATTACGCGGCCCTCGACTTGTCCTGGCCGACCAGGATGTGGTTATCGTCCGCGAAAGCATAGGGCGGAATCGCGAGATTCGTCGGGGCCGGCACGCCCTTGAAAACGCGGCCCGCGAGGTCGAACTTCGAGCCGTGGCAGGGGCAGTAAAACCCGCCCGGCCAGTCGGCGCCCAGTTCCGCGTCGCCGGGATTGAAACGTCCCATCGGGGCGCAACCAAGGTGGGTACAGACGCCCAGGACGACGAGGTACTCCGGCCTGACGGCGCGGGCCGCATTCTGGGCGTACTCGGGCTGGTCGGAGGCCTGGGAACCGGGGTCGGCCAGGCGGTCGTCCATACCGGGCAGCTTGGCGACCATCTCCTGGCTTCGGCGCACGACATACACGGGCTTGCCGCGCCACTCGACCTTGAGCATGGCGCCGACTTCCAGCTTGGAGATATCCACCTCCACCGGCGCGCCCAGCGCCTTGGCCCGGGCGCTCGGCTTCCAGGAAGCCAGGAACGGCGCCGCGGCGAACGCGGCTCCCACCGCGCCCGTCAGGGCCGTCGCCGCCGTCAGCAGTTGCCGACGACCCTTGTCAACGTGCTCGCTCATCAGCTCACCCCTGGATGAACTTCAGCCCACAACAATACTCAGAGCCGTATCTGGAGGTCCCCACACGGCTCCGTTTTCGTTCCTCTGAGGGATTGCGCATTATACACGCAGCCGCGGGAGTGTTCATGCACCGCACAAGCCGGGTGGCAAGGGAAGTTCGGGCCGCTATATGAAGAGTTTTCTCGGATGGATCCGGTGGGCCTCGCCCTGGGTGGCGCTGGGCCTGGCGGCGGCTCTGGTCGCGGTCTACCTGCGGCCCGACCTGCTGCAGGATCCGGGCGCCGGCGCGGGCGCGCCGGAGCCCGCCCAGTCGTCGCCGTCGGCCGCGCCCGCTGCCACGGGCGAGACTGCGGCAGCGCTGACGGCGCCAGCGGCGACGGAGACGCCGGGCTCCCTGGTCAGCTACGCGGATGCCGTGGAAACCTCGGCGCCTGCGGTGGTCAACGTCTACACCGAGCGCGTGGTGCGGGTCCCGGCCGTGCGCGGCGTGCCGCCCGGACTCGCTCCGTATTTCGGGGACATGTGGAATTCCTACCGCGAACGCGTCGAGCGCAGCCTCGGTTCGGGCGTGATCTACGACCACGAGGGGCACATCGTCACCAACTTCCACGTCATCGCCGAAGCGACCCAGATCAACGTGCAGCTTCGCGACGGCCGCGAAGCGCCGGCCGAACTGGTCGGCAGCGACCGGGACACCGACCTTGCGGTCCTGCACGTCAAGATGACGGACCTGCCCGAAATCAGGCTGGGACGGTCTGACAGGCTGCGGGTCGGCGAGCCGGTGCTCGCCATCGGCAATCCGATGGGGCTGGGGCAGACCGTGACCCAGGGCATCATCAGCGCGACCGGCAGGGGCCGCCTCGGCGTCTCCACTTTCGAGAACTTCATCCAGACCGACGCCGCGATCAACTTCGGCAATTCCGGCGGTGCCCTCGTGGATGCGCGCGGCGAGCTGGTCGGCATCAACACGGCCATCATTGCCCGCAATGCAGGCATCGAGGGGATCGGCTTTGCCATTCCCGTCGACCTGGTGCGCGGCGTCGTCGACTCGATCGTGCGCCAGGGCCGCGTGATCCGCGGCTGGATCGGCATACGACCGCAAAGCCTGAAGCCCGAGGAATGCCGGCAGTTCGGCTTCCCCCAGGGAGCCGTCATCGTGACCGCGGTCTACCGTGGCGCCCCGGCCGTCGCCGAAGGCGTCCGGCCCGGCGACGTGATCACGGAGGTGAACGGCCAGGGCGTCAATGGCGCGGAGGACCTGCTGTCCCGGATCGCGGCCCAGGCGCCGGGACAGTCCGTCATGCTCACGATACGCCGCGGCCCGCCTTTTGAAGGCCCGCCCCGCGAGCACTCGGTCCAGGTCAAGGTGATCGAGCGGCCGGCACAGGCGGCGGCGTCGTCCTGATACCGGGGACAGTTTGCTTTTTCAGTCGGGAAACACGGGAACAGTCCCCTTGCTTCAGGTCCATAACGGCCGAGCAAGAACCAGTAAACTGTCCCCGATTCGTGGCGCTGCCGCTATCAGCCAGGCAAGCGCCTGATGTTGGCGCCAAGCTGCCCGAGCTTTTCCTCGATGCACTCGTAGCCGCGGTCGATGTGATAGATGCGCTGGACCTCGGTCGTGCCCTTGGCCACGAGCCCGGCCAGCACGAGGCTCGCCGACGCCCGCAGGTCCGTCGCCATGACGGGCGCGCCGGAGAGCCGCTCGACGCCGTGGATCACCGCGGTGTGGCCCTCGATGCGGATGTCTGCACCCAGCCGGCGTAATTCCAGCATGTGCATGTAGCGATTCTCGAAGATCGTCTCCACCACGGTGCCCACGCCCTCTGCGACCGTGTTCAGCGCCGCGAACTGCGCCTGCATGTCGGTCGGAAAGCCCGGGTGCGGCGCCGTGCGGATGTCCACCGCGATCGGCCGCCTTCCGCCCATGTCCACCTCGACCCAGTCGTCGCCAACGGTGACAGTCGCACCGGCGTCACGCAACTTGGACAGGACGGCGTCGAGGTGCTCCGGCCGGGCGTTGCGGGCACGGACCCTCCCCCGTGATCGCGCCGGCAACCAGGTAGGTGCCGGCCTCGATCCGGTCGGGCAGGACGTCGTAGGCGCAGCCGTGCAGGCGCTCGACGCCGTCAATCACCAGGGTGTCGGTACCGGCCCCGGAGATGCGCGCGCCCATGGCGGACAGGAAATGAGCGAGATCGACGACTTCCGGCTCGCGCGCGGCGTTCTCGATCACGGTCCGGCCCTGCGCAAGGCAGGCGGCCATCATCAGGTTCTCGGTGCCGGTGACGGTCACGGTGTCCAGCACGATCCGCGCGCCCTTGAGCCGGTCGGCGCGCGCCCTGATGTAGCCGCCCTCGATTTCTATCTCGGCGCCGAGCGCCCGCAGGCCTTCGACGTGCAGGTTGACCGGCCTCGCGCCAATGGCGCAGCCCCCGGGCAGCGACACGTCGGCGTGGCCATGGCGGGCGACGAGCGGGCCGAGTACCAGGATCGATGCCCGCATCGTCTTGACCAGTTCGTACGGGGCGACGAACTCGTTCGTCGTCGTCGGGTCCACCTCGACGTGCATGCCGTCGTCAAGCGTGACGCCCGCCCCGAGCCGGCCCAGCAGCGCGATCATGGTCGTGACGTCGTGCAGGTGCGGCACGTTGCCGATCCGCACCGGCTCCTCGGGCAGCAGCGCCGCCGCCAGGATCGGCAAGGCGGCATTCTTCGCACCTGAAATCCGCACCTCGCCGTCGAGCCTGGCACCACCCTGGATCTGCAGCTTGTCCATGGGCCTGGCTCAGTTGCCGCGACCGGCAGACCACTCGTCCGGCGTCGGCGTCTCCAGCGACAGGGCGTGAATCTCGCCGCCGACCGCGGCGCCCAGCGCCGCGTAGACCAGCTGGTGGCGCTTGATGGTGCGCAAGCCGACGAACTGCGCCGCGACGACCAGCGCTTCGAAGTGGACGTTGTCCCCCGAGCGGACCTGGACGGTGGCGCCCGGCAGGGCGGCCTGGATCTTCTGCTGGACTTCTAGGGCGGTCATGGCGTGCTGCTCCGCTGGAGGGGGGCCAATGGTAGTCAATCGGGGACCGCCGGCCTAGGGTCGGGCCACGCGGTGTATGATGCGGGGCCTGACATACTCACCCGGAACTGTCCCGCCAGCCCACATGAGCGAAGCCATCGACGACAGCCGCGTGCTCGCCGCCGGCCGCAGGGCTTTATCCATCGAGGCGGACGCCGTGGCCGCGCTGGCCGGTCGGCTGGACGCGTCGTTTGTCGCGGCCTGCCGCCTGCTCATGGGCTGCCGCGGCAGGGTGGTCGTGACCGGCATGGGCAAGTCGGGGCACGTCGCAGGCAAGATCGCCGCGACGCTGGCCAGCACCGGCACCCCGTCGTTCTTCCTGCACCCGGCCGAGGCCAGCCACGGCGACCTGGGCATGATCACCCGCGAGGACGCCGTGCTCGCCCTGTCGAACTCGGGCGAAACAGCGGAGATCCTGACCATTCTTCCGCTCATCAGGCGCATGGGCGTGCCGCTGGTCGCGATGACCGGAAACCCCGCCTCGACGCTGGCTCGCGAGGGCCGCGTCCACCTGGACGTCAGCGTGCCGGCCGAGGCCTGTCCCCTGAACCTGGCGCCGACCACCAGCACGACCGCGGCACTCGCCATGGGCGACGCGCTGGCGGTGGCGTTGCTCGAACTCCGTGGCTTCACACCGGAAGATTTCGCCCTGTCCCACCCCGGCGGCTCGCTGGGTCGCCGCCTGCTGCTGAGGGTCGAGGACGTGATGCGCACCGGCGATGCGCTGCCTTCGGTCGATGAAGGCACGACCCTGTCGGCGGGCCTGCTCGAGATGTCCCGCAAGGGGCTCGGGCTGACGGCGATCGTCGATGACCAGGGCAAGGTGGCCGGCATATTCACCGACGGCGACCTGCGACGCGCCCTTGACGGCCAGATCGACGTCCACGGCACGCGCATGCGCGAAGTCATGACCCGTGGCTGCAAGACCATCGGCCGCGGCGAGCTGGCCGCCGAGGCGGTGCACCTGATGGAGCGGCACAGGATCACCGGCCTGCTGGTCGTGGATGAATCGGACCGCCTCGTCGGCGCCCTGAATGTCCACGACCTGCTGCGCGCAGGTGTGATGTGACCGCGGCGCCAGGCAACCGGGCGCAGGTCAAGCTGCTGGTGCTGGACGTCGACGGCGTCCTGACGGACGGCCGGCTGTGGTTCGGTCCGCAGGGCGAGTCGCTGAAGGTCTTCCACGTCCGCGACGGTCACGGCATCAAGCTGTTGCGCGACGCCGGCGTGGAAGTCGCGATCATTTCGGGCCGAAGCAGCCCCGCCGTGGACGCGCGCATGCGTGAACTCGGTGTACGGCACGTCATCCAGGGTGCGGGGGACAAGCAGGCCGCGCTCGACGCGCTGCTCGACTCGCTCGGCGTTCCGGCCCAGCGTGCCGCCTGCCTCGTGGACGACCTTCCCGACCTGCCGATGATGCGCACCGTCGGCCTCGCCGCCGCCGTAGCGGACGCCCACCCGGAAGTGCTTGCCGCCGCGAGCCATGTAACGCGGCTCCCCGGCGGGCACGGCGCCGTGCGGGAATTCTGCGACTGGCTGCTGACCCGACGGGGTCCAGCACCGTGAAAAGACGGCTGCTGCTGCTGTTGGCGCTGGTGGCGCTGGGATTCCTGGTGTTCAAGCTGACCGGCGACGACTCGGGACTCGCCGGCGACACGACCCGGACGGCGCAGCAGACCGGCTATTACCTGCGCGACGCGACCGTGACCGAGTACGGCGTGGACGGGAAGGTCCGGCTCGAGGTGGCGGTTCGCTCGGCGACGGAAGACCCTGCCCGGAAGGTCGTCGACCTCGAGGCCGTTGCCGTCAACTATTTCCCGGACGGCGACCGGAAGTGGCGCCTGACGGCCCAGCGCGGCCAGATGGCCGAGGGATCCGAGGTCGTGGAACTGGAGGGCGACGTGACCATGACGGGCGCGCAACGTTCCCTGCCCGACTCGGCCGTGGTGCGCACAGAACGGCTCACGCTCGACACCTCGGCTCAGCTGGCGCGGACGGACGAGCCGGTAACCCTCGGGTTCGGACCCTACACGCTGGCAGCCAGGGGCCTGCACGCGGACTTGAAGGCCGAGACCCTGCAGCTAGAATCGGAAGTCAATGGCCGCTTCAACCCGTAGGCTGACCCTTGCAGCGCTGCTGCTCGCCACGGCTGTCACGGCCCAGGCAGCCAGTCCGCGCGCGGTCCTGCCGATCTCCGTCGAGGCACAATCGAGCGATTTCGACTACAAGAACGGCGTGCTCGTCTTCATCAGGGTCGTGATCACGCAGGGTGACGCCCGTGTCGAGGCGGATCGTGCCACCGCGTCCGGCCTGGATTTCGAAAGCAGCCGCTGGCGGCTCGAGGGGAACGTCCGGATCAAGGCCGAGGGCGGATCGCTGTCCAGCGACCTGGCCACCGTCAGTTTCGAGAATAACGAGATTTCGGTCGCCCAGGTCGTCGGGGCGCCGGCCAGTTTCGCGCAGCAGCGTGGGGATCGAAGCGCCGAAGGTCGCGCCAGGCAGATCGACTATGACCTGGCCTCTGGCCGGGTCAGGCTCTCCGGCGACGCGTGGCTGTCGGACGGCAACAACCAGATCACGGGCTCCACGCTGGTCTACAGCATGCGCGAGGAAAGGGTCGTCGCCGAGGCGGGCGAGCAAGGCGGCCAGCCGGTGCGGATCACCATCAATCCGAAGGCCCCGCCGGGCCAGGAACCGGACAAGAAAACAGTCGAGCAGACCCCGGGGACGGGCCCGTGAGCACGCTGCGCGCACTCGGCCTGAGCAAGACCTTCCGCAAGCGCACCGTGGTCAAGGACCTGTCCCTGGAGATTTCCAGCGGCGAGGTGGTCGGCCTGCTGGGGCCGAACGGCGCAGGCAAGACGACTGCGTTCTACATGATCGTGGGCCTGATCCCCTGCGACGGCGGGCAGATCGAACTTGACGGTCGGGACGTCACCCGCCTGCCCATGCACGCCCGCGCCAGGCTCGGGCTCGGCTACCTGCCGCAGGAAGCGTCTGTTTTCCGCAAGCTGTCCGTGGCCGACAACCTGCTGGCCATCCTCGAGACCCGTCCCGGCCTCGATGACGAGCAGCGGCAGCTGAAGCTGGAGGAATTGCTCGAGGAACTGCACATCGGGCACATCCGCGACAGCCTGGGCATCAGTCTCTCGGGCGGCGAGCGGCGGCGGGTCGAGATTGCACGGGCGCTCGCCGCAGACCCTGCCTTCGTGTTGCTGGACGAACCGTTCGCGGGTGTCGACCCCCTGTCGGTCACCGACATCCAGCGCATCGTGCGCCACCTCGCGGACCGTGGCATCGGCGTGCTGATCACCGATCACAACGTCCGGGAGACGCTCGGCATCTGCAGTCGAGCCTACATCGTGAACCAGGGCACGATTCTGGCGTCCGGTAGTGCCGAGGAGATCCTTGCCAATCCGGACGTGCGCGAGGTCTACTTGGGACAGGATTTCCGCCTCTGACCCGGTGTCACGCAGACCCACCGCCATGAGGCGCCTTCCCACGCGAACCCTCCAGGCGGTTACGACGGCATGATGAAGCCCTCCCTGCAGCTCCGTATCGGGCAGCAGCTCACGATGACGCCGCAATTGCAGCAGGCCATCCGCCTGTTGCAGTTGTCGACGATCGAGCTGCAGGCGCAGATACGCGAGGCGCTCGAGAGCAACGTCATGCTCGAGGCGGAGGACGACGGCGAGGAAGAGCTGTCCCTCGAGGAACTCGCCGCATCCAGCGACGAGCGCGCGGCGGACCCGGCCGATCAGGCCGCCGACGAGCCGACGGTCGAGATCAGCGAGGACTGGGCCGAGCCGACCGCGGCGGAATCCGACGCCCCCTGGTCGGGCGGCGATGACGACCGCCTGCTGAATCTTGCCGACGAGTCCGGGCAGACGCTCACCGATCACCTGCTCTGGCAACTGGAGCTGGCCCACCTCGATCCGCGCTCGCTGATGATCGGCCGGGCGATCGTCGATGCGATCAACGACGACGGCTACCTGACCGATGGCCCCGAGGAGATCGCCGCCACGCTCCTGCCCGAAATCGTGGCCGAGCCGGCGGAGATCGAGGCGATGCTCGGGGTCGTGCAGCAGCTCGACCCGGTTGGCGTCGGCGCCCGTTCCGTGGCCGAATGCGTGACCCTGCAACTCGCCCAACTCGATCCGTCGACTCCAGGTCTCGAGCTGGCCTTCCAGCTGGCGCGCGACCACCTCGACCTGGTCGCGAACCAGGAATATGTTGCGCTGCGGCGCCAGCTGCATTGTTCAGTCGAGGACCTCGATCTCGCCCTGTTGCTGGTGCGTGGATGCCACCCGCGCCCGGGCTCCGGGCTGCAGCAGACCCGCACCGAGTACGTGGTGCCGGACGTTTTCGTCCGCCGTACCCCCGCGGGCTGGACGGTCGAGCTGAGCCCCTCCTCGCTGCCGCGCATCAGGCTGAACCAGACCTATGCGGGTCTGGTGACCCGCGCCGAGGACCATGCGGTGCTGCGCAACCAGCTGCAGGAAGCGCGTTGGCTCCTGCGCAGCCTGGAGATCCGCAACGACACCCTGATGAAGGTCGCCAGGACCATCGTGCAGCGCCAGACGGCTTTCCTGGAACAGGGCGAAGAGGCCATGGAGCCCATGGTGCTGCGGGACGTCGCCGATGCCATCGAGATGCACGAATCAACCGTGTCCCGCGTCACCACCGGCAAGTACATGCACACGCCGCGCGGTATCCTGGAGTTCAGGTTCTTCTTCTCGAGCCGGGTCTCCGGAGACAGCGGTGCCGAGGTGTCATCCACGGCAATTCGCGCCAGGATCCGCAAGCTGGTCGCGGGCGAGGACCCGGCCGAACCGTTTTCGGACAGCAAGCTTGCGGAACTGCTGCTGCAGGACGGCATCCAAGTTGCACGACGAACCGTTGCAAAATACCGGGAAGCGCTCGGAATCGCGTCTTCCAGCGAACGACGCCGCACACCGGTCAGGTAGACTGGCCGTTGCCAGGCCAAGACAGGAGAAACGAGCATGCAGTTGACTCTCACGGGGCACCACATCGACATCACGCCGGCGCTGCGCAGCTACGTCGAG
The DNA here is from genome assembly GCA_963695465.1 of uncultured Gammaproteobacteria bacterium. GTDB lineage: Bacteria > Pseudomonadota > Gammaproteobacteria > Steroidobacterales > Steroidobacteraceae > SG8-30. The sequence goes on from CAVOGM010000004.1 coordinate 46,993, forward strand.
AAGAAGCTGGAGCGGATCGTTCGGCATTTCGACCAGGTGATCGATGTCCACTGCGTCCTGACGGTCGAGAAACTCCGTCACCAGGCCGAGGCCACGCTTGCCGTCAGCGGCGGCAAGCTGCACGCAGACGCCACCGATGAGGACATGTACGCCGCGATCGACGCACTCACGGACAAGCTTGACCGGCTGGTAAAGAAGCACAAGGAAAAGATGACGGACCACCACGCGGCAGAAGTGCCCCGTCGCCGCGGGTGACTCCGGGTCCGTCCACCTGACGGGCGCCATTGGCGCAGCGATCCCGGGGACGCGTAGGATGTGGTCAGGCGGGCGGAGGCCGGCCGTATTCGTCAAGCCTGGTGTAAACAATGCGTCTCGTCGTGGTCAGCGGTCTGTCGGGCTCGGGCAAGAGCGTTGCGCTCAACATGCTCGAGGATCTCGGCTGGTTCTGCGTCGACAACATCCCTGCGGGCCTGCTGCAGAGCCTCGTCTCGCACACGCTGCAGGACGACGCGCCGATTTACCATCGGCTGGCGATCGGCCTCGACGCCCGCAACCGGCCCGGCGACCTGGAGGCAGTCCCGGAACAGGTTGCGGACTTTCGCCGCAGCGGGATCCGCTGCGAGGAAATCTACCTGCACGCCGACGACGAGACGTTGCTGCGCCGGTTCGCCGAGACCCGCCGCCGCCACCCCCTGTCGGGCGAAGGCGTGAGCCTTGCCGAAGCCATCGCCACTGAGCGTACCCTGCTGCACGCGCTGGCCGACGCCGCCGACCTCGTGATCGACACCACCGCCCTGAGCGTCCACGCGCTGCGCGAAATCATCCGGAGCCGGGTCGAGGAACGCCGAACGGGACGGCTGTCAATCCTCTTCGAATCCTTCGCCTACAAGTCGGGCGTCCCCGGCGATGCCGATTTCGTCTTCGACGCCCGTACCCTCCCCAACCCTTACTGGGACCCGGCGCTCAAGCCGCTGACCGGCAGGGACCCGCCGGTGCAGGCGTTCCTCGAGGCCAGCCCCGCGGTCGGAAGCCTGATCGACGACATAGCCCGCTTCCTGGAGGCGCGAGTCCCGGAATTCGAACGCAACAACCGCGGCTATCTCACCGTCGCGGTCGGCTGCACGGGGGGGCAGCATCGCTCCGTCTACCTGGTCGAGCGGCTGGCCGCGCATTTCGCCAGCCTGCATTCGCAGGTCCTGGCCCGGCACACGGCCCTGCCCTAGCCCACCCGCATCCTGACGGCAGTGGCCCGCCGCTGCCTGGCCCGTTAGACTCGCGCCGACCCGTTCACAGGCTCCACAGGGGACGTGACAGTGGCCACGGCGACTGCAGACGCTCGCAACGATCGCGCGGCCAGGCTGGCTTCGCTGCGTGCCGCCCTGGATTCGGGGACGCTGCGCGGCGCGCAGCGCATGATCAACGCGCTCCACCCCGCGGAAATCGCCCACCTGCTCGAGTCGTTGCCGCCGCCACAGCGCGAACTGGCCTGGGAACTCGTCGAGCGCGAACTCGACGGCGACGTGCTCATCGAGCTGTCCGAGGAAGTGCGCTCGGAGCTGATCCGCGAGATGGACACGCACGAGATCGTGGCGGCCGCCGAAGGCCTCGATCTCGACGACCTGGCAGACCTGCTGGCCGAGCTCCCGGAAGTGGTCACGCAGCAGGTCCTGCGGTCCATGGACCAGCAGGATCGCGTCCGCCTCACCGCCGTGCTGGCCTACCCGGAGGACAGCGCAGGCGGCCTGATGAACACCGACACGGTGACGGTGCGGCCGGACGTCACCCTGGAAGTCGTGCTGCGTTACCTGCGCATGCGCGGCGAGCTGCCCGAGAGAACCGACTGCCTGTTCGTGGTCGACCGCAACGACCGGTATCTCGGCGCCTTGCCGGTCACCCGCCTGCTGACGGAAGACGAGGAAAAAACGGTCTCGGCGGTGATGGACTCGGACGTGGCCGGCATCGACCCGGCGACGCCGGCCGCCGAGGTTGCCCAGCTGTTCGAGGGCCGCGACCTGCTTTCCGCCGCCATCATCGACCCGGATCGGCGACTGCTGGGCCGGGTCACGATCGACGACGTGCTGGACGTGGTCCGCGAACAGGCCGAGCATCCCCTGCTCGCCGCAGCGGGCCTCGAGGACGAGGAAGACGTCTTTGCCGGCGTGCGCAAGAGCGCGCGGCGCCGGGCGCTCTGGCTCGGCATCAACCTGGTGACCGCGTTCATGGCGTCGTGGGTCGTTGGACTCTTCGAGGCGACCATCGACCAGATCGTCGCGCTCGCGGTGCTGATGCCGGTGGTAGCCAGCATGGGTGGCATCGCCGGCACGCAGACGGTCACCCTGATCATCCGTGGCATCGCGCTCGGCCAGATCCAGAGTTCCAATGCACGCTGGCTGTTCTTCAAGGAACTCTCCGTCGGCGCCCTGAACGGCGTGATCTGGGCGACGGTCGTGGCGCTGGCCACCTGGGCGTGGTTCGGGACCTGGGAAATAGCGCTGGTCATCTGCGCCGCCATCGTCATCAATATCGCCGCGGCGGCGATGGCCGGGGTGTTGATACCCCTGGCGCTCAAGCGGTTGCGCATCGACCCGGCCCTGGCCGGCGGGGTGATCCTGACGACGGTTACCGACGTGGTCGGGTTTGCCGCCCTGCTTGGACTCGGGACGCTCTTCCTGCTGTGAGGAAGTGAGCCGTGAGTCGTGAGTCGATAAGAAAGCGGATAGCGGATAGCGGATAGCGGATAGCGGATTGAGAATAGTGAGTGGTGAGTCGAAAGAACCTCCAGCCTCCTACTACTCACGACTCACGACTCACCGCTCACCCCCCAATCCCAGGAATTCACAAATCTCGTCGCGCCGCGACTGCGCCTCGTCGAAGCCCATCTCGATCAGCCTGCGGGTGTAGGCGGCCTCGAACAGCAGGTAGGAGGTCAGCTGGCCGCCCGAGTCCGCCGGGGCACCCATGGTGCGCAGCAATGCGCGGACGCTGCGGGGCATTTCGCCCACATGCGCGGCGGCCGTCGCGGACAGGTCGCTGCGAGGATGCATCACCAGGGTGTCGATGCGCCGCATGCCCGGCAACGACATCGCGCCCGGACCCGTGGCGACCAACTCATTGATTCGCTGCAGCCTCTCGAGGTCGGCATCCAGGCTTTCCATGAACAGCGTGTCGAGCATGAAGCCGAACATCTGCCCGAAGGTCGGCGACCCGGCCAGCGCCGCCCCGAGGGGAGACCGGCCGCGCTCGCGTACGCCGATCACGAGTATCCGTTCCGCGCCGAGACGGATCGCTGGCGACAGCGGCGTGACCTGCCGCATTGCGCCATCCCCGAAATAGGATCCCATCATCTTCACCGGCGGAAAGAGGAAAGGAATCGCGGCGCTGGCCATCAGGTGGTCGAGGCTGAGTTCCGCAGCCACACCACGTTGTCCGGGACGCTCCCAGCCCTGCACCGGACTCGCTGAGTCGATGAACGAGACCGACTCGCCCGTCGCGAAACTGGTCGCGGTGATCGCCAGTGCGTCGAGCAGGCCCGCATCCAGGAACTGGCGAATGCGCGCGAAATTCACGCGCCACTCGAGCAGGTGCCTGAGGGGCGCGTTGTCGAACAGGGACCTCGGCGGCGGCACGAGCCAGCCGCCCGAGAGCAGCGCCAGCAGCACCTGTGCGCCCGCTCTCAGCATCGTCGGTGTATCAGACCTGAACACCTGGTTGATGTGAAAGCCCCGCCAGACCCGGTCCAGCGCCGCGGCGCCCTGCCGGAATCGCGGCGCGTAGGAAGCGAGCACGGCGGCCAGGATGGCCCCCGCGGAGGTGCCAAACAGCAGGCGAAACGGCAGCGGTGTGCCGGGCGGGCACCAGCCGGCGACCGCCTTCAGCACGCCGACCTGGTAGGCGGACCGGGCCCCGCCACCCGGCAGGACGAGGGCCATTCGCGGGCGGGAGCCACTTAGCGTCTTGCCGGGCACGTGCACTTCCGGGGAACCCTCACGGCCAATCGAAGTCAGTAGTAGTCGAGGCAACGCTGGTATTCTAGCCACCATACGCTGCCGGACCCGGCACTCAGTTCAAACATCGGAGACCCGACCCATGATTGCAGCCGCGCGCCAGATCGGAATCGCCCTGATAGCCGCCATCGCCGTGAGCGCCGGCGCGGCCGCACAGGAAAATCTCCGCGTCGGCGACGCGGCGCCGGCGTTCCGCCTGCAGGACCAGCACGGCAAGTGGCATTCACTGGAGGACTACCGCGGCAAGTGGGTGGTGATCTACTTCTATCCCAAGGACAACACGCCCGGCTGCACCACCCAGGCCTGCGACCTGCGGGACAACATCTTTGCGTTCCGCGACCTCGGCGCAGTGATCCTCGGGATCAGCGTCGACGACGTCGCCTCGCACAAGTCGTTCGCCGAGGAGCACGGGCTGCCATTCGTCATCCTGGCCGACGCCGACAAGCAGGTCACGACGCGCTATGGCGTGCTGACCAAGTTCCTCGGCATGATGGAACTCGCCCGCCGCGACACCTTCGTCATCGACCCCCAGGGCCGCATCGCCAAGCACTACATGAAGGTGGACCCGAGCAACCACTCGGCGATGGTGCTCGAAGACCTGAAGAAGCTGGTCGCCGCGCAGCCGGCGGGTGACAAGGGCTGAGACGACCCAACGCGTCCGGCCGCCGGCCCGCCGAATTCGTGGCCGGCCGGCGCGCGATACCATAGGACCATACCGGCCCGGCCACGGCCGGCAGTCGCCACGACAGGAGTCTCCCCGATGACCCGCCAGCGCTTCGAAGGCACCGATAGCTACGTCGCCACCGACGAGCTGAAGCTGGCCGTGAACGCCGCCGTGACGCTCGGCAGGCCGCTGCTGATCAAGGGCGAACCGGGCACCGGCAAGACCCAGCTGGCGCAGGAAGTCTCACGGTCCCTGGGCCGGCCGCTCCACGAGTGGCACATCAAGTCGACCACCAAGGCGCAGCAGGGGCTCTACGAGTACGACGCCGTGTCGCGGCTGCGGGACTCGCAACTTGGCGACTCCCGCGTGCAGGACATCTCCAACTACATCGTCAAGGGCATGCTGTGGCGCACCTTCGACAGCGACGAGCAGTCCGTGCTGCTGATCGACGAGATCGACAAGGCCGATATCGAGTTTCCGAACGACCTGCTGCGCGAACTCGACCGGATGGAGTTCTACGTCTACGAGACTCGCGAGCTCGTTCGCGCCAGGCATCGTCCCATCGTGGTGATCACGAGCAACAACGAGAAAGAGCTGCCGGACGCCTTCCTGCGCCGCTGTTTCTTCCACTACATCCGCTTCCCGGACCGCGACACGATGACCCGCATCATCGACGTCCACTACCCGGGCCTGAAGAAATCCCTGCTGAAGGAGGCACTCGAGGCCTTCTATCGCATCCGCGACGTGCCGGGCCTGAAGAAGAAGCCATCCACCTCCGAGCTGCTCGACTGGATCAAGCTGCTGGTCGCCGAGGACATTCCGCCGGAGGCGCTCAGGACGGACGACCAGAAGGGCTCGATTCCCCCGCTGTACGGCGCGCTGCTCAAGAACGAGCAGGACGTCCACCTCTTCGAGCAGCTGGTCTTCCTGCACCGTCGCGCCAACCGCCCGTCCTGAGCGGGCCGCGAGCCGCCGCATGCTGATCCGGTTCTTCTACATGCTGCGCGAGGGCGGCGTGCCGGTCTCCGTCACCGAGTTCCTGGCGCTGCTCGAGGCCCTCGAGGCGCGCATCGTCGGGCTGTCGGCCGAGGAGTTCTACTGGCTGGCGCGGGCGGTCCTGGTCAAGGACGAGCGCTACTACGACCGCTTCGACATCGTCTTCGCGGCCCACTTCAAGGGCCTCGAGTCGGCCTTCGAGACGCTCGTCGCCGAGCTGCCGGCCGAGTGGCTGCGGCGTAGCAAGGACCTCTTCCTGTCGGACGAGGAAAAGGCGCGCATCGAGTCCCTCGGCGGCTGGGACAAGCTGATGGAAACCCTCAAGGCCCGGCTCGAGGAGCAGAAGGAGCGCCACCAGGGCGGCAGCAAGTGGATCGGGACCGGCGGGACGTCGCCCTTCGGCGCCTATGGCTACAACCCGGAGGGCGTGCGGATCGGCCAGCACGAATCGCGGAACCGGCGCGCCGTGAAGGTCTGGGACCGGCGTGATTTCGCCAACCTCGACGACTCGGTGGAACTCGGCACGCGCAACATCAAGGTCGCGCTCAGGCGCCTGAGGAAGTTCGCCCGCCAGGGCGCCGCCGACCAGTTCGACATCGACGGTACCATCGACTCCACCGCGCGCAACGCCGGCATCCTCGACATCCGCATGATCCCGGAACGACACAACGCGGTGAAGGTGTTGCTGTTCCTGGACGTGGGCGGCTCCATGGACGACCACGTCCGCGTCTGCGAGGAGCTTTTTTCGGCGGCCCGCAGCGAGTTCAAGCACCTCGAGTATTTCTACTTCCACAATTTCGTGTACGAGTCGGTGTGGAAGGACAACCGGCGGCGGCATGCGGAACGCATTCCCACCCTCGAAGTGATGCGGACCTATGGCGCCGACTACAAGCTGATCTTCGTCGGCGACGCGACGATGAGCCCCTACGAGATCCTGCAGCCGGGCGGCAGCATCGAGCACTGGAACGAGGAGCCGGGCTCGGCCTGGGTGCGCAGGCTGCTGGCTTCCTACCCGCGCCACGCCTGGCTGAACCCGGAACCGGAGGAGCGCTGGGACTGGACTCCGTCGATCAAGGTCACCCGTGAACTCGTCGATGAGCGCATGTACGCGCTGACGATCAAGGGCCTCGACCAGGCCATGCGGGCGCTGAGCTGACGCCGCGCCGGAGCGCAGGCTGCGCGGTGTCAGGCTCCGCTGGCACCACGTTGATGCGGTAGCTCGGCATCGGCAGCGGTGCCTGACACCTCCGGGCCGCGTGACGCACCTTAGACGCCCGAAGGCGCGGACGCCTGTCGGGGCGGTTCGCCCTCGCTCGCTCGGACAGGCAGAAACTCGCTCGCTACGGGGACCGCCCCTCCACGCCCGCGCCGATGCGTCGGCGCGTTGGCGCGCGGCAAGGGCGGGGTTCCCCCTGTAGCGACTTGCGGCTTTCGGAGCGAAAGGGGGAAGGCCCCGCCCGCAGCCAGCGCGCCGGCCGCGTCCTGCAGTCCCAAGCGGCGTATAGCGCAGCCGAGAGGTGTCAGGCACCGCTCTTGGGGTCGCGCTTCGAAAGATGCGTCGTGCCGGCGGTGCCAGACACCGATGCCAGACACCGCAGCCGGGCATCGGCGGGGTTCAGGGATGCAGCGTCAGGACGTACTCGGCCGGGCCGGGCAGGAACGGGGTCGGTTCGCCCCTGACCCAGGCGTCGTGACCCGCGCGGTAGAACGGCGAGAGCGGGTGACCGCTCTGCCCGCCCGGCATGTGGAAGTAACCGTCCTGTTCGCGGCCCGGCTCGACCGCGAATCGCTCGGATGCGCCGAACACCGGTGATTGCACGCGCGGCGTCGACCAGTCGCCGGGCATGGCAGCGGCCGGCATGTCGAGCAGGCCCGACAGCAGCGGCACTGCGGCGCTGAGCGGGTGCCGGATCCGCGTGGTGTTGGCCCGGCCCCAGGTGCATTGCGAGAGCGCGTCGCAGTCCTTGCCCGACGTCTCGATGGCGGCGCCGGCGGCCGCCGCCAGCCACGCGTCCCAGTTCTCGTAGCCGGGATCGAGCAGGTTCGCCGGCCGCTCGCTGGCCAGTCGAAAGGCGACGTCCGTAAACCGGGAGGGCGGCCGCCAGGCGAAATCGGGCCAGTTATGACGGGACTCGGCCGTCAGCATCATGAACGCTCGTTGGGTGACCTCGCGCTCGAACTCGCGCAGCAACCGGTAACCTGCGTCGTCAGCCGCCGCGTGGCCCGACCACAGGCCCACCAGCCTCAGGGCCTCCGCACGGGCCGGCCCGCCCGCCACCAGGACCGCTTCGAACAAGGGTCGCCATTGCTCGACGTAGCGGGCGCGGTCATCGAGATGAATCCGCAGGAAATCGGCCGGCACGGCCTGCGCGAGGCCCGCGAGGTCGTCGCGGATCTCGTGGCTCCGTGCGCCATGGGCATAGCCGCCGTCACCGATCAACTCCAGCATCTCGCCCCCGACGACCCTCGCATTCGCGCTCCAGGCAGCGCCTCCCGGCGGATCCTTGATCTGCGGTTGCCTGTCGACGGCAACCCAGCCATCCCAGCCGACGCCGGGCGTCGCCCAGGACGCCGGCAACGCGGGGGAATAGCCGCGGCGAACCGGAATCCGCCCAGCGATGACCCAGGCCACCCTCCCGGTCGCGTCGCCGATCAAGGCGTTCTGCGCCGGCAGGCCAGCGGTCGCCGCAATGTCCACGGCCTCATCCAGGTTTCGGGCCGATTCCATGGCCGCCAGTCGCAGGTTCACCGCACCGGGGCGGTGGGCCGTCCAGGCCAGCGCAAGCCGTCGGCCGCGCGCGTCCTCACCGATCAGCGGACCCCAGATCGTGTCCTCGACGATGAGCGTTTCCGGCTGGCCGCCGGATACTTCGATGGTCTCCTCGTGCCGCTCGAGTCGGCGCGGCCCGTCGGGCGTCATGTAGGCCCCGGGCTGTCCTGCGACGGGCTCGACGATGACGAGGTCCTGGAAATCCCCGTAACTGTTGGTGAAACCCCAGGCCACGTGCCCGTTGCTTCCGGCAATGACCATCGGCACCCCCGGCAGCGTGACGCCGGTCACGTCCAGGCCGGCCTCGGTCGCCACCAGTCGCACCCGGTACCAGGTATTCGGTACGCGCAGGCCGAGGTGCATGTCGTTCGCGACCAGCGCGCGACCGCTGCGCGTGCGCTGTCCCGACAGTGCCCAGTTGTTGCTGCCGACCATGCCGTCAGGACTGTCGGGGACGAAGGCCAGTCGCGACGCCTGGTCTTCGATCGCTGTGCGATCCTGGAACAGCGCCACGTCCAGCCGGCGCAGGTCGTAGTCCGCCGGGCCCGGCAGGGGCTCCGGCGCCAACTCACTGCCGTCCAGTGCCGCATCCCAGCCCGACGGGCTGAGCGCCACCAGCCGGTACACCGATTCCGGCAGCGAGGCATGCAGCAGGTCCTGCTGCAGTTCCTGGCGCGGGTAGCTGCCCTGCAGGTCGAGCCACAGCGAATAGGCGACCAGCAACGTGTCCTCGGGCCGCCAGGGTTGCGGCCCGGTGCGCAGGAGCAGGTACTCGAACGGCCGCGTCGCGAGCGCGTCCAGCCCCGCATTGACGCCCTCGGCGTAGGCACGCAGCCATTGCGCCTCCGACGGGTCTATCGAATCCAGCGCGCGCGCGGCGCGGGACCGGAACCGGTGGACCCGCAGGCGCCGGTCCGTCTCCAGCAACGCCGGGCCCAGCAACGCAGCGAGCTCGCCGGCCGCCGCATGGCGCATCAGGTCCATCTGGAAGAATCGCTCCTGGGCGTGGACGAACCCCGTCGCCCGGGCGATGTCCAGCCGGCCTGCGCCGCGGATGACCGGCACGCCGGCCGCATCGCGCTCGATCCGCACGGGGCCCTGCAGACCCGCCACGCGACGCTCGCCCTCGACCTCGGGCAGGCTCGCACGCAACGCCAGCCACACCGCCAGCAGCGCCAGCGCTGCAAACAGCAGCAGCCAGGACAGGGCACGCAGCAGGATCCGCGTGGGACGGCGCATCGGTCAGGCCGGTGTCGTGACCTTCAGGATCTTCATGGAGTTCGTGCCACCGGTAACGCCCGAGAGCTCGCCCTGGGTGATGATGATCAGGTCGCCCGCGGCCGCCAGGCCCAGGCCGATCAGCACCCTGAAGATTTCCGGATACAGGATCTCCGGCTGCGTGTGGGTGACGTCGAAGTCGATCGGATAGACGCCGCGATAGAGCGTCACGCGCCGCCGCGTCCTTTCCTGGCGCGTAAATGCGTAGATCGGTATGTCCGAGCGAATGCGCGACATCCACAGCGGCGTTGAGCCGGATTCGGTCAGCGCCACGATGGCCTGCACGTCGAGGTGGTTGGCGGTGTACATGACCGCGGCCGCAATCGCCTCGTCGGTGTGGTTGAACTGGCCGTCGACATGGCTCCGCTGGCGCCGGTGGGTCAGGTGCCATTTCTCGGCGCCCTCGATGACCTGCGCCATGGCCTTGACCACCTTGACCGGATGCCGGCCGACGGCCGTTTCGGCCGATAGCATCACGGCGTCGGTGCCGTCCATCACGGCATTCGCCACGTCGGAGACCTCGGCGCGCGTCGGCACCGGGTTGACGATCATCGACTCCATCATCTGGGTCGCCGTGATGACCGGCCGGTTGCGGGCGCGGGCCAACTGGATGATCCGCTTCTGCAGCCCGGTCAGCTCCGCATAGCCCACTTCCACGCCCAGGTCGCCGCGCGCCACCATCACCGCGTCGCTGGCCTGGACGATCCGCTCCAGTTCGCCGATCGCCTCGCTGCGCTCGATCTTGGCGACGATCCGGCCGTCGCCCCCCGCCGCCTTCAACAGTGCCTTCGCCTCGCGGACGTCGTCGGCGTGGCGCACGAATGACACCGCCAGGTAGTCGACACCGAGTTCCGCGGCGGTCCGGATGTCCTCGCGATCCTTGGCGGTGAGGGCGCCGGCCGACAGGCCACCCCCTTGCTTGTTCAGCCCCTTGCTGTCGCTGAGTTCGCCGCCGAGCGTCACCCGGGTGACGATGCGCGTGCCTTCGATCGTCGCCACCTCGAGCGCAATGAGCCCGTCGTTCAGCAGCAGCACGTCGCCGGGCACGACGTCGTCCGGCAGCGCCTTGTAGGTCACGCCGACGCCGGCCTGCGTGCCCGCGCCGGGATCCAGGGCGGTATCCAGGGTGAACGAGTCGCCATCGTTCAGGGTGACGGGACCCGACGCAAACCGCTCGATGCGGATCTTCGGGCCACTCAGGTCGCCGAGAATGCCCACGTAGCGCCCGGCCGCTTCGGCAGCGTCCCGGACCAGTTGCACGCGGCGCGCATGGTCGGCGGCCTTTCCATGCGAGAAGTTGATGCGCACGAGGTCCGCGCCGGCGCGGACCAGCGAGGTGAGCACCTTCAAGTCGTCCGTTGCGGGACCGAGGGTGGCGACAATCTTGGTGTGGCGGGACATCCGTTCGTCTCTGGCGCGGCCTTGTGGCCGCCACCCATGATAGTCGAGGAAGCACTGCGGGACTGCACCCGCTGGCGGGCGCTCAGGCGGCGCCGGCCCTCGCTTGCAGCATGGCCACCGCCGGAAGGGTCTTGCCCTCGACGAACTCGAGAAAGGCGCCGCCTCCCGTCGAGATGTAGGAAATCCGCTCCTCGACGCCATATTTCTCGATCGCTGCGAGGGTGTCGCCGCCGCCGGCGAGCGAAAAGGCCGCCGACTGCGCGATCGCATTGGCGAGCGTCTTCGTGCCCTCGCCGAACTGGTCGTACTCGAAGACTCCCACCGGCCCGTTCCAGATCACCGTGCCCGCGCCCCCGATGATCGCTGCGAAGCGCTCCGCGGTGTCGGGGCCGATGTCGAGGATGATGTCGTCCTCCGCCACCGCGGCAACGTCCTTTACGTCCGCCTCCGCGCTGGCGGCGAATTCCTTGGCGACCACGACGTCGGTCGGGATCGGAATATCGACGCCGCGCTCCTGCGCCTGCCCGATCAGCTTCCTGGCGATGTCGATCATGTCCGGCTCGTGCAGCGACTTGCCGATCGGGTGGCCGGCGGCGGCCAGGAAGGTGTTGGCGATGCCGCCGCCGACGATCAGCTGGTCGACCTTCGCCAGCAGCGACTCGAGCACCGTCAGCTTGGTCGAGACCTTCGAACCGCCGACGATCGCCACGAGCGGGCGGGCGGGATTGTCGATCGCCGTCTCCAGGGCGACCAGTTCGTTCGACCAGCAGCGGCCCGGCACAGGCGACCGGCGCGAAGCGCGCCACGCCGTGCGTGCTGGCCTCGGCCCGGTGCGCGGTGCCGAAGGCGTCCATGACGTAGATGTCGCAGAGGCTCGCCATCCTGCGCGCGAGGTCCTCGGCGTCCTTCTTCTCGCCCTTGTTGAAGCGCACGTTCTCGAACAGCAGGGCCTCGCCCGGCTGGGGATCGACGCCGTCGAGCCAGTCGCGCACCAGCGGCACCTTCCGGCCGAGCAGTTCCGAAAGGCGGGACGCGACGGGCTCGAGCGACAGGGCGGGGTCGAACTCGCCCTCCTTCGGCCGGCCGAGATGCGACATCAGCATGACCTTCGCGCCGCGCTCCAGCGCAAGGCGAATCGTCGGCAGCGCGGCGCGAATCCGCGCGTCGCTGGTCACGACGCCGTCCTGGATCGGACACGTTGAGGTCCTCGCGGATCAGCACGCGCTTGCCCGCGAGGTCGAGATCGGTCATACGAAGGATGGCGGCCATGCGGCTCTCCCCTGGAGTCTGGTTGTCGGAACGGACGGCGATCGTCGGCAAGCTAGCCCGTGATCACACGCGCCATCTCCAGCACCTTGCAGGAGTAGCCCCACTCGTTGTCGTACCAGGCGATCACCTTCACGAAGGTGCTGTCCAGCGCGATGCCGGCATCGGCATCGAATACCGAAGTGCAGCTCTCGCCGCGGAAGTCCGTCGCGACGACCTTGTCGTCGGTGTAGCCGAGGACGCCCTTCATCGGGTCCCTCGGACGCGGCCTTCATCGCCGCGCAGATCTGCTCGTAGGTCGCCTCGCGGCTGAGCTCGACCGTCAGGTCGACGACCGACACGTCGGACGTGGGCACGCGGAACGACATGCCGGTGAGCTTCTTGTTCAGCTCCGGGATGACCTTGCCGACGGCCTTGGCCGCCCCGGTGGACGACGGAATGATGTTCTCGAGGATGCCGCGCCCGCCGCGCCAGTCCTTGTTCGACGGGCCGTCGACCGTCTTCTGCGTCGCGGTGGCCGCGTGCACGGTCGTCATCAGGCCGCGCTTGATGCCCCAGGTGTCGTGCAGGACCTTGGCCACGGGCGCCAGGCAGTTGGTCGTGCAGGAGGCGTTGGAGATGATCGCCTCGCCGGCGTACTTGCCGTGATTCACGCCGTAGACGAACATCGGCGTGTCGTCCTTCGACGGTGCCGACATGATGACCTTCTTGGCGCCGGCCGCGAGGTGCTTCTCGGCGGTTTCCTTGGTCAGGAACAGCCCGGTCGACTCGACGACGACCTCGGCCCCGACCTCGGCCCACTTCAGCTCGGCCGGGATCCTTGACCGCCGTCAGGCGGATCTTCCTGCCGTTGACGATCAGGGTGTTGCCCTCGACGGAGATGTCGCCGGCAAAGCGCCCGTGGACCGAGTCGTACTTGAGCATGTAGGCGAGGTAGGCGGGCTCGAGCAGGTCGTTGATGCCGACGATCTCGATGTCAGAGAAAGTGCTTTGCCGCGGCGCGAAAGACCATGCGCCCGATGCGCCCGAATCCGTTGATGCCGACCTTGATCGTCATTGAAAGTCCCCTTGGTTCATCGATCCAGAATTGAACGATCCGTCGCGCCGGGCCCGTTGAGGGCTCAGCCGCCGGAAATGTCGCGAGCCGCTGCCGCCACCGCGTCAGCCGTGATGCCGATAATGCCGGAACAGGTCCTTGGCCGGCGCCGACGCGCCGAAGCGATCGATGCCGACGACCCGGCCCTGCGACCCCACCCAGCGCCACCAGCCGTCGGTGACGCCGGCCTCGACCGCCACGCGCCGCGTGACGCCCGGCGGCAGGACCGCGTCCTGCCAGGCCGCGTCCTGCGCCGCGAAGAGCGAGACGCAGGGCATGGACACGACCCGAACCCGCCGGCCTTCGGCGGTCGAGCGTGCGGGCGGCGTCGACCGCCAGCGCGACCTCCGAACCGGTCGCGATGAGTATGCAGTCCGGCTGGCCCGTCGCAGTCCACGAGCACGTAGCCGCCACGGCGGATGGCCGCGACCTGCGCCGCGCTGCGCGGCTGGTGCGCCACCGCCTGGCGCGTCAGCACCAGGCTGGTCGGGCCCGAGCGGCGCTCGACGGCGGCGGTCCAGGCAGCCAGCGTCTCGACGTCGTCGCAGGGGCGCCACAGCTCCATGTTCGGCATCAGCCGCAGCGAGGCCACGTGCTCGACCGGCTGGTGGGTCGGGCCGTCCTCGCCGAGGCCGATCGAGTCGTGGGTCAGCACGAAGATGCTGGGCACCTTCATCAGCGCGGCCATGCGCAGGGCGTTGCGGGCGTAATCGGAGAAGACCAGGAAGGTGCCGCCGTAGGCGATGAAACCGCCGTGCAGGTTGGCGCCGTTCATGATCGCCGCCATGCCGAATTCGCGCACGCCGTAGTGCAGGTAGCGGCCCTCGGGACGCTCGCGGGAAAACCCGGTCGCGCCCTTGATGCGCGTATTGTTCGAACCGGTCAGGTCGGCCGAGCCGCCGAGCAGTTCGGGCAGCAGCGGCCCGAACTGGTTCAGCACCGCCTGCGAGCTCTGTCGCGTCGCCGCGCTGCCGCCGCCCGCCTGCGCTTCGCCGGCGAGTTCGCAGCGCACGCGCCAGGAAACCCTCCGGCAGGCGCCCCGCCGACCCGGCGCTCGAATTCCGCGGCCAGCTCGGGGAAGGCCGCCTGGTAGGCCTTGAGCGCCCGCTTCCAGCGATTCTGCGCGCGCTTGCCGCGCTGCCGGCCGTCCCAGGCCTGGCGGATCTCGTCCGGCACCACGAACGGCGCATGCGGCCAACCGAGGGACTCGCGGGCCAGGCGGACTTCGTCGGCGCCCAGCGCCGCGCCATGGCAGTCTTCCTTGCCCTGCTTGTTCGGCGAGCCGAAGCCGATGACGGTCTTGCAGCAGATCAGCGTGGGCCTGGCGGTTTCGCGCCGCGCCTTGCGCACCGCCTTGATGATCGCCTCGGCGTCGTGGCCATCGACGTTGCGGATGACCTGCCAGCCGTAGGCCTCGAAGCGACGCGGCGTGTCGTCGGTGAACCAGCCTGCGACCTCGCCGTCGATCGAGATGCCGTTGTCGTCGTAGAAGCAGATCAGCTTGCCCAGGCCCCAGGTGCCCGCCAGCGAGCAGGCCTCGTGCGAGATGCCCTCCATCAGGCAGCCGTCGCCGAGGAACACCCAGGTGTGATGGTCCACGATCGTGTGCCCGGGCCGGTTGAATTCCGCCGCCAGCATCTTCTCGGCCAGCGCCATGCCCACCGCGTTGGCCAGGCCCTGGCCCAGCGGGCCGGTGGTGGTCTCGATGCCCAGCTCCGGCTCGCGCTCCGGGTGCCCGGCGGTCCTGAATCCAAGCTGCCGGAAATTGCGAAGTTCGTCCATGCCGAGGTCGTAGCCGGTCAGGTGCAGCACCGAATACAGCAGCATCGAGCCGTGGCCGTTGGACAGCACGAAACGGTCGCGGTCGGCCCACTGGGGGTCGCCAGGGTTGTGCTTGAGGAAGTCGCGCCAGAGCACTTCGGCGATGTCCGCCATGCCCATCGGCATGCCGGGGTGGCCGGAATTGGCCTGCTGGACGGCATCCATGCTGAGGGCACGGATGGCATTGGCGAGTTCGCGGCGTGACGGCATTGGGGCCCCCTGGATGATCAACTTCGCCATTTTCCCCGATCGGACCGGGTCGGGGCAATGAGGAACAGCCGCCCTGGGCCGAATGTCGGTATAATTATCGATTCCTTTCGCCAGCAAACGCCGGAGCCAACTTGGCCACTTCCTACCTTTTCACGTCGGAATCCGTCTCTGAAGGCCACCCGGACAAGGTGGCGGACCAGATTTCGGACGCCGTCCTCGACGCGATCCTCGCCCAGGACAAGCGCGCCCGCGTGGCCTGCGAGACGCTGGTCAAGACCGGCGTCGCCATCGTCGCCGGCGAGGTCACGACCCACGCCTGGGTCGACCTCGAGGACCTGGTGCGCAGCGTCATCAAGGACATCGGCTACACGTCCTCCAACGTCGGCTTCGACGGCGCGACCTGCGGCGTGCTGAACCTCATCGGCAAGCAGTCGCCCGACATCAACCAGGGCGTCGACCGCAAGCGGCCGGAGGACCAGGGCGCGGGCGACCAGGGCCTGATGTTCGGCTATGCCTGCAACGAGGCGCCGGAATTCATGCCGGCGCCGATCTACTACTCCCATCGGCTGGTCGAGCAGCAGGCGAAAGTCCGCAAGTCGAAGCGCCAGCCGCTGCCCTGGCTGAGGCCGGACGCCAAGTCGCAGGTCACGCTGCGCTACGAGGACGGCCGGATCGCCGGACTCGACGCGGTCGTGCTGTCCACGCAGCACGACCCCGGCGTCCGGCAGTCAGACCTTCGCGAAGCGCGTCATGGAGCACATCCTCAAGCCGGTCCTGCCCAGGAAGTGGCTCGACGCGCTGCCCGCCAGCAAGGTGCACATCAACCCCACGGGCAAGTTCGTCATCGGCGGACCGGTGGGCGACTGCGGGCTCACCGGCCGCAAGATCATCGTGGACAGCTACGGCGGCACGGCACGGCACGGCGGCGGCGCCTTCTCCGGCAAGGACCCGTCCAAGGTGGACCGCTCGGCGGCCTACGCCGCACGCTACGTGGCCAAGAACATCGTCGCCGCCGGCCTCGCCGACCGCTGCGAGATCCAGGTTTCCTACGCCATCGGCGTGGCCCGCCCCACCTCGATCACGGTCGAGACCTTCGGGACCGGCAAGGTGTCCGACGAGCGGCTCGAAAAGCTGGTCCGCGACCACTTCGACCTCAGGCCCTACGGCATCATCCAGATGCTCGACCTGGTCCGGCCGATGTACCGCGCGACCGCCGCCTACGGGCACTTCGGCCGCAAGCCGCAGCACATGACCTACGAGTGGACCGAACGCAACGGCGGCAAGCCAGATCCGCCGCTCCGAGACATTCACGTCGTTCACCTGGGAACGCACCGACAAGGCCGAGGAACTGCGCAAGGCCGCCGGCCTCGAAGTAATCAATCTGGCCCGGAGGATCCGGGCCGGCCCGGGTTCCGAGGAGCGCTGCAACGGGGATGGCCCCTGCCAGGCTTGGAACCGCGGGTGACTCATGAACAACGGCGCTCTTGCTGATCAGGAGACTGACATGAACGCTGTCGTGAACCCGAAGTCCGAGGCAGGACTACTACGTCAAGGACATCTCGCAGGCCGAGTGGGGCCGCAAGGAGATGGCGATCGCCGAGACGGAGATGCCCGGCCTGATGCAGATCCGGCTTGAATACGCGGGCCAGCAGCCGCTCAAGGGCGCCCGCATCGCCGGCTCGCTGCACATGACCATCCAGACCGCCATGCTGATCGACACGCTCAAGGCGCTGGGCGCGGACGTTCGCTGGGCCTCGTGCAACATCTACTCGACCCAGGACCATGCCGCGGCGGCCATTGCCGCCTCCGGCACGCCGGTGTTCGCCTACAAGGGCGAGACCCTCGACGAGTACTGGGAATTCACCCACCGGATCTTCGAGTGGCCGGGCGGCGAATTCGCCAACATGATCCTCGACGACGGCGGCGACGCGACGCTGCTGCTGATGCTCGGCAGCCGCGCCGAGAAGGACCCGTCGGTCATCGCCAAGCCGGGCAACGAGGAGGAAGCAGGCTCTGTTCGCCGCCATCGCCCGCAGGCTCGAGACGCAACCGGGCTGGTACTCGGCAAGCGCCTGCAAGCACATCAGCGGCGTGACCGAGGAGACCACGACGGGCGTCAAGCGCCTTTACGAGCTGGCGCGCAAGGGCGAGCTGCCCTTCCCCGCCATCAACGTCAACGACTCGGTGACCAAGTCGAAGTTCGACAACCTCTACGGCTGCCGCGAGTCGCTGGTCGACGGCATCAAGCGCGCCACCGACGTGATGATCGCCGGCAAGATCGCGGTGGTCGCCGGCTACGGCGACGTCGGCAAGGGCTGCGCCCAGTCCCTGCGCGGGCTCGGCGCGACCGTGTGGATCACCGAGATCGACCCGATCTGCGCGCTGCAGGCCGCGATGGAAGGCTACCGGGTCGTGACCATGGACGACGCCTGCTCGCAGGCGGACATCTTCGTCACCGCCACCGGCAACGTGAACGTCATCACGCACGACCACATGCGGCGCATGAAGCACCAGTCCATCGTCTGCAACATCGGGCACTTCGACAGCGAGATCGAGATCGCCTCGCTGCGCCAGTACCGCTGGGAGAACATCAAGCCGCAGGTCGACCATGTCGAGTTCCCGGACGGCAAGCGCATCATCATCCTGGCCGAGGGGCGCCTGGTGAACCTGGGCTGCGGCACCGGCCATCCGTCCTTCGTCATGTCGAACTCCTTCACCAACCAGGTCCTGGCGCAGATCGAGCTGCACCGGCACGGCGAGAAGTACGAGAACGACGTCTACGTCCTGCCCAAGCATCTCGACGAGAAGGTCGCCAGGCTGCACCTCGAGCGGATCGGCGCCAGGCTGACGAAGCTGACGCCCGAACAGTCCGCCTACATCAGCGTGCCGGTCGAGGGCCCGTTCAAGCCGGATCAGTACCGCTACTGAGTCGCAGCCGGACTCGCCGGTGGCCGCGTCATGCGGCCGCCGGCGAGAGCCGGTGCAACCGCTGCGCTGCTGGCCTAGGATTGCGTCATGACTCGCGCCCGAAGTCATCGCCGCCGGACCAAGCCCCTGCGGCTGCTGCAGTTCACGGACCTGCACCTCTGCGCCGAGAACTCCGGCCGGGTCAAGGGCATGGAGACCACGGCGACCTTCGCCCGCTGCCTGGAGCACGCCCGGGCCCATCACTCGCCGGTCGACGCCATCCTGCTGACCGGCGACCTGGTTCAGGACGATTCGCGGGCCTACCTGGAGCTGGCGGCGCTGATGGCGCCGGAGGCGAGTCCCGTCCACTGCCTGCCGGGCAACCACGACCTGCCGGCAGAGATGGAGGCCTTGCTGGGCCGGCCGCCTTTCGACATGGCTCCCGTCCTGCGCTACGGCGACTGGACGCTGGTGCAGCTCGACTCCTCCGTGTCCGGCGCCGCCCACGGCCAGCTTGTCGCCGGAGAGCCTGGCGTTTCCTCGACGACGCCCTGGCGCGGTTTGCCGACAGCCACGTGCTGGTCGTACTGCATCACCAGCCCGTGCCCATCGGTTCGGCCTGGCTGGACTCGATCCGGCTCGATGAACGGCCCTGAACTGCTGCAGGTCGTCGCCCGCCACCGCAATGTCCGCGGCATGCTCTGGGGCCACGTCCACCAGTCTTTCGACGGCATGCACGGCGGCGTCGCCATGATGAGCACGCCTTCGACGTGCTTCCAGTTCGTGCCGGGACGCGACGACTTCGCGATCGACGACCGGCCGCCGGGCTACCGGTGGCTGCACCTGTACCCGGACGGCCGGATCGACACCCGCGTCGTCTGGGTGCCGGCGGAGTAGCGCCGACGATGCGCTGCCGCCGTCGTCGCCGTCGCCGCACTGTTCGCCGCGCTCGCCGTACCGGCCGCCCGGGCGGAGCGGGCCGCCGGTCTGGTCGGTCGCGGGACGCACCAATACCGTGTACCTGTTCGGTTCCGTCCATCTGCTCAAGCCCGGGGAATTCGTGCTGCAGGGCTCGCTGGAGGACGCCTACGAGGACGCCGAGGCGGTGTTCCTCGAAGTGGACATGGACGACCTGTCGCCGCCCGAGGTTGCCGCAGCGACGGCGCCACGGGCGATCGACCCGCAGGGCCGGTCGCTCGACGAACTGATGGGCGAGCGACGCGGCGCTGGCCAGGGATCGCGCGCCGGGAGGCCGGCATCGACCTGTCCTCGCTCGGCCAGCTGGAGCCCTGGTTCGCCGGGCTGACGGTCGTCTCGCTGGCGCTGGCACGCGACGGCTACGTCGCCGACGCCGGCGTCGAGCAGGTCGTCCAGGTCCGCGCGGCCGCGGACGACAAGGAGATACTCGGCCTCGAGACGCTGGACGAGCAGCTCGCGGCGCTCGATTCGATGGAGATCGGCGTCCAGCGCGAGTTCCTGCTCAAGGCGCTGGACGACGCGCAGCGACCCGCCGATGCGCTCGAGACCTTCCTTCGGTCGTGGCGGGAAGGCGACGATGAGGCGCTGGCCGAAGAACTCGCCAGCGAGTTTGCGGGAGCGCCGGAGCTCTACCGCTCGCTGATGGTGGACCGCAATCGCAACTGGGTGGAACGGATCTCGGGCCTGCTCGACGACTCGCGCGACTATCTCGTCGTGGTCGGCGCCCTGCACCTCGTCGGCCCGGATGGCCTGCCGGCCTTGCTGGCTGCCCGCGGACTGCGCGTGACTCGCCACGGGCCGTGATCCGCGCGGGGCAATCGTACTGATCGACGTTGCCCCGGCCAGGCAGCCGTGCCGCCCCGAGGCGGCGACGGCGTCGGTCAGCTTCCGAACCGGTAGTCGAACCGCGCGATGTCCTCCGCATACAGCCGGGCCACGTGTTCGGCCGTGTCGTCGTCGTAGTACGCCGTGTACTTCGCGTGGCGATGCACGTTGACGTGCGGCAGGCGCAGCGCGTCCGGACCCGGCAGATGGAGTTCGTTGCCCAGCACCGGCAGGCGGGCCGCGGCGTCCTCGAGCCGGATGACCTCGTCGACGAGCTCATGGCCCTCGCCGTCACCGACAAATGCCGCGATCGACCAGGTGCCTTTCTGCCGCCAGCCATGATGCGGCTTGCCGCCGCCGCCCCGACCCGAGGTCTCGATCTCGCGCACCCAGCGGCGGAACCCCTCGACGTCCGGGCTCAAGCCACGGCCGCGCGCGTATGCGCGACAAGAGATTGGCCGCGTCGCGCAGGCGCCCGGCGAAACCACGGTCGAGGATCGCGGCATAGACCGAGACCAGCCGCGCCCAGGGATTGCGGACAAAGGTGAACTTGTAGTAGCCGTCGAAATCCCATCCGCGCTCGCGGAAGATCGACGCGCAGCTCCACCGGCAGGATATGGTCGTAAAAGGGAAATCCGCGGTGCGCTGCCTGAGCCGCACGCACTGGATGTCCGAAAACGGGTCCAGCATCAGCCGGACGCTCTCCGACCCGGTCTTGGGGTTCGAGAAGAAGATGAACTTGTAGCGATGGGAAATGCGCAAGGGAACCCTACCAGATCCGCGGCGGCGGTAGTGTATCCTATTGCATTGCATTTCAAGGCGTTGCAGGAGTCAGGGTTTCGTGTCGCTGTTTTCGGAAGCCAGTCGTTATATTCCCGGCGGGGTGAATTCGCCGGTTCGTGCCTTCCGTGGCGTCGGCGGTGAACCCATTTTCATCGAACGCGCATCCGGAGCCTATGTCGAGTCGAGTGACGGCAGGCGATACGTCGACTACGTCGGCTCCTGGGGGCCGATGATCCTCGGCCACGCGCATCCAGGCGTCATCAAGACGGTGCAGGAGAAGGTCGTGAACGGACTGTCGTTCGGCGCGCCGACGGAGATCGAGACGCGCCTGGCGCGTCGTGTCGTCGAGCTGGTGCCGTCGATCGAATTGGTCCGCATGGTCAGTTCAGGCACCGAAGCCACCATGAGCGCCATCCGGCTGGCGCGCGGCTTCACGGGCCGTGACCGCATCGTCAAGTTCGAAGGCTGCTATCACGGCCACGCGGACTCGCTGCTGGTCAAGGCCGGTTCCGGGGCCCTGACGCTCGGCGTACCCACCTCGCCGGGCGTGCCGGCGGACCTCGCGCGCTTCACGACCACCCTGCCCTACAACGACATCGCGGCCGCCGGCGAATGCTTTGCCGCCATGGGCTCGGAAATCGCCTGCGTCATCGTCGAGCCCGTGGCCGGCAACATGAACTGCGTGCCCCCGGCGCCAGGCTTCCTCGAGTGCCTGCGCGAGCATTGCACCGCGCACGGCGCCCTGCTGATCTTCGACGAAGTCATGACCGGATTCCGCGTGGCGCTCGGCGGGGCGCAGGAACTCTATGGCATCACGCCCGACCTGACCACGCTCGGCAAGATCATCGGCGGCGGCATGCCGGTCGGGGCGTTCGGCGGCCGGCGCGACATCATGGAGAAGCTGGCGCCGCTCGGGCCGGTGTACCAGGCCGGCACCCTGTCCGGAAACCCGGTGGCCATGGCGGCAGGTCTCGCCACCCTCGAAGGAATCTCGCAGCCCGGTTTCCACGACCGGCTGACGGCAACCACCAGGAAGCTGGTCGACGGCCTGCAGACCGCTGCGGACGAGGCCGGGATTGCCTTCACGACCAACTGCGTCGGCGGCATGTTCGGCCTGTTCTTCACGGGCGAGAAGTCCATCCGCCACTATTCGCAGGTGATGGCCTGCGACGTGGACCGCTTCAAGCACTTCTTTCACGCGATGCTCGATGCCGGCATCTACCTCGCACCGTCGGCGTACGAGGCGGGATTCGTATCGGCAGCCCACGGGGAGAAGGAGATCGCGGCCACCGTCGCTGCCGCCCGCGGGGCTTTTGCCGCGCTGGCCGCCCGCGATAACTGAGTCCAGCCAGCATGAAGAAGCCATCCCGCAGCGATCCGAGCAAACCGAAGCAGGACGGCTACGACTACAAGAAGCAGTTCTACCAGAGCGACGAAGTCGCGGCCGACTACGACCAGCACCGTTTCACCACGCCGCGGCGGCAGCGGCGTAATCGCCGCGAGTGGGAAGCGGTAAGGCGTGCCGTGGCCCGGGCCGATGGCGTGCACACCGTGCTCGACATGCCCTGCGGGACCGGCCGCTTCACCGGACACCTCGCCAGGGAAGGCTACAGCGTCGTCGCCGCGGACATCTCGGTTCCGATGATGCGGCAGGCCCGCGCCAAGCCGGAGCTGGAGAGCCCGCGCATCCTCGGCTACGTTCAGGCCGATGCCGAACATATCCCGCTTGCGACCGGGGCGGTCGACTGCGTCGTCAGCATCCGGTTCATGTTCCATGTGGATCCCGCGACGCGACGCGTCATGCTGCGCGAGATGGGGCGCGTCTCGAGGCGCTGGGTGGTCGTCGACTATCGGCATCGCTATACGCCGCGCTGGCTCATCTGGAGAGTTGCCAGCGCGCTGCGGCTGACCCGCAAGCCCTTCGAGCGCGTATCGCGTCGCGGCCTGGAGTCGGAGTTCTCGGATGCCGGCCTGGATATCGTCGAGGTGTTTTCGGCGCGGCGCTGGCTGTCGGACAAGTGGATGGTGCTCGCGGAAACGCCGGGTGACGTCCGCGAGCACGTCGCGCGGGCTGCCGACGGCACGCAGTTTGCGGGCCTCGAGCTCGGTGAGCGGATCGGCGAGGGCCGGCGAAGCCAGGTTTACCGGGCGCGCTGGCAAGGCCGCGACGTGGCGGTCAAGGTGTATCGGCCCGCCGCGATCGCAAGCCACGCCCGCAAGGTCGGCCAGCCCATTGCGCGCTTCGAATACGAGCGCAATCTCCAGCTGCACGGCATTGCCGAGGTGGCCCGCTACATCGCTGAGCCTGTCGGCTTCGCCATCGGCGAGGACGTCCAGTTCACCGTCCAGGAACTCATCACCGGCCCGCTCTATTATCACTACGTGAAGAGCAAGGGACGGCCGCCCGGTTTTCGCAACCATCTCGAGCGGCTCGTCGCCGGGTGTCATGCGGCGGGTGCCTACGACCTCGACCTGCACGCCATGAACGTGATGGTCGAGCGCACGCCCGACGGGGACCTCATTCCGCGGCTATTCGACTTCAACCTGATTCCGTTCACCGTGCGGGCCCGCAACCCGCTGATCGACTTGAGCATGCGGCTCGGGATCCTGGACCGAAGGTCGAGGGATCGACGGCGGCTGGAGGGGTTCGACGACTTCCGTCGGGTCGAGCGCAAGCACGTCGGCCGCTATTTCCATCGCTCCGCCCAAAGCGACGCAACGCCATGCTAGAAGCCCGCTTCGTTGATCTTCTCGCCTGCCCGCGCTGCCGCGGCCCGATCGAAGTCACGGGCAGCGAGTCCTGGCTGGCGTGCCGCGCGGACGGCCTCGCCTTCCCGGTAACCGACGGGATCGCCTGTCTCGTGGAAAGCGCCGCGCGCCCGCTCGCCGAGGTCCCTGAACTGGCGCAATCGGTCTGAGGCGCGTTGATCGGGCTGCCGGCGACCCGAACCGGCGGCGAGAACGCCGGCGCTCATGCCTCCGGCGTGCGGATCAGCGGCGCGATCGCCCTGAGCCTCGCCAGCGGATCCTGCAGCTCGAGCAGGGCCTGCTTGTCCCCGCTATCGAGCGGCAGTAGTTCCGCGAGCCGGTACCCGACCCATGCCGCGTCGCCGAAACGTCGCGTCACGCCAGCGTAGAAATCACCAAGCTCGGGCAGGATCTTCTTCAGCGCCTCCACCAGGAACTCGAACTCGCCGGGAACCGGCAACTCCGGGGCCGCCGGCACGTCCTCGACGCGGCCGACGTTCAGCCGGTCCGGCTGCTGCCAGGAGTCGACGATGCGAAACCGCTCCCGGCCCACGCAGGTGATGCCGAGCAGGCCGTCATCCAGTCGGCTGAAGTCGACAATGCTGGCTTCCGTGCCTGTTTCGACGAATTTCGGCGAACCCTCCGCCTCGCGGCCTCGCGCAATCAGGACGACCCCGAAGCCGATTCCCTCGCGCATGCAGCGCCGGATCATGTCCAGGTAGCGGGTCTCGAAGATCCTCAACGGCAACGGCCCGCCCGGAAACAGCACCGTGTTCAGCGGAAAAAGGGCAAGCTCCCGCGGCGACCCGCTCATGGCCGGGGATCCGCCGACGACTCCGGCTCCTCGCCCCAGGGCGGCATCAGAGCCTGGTCCATGCCGAGCTGGTCGAGGATCCGCGCAACGATGTAGTCCACCAGGTCAGCGACGCTGGCGGGCCGGTGATAGAAACCGGGATTGGCGGGCAGCACCAGGCCGCCGGCTTCCGCCACCGCCAGCATGTTGCGCAGGTGGATCGTCGAAAAAGGCGTTTCGCGGGGCACGATGATCAGCGTCCGGCGCTCCTTCAGCATGACGTCGGCGGCCCGTTCGATGAGGCTGCGGCTCGCGCCCACGGCGATGGCGGACAAGGTCGCCATCGAGCAGGGGCAGACGACCATGGCACCGGGCGCGCCCGAGCCGCTTGCGACGCAGGCCGTCCACTCCTCCTGGCCGTAGACCCGGAGCTGGCCGGGTGCCGCGTTGAAACGCCGGCTGAAATGACGCTCGATCTCGGCCGTCCGTCCCGGCACTTTCTCATCGGTCTCCATGCCGATGACCAGGATGGCAGGCTTCGACAGCATCAGGTGAACCGGCCGGCCGGCCGCGATCAGGCATTCCAGCAACCTGAGCCCGTACTGGACCCCGGATGCGCCGGTCATCGCCAGCGCGATGCCATGCCGCTGCGTCGCGGCGCTCACGCGGCGTGCCTCGCGCCGAGCGCGGCCAGCAGCTTGTCGTGCAGGCCCTCGAAACTGCCATTGCTCATGATCAGCACGTGATCTCCCGGTTGCAGCTCGGCCGCCAGCGTGGCCGCCAGCGCGTCCACGTCGTCGGTCACGCCGGCCTGCGGCCCGATCTGCGCCGCCACCGCGCCGAGGTCCCAGCCCAGGTCCGCCGGACGATGGAACCAGACCCTGTCAGCCTGGGCAAGCGATGCGGCCAGCTCGCCCCGATGCACACCCCGCTTCATGGTGTTCGACCGCGGCTCGAGCACGGCGACGATTCGTGCCCCGCCGACCCGTTGCCGCAGGCCGTCGAGCGTGCTGCGGATCGCCGTCGGATGGTGCGCGAAGTCGTCATAGACGGTGATGCCCGCCACGGTACCGCGCACTTCCATGCGCCGTCGCACGCCCTGGAATTCACCGAGCGCGGCGGCCGCGACCACCGGGTCGACGCCGGCGTGACGGGCCGCAGCCAGGGCCGCCAGCGCGTTGTCGACGTTGTGCAGGCCGATCAGCGGCCACGACACCCGGCCCAGGGTCTCGCCCCGGAAGAGCACCGAGAACGCCGAGCCGTCGGCCGACTCGAGGCTTGCCGACCAGTCCGTCGCCAGGCCCGGCCTGGCCGAGAAACTCTCGCGGGGAGTCCAGCACCCCATCTCGAGGACCTCGTCCAGGTGCGGCTCGGCCGCGTTGCACAGCACCCGCCCGCTTGCGGGGATCATGCGCATCAGCAGGTGGAACTGGCGTTGTATCGACTGCACGTCGGGATAGATGTCGGCGTGGTCGAACTCGAGGTTGTTCAGCACCGCCGTGCGCGGCCGGTAGTGCACGAACTTCGCCCGCTTGTCGAAGAACGCCGTGTCGTATTCGTCCGCCTCGACCACGAAGTGCACGCCACCGCCCAGCCTGGCGGAGGTCGCGAAGTTGCCGGGGACACCGCCGATCAGGAAACCGGGATCGAGCCCCGCCCGCTCCAGGATCCAGGCGATCATGCTGGCCGTGGTCGTCTTGCCGTGCGTGCCAGCGACCGCGATCGTCCAGCGCCCCTGCAGCACATGCTCGGCCAGCCACTGCGGGCCGGAGGTGTACGGCATCCCGCTGTCGAGCAGACGTTCGATCAAGGGATTGCCGCGGCTCATGACGTTGCCGACCACGACGATGTCCGGATTCAGGTCGAGCTGCGCGGGATCGTATCCCTCGATCAGCTCGACGCCGAGCGCCGCCAGCTGGGTGCTCATCGGCGGATAGACCGCGCGGTCCGAGCCGGTGACCCGATGGCCTGCAGCCTTCGCCAGGGCGGCTATGCCGCCCATGAAGGTACCGCAGATACCGATGATGTGGACGTGCATCAGGCGCCTTCCGGGAACATGCGTGTCAGGATCGCGGCGCTCGCGACCACGTAGGTGAGCGCGATGGCGACGCCCGTGAACAGTCCCGTGTCCAGCGCCGAGCGGACGATGTGCCCGAAGACGAAGACGTACCAGAGGATCACTGCCACGGAACCGGCCCACACGAGCAGCGCAAGGCCGTATATGTCGGCCGAGGGCTCCTTCAGCGTCAGCAGCAGGATGACGAAAGGCGACAGCAGCGCACCGGTCCCCAGCACCGCGCTGAGCGTCTGCCGGAGGCGATGCCGGCGGCCGGTGAACACCAGCAACAGCCAGATTGGCAGCGCCAGCAGCATGAGGTCCGCGGCCGTCCGGCTGAACAGCTGGTCAGCGCCATAGAGCATCCACGACTGCACCGCGCTCAGCGCCGCGTAGGCCATCGCGGACATGACGACCAGGGTCGACGAGTCGGGCAGGCAGCCCGGATCCCGCCGCCACAACGCGATGTCCCAGAAAGCCTTGAGAAGTGCCTGCATCCGTCCGCCTTGGGATGTGCGCCCGCGAACCGCATAATGGCGCGCTTCGCCGAATTGTAGCCAAGTCGCAGGGTGACCGTGGAACGCTACGAATTACTGGACACGCCAGAACGCTTTGCCGACGTCATGGGCGGACTGAACGCCGGCGCCAGCTGGTCGCTCGACACGGAATTCATCCGCGAACGGACCTATTTTGCGCGACTGTGCCTGGTCCAGGTAGCCGTGGGCGGGCGAATCCTGCTGTTGGACCCGCTGCAGGTCGAGAATCTCGAGCCGCTGGCCGCACTGCTGCGCGAAGCCACGGTCCGCAAGGTCGTCCATGCCGCGCGCCAGGACATAGAGGTCCTCCTGCCCCTGACCGGCATGCCCATGGCCCCGGTCTTCGATACCCAGACCGCTGCCGGCCTGCTCGGCTTTCCGGCCCAGATCGGCTATGCGGACCTGGTGCGGCAGCTGCTGGGCGTCGAACTGGAGAAGGGCCACGCACGCACCAACTGGGCGGCCCGACCGTTGAAGCCCGAGCAGCTGGTGTATGCCGCGGACGACGTCCGCTACCTCGGCCCCGCGGCCGAGGAACTCGAGGCGCGACTCACGGCAGCCGGCCGACAGGCCTGGCTGGCCGAGGAATGCAGCCTGCTTTCGGACCCGGCCCTGTACGTCACGCACCCGGAGGAGGCCTGGAAGCGATTCAAGGGCATCGACCGGATGCGCGCCGAGGAGCGCGCGGTGGTACGGATCCTTGCGGCCTGGCGTGAGGAACGTGCCATCCGCAAGGACCTGCCGCGAGGCTGGGTGTTGTCGGACGACGCCGTCCGCGAGCTGGCGCGCCTGCGACCACGGTCGGAAAGCGAGCTGCAGCGAGTCGCCGGTCTGCCGGGCGCGATCGCGACCCGGCGCGCCGGGGAAGTCCTGGAGCTGATCGGCCGCGCCAGGACCGAAGCCGGCGGCGACGACGCCGTCCCCGCGGTGGATCGCCTGACGCCCGAGCAGGCGGCAGCCATCCGGCGCCTGCAGGACCTGCTGCAGCAGGTCGCTGGCGAGGCCGGTATCAGCCCCGAAGTGCTGGCGACGCGCAAGGACCTCACCGCGCTGGTGCGCGGCGCGCGCGACATCGCCCCGTTGTCCGGCTGGCGTCGCGAGGTGATCGGGGAAAGGCTGCTGTCGGTGGTGTAACGAACAGGTGCCAGGCACGTCCCGGTCCCCGCTTGGGGACCGGGACGTGCCTGGCACCTCTTACGTCAGCGCCTGGCCTTGCGAACGGCCTTCTTCACCGCCCGCTTCGCGCGGGTCTTGGCCGACGGGCGCACGGCCTTCTTGGCGTGTCTGACGACTTTTTTCGCCTTGCGCTTTGCCCGCTGCACCAGCGTGGGCTTTACCGCCCGCCGAACCGTCTTGCCGGCCTTTTTGGCCGTGCGCTTCACCGTCTTGGCGGCCTTCTTGACGGTCTTGCGGGTGGTCTTCTCCGCCTTCTTTTCGAGGCGGACCACCTTGCGCGTGGCTTTCTTTACGGTCTTGCTTGCCATGGTCTTCCCCTTTCCGGGTCGCTTTGGCCGGCGGCCGTCGGCGCGCGGCAGGCTTGGACCTGGCCGGAGCCGGCTTGCTCGTCCCGGGAATGGCCCGCTCGAGGCGGGCGAAAACCTCATCCAGCTCGCCGGTCGCGTCGATGACCTTCAGCAGGCGGCGCTTACGGTAATAGGCGACCAGCGGCCGGGTCTGCGCTTTGTAGACCTCGAGGCGATGACCAATGGTCTCTTCATTGTCGTCGGGCCGCTGGAACAGGTCGTGCGCCTGGCCGCCTTCGCAGTCGGGCGCCTTGCCGGGCGGGTTGGTGTAGATGTTGAAAACGCGCGCGCAGCGACGACAGGTGCGTCGGCCGGTGAGGCGCCGGAACAAGACCTTCGTGTCGACGTCCATCAGGACCACTGCATCGAGCGGCTGCCCCATCTTGGACAGCAGCGCGCCCAGCGCGTCCGCCTGCGCGACGTTGCGCGGGAATCCGTCGAGGATGAAGCCGCCGGCGGCGTCGGGCCGGCCGAGGCGCTCGTGGATCATGGCCAGCACGATCCGGTCCGCGACCAGTTTGCCCGCGTCCATCGCGGCCTTGGCCTCGAGCCCGAGCGGCGTGGCCCGGGCCACCGCGTCACGTAACAGGTCTCCGGTTGAAACCTGTGGAATCCCGTAATTCTGCACCAGCTTCTGGGCCTGGGTTCCCTTGCCCGACCCCGGTGCTCCCAGCAGAACAAGCCTCATTTCCCTGTATCCCCGCTATAGTCATGAACGCCTGACCGGGCGCCAATGCTGCATGGCGCGCCGATGAGCGTCAAACACCCGGATACCCGACATCAGTCGAATCCCGGGGCCGCTCCTTGCCCCAGGCATGATCGGCTATCCTTGCCCGGCCGCGGGCCGGCGCCCGCCCAAGCCAGGAAACCGAACATGCCTGCCACAAAAGATAAACCCTCGAGGCCCAATGCGTTCTACGCACAATCCGGCGGGGTCACTGCGGTCATCAATGCCTCCGCGGCCGGGGTCATCGACACCTGCCGCCGCCATCGCGGCAAGATCGGCAAGCTCTACGCCGGACGCGACGGCATCGTCGGCGCCTTGACCGAGGACCTGATCGACACCAGCAAGGAAAGCCCCGCGGCCGTCCGCGCGCTGAAATGGACGCCGTCGGGGGCCTTCGGTTCGGCCCGCTACAAGCTCAAGGACCTCGACAAGGACCGCGCCAAGTACGAGCGCCTGATCGAGGTCTTCAGGGCCCACGACATCCGCTATTTCTTCTACAACGGCGGCAACGATTCCATGGACACCGCCCTCAAGGTGTCGCAGATCAGCGATCAGATGGGCTTCCATGTCGCCTGCGTGGGCATCCCCAAGACCGTTGACAACGACCTGCCGGTCACGGATTGCTGCCCCGGCTTCGGCTCGGTGGCCAAATACGTCGCGGTCTCGACGCGCGAAGCCGCCCTCGACGTCGCCTCCATGGCACGAACCTCGACCAAGGTGTTCATCCTCGAGGTCATGGGCCGCCACGCCGGCTGGATCGCCGCGGCAGGCGGGCTGGCGGGTCGCAAGGCCGGCGACGCGCCGCACATCATCCTGTTCCCGGAAATCGCCTTCGACCAGGAGCGGTTCCTGGCGCGGGTGCAAGACTGCGTGGAGCGCCATGGCTACTGCGTCGTGGTCGCTTCCGAGGGCACACGCACGGCCGATGGCAAGTTCCTCGCGGACATGGGTACCCGCGATGCCTTCGGCCACGTGCAACTAGGCGGCGTCGCACCGACGCTGGCAAACATGGTCAAGCAGGCCCACGGCTACAAGTATCACTGGGCCCTGGCCGATTACCTGCAGCGCGCAGCGCGCCACATCGCCTCGAAGGTGGACGTCGAGCAGGCCTACGCCGTGGGCAAGGCAGCGGTCGAACTGGCCCTGGCGGGCGAGAATGCCGTGTTGCCCGTGGTGATCCGCAAGTCGTCACGGCCGTATCGCTGGGCCATCGGCTACACGGCCCTCGAAAATGTTGCCAACAAGGAAAAAATGGTGCCGCGTCATTACATTACGGCCGACGGCTTCGGCATCACGGCGGCCGGCAGGCGCTACCTGCAGCCGCTGATCGACGGCGAGGCCTACCCGCCCTACAAGGACGGCATGCCCGAATACGTCACGCTCAAGAAGGCGCGCGTCCGGCGCAAGCTGAAGACAGATTTCGTGATATAATTCTGCGGTTTACACGGGGCCGCACACGGGCCCCGTGTCGCTCAAGAGCAAGAATCCCCTGGGGAGGATCACAAATGATCGACACTCAAACGGCGTTGTGGCTGGCCATCGTGGCGGGCGTGATCGCCATCCTTTACGGCGTGCTGTCGGTGCGCTGGATCGTCGCGCAGCCGGCTGGCAACGCGCGGATGCAGGAAATCGCCGCCGCCATCCAGCAGGGTGCGAGCGCTTACCTGAACCGCCAGTACAGCACCATCGCAATGGTCGGTGTCGGGCTGTTCCTCGTCCTCGGCTTCGCGCTCAACTGGCTCACGGCAGGCGGTTTCGCCGTCGGCGCCATCCTCTCGGGTGCCGCGGGCTACATCGGCATGAACGTGTCGGTGCGCGCCAACGTGCGCACGGCCCATGCCGCGAGCATCGGCCTGGACCCGGCGCTGCAGGTCGCGTTCCGGGGCGGGGCGATCACCGGCATGCTGGTCGTCGGCCTCGGCCTCCTCGGCGTCGCGGCCTACTACGGCCTGATGCTGAACGTCACCGGCGGTGACGTCGACAAGTCGCTGCACGCGCTGGTGGGCCTCGCCTTCGGCGGCTCGCTGATCTCCATCTTTGCGCGACTCGGCGGCGGCATCTTCACCAAGGGCGCGGATGTCGGCGCCGACCTGGTGGGCAAGGTCGAAGCCGGCATTCCCGAGGACGATCCGCGCAACCCCGCGGTGATTGCCGACAACGTGGGCGACAACGTGGGCGACTGCGCCGGCATGGCCGCCGACCTGTTCGAGACCTACGCGGTCACCGTCGTCGCCACGATGCTGCTCGCCGGCCTCACGATGCAGGCGACGCTCGGCATCAACGCCGTGCTGTATCCGCTGGTGCTCGGCGCCGTGTCCATCATCGCCTCGATCGTCGGCACGTTCTTCGTCAAGGCGCGCGACGGCGGCAAGATCATGAACGCGCTGTACCGCGGCCTGATCGTGTCCGGCCTGATCGCCGCCGTTGCGTTCTACTTCGTCACGAAAGCGATGATGGGCGATGAGGCGATGCACCTCTTCGGCTGCGCGCTGATCGGTCTCGTGCTCACCGGCGCGATGATCGTCATCACCGAGTACTACACGGCGACCGAATACGCGCCCGTTCGCTACGTGGCCGCCGCTTCGCAGACGGGTCACGGCACCAACGTCATCGCGGGCCTCGCGGTCTCGATGAAGTCGACGGCCTATCCGGTGCTGGCGATCTGCGCGGCCATCTGGGGCGCACATGTGCTCGGCGGCCTCTACGGCATCGCCATCGCGGCGACCGCCATGCTGTCGATGACGGGCGTGATCGTGGCGCTCGACGCCTACGGCCCCATCACCGACAACGGCGGCGGCATCGCGGAAATGGCCGGCCTGCCGCCGGAGGTGCGCAAGGTCACCGACGCGCTCGACGCCGTCGGCAACACCACCAAGGCCGTGACCAAGGGCTATGCCATCGGCTCGGCGGGCCTCGCCGCGCTGGTGCTGTTTGCCGACTACACCAACAACCTCGAGATCGCCGGCAAGCTGGAACTGTTCTCGCTGTCCGACCCGGCGGTGATCATCGGCCTGTTCATCGGCGGCCTCGTGCCCTACCTGTTCGGCGCCATGGCGATGGAAGCCGTGGGTCGCGCAGCGGGCTCGGTCGTGGTCGAGGTGCGACGCCAGTTCAAGGAGATCCCGGGCATCATGGAGGGCACGGCCAAGCCCGATTACTCCAAGGCCGTGGACATGCTGACGCGCGCGGCGATCAGGGAAATGATCATTCCGTCCATGCTGCCGATCCTGATCCCGGTGATCGTCGGCTTCGGCATGAATTTCCTGCTCGGCCCCGGCGCCGGCGTGCGCGCCCTGGGTGGTGTGCTGATCGGCACGATCGTCACCGGCCTGTTCGTCGCCATCTCGATGTGCACCGGCGGCGGCGCCTGGGACAACGCCAAGAAGTACATCGAGGAAGGCAACTACGGCGGCAAGGGCTCCGAGACCCACAAGGCCGCCGTGACCGGCGACACCGTGGGCGATCCCTACAAGGACACCGCGGGGCCGGCCATCAACCCGCTGATCAAGATCATCAACATCGTGGCGCTGTTGCTGGTGCCGTTGCTTTGATCTGGTGAGTCGTGAGTGGTGAACAGTGAGTCGCAAGACCACCGCCCACTGCCGGTGACAAGGAAAGGCCCCGGAAACGGGGCCTTTCTCTTGTAACGACCGAGGGTGCCCAGCGGGGCGCTGGGCGGGCCCGGCCGCAACCACGGTCGCCGCGAGCCGAGCCGCTCCCTGGCGCGGCAGAGGCAGGTGCCTGCAGCCCCGGTCAGCCTTCCCAGTCGCGCTCGAGCCAGCGTGAGCTCGCCAGGAACAAGCCCGAGGCCAGCAGGTAGAAACCGGTACCGGCGAGGATGGCATAGCGCAGCGAATCGTCGCCGTAGTGCTGTTGCAACGAATCCGACAGCGCGCCGATCGCCCAGGTCCCGATGCCGATCCCGATCAGGTTGTTGACGAACAGGAACACCGCGGAGGCGGTCGCGCGCATGTCCGGCGGCACCAGGTGCTGGATGGCGGAGATGACCGGGCCCAGCCACGCCAGCCCGAGCGCCGTCGGCACCAGCAGCACGAAGAAGCTGAGTACGAGAGTCGGCGACAGGATGCCCAGCAGGTAAAACGGTATCGTCAGCACGAAGGCCAGCGCCGGGATCTTTACGAAAACCTTCCGGCTCGCCCGGCCAAAGCGATCGCCAGCCCAACCGCCCATCCAGATGCCGGCGATGCCACCGAGCAGCAGGATGCCCCCGTAGAACAGGGACGCCTCCAGCAGGCTGAGCCCGTAGCTGCGCACGAAGAAGGACGGCAGCCAGAAGAACAGCCCGTAGCCCATCATCGACGAGCAGGAGGCGCCGAGCGAGATCAGCCAGAAGCTTGGCTTCTTCGACAGCGTGCGCAGGATCGCGCCGAGCGCCGGCGGCGCGTGCGCGGCGCGCTGCCGGTCGAAGCGGCCGCGCTCCGGTTCCTTGATGATCATCCTGAACACAGGCGCGAGCAGGATGCCGGCGAGGCCCACGGCAAAGAAGGCGAAGCGCCAGTCGATCCAGCTGGCGATCAGGCCGCCGAACACGATGCCCAGCGCGCTACCTATCGGTATGCCGAAGGAGTAGATGCTCAGGGCGCGGGCTCGCTGCTGTGGCGGAAACAGGTCGGAGATCAGTGAATAGGCCGGCGCGACGCCGCCTGCCTCGCCGACCCCGACACCGAGCCGGGCCAGGAAAAGCTGCCAGAAGTTGCTGGCCAGGCCGCAGACCGCCGTCATGGCGCTCCAGATGACCAGCGCCCCGGTCATGATCCAGGTACGGCTGTAGCGGTCTGCCAGCATCGCTATCGGGATGCCGAGGCCGGTGTAGAACAGCGCGAAGGCGAGCCCGCCCATCAGGCCCAGCTGCGTATCGCTGAGGCCGAGGTCCGCCTTGATCGGCACGGCGAGGATGCCGACGATCTGGCGGTCGATGAAATTGAAGGTGTAGACGAGCACCAGGATACCGAGCGCGGCGGCCCGTTCCCGGGTCAGTAGTCCGTCGCCCTGTCCGCCGTTCGCTCCCATGCCGCCCCCCCCGGGTCGCGCCGGTTTCCTCAGCCGGAAGGGGGCGCAGCCGAATCGGCTGCGCCCCCGGTCCTCATCGCGTCACAGGCGCAGGTCAGCGCCAGCGGTACTGCACGAGGGCTAGAAGCGTCCCGTCAGGACGAGGCTATAGGTGCGCGGTGCACCGTAGTACGCCGTGCGGATATTGCCCACCGAAGAGAACTCCTGGCCGTCCGTCCGATAGACCTCGTCCGACAGGTTGCGGCCATAGAGCCCTACGCTGAACCTGCCCTCTCCCAGTGTCCACAGCAGGCTGGCGTCGTAGACCCAGTAGTCGTCCTGGAACAGGCCTTCGATCTCGACGTCGGAGTTGATCGGCGTGTTGTCCACGGAGAGCGCCAAGCTCGAGCGGAACTTCGCCGAACCCGCCAGCCGCAGGGTTCCGAATTTCGCCAGGCTCCACTCGTAGCTGGCACCCAGCCGCGCGGTCAACTCGGGCGAGAACGCCGGCTCCTGGAAGGCGCGGCTGCCGTCGAAGTCCGTGAACCGCACGTCGTCGAAGCTGCCGTACTCGGCGTCGAGGTAGCCGACCTGGGCGTCGAGCAGCAGCGCCGCGGAGGGTTGGTAGCTGAACTCCAGCTCGGCCCCGTAGATGTCGAGCGAGCCGGCGTTGAGCACCGTCAGTTCGGGACTGGGCAGCCCGGTGCCCGGGTCCGTCGTCGTGCCAGACACGCGCGCCTGGAAGTCCGTGTAGTCGTTGTAGAAGACCGCCAGGTTCGCGCGCACCGCGCTCTCCGGCCAGTCCGACTTCAGGCCGATTTCGTAGGACATGACCTCTTCCGGATCGTACGGCGCCTGTTCGCCCGGGTTGTTGGCGCGACCGTTGAAGCCGCCAGACTTGAAGCCCTGGGCGACCCGGCCGTAGAACAGGACGTTGTCGGTCGCCTTGAAGTCCATCGACACCGTCGGCGAGGTGTCCTTCCAGGTGTCCTTGATCGTAAAGGCGAAGGCCGGGTCTGCCGCAAAGATCGGGTTGCTGGAGAACGTGGAGGTCGTGCGGTCGTAGTCCTTGGTCTCCTCCGTATAACGGACGCCGGCGGCCAGGTTGAGACGCTCGGTGATCGCGTAGGTGACGTTGGCGTAGGCCGCCCAGCTGGTGTTGTCCAGCTTGTCGTCGATCGTGCGCAGGAACGTGCCACCACCGAGGAACGAGCCGAGCAGGTCGTCGGCGTAGGCCTCCTGGTGCGACTCGATGCCCTCCTTCATGTAGAAGAGACCGCCGACCACCTTCCAGCCGCCGCTCTCCCAGTTGGCCTGGAATTCCTGGCTGGCCTGGTCCTGGTCCACCGCCACGAGCACGTCACCGGTCTCGATGTAGGTCGCGTCGATGTCGATGTAGTCCGTGTACTCGAGCTTGCGATAGGCCGTGATCGAGCGCAGCGTCAGGGCATCAGAGACGTCCCAACCGATGCTGAGCGACGTTCCCTCGTGAGTCATCTTGGTCGAGTTGGGAAGCCCCGGCGTCGGCGTCGCCTTGAAATCGAACTTGGGCACCTCGGCGGGCAGCACGACAATCGGCACGCCGATCAGCGTCGTCAGCGTGTTGAGCGGCTGCCCCAGCACCAGCGCGTTGTCTTCCTTGGTGTAGTCGGCCGCCCAGTCGACCGACACGCTGTCCGAAGGATCCCACGCCAGCGCGACCCGGCCCGAGAACACATCCCGGTCGTTGTACTCCTCGTCCGTGACGGGGTTCGTCACGTAGCCGCCGCGCTTGGCCCTGAACAGGGACACGCCGCCGGAGAGCGTGTCGGACAGGGGTCCGGACAGCAACAGGCGCCCTTCCACCTGGTCGTAGTCACCGACGGTCGCCTGCGCCAGGCCTTCGAACTCACTGCCCGGCCGCTTGGTGATGACGCGCAGCGCGCCGCCGATCGTATTCTTGCCGTACAAGGTGCCCTGCGGACCGCGAAGGACCTCGATCCGCTCGATGTCGTAGAGCTCGAGCTGCGTGCCGCGGATGCGCGAGAAATACACGTCGTCGACGTAGAAGCCGACCGCCGGGTCGAAGGTCTGCAGGGCGTCGGGCTGGCCGATGCCGCGGATGTAGATGTTGGTGGCGTTCGAGGAACCGCGTCCCTGGACGATGTTCAGGTTCGGGACCAGGCCCTGCAGGCCAGTGCTGTCGGTCGCCTGGATGCGCTCGATGGTCTCCGCGGAGAACGCCGAGATCGCCGCGGGCACGTCCTGCAGCGACTCCTCCATGCGCCGCGACGTAACCACGATTTCCTCCAGTGCCGCTACGCCAGGCTGCTGGGCGAGCACGGGTGCCGGCAATGCCGCGGCCACGGCCGCCGCGATCAGGACGTTCCTGAAACCGCGCTTCTCTTTCATGAAATTCCCCTTGGCAGTGTTGTGTTCGGGTGATGCGGGCGCTGTTGCAGCGGCGGCTCACGGTCCAGGATCCCCGCGAGCAACGACGCCTTGCCATCTGACCCGGATCATGCAAGATTGTGAAACATGAATCAAGTTTCAAATCATGGGAGGATCCCGAAGACCGAACGGGGCCGCAAGACGCGAAACCGCCTGCTCGAGGCCGCCGAGGTCGAATTCGGAAAAAAGGGTTTCCATGACGCAGCGATCAGCGGCATCACCCAACGGGCCGGCGTCGCGCTCGGAAGCTTCTATACCTATTTCGACAGCAAGCAGGAGATCTTCGCGGCCCTCGTGTCCCACATGAGCGAACGCACGCGGCAGTGGGTCGGCGAGCGGGTCGCCGGGGCAGCGGACCGGCTCGAGGCCGAACGGCTCGGCCTCGCCGCTTACATCGAGTTCGTCCGTGAGCACAAGGGCATTTATCGCATCATGTCCGAGGCCGAGTTCATCGCCAACGACGCATTCCGCGCGCACTACGAGGGCTTCGCCCGCTCCTACCTCGCGAACCTCGGCAAGGCAGCCGGGCACGGCGAAATCCGCAACGGGGACTACGAGGTCTGGTCCTGGGCGATCATCGGCATCAACGTCTTCCTCGGCATGCGCTATGCCGCGTGGGACGAGAGCGAAGCGCCAGAGCGGGTCGCCGGGTCGGTGCTGGACCTGATCGCCCACGGCATGGCGCCGGACAAGACTTGATGCGCCGCGGCGAAGTCGTCAGTTTCAGTGGACCCTTGGCGATAGGGGGATGCCGCAAGACCCGGGAGCACTACAGATGACCACGATGGGCATCGTCTCCACCGGTACCTGGTTCCCGGACACCTATGTCACGGCAGCGGACATCGCGAAGCAAAGCGGCATCCCTGAACCGGTGGTCAGGGAGAAACTGGGCATCGAGCGCAAGTACGTCGCGGATCCGCAGGTCCATCCGAACCAGATGGCCGTCAATGCGGCGCGCAAGGCCATCGACCGGGCCGGCATCGACCCCATGGACATCGACGTGGTCCTGTGCACGACGGAGGAATGGCGCGAATACCTGCTCTGGACCACGGCCATCGACCTGGCCTGGGAAATCGGCGCGCGCAAGGCCTGGGGTGTCGACATCCACACCCGTTGCGCGACCACGATCGCCGCGCTCAGGATGGCGAAGAGCCTGATGGCGGACGACCCCGCCATCGACACGATCCTGGTCGGCGGCGGTTACGCCATCTCCCACTTCATCGACCTCGGCGACGTGGGCACGTCCTTCCTGTTCAACATCGGCGCGGGTGCCGGGGCGATGATCCTGAAGCGCGACTGGCCCGAGAACCGGGTCCTCGGCACCCACCTGATCGCGGACGGTTCCATGAGCCGCCACGTGATCGTCCCGGCCAGTGGCACCGTCCGCCACCCGACCGATGCGGCGGTGGCCGAGGGTAGCTTCAAGTTCCGGCTGGTCGAGCCCGAGGCCATGAAGGCCCGGCTCGGCGCGGTCTCGATCGACAACTGGCTGACCTGCGTGGACGTCGCGCTGGAGAAATCGGGCGCCAAGCGCGACGGCACCCGCTATACGCGCCGGGACATCGACTTCCTGAATATGTCGCTCGTCAAACCGTCCGCCTACCGCGGGATGCTGGGCCAGCTGGGCCTGACGGAGGACCAGGGCGTCTACCTGTCGCAGGTCGGGCACATCGGCGAACAGGACACGATCATCAACATCGAGGCGGGCCTCGAGCAGGGCCGGTTGAAGCCGGGCGACACGATGGCGATCCTCGCGGCCGGCATCGGCTACGTCTGGGGGGGCGCGATCGTCCAGTGGGGAACGCCAGAATGATTTCGGCGGGCGTCTACGCGACCGACTGGCTGGCCCGGCGGGCGCAGCTCACCCCCGAACGCATCGCGATCATCGACCGTGCGAGCGGGACACAGACGACCTACGCACAATGGAACGAACGTGCGAACCGGACGGCCCGGCTTCTCCAGCGGCTCGGTGTGGGCAAGGGTGACCGGGTGGCCGTCTACGCCTCGAACTGCGCCGAGTACCTCGACCTGTTCTGGGCCGCGCCGAAGATCGGCGCGGTGCTGCAGAACCTGAACTGGCGCCTCACGGTGCACGAGCTGCAGGGCATCATCACGAACGGCAGCCCGAAGGTCTTCATCTACAGCGAAGAGTGGCGCGAGCAGGCCCGCCAGCTCAAGCCTTCCTTCACCACGGTCGAGCACGTCGTCGCCATCACGAATCCGGAACCCGGCGAACTCGGGCTGGCGGAACGGGACGCGATGAGCACGCAACTGGACGCGCCGCCGGCGCTGACGCTGGACGACCCCTGGGGCATCTACTACACGGGCGGAACGACCGGACTGCCCAAGGGGGCGGTGCTCACGCACGGCAATATCACCTGGAACAGCGTCAACACGGTCACCTCCTGGGGGCTGCACGCTGGCCATTCGGCGCCGCTCCAGCTGCCGTTCTTCCACATCGGTGGGCCGAACATCTTCATGGCGCCCCTGGTGCACGTCGGCGGGACGACCATACTCTGCGCCAGATTCGACCCGGAAGAGACCTTCGACCTGGTCGAGCAAGCGGGCATCACGCACTACGTCGGCGTGCCCACGATGTTCCAGCTGCTGCAGGAGCACCCGCGATGGAGCACCACCGACTTTTCAAGGCTGGAGCTGGTCATCAGCGGCGGCGCGCCCTGCCCGCTGCCGGTCATGGAGAAGTTCTGGGAGCGTGACGTCGACTTCAAGATGGGCTACGGGCTGACCGAGGCATCAGGCAACAATTTCTGGCTGCCGCCTGGGGAAGTGCGCAGCAAGAAGGGCTCGGTCGGCTACCCCAACTTCCACATCGACATGAGGACCGTTCGCGAGGACGGCAGCTCGTGCAGCCCCGGTGAGGCGGGCGAGCTGCTGATCCGCGGGCCGAACGTCTTCACCGGCTACTGGAATGACCCCACGGCAACCGCCGCGACGATCCGTGACGGCTGGCTGCATACCGGCGATATCGCGATGCGGGACGACGACGGCTGCTACACCATCCTCGGACGGTCCAAGGAGATGTTCATCAGCGGCGGGGAGAACGTCTACCCGGCCGAGGTCGAGTCGGCGCTGCTGGCGCATCCCAGCGTGACGGCCGCCGCCGTGGTCGGCGTGCCGCACGAGACCTGGGGCGAGGTCGGCCGGGCCTTCATCGTCGTCGCGGCGGGTTACGACGAGGCGGCACTGCGCGCTTACCTGGCCGAACGCCTCGCCCGCTACAAGCTGCCGCGGTCCATCGTCGTAGTCGACGCGCTGCCGCTGACCGCGATCGGTAAGATCGACAAGAAATTGCTCGCCGCGAGGGAGCCTGGATGATGAGCGTAGCGGTACTCCATGGGATCGAAGCCCGCCGCGTGGCCACGACGCGCCTGGCCACGCGGGTGTTGTTCTCCGGCCCCGAGGACGGCATCCCGGTCCTGTTCATCCACGGGAACTTCTCCTCCGCCACCTGGTGGGAAGAGACCATGCTCAGGCTTCCACCACGATACCGCGCCATCGCCCCGGACCAGCGTGGCTTCGGCGATGCGGATCCTGATGCCAAGGTCGACGCCACGCGCGGCATGCGCGACTTTGTCGACGATGCAATCGCCCTGATGGACCACCTCGGTCACGATCGTTTCCATCTCGCGGGCAATTCGCTGGGGGGTGTGGCCGCTTGGTGGATCATGGCCGGACACCCGGATCGCCTCCTGTCCGTCACGCTGCCGGGAGCGGGATCACCCTTCGGCTTCGGCGGAACGCGGGACGCGCGCGGCACGCCGACCAACGAGGACTTCGCCGGCTCGGGCGGGGGCCTGCTCAACCCGATCCTGATCGACGGAGTGGCGCGTCGGGAC
Organism: uncultured Gammaproteobacteria bacterium; assembly: GCA_963695465.1. Lineage (GTDB taxonomy): Bacteria > Pseudomonadota > Gammaproteobacteria > Steroidobacterales > Steroidobacteraceae > SG8-30. The sequence continues at coordinate 87,672 of CAVOGM010000004.1, forward strand.
CGTTCCGTCGAGGCACCCTTCGGCCCGCGAAACGTGCTGCGATTGCTGGTCTGGGGCCCGCCTTTCATACCCGCGCGCGAGGATGACCTGCTCGACGCCATGTTCTCCATTCACCTGGGCGACCGGGACCTGCCGGGTGACTGGCTGGAGTCGCCGAACTGGCCCTACTTCGCGCCGGGCCGGTGGGGCGCGACCAACGCGATGTCGCCGAAGTACGCCGGCGGTCTAGTCGAGCGCATCCTCGCCGCCCGGAGCAAGCCGCCGGTGCTGTGGATCTACGGCGCCGAGGACATCGCGGTTTCCAACAGCGCCGCCTCCGACCCCGCCACCCGCGGGCAGCGCGGCCTGCTGGCCGGCTATCCCGGGCCGGAGCGCTATCCTCACCAGCCGATGATGGACCAGATCCGCAGCCTGCTCGACGACTACGCGGCGGCCGGCGGGACCTGCGAGGAGGTCGCGGTCGCCGGTTCCGGACACGCGCCGTTCATGTCCCACCCGGTCGAATTCGACCGCGCTTTTCACCGTCACCTGGAGCTGGCCGACGAGGGTCGGCCGGAAACGCCATGCACAAATTACTGACCATCGCCCTGCTGCTCACACTCGCGACGGCCTCGGCCGACCCGGCGCCGGCGCTGCGCATCGATCGCGAGCGCATCACGGTTTCCGGGCTGTCCTCCGGCGGCCACATGGCGCACCAGCTGCACGTCGCCTACTCCGACCTGTTCTCGGGCGCCGCGATCATCGCCGGCGGCCCCTTCGGCTGTGCCCAGGGTTCCCTGCGGACCGCCTTCGCGCGCTGCGTCGGCACCAGCGGCGGCGGGCTGCCGCCAGACGAGTTCGTGGAGGAGATCCGCAAGGCCGCCGGCCAGGGCCTGCTGGCGGACACCAAGTACCTCGCGGACGACCGGGTGTGGCTGTTCCACGGCGCACTCGACAAGGCCGTCGCGGAGGACCTCAGCGTGACGCTGCAGGGCGTCTACCGCGCCTTCCTGCCGGCCGGCAACATCGTCTACGTCGACGACGTCCCGGCGGCCCACAACTTCCCGGCACGGGATGCCGGGCATGCCTGCGACGCCTCTGAACCGCCCTTCATCGGCCATTGCGACTACGACGCGGCCGGGCAGCTGCTGGCGCACCTGTATCCCGGCCTCGAGACGCCAGGGGACACCACGGCCGAGGCGCTGAGCGAGGTGGAGTTGCCTGGCACAAGCGGCGCCGGCCTGCAGGATAAGGCCTTCCTCTACGTCCCGGCCCGCTGCGCGGGCGGGCGCGAAGACTGCGCGCTGCACCTCGTGCTACACGGCTGCGCCCAGTCTTCCGCGCAGGTCGGAACCGCCTTCATCGAGCAGGCCGGCTACCTGCCCTGGGCCGAGGCGAACGGGATCGTGCTCGCCTTCCCGCAGGTCGCGCCTTCTGCGGCCAACCCGCTGGGATGCTGGGACTGGTGGGGCTATACCGGCGCCGATTACCGCTGGCGAAACGGCCCGCAGATGAAGCGGGTCGCGGACTGGGTGCGGCAGCTGGCCGGTATCGGCCCACCCTGAGGTTTCAGGTGCCGCAGAAGGTGTAGCGGTCACGTTCCATGCCCCGGGGGTGTCCGTGGGCGTGACGGCCGCTGCCGGAAATCCACCGAAGCTGCCGCCCGCGGAGCGGATACCCGCGCCCCCGGAAAGGGCCGCCCTTCCGGGCCAGCCGTCAGCCAGATACTGTGCCCGGGTACGGAAAGCTCCGCCAGGCGGCACGCATCATGCCTTGCCGCGCCGCGCCTCGAGCGCGAGTCGAACCTCGTGCGCCCGCTCCTCCGTGATCGAGAAGGTCGCGATGGCCCAGATCGCGATGCCCGACGTGACGAACGGCACGAAAGCATCGAACAGCCGCATCATCACGATGGCGTGACCCGACTGGTTGCCGCCGAGCGCCACATCAAAGCCTGTCCCGTTCAGCAGGAAGCCGCTGGCGGCCAGGGCAGCGGCCATGCCGAGCTTGACGACCCACCAGAAGATTGAACCGTACATGCCCTCGCGGCGCTCGTGCGTCTGCAGCTCGTCCACGTCCACGACGTCGGCGATCATGGACGGCATGAGCGTGAACAGGCCGCCCAGCCCGAAGGCCAGCAACGGTGCGGGCACCAGCAGCAGCCAGGGATGATCCGGGTTGTAGCAAACCCACTTCAGCGCGTAACCGAGCATCGACACGCCGATCGCCACGTAGAAGGCGCGTTTCTTGCCGATGCGGGTCCCGAGCCAGGTGACGAACATGATGACGCAGAACGTGGAAATCGCTCCCAAGGTCCCCGCGTAGCCCGCGAACTCCGCGCCGCGCACGGTGTCGCCGGCGAAGACGTAATAGATGATGACGTAGAACTGCAGCGACGAGACGAGCATGAAGCCGTTGAACACGAGAAACGTCGCTACACAGAGTTTCGTGAACGGCTTGAATTTCAGCGTTATCGCGAAGCCGCGGAGAAAGCCGCCGAGGCTGGCAACGACGGCGCCATCGGCGGGCTGTTGCTGCCCCTCGATGGCCTGGGTCTCCGACGCAGCAATATTCTTGAGTCGCTCCTTCAGGAATACCGCCGGCAGTATCCCGACGGCGATCACCGTGACGGCGATCACGATGGCAAGGCCCGCGGCGCCGTCGACCATGTCGTCGAAAAATCGCGTGCTCTGCATGATCAGCAGGAACCACGGCGCGATGACGTAAGCCAGCTGGCCGATGAAGTTCTGGACGCCCATCAGGCGCGTGCGCTCGTGGTAGTCGGGCGTCAGTTCGTAGCCCAGCGCGACCCATGGCGTCGCATAGACGGTGTAGGCGAGATAGAAAAGCAGCGAGCCCGCCAGGAAGTACCAGAAGTAGAAGGACTCGCTCCTGCCCGGCGGCAGTTGCCAGAGCAGCGCAAAAACAATGCCGACCGCGATTGCGCCGACGAATATGTAGGGGCGGCGGCGCCCCCAGCGAGACTCGGTCTTGTCCGAGATGTAGCCGACGACGGGATCGGTGAAGGCGTCCCAGAGCCTCGGTATGGCGCCCAGCAGGCCGACCAGCGCCGGATTCATGCCGAGCCCGAGATTCAGGACGATCATCATGCCGCCGCTGGCCGCGGCAAGCAGGTTGTTGACGAACGCGCCGAGCCCGTAAACCAGCTTCAGGTGAAACGGGATCCGGTCCTCGGGGGCGGTCTTGTAGTGTTCCATCTGAGCGGATGGTTACCGATGTTGACAGCGCTGTCAAACGTTGTTAGAAACGAGCCGACGGGCAGCATCGCCTGGTCGGAAAGACACACAAGCAGCATTTTTCCAGCCCCGGATGACGGTGTGACCCCCGTGTCACGACAGGCAACCGGGTTTGCCAGGCGCGGTAGGCGTCAGGAAGATCGGCGGCGTCCAGCCGTTGCAGGGGGCTGATCGCACTCTTGAGGGCCATGAGTAACGCTGCCGCCAAATCACCCGAAGACTCGTCCCTGCTCGAAAGGCGCATCGCCGAACTGATCGGCCGCATGACGCTGGCCGAGAAGGTCGGCCAGATGAGCCAGGTCAACGCCGGCGACGGAGATGCCGTGCAACGCCTCGGCGACGCGACGCGCCAGGGCCGGATCGCCGGAGGCCGTCGCGGTCGCGGTCGCGGTCGCGGTCGCGCACCAATCGGACGCCGTGGTGCTGTTCCTTGGCGAGGAATCAATCCTCTCGGGAGAGGCGCACTGGCGCGCGGACATCTCGCTGCCGGGAGCCCGGCCCACGCTCGTCGGGAGAATGCGCGAAACGGGCAGGCCCGTCGTGGCTTTCATCATGGCCGGGCGGCCGCTTGCACTGAGCGGCGTCCTGGATGACGTGGATACGATGCTGTTCGCCTGGTGCCCGGGGACGATGGGCGGCGCGGCACTCGCGGGTCCGCTCTTCGGGCTCGAATCGCCGTCCGGAAAGCTGCCGGTGACCTTCCCCCGCATGGTCGGACAGATCCCGACCTACTACAGCCAGAAGAACACCGGGAAGCCGCCGACGAGGCAGTCCATCTGTACGTTCGCGACCTGGTGGGGAGCGTCACGCGCCCCGTCCGGGAACTCAAGGCCTTCAAGCATACTCGCCCGAACCCCCGGGGAAACCCTGACCATAGACTTCGAGCTCCAGACCGGCGACCTGGCGTTCTTCGGCCGGCACAACGAGCTGGTCACCAAGCCGGGCGAGTTCCGCGTCTGGGTCGGCGGCAGCCCGGAAGCCGACCTGGGGGCCGGATTCCTCCTCATCGAGGCAAGTTGATCAACCGCGAGGCAACATGGCGCGATCCAGGCACTTCGTTACGACTACGGCGCTGATTGTCGCACTCGGCGGCTTTCTCATGGGCTTCGACGCATCCGTGATCTCCGGTGTCGTCGGCTTCATCCAGGTCGAGTTTTCACTGACCAGCATCCAGCCGGGCTGGGCCGTCTCGTCGCTGGCACTGACCGCGACCCTCGGCATGATGCTGTCGGCGCCGCTGAGCGACCGCGTCGGACGCCGGCCGGTGCTGTTCGACTTCCCGGCGGTCGCCTTTCTGGTAACGCTCGTCTTTCCCTGGCAGCTCGAGACCATCGGCAGTTCCGGCACGTTCCTGATACGGGCTGTTTGCGGTGATCGGACTGGCGCTCGTCATGCGAACCCCCGGAGACAAAGGGCCGCTCCCTCGAGGAACTGGAAGCGGCGCTCGTTCGGGACTGACGTGAGAGACGGCGTTTCGCTCGCCATCATCGCGTTCCTGCCGGCCGGCCGCTCGTATCAAGCCATGCAGGTACAGGTCCCGGTCAAGGCCGAGATCGTCGGGACCGGTGACGGCTACCAGCTGCTGCGCGCGGGCCAGCCCTACGCGGTACACGGCCCCGGCATGTCGCGCAGCGACATCGCGAGGCTTCGCCGCACACGGCGGCAACTCGATCAGGACCTGGACGACCCGGCACCTGCACCAGGACACGCTCGAACTCCTCGACGGCGCCTACGCGCACGGCGTGACAGTGGCCCTCGGCCTGCCGATGCGGCCGGAGCGTCGCTGCGCTTCAGCGACTCCAGGGCGGGCGCTAGCTTGGTGCCGGGCCCGTGGACTCGCGAATCCTGATCACGGCAGGAATGACCTCCGTTCCCTGCGGCGCCGCTCCCTTGTGCGACTCGCCGATCAGGACCAGTGCCGCGCGCTCGGCCATGCTCGACAGCGGTTGCCGAATGGTTGTGAGGGTCGGGCACAACTGGCGCGCCAGCGAGACGTCATCGCAACCCGCAACGGACAGCTGTCCAGGTACGCCGACTCCGCGCAGGGCGGCGGCGCGGAGGACGCCGGCCGCCATGTCGTCGTTGGCAGCAAAAATCGCGGTCGGCGGATCCTTGAGCTTGAGGAGCCTGTCGCCCGCGGCTTCGCCGGCAGCCAAACGAGTTGTCACCGTCCTCGACCAGTCGCTCCGAGAACTTCAAGCCGCTCTGCTGGAGGCCATCCAGGTAGCCGAGATACCGGCTTGCGACCGCCTTGTGACTGGGGTGTCCCTTGATGAACGCGATCTTCCGGTGCCCGAGTGAGGCCAGGTAGCGCGGTCATCTCGGCGCTGATCTCGCGGTCGTTGGTGCCAACGGAGTAGTGCATGCCGCCCTGCGTACCCGGCGAAAGGCGAACCATCGGCGTGCCGGTCGCGGCGAGCGCACGGACGATCCGCGGCATGTTCGACAGCGGCGCGGCCAGGACGATTCCCTGCGGCCGGGCGTGCTCGATCAAGCCCCGTGAGTTCCTCGTCGATATCCCTGCTGCGATAGTTGCACGGGTAGATGCGGAGCCCGTAATCCGCGGTGTGGCACGCCCGCAGGACGCCCACCTGCATCCGGATGACGTAGCCGGCGCTCGGGATCTCGTACGCGCTGGGATCGTCGTAGATCAGGACGATGAGACGGGACCGCGAGCTGGCGAGATTCCGTGCCGACAGGTTGGGGCGGTAGTCCAGCGCGGCGATCGCCTTCTCGACCTTTTCCCGGGTCGCCTCGCGAACGTTCGGTTCCTGGTTGACGACGCGCGATACCGTCTTGATCGACACCCCGGCGAGCTCCGCAACGTCGTCGATGGTCGCTCTTGGCATCTGGTTTGGTTCTGGTCGCCGTGTGCTTCATGGGCGCGGTTCGCAGAGCCATTACAGCCATATCTGACAGCGCTGTCAAACCTTGAGCAGGGCCTGCGCCGGGAAGGCCACCGAAACCTGCCGTATGCGGCCGCTGCGCCGGAAAAGCTCCGCACTCAGCTCCGCAGGCAGCGACAGCTGCTGCATGCGTCTGGACGCTGCCGTCCTCGAGGGTAATCGTCAGCGACGCGCCACCTTCGCCGGCCACGCGATAGACGAACGGGACCTGACACCAGGTGAAGGCCAGCCCCGACGCCGGAACCGTCAGTACCTGCCACCGGTCCTCGACATCGAGGAACCGGAGCGGGCGTGGTCCGGCGGTGAATTCACACGCCCTGAGCAGCCGTGGATCGAAGTGGACCTGGCCGCCGTCGATGCGAAGGCCCAGTTCGCCAAATCGCGTCAACACTTCCTCCTTCACCTGCCCGGTCATCCCGGGCTGCCGGGCGCCGGCGTGACCGGGGGTGTGCGAATACGGGTCGGTCGGGAACGCGCCGTACTCGGCTGGCGTCTTGTTGAAACCGATGCCCTCGCGCACCCGATAGTACAGGGCGCCGAGTCGCTGGCAGACCTCGTCCTGCGCGTTCTGGTCGAGCGCCGCGAAGAAATTTTCCTGTATCGAGAGGAGCAGCTTCGACACCATGTGCCAGTAGATGCAACCCAGGCCCTCGAAGCCGAACATGCCGCCCGAACGACCGGTGAATTCGCGGTGCCTGAACACCCTTTCGTAAAGCTTGCGCAGTGGCTCCCGCGAGGCCTCGAGGTCGTCACCGTAGTGACCGGACAGGGCGTCGAGCCGGGCATCCAGGTCGTGGACGTTCCTGAAATCGGCACTGAAGCGATAGCAGCCTGCCGCGTCGCGGGAGACGACCCGGTCGTCGTTCGCTTCGATCATGCGCCGCAGCAGGACAATGTCATCGACGGCGTCGACCGGGATGCGGTTCTTCTCGAGAAACCCCGGCAGCGGACGGTCGGGGTAGAGCATGAAGGAACGCTGGTCAGCACGGTAGATGTCGCTTTCGAAAAGCGTCTCCACCAGGTCGGCGGCCGCCTCGGGCGCGATCGCGCCGGAACTGAGCGCGGCGACCTGCCCCTCGAGCATGAGATAGAGGGAGTCGACTGCCGACCTCCCCGCTCCCCCAGGTCCAGCAGGTTGTACGCGTTGTACACGCCGTTCTCGCGGCAGTTGCTGCGGATGCTGTGATCGATCGCTGCGAGGGCGTCGTCGAGCAAGGCCATGACCTGGCCGAGCGGCCGCTGCAGCTTCCCGGAAAAAGGGTGGTCGCGATAGACCGACTGGCGATAGTCGCTCGCCGCCAGGCCCAGGACCCGGAGCGAGTCGAACCGCTGGCTGGGGCTGATGGGACCGTCGCCGAGCAGCGGCCTGATCCTTGCGAGCGCATCGGCAGTGCCGGCCAGCCACTCGCCGACTTCCACCGACAGCTCGACGGACCCGGACTCCCCGGCCAGCAACTCCTGCAGGAAGCGCACGTAACGGCGCATGTAGTACAGGGTGACCATGGAGACGCCGTGGCCGACGAGGGCGTTGTTCGCGTCGTTCCACTCCGGTCGCTGTGTGTTGAGCCAGATCCCGCCATCGACGACGAAGTTGCCGAGCTTGGCCAGCAGGGGTACGAGCAGCTTCTCCAGCAGGTTGACCTGGTACACGCTGCCGTTCGCGTCGAGGACCAGCTTGCCGTCTGCGCCCATGACGGCGACGCGGTCCGCGATCCGCTCGGCGAGGCCGTGGTCATAGTCGACGGTTCTCTTCGGGTTCGCCACCAGCTCGGCAAAGTCCCTGATCCGATACGGCACGTTGGCATAACTGAAGATCGGCCTGTGCAGGAGTGCGCTGAGGCGGTCCGGATGAAAACGATGCGACAGCTCCAGCAGCTTCAGCAGGTAGATGATCTGGTGGTCGCCCCAGTAGCCGATATAGCTCCAGGGGTTATCCGGCTCCTCCACCTCCCAGTCGACGCCTTCCTTGGTAATGCGGTACGGGTTGTAGCCGTCCACCGTTGACGCGTTGACGAACTTGGCGACGATGTACTCGATGAATTCCGGGAAGCTGAAGGCCAGGGCCTCCCAGTTCTGGAATATGTCCCGCCAGTTGCCCTGGTAGGACAACAGCCGGCTGCCGCTGGCATCCTTCAGCTTGATCGAGAACCTGTTCCACGGTCGGCTCGGGTCGCCGTGACGGCGACCGAAGGTGATCGGAAGGTATTCGTAGCAGAGTCTTTCCAGCTGCGGGTCGCCGGTCCGTCTCACGGCCGACAGCAGTTCCTCGACCGAGAGCGTCCCGCCCAGCCCGTCGAGAAGTTCACGATGGCGCTCGTGAACCTGCCTGTTGAACGCCCGCACGTTATTGACGAAATCGGCGCTGGACAGCCTGTACTGGTCGTCGAAGATTCCGCCGCGAAGGACGTTGAACAGCACGTTGGCGTAGTGATGGGCCGTGACGACCTCCTCCGCCGTGGACTGGAACCCGTCCGCGGCGGCCACGATGCGCGCCAGTTCGTCACGACCGGCATCAACGGAGTCGCGCCACGGCCCTTGCCGCGGCGCCGGGGTCCCCGAGACGCCGGATGAGATCGACGACCTGCCCCTGAGTCCGCTCGATGTCCGCGACGATCTGCCACGATCGCGAGCTGCGGCCCGGAAGCGTCAGGCTGGCGTTGACGAAGTAGGCGCCACGGATGCCGCGCTTGCGGGTTTCCTGCACCGCTGGCTCACCGCGCCGGAAGTCGTCGAGTTGCCGTGACGAGAGCAGCACCCGCGGGTTTTCAATCCCCAGGCTGTAGACGACGGTCGCCCTGAGGGACTCACTTGGCTCGGCGCGATCCGAAATGCCGGAGTAGAGCGCATAGATCGCCAGCCCGGTACCTTCGTCGAGTTCAGCCCACTTGTACGCGTCGACGAGGTTGCTCGCATTCGCCTGCACCGGGCCTGGCGTGCCCGCCGGCAGGATGTTCTGCAGGCCGTCGATCAGCTCGACCTGCAGGGTGTTGTCGCCCAGGTTCTGCAACTCGCAACGGCGCACGAAGCCGTACTCGTCGCTGGTCGCCCAGGTGTACCGGAACGCCAGGCCCAGGTCATGATTGACCTCCTCGAAGCAGAGCTTGTCGCCCAGCACGCATTTGTAGAGATTGCGGCTCGTCTTGAAACGGTCGTCGCAGTCCCGTGTTGAAGGGCTCCCAGGTCGACTGCCGGTCCTTGGCGCCGACACGCAGGATCGTCCTGCAGCCAGTGTGCGCGCCGCTCTCGTGGATCCTGTCCACAGGAATGTATGGAAACAGCGCCGATTCCGGCGACACACGTCCCGCGGTCAGGCCGCCGGTCGAGGAGACGAACAGCCAGTGGTCCGAACTCGAGATGACGCTCATGAAGAACGGCGGCATCCGGTCGACGTTCCGGATGACGTAGTAACGCTCGCCCCGGACGTCGAGAAATCCCCCGGAAGCCCGCTCCTCCCCGGCCACGACGGCCGGCTCCTTGCTCTCGCTCCGCATTACGGCAACGGATCCAGTATGAGCTTGCCGAATATGTTGGCGTCGATGTAACCGCGATCCTTCTTGCCGAAGGGCACGGATTCGGAGCCGACGAAATTCTCGCGGAGCTCGCTGCCGTCGTTGTCGCAGTAGGCAAGCATCAGTCCCATGATCTTCCCGGCCGTCAGCGCGACCGGGGTATTCCCGGTCGCCCCGTCTTCGTACTGGTCGGAATAGATCTTGATGCCAAGCTCCCAGACTATCCTGTGGTCCTGCTGTTTCCAGCGGCTCTCGACATGATCTGAGTAGCTGTGGGCCTGCTTGTCGGTTCCGATGTCGATCGCCTGATTGTCGAGCGACATGTGGTAGGCGAAGGCGTTGTGGTTGTACTGGTGCTCCCCGCCCGAGAAGTCCTCGTCCAGGAAGATCTCGAGGCAATCGTCGTCCCAGTACTGCACCAGCGGGTCGCGGTGACTGTCGAACAGGATGTCGTCGACCAGCTCGACCAGGAAGTACAGCCTTTCCGGGGTCCAGACGACCTTGAAGCGCCCGTGAAAATCGGAGTCCTGATACTCGGGTCCGAGCCAGAGCTGGTCTATCTCATGCCACTTGGCGGCATCCCAGACCGCCTCTTCGGCGACACCGTCGATGACCGGAGCCGATTCTGCCCGCGGCGCGTGGTACTCGGTTCTGCCCTCGACGTGAACCTCGCCGGCAGACGCCGACGGCAAGGCGGCGACCTGCATTGCCAGGACGAGCATCAGGCACCAGCCGCCGCCATCGCAAGTCATCCGGCGACCGGAATCCGATGCAACTTGCGCGAAATGCCCCGGGCGGTGGTGATCGATCATGCAATTCTCCGTACAAGCAAGGCGGTTCGTTCTATGAAATCGCCGGAATGCACTGTGCCGGCCACATGGGCAGCAGCACCGGGAACTATACTAAATTGTATTGACAGCGCTGTCATCGTTTCTTGGCCGGCGCGGGCAGGCAAGAACCGACGGATCATCGAGCCGGGCGGCAGCAGTCAAGCCGCAACGATATCGGTCGTCGCGGCAAGCCGAGCCGCCAGGGAGGCCGGAAGTCCGCCGGCCAGGCCCCGCCCGCTTACCAGGCGTAGGCTTCCGGGGCGGCGCCTCCGGGCCCGGGAAAGATCTTGTCCAGGGACTTGAGGGTTTCCTCGTCGAGGCGGATCTCGGTCGCTTTCACGGCGTCCTCGAGATGCTTGAGGGTTCGCGGACCGATGATCGGAGAGGTAACCGCCGGGTTCTGGAAGAGCCAGGCCATCGCCACCTGGGCCGGCTCGTGGCCGATCTTGCGGCAGAGTGCCTCGTACGCCGTTATTTTTGCCCCATCCCGCTCCAGCCTGTTGGTGATCCACTCCCCGCCCCTGCGTCCGGAGTTCTCCTTTGCAACGGCCCCGGCCAGCATGCCGCCGTCCACCGGGCTGTAGGGAATGAGGCCCATGCCGTATTCCACGCAGGCCGGGATGACCTCGAGCTCGAGCATGCGGTTGTTGAGGTTGTAGACCGACTGCTCGCTGGCAAGGCCATACATCCCTCGCCTGCTCGCCTCCTGGTTGGCGGTGGCGATGTGCCAGCCGGCGAAATTGCTCGATCCGACGTAGATCACCTTGCCCCGGGACTTCAGCGACCCGAAGGCTTCCCAGGTCTCGGCCCAGGAACATTGCCGGTCGATGTGGTGCATCTGGTAGAGGTCGATCACATCGGTCTTCAGGCGCTTCAGGCTCGCCTCGAGGTGACGATGGATCTTGAGGGCGCTGAGGTTCCGGCCCGAGCGGTTCGGTTCGGTGTCGTCCTTCTCGCGGTTCGCGGGGTTGTACACCTTGGTGGCGAGGATGACGTTGTCCCGCCGGCCGCCCCCCCGGTCGAACCACTGGCCGAGGATCTCTTCCGTGTAGCCGTGGTACTTCGACCAGCCGTAGACGTCCGCCGTGTCGAAGAAGTTGATTCCGAGCTCGAGCGCCCTGTCCATGATGGCAAAGCTGTCCTCGACAGAGGTATGCCAGCCGAAGTTCATGGTCCCGAGGCAGAGATTGCTGACCCGCATCCCACTTCTGCCCAGCTGCCGGTATTCCACGCTCATGTTGCATCCTTGGTTTTCAGTGGCGGGGAGAGTTTACACGGCAAGAAATGCAGGGGGCAGGTAACCGGCCTGCCCGGCCCGCTCCTTGACAGACAGGGTCGTTTCGATTTCCCATCCGGCCATGAACATCCCCTATACCGTCGAACAACACGTTTCGCTGGAGCGCGTCAGCGCGATCGCCGCCAGCCCCGACGGCCGCTGGCTGGCCGTCTGCGTGCAGCGCAGGGACCGCGACGGCGCCAAATACGTCTCCGACCTGTGGAAGGTTCCCACCGACGGCGGTCCGGCGGTGCAACTCACCCGCGGCGACAGCAAGGACGCGGCCCCGTGCTTTCGTCACGATGGCGCGCTGGGCTTCCTGTCCAATCGCAAACCAAACGAAATCAAACCGGATGACGAGGCCGACAAGCGGATGCAGGTCTGGCTGCTGCCCGCCGGCGGCGGCGAACCGCAACAGCTGACCGACGAGCCCCTGGGCGTGGAAACATTCAGGTTCGCGGCAAAGGCCGACCGCATGGCGTACTTCGCGCCCGTGCTGCCCGGTATCGCATTCGAGAAACAGCGCGAGACAGCGGCCGAGCGCGCCAAGAACGGCCCCAGCGCGCGCAACTTCAGGCGCCAGCCGGTCCGCCACTGGGACCACTGGCTGCACCAGAACCCCGACCGCGCCAGCAACCACCTGGTCGTTGCCACGGCCGATGGCAAGGGCCGCGAGGACCTGACACCCGAGGTCGTCACCGAATTCTGGATCGAGCCGCAGCTCGACGTCAGCGACGATGGCGGTCGTGTCCTGGCCAAGTGGGCGAGCGTCGGCGCCGACCGCGAAGAAGACTCGAGCATCCTCGTCATCGACCTGACCACCAGGGCACGCACGCTGCTGGGACAGGCCCCCAACACCATGAACGACGGCGCACTTTTTGCGCCCGACGGCAGGACGATCGCGGTCGTGCGCGAGCAGCGCTCGCCACAGACGGCGGTGCGCCCGGTCCTGGCGTTGATCGACGTGGCCAGCGGAGCACTGCGCGAGCTGGCGACGGGCTGGGACCGCTGGCCGAATCTTGCCGACTGGAGCACGGACGGCACGACGGTCCTGGTCAGCGCCGATGACGGCGGCATCACGCCCGTTTTCAGCATCGCCGTTGCCGACGGCACGGTAACCGCATGGACGCCGCGGGCCAGCGGCGGCACGCACGGCGAGATCGTGGCGCTGCCCGACGGCCGCGCCGCATGCATCCGTTCTTCCTTGCTCGATGCGCCGGAGTGCTACCGTCTGGACGGACCGGGACAGGCGCCGGCGCCGCTGGCGCGGCTGTCGGGCTTCACGGCGGCCGACAGCTGGGCCGAGATCGAGCACATCACGACAACCTCCACCGACGGCGCGGCCCTGCACAGCGTGATCACCCGCCCCAAGGGGGCGAAGCACGCGCCGACGCTGCTGTGGATCCACGGCGGGCCAATCGGCATGAGTACCGACGGCTGGCACTGGCGCTGGAACGCCCTGCTCGCGGCGGCGCAGGGCTACGTCGTGGTGCAGCCCAACCCGCGAGGCTCGACAGGTTTCGGCCAGGACTTCGTGCAGGGCATCTGGGGCAACATCTGGGGCAAGCAGTGCTTTGAGGACCTCATGGCGGTCACCGACGCGCTGGAGCAACGGCCCGACGTCGACCCGGGCCGCATCATGGCGATGGGCGGCAGCTTCGGCGGCTACATGACCAACTGGATCGGCACCCAGACGCAGCGCTTCAGGTGCCTGATCACGCATGCCAGCATCGTCACCATGGCCCAGTTCACCGGGACCACCGACCATCCGGCCTGGTGGTACCTGGAAATGGGTGGCGAAAATCCGTATGCCGACATGGCCGGCTTTGACCGCTATGCACCGATTCGCTACATCAGCCAGTGGCGGACGCCGGTGTTGATCATCCATGGCGAACAGGACTACCGATGCCCGATCAACGAAGGGCTGAACCTGTTCGAGGCACTGCAGTATCACGGCGTCGACAGCGAGCTCCTGGTGTTTCCTGACGAGAATCACTGGATCCTCAAGCCACGCAATGTCGTGGCCTGGTACAGCAACGTGCTGGACTTCCTCAATCGGCACATGTTCGGGTAGGACACGCGGATCTGGCGCCCCCAACCCGTCTTTTCGCCCGGCAGGACCGGTGCCGTTCTGGGCGCCGGCTCCCCGGGGACGCCCAGCGGGCCGAATTCGCCTGTGTCACCCTTCCGGCCGGACGCTAAAATGGCAAGTTATCCCGCGTCAGGCCGGCCCGGGAGCGGTAGGCGGCAGCGCCCTGCGGCAGGTTGTCGGTAGCGGTGGTGGCACAGGAGCGATCCAGATCCATGCAGTGGTTTCGGCTGAGCACGCGGCTGGCGCCCGACGGCAGGGCGCGCCGGACTGACGGAGCACCGCAAGGGTGAGCGACGTGGCGCTGACCCTCCGGACGGAACCGTGCGACCCGGTCGATCCGCTGCAGGTGTTTGCGGCGGCGGGCAGTGCGGCGCGCTTCTACTGGGAGCAGCCGTCGGCCCGGCGGTTTCGCGTCGGCATTGGCTGTGCCGCGCGCGTCAGCGTCGAAGGCAAGGGACGTTTCGGTCAGGCGGATGCCGAGGCACGCGCGCTGTTTGACCGTATCGCCTGGGAAGGGCCGGGCCCTCGCATCGCACAGCTGCTCGGAGGCTTTGCGTTCGCGCCGGGCATGGAAGCCTCCGGCCCGTGGAGGGGATTCCCCGATGGCCAGCTCACGTTGCCGGAGCTCACCTGCTGGCGCGAAAAAGACACCTATGTGAGGAACTCGCTCTGCGGCAGCGCCTGGGCGGACCTGCGGCCCCGGCCCCTGGCGCTCGGTCGGGCCGCCAGCGGCGTCGTGGAGTTCGCCAATGGCGGCCTGGAGCGCTACGCACAGCGCGTACAACTCGCGCTCGACGGCATTCGATCCGGCCGCCTCGAAAAGGTGGTGGTCGCGCGCGACGCCCACATCACCGCGGGCTCCGCCATCGACCCGGTCGTCTGGCTCGTCGCGCTGAGGGAACGATTCCCTTCCTGCACTCTTTTTGCGATCGGGGAAGGCGATGCCGTCTTCCTGGGCGCGACCCCGGAACGGCTGGTCCGGGTCCGGGGCGAGACCGTGGAAACGGCCGCCATCGCCGGCACCGCCGCGCGCGGTGCTTCACGGACGTCCGACCAGGCCCTGGGGGAGGCGTTGCTCAACAGCAGCAAGGACAGCGAGGAGCATGCGATCGTCGTACGGTTCATGGAATCCGCGCTGGCCGCGTGCTGCGACAGCGTCGACATCGACCCGCAGCCGAGGCTGCTCAAGACGCGCACGGTACAGCACCTGTGCACGGAATTACGTGGCCGTCGCAGCGGCAATCCGCCTGTCTCGCTGATCGACCTGGTATCGCGGTTGCACCCCACGCCGGCGGTCGGCGGGGCGCCGCGCGAGGCCGCGCTGGACTGGCTGGCGGAGCATGAATCGGTCTCGCGCGGCTGGTTCGCCGGGCCGGTGGGATTCCTGCAGTCGGATGGAGACGGCGAGTTCTCGGTGGCCCTGCGCTCGGCACTCGTTCGCGGCAACACCGCGACCGCCTGGGCCGGAGCCGGCATCGTCGCCCGCTCGGAAGCGAAGGCCGAGTTCACCGAGACCGAACTCAAGTTGCGTACCGCACTGGGTCCGCTGCTGTGGGGAGCGCCATGACAGGCAACGAGCATCACACCGGGGCCGCCAACCTGCAATTCGCACGCACGCTCGTCGGCCAGTTGCAGGCCTCGGGCGTGGTGGCCGCGGCCATTTGCCCCGGGTCACGCTCGGCGCCGCTGGCAGTGGCCATGGCTGCACAACCAGGGCTGGCCTGCAGCTTCCACGTCGACGAACGCAGCGCCGCCTTCTATGCGCTCGGTCACGCAAAGGCCAGCGGGCGCCCGGTCGCGCTGCTGTGCACCTCGGGCACCGCGGGCGCGAACTTCCTGCCCGCCGTGGCCGAGGCGCACCATTCACGCGTGCCGCTCGTCGTGCTCACAGCCGACCGTCCACCAGAACTGCGGTCCTGGGGAGCGGCGCAGACGATGGAGCAACGCAGGCTTTTTTCGGGATTCCTGCGCTGGTTCGAGGAAGCGCCCTGCCCGTCGGAGCGCGATGGCCAGGACGCCTATGCCGCCGCGCTCGCCTGGCGTGCCACCTGCGCAGCAACCGGATCGCCGCCGGGGCCCGTGCACCTGAACCTGCCGTTTCGAGAACCGCTGCTGCCGCCAGGCATCGAGCCGGGCGCGGCACCCCGTCTCCCGGCGAGACGCCTGGACGATTTTGCGGCCGTGGACACGGGTCCGGAAGGCCTTGCCGGAGAACTCCAGGGGATCGAGCGGGGCGTGCTGCTGTTCGGCCCCGACGCCCGGGAAGGGGACCTGGCGCCGGCTGCCCACGGCCTGGCCCAGGCGCTCGGCTGGCCGGTGATTGCCGACCCGGCCTCGGGCCTGCGGGCCGGCGCAGGCCTGGCGGGGTCGGTGATTCACGGCGCCGACCTGATGCTGCGCGACGTGGCGACGGCTTCGGCACTGCGTCCCGACCTGATCCTGCGCTTTGGCGGCCAGCCGACCAGCGCGTCGCTGAACGCCTGGATGGCAATGCATTCGTCTGCCGAAACCTGGCTGGTCGACCCGGCGGCCGCCTTCCGCGACCCGCAGCACAGGGCAACGCGAATGTTCCGCACGAGCCCAAGGCGGTTCTGCGAGTTGGCAGCGGCACACTTGCCGCCGCCGGGGAACGCGCTGGCGTGGCGCGCCGAATGGCGGCGGGCGGACGACGTGGCGCGCGCCGCCGCCTCCGCCGCACTCGCTGCCGAAGGCGCGTTCCTGACGCCGCACGTCGCCGCCTCGCTCTGGGCGCGATTGCCGGACGGCGCCACGCTTTATGCCGCGAACAGCATGGTGGTGCGCGACGTCGACGCCTTCGCGGGTCCGCGCGAGGCAGGCCTCCGGTTGCTGGCCAATCGTGGCGTCAGCGGAATCGACGGCTTGATCTCCTCAGCACTCGGGGCGGCCGCGGCACAGCCGCGACCCACGGTGCTGTGGTGCGGCGACCTCGCGTTCCTCCACGACGTCTCGGGTCTCCTGGCCGGGAAGCTGCTCGACTCCGACCTGACGGTCGTGGTCAGCAACGATGACGGCGGCGGGATATTCGAATACCTGCCGGTCGCCCGAGCCGTGCCTCGGCCCTTGTTCGAGCAGGCCTTCGCGATGCCCCACGCGGCGGACCTGTGCCAGATTGCGCGCGGCTTCGGCTGGCAGGCAGAACGGGTGGACTCGCGCGCCGCCTTCGAGCAGGCGCTGGACAGCGCGCTCGCGGGCGGCCGCCACGTGATCGAGGTGCCCGTCGTGCGCGCGGCCAACACCGCTTTCCACAGGGCGCTCTACGACCACGTCTGTCGTGCCCTGCAACAGGAACCGCGGACATGACCGGCCGGCCACTGCGCGTCCACCGCCGCGGTCGGGGACCGGCGATGATGATGCTGCACGGCTTCACCGGCAGCGGGCAGGGCATGGAAAGCCTGGCGCGGTCCTTTGAGGACGAGTTCGAGGTGCTGGCACCCGACTTGCCGGGCCACGGCTGCTCTTCGATACCAGCCGGTTACAGCTTCGACAGGGCCGTGGACGACCTGCTGGCGACGCTCGAGGCCTGCGGCCATCGCCACGCCTGCTGGCTGGGCTATTCGATGGGGGCGCGCCTCGCGCTCGCCTGCGCCGCACGGGAACCCCGCTCGGCGACTTCGCTGGTGCTGGTGGGTGCGCGGGCCGGGATCGCGGATCCCGTCGAACGCGAAGTGCGTCGCCGCGAGGACGAGGCGCTGGCCGCGCGCATCGAGGCCGACGGAATCGAGGCATTCGTCGACCAGTGGATGGCGCAAGCCCTGTTTGCCACGCAGCGACGCCTGGGCGATGCATTCCTGGCCGGCGCGCGCCGCGAGCGCCTGGCCAACAGTGCACGGGGCCTCGCGGCCAGCCTGCGGGTCCTCGGTCCCGGCGCCCAGCAGCCGCTGTTCGACGTGCTGGCGCGCGTCGAGGCGCCAGTCCTGCTGGTGGCCGGCGCGCTCGACCGGAAGTTCGCGGACGTCGCCCGGGATCTTGCAGCACGGCTGCCCCGTGCCGAGGTCTGCGAGATCGCGGATGCCGGCCATGCGGCCCACCTCGAAAGGCCGGAGGCATTCCTCGCCGCAGCACGGGATTTCCTGCGCCGCAGGGCAGGCCCGGCCCGATCAGTTTTCACGAATCAGGTTCAGGAGACAGCGCAATGACCGACACCTGCAAGACGGCCGCGAACGATCGACCCGCCTGGAAGAGCGTCCGGGACTACGAGGATATCCGCTACGAGACGGATGGCGGCCTGGCCAAGATCACCATCTGCCGTCCGCAGGTGCACAACGCGTTCCGTCCCAAGACGCTGTTCGAACTGATCGACGCGTTTTCCCGGGCGCGCGAAGATCAATCGGTGGGCGCGATCATCTTCACGGGCGAAGGCGACAAGGCGTTCTGCTCCGGCGGCGACCAAAGCATCCGCGGGGACGAGGGGTATATCGGCGATGACGGCGTGCCGCGGCTCAACGTGCTCGACCTGCAACGGCTGATCCGCAGCTTGCCGAAGCCCGTGATCGCGGCGGTCGCCGGCTACGCGATCGGCGGCGGCCACGTGCTGCATGTGATCTGCGACCTGACCATCGCTGCCGACAACGCCCGCTTCGGACAGACAGGTCCGCGCGTCGGTTCATTCGACGGCGGCTTCGGGTCGTCCTACCTGGCGCGCATCGTGGGCCAGAAGAAGGCACGCGAGATCTGGTACCTGTGCGAGCAGTATGGGGCGCAGGAGGCGCTGGAGATGGGCCTGGTCAACAAGGTCGTGCCGGTCGCCGAACTCGAGGCAACCGCCGTGGCCTGGGGACGGCGCATCCTCGAGCACAGTCCGATGGCGATTCGCTGCCTGAAGGCTGCCTTCAACGCCGACTGCGACGGACAGGCCGGTATTCAGGAACTGGCGGGCCATGCGACGCAGCTGTTCTACATGACCGAGGAGGCCCAGGAAGGGCGGAACGCCTTCAACGAGAAGCGCAAGCCCGACTTCTCGCGTTTCCCGTGGCGGCCGTGAACAAGCGCTCGGCCTGGTGGATTGCCACCCGCCCGGCGACGCTGACGGCGTCGGCGGCACCCGTCCTGGTCGGTGTCGGCGCAGCGTGGTCGGATGGCGTGTTCGCGGCAGGCCCGGCACTGGCGGCACTGCTCGGCGCGTTCCTGCTGCAGATCGGCGCCAACTTCGCCAACGACGTCTTCGACTTCGAGCGCGGCGCCGACAAGGCGGACCGGTTGGGGCCGCAACGGGCCACCCAGCAGGGCTGGATCAGCCCGGTCGAGATGAAGCGCGCAATGTGGCTCGCCTTCGGGGCGGCGGCCCTGGTCGGCCTGTACCTCATCTACGTGGCGGGCTGGCCGGTGCTGGCCCTGGGCGTGGCATCGATCGCCGCGGCGTATCTGTACACCGGCGGCCCGCGTCCCTACGGCTACCTCGGCTTCGGCGACCTCGCGGTGTTCCTGTTCTTCGGTCCGGGTGCGGTGGCGGGCACCTACTACGTGCAGGCGGTGTCGCTGTCGTGGCTTGCCATCATGGCCTCGATCCCGATCGGCGCCCTGGCCACGGCCATCCTGGTCGTGAACAACCTGCGCGACATCGAGACCGACGCCAGGGCCGGCAAGCGCACGCTGGCAGTGCGCATCGGGGACGGCCCGACGCGCGTCTATTTCTTCCTGCTGCTGCTGGTCGCCTATGGCATGCCGGCGCTGCTGTGGGGGCTCGGAGTGAAGGACGCCTGGGTGCTGCTGCCGTGGCTTTCGCTGCCGCTCGCGCTGCGCCTGGCGGCTCGCATGCGGCACGAGCGGGGACTGTCGCTGAACGGCTGCCTGTTCCACACCGCCCGCCTGGAGGTCGTCTTCGGCCTGCTGTTCGCACTGGGTCTTGCATCGTGAAGCTGGCAGCGGCTCGCACGAGGCCGCTCACCCTGCACTTTGCGCAGCCGCTTTGGACCGCAAGGGGCGAGTTCCGCGAGCGCTCGTCGATCATCCTGGAACTGAGCGACACCGCGGGTCTGGTCGGCTATGGCGAGGCGGCCCCGTGGCCGGGATTCGGGTCGGAGACGGTGGCCGAGTCGCTAAGGATCCTGAACGATGCCGCGGCGCTCCTTCGGGGTGCCGAGCTCCAGCCGGGCGAGTGGCCCGACGCCATCGCGGCGCATTTCCGCCGAGCGCCTGCCGCACGGGCGGCGCTCGAGGGCGCGCTGTGGGACCTCACCGCCCGCCGCGCCGGGATCCCGCTTGCGCACCAGCTCGCCGCGGGCCTCGGCGCGCTGGCCGGCACGGTGCTCGAACGCGTGAAGGTCAGCGCCCTGCTGATGGAAGGCACGCCGGAAGCCTTGCGTGACGAAGCCCGGCGCGTCAGCGCGGCGGGGTACCGGGCCGCCAAGCTGAAGCTCGGCGCCGGCCACGCTCGCCGAGGACATTGCGCGAGTGCGGGCTGCCCGCGAAGGACTTGGGCCGGATGTCGCGCTCCGTGGAGACGCCAACGGCGCCTGGAGTGAGCGCATGGCGCGCGAGGCGCTCGATGCGCTGGCGCCATTCGGACTCGCCTACATCGAACAGCCGCTGGCGGCCGGCGAGATAGACGGCATGGCGCGGCTGCGCCGCGATGCGCCGGTACGAATCGCCGCCGACGAATCCGTCGCCACGGCGGCGGGTGCAATGCGGCTGCTCGAGGCGGGGGCCGCCGATGTCCTGGTGCTCAAGCCCGCCACGCTCGGCGGGCCCGCGCAGGCACTCGGCATCGCCGCCAGCGCGCGGCGGGCCGGCTGCGAGGTGGTCTTCTCGCACACCTTCGAGAGCGCCGTCGGCGCGCGGCACGTGCTGCACTGCGCGGCTGCCTGGGGCGACCCGGGCGGAATCCACGGCCTGGACACGCGCGGCCTGTTTGTCGACGACGTAGGCGACGCACCGGCCTGGCATCAGGCTGCGGTCATCCCGGGCAGCGCCGCCGGGATCGGCCTCGACGCCATGAGGCAGGAGAACTGGCTGCTGGAGCGCGCGCGGCAGACACCCGATGCCCCGGCACTGGAGAGCGCTGCCGGGACCTTGACCTTCGCGGAACTTGCCGACCGTGCACGGCGCGGCGGTGCCTACGTGACGGCGACAGCCCCATCGGGCGATGCGCCTGTCGCCCTCCTGCTGCCCGGTGGAGCGGACTTCGCCACGTGGCTGCACGCCATCTCGCTGGCCGGACGCGCGGCGCTGCCGCTCAATATGCGCCTGACGGTGGAAGAACTGTCGAGCCAGCTCATCGATGCGCGGGTCGGCTGCCTGCTGGGCGAGCCCGGCGATGCGCGGCTGGATGAGTTGGCCCTGCGCGTACCCGGCCTTCGCGCCTGTACGGCACCGCGCCTGGACGCGCTGCCGGCGACCGGCGGCGCGCTGCGCGGCGAGCAGTTCGATCCCGAGGCCACTATGGTGGTGTTGTTCACCTCGGGGACCTCCGGACGCGCCAAAGGCGCCTGCCTGAGCTGGCGTAATTTGCATGCCAGCGCAGTCGCCGCGGCGGAGCGCCTGGGCACCCCGGTCGCCGACCGCTGGCTTGCCTGCATGCCCCTTTACCACGTCGGCGGCCTGTCGATCCTGGTTCGCAGCGTGCTTTTCGGCGGACCGGTGCGGCTGCATCCGCGCTTCGACGCTGCGGCCGTCAGCGATGCACTCGACGAAGGCGATATCGCTGGCCTGTCGCTGGTGCCGACGATGTTGTCGCGTCTGCTGGCGCAGCGTACGGGACGCCCGGCGCCGTCCGGGCTGCGGGTACTGCTGCTGGGCGGCGCCGCCGCCGCGCCCGAACTGCTGCAGCGATCGCTCGCTGCCGGATTTCCCGTATGTCCCACCTATGGCCTGACCGAGGCTGCCTCCCAGGTCGCGACGTCGGCACCCCCGACGGCAGGCGCGGCCGGTCCGTCGCCCATGATCGCCCTGCCCGGGATGGACTTACGCATCGTCGACGGCGACCGGGTCCTTCCCGCGGGGACGGTGGGTGAGATCGCAGTGCGGGGAGCTGGGGTCATGCGGGGATACCTCAACGACGCCGACGCGACGGCGCGCGCGCTGCGGGATGGCTGGCTGCTGACGGGAGACATCGGCCGCCTCGACCGCGACGGCGCGCTGCAGGTCCTGGACCGGCGAGACGACCTCGTGGTTTCCGGTGGCGAGAACGTGTACCCCGCCGAGGTCGAAGCGGTCCTGCTCGAGCATCCGACGGTGTCCGAGGCCGGCGTGGCCGGCGTGCCGGACGCGGACCTCGGCGCCCGCGTCGTTGCCTGGATCGTGACGAACCCCGGCGCCGCCGCGGATGCCGCCATGCTGGAGACCTTTTGCCGCGGTCGGCTTGCCGGTTACAAGCTGCCACGCGAGTTCCGCTTCGTGAACGCCCTGCCCCGCACCAGCTCAGGCAAGCTTCAGCGGCGAAGGCTGAACGAACCGATCCAGGCCCGACCCGGCTGACCCTCCTGGCGCCCTCCTTCTCGATTGTGCCGCGTTGCACGAACCGCTAAGGTTCCCGCGTGTTTTCCACCCGTTCCCGTCTCCTCGTCCTGCCTGGCGCCCTCGTTGCGGCGTTCCTGATGCTGTGCATTCCGGCGCTTGCACCGCCACTCGATGCGCCCCCGGCACGCAGCGGGGCCTTCGCCTGGGATCGCGACAGCTTCTGGAAATCCCTCGAGAGCCGGTTCATCGATGCGCACGAAATCGGCTGCGCGGCCGCCGACCGCAGCCGTCGACCGGGAATTCGCCACGCTGGAGGCCGCGCTCGCTGATCTGGCCGCGCGCGCCGTCGGCCCCACGGATCCGATCCTGGACACGCTCGAAACCACCTACTTCAGCCTGGCCCCACTGCTCGCCGCCTGTCCGCAGCGACTGCGCGAGTACCTCGGCTACGACGAGCGGATCCGCGCCGCCGTCAAGGACCAGTCGCGAGGCTGGGACATGAGCGCCACGCCCGCCCGCTCGCGCATCTACCGCGCCCTCTACGGCACCCGGCTCGCCGCCGAGGAACTGATGCTGCACCATCCCGACGACCTGCCGGCGCTGGTCATCGGTCGTGACGAGCCCTCGGCGACGCCGGCCGACCCTTGTCGAGGGAGTCACCATCCATTCCGGCGACATCCTGGTCTCCCGCGGCGGCTACCCGACCTCGGCACTCATCGCGCGCGGCAACGACTACCCGGGCAATTTCTCGCACATCGCGCTCGTCCACGTCGATCCATTCACGCACGCTGCCTCGACGATCGAGGCACACATCGAGAGTGGCGTGGTCGTCTCGCCGGCGCAGCAGTACCTGGACGACAAGAAGCTTCGCATCATGGTCCTGCGTCCCCGGGCGGACTTGCCGCCGCTGCTCGCCGACCCGCTGCTGCCGCACCGCGCCGCCGCTGCCATGCTCACCCGGGCGACCACGTCGCACATCCCGTACGACTTCGAGATGGACTACCGGGACCCGTCCCGACTGTTCTGCTCCGAGGTCGCCTCCGCCGCGTACCTCGGACAGGGCGTGACCCTCTGGACGGGCCTGTCGACGATCTCACGGCCGGGCCTGAGGCGCTGGCTGTGGGACTTCGGTGTCCGGCACTTCGAGACCCAGGAACCGTCGGACCTCGAGTACGACCCGCAGCTCGTCGTCGTCGCCGAATGGCGAGACGGGGCGATGCTGACGCACGACCGGATCGACAATGCCACGATCGACGCGATGCTGGATGGCGCCGACCGTGGGGATGCACTCGCCTACAAGTGGTACCAGCTCCCCCTGCTACGCCTGGCGAAGGGGTACAGCTGGGCGCTGAACCGGTTCGGACGAATCGGGCCGGTGCCGGAGGGCATGTCGGCGACGGCGGCCCTGCGAAACCGGGCGTTCTCGGAGCGGCAGCGGCGCATCGCCGCGCAGGTATCGGCGGGTGCAGAGGCGTTCGAGAAGGAAACGGCTATCCGGCACCCTACTGGACGCTGGTCGAGCTTGCCGGGCGCGCCGCGACGCAGTGAGCGGGCAAGGCCCCCAACAGGGGGATCTCGATTCTTGCCCGTACCGCCCTGCGGGTCAGCCCAGCAGGCCCTCATGCTCGAAAACGCGCCGCAGGAAACTCACCGGCATGTTGCCCGAGACCAGATACAGCTGATGGAAGCGCCTGTCGAGGTCGATGCCTGAGAGTCCGCTCGCGCGCTCGACGTCGCGCTTGAGTTCCCACACCATGCGGTTGCCCGTGAGGTAACTCAGCGGATAGCCGCGTTCCTGGCTGTACCAGTTCAGCTCGCCCTGCACGCGTCCGGGGACGAAGCCCGTCACGGCCGCCAGCAGGTTGCCGGCCGCCTCGAAGGGATCGTCGCTCGACAGGTCGCAGGGGACGCCGACGTCGAGGAAATCCTTCTCGCCCGTCATGAAGAACAGGTCGATCGCGACGCGCGCCCCGATGCGGCTGATGTCGCGCTTGCCCTCGAAGCGCGCCTCGTCGGTCAGCTCGCCCATGTAGCCCATGTCGAGCATGTAGTCCTCGAGCATGGTCGTCCAGCCCTCGGCGTGATGGGCACCGTCGTAATGCCGCCGGATGACGGAGGGATGCATCGAGGCCGTGGCGAGTTGCAGGTGATGCCCCGGAATGCCCTCGTGGATCATCATGCCGGGAATCGACAGCTCGGTATGCTCGGCCGCCAGTTCCGCGGACAGCGTCAGGTAGACCAGGCTCCGGCGCACGCCGGGCCGGAAGGGCGGCGGCGGCATCATCGCGCCCGCCGGAATGCTCGGCGTCATGAAACCGGGCGTGCGCATGATCCGCAGGTCCTGGTCGGCAGGCACGGGGAAGAGGTCGCGTTCGCCGATGAAGGCGTCGATGCGGCGCCGCTCCTCCTCGTAACGATCGAGGATGTCCTCGAGGCGGCCGTCAGTCAGCTTGACCCTGTAGCGGTCCGCCAGGAAGCGGGTCAGTTCGTCGGCGGTCGCGCCGGCCGGCAGGCCGTACTTCTTCACCAGCCTGCCGCGCAGCGCCTCCACGACCTCGCCCGTCTCGGCGAGGAAGTCGCGGGCCATGGCATGCAGCTGCTCGAGGCTCCGGTCGATGCCCCTGAGTTCGACGATGCGCCGCGCGTCGCTTTCCTCGAGGTGCAGCTGGCTCGTCGTCGGCAGCTTTGCAAGTTCAGCGGCGTAGTCCAGCAGCGCGGAGCGCGCCGCGTCGCTGGCAGATTCCAGGCGCGCGCGTCCGTCCCAGCCCGTCTCCACGGCCCAGCCCTGCAGCGTGTCGAACAGCTGCGGCAATGCGGCGACTTTTTCGAGGTCCATGGACGTCCAGCGCGCCACCGGCGTGTCCAGCCGGGCCAGCAGCGCCTCGAGGTAACCCGGAATCGCCTGCATCCGGCTGGTGATGGTGTGAAGCCGTTCAGCCGGCTCCCGCGGATCGTTGACGAACTGCAGGAAGATGCCGTCACCGATATCGTCTGCAGCCGATGGCGTCTGGGCATGGCGGGTCCGCCCGTTGAAGGTATGAGTCGCCTGGTGAATCTCGCGCCTCCAGCGTGAGCCGCGCCAGGTCCGCATCGAGGTTGCCTTCAAAATCGAGCGCGGCGCGATCCATCGCTTCCAGGCGCGCGAGCAGCGCACGCGCCCGGCTTGCCCTCGCCTCGTGGGCTGCGGCCGACGGGTCCGGCAGTTCCCCGAGGCGTTCATCGACACCCAGGAAGACGCAGGCGTTCGGGTCGTCGAGCAGGTGCCGGTGGTAGTCCTGCACGAAGCGGTCGAAGCGGTCAGGCACGGTCGGTCTCCCGGGCGAAAGGGGCCGCAGGATGTCACGGCCGGGCGCGTGAGGCCAGCCATCCCCGGATGAAAATCCCGTCTCGACGGGCGGTGGCCCGGGCCGGCGCGGGAACCGGCCGTGGACCGGGGAATGCCCAGTGCAGCGACAGCAGTTTCAGGGTCTTTGCGGCCAGGCTGCCCGCGCCTCTTGCGGCAGCGAAAGAGTAACGAGTCTCATTCTCTGTAAGTCCCTGTAAACAGAGCCATTTTCTCAGAATTCCGGCCTCGCTGATTTATACTCGATCTGGCTCGCGGCAAAGACAACATGAGTCAAGACCATGGCTAGTCTGGGGAAGAACTATCGGAATGGGGAAGTAATCGTTCGCCAAGGGGAAGCCGGCAACTGCATGTATGTGGTTCAGGAGGGCGAAGTGGAAGCCGTGGCGGAGGGCGATGGCAAGGAAATGCGGCTGCGCAAGCTTGGACCCAACGATTTCTTCGGCGAGATGGCCCTGTTCGGGACGGAAACCCGTAGCGCCACCGTGCGTGCGCTGGGCACCGCCCGGGTGCTGACGATCGACAAGAAGAGTTTCCTGGGAGGCATACAGGAAGACCCGTCGCTCGCCTTCAGGGTCGTCAAGGTCATGTCGCAGCGTATTCGCGACCTGACCGATCGCCTGGCCGATCATGAAATGAAAAGATGAACCGGCCGCGGTGCTGGCGAGTCTTGCACGACTCGAACTGCATGGCCGGAAGGGGTGAAGGATGGCGCCCAGTACCGACGGATTCAGCCGTCTCGGTGAACGCAAACTAGCCCCGCGTTCGAAGTCGGCCAAGCCGCTGCAGGACGGCTCCAGGATCGCCGTGATCGGCGCCGGTCCCGCTGGATCGATGTTCAGCTATTTCCTTCTGAACATGGCGGAAAGCGTGGCGCTGGACCTCAAGGTCGACCTGTACGAGCCCCGGCATTTCTGCCATCGCGGTCCTGCCGGATGTAACCATTGTGGCGGCGTGGTCTCCGAATCCCTGGTCCAGAGGCTGGCGACCGAGGGCATCGCCCTGCCGGACGACGTCGTGCAGCGCGGCCTCGAGTCCTACACCCTGCACATGGACATCGGCGACGTGGAGATTGCCACGCCCCTGCACGAGAGCCGCATTGCTGCAATCTACCGCGGCAACGGGCCGAGGAATTCAGAGCCGCTCGACACGCACAGCTTCGACGGCTACCTGCAGCAACTCGCCGGCGACCGGGGCGCAAGACTTGTCCGCCAACTGGTCGCAGACGTCCGCAAGGAAGATGACTCCATGCGGGTGGAGTGCGCCGACGGCACGCACGAGGACTACGACCTCGTCGTGATCGCCAGCGGCGTGAACAGCCGCCTCGCCAGGTCGCTGGACGACCTGGCCGAGGAGCACGAGTCCCCTGCGCTCACCAAGACCTTCATCTGCGAATTCAAGCTCGGCAAGGAGGTCATCCGCGAGACGCTCGGTCCTCCATGCACGTCTTCCTGCTGGACATCCCGCGACTGGAATTCGCAGCGCTGATACCGAAAGGCGATTACGCGACGCTGTGCCTGCTGGGCGACGACATCGACGACGAGCTGATGGACCGTTTCTTCGGCTCGCCGGAAGTGGCCCGATGCTTCCCCGGCGGCGTGATTCCCCGGCACATCTGCCACTGCTACCCACGCATCAACATCCGCACGGCGCGCCCGCCCTATGGCGACCGGCTGGTGATGATCGGCGACAGCGGCACCACGCGGTTGTACAAGGATGGCATTGGCGCGGCCTACCGCACCGCCAAGGCGGCGGCCAGGACGGTCGCGTTCCACGGCGTCTCGGCCGACGACTTCCGCGAGCATTACTGGCCATTGTGCCGGAAGATCGACGCGGACAACCGGGTCGGCAAGTTCGTCTTCTGGGTCGGCAGCCTCGTGCAGCGGGCCCGCTTTGCGCGGCGGGGGGTGCTGAGCATGGTCGCCATCGAGCAGCGGCAATCCCGGGCGCCACGGCGAATGTCCAGTGTGTTGTGGGACCTCTTCAGCGGCAGCGCACCCTACACGAACGTGTTCCTGCGAACGCTCCATCCAGCCTACGTGGCAAGCCTCGTGAGGAACCTGATCGCCGGCAACCTGCCGGATCGGAGCGAACGACGGACGCCGCAGGCCGGGGGGGGACCCGCATGAACGACGCCGGCAAGCCGAAAGGCCCGGGCTTCGACCAGCCATTCTGGACGCACGCCCAGCAGCAGGAGAAGACGCCACCCTGCCAGGCCCAGTGCCCCAACAGCGGCGACATCCGCGGCTGGCTGGGCATCATCGCGCAGCGCGACAAGCTCGGACTGAGCCTCGAGCAGGCCTACGACCGGGCCTGGGAGCGGCTTGTCCAGCTGAACCCCTTCCCGGCGACCATCGGGCGCATCTGCCCGCACCCCTGCGAAAGCCGCTGCAGCCGCGACGCCAAGGATGGCGCCGTGTCGATCAACGCCATGGAGCGGTTCCTCGGCGACTGGGGCATCTCCAGGAAGCTGCCGCTGCCCGGAAATCGACTCGCGGCCAGCGCAGCGAATCCGTAGGCGTGATCGGCTCCGGGCCCGCCAGCCTGTCCTTCGCCTACCAGATGGCCCGACGGGGCTACCCGGTCACGGTCTACGAGCGACGCGACCAGCCCGGGGGCATGTTGCGACACGCCATTCCGGACTACCGTCTGCCGCGCGACGTGCTCGATGCAGAGATCCGGCGCGTGTTCGACCTGCGAGTCGCCCTGGCAACGGGGGTCGAAGTCGGCCGCGATGTCTCGCTCGAGGACCTGAGGCAGTCCCACGCAGTGTTGTTCCTGGGCATGGGCGCGCAGTCAGCGAGGAAACTTGGCGTCGACGGCGAGGCCGGCCGCGGCGTGCTGTCGGGCATCGACTACCTGACGCGGCGCAAGCACGGGGTTGCAGCCGGCCTGGGCCGGCGGGTCGTGGTCGTTGGCGGCGGCAATACCGCCATCGATGCCGCGCGCTCCGCCCGGCGGGACGGCGCCGACGTCACGCTGCTGTACCGGCGCAGCCTCGAGCAGATGCCCGCGGAGGCCCATGAGGTGGAGGACGCCCTGGCGGAAGGTGTGCGCTTCGAGTTCCTCTCGGCGCCGGGCCGGATCCTGCGCGATGGTACGGTGCTCACCGGCGTCGAGGTCCAGCGCATGCGCCTCGGCGACGCGGATGAGCAACGGCCGGCAGGCACCGGTCCCGATTCCCGGTGACGTCTACACGCTGGAGGCCGATACGGTGCTGGTCTCGGTGTCCCAGGAACCGGACTGGCAGGGAGTCGACGGGGCCCTCGGCCACAAGTGGCTGCACACCGAGGACGACGGAAAACTGGCGGACGACCTGTGGGCGGGTGGCGACGATCGCGGCCCGGGTATCGCCAGCCGGGCGATCGCCCAGGGCCGCCTGGCCGCCGAGGCCGCCCATGCCCAGTTGCGCGGCGAAGCCGCCGCCTCGCGGCAGCCGTCGCGGCCGCTCGCTCGATCCCGCCAGCGTCAAGACCGATTACTACGAAGCGCGGGCGCGCGGCAGCGCCGGCAGGCGGCCCCAGGAGCAGTGGCTGGCCGAACCCGGGCTGGAGATCGACCAGACCCTGAGCAGCGAACAGGCCTGCCAGGAGGCAGAGCGTTGCCTGTCCTGCGGGCTGTGCTTCGGCTGCCAGCAGTGCTTCATGTATTGCAACGCCGCCGGCTTCACGCGTGTCGAGCAGGCGGAGCCAGGCCGCTACTACGCAATGGCCCTCGAGGCCTGCGAGGGCTGCGGCAAGTGCATCGAACTCTGTCCCTGCGGCTACCTGGAGTCCCGGGAAGGCGTGGCCTGGTAGCACATCCGGCCGGGCTGCTAGCATATTGCCGGCATCGCGGAACCGCCCTTGGGGCCGTTCCGCCCGACGGCAGTGGTGATCCATCGATGAACCCAGGCATGACGTCGCGGCGCAAGCTGGCCAGGTGGTGGGCGTGGCTGGTCATCGCCACGATCGCCGCGGCCCGGTCGTCTCGCTGAGGTACGTCGTGGCGGCCGGCCCCGCAGATTCCTGGGCGCGCGCCCTGACCGTGGCGGGACAGGCCGCTACCCTGACGACCGGTCGTACTGCTTCCCGTGCTCGGTCTCGCGGTCCTGCTGCCGCGGCCGCGTGTCGTCCTCGATTTTCGGGACCGCCGTCTCGTCGCTCTTCCTGGTCTTCCTGCTGGCCGACAGCGAAGTCTACCGACTGTATCGATTTCACCTGAATGCCGGGGTGCTCGAACTGCTCACCGGCGGGCGCCGGTTCGCAGATATTCGTGTTCCCCTGGATCATGTACGCCCAGATAGCTGGGCGTCGTGCTGGCGGTATTCGCCTGGCAGGGAGTCGTGGCCGTCTGGCTCTGGCGGCGGATCGGCACCGTTCAGCGCCCATGGTTGCGGGGCCGCGTTGCCGCCGCCGCTTTCGGCGGTCTCATCGTCACCTACCAGTTGACGCACGCCTGGGCCGACGCGATCGGTTTCACGCCTGTCACCCGGGATGCGTCGTTGCTGCCTTTCGCCTACCCGGTCAGGGCCCGCGGCATGATGCGCAGCCTCGGCTATCGAGGTGACCCCGCGACCGCTGGCGAGGCGACGCGGCGGGCGGCGGCCTGGCCTATCCGTCAGCGCCCATCCACTGCGAGACACCGCTGCCTCCGCGCGACATCGTCCTCATCGTCATCGACTCATGGCGCTTCGACGCGCTGGATCCGGAGGTAACGCCCGGCATTTCGCGTTTCGCCGCGGGCGCCGCGCACTTCACTCAGCATTTCAGCGGCGGCAATGCAACCCGGGCCGGCATCTTCAGCCTGTTCTACGGCATTCCAGCAACCTACTGGCACGACATGCTGCAGCAGCGCCGCGGACCGGCCCTCGTCTCCGCGCTCATCGACAGCGGCTACGAAATCGGCGTGTTCCAGAGCGCCTCGCTCAGAAGCCCGGAGTTCCATCAGACCGTGTTCACGCGCGTCGAGGGCTTGCGGATGGAGTCCGTCGGGGACAGCCCGGCGGCCCGCGACCGCGACCTGACCAACGACTTCGAGAAATTCCTGGCCAGCCGCGACCGCCGGAAGCCGTTCTTCGCCTTCCTGTTCTTCGACTGCACCACATGCCTACGACTTCCCGGCCGACTTTCCGCTCGCCTTCCAGCCCAGCCTGGAGGAGGTCAACTACCTGTCGCTCGGCCCGGATACCGACCCGACGCCCTTCCGCAACCGCTACCTGAACTCGGTGCGCTACGTCGACACGCTCGTCGGCGAAGTGTCTCGACCAGCTCCAGCGAAGCCGGACCTGCTGGACTCGTCGGTCATCATCGTCACCGGCGACCACGGGCAGGAGTTCAACGACAACGGCCTGGGCTTCTGGGGGCACAACAGCAACTTCACGCGCTTCCAGACCGAGGTTCCGCTGCTGCTTGCCGCGCCCGACGTCCCCGCCGGCCGGCACGACTACCGGACCAGCCACTTCGACGTCGCGCCGACCCTCATGAGCCGCTACCTGGGCTGCACCACGCCGGTCGACCGGTACAGCGTCGGCAGCGACCTGTTCAAACCAGGCGGACGGGAGGCGCTTGTCATCAGCAGTTACCAGGACTTCGCCGTGCTGGAACCGCAGCGGATCATTTCCGTGCGCAAGACCGGCCTCGAGGTCCTGGACGCCAGCGGCAGGCCGGCCCCGGAACAGGCACTGGATACCGCGTCGGTGACGTCCGCCATCGAGCAGAACAGCCGCTTCCGCCTGGGCGGCGGCCCGGGCGGCTGAGCACTGGCCGCAGCGGTTGGCAAGTCCTCGCCAATGCACGATCATCAACCTGCCGTGCCTCCGGGGCATACGGATTCGCAGCGCGGGAGTGGATGATGTCAGAGATTCTCGTACCGGTTTCTTTCGGCGAATTGCTCGACAAGATGGCGATCCTGGAAATCAAGTGCGAGCGAATCCGCGACGCTGCCAAGCTCGCGAACGTCCAGCGCGAACTCGATGCGCTCAACCGCACCTGGGCCGCGCATCCGGCGGCTGCCACCGACATCCGTGAACTGAGGGCGCGGCTCAAGGCGATCAACGAGTCGCTCTGGGACATCGAGGACGACATCCGCGACAAGGAACGCGCCGGCGAATTCGATGACGAGTTCGTGCGCCTGGCGCGCGCGGTCTACGTCACGAATGACGAGCGGGCCCGGGTCAAGAAGGAAATCAACCTGAAGCTGGGCTCGGCCTATGTCGAGGAGAAGTCCTACGCGGACTACGGCTCGCCGGCCTGACCGCCGGCTCGCGACTGCCTTAGCGCGCAGAACTCGTCGAACCGGCGGATGGCGTCGTCGGCGCGGATCAGGTCCATGACGCCCGGCCTCTCGATGCGTTGCCCCCAGCGCAGTTCCTTCGGCGGCCTGCGCATGAACCGCTCCGCCGCCTCGGCATAGCGATTGACCGTCCAGCGGCGGTCCGAATACGGTCCCGACCGCTCCGCATCGGTGCAGGCATACAGCCCCAGCACCGGCGTCCCGACCGCGTTGGCTACGTGCACCGGACCTGCGTCCGGGCCGGCCACCAGATCGGCCCGTGCCAGCAGGGCGATCATCTGCTTGAGCGTGTCCTTGCCTACCAGGTCGACCACCGGCCCACCGCAGCGGGCGATGATCGCGTCGCCGACCTGGCGCTCCAGTTCGCTGCGTCCGCCGCTGAGGACGACGCGCCAGCCCTTTGCCATCGCGTGGCTCGCCAGCGCCGCGTAGCCGTCCACGTTCCAGTTGCGCAGCGGGTGGCTCGAGCACGGCGAAATCACCAGGGTATCGCCCTCCTCCGGCCACTGCGCCCGCGCCCAGTCAGCCGCCTCCGGCGGCACCGGAAGATTCCATTCGACCGGACCGGGCGCTATCCCGAGAGGCGGCAGGAACTGCTGGAACGCGTCCAGGACGTGGTACCCGTCGGGCGCAATGCGCTCGTTGATGAACAGGCCATGCCCCTCCTTGCTGCGGCGCCGGTCGTAACCAATGCGACGCCTGGCAGGAATGAAGGACGACAGCAGGTTGGCCCGCAGCGCCAGCTGCATTTGCAGCAGCACGTCGAAGCGGCGCCCGCGCATCCTGTCGCGGAAATCGCGCAGCGAGGCCCATCCGCCGCGCTTGTCGTAGACGACGAATTCGACTCCGTCCAGTCCCTCGAGCAGGCGCGACTCGCCCTTGCCGATCACCCAGGTCAGCCTGCACTCCGGCAGCTGCGACTGGATGCGACGAATGACCGGCAGGACGTGGGTCGCATCGCCCAGCGCCGACAGGCGCAGGATGCATAGCGATCGAGGCGCAATCGAAGGCTTTTCCGGCACTTGTCCTTACCTGTGCCCGCAGTCGCCGCACCGGTGGTGCCGGTTCGACCGACAGTAACAGCAGCGCGGTACCGGCGCCAAACTCCGGGAGACGGCCAGTGCAGCCCGGCTGCCCCGCGAGGGGATCGACAACCGGTCGCGCCGCGTGACCGCACCCCGACACGCTGCGGATATACTCCGCCAACCATTGGCCCGGGTAATCGCCGTGAACCAGAACGACAAGCCGACCGACGAGCCGTCTACGCAACGCCGCGGACCATCCCATTTTCGTGGATGGCTTCAAGGGCAGCGCCGAGGAAATCGATCGTCAATGGTTCGAAAAGGTCTACACCGGCCGCGGCGACCGCATGCGCCAGCTTACCTGGCGGGCGGTGTTGATGGGCACGGTGCTCGGCGGCGTCCTGTCGCTGACCAACCTCTACATCGGGCTCAAGGCCGGCTGGGCGTTCGGCGTCGCCATCACGGCCTGCATCGTGTCGTACGCGTCCTGGAGTTTCTTCCAGCGCATCGGGCTTGCGCGTACGCCGATGACGATCCTCGAGAACAACTGCATGCAGTCCACCGCCAGCGCGGCGGGCTACTCGACCGGCGGCACGCTCGTGTCGGCCTTCGCGGCCCTCATCATGATCAACGGCACGTCCCTGCCCCTGGGCGAGATGCTGGCCTGGGTGTTCGTGCTCGCCGTGCTGGGCGTGACCATGGCCATCCCCATGAAGCGGCAGATGATCAACGTGGAGCAGCTGCGCTTCCCCACGGGTATCGCGGCGGCCGTGACCCTGCGCACGCTGTATTCCGAGGGCACGAGTGCGGCGCGCTCGGCTCGCGCGCTGGGCATCGGCGGCGTGCTGGCCGCCATCAGCCAGTTCTGGATGGACGGCATGCACCTGCTCGGCAGCCAGCTTCTCCCAGTTCAGCCTGGGCGCAGCGTTTGAGCAAGCTCAACCTCGCCACGTTCGGCCCCGCCTGGATGGGGCGGACCGTGCTGTTCCAGTGGGACCCCATCTTCATCGCCGGCGGGCATTGATGGGCATCCGTGCGGGTGCCAGCATGCTGCTCGGCGGCACGCTCTGCTGGATCGTCTTCGTCCCCATCCTGCAGGCCAACGGGACCATCACCGGCGAGGGTTATCGCGAAATCGTGCAGTGGCCGCTGTGGGGCGGCGTCAGCTGCATGGTGACGGCCGGATTGCTGGCCTTCTTCATGCAGTGGCGCAGCATCGTAACCGCCCTGTCGTCTGTCACGCGGATGTTTGGCGGCCAGAAGAACAGCCAAGACAGACATACTTGCCGATGTCGAGACGCCGATGTCGTGGTTCTTCCTGGGGCAGTTCATCGCGCTGGTTGCGATCGTCTGGCTGGCCAAGACCACTTTCGACATGCCCGTCTGGCAGAGCGTTCTCGCCGTGTTCCTGTCGTTCTTTCTCGCGCTGGTGGCCTGCCGGGTGACCGGCGAGACCGACACGACACCGGTCGGCGCGATGGGCAAGGTGACCCAGCTGACCTTCGGTGCGCTCAGCCCCGGCAACATGAACGTCAACCTGATGAGCGCAAACATCACCGCCAGCGCGGCGAGTTCCTCGGCCGACCTGCTGACCGACCTCAAGAGCGGCTACCTGCTCGGCGCCAACCCTCGCAAGCAGTTCATCGCGCAGTTCGCGGGCATCTTCATCGGCACCCTGGTCACTGTGCTCGCCTTCAGGATCATCGTCCCGGACGCCTCGGTGCTCGGTTCGGACCAGTTCCCGGCTCCCGCCGCGCAGACCTGGCGGGTCGTCGCCCTCGCGCTGGGACAGGGGCTGGAGGCGCTCGAACCGCTGAAGATCTGGCTGATGGCGGCCGGCGGCACGTTGGGAATCGTGCTGACCCTGGCGCCGCGCTGGTTGCCCCGGTACCAGGAGTGGATCCCCTCGCCCGCCGCCTTCGGCCTCGCCTGGACGTTCCACTGGTACTACGGCCTGCTGTTCTTCATCGGCGGCGTGATCGGCCTGGTCCTGCAACGCCGGAACACGTCCATGGCCGAGGAGTTCACCTGGCCGGTCGCTTCCGGGGTCATCGCCGGGGGCTCGCTGATGGGGGTGGGGCTGGTACTGTGGGAAAACGGACCCGCGATGGTCAAGCAACTGTTTGGCGGCTGAGGCACCGGGCGAACAGGCATGAGCGTCATCGACCGGATTGCAGGATTTCAGGCCGACCTCGTCGGGATCCGTCGCGACCTCCACGCGCACCCGGAAACGGCCTTCGAGGAGCAGCGGACCTCGGACCTCGTGGCCGCGAAACTCGCTGCCCTGGGACTCGAAGTGCACCGTGGGCTGGCGCGCACCGGCGTCGTCGGGGTGCTGCGCACGGGCTCGGGCAAGCGCGCGATCGGGCTTCGCGCAGACATGGATGCGCTACACGTCGCCGAGCTCAACGATTTCGGCCACCGCTCACTTCACGCCGGCAAGATGCACGCCTGCGGGCACGACGGCCACACGGCCATGCTGCTCGGCGCCGCGCGCTACCTCGCGGAGACGAGACACTTCGACGGAACCGTGTACTTCATCTTCCAGCCCGCCGAGGAGAGCGAGGGCGGTGGTGAGGTCATGGTCCGGGAGGGGCTGTTCGAGCAGTTTCCGGCGGAAGTCGTGTTCGGGATGCACAACTGGCCGGGCGTACCAGTCGGGCAATTTCAGCTGCGCACAGGCCCCATGATGGCCGGGACGAATCGCTTCGAGATCACGATCACGGGGCGCGGCGGTCATGCCGCCATGCCCCACCAAAGCATCGACCCGGTGGTCGCCGGCAGCGCCCTGGTCCAGGCACTGCAAACCCTGACAAGCCGCAATCTGAACCCGCTGGACTCCGCAGTCGTGACGGTTACCCAGTTTCACGGCGGCAATGCATGGAACGTCATTCCAGCCGAGGTCGTCATTCGTGGCACGACCCGGGCCTTTACGCCGGAGATCCAGGACCTCCTGGAAGACGGGATGCGCCGCATCTGTGACGGCGTAACGGCGGCGCATGGCTGCAAGGTCGCACTACGGTATGAGCGCAACTACCCTCCGCTGGTCAACAGCAAACGCGAGGCGCAAGTAGCGCGCGAGGTACTGGAAGGCCTGGTGGGCGCGGAAAACGTCCACTGGGACTGCGCGCCGACGATGGCCGGCGAGGATTTCGCCTTCATGCTGCAGGCGAGACCGGGTTGCTTCGTCTTCATCGGCAACGGCCCGGGTCAAGGGGGTTGCATGCTCCACAACCCACGCTACGACTTCAATGACGCGATCCTGCCGCTGGGCGCGTCCTACTGGGCCCGGCTGGTCGAACGCTACCTGCCGGCCGCGCCCTAGCCTGAGGCGGCCGGGACGACGTCCCGATCAACTTCCCGGCATGGCGCTCGCGGGCCCTGGCACGCGCCACGGGTACAATCGGCCCGTGAACTCAAGCCAGGAAACAACCACAGGACTGACGCTGGAGCCCATCGGGGTCGTCAGGACCGGTTCGTCCTCCAAGGTCGAGGCGGCACGCCAGCCGCGTGCGGCGGCGGGTGCGCGCGGCACGATAGAACTCTTTCCCGGCCGGAACTTCGAGCACGCGCTCGACGACCTCGAAGGCTGGGAGTACATCTGGGTCATCTTCTGGTTTCACCTGAATGCGTCCTGGCGGCCCAAGGTACTGCCGCCGCGGAGTTCCTCCGGCCGCAAGGGCGTCTTCGCCACGCGCTCGCCGCATCGCCCCAATCCCATCGGCCTATCCGTAGTCAGGCTGGATCGCATAGAAGGCCTCACGCTGCACGTGCGCGACGTGGACATGGTCGACGGCACGCCGGTGCTGGACATCAAGCCCTACGTCGCCTATGCCGACGCCCATCCGGGAGCGCGCAGCGGCTGGCTCGACGACGTGCGTGCCATGGCGGTAAGCGACCCGCCCGCCGATCCCGTCGCGGCGTTCAGCGTCGCGTTCGACCTGCTCGCCGAGCAGCAACTGGCCTGGATCGAGGCGCGCACCGGCCTGCCCCTGCGGGAGCGAACCGAGACCATGCTTTCCCTCGGGCCGGCGCCTCATCCCTACCGCAGGATCCGCCGCGAGGGCGACGGCCTCAGGCTGGCGATCAAGGACTGGCGCATACGCTTCACGGTGACGGGCCGGGACGTGCGCGTTGTGGAGATCACATCCGGCTACCGCGCGTCGCAGCTCGCGAGCGGGAGCGAAGGCGAGCCGCTGGCGACGCACAGGGAATTCTGCAAGAACTGGATGACGCCGGCAGCCGCGCGTCCCCACCGAGGAGGATCCGATGAGTGAACCCGCGGCCCATCGACCCTACGTGAGGGCCGACGACTCCATGCGCGAATTCACCTTCAAGGCACTGGCGCTCGGCATCCTCTTCGGCATCGTGTTCGGCGCGGCCAACGCCTACCTCGGGCTGCGCGCCGGCCTGACCGTCAGCACCTCCATTCCGGTTGCGGTCATGACGGTCGCGATGTTTCGCGTCCTGGGCCGTTTCGGGCGCGACGGCACCATCCTGGAGGCCAACCTCGCGCAGACGACGGGCTCGGCTTCCAGCTCGCTGGCCTCCGGGGTCATTTTCACGCTGCCGGCGCTGTTCATGTGGGGCATGCCGCCGGACCTGCTGCAGATGGTGCTGCTGGCCTTGTGCGGCGGCTTGCTCGGCATCCTCTTCATGATCCCGTTGCGCCAGTACCTGATCGTGCGCGAGCACGGCCGGCTGCCGTACCCGGAAGGCACTGCCTGTGCCGAAGTGCTGAAGGCGAGCCAGGGCGGGGGGGTGCAGGCCGGTCACGTGTTCTTCGGGCTGGGTGTCGGCGCCGCCTTCAAGGCGCTCACCTCCTGGCTGCACCTGCTCCCGGAGCAGCTGGAGCTGCAGCTGCCGTTCCTGAGAAAGGCGCAGCTCAGCATGGACCTGTCCCCCGCACTGTTCGGTGTTGGATACATTCTCGGCCCGCGCATTGCCACCATCATGGTCGGCGGCGGACTGCTGTCGGCTGTCGTCATCATTCCGGCCATCGCCTGGTGGGGCGAAGGGCTGCCGGGACCGCTGTTTCCGGAGACCGTCAAGACCGTGGCCGAGATGTCCGCCGGCGAACTCTGGAGCCGGTATGTGCGCTACATCGGCGCGGGCGCGGTGGCGACCGCCGGCATCATCACGTTGCTTCGCTCCATCCCGCTGATGCTGGCGAGCTTTCGCGCGGGCGCTGCCCAGTTTGGCGCCGCCGGCGCCGGGGAGCGTGCCCTACCGGCACGCACCGACCGGGACCTGCCGCTGGCCGTGCTGGCCGGCGGCGCGCTGGCGATCGTGCTGGTCATGGCGCTGGTGCCGCAGGTATTCAGCGTCATCCACGGCGTGGGGCGCCAGTTGCTGGCTGCGCTCTGCGTCGTCTTCTTCGCGTTCTTCTTCGTGACCGTCGCGGCGAGAATCGTCGGCCTGGTGGGCGTGACCAGCAACCCGACTTCGGGCATGACGATAGCCGCCTTGCTGGGCACCGCCACCGTATTCCTTGCCATCGGCTGGACGGATGCGACCGGCAAGGCCGCCGCCCTGATGGTGGGCTGCGTCGTGGCAATCGCGGCGTCGATCTCGGGGGATACGTCGCAGGACCTGAAGACCGGCTTCCTGCTGGGGGCAACCCCACGGCACCAGCAGTTGGCGCAGATGCTGGGCGTGCTGACGTCGGCGACCTTCGTCTGCCTGTCCGTGATGCTGCTGGCCGAGACCTTTGGATTCGGCGGCAAGGACCTGCCTGCGCCCCAGGCAACCCTGATGAAGCTGGTCATCGACGGCGTGATCGATCAGTCGCTGCCCTGGGGGCTGGTAGGCATTGGCGTCGGCATCGCCCTGCTGGCCGAGCTGCTGCGGATTCCATCACTTCCCTTCGCCGTCGGCGTCTACCTGCCGCTCTCGACCATGACCCCGATCTTCCTCGGCGGGCTGCTGCGCTGGCTGCTGACGCGCGGGCAGGCCACCGCGGACACCGATTCCAGGACAGAGCGTGGTGTGCTGCTCGGCTCCGGCTTCGTCGGTGGCGAAGGATTGCTGGGTGTCGCACTGGCCGGCGCCGCCTTCGTGCTCGGCCGCAAGCCCGCGGGTCTGGGGCATGCCTGGGCGGGCGAAACCGGCAGTTGGCTGCTCGGCGCCGCCGCCTTCGCACTGCTCGTCGGCTGGTTCCTGCGCCGTGTGCGCGGCGAGCGTGTACCGCCGGCAGCAGGCTGACCTCGTGGAAGGCCGCCACGGCGCTTTCCCCCGCGCACGAGCCACGCGGCGCGTTATGCTCTCTCTTTGCGCCTGACCGGAGCCCGCATTGCCTGCCTCACCCATCTCGGCCGCCTTCGTGGCCGCCTTGCCGAAGACCGATCTCCACGTCCACCTCGACGGCTCCCTGCGGCTGCCGACCCTGATCGAACTGGCCCGCGAAGGCGGCGTGAAGCTGCCCAGCGCGACCGAAGGCGGGCTGCGGGAGACGGTGTTCAAGGAACGCTACGCGAGCCTGGGCGAGTACCTCCGCGGGTTCCAGTACACCGTCGCGGCGCTGCAGACGGCAGAAGCGCTCGAACGGGCCGCAACCGAGCTGGCCGAGGACAACCAGGCCGAAGGGGTCCGCTATCTCGAGGTTCGCTTCGCGCCGCAGCTCCATGTCCACCCGGGACTCGATGCCGTCCAGGCGATCGCCGCCGTCGATCGCGGACTGCGGCGCGCCCGCGATGCCTGGAACCAGCGAGCCGCAGTGGCGGCCGCCGAAGAGCCGCCTTTCGAGTACGGCATCATCTGCTGCGCCATGCGCATGTTCACCGGCGCGTTCAGCCAGTACTACGCGACCCTGTTCGCCGCCCATCCCTACGCCCGCGCGAAGGAACTCTACTCGATGGCCTCCATCGAGCTGGCCCGGGCGGCCGTCGACGGCGCGCGATGAGTACGGCCTGCCGGTGGTGGGATTCGACCTGGCCGGCGAAGAGGCCGGCTACCCGGCCGGCGATCACAAGCAGGCCTACGACTACGCTCACCGGCACTTCCTGAAGAAGACGGTGCACGCGGGCGAGGCCTACGGCCCGGAATCGATCTTCCAGGCGATCACCGACCTGCACGCCGACCGCATCGGCCACGGCACCTACCTGCTGGAGCCGGACGCGATCCGCGACCAGGACATCGAGGACCGCGAGCACTACGTCGAGCGACTCGGCAACTACATCGCCGACCGGCGCATCACGCTCGAGGTCTGCCTGACCAGCAACCTGCAGACCAACCCGCAGCTGCGACGGCTCGAGGAACACACCTTCAGCAAGCTGCGCGCCCAGCGGCTGTCCACCACCATCTGCACCGACAACCGGCTGGTCAGCAACACGACGGTCACCAAGGAGCTGCTGCTGGCCTGCACCCACCTGGGGCTGGACCGGCACGACCTGAAGTCGATCATCATCTACGGCTTCAAGCGCAGCTTCTTCCCGGGCAGCTACCTGCGCAAGCGCCAGTACGTGCGCCAGATCATCGACTACTACGACCGGGTCGAGGCCCGATACCTCGGCAACGGGTAGCGCCGCGCAGCCTGCTGCGGCTTATCCGGCTTCGGGCAGCGGGGCGCCCCTGGAGGGCGGCTCCTGGCCCGCTCGCGTCGACGGCTTGAGGAACGGCAGCAGCAGCACGGGCAACGCGACCAGCAGGGCGTCGATGTACAGCACGGTGGAGTAGCCCTGCGAGTCGGCCAGCGCTCCCTGCCACATGTTGGTGTACGAAATCGTCAGGTTCCTCAGCGCCATGTAGCCGGTGAACTGGGTCGCCGCCACGAGCGGGTTGGTCAAGCCCATGAACAGCGCCGCGCTCGTGCCGTAATGCATTCCCATGCACCAGCTGAAGACCAGCGACGCGGCGAAGTACTGGAAGATGGTGATGCCCTCGAGGCCGCCACCGGTCGCGATCGCCGTCGCCAGATACAGCGTCGGCAGCGTGGTCAGCAGGTACCAGGCCGCCAGCATCTTCCTTTGTCCGAGTCGGTCCGCCGCCCAGCCGCCGACGACGCAACCGATGCCCGACAGGATGGTCTGGTAGATGTTCAGCTGGGCGATCTGGCCATCGCTCATGCCGAGGTCGACCTGCAGGGTGCTCGACACGGAAGTGCTGAGCGCCATGGCACCCATGGGCAGCAAGGCGAACACCACCCCGACCATCGGGCCCATTCCGGACTGGAAGAACCCGGCACCCAGCTCGCGGACGAAGTTCCTGACATTGTCGACGAGCGCCGCCCAGATGTTGCCGACCCTGTGCGCGACACGCTCCGCCAGCGCCGGGTCCCTGACGAAGAACAGGACGAAGGTGAAGATGCAGGTCAGCAACAGGCTCACGTACAGGAACGACACGTCGAAGCCCCAGCGCTCGGAGACGAACATCGCGCCGCCGCCACCGAGGCCCTGGCCGATGTAGGCGCCGCCGAACATGAAGCCGTTGGCGGTCGCGCGCTCGTCCGGCTTCAGCGTGTTGATCGCAAGCGAGTCGATGGCCACGTCCTGGGTGGCGGAAAAGAAATTGTGGACGAGGACCAGGGTGATCAAGAGGTCGAAATTCCTGGCGTAATCGACCTGCGCAACGCCGAAAAGGGTGACGATCATCAGCGCCTGGCACAGGACGATCCAGCCCTTGCGGCCGCCGAAGCGCTCGAGCCTCACCAGGTCGACGAGCGGCGCCCAGGCCCATTTGAAGGCCCAGGGCAGGTAGAAGGACCCGACGAACGCGCCGATCTGCCCGACGTCGAGGCCCTGCCTGCGCATGTAGGCAGCCATGGCGACGGCGGCGAAGCCGAGGGGAATGCCCTCGGAAACGTAGAGGATGCCGAAAGTCGTCAGCCGGCCAGCGCGGCTGCCGAGGAGATCCCGCGAAAACATCCACCCCCCAACCGACCGAACCCGATCGGTTTGTGCCCGACCTTCACGATACGCCGGGAACGAGCGAGAAACACGCCCTCAGGCTGCGTCGCGCAGCGGCTCGGGCCTGCCAAGCACGTAGCCCTGGGCAAAGTCTATGCCCATTCCACGCGCCATCTCGAGCGAAGCGCTGTCCTCGACCTGCTCCGCGATCAGCCTGAAATTCAGCGTGCGGGCCAACCTGACGATCGCCGCGACCATCGCCTGGTTGACCGCGTCGTGCGACAGGTCCCGCATGAAAGTTCCGTCTATCTTGATGTAGTCCATGGACAGGTTCTTCAGGTTCGAGAAGGCGCCGAGATCGTTGCCGAAATCGTCGAGCGCGAACTGGCAACCCATGCCGTGCAGGACGCCGATGAACCGCTGCGCCAGGTCCAGGTTGCCGATGACGGAGTTTTCGGTCACCTCGAAGCACACCTGGGACGGCGACACGCCGGTGCGATCCAGCGTCTCGACCACGAATTCCAGGAACGACGGATCCCCCAGCGTCTGCCCGGAAAGATTGATCGCCACGCTCTTGCCGTCCGGCAGTCTGATGACGCCGCTGGCGAGCGCGGAGAGGGCCGTCTGCACGACCCAGCGGTCGACCAGCGACATCAGGCGATAGCGTTCCGCTGCCTGCATGAACTCACCCGGCGCGGCCATCCGGCCCGACTCGTCGCGCAGCCTCAGCAGCACCTCCAGCGCCGGGCCGTCGGCGCCGCCCTCGCGCGCGGCGACGATCGGCTGCGCATAGAGCTCGAACAGCCCGTCGCGCAGCGCCGCCTGCAGGCGCTGCAGCCACTGGATCTCGCCGCTGTGCCGGGCGACCGCCTCGTCCCGCGCCGAATAGACGTGAACGTGGCTGCCGTCGTTCTGCTTGGCGACATAGCAGGCAGAATCGGCCGCGCTCATCACATCCTCGATTTCGCCGCTCTCCCGCCCGACCTCGACCAGCCCGACGCTGACGCCGATGCTGAATATCCGGTCCTTCCAGACGAACCTGTAGTCGTTCACCGATCGGCAGAGGTCGCTGGCAATCTGCCGCGCTTTCTGCAACGGGCAGCTCAGCAGCAGGATGCCGAACTCGTCGCCACCGAGGCGCGCGACGGTGTCCGAGTCACGAACCGCATCACGCAGCAGTGACGCGACCTCGCGCAGCATGTTGTCGCCTGCGAGGTGCCCGCAGGTGTCGTTGACGGCCTTGAAACGATCGAGGTCGAGGTAGCACATGATGTGGGTCTGCGTGCCCCCACGGCTCGCCTCGATCGACTCGGCCAGGCGCCGCTCGAACTCCCGCTTGTTGATCAGGCCGGTCAGGGCGTCGTGGCTGGCCTGGTAGGACATCTGGCGGGCCAGGCCGCGCAACTCGGTGACGTCGTGCAGTACCACCGCCACGCCGTTGATCTCGCCGCGCTCGGCCACGATCGGCGCTGCCGAGAGCTCGATACTGCGCTCCTGGCCGGTCGCGCGGGCCAGCATGAGGGCGCGTCGTCCCAGGCTGACACGGCG
The DNA here is from genome assembly GCA_963695465.1 of uncultured Gammaproteobacteria bacterium. Taxonomy (GTDB): domain Bacteria; phylum Pseudomonadota; class Gammaproteobacteria; order Steroidobacterales; family Steroidobacteraceae; genus SG8-30. The sequence continues at coordinate 130,962 of CAVOGM010000004.1, forward strand.
GGCGCTCGCCGTGCACTGCCGCACCGGATCCGCCAGCGGCCGCCGGTCGTGCTCGTCGACGAAGGAGACGATCTCTGTCAGCTGCTTGCCCATCGCCTCCGTGCACGAAATGCCCGTCAATTCCTCGGCGATCCGGTTGATGAAGTCGATCCGTCCATTCGCGTCGGTCGTGACCAGCCCTTCGCCCAGCGAGTCGAGCGTCAGCTGGGCGCGCCCGTCCGTGCGCGGCGTGCCCTTCCCTGCCGCCACCGGCAGCATCTCGATCGCCGAGAAGACAATGACGCGATCCTGGCCGATTACCAGGGTCGTCCCCTTCAGCTCCAGTCTGGTGACCTGCCCGTGGGCATCGGCGACCTCGATCTCCGTGACCTCGGGCGCTTCCTCGCCGGCCAGACGGCGCGCCACGCTGGAGCCGACCAGTCCCGCGTATTCCGGCGAAACCAGCTCCGCGAGCGTCCTGCCGATTACCTGCCCGGGTTCGAGCCCGAGCAGGGCACACAGGGCCGGGTTTGCGGCATCGATTCGCTCGCGGTGCACGAGGACCGGTTCATGCACCGACGCCACCAGGGCGCGGAGCATCGATCGCTCGGAATCCGCCTCGCCACGCTCCGCAAGCTGCCTGGCCGCCCGTGCAAAGCGCGAGGACAGCGTGTCATCCATGGCTTCGTCGGTGGGCAGTTCTCCATTCCGGGCGAGCGCGACCGACGAGACGGCCTCGGCCACCTCGGCGGCGCGGGCAAGCTCGCGCCGCTGCCTGGCGACCATCGCCAGCAGGATGGCCACAAGCAACGCCAGCCCCCCGGCGGCGAATTCAAGCCCGGTCATGCCGTCGCGTTTCCCCTGGGGCGCAGGTCGTGCGAAAGATCCGCAGCTTGCCTGGCCCTTGTATGTTGTCAGTACACGACATTTCGGAGCATATCGTAAGGTGGTGGAGAGACCCGTGGTGATTCACCATAATGGTGCTCAAGACCGGCTTGTTCCTCCCGGACGTTGGCCTTAACCTTCCCTGCCTCCCGGATCCCGCCCTGCCACGAGCCCGCCCATGAATTTCGATGTTGAATTCGCGCGTCGCCAGATGATCGACCAGCAGGTCCGCGCCTGGGACGTACTGGATGACCGGGTCCTCGAAACCCTGGCCGCCGTGCCGCGCGAGCATTTCGTGCCCGACGCGTACCGCGAGGTGGCCTTTGCGGACACTGCGATTCCCATCGGCCATGGGCAGAGCATGCTCTCCCCGCAGGTCGAGGGACGATGCCTGCAGACGCTGGCGATCCGGCGCGAAGACGATATCCTGGAGATCGGCACCGGCAGCGGCTTTTTCGCTGCCTGCCTGGCCCGCATGGGTCGCCAGGTACGGACGCTCGAGATTTTTGCTGACCTGGCCCAGGTCGCCGATCGCGCCCTGAAAGCCCGCTCGGTGACCAACGTCACTGTGGAATCTGCCGATGCGTCTAAGCTTCCCGCCGAGCCGCGCTATGACGTGATCGCGCTGACGGCGTCGTTGCCGGTCTACGATGCCCGCTTCGAACGCGCGCTGAAGCCGGGCGGCCGCTTGTTCGTCGTGGTGGGCCCCGGTCCGGTCATGGAGGCACGACTCGTGACCCGCGTGGCGGAGGAGCAGTGGGCGCGGGAGAGCCTCTTCGAGACGGCCATCCCGCCGATGATCAACGCCGTTCGCCCCGATGCTTTCAACTTCTGAGGCAACATGATCGAGCAGATGACCCCCGCAGAGTTTGTCCAGCGACGGGACGCCGGCGAGGACCTTGTCCTGCTGGATGTTCGCGAGCCGCATGAACTGGCCAGGGCCTCCGTGAAGGGGGCGCTGCATATCCCGATGGCACAGATTCCCGAGCGGCTAGCGGATCTCGATCGTGATCGCCCCATCGTCGTCATGTGCCATTCGGGAGGGCGCAGCCAGGCGGTCGTCGGCTTCCTGTTGCACCGGGGCTTCGAGCGGGTTGCCAACCTCTCCGGCGGGATTTCCCGCTGGAGCCGGGAGGTGGACCCGTCCGTGCCCTTATACTGACGCTTCCCCGGGAGGGGGCCTGGCTGGGTTGAAAACAAGCAGTTGAAATCGGGTTAGTTAGTGATATACCATACTACAACAGTAGTATTCCTCGGACGAGTACCCAGTAGAGTAAGTGCATGAAAAATCTAACTTTCGCTCTCCACGTTGCCGTCATCGCTGCGTTGTTCTCGGCCGGATCGGTTCAGGCCAGTGACCTCGCGGAGGTCTATGCCCGCGCGCTGCAGAACGATCCCCAGATCCGCGAGGCCGAGGCCAACCGGCTTGCCACGCTCGAGTCCAAGCCCCAGGCGCTTGCCTCGCTGTTGCCGCAGCTCAGCGCGAGCGCGGGATACGACAAGCGCAAGAGCGAAGGTCCGGGCTATATCACTTTCTTCAGTGAAACGACTGGCGACCAAGTAAGCATTGACGGCTATTCCAAACGTGACACCAGCGCGGACAGCTGGGATGTCACGCTCCGCCAGAGCATCTTCCGCTGGGAGAACTGGGTCTCGCTGAAGCGCGCTGACAAACAGGTTGCGCAGGCAGAAATCGACTATCAGGCCGCCCAGCAGGGCCTGATCCTGCGCACGTCGGAGAGCTACTTCAACGTTCTGGCCGCGAAGGACACGCTGACCGCCGCCGAAGCGACCTACGACGCGCTCGGCCGCCAGCTCGAGCAGGCCGAGAAGCGTTTTGAAGTGGGCCTGATCGCGGTCACCGACGTCCAGGAAGCCAAGGCCGCCTACGATTCCGCGACGGCCGCCCTCATTCAGGCCAAGCGCAGTCTCGCCACGCAACTGGAGTTCCTCCGGGAACTGACGGGCGATACCTTCGACACGCTCAACGGCCCGGGCGAGAACATGCCGCTGTCCGCGCCGGATCCGGCCAACGAAGAGGAGTGGGTCAAGCAGGCCATGGACCAGAACCTGCAGCTGAGTTCGAGCCGGGTCGCGGCGGAAATCACGCGCGACGACATCGGCCTGCAGCGCGGCGGTCACTACCCGAGTGTAGACCTCGTACTGACCCGGGGAAGCACTGACCAGTCAGGCAACAACCGGACTACGTTTGTGAATCCGGAGACCGGGTTGCCGGGAACCAGCATCAACCCGCTTGCAACCAACAGCGACGACACCACGCTCGGCATCCAGCTGACCTTGCCGATCTACTCGGGCGGCGCCACCTCGTCACGAGTCCGGCAGGCCGAGTACCGCCATCGCGCCGCGCGCGAGCGGCTGGAACGCACCGCGCGCGCCACCGAGCGCGACACCCGCGACGCCTATCTGGGCGTGATGTCCGAGATGTCGCGGGTCCAGGCGCTGAAGCAGGCGGTCGAGTCCGCGACCGTCGCGCTGCAGGCCACCGAAGCCGGCTACGAGGTTGGCACGCGCACGACCGTCGACGTGCTCGACGGGCGCCGCCGGCTGTTCGAGGCGGAGACCAACTATGCGCGCAGCCGCTACGACTACCTGATCAACGTGCTCAGGTTGAAGCTGGCCGCCGGTGCGCTGGACCCCGTCCAGGTGGCCGAACTCAACAGCCAGCTCACCGAGAGCGTCAAGCTGCGCTAAGCGTCGCGTGCCCCCTGGCGCCCAGGGGGCGCGTCCGCCGCCCGATCGTGAGGCCTGCGCTCAGGTCTCGTCCTGAAGGTCCCTGGTCGAGGCGCGCTCCAGTCGATCACGGATGGCCGCCCACGCCTCGCCGCCGGGCACGGCCTCGACCAGGATGCGCGATGCGGCAATCCCGTCGAGTGCGCGCAGCGCCGCGTAAAGCTCATGACCGAATCCGCCCGGATCCACCGGCATGGTCCGCCATGCCAGCACCCGGGCGTTGGCCGGCGGCGGGCGGCGCGCCAGCACCGCCATACGCCCGGCCACGGGATCCTCCGTACAGCGCCTCTCGATCAGGTGCGGCTCGACCAGCTCGATCGGCGTCGACGGTGCGTAGTGCGAGCGTAGCGACCCCGGCACGCGCGGGGCAGATGGCCCCGGTCGGTCGACGTGACCGACGACCCGTTCCAGTTCAGCCAGCGTGATCCTGCCGGGCCTCAAGAGGCTGACCCGGCCGTCCCCACAGGCCGCTATCGTCGACTCGAGCCCCACCTCGCATTCGCCGCCGTCGAGCACGAGTCCGACGCGATCACCCAGTTCGTCCCTGACATGCGCGGCCCGGGTCGGGCTGACGCGACCGAAGCGGTTTGCGGACGGCGCGGCGATGCCCCGGCCGAAACGCCGGAGCAATGCCTGGGCCACGGGATGCGCCGGGACCCGCAATGCCACCGTGTCCTGGCCGCCGGTCACCTCGTCCAGGACACTCGCGGCCCGCGGCAGCACGAGCGTCAGCGGCCCAGGCCAGAAAGCCTGCGCCAGCTTGCGGGCAGGCTCGGGGAAGTCGCGCGCCCAGTCCAGCACCTGCCCGGCCGAGGCCAGGTGGACGATCAGCGGATGGTCCGCCGGACGCCCCTTCGCGGCGAAGATCCGGGAAACCGCTGCCGGATTCGAGGCGTCGGCGCCGAGGCCGTAGACGGTCTCCGTCGGAAAGGCGACCAGTTCCCCCGACTCCAGCCTCCGCGCGGCATCGTCGATCGTCCGCTCGTCCACGGCGGTCATGACTGCATGGCGCCGCTCGCCCACGGTCTCACTCGACCGGCGACCGGGTCCAGCCGTTGCCGTCCTCGCCGCGGCGCAACTGGTAAGGGGGCCAGTAGTGCTTGTCCAGTTTCAGCGTCATGACGTCCACCGCGTCGTTCCAGTTGACGGTCTTCAGTCGCAGCGACGAACGATCCGGGCGCCCGGAGACGGCGTCCAGGAAGGCGTCGAGATCCGGCGTCGGCACGCCGTCCACCTCGACGATGCGCCGGCCCGCCCAGAGCTGGTAGCGGCTGGCAGGCGCACCGTACATGAAGAAGGCGACGAACACCCCGCGTGGCGGAATGCCGCGCTGCGCAGACATCGCGCGGTGCGGCTCCTGCAGGGTTGCGCCGGCCCAGACGACGATGCGGTCGATATCGCGGCCCGTCAGCGGGGCCGTTGCAAGATCCACTTCCAGTTCACCGCCGTCCCGCCAGAGCGTGACGCGCGCGCGCTCCGACTCCAGGGCCCGTTCCACTTCCCGGAAACTGTTGACGACCGCCCCGTCTATCGCCAGCAGCAGGTCGCCTGGCCGCAGCACGCTTGCCGCGGCCGATCCCGCGACGAGCCTGGTTATGGACAGGATCTCGCGGCGCGTCGGGCTGTGTTCCTCTATGCGGTGGATCCAGCTGCCGGCCAGCCCCAGCCGGCGCGCCTCGGCCAGCGAACGCGGCGCCAGTTCGGCTTCGAGTGAATAAAGCGGCTGCCCATCCCGGGCATGCGCCAGCATCTCCAGGACGATCTCTGCGGGGATGCCCTGGTTTTCCTGCTGCATCTGCCGGCCGTTCTCGAACGCAAAGCTCGACCAGAGCGCGAGCACCCTGCCACGGCTATCGGCAATGACGCCGTCGAAGTCAGCGGGGCCGTTGACCAGCCGGACCGTCGACAGGTTGGATTCCCTGAACTGCAAGGTTCGCGACAACGGAAAGCTGACAGGGTCGATGGAGCCGACCTGAGATCGCTGCGCGACCAGCCGGCCGTCGGCTTTCAGCCCGGCCACGACGACTTCATCGCCCGGCGAGACCTCGCGCCGCAGGAAATTCACCGCTCGAACGGGCGTGTCGCCGATCACGGCCGGGTCGTAGGAAACCAATGCGAGGTTGTGCTGCGGGTGGATATAACTCACCCGGCCGGGTACCTCGAGCGTTCCCGCGAAGGTGATGCTGACGTCGCCGGCGGCCACGGGCACCGTGTTGCGGTCCACCGCGACCAGGCCGTGCGCGGCGTCCACGACGACGCCCGTACCGTGGTAGTTCCGCTCCGTCACCCCGGAGACCGAGTAGGGCATGGTGAAGCTGACCCGGACGAGCGATGGCGCCAGCGCGTCCAGCACGCGATCGCCGCTCCTGGCGAACCGCGTGCTGGCTACCCTTTGCGGCTCGCTGGCGGGCGGCGGCGGCAGGTCGTCGCAGGGCCAGAAGCCGAGCGAGTCGTCCCGGTGGCAGCTTCGCGCCGGAAACCACCGACGATCGACGCGAAGCGACTTGAACTCGGGCGAGCGCGTGTCCTCGATGGTGAAGTACTTGACCGAAGCGAGCTGGCCGTCGGCCATGCCGCTCAGGATGCGGATCGCATCCTCGACCGACGCGACCGGCGCGCCGGCCAGCTCGGTCATGACCGCGCCGCGTGGAATGCCGGCAGGCCCGAACAGGTACCCCGGACTCGCGACAAACACCCCCTGCACCGGGACGTTCATGTGGCGGGCCATCTGCCAGGACAGCGTGTGCAGCACGCTGTCGCCGATCTCGAGGTAGCGGTCCGGGAGGAGCGTGTAAAGGTCGCTGACCTCGAGGCGTTGCGCGAGGCTCGCTCCGCCGCGCTCGAGCTCGAGGCCGACCTCGGCACCGACGGAATCGTCGAGCACCGCCGCGAGTGCGTCGAAGTCGGTCACTATGCGGCCGCCCATGCCCACCAGGATGTCGCCGACGGCGATGCGGCCGTCTGCCGGCGATCCCGGCTGGACCTCCGCGACGACCAGCATGCCGGTGCGCGCCGGAAACGCCTTGCGTGCCCGTGCCTCGGTCGCGGGCAGCAGCCCCAGCCGCCGCAGCTCGTCGTAGGGGGTGTACTTGAACACGGTCTGCAGCGTGCCGCGCGGGACGGGCTGGCCGGCACGAACCAGGTCCAGGGCCCGAACCACCCGATCCAGCGGCAGGTAGAAGCTGGATTGCGCGCCGGTCGAGCCGCCTGCATTAAGCGCCACGACGCGACCGCTGATGTCGATGACGGGCGAGCCGGAAGACCCGCCCGACGTCCCGGAGGCGGCCTGGATGTAGAAGGTGTTGAAGTCGTTGTACTTCCCCACCCCGTAGTTCGGCGCCTCGCGGTCGAGGCGCGCGAGCGTGCCGGCCAGGATCGAGAGCTGCTCGCCCGCGTCGTTGCCGACGACACGGATCTCGGTGCCCACCTGGGCGCCCTGAGGATAGAGCGGCAGCTCCGCCGGCTGGATGAAACGCAGCTTCGACGGGTCGTAGCGGTACAGGCCGAAATCGTGCACCGGGTCGCGGTAGACGGCCTTCAGCTCCACTTCCTCGCGATCCAGGAACACCGCCTGGGCGGTGACCGGCCCCGGCGTCACGACGTGCCGGTTGGTCAGGATCAGGCCCCGCTTCGCATCCACGACGAATCCCGTCGCCTGTGCCGAGGCATTCCATTCCGTGTCGAAGGCCCGGGTCGCGTCGACCTGGATGGTGACCACGCCGGTCGCGATGCGCTCCAGCGTGGCCGGCCAGCCATTGGTCCCGTCCTGCGCCGCCTCAACCGGGCTCGCCAGCAAGGCCCAGGGCACCAGCAGCATCAATGTCCGTTCAAGCATCGGCGTCGAGTCCGTAACCGAAAGCCGCGCGGAAACGCTCGCCGAATTCACCGGGTGCGAGGCGGTGATGCTGCGTGCCGACCTGCGCGATCTTGATGGCGCCCATGAGCGAAGCAACTCGGCCGCTCGTTTCCCAGTCCATGTCCCTCATCAGGCCGAACAGCAGTCCGGCCCGGTACGCGTCGCCGCAGCCCGTGGGATCGACGACCTGCTCGGCCGCAACGGGCGGAATCTCCACGCGCTTGCCGCCCGGGAGGTGGACGATGGACCCCTCGCTGCCCCGCGTGACGACGTAGGCCCTGACCCTCTCGGCGATGCGCGCCGCGGTCAGGCCGGTCCGCTCCTGCAACAGCTGGCCCTCGTAGTCGTTGACCGTGATCCAGCTCGCCTGGTCGATGAAGCGGTCGAAGTCCTGCTGGCTGAACAGCGGCATGGCCTGGCCGGGATCGAAGATGAACGGTATGCCCGCCGCCACGAACTGCTCGGCGTGGGTGATCATCCCGTCGCGCCCGTCGGGTGCGAGGATGCCGATGCTGATGCCGGCGTCGGCGGGAATGGGGATGTCCTGCGAGCGATTCATCGCGCCTGGATGGAAGGCGGTGATCTGGTTGTCGTCGAGGTCCGTCGTGATGTAGGCCTGCGCCGTGTACTCGTCCTCGAGCACCCGGACGAAGCGCTCCGACAGCCCGTTCTCGGCCAGCCAGCGTGAATAGGGACCGAAGTCGTGCCCGACCGCGCCGCAGGCATAGCCTTCGCCGCCGAGAAGCTTCAGGTTGTACGCAATGTTGCCTGCGCAGCCCCCGAAGTAACGGGTGAGTTTCGGGGCCAGGAACGCCACGTTCAGCATGTGGATCTTGTCGGGCAGGATGTGGTCCTTGAACCGGCCCGGGAAGACCATCACGGTGTCAAAGGCGAGCGAACCACAGATCAGGGCTGTCATCGATTGACCTCAATGGAGCGTGACCCGGGAACCTTACCTGCCGGGCGATCGGCTGGCCATTGTACTGGAAGGCGCCAGCCGCGGGCCGACGGGCGACCGCGCCGGGCAGTCGATCCCCTGCGTTCCCCGGGGCAGGGCTCGCTGCGCCGGCTGCTCTCCCGCTCGCTCGGAAAGGCAGAAACTCGCTCGCCGGGAGACACCCGTCGCCACTCGCCCAGCGCATCCCTTCGCGGTTCGGCACTCGCAGCAAGCCACTACGCGCGGTCGACAGAGGGCCAGTCTCCCTGGCGAAGCGACTTGCCGCAGGCGGAGCGAGCAGGGAGGACTGGGCCGACAGGCGACCGCGCAGGGCATGGCCTGTAGAGGCCGTCTGGCGCGACCATCGGTCGGCCGGTAGCCGCTTCGCTCGCTCGGCTCCGCTGCGCTCCGCAAGCCAGACTCGCTCGCTACGGGAACCGGCCTCGCTCGGTCGCGCCCCGGAGTCACGCACAGTGCCATCCAGCGAGGTCGAAGGCGAGCTAGTCAATCAGGACCATCGCCCAGCTGAACGCAAGCAGCACGAAGGAACCGAAGACGGCGGCGGAACCCATGTCCTTGGCGAGACCCGACAGGGTGTGCCGCTCCTTACCGATACGATCGATGGCCGCCTCGATGGCGCTGTTGAGAAGTTCCACCACGAGAATGAAGATGACCGGACCGACCAGCAGGACGCGCTCGATGCCGTTGTCAGCCAGCCAGAACCCGAGCGGAATGAGCACGACCGCCAGGGCGCACTCCTGGCGGAAGGCCGCCTCCTCCCGCCAGGCGCCGATCAGCCCCCGGTTCGTGTTCCCGAAGGCGTTCAGCAGCCGCATCAGCCCCGTCGGCTTGACCCGGCCGCTGGTCATGCCGCCGCCGGCTTCCAGGTCAGGTCGAGCTGCTTGGCCGCGCGCACGTCGTCGAGACGCCTGACAGGCGTGGTGTAGGGCGCGCCCTTGAGTTTCACCACGTCGGTCTCGGCCTCCTGCTTGATGGCCGTCATCGCCGCCACGAAGCCGTCGAGCTCTTCCTTCGACTCCGTTTCAGTCGGCTCGATCAACAGGCACTCGGGCACGAGCAGCGGGAAGTAGGTGGTGGGTGCGTGGTAGCCGTAGTCGAGCAGGCGCTTGGCGAAGTCCATGGCCGTGGCGCCCTGCTCCTTCGCCTGGCGCTTCATGGTCAGTATGAATTCATGGCTGGCCCGCCGCTGCGGGTACGCCGCGTCGAAACCGGACTGTTTGAGGCGGGCAAACAGGTAGTTGGCGTTGAGCGCCGAGTACTCGGCCACCCGACGCATGCCCTCGCGGCCGAGGATCCGCATGTACACGTAGGCTCGCAGCAGCACGCCCGCGTTGCCCATGAAGCCGGACAGCCTGCCTATGGACTTGGGCAGGTCGCGCTCGTCGAGCCAGCGGTAGCGCCCTTCCTCGCACCCGACCACCGGAATCGGCATGAAGGGCAGCAACCGCTCGGCCACGCCGACAGCACCCGATCCCGGTCCGCCGCCGCCGTGCGGCGTGGAAAAGGTCTTGTGCAGGTTCATGTGGATCACGTCGAAGCCCATGTCTCCCGGCCGCACCATGCCGAGGATGGCGTTGAGGTTGGCACCGTCGTAGTAGAGCAGCCCACCGGCCTCGTGCACGATGCGGCGGATTTCCATGATCCGCCTCTCGAACACGCCGAGCGTGCTCGGATTGGTCAGCATGATGCCCGCCGTGGCCGGCCCCACTGCGGCTTTCAGCGCCTCGATGTCGACGTCGCCATCGGGGCCGCAGGCAATCTCCCGGACCTTCATGCCGCACATGGTCGCGGTGGCGGGGTTGGTGCCGTGCGCCGCCTCGGGCACGATGATCTCGTCACGGGCAAGGTCGCCGCGCGCATGGTGATAGGCGCGGATCATCGCCACACCGGCGAACTCTCCCTGGGCGCCGGCCATCGGCGTCAGGGAGACCGCCTTCATGCCCGTCACGTCCTTGAGCATTTCCTGCAGCTCGTACATGCATTCCAGGAAGCCCTGGCCCGTCGACTCCGGCGCCAGCGGGTGCCGGCCGAGGAACTCGGGCAGCATCGCGTAGGTGTTGCAGGCCTTCGGGTTGTATTTCATCGTGCACGAACCCAGCGGGTAGAAGTGCGTGTCGATGCTGAAGTTCATCTGCGACAGCCGCGTGTAATGACGCACTGCCTGCAACTCCGACACCTCGGGCAACAGCGGCCTGGAGCGGCGTCGCAGGCGCTCGGGCACCTCGGCCACCGCCTTGGGTGGCTGCTGTGAGGCCGCGGTGCGCCCCGGGCGGGACAGCTCGAAAACGACGGGTTCACGGGTCTGCATGTTGGTTCCTCAGGCGGCTGCCGGGCGCTTCAGCGCCTCGGCCAGCGTTGTGGCATACCTGGCGATGTCCTCGCTGGTGCGCGTTTCGGTGGCGCATACGAGCAGGGCGTTGCCGAGTTCGGGGAAGTCACGGCTGAGGTCGTAGCCGCCCACGATGCCGCTGTTCGCCAGTGCGGTCAGCACCGGCTGCACGGGCCGGTCGAGCTGGATGACGGCTTCGTGGAACCTCGGTCCTTCGAAGACCTCACTCACGCCCGGTATCCTGCCGAGCGCCTGAACCAGCTCCACGGTCCGCGCGATGCAGGCAGCGGCGACACGCTCCAGGCCCGACGGCCCGAGCAGCGTCATGTAGATGGTTGCCGCGGTCATCAGCAGTCCCTGGTTGGTGCAGATGTTGGAAGTCGCCTTGCCGCGCCGGATGTGCTGCTCGCGGGCCTGCAGGGTCAGCGTGAAGCCGCTGCGCCCGTCCAGGTCCAGCGTGCGGCCGACGATACGACCTGGCATCTGCCGGATGTGCTCCATGCGGGTCGTCAGGAAGCCAAAGTAAGGACCGCCGGAGGACAGCGGTACGCCCAGGGGCTGGCCCTCGCCGCAGGCGATGTCCGCACCGCGCTCGCCCCATTCACCCGGCGGCTTGAGCAGGGCCAGCGACACCGGATTGACGATGCCGATCACCAGCGCGCCCTGCGCCCGCGCCCAGTCGGTGATGGCGTCGACGTCCTCGAGCTGGCCGAAGAAGTTCGGTTGCTGCAAGACCACTGCCGTGATGTCCTGCCCCTCGTAGGGCCGCAGCGCGTCGAGCAGCGTGCACCCGGTCCGGGGATCGTAGTCCACCACCTCCAGCGTGACGCCCTGGGTGCCGGCGATTGCCTCGGTACACAGCCGGTACGTCGGGTTGACGCTGCGCGGTACCAGCATGCGTGACGACTTCGACCGCCGGTTGGCGCGCACCGCCATCAGGCAGGCCTCGGCCAGCGCTGATGCGCCGTCGTAGAGCGAGGCATTCGACGCATCCATGCCGGTGAGGCTCGCCATCATGGTCTGGTATTCGTAAATGGTCTGCAGCGTTCCCTGGCTGGCCTCCGCCTGGTAGGGCGTGTACGCGCTGTAGATCTCCCCGCGGGTCGTGATCGCCCAGACCGGCGCGGGAATGTGGTGCTCGTATGCGCCTGCGCCGATGAAGTTGAGCGGGCGGCCGTCACGGTCGGCGCGATCCAGCATCAGCCGGCCGACTTCCATTTCGGAAAGCGCCGGCGGCACGCCTTTGAGCGAGTCGATCATGAGCTCCGCGGGGATCTCGTCGAACAGCGCCTCGATGTCCGGGGCGCCGATCGCCTCGAGCATGCTGCGGACGTCTTCGTCAGTGTGCGGGATGTAAGCCATCTGCGATTCTCCGTGCGCGGGTTCAAGCTTCGCTGGCGAGGTGCTCCGAGTACTGCGCCGCGTCGAGCAGGGCCTCGACCTCCGCAGTTGAAGCGGGCTTCAGGCGTGCGATCCAGCCCTGGACATAGGGATCCTGGTTGACGAGCTCCGGCTGCGAGGCCAGCGCATCGTTGCCGGCCAGCACCTCGCCGGTCAGCGGACTGTAGACGTCGGAAGCCGCCTTCACGGACTCGACCACCGCGAACGCGTCCCCCGTGGCAACCTGGCGGCCCGTCTCGGGCACCTCCACGAACACCAGGTCGCCCAGCGCCGCCTGCGCATGGTCGCTGATGCCGATCTCGACGCTGCCGTCCGGCAGCGTGCGAACCCATTCGTGGCTCTTGGTGTAGCGAAGGTCCCCCGGTACGTTGCTCATTTCATCCTGCTCCCACCGTCTGGTTGACGGACTGTCGGTTGATTCAGATCTCGATCACAGCCTTGCCATTGCGTACGAACGGCGGCTTGACCACCCTCGCATCCAGCAGCTTGCCCCGGATGTCCACCTGTACGCGCTCGCCGGTCGCCGCAGGCACCCGCGCGAGGCCGATCGACTTTTCGAGCGTTGGCGAAAAGGTGCCGCTGGTCAGTTCGCCCTCGCCCGACCCCGCAACGACCACCTTCTGGTGCGCGCGCAACACGCCGCGATCCTCGAGCACGAGGCCCACCAGCTTGCGGGCGACGCCCGCGGCCTTCTGCGCCTCGAGCGCGCCTCTGCCGATGAAATCACGGTCGTCCTTCATGGCGACCGTCCAGGCGAGGCCCGACTCGAGCGGCGTCACGTTCTCGCCCATGTCGTTGCCGTAGAGGTTCATGCCGGCCTCGAGCCTCAGCGTGTCGCGCGCGCCTAGACCGCAGGGTGCGACGCCCGCCGCGAGCAGCGCGTCCCAGAAGCCTCGCACCTCCTTCGCCGGCAGGATGACCTCGAAGCCATCCTCACCTGTATATCCGGTCCGCGCAACCAGCCAGTCCCCGCAAGGCACGCCGAAAAAGGTGCCGAGCGCCAGGGCCTGGTCACGGCATCCGGCCGGCAGGCAGCCGGCGGCCTTGTCGCGCGCCCTGGGGCCCTGCACGGCGACGATGGCGAGGTCGCGCCGCGGCGTCACGACGACGCCAAAGGCCGTCGCGCGCTCCGTGATCCAGGCGATGTCCTTGGCGGCCGTCCCGGCATTGACGACCAGCCGGAACCAGGCGTCCTCCAGGAAATAGACGATCAGGTCGTCGAGCACGCCGCCGTCCTCGCGCAGCATGCAGCTGTAGAGCGCCTTGCCGGGCTCGGTCAGCCGGGCGACGTCGTTGGCGAGCAGTTGCGACAGGAACGCGCGGGTCCTTGCGCCGCGCAGGTCGACCGCGCACATGTGCGAGACGTCGAACATGCCGGCATCGCGCCGTACAGCAGTGGTGCTCCTCCATCTGCGAGCCGTAGTGAACCGGCATGTCCCAGCCGCCGAAGTCCACCATCCGGGCGCCTCGCGCGACGTGCGCGTCATAAAGCGGGGTTCTGAGTCCCATCGTTCCATCCCTGCGGCCGGCGGCCGCGCAAAAAGCAAAAGGGGCGGCAGGCCCCGTGAGCCTGCCGCCCCTCTGTCCGTGGACCTGAGAGATTGGGAACCGGGCAAGTCGTCCCGGTACCGCTCCCCTTCGGTGGGCCCTTGCGGGACCGCTCTCCAGAGGTCGCCAGATCCTGCCGTTCTTTTGCCTGAGCGTTTCCGGGCGGGTTGCGCCTTCGGCGCCGCGCGAGCGCGGTCTCTCCGGACAGGTCTTGTGGCGACCCCCGCATTCTAGCCACTCCCGGCCGATCAAGAAACGCCGGAATCGCCGCCCGGTACCGGAAACACGGGGCGAACCGGGTTCGCTCGCGTGTTTTCTGTCCCTGAGCGGAGACTTGGGGCGTTTTTCTCGATTCGTACTCCGGGGCCCGCCCCACCCGGAGGCCCGGCTTGGTCCGCGCAGGCGGCTCCGTCCAGGGGCCCAGCCGCGTCTGTCTGGAACATCCCGCAGGCCATCGGCGGGACGGCGCGATGTTCGCCAGCGCCTGCCACCGCGGCCTACAATACGGCCGCATCCAGCACCACGGGAACATCATGCCGATCGGCGAACGCAGACCATCCACTGCAGTCAGGGTCGGCCGTGTCACGATCGGCGGCAATGCGCCCATCGTCGTGCAGTCGATGACGAACACGGATACCGCAGACGTCGAGGGAACCTTCCGGCAGGTCAGGGAGCTGGCTCGAAAGCGGGCTCCGAGCTCGTGCGGGTGACGGTCAACACGGACGAGGCTGCCGCCGCCGTGCCGCGAATCGTCGAGCGGCTCGCGGCGGCCGGCGTCGAGGTTCCCCTCGTCGGCGACTTTCACTTCAACGGCCACAAGCTCCTCAAGGCACACCCCGGCTGCGCCGAGGCGCTGGCCAAGTACCGGATCAACCCTGGCAACGTCGGCCGCGGCAGCAAGCGGGATCCCCAGTTCGCCGAGATGATCGAAACCGCCTGCCGCCACGGCAAGCCTGTCCGGATCGGGGTCAACTGGGGAAGCCTCGACCAGGACCTGCTGACCAGGATGATGGACGACAACTCGCGCTCGGCGGCGCCAAAGGATGCGCTCGAGGTGCTGCGTGAAGCGACCGTCGTCTCCGCCCTCGAGAGCGCCGCGCGGGCCGAGGCGCTCGGCCTGCCGCACGACGCCATCGTGATCAGCACCAAGGTTTCCGGCGTGCAGGACCTGATCGCCATCTATCGCAGCCTGGCGTCGCGCTGCGACTATCCGCTGCACCTGGGCCTTACCGAGGCGGGTATGGGATCGAAGGGCATCGTCGCCTCGACCGCCGCCCTGTCCGTGCTGTTGCAGGAAGGCATCGGCGACACCATCCGCATCTCGCTCACCCCGGAGCCGGGCGGCGACCGCACGCGCGAGGTAATCGTCGCGCAGGAGATCCTGCAGAGTCTTGGCATCAGGGCATTCACGCCCATGGTGATCGCCTGCCCGGGCTGCGGCCGCACGACCAGCACGTACTTCCAGGAACTCGCGCAGCGCATCCAGGGCTACATCCGGCAACGCATGCCGGAATGGAAGCTGCAGCGGGACGGCGTCGAGGACATGACCGTCGCCGTGATGGGCTGCGTCGTGAACGGACCGGGCGAAAGCAAGCACGCCAGCATCGGCATCAGCCTGCCTGGTACCGGTGAGCGGCCGGTCGCGCCCGTCTATGAGGATGGCGAGAAGACCGTGACGCTGAAGGGCGAGCGCATCGCCGAGGAATTCCAGGAACTGGTGGAGCGCTACGTCGAGCGCCGGTACCCGCAGAAGGAGACGCCATGACGCAACTCAAGGAGCGCAGCTGCCAGCGCTGCGAAGGCGCGAACGTGCCCTACACCGCCGGGCAGGCCGAAGCCCTGATGGGGCAGCTGCACGAGGGCTGGCGAGTCACGGAGGACGGCAAGGCGCTGCGGCGCGAGCTCGGCTTCCAGGATTTCTACCGGACCATGGGCTTCGTCAACGCCCTGGCCCATGTCGCCAACGCCGAGGACCACCACCCCGACCTGGAGCTCGGCTACAACTACTGCAATGTCCGCTTCTCCACCCACGATGTCGGCGGACTGACGGAGAAGGATTTCATCTGCGCCGCCAAGACGGACTGCGCTGGCCTGACTGTCGCATGCAGGAAGACACCAGGTCGTCGAGCCCCGACTCACAGGATCTGCCCTTCGTAGCGCCTTGCCGGTCGGTCGGGCCGGGCGCCCCGCTCGGCTGGATCCGCAGCGGCTGGAAGGACTATCGCGGCGCGCCGCGACAGAGCCTGACCTACGGACTCGTCATCGCGGCTCTGTCCTGGATCGTCGTCGGCATCGGCCTGAAGATGGGCAGTTACTGGGCGGTACTGGTCCTGCTGTCGGGCTTTGTCTTCGTGGCACCCGTCCTGGCGCTCGGCCTCTATTCCATCAGCCGCCAGCTCGGCCGCGGACTGCGGCCGTCGCTGCGGCGGTGTTTCGGCGAGCAGCGCCGCGGCCTCGGCACGGCCATGGTGTTCGCGCTGGCGCTGCTGGTCGTGTTCCTGGTCTGGGCACGGGCGGGATCCATGCTGCACGTGTTCTTTCCGGAAGAGGGACATCCGGACTGGAGGCAGCTTGCGGGGTTCCTGGCAGTCGGATCCGCAGTGGGATCGGTCTTCGCCATGGTGACCTTCGCCTTCAGCGCATTCTCGCTGCCGATGATCTGCGACCGCGACGCCGATGCCATCACGGCCGTCGTGACCAGCGTCAACGCGGTGCTCCGGAACAAGCCGGCAATGGTCGTATGGGTTGCGCTGATCGTGGTGCTGACAGCCGTCGGCTTCGCCACGGCGCTGCTCGGACTCGTCGTGACGATTCCGCTGCTGGGATACGCGACCTGGCACGGCTATCGCGAAACCATCGACGCGAGCGCCTGGCCGGAGAACTAGTCAGGACCGAGAGGTGCCAGGCACATGCCTGTCCCCATTCGGGGACAGGCATGTGCCTGGCACCTTGTTGTTACCCGACTCCCCTTGTCACCTCGCGGGCAACGGCACTTCGCCGGCCAGCCCCATGGCGTGCTCGATCAGACCGCGCTTGAGCGGGCCCGAGCGGTCTGCGAGCGCGAGGCCGGTTCGCCTCGCCCAGGACACGGCCGGATGGTCATGGCCAAACAGCCGCTGCAGGCCGTCCATCAGCGCCATCGCGGGAAGGTTTTCCGCCTTGCGCCAGCGCTCATAGCGGCGCAGTGGCAGGGTGTCGCCAGGATCGGCCCCTTGCGCGAGCCCTTCACCCAGGGCCTGGGCCAGCGCGGCCGCGTCCATCAAGCCCAGGTTGACGCCCTGTCCCGCCAGCGGATGCACGCCGTGAGCTGCGTCGCCGATCAGGGCGATCCGCGTGCCGCGTGTAGGACAGGGCATGCAGCAGGCGCAAGGGGAACGCGGCCCTGCGGGTCGTCGCTTCGAGCCGGCCCAGCACCCCGGCCGAGGCGCTGGTGACCTGGGCGGCAAACGAGGCATCGTCGCACTCGATGAGCGCCGAGGCCTGCGCAGGCGTCGTCGACCAGACCAGCGAGACGCGCCCGTCGGCGAGCGGCAGCAGCGCCAGCGGGCCCGTCGACAGGAACCTCTGCCATGCGGTATCCGAGTGCGGGCGCTCCGGTTGCAGGTGAGTCACGAGCGCGTGCTGGCCGTAGTCCCAGCCATGGCTGTCGATTCCCGCAAGCTTGCGCACGGCCGACTCGCCACCGTCCGCCGCGACGACCAGCGCGGCCGTGAGCTTGCGGCCCTCCGTGGTCACGACGGAGATGGCATCGTCCGTCGGGGCCAGTTCCGCGACACCGGACCTCAGCAGCGTCACGCCGTGTGCTGCCGCGCGCTCGGTGAACGCCGCCTGGACCGCGCGGTTCTCGACGATGTGTCCCAGGTCCGGCTCACCGAGTTCCGCCGCGTCGAACCGGATCGAATCGCGGCCTGCGGGCGAGCCCCGCTCGTCCCAGACGACCATGCGCTGGTAGGGGGCCGCACCCCGCTCGATGACGCGGGGCCAGGCGCCCGCCCGCTCCAGCACTCGCTGCGAGGCGCGCGACAGGGCGGACACGCGCAGGTCGAAAGCTTCGCCAACTGCGGGATACGGCACCGGGCGGGGTTCCAGCATCGCGATCCTGAGACCCTGCGTCGGGCCATAGGCCCCCAGCAGGGCTGCAAAACCAGCGCCGACCATGCCACCGCCGACGACGAGCACGTCGAAGTCCCGCTTCATGCCAGCGGTACTCCGCGAGCCAGGCGCGGCAGCTTGCCGGCGAGGCCCATCGTCACCCTGGCGAAGGCGTGTTTTGCCGGGGTGACCAGGTCGAACAGCAACAGGCTGGCGGCGCGCGCCGCGCGCACCGGCGCCAGCGGGTTCGCGAAGAGACGCACCAGTCCGTCGGTGAACGCTATGACCGTGCGCCGGTCGGCGCGGCGCCAGTCGGCGTAGCGCTCGAGCACCGCCGCCGCACCCGTATCGGCTTCGCTGCCCCTCGTTGCCAAGTCGTCGGCAATCACTTCGGCGAGCGTCGCGACGTCCCGCAGGCCGAGGTTGAAACCCTGGCCGGCGATGGGATGCAGGCCCTGGGCGGCGTTACCGATGATGACGGCGCGCGGCGCCACCTGGCGCTCGGAGCGCGTCAGCGACAAGCGGATAAGCCCAGCGCCTGCCGACCCGCGTGAAGCGCCCGAGGCGGTAGCCGAACTTCTCCTGGAAGGCCGCCAGGAAAGCGTGCTCGTCCAGGGACATCGCGGACCGGGCGGTGTCCGGCGGCAGCGTCCAGACAATCGTGCAGCGGCCATCGGTGAGCGGCAGCACGGCCATCGCCCCCTCCTCGGTGAAGCGCTCATAGGCCACGAAGTCATGAAACTTCTCCGGCACGACGTTGGCGATGATCGCGTGCTGGTCGTAGTCCCAGACCGTGGCATCGATTCCGAACGCCGCCCGCACCGCGGACTTCGCGCCGTCGGCGGCCACCACCAGCCTCGCCTCGACGCTTCCCCGCCACGCACCCTCGACAGCCAGCCGCACGCCGTCTGCGCGCGGCTCGACCGCAGCAACACTGGCCGGGCAGAGGACCCCGAGGCGCGGGACATCCCGGCACGCCGCGGCCAGCGCCCTGCCGAGTACCCGGTTGGTGATCGTGTGGCCCAGCGCAGGCACGCCCTGTTCCTCCGCCGACAGGCGTGCCATCGCGAAGTGACCGCGATCCGATACGTGGATGCGCTTGATGGGGGTGGCGTCCGCGGCCAGCGCCGGCCAGACGCCGATCCCCTCCAGGATGCGCCGGCTACCATTCGACAGCGCCGTGGTGCGCTCATCGAAGCTCGGCTGCTCGTCGCTGTCGGCGGGCACAGGCTCGATCACGACGATGTCGAGAGCCAGTCCACGCAGCGCCGCGGCGAGCGACAGCCCGACCATCCCGCCGCCGACGATCGCGATGTCGCAGCGCCTAATCTTGTCTTGCGCGTTCATTTGCCCAGTTTACGACACCCGGCACGTCTCGGGCTCCGCGGCCACGAGGTTGGTGTCAGGCTCCGCTCGTACAGCGTCGGGGTCAGGCACCGCTGGCAACGCGTCGGTGTCTGGCACCGTTGGCACGGCAACCATCTCTCACTCGGCCTCGAATGCGGTGCCTGACACCTCCGGGCCGCGTCACGCTGCGCCAACGTCACGGCGCGGTCGCCTGTCGGCCCAGTCCGTCCTTGGCTCGCTCCGCCTTCGGCTAAAGTCGCTCGCCAAGGAGGCTGGCCCTCCCTCGACCACGCGGTGGCAGCGAGAGGTGCCAGGCACCGAGCCGGCCCTCGGCCAGGACGGGGTTCCCCCGGCGAGCGACTGGCGGCTTTCGGAGCGAGCGGGGGAAGCCCCGGCCGCAGCCGGCGGGCCGGATTGCCATGACCGTCGTAGAGCCTTGCGCAGCAAGAGGTATCAGGCACCGCTCGCCAGGCTGTGCCCGTAGTGAGCGCCGTACCAGCGGTGCCAGACACCGACGCCCTGCCCGCGGAGCCTGACCCCGACGCGACGGACACCGGCAGCGCGGGCGCTACCTGTAGTGCACGCCCGGCAGGACGCAGAGCATCTCGAACAGCAGGCTGGCGCCCAGCAGGGCCGTATTGCCCGTCGTGTCATACGGCGGCGAGACCTCGACCAGGTCGCCGCCGACGACCTGCAGGCCGCGACATCCGCGGATGATCTCGAGCGCCTGCGGAACGGTCAGCCCGCCGATCTCGACGGTGCCGGTGCCCGGCGCATAGGCCGGATCGATGCCGTCGATGTCGAAGCTCAGGTAGACCGGGCCGCCGGCAACCTGATCCGCCACCTCCTTCATCAACGGCACCAGTGAACGGTGCCAGCATTCTTCCGCCTGGACCACGCGGAAACCCTGCTGCCGCGGCCAGTCGAAGTCGTCCGCTGCGTACCCGGTTCCGCGCAGGCCGATCTGTGCAACCCGTCGGCAGTCGAGCAGCCCTTCTTCGACTGCCCGCCGAAACGGCGTGCCATGGGCGATCTTTTCGCCGAACATCTCGTCGTTGACGTCGGCGTGCGCATCGACGTGGACGAGGCCGACCGGGCCGTACTTGCGGCGCATCGCCCGCAGGATCGGCAATGAAATCGTGTGGTCCCCGCCCATCGTCAGCGGTGTGCAGCCGGTCGCGAGCAGCGCGTCGTAATGCCGCTCGATGATACCGATGCTCTTGCCCAGGTCGAAGGTATTGATCGCCACGTCGCCGGCATCGGCAATCCGCAGGCTGTCGAACGGCGCGGCGCGGGTCGCCATGTTGTAGGGTCGCAGCATGCGCGACTCATCACGGATCTGGCGCGGCGCGAGTCGCGCCCCCGGACGGTTGGACGTGCCGATGTCGAGCGGTACCCCCACGAAGGCAACGTCGAGGCCCTCGGTCGCTTCCATGGCCGGCAGCCGCATGAAAGTCGCCGGCCCGCCGAATCGTGGCATTTCATTGCCCGAAAGGGGCTGGAACAACTCTCGTTCGCTCACAGGTTCTCTCCGGCTATGCGCCGCGGGGCAGGCCGCGTCTGCATTGTAGCGGTTTGACCGCAGTATCGAGCGCAGGTCCTCGACAGCATGACCTCGAGGCCGGAGAATGACCGCCTGCGCCCAGACAGGAATGATCGATGCCGAGTTGCGGTGAAGTCCTTGTCCGACTCCTCGAGGGTTACGGCGTCGATACCGTGTTCGGCATACCGGGCGTGCACACGATCGAGCTGTACCGCGCCCTCCCCGCCTCTTCGATCCGCCACGTAACCGCGCGGCATGAACAGGGCGTGGGGTTCATGGCCGACGGTTATGCGCGGGTGACCGGCAAGCCCGGCGTGTGCTTCGTGATCACCGGACCCGGCATGACCAACATCGCCACCGCGATGGGCCAGGCACTGGCCGACTCGGTTCCCATGCTGGTCATTTCCTCCGTGAACCGCCGCCGGCAGCTCGGCCTGGGCGAGGGGCGCCTGCACGAACTGCGGCGTCAGCAGGTCGTCTTTGACGAACTGTCCCGTTTCAGCCACACGCTGCAGGGCCCGGAGGAACTGCCCAGGGTACTTGCCCGGGCGTTCGGGCTGTTCCGCAGCGGCCGCCCCGGGCCTGTCCATATCGAGATCCCGGTCGACGTGATCGCGCTGCCCGCCGACGGTGTCGACCTCCGTCCCTGGGCCCTGCCGAATCCGCCGGCCGCATGCCCGGCCCAGCTCCGGGAAGCCGCGGCATGGCTGCGCGCAGCGGCGAGACCCCTGATCGCGATTGGCGGCGGCGCGATTGCTGCGGCTTCGGAACTGCGGCGCACCGCGGAAGCCCTGGACGCCCCGGTCATCAACACGGTCAATGCCAAGGGTGTGATCCCGGTATCGCATCCGCTGGCAGTGGGCGGCTCCGGCTCCTGCCCCGCGATCCGGGACGCGCTGCGCGAGGCGGACGTGGTCCTGGCCGTGGGCACGGAATTCAGCGAGACCGACTACGATTTCTTTTTCCAGGGCGACGTCGAGATACCCGGCCGACTGATCCGAATCGATGTCGATCCGGGGCAGCTGGCGCGTAACGTCCGTCCGAGCCTGGCGATCTGGGCCGATGCACGCCAGGCACTGGCCCAATTGTCCGACCTGCTCGTCGGCGACGCCCGGGCGGCCGCGGACGGCGTGACCTGGGCGGCCGAGCTGCGCGGGCGGCTGCGGGCGGCGCGCGAGGACTCCTACGCGCAGTTCTTCGATGCGCTGCAGGAAGCGCTGCCCGGCCTGGTCCTCGTCGGGGACTCCGCGCAACCGACTTATCGCGCCTGGCTGCAGTACGAGACCGAGGCGCCGCGCCGCTATTTTCATTCGGCTTCCGGCTACGGAACCCTGGGCTACGCGATCCCCGCCGCGATCGGCGCCAAGCTCGGCGCACCCGACCTGCCCGTTGCGGCGCTGATCGGCGACGGCGGCGCCCAGTTCACGCTCGGGGAACTCGCGGCCGCAGCCGAACTCCGGCTGCCGGTGATCTTCCTGTTGTGGAACAACCGGGGCTACGAGGAAATCCGGCGCTTCATGCGCGAAGGCGGCATCGAGCCAACCGGTGTGGACCTGTGTACTCCCGATTTTCTCAAGGTCGCCGAGGGCCTCGGCTGCCGTGCGGTGCACGCCCGGGACCTCGCCGCGCTGAAGACCCTGCTGAAGGAAGCGGCCGTGGCATCGGCGCCGACGCTGGTCGCAGATCGACGAGCCGGACATGGTCTAGACGGCGGCTGGCTTTCTTCGCCCCGATTAACGACTGGCCGCGACGCCGTCCCGCGGCGCAATGAGCATGGCCTCGATACGATCGATCGCCCTGGCCAGCACGTCCATGGGCTGGCACAGCGTTACCCTCACGAAGTCCGCGGCACTCGGCCCGAATGCGCGGCCCGGCACGACCGTGACCCGGGCCTGCTCCAGCAGGTGCCGGGCAAACCCGTCGCCATCCATGCCAATCGCGGCGACGTTCACCATGACGAACATGCCCGCATCGGGTTCCTGGCAACTCAGCCCGGGCAGGGCGTTGATGCGCCGCACGACATAGTCCCGGCGTCGCTGGTACTCGAGTCGCATGCGCTCGACATGCTCGATATTGTGTCCCAGCGCGTAGGCGGAGGCGTCCTGGATGAACTGGGGGCAGCCGAATATGGTCGCACCCGCGAACCTCGCGAGGTGCGGCACCAGTTCCCGGGGGGCCACGGCCCAGCCGACGCGCCAGCCGCTCATCGCATGCGACTTCGACAGGCCGTCGACCATGACCGTGTTGTCGAGCGACCTGGCCGAGGCCCGCAGCGAGACGTGCCGCTGCTTGTAGGTGATCAGCGAATACACCTCGTCGCACACGAGCCAGATTTCGCGCTCGCGGCAGACGGCGGCCAGCTCGGCCAGCTGCTCGCGCCCGATGATGTTGCCGCCGGGGTTGCCTGGCGTGTTGACCAGCACGACGCGGGTATCGGCGCGTGATCGCGGCGCGCACTGTCGCGACGTTGAGTGCGAAGTTGTTGGCGCAGTCCAGCGGCACGGTCCGCACGCGCAGGCCGAGCGCCCCGGTGATTCCCCAGTAGCCGACGTACATGGGCTCCGGCACGAGGATCTCGTCGCCGGGATTCACGAGGCAGGACAGGACGGCGTAGATGGCGTTGGTCGCCCCCGGAAAAACGACGATCTCGTCGGGATCACAGGGATGATCCGACGTCTGGGATTCGAGAGCCGCGATGGCGGCTCGCAGCGCCGGCTCACCCTGGGCGGGCGAGTAGTGCGTGCGGTCGTGCTTCATCGCCGCCAGGGCCTCGTAGAAGATGGGTTCCGGCGTCGGGAAATCGGGGTCGCCGACGCTCAGCAGGATGACGTCCTGCCCGGCCGCCTGCAGCGCCAGCCCCTTGTCGTGGACGGCCCAGCCGTCGCCATCGCTGCCGGCCAGCCTCTGCGAGACCTTGCTGATCTTCATCGGATGCCGCCGTCCGGCGTTCACGCGGCCTGGACCAGCCGCTCGATCTCGTCCGGGTCGGTCGGGACGCCGTCGGTCAGCACCTCCGGATCGCCCTTGGTCACCGCGACGTCGTCCTCTATCCGGATGCCGATGCCCTGCCATTCCCTGGCCACGCCCCTGGTGCCCGGCGGGATGTAGATGCCGGGCTCGACCGTCATCACCATGCCGGGCTCGAGCAGGCGCCACTCCTCGCCGACCTTGTATTCGCCGACGTCATGGACGTCCATCCCGAGCCAGTGGCCGGTGCGGTGCATGAAAAACTTCTTGTAGGCCTCGTCCTTGATCAGCTTCGCGACCTTGCCCTTCAGCAGGCCGAGCTTCACGAGTCCCTGGGTGATCACGCGCACCGCGGCTTCGTGCGGGCTCGTTCCAGTGGTTGCCGGGCCGCGTCTTCTCGATCGCCGCGTGCTGGGCCGCCAGGACGACCTCGTAGACGGCACGCTGCGCTGCGGTGAAGCGGCCATTCACCGGGAAGGTGCGGGTGATGTCGGAGGCGTAGAAATCGTACTCACAGCCGGCATCGATCAGCAGCAGGTCGCCGTCCTTCATCTGCCGGTCGTTGGCGTGGTAATGCAGCACGCAGGCATTCGGTCCGCTGCCGACGATCGGATAGTAGGAAATGTCGGCCTTCCGGCTGTGGAACTCGTGAAGGATTTCCGCCATCACCTCGTATTCCATGCGCCCGGGGCAGCCAGCTTCATGGCCCTGCAGTGAGCCGACGCGCCTATGGCGCCGGCGCGGCGCATGGTGTCGAGTTCGGGGCGGCTCTTGAACAGCCGCATCTCGTGCAGCAGGTGGTCCAGTGCGACGAACTCCTGCGGCGTGTGCAGCCCCTTCTTGGCCTGGGCGCGCAGCCCGTTGACCCAGCCGAACACCCGCTGGTCGAATTCAGGGTTCACCCCCATCGTGTAGTAGACGCGTGAGCACCGCTCCAGCAGGCCCGGGAGGATCTCGTCGATGTCCGCTATCGGGAAACCGTGATCGGCGCCGAAGTCGGACTCTGCGCCACCCGGCCCGGCCCGCGCGCCGTCCCAGGTCTCGCGCGCCGGGTCGCGGTCGCGAACGAACATGACGAACTCGCCCTGCGGCCTGCCGGGCAGCAGCACCGCCACCGACTCCGGCTCGTCGAAGCCCGTCAGGTACTGGAAGTCGCTGTCCTGCCGGTAGTGGTATTCGACGTCGTTGTTGCGCTGCTTGACGCCTGCGGCGGGCACGATCGCGATCGCGTCCCGGCCCATCATCCGCATCAGTTGGCGGCGGCGCTTGGCAAATTCGGTTTTCTTCATGAGGTGGTTGCCTGCTCTTGCTGGGATCTGTCAGTGGTTGAGAGTGCCGGCGGGCAGGGACCGTGCCCGCTGCGCCGCCAGTTCCTCGAAGGACAGCTGGACCGAAGCCCGGACGAATTCCACGAGCTCCATGTAGTCGCGCTCCGCCTCGTCACCCGACTCGTCGGGCGCAGCCGCAGCGCGAGATATCTCGCTGAAGTCCCGCAGGATCTCGTCCAGGTCGCCGGGCAGCCTGTCCAGCGCGCCGGACCGGCCGAGACCGTACAGGAAGCCGCTACACCACACCGCCAGCGCCCGCACTCGCGCATCCAGCGGCTCCGTGTCCAGGGGCAGCAGGGGCTGGAAGTCCATGTCGTCGCCAGCCAGCAGCGCCAGCGTTTCGTCGCGCAGGTCGGCTAGCAGATCGACGATCGGCCGGGCCACGGCCTCATCGACGTTGTCGGGCAGGACCTCGGCCGCCCACTCGGCTGCGGGGAACACCTGTTCGACGCAGAGGGCGCCGCAGAGGCAGCCGTGGGCCTCGGCCGCCTCGACGCCCGAGCCCACCTCCTGGAGGGACCGGTCGAGTTCGCCATATGTAATGGAGGACATCGGAAATTCGGGTCCGGATCGCCGCTGGGGCGGGTATCCTAACCTGCCGGCAGGGCGGGCGGCATCCGTCCCGCGTTGACCGTATCTTCGACAGAGTCCCATAATGCAGTCATGGCTGAACAATCCAACAAGTCAGCGGTAGAGCAGGAACTGAAGCGCCTGGAACGGCGGCTCGACGAGCTGGTCGGCGCGGTCTCGCAGCTCAAGGACGAGAATAGGGCACTTCGGCAACGGCAGGACACCCTGTCGGCCGAACGCGCCACGCTGCTGGCCAAGAACGAGCAGGTCCGCGCGCGGGTCGAGGCAATGATCGGGCGATTGAAATCCATGGAGAGTGGAGCGTGAGCGGCGAGGCGACCCGGGTCAGCATCCGTATCCTCGAGAAGGAGTATCACGTCGCATGTCCGCCCGAGGAACGGCGCGCGTTGCTCGACTCGGCCGAGCTCCTGAACAGCCGCATGCGCGAAATTCGCGACAGCGGAAAAGTGGTCGGCCTCGACCGGATCGCCGTCATGGCAGCGCTCAACATCACCAACGAGTTGCTGCGCACCAAGGGCCGCGACGAGACTCTGGAGACCGACGTGACCGACCGCCTGCGCTCCCTGCGTGAGCGTGTGGAGTCGGCGCTGGCGAATGGCCAGCAACTGGAATTGTAGTATTAAGGTGCACCCTTGCCGGGTGCACGACGATTTGGCGCCGCCTGCGGTGTTCGATGCGGGTCTGGGAACCTCTCGACCCTAATGTGAAAAACCCAGGGGCCCGGTTCAGCAGCAGCATTGTGCAAGTCCGCCTTCGAGCGGGAAGCCTTAGCTGCCGCGACTTGCCCCACTTGTTGCTCCGTGTCGAGAGCAGCGGCCGGCAACGGCACAGGCGGGTGGCGCCTCCCCTTCTTCCAGGCAGCATGACGTGACGACCGCAGTGCGAGATGACCGGGCCGCTGTGCGGCGTCGCCTGCGGGCCGAGCGCCGCGAGATTCCCGCCGACCTGCGCGACGCCGCGGCCGCCGCGGTCGCCGCCAACCTCGCCCGCCTGGGACTGCCCACGCCCGGCACGCGAGTCGCGGCGTACCTGCCCATGGACGGCGAACTGGATCCAGCCCCCGCCGTGTCGCTCGCTCGCCACCGCGGCTGCGACCTGTTCGTCCCGGTCATCACCCGCTTCAGCCGCCGCACGATGCGATTTCGCCAGGCTGGGTGCAGGCGCCGCCATGCGGCGTAACCGCTGGGGAATATTCGAACCCGACCGCCCGGGAATCAACGGTCGCTGGCTGGACCTGGCGCTGGTGCCCTGCGTCGCCTTCGACGCCAACGGCGAACGCCTCGGCATGGGCGCGGGGTTCTATGACCGCCACTTTTCCTTCCTGAAGCATCGGTCCGCCTGGCGCCGCCCCCGGCTTCTGGGCCTCGCCTACGAGTTCCAGCGTACGCCCGGCATCGACGTCCGGCCCTGGGACGTGCCGCTATGGGGCGTCGTGACCGAACTCGGCGTCTACGGACACGCGGCGGAATTCCTCCGCCGGACCACCACGGAGACTGCAGAGTGAACTACTGGTTGTTCAAGTCCGAACCCGACACCTTCGGCATCGACGCGCTGGCCGCGATGCCGAAGCGAACCACGCACTGGGATGGCGTACGCAACTTCCAGGCCCGCAACATGATGCGCGACGACATGAAGCGCGGCGACCTTGGCTTTTTCTATCACTCCAGCTGCGCGGACCCCGCGGTCGCGGGTGTCGTAAAGGTCGTGCGCGATGCGTATCCCGACCACACTGCATTCGATTCCGGCAGCAAGTACTTCGACGCCGACAGCGATCCGGCAGCGCCGCGCTGGTTCATGGTGGACGTCCAGCTCGTGCGCAAGTTTGCGCAACCGGTCACATTAGCGACGCTTCGGCGGCACGCCGACGGCAAGCTCAGCGACATGTGGATACTGCGGCGCGGCAACCGTCTCTCCATCACGCCGGTCACTGCGGCGCACTGGAAGTTCATCAACTCGCTCGCCGACGAGTGAGTTCTGCTTGATGCGCGGCGTCCGGAAAAAAAAGGCGTTTCGCGCGATGCGCTTTCACGCGAACTCATTCGTCGCGAATCGCAGCATGCGGGCGACGAGTGATCGCGCCTCGACGTTCGTCTATCGAACGCGACGTGTGTGTCGTCTCGCATCATCAGTTCGCGCGCGTACCCCTTGCTTGCAATCCTGTCAACCATGTATATACTCGCTCCCCGGATTAACCCGACATGGAGATCCATCATGGCGACCAAGAAGAAGGCTGCTAAGAAGGCTGAAGAAGCCGGCCAAGAAGGCGGCTAAGAAGAAGGCGACGAAGAAGGCTGCGAAGAAGAAGTAAGCCTTCGGCAGAAAGAACGGCGGTTGGTTGATCGAGAGACTTCCCGCCGCTGGTTCTGAAAGCTAATGACTGTGCCCGCGAAAGCGGGCACAGTCATTTCCGGTGGCAGCAATCGCAAAGTTCACAGGCGGTGCAGCAATGACCCCCGACGAAAAGAAGCGGCGCGCGGCCGAAGCCGCGATCGACTACGTCACCGACGGCATGGTGGTGGGCGTCGGCACCGGCTCGACCGTCAATCATTTCATCGCCGCCCTGACGCGATGGCGCGACCGGATCGCCGGCGCCGTCTCGTCGTCGGACGCAAGCACGCTGCTGCTGCAAGAAGGCCGGCATCGAGGTGTTCGACCTGAACTCGGTCGGCGACCTGGAGCTGTACGTCGACGGCGCCGACGAGGCGACCCGCCACCTGCAATTGATCAAGGGCGGCGGCGCCGCGCTGACGCGCGAGAAGATCGTCGCGGCCGCCAGCCAGCGCTTCGTCTGCATCGTCGACGACTCCAAGGTGGTCGAAGTGCTCGGGCGTTTCCCGCTGCCGGTCGAGGTCATTCCGATGGCCCGCTCCCTGGTGGCGCGCCAGCTGGTCAAGCTCGGCGGCCAGCCGGTGTGGCGCGAAGGCGTCGTCACGGACAACGGCAACGTGATCCTGGACGTCCACAACCTGGAGATCCTGGATCCGCCGTCGCTGGAGTCGGAGATCAACCAGCTGCCGGGCGTCGTCACGGTCGGACTGTTCGCCCGCCGCCCGGCCGACGTGCTGCTCGTCGCGGGACCCGATAGCGTGGAGCGCATCGAGCGCTGAGCGCCACCGCGCGGCAGGCGGTGCCAGGCACCGAGCCGGCACCGCACAGACAGCGTCGGCACGCGGCCAGTGCGGGACTCCCTCTGGAGCGACTGTCGGATTTCGGAGCGAAAGGGGGATGACTCGGCGCAAGGCGCCTCGCTCGCGGCGGGGCGAGGACGAGCGTCGTCCCCCAGCGAGTGAGTGGCCGGCTTTCCGAACGAGCGGGGGCGACGGAAGTAGAGAGCCCCGCCGGAGCCGATGCCGCCAGAGCGCGGCATCGTTCTTCGGCATGCTGCGCATGCCTCGTCGAACCAACGGTTCTCATCCCGTCCCCACAACGCAAAAAGGCCGACCCTTCGGGCCGGCCTTCTCGCGTTGATGGCTGGGGGACTAGGATTCGAACCTAGGTTGACGGAGTCAGAGTCCGTAGTCCTACCGCTAGACGATCCCCCAAAAGGGTTGGCGGGCAGGCCTCAGCGCTTGCTGAACTGCGTCCCGCGGCGGGCCTTGCGGCGACCGACCTTCTTGCGCTCAACCTCGCGGGCGTCGCGGGTGACGAAACCGGCGGCACGCAGCGGCTTGCGCAGGCTTTCGTCGTATTCCATGAGTGCCCGCGTGATGCCATGACGGATTGCGCCGGCCTGGCCGGTCACGCCGCCACCCTCAACGCTGACCGTGACGTCGAACTTGTCGACCATCTGCGTGAGTTCGAGCGGCTGCATGACGATCATGCGGCCGGTCTCGCGCCCGAAGAATTCTTCCAGCGAACGGCCGTTCACCACGATGCGCCCGTTGCCGGGCCTCAAGAACACCTTGGCGGCTGCGCTCTTGCGGCGGCCGGTGCCATATTGCGTATTAGCGGACATCTGTTCTTCCTGTTGGCCCGGTCACGTTATCAGGCAAGTTCGAGTGGCTTCGGCTGCTGCGCGGCGTGCGGATGACTCGCGCCCGCAAATACGTGCAGCTTGCGGTACATCTGACGACCGAGCGTCGTCTTCGGGAGCATGCCCTTGACGGCAAACTCGATGGCCCGCTCAGGGTGCTCCTGCAGCAGCTTGTCGAGAGTCGTCGTCTTCAGGCCGCCGATGTGGCCGCTGTAGCGATAGTACTTCTTGTCGCGCAGCTTGTTGCCCGTCACCGCAACCTTCTCGGCGTTGACCACGATGATGTAGTCACCGCAGTCGACATGAGGGGTGTATTCCGGCTTGTGCTTGCCGCGCAGACGGAAAGCCACCTCGGACGCCAAACGCCCCAGGGTCTTGCCGGCCGCGTCTACAACATACCAGTCGCGCTTGACGCGCTCCGGGCTCGCAAAAATCGTTTTCATTTGAACCCCTTGGAGGGGAGGTACGGGAAAGGGCGGAAATTCTAAAGAAGATGCCCCGGCTTTGCAAAGCCGATTACGGATCATCGGCGATTTGGCGATGTTCCAGGGGGCCCGGGACGGGGCAAACAGCCCCCTATATAATGTGTTCCATGCTCCAGCCACCGCCGGATCGATCCCTGACGCCTCTTGACCGGCTCCTGGAACAGGCGGATCTGGCGCTGCGGGCGTCGCTGGGGCGTCCGCATCCCCAGCGCCCCAATCCGGCGGCCCGCCTCGATGGCCACCTGGTGGACGACGACTCCCGACGTCACGTCGCGGGGCTGATCCGCGTCGATCACGCCGGCGAGGTCGCAGCCCAGGGCCTGTACCACGGCCAGGCCCTCACCGCCCGCCGGCCGGAAATTCGCGAAGCCATGGCCCAAGCCGCCCGCGAGGAAGGCGACCACCTGGCCTGGTGCCACGATCGCCTCGAGGAACTCGGCGATCGCCCGAGCTTATCTGAACCCGCTCTGGTACGCCGGCGCGGTGGCCATCGGAGCGCTTGCCGGCCTGGCCGGCGACCGCTGGAGCCTCGGTTTCATGGCCGAAACCGAGCGGCAGGTCGAGGGCCACCTCGACGATCACCTTGAACGCCTGCCGGCCGAGGATGCTCGCAGCCGCGCCATTCTCGAGCAGATGAAGGCCGATGAGGTCGGCCACGCCCAGGCAGCCATGGCCGCCGGCGGCAGCGACCTGCCGGGGCCGATCCGTGCACTCATGAAAATGACCGCGCGCGTGATGACGAGCGCCGCTTACCGCCTCTAGGGGCCGGGCGGGATCGAATTATGTCTTGCGGCCGCGGGGCGCGGTGTAATAAAAGGGTGTGATTGGAAACCCATCCCGCCTGGGGGAGAGCTATGGAAGATGCAGTGAAGCCACTTACGGACATTCCGGCGATCAATCGCTTTCTGAGTTACTGCCGGGTACGCACCGTGCCCTCGAAGTCGGTCCTGATCCATGCCGGCGACCTGCCCGATGTGCTCTATTACATCGTCCGCGGCTCCGTCGAGGTCATGATCGAGGACGAGGAAGGCAATGAGATGGTCCTCGCCTACCTCAACAAGGGCCAGTTCTTCGGCGAGATGGGATTGTTCTCGGACAGCCAGCAACGCAGCGCCTGGGTCAGGACACGCACGCACTGCGAACTGGCCGAAATGACCTATCCGCGCTTCCGCCAGATCGCGGCGGAAAGCCCGAGCCTGGTGTTCGAACTGGCCACGCAGCTCGCAACCCGCCTCGACCGGACCAACCGCAAGCTGGGGGACCTCGCCTTCGTGGATGTCACCGGCAGGGTGGCCCACGCCATCATGGACCTGTGCAACGAACCGGACGCGATGACGCACCCGCAGGGTATGCAGATCAAGGTCAGCCGGCAGGAATTGTCGCGGCTGGTCGGATGCTCGCGCGAGATGGCCGGACGCGTGTTGAAGGTGCTTGAAGAGCAGGGCCTGCTGACCGCGCACGGCAAGACGATCGTCGTTTTCGGCGCACGCCCGAAGGTCAGGCCCAGGCCGGCCGCCATGGCGCTGAAGGCCGGCAGCACGGCAAACTGAGCGTGAAGAGGGGCCTGATGGCCCCTCTTCACGCTTCGCCGGCGATTTCCCGGCGCATGGCGGCGACGGTCGCCGCGTAATCGTCCGCACCGAAGATCGCGCTACCGGCGACGAAGGTGTCGGCACCCGCCCTCGCGATCGCGCCGATGTTGTCCACTTTTACGCCCCCGTCGATCTCCAGCCGGACCGGCCGGCCACTCGCATCGATCCGGCGACGCGCCTCCGCCAGCTTGCCCAGTGCAGAGTGGATGAATTTCTGGCCGCCGAATCCCGGGTTGACCGACATCAGCAGCACCAGGTCGATCGAGTCGAGCGTGAAGTCGAGCCAGTCGAGCGGCGTCGCAGGATTGAAGACGAGGCCGGGCCGGCAGCCGCAGTCGCGGATGACCTGGATGGTCCGGTCGACGTGCTCGCTCGCCTCCGGGTGGAATGAAATATAGGTGGCGCCGGCCTTGGCGAAGTCGGGCACGATCCGGTCCACCGGCTGGATCATCAGGTGGACGTCTATCGGGGCCGTGACCCCATGACCGCGCAGCGCCTCGCAGACCAGCGGCCCGATGGTCAGGTTGGGCACGTAGTGGTTGTCCATGACGTCGAAGTGAACCCAGTCGGCGCCGGCGCCGAGAACAGCGTCGACCTCTTCGCCCAGCCGGGCAAAGTCGGCGGAAAGGATCGACGGGGCGATGACCGCGGGCTGCATGACGGGAATCCTCGGGGCGTGCCTGCGGCTAATGTAACCGAGCCGCCGGACGGGCGCAGCCCGGCCGTGCGCAGGGCGGCAGGCTGTAGGAACTCAGCGAATTCCGCGGGCCACGCGAATCCTCTCGTAGGCGGCCTGGATTGCCTGGGTCTTCTGCTTGGCGATTTCCAGCATGGATTCCGGCAGGCCGCGCGAGACCAGCTTGTCGGGGTGATTCTGGCTCATCTGCTTGCGGTAAGCGCGTTTCACTTCGGCACTAGGGCGACCGTCTTCAGCTCCCCGCCGCGATTCGGTTCGGCGTTTTCCCCACCCGGTCATGGCTCGGTTCGGCGCTTTCCCGGCCGCTCGGCGCGTCTGTGCAAGTCTCGAAGTCCAGACGGGCCATTTCGGAACGGCACGGTTCGTGCAGACCCCTCCTTGTGAATCGTGCCCAGCCCTGCCTTTCGCGGCTTTGAACGCAAGCTCGACGCGGGGCTCGGGAATGGGCCCAAGAGCGGACGCCGCGCTGCCCCGCTCTCGAAGCTGGGTTCGCGCCAGGGAGGGCTGAAGCAGGAGACGATGAGCGATGCCACTTCTCCGTGACCATCCTGGATCCCGACCTCGAAATCACGAATTCGAGCCGACGGTCTTCGCGAACAATTCGATCGGGCACCCGAGAGCCATGAGCTCGGGGCGGCTATTTCGTGTCTAGAGACGAACAGCGTCGTCAGGAAGCTGAGCATAGTCGTCGTCACGATCGTGACGCTGGTGATCGCGGCCACCGGTCTCGTGAACAACGCCGTCAGCAACCACTATGCTCTGGAATCCGCGCGGGCCGTCTTGAGATTCAACTCCGAGTCGATCCTCAGGGGCATCGGCAAGCTGATGATGAGCCGTGACAACGACGGCGTCCTGGAATTGATTCAGAGACATCTCCAAGGACAGTACGGTATACCGCGACATTCGTCTGGTGTCCCACTGGTCGGGGAGAGGTGGTGGCTTTCCCGCTCGACGAGAGGGCACGACACTGAGCGAGGAAGACCATCTTGCGCGGTTTGCCACGACTACCACCGATCCGCCCAACCCCAATCGGGTTGCTGGTCTCGACGAGGCGCTTCCCGGCCCGGACGGCGGTCGGATCCTCCACGTGATGACTCCGATCATGAACGAGGCCCGCTGTGCAAACGCCGATTGCCATACCCACCTCGATTCCGGACCGACCTGGGGTTCCTGCAGGCCGAATACTCGCTGCAAGAGGTCGATGCTCTGATTTCCGGCCTCAACACCTCTTTCGTCGTTGCCGCTCTTTGCAGCCATCCTGCTCGGCACCATGGCTCTTTGGATCATGTTCAAGCGGACCCTCGCCCAACCGCTTCGATACATGCTTTCCGGGATTCAGGCGATCGCCGGCAACGATCTTGTCTTCCGATTCAAGACCGATCGACGACGACGAATTCGGCCTGGTGGAAGAGTCCTTCGACGACATGGCCTGCAGAATCCAGGCTCATCAGAGCCGAGCTGAGAGACGCCCGGGAATATCTCGAGGCGATCGTCGAGAACTCCGCCGACATCATCATCACGGTGAACCCCGAAGGCCTGATCCAGACCGTCAATCGCGGCGCCGAGCAGGCGCTCGGCTACCAGCGCGAGGAGTTGATCGGCGAGCCCATCGAGCTGCTGTTCGCAGATCCTCGCGAGAGAGAGGTGGCCATCGCCAGGCTCCGAGCACCGGGACAATGTCGCCAACTACGAGACGCGCTTCCTCACGAAGAAGAAGGCGGTCAGGAACGTCCTGCTGACCTTGTCCCGTCTGCGAGACCGCGACGGAGCGGCCCTCGGCACCATCGGCATCAGCAAGGACATCACGGACCAGAAGCAGCTCGAGCATCTTCTGGTGCAATCAGAAAGGGCCGCGGCCATCGGTCAGGCGGTTACGGCGATTCAGCATGCCATCAAGAACATGTTGAACACGCTGACTGGCGGCTCCTACCTGGTGCGTCGCGGCTGGCGAAGCAAGACCGGGAACTGATGGAGGAAGGGGATCGAGATGATCGACGAGGGCATAGCGACAATCGGGAATCTCTACGTCGTCGAACATGCTGAAGTACGCCAAGGAATGGGCACTCGAGCTCGAAGTCGTCGACCTGAGTCTGCTCGTCGAGGACATCGCAAGGCCATCAAGCAGACGGCGACTGATCAAGGTGTGACGTTCATCGCGACGTCCCCGAGCATCTTCCACCGGTGTCTTGCGATTCGCGACTGCTCCACATGGCATTGATGGACATCGCATCGAACGCCCTGCACGCATGCCTGTCGAAATGCTACAAGGAATCCGAGACCGCGGCGACTCGTGTTTCGCGTCTACCCGGAGAAGGGCACTGGTCCATCGTTGTCGAAATCGAAGACAATGGGATCGGGATGAGTGAGGAGACGAAGGCGAAGGTCTTCACCCCTTTCTTCACCACAAAGCTGGACGCGGGTACCGGATTGGGCCTGGCACTGACGTCGCGCATCGTGAAATTGCACTGCGGCGCGATAACGTGCTGGAATCCGAGCTCGACGAGGGCGTCCTGTTTCGGATGACTCTGCCTTTGACGGGCACAAACACCAACCTAGGAGCGAAAGATGAGCAACAAAGTAATGGTCATTGATGACGACAGGAACGCCACCAAATTCATGTCGGTGGTGTTGAGCGAGAACGGTTACGATTCGATCATGGCCTATGACGGCCATGAAGGGCTGCAGAGGATCGAGGAGTCCAAGGACATCGATCTGATCGTTCTGGACGTGATGATGCCCAAGAAGACGGGCTTCGTTCTCTTCAAGCGACTCGGCAAACGAGAAGGAGTACCGGGACATTCCGATCTTGATGCTCACCGCCGTCGCGGAATCGCTCAGGGAGCTCGATTCGCAGAAGATGACACCTTCGAGCGGCCTTACGACAGCCTTCGCGAATCGCTGAGAAAGACGCTTCAGGAGCTGCGGGAAAGCGGGAAAGAGACATCAAGCCTGAAATGTTCGTGGACAAGCCGAGTCGATCCCGACGCCTTCATCAAGCAGGTGAAGGGAGCTCATCGGCGACTGACGCCATCCGCTCGAGGGCGTCGGCCGTCTGGGTCCGGTGATGCTCGCAGCCTTTGCCGAAGGCGAGCTTCGGGGGAGAATCGAGCTGGACAGGACGCAGGCAAGGGAATTTCGAATCTGGTTCGAGCCCAGAAGCACTCGCCACGGCCACGGCGGGTCGAGCTGATCGGCGATGGCATCGAGGTCGCCGAGTGGACCGACCACGACGGCGGCGCGGCCGTCGACGGGGATGGAGGGCCACCGCGTCGGAGGCCTGACCCGGGCGATGAACTCGCCCGCTCACCCCGGTTGCGGCGGGCTGCCCTCTTCTTCTCCCTCGTCGTCGTCCTCCGCCTCCTCCTCCTCCTCGTAGCGAACCTTCCTGAATGAACGCACCTTGAGCTTGGGGCCGTCAGGCATGCTCGTGAGCTGTACATGTCCTTGGGCATCTTGCCGCTGAGTCCAGGCCGGGTTCATCGGGTACACGTGCGGGCCGAACAGCACCGAGTAGCCGTGCCACACGAGATGGCCAGCGTCGCCAGCCACGCCTCGTAGTAGTGAATGATCAGGACCACGTCGAGGACGCCCTTGGGAGGCCCCAGCTTTGCACGAAGTAGTCGTCAAACCAGAGCAGCGTGCCCGTGATCGCCATGACGAGTCGCCCCAGATGAGGGCGCAGTACTCGCACTTCTCCAGGTAGCTGAACCGCTTGAAACGGGGGCCGGTCTCCCGCCGGCCGAGGAAGTACAAGAGGTTCTCCTTGACGTGCGTCAAGTCGGAGAGCGCGGGCAGCATGTCGCGGAGCACCGCGCGCCCCCGACGCGTCACCAGGAACAGCAGGTGCCAGGCGCAGCAGAGCATCAAGATCACGCCGGCGGTGCGGTGCACGGTGCCGCGGATCAGAAAGCCCTCGCCTTCCCCCATCCGAACAGAATCTGGA